>NZ_JBAZTL010000022.1:0-2583 GCF_041661885.1 Sphingomonas sp. | reverse complement strand
TGAGTATTCCGGACCAAACTGATCGGTCATTCCGGAGCAAACTGATCACCTTCTCCGATTCAAACTGATCAGTGATTCCGGTCAAACTGATCACTTGCAAGAAGCAGATAAATCTAAAAACTTGACGCTGGCTAACCGGCACAGATACAACCTTTGAACACTACTAGAAAGGTTGTTTCCATGCCTCAAAAGAGGTTAGCCATGCGAAGTATACGAGAAATTCTCAGATTAAGGCAATGCGGTCTTAGTCATCGACAGATCGGAGAGGCCGTTCACAAGTCTTCTGCTACTGTTGGCGGCTACCTAGCTCGTGCTGCAGCGGCCAAGTTGACTTGGCCGCTGCCAGAAGGGCTGGATGATTTTGCGCTTGAAGCTTTGCTCTTTCCACCACAAGCAGAGCTGCAAAACGCAAGGCCAGAGCCAGATTTTGCGCATATTCACACGGAGTTAAAACGAAAGGGGGTAACTAAAATTCTGCTTTGGCAGGAATACAAAGAACAAAATCCAGATGGCCTGCAGTTCTCTCAGTTTTGCGATAGGTACAAGAAATGGCTTGGGGCCATCAATGTCACGATGAGAATTCACCACGTAGCAGGCGAGAAGGTTTTCTCAGACTTCGCTGGCAAAAAGCTAAAACTCACAGATCGTGACACCGGCGAAGTTAGCGACGTACACATTTTTGTTTGCGCGTTGGGCGCAAGTGGCTACTTCTTTGCCGACGCTTTTCTCGACGAAACTAGCCAGTCGTGGTGCGCCGGCCATGTGAACGCCTTCAATTACTTTCAGGGTTCTCCGGCCATCATCGTCCCAGACAACCCGAAAGCCACAATCACTCAGCCTTGCAGATATGAGCCGATAATAAATACGACGTTCCTAGAGATGGCTTCGCATTACTCTTGTGCCGTAATTCCAGCGCGAGTGCGCAAACCGAAAGATAAGGCGAAAGCGGAGCTAGCTGTGGGACTCGCAACTCGATGGATTTTGGCTAGGCTGCGTAATCGTACTTTCTTCTCACTGCACGAGATAAAAGTCGCAATCAAAGAACTTCTTGAAGATGCAAATAATCGCCCATTCAAGAAGATGCCAGGTTCTCGCAAATCCATGTTTGTTGAACTTGATCAACCTGCTCTCAATTCACTACCAGAAAGGCCTTTCGAATTCGCAGAGTTTCGAAAAGCTAGAGTCGGCATTGACTACCACGTTGAATTTGAAGGGCACTGGTACAGCTGTCCATATCATTTGGCGAAACAAGAAGTAGAACTTCGAATCACTGCTAGCACTGTCGAGATAATTCACAAGCATCGCCGCATAGCAAGCCATTCAAGAGACTTCCACAAGGCTAAACATTCAACGCTTCCGGAACACATGCCGAAGTCACATAGGGAATATCAAACAGCCAATCCGCCTCGATTAATTGGCTGGGCTGAGATGTATGGACAGGGCACCAAGCTATTAATTGAAGCCATTCTGGAGTCGAAGCCGCATCCAGAGCAAGGCTACAGAGCCTGTATTGGAATTCTGAAGCTAGGCAAGGAATTTGGTGGAGACCGTCTAAACGCAGCTTGCAATCGAGCTTTTGCCACCAGGGCTTGGTCATACAGCAGTGTGAAATCAATTCTAAAAACCGGTCTTGATCAACGTCCGTTACCTTCAGAGACTGAACCAATTCAACTGAAACTGCCACACATAAATCTTCGGGGCGCTAGCTATTTCTTCGTAAAGGAGGAGCAGAATGCTTCTACAACAAACAATTGAAACCCTCAAGCAACTCCGGCTCGGAGGAATGGTCAAGGCCTTAGAGCTCCAACTGGAAATGCCAGACTCGCAGTCCTTGCCGTTTGAGGAGCGGCTTGGGCTGATGGTTGACTGTCAGTTGACGTGGCAATCAGACAAACGACTACAAACTAGATTGCGCTCTGCTCAGCTGTTTGAAAGAGCCACCATTGAAGATTTTGACTTCAAAGGGAGTCGCAACATCGAGCGTAGCTCTTTGCTTTCGCTCGCTAATTGCGATTGGTTGCGTGCGCATCAAAATGTTTTGATCGATGGCGCAACGGGTGTCGGCAAAAGTTACCTCGCCTGTGCATTGGCTCAGAAAGCCTGTAGAGAAGGATTTACTGCTCAATATTTGCGGTGCTCTAAACTCTTTGAAGACTTGAGCATAGCGAGAGCCGACGGCTCCTACCATAGACGGTTGGCTGAGTTAGCCCGAAAAGATCTCCTTGTACTCGATGACTTCGGGCGAACTCCACTCACCATGCCTGAGAGAAAAGACCTTCTGGAAATCATTGAAGACCGCTACGACAGACGATCTTTAATCATTACCAGCCAGCTGCCAACCGATAACTGGCATGATGCAATCGTTGATCCAACCATTGCCGATGCCCTACTAGACAGAGTTATCCACAACTCTCACAAAATAAGTTTAAAAGGTGAGTCAAGGAGGAAAACAAAAGGTAAGCAACTCAAACTCGTCGGATAAAACAACATGCCAGCGTCAAGCCACTTAGAAACTGCTAAAAATCACCGGAGCAACTGATCGGCATCAACCGGAATTACCGATCAGCTTGAGCGGAATACGCA
>NZ_JBAZTL010000021.1:0-2792 GCF_041661885.1 Sphingomonas sp. | reverse complement strand
ATGCGCCGAAAGCCGCTTGAGATGCTCTGATAAGCCGAACAATCCTGCCTGACGCATCGCTGCCTCCTGTCAGGCCAAATGAATCAAATCAGACCGGAAATGTCGAGGGGTTGTTGGAGGTGCCCAGTTTTGCAGCGATTTCTGACGCGCATCTAGCCGGTCAACCTTGGCGCTCAGCCGCTCAGTCGCGTTACTGGGCCCGAGCCGGATCATCATATCGACCGTCGCATCCATATCGCGCTCGAGCTTGTCGACCTCGGCTCGTGCCGCCGCGATTGCGGCGCTGCCCTCCATGCGAATCCGATTAAGCTCACGCGTGAACTCCCCGCAGAACTCGCCAAAGAGGGCAGGGTCCATGAGATGCGTGTGCAGGCTTGTGAGCACGCGCTGCTCGAGCACATCGCGGCGAATGTTCACTCGATTGGCGCACGTTCCCTTGTTCCGCGCCGTCGAGCAGCCGAGCATATCGGCCGAGATCATCGCATAGCCGCCGCCGCCGCAATGGCCGCACCGGGAAAGACCCGACAGCAGGTAGCGTGCGCGCCGTCGCTCATCGATCCGAGGCTTGCCGCTCTGATCGTCCGCGAAAGGTGCGATGCGCTGTGTGTCCTGGCGCTTCTTCACTGCCGCCCACAACGCGTCATCGACAATGCGTAGGTGCGCCACCTCGGACGACAGCCACTCATCGGGGTCGTTGAGACGGGCTTGCCGTTTGCCGGAGACCGGGTCCTTTACGAAACGCTGCCGGTTCCACACCAGCTTGCCAACATAGAGTTCGTTGTTGAGGAAGGGCGACGGTGCCGCCGTCAGTGTGTGTGGATTGATGTCCCCGGAGCGATCGAGAGTGCCGACGAACTGGGCCTTGCGCCCCTGAGCGTTAGGGTCCCGATCCGGATCGAGAGCTGGTCCCGATGCCTCTGGCGTTGGTGCAGCCGGCGTCGCTGAGGCGTCGGCTGCCACTGTCGGCGACGTTGTGGTGCGGCCTTGCACCACACCCCGGATTGGCGAGCGGCCCTCAACTCCGACAGCTGCCGCTCCCGTTCTTGCGCCGCCGTCTGGCCCGACGGATCATTGCCGACGCCGGTTTCCGTTGCCATGCGGCGCTGGCTTTCGAGGATCGGCCTGCCCAGGTCACCGGGCAGCGGTGGTCCGAGCTTCGGGGTATCGCCATAGGTCGCCGGCAAGCCGTTCAGAGAGTCTGTCGATGGACGATTGCTCGGTTCCGACAATTCCTGACGATCCGCGACCGCGCTGAAGACGCGCGGTTTCAACGCGATCCATGCCACGACGACCAGGCTGACGGATCCGAGCGCGGCGACGGCGATGATAACACCGCGACGGAAGCGTATCGCGCGCGCCGGCTTCGTCCGGATCGCCAACGTCTCGGGATCGAGCTTCGCGGCGGGAGAGATGGATGACTCGCTCATGAGCGCTTGCCCTTTCGCGAGGGAGCGCCTTCACCGATGCGCGCGATCCGGACAACCTGCTGCTTCTTGGTGCCGAGCCTGAGTTCAGCCGCGTCGAAGATTCGGTCGACGACGTAGTACCGGCCGCGGACACGATAGTTGACCAGTTCGGCCTCGCCGGTCGGCCCGACAACGAACAGTGGCGGCGCGTCGCCGACGGCGATGCTGGCGGGAAACTCGACGAACGTCTGCCGACCATCGTCGAACGCACGAAGGGGCCGCCATGCAGGCGCGTCGCCACTGATCGCGTAGTTGAAGTGAAGGCTGTCGACCGCCAGTCCCTCGGAGACCGGGGCCGTAGCTGCAGCCTGGTCCGCTGCCCGGCGCAGGGCGATCAATTGGTCGGCTGGGTATGTCCACGACAAGGCGGCCATGGCGATGCGCGCCGTTGCGGTGAGCCGGAGGTGGTAGCTCCGCCGACCCGATCCGCTCGTCCCAGACCTGGCCGGCACGCTGGTACGGCGCGCCGGACCAGCATGTCGCCGAACACCGCTTCGGCGACGGCGCGATGGCTCGAGCTGGTCGCCAGTGCATCGAGGGCGCGGAGCAGCTCCGTCCAGCGCTTGGTTCTTCCGCTACCGGGAAACAAGCTAGCGGGCAGGCGACCGTGCCGCAAGAACGCGGCCAGTCGGCGCAGCGCAAGCAGGCGGAGCTCCAGCCGGTCGGTTCCAGCAAGCTGATAAGCGAGCCTGACCGGACCATCGAGCAACGTGCCGCGCGCAATGCTGAGCCGGATCGTGCGCGGTCCTCTACCGAGTAGTAGGTGTTCCCCGGCCCCTGCGAGCGAGAGGTGCGTGGCCGGCCCCGGCAGCGCCAACAGGTCGAAGGCGTCTCGGTCGCCAGGCATGGCGCGTACCGCGTGGACGATGATCGCCAGCGGGTCGAGATCGGGATGCCAGAAGAGACGGGCGCTGTCGGCGGGGGCGGCCGGGTCCTCGGCGAAACTGCAGACCCCATAGCGGATCGGGAAGCGTACCGGTCAGGCGTTCGACGGAGTGCGGCTCTTGCCCAATGCGAACGCCTTCGATCGTGCCCTCACCGGGGCGATAGTCGGCGCGGCGGCGCACGATTTCCCAGGCAAAGCCACCAGGATCGCAAGCGGTGCCGAGTAACGGTGTGCCGCGTGCGATCAGCGGCGGCAGTGGTGGGCGCGCTGCCATGAATACGCTCCTGCTGTGGAGCAACAGTCAGGCATCTTTGTAAGCGTGGGCTGGAGGCCGCAGATCAGGCGGCTTCGGCGATCGGTTGCTGATCTGGTCGCCAGTTCCACGGCATGAGTTCATCCCAGCGGGCAGCGGGCCAGTTGTCGGCGATCTTGGCGATGAC
>NZ_JBAZTL010000020.1:0-2819 GCF_041661885.1 Sphingomonas sp. | reverse complement strand
GCAGCTGGCTGCACGCCGACGAGCGCGGCTCGATCATCGCGCAGACCAATGACGGCGGCGCGGTGACGGCGGTCAACAGCTACGACGAATATGGCGTGCCGGGCGCGGGCAATGTCGGTCGGTTCGGTTATACCGGCCAGGCCTACCTTCCCGAGCTTGGGCTATGGTATTACAAAGCGCGCATGTACTCCTCGCGCCTTGGCCGGTTCCTGCAGACCGATCCCATCGGATATGGCGATGGCTTGAACTGGTATAATTATGTCGGGGGCGATCCCGTCAATGGGATCGATCCAAGTGGGTTAGATGAAGTCGGAGCTTGCACTGTCAACGGCGATGGCGACTGCATCATCACCGCTAGAAAACAGAAAGCTCAAGCCCCAACGAGCGATGGAGGCGGTGGAGGTATTGGCATAATATATATTCGCGGCGGCGGCAACAGTGGTGGTGGCTATGTGGGCGGAGGAGGAGGCCGTGGTACCGGCGGCATTCCTAGTGCTTCGGAAGGCTCCTCACAGCAAGCCCAGCAAATGCTGCAGAATAAGCGCTGCGCGCAAGCGCACCCGACTGCAGATTATATCGCGAATTTGGCTGAGAAGATAAGCGTGGGAGCGGGTGTCGTCGCAACGGTATCCGCTGGCGCAGGCCTAATTGCGGCTCCTACCGGCGTTGGACTAATTGGTTTTGAGGGGGCTGCCGCGCTCGCCACCGCAGTATCCTACGGTGCGGCTGGCGTCGGCGCCCTCGCGCGCCTAGCAGAGGGGGACCGTGTGGGAGCAGCAATTGATGCGGGCGGCGCTGTCGGTGGGTATCTAGGCGGTAAGCTTGTAGCTGGCTTAGCTGGCAGAGCGTTGGCGTCGTCGAGAACTTTCGGCAATTTATCAGCAAGCCAGGCTAGGCAAGCACAATTTGCGGGTGGAAGCCCAGGTCTCTATATTGGCGCTGGTTCCCTCTTTTATAACTGCAATTGAGGTAGTTATGATATTGTATTATATTGCGATCATTTTTGCCGGGGTGCTTCTTGATTGGGCTCTCTACGGAGGGATGTCGCTGTCAATTTCTGTCCTTACGCGGCGTGAGTATGGCAGCGGGTTTAGAGACCATATATTTCCACATGTGCTTTTTACTGCTGTTGGCGCGACACTTATTGCAGTTGGAACTTATTCGGATGAATCGGATCGAAGAATATTTTTGGTCGGAGTTGCTATATTTGTGATGTCTAACATTTATCTTCACCTTGTGTCGTTCTGGCCGACGAGGCCGCTCCCCGAATGACCAAGTCACACCCGGACCAAGCTGCAAAATGGGGACTTGGTCTGCAAGGGGACAGCCACGTTTTCGGCGGTCGGGCCGCTTCCTCAAGCAGGGGGTGACTCCGCGTTCGCTCCCGGAACCAAGCCTGCCAATGGCACCGTCGCGATTGCAGGCGCGCAGACGTTCGGCTTCGGCCGTAGGGCGCTACGCCAAGGAGCCGCAGCGGGTATCAGTATATCGCCGGAGGGGTTGGACGACGTGCTCCGCACTACAGGGGGACCTCAGCCGCCATACACAGTGGGGGATTATGGCGACGTGAACATTCGAAACGCGCCAGGATCACGGTTCGACATTTACCGTTTCTCGACAATGAAAGGCGCTCTCGCCTTCGGCAAGCGAACGGTCCCTGTCACAATCACAGTGCCAGCAGGTGGTCACTGCCCGCCCGGCACGTCTGCGCAGTAGGAGGAAGCATGTTGTTCATCGACTCGCCCGCCACTGCGGTAGAGAGTGTAGCCCGTCTATCCTCGGCTCGCTCTCGGTGCGAAATTGTTCGCAAGATTACTGACGAAGAGCTTGGCGACAAAATTAGTGTTCGCTGTGGAAGAGAGGAAAAAAGCATCGGCAGGGCATTGAAAGGCGCTTCCGCTGATCGTGTTAGCGCATGTTCTGTCGTTCTGAACATCTATGCCGTTCATACACCGAAGCTCATCGCAGTTAATAATTGTTCAGGCGCATTGAAAATGTCTGATGTTGGCAGGGCTTGACTGGCAAGGCTTAGCTCTGCTTACAAGGTAGCGCCCTCACGAGTTGAGTTCGTGTCGTTTGAGAAAGCTGCGGGTCGTCTTGGCTGTTACAAGACGGCGATGACCTATGATGCGAAGGCGGGAAAGCAGGACACCGCTTATGAAGCGAAGTCAGGTGTATATTGCCTTCCTGCAATGTAGACCTGGAATGCACCCTCTTTACCCGATCGCCATCCCCGCTGCACTGACGGGCACGGGGCTGGCGATCGCCGCCTTCCCCCGCAACAGTGTCTCGTCGATCGCGCCGACTTGTCCGCCGTCCCGGCCTTCGATCGCGTCCACCAACGCCACGCGATCGTCGGTATAGATGGTGGCGTGGGTCTTGGCGCGGGAGACGGCGACATAGGCGATGCGGGCATCGACGTTGCTGCGGAACGACTCCAAATGCACCATCACCCGGTCGCTGGTCGCGCCTTGGGCGGCATGGATGGTCTGGACCCAGCCGGGGCGGATGTGACGATCGACGACGTTGGCCATGTCGAGGGTCTGCCGCTTGCCGGTCTTGTTGCGCACGACGAGCAGGCCTTCGTCGGGATCGATCGCGACCACCTCGGCCGTGCGGCCGTTGACGCGCTTGGCGGCATGGTTGTTGCGGGTGAACTGGATGCGGTCGCCGGTGCGAAACTCCTGCCGCACCTCGGCATAGGCCTCGGCCTGGTCCGCGCCGCCCTGGGCGGGGTTCCAGGTGATGGCCTGGTTCGCGGGGTCGAGCAGCCGCAGCGTGTTGGCGCTGGGGTCGATGGCATCGACCCGGTAGGCGGT
>NZ_JBAZTL010000019.1:0-2915 GCF_041661885.1 Sphingomonas sp. | reverse complement strand
GCCCGAGTGGTGTCGGTCCACATCGTCGATCTCCGGAAGTTTGTAGCAAAACCCCCTGAATCAACGACTTGGTTAGACGTCAAGCTAACCAACTGATACCACTCAACTTAATTTCCGATCAGACTCTTAGATCTACCTTGCCATCAACACCTTTCCTACCATTCTGTATCAGAAATGCCTCGATTAGTTCAAACGTCGGCGGCCGTCCGTCAGTTGTAGTGAAGTTTATCGATATTGAACGATTTAGTATTATATTTGCGTCTGCGTGACTGGCAATGTTAGCCGCAGTGTCTCCTTTTATACTTAATTCGAATTCTTTCGGTATTTCATCGACACCATTAGTGTTTATCCCGTTCAGATGCTGATCGGTAATAAGCTTGTTTATATAAGAAATAGAAACTGATCTATCATCAAACTGTGTAAACCGCTCGCCTATTGATGAACCTATTCCGTCAAATACATCAATTGTTATCGTATAACCGTTAGGATCAATACCCTCGTTAGGACCAGTTTCTTGAAATCGATCATAATAGAACTGAGGCTCATCGGCAGTCGGGTGCGCTGGATCGTAATGTATATTTTCTTTGCCTTGCCGAACGCTGAGTAATTGGAAGGCGGAAGATACCCCTCCAATGTTTGTTGGGCTTATCAACAACGACTCAATCAAGTTTACAATGTCAGAAGGCGCATTTAATAGAATTACGTTCGGCAGTTTATATTGAGATCTCTTTTCTTGAGGAATGGCCCAGTACTTTTTTACCGGGTCAAAGAGAAATACTCCCTGGGAAGATATTGTCGTTGCCGGCGCTTGGCTCTGAGATGGAATTCGCTGCGGACTTGTGACATTCCTGATCGTGATTCGACGTGTCGACACCTGAAATGTCCTTTCAAAAAAACATGAATTATAACTATGAGTTTATTCTTCGATAATTTCTGCACAACTCCGATTCAGCGCGGTCGAACCGGACACGTGGGTACGTGGAGGTACCGTGTTGTTGGCAGGAAAAAATCAGAATGCGGCAACCGACATCGTCGCAAGTAATAGCGTGATAGCCCGTGCCGGTAATTTCGGGCGTGTTCGCGAGCGCCAAACGAACGAATTCAAGCCCGTTGCGATTGACTTGAACGTCACTTGCTATCGACAGTCGTATAATCGGCGTCAAAAATTGAGCCTCCGAGGGATGGGCAGGCCGCGATAGCATCAGAAGCGACCAGAACCGCCAGATCAAATGATACTCTTCTGAAGAAAGCCGCCAATCCGCACGATCAAGGCTTGCATACATGATGCAGCGGCGAAGCTCTTCATAACTCTCGCTCTCAAAGGTATTGGGTTTCAGCAAATCTAGTTCAATAAACAAGGGTCGATAGAATTCGCGCGAACCGTCAGGGCGAGCGCGCAACCACGTGTCGAACGCCGCATAATCCGTCAGACATGGTCGATGCAGCACCGACAGCCGGGTGAGGTACTCAAGCGTCTCCAGCGCCACCTGATTGGCGCAAAATCCCTGCGTTAAGTGTAGAGTCAACGGTGTCAGCGCGCAGTAGCGCAAGACAGCGATCGGGTGAATGTCGAGCACCGCCGGGAGTTCGCCAACGTTGGTTGGCCACGCAAATCGTTGTGGGCCAATGAACATAGCGTGGGCGCGAACAGGCCCACCTGCGCGAGCGAAAGTTGGCTCGCGCTGAAGTGAGCCAAGGATAGCACGATGATAAAGATCTGCCGCACGGCTTACCGTCTTGGGTGAACGAGAACCTCGCTCCAACTTCCTTGCCGTATCCAGAAGTTGATCGACTTTAGTGAGTGAATTCGCAACCGCATCACGTGTTGGTAATCCTGATGCCGCCGTTGCGGCATTTCCGGAAAAGCACGCCAATATGCCACCAGCCATCAACGCGCCGAACGTCATCAACCTCACCTGAGCGATCCAAGCTCGAATCATGTGGCCACCCCCTTGCCACGTTCAATGTGACAACTCGTGCGCAACTTGGACGATCCGCGGGGTTGCACGCCCATCTCCGGTAAAAGTATTATCTGAATTTTGATTTGAAATCAGAGAAGTGTCAACACAATTGCCACCGAAACAGGCGTAAATTTCGGGCCAGATAGTTTGCTGCGATTATTGGACAAAAAGATACGCATTACGCTTCCGAGGCGGCG
Organism: Sphingomonas sp.; assembly: GCF_041661885.1. Classification (GTDB taxonomy): domain Bacteria; phylum Pseudomonadota; class Alphaproteobacteria; order Sphingomonadales; family Sphingomonadaceae; genus Sphingomonas. The sequence continues at coordinate 757 of NZ_JBAZTL010000019.1, read as the reverse complement.
ATGTAGTCTGTACGATAACCGACTGTTTGGCTCTGTTCCACGCCGCGGAATTTGGCGATTATTGCTGCTTTTCCGCCTGCCATCGGTCGTTTTTTTGCGAAATTGGCATGTGACACGGTAGTGCGTCTGCGCGCCGCAGTTGGTGCGCCCTAAAAGCCGCGCATCGCACTTAACTTGATAGTGCGCTTTCGCCGGATCGCGAGATTTTACCGGCACGACTGATATGGGCGAAGCCGCCCGGCGGCTTCCGACCCGGTTCCATTAAAAAGCTCGCCCTTGAAGTCGCGCTGATGATCTGATTCAGTTTTCGCGAGGAAGCCGAGATAATCCGATGATGGGTGAGCCACGGTGGCGCAGGAGGCGCCGTTTTACAGCTTCAACGTTGAGCGGCATGTTCCGGCGGGCCATCTGCCGCGCTCGATCGACCGGTTCGTCGACCAAGCCGCCCGATCAAACCGGGTACGGCGTCGAGCTTTCAACAAAATCGCCCCAGATACTGCCGTTCCGGCGGCTGAGCGCCACTCCCGAAAACCGAGCGGCAGCCTTATCGTATCGCACCGCGACCATTGAACGGCTGGGCATGGGTGAGGAGCGGTCGGGAAAGATGTGCCGCGCCTGGGTGAAAGGTGAGCACCTCCAACAACCCCTCGACATTTCCGGTCTGATTTGATTCATTTGGCCTGACAGGAGGCAGCGATGCGTCAGGCAGGATTGTTCGGCTTATCAGAGCATCTCAAGCGGCTTTCGGCGCATGGCG
>NZ_JBAZTL010000018.1:0-11752 GCF_041661885.1 Sphingomonas sp. | reverse complement strand
CGTTCGAGCGCGTCAGGCTGGCAATCTGCCCGGCGGGATTATAGCCAAAGCCGAGCGTCAGGTCATAGCTCGCACCCGCCACATCCTGCGTCAGCGACGCCAGCCGCGACGCCGCATCATAGCCATAGCCGCCGCTCGTGCCGTTCCCGCGCGTGATACCGGTGCGCCGCCCGAGATCGTCATAGCTGTAGCGCGCCAGCACACCGATCCCGCTCGTCGCCCCATTCTCGCGGACCGCCGACACCTCGCCTGTCACCAGATAATCGTAAGCGACGAAGAAGCCGTCATTCCAGCGCGTCTGCGTGCGCCGCCCGGCGAGATCATATTGCCAGGCGATCGAGCCGAACGCCTGGCTGTCGCTCGTCAGGCGGCCAAGCGCGTCATAGGCCAGGGTGTCGGTTACCCCGTCGGGGCGGCTGACAAACACGGGGCGGTTCAGCAGATCGTAGCTGTAGCTGACGTCCTGCTCCGAGCCCGGCAGGTCCTTGTAGGTCAGCCGGTTGAGCGCATCATAGCGGAAGGCGATCGTTTGCCCATCGCGCAGACGACGGCTCGTTACATTCCCGTTCGCGTCATAGCCAAGCTGCTCGTAATCGGTGGCTGAACTGGCGCCCGAACCGGCTGTGGTGGACGGATAATAGGTAACGACCCGCCGATCAAAACCATCATAGCCATAGCTGGTCCGGTTGTTCTGCGCGTCCGTCAACGTGGCGAGTGCGCCGTTTCCGGTATAGGTCGCCGTCGCCTCGTCCGCCTGGTCAGCCGTGCCATAGGCGCTTTGGGTCTTGGTGACTTGACCAGCGGCGTCATAGATCGATTTGGTAATCCGATCAGGACCGAAAGCGCCGACCGCGCCCAGCGTGCAGGCCGACGACGGTAAAGAACCCCAGGCAGCGCTGTTCATACGCAGCGCGGTGCATTCCGGACGGCCGACCGCATCGTAGCTGTACTGGACCACGCTATAGGTTGTGCCGCCCGCCGTCGCCACGTTCTGGGTTTTGCGCGCATTTCCGTCATAACTCGCAACCGACTGCTGCAAGCTAGCAAATGCCGCCCAATCGCTGTCGCTTGTGCCATTGACCGTGCCGCGTTCGGTCACCGTCGGCTGACCATCGCTATTGTAGCTTTGCCTGATCGCGCGACGTTTCAGCGCGCCCGCACCGTCAGGGTCAGGCGAGATGATCCCGACCCGTGCGCGGTCGGCATCGTAGCGGAAGCTGGTGGTATCCGCCGCCCCGGCCAAGGGCCCGTCGACCGTCAGCAGGTTGCCGACGCTATCATAAGCGGCAGTCGTGGTCGCGGTCAGGCTTCCATCGCCGGAACCGTTGTTGATGCTGATGGGTAAAAGATTGCTGTTATAGCTCGCGTTGGTCTTCACCTCGTCGCCTGTGCCGACACACGAGGCCGCAGCCCCGGTCCGGCAGGTGGATATACCGGTTACCATCGGCACACCGGATATCGTGGTGTAGCTATATCGAGTCTGCGGGCGATTTGCGCCACTGGTCGGCGCCGGCGACGTAACAGTCGTCACCAACCCCGTGCTGCTATCGTACGTGAAATCGGTTTGATTGCCGAGCGCGTCTCTCGACCAGGCCGGGCAGGTTGCGTCGATGCAATTTGAAAAACCAGTACTCGTAACTATATCCGCGAGGTTCGACCCCGGTTTAGCCTTGAGGGTAACACTCGTGGTTCGACTGGCAGCGTCGTAGGAAAATTGCTGCTTATTGCCTTCCGGATATAAAATCTCGGTCAACTTTCCCACGGCATCGTAGCTGTATGTCGTAACACGACCGAGCGGATCGGTTACGGATGTCGGGCGAAATTTGTTCAGATCGGAAACAGTGGTTGTCGAGCGGCCCTGCGCGTCCGTAACCACCATCGTTGCCGTGGAGCCCGAAACCGTTCTGGAGTAACTGGTTGTCACTCCATCTTTCGTCACCGCGGTTATCGCTCCACCACTATACGAGACGTTCGTCGAATTGGATGTGGCGCCTGGCCGTCGAATAGCGGCAATGACTCCAGATCCCGCCGTAACAGTCCAAACTTTACCGCCTGGCGTGGTGATAGTGGTAACGCCGGAAGACGGATAGCCATATCTCACTATTGGCGACGCGCCAGAAATATTGTCATTACTAAATGTTGCGGTTGACTTACGAAAATATGCGGCAACAGGCTGGCCGTTTTCATTCACGTAGGCCCAATTAATGCTGTAACCCGCATTATTGGATACACCACGCATCCGCCAATATTCATTGCAAGTTCCCCCTGTGTCGGAAATTATGATACGGGAACAATTTGGTTTTACGTCCCAATTATAAGTGACCGTTAAACCAGCTTTTCCTTCAATGGTATCTGGCAGAAGATAGCAATATGTTGTTCCCGTATCGTTGCAAAAGTTCGATGTACCGCCGGGTTCCTGTGGATTGGGGTTTGAAAAATTTATCGTTACGCCCTCAAGCGTATGATATGTCGCTGTACTTCCGTTTGTCGACAAAGTTGCCCCGGTTCCGCGTAGCGAGGTGGCAAAGTTGTCGGCACTTGAAAACGTGTCGTACGTTGTTCCAAGAGAGATCGTTATCCGCGTAACCGAACCGGATACTTCCTGGTAAAGACTAATGCCTGACCAATTGTCCGACGTGCCATCAGCTGAGTTTGGCGACACCACAAGCGGCAACTCCGCTTGCCCCGATCCAATCGAGAAGATCGGCAAACGCGGGTTGAAGCTGCCATCGGTTAAATCGACGTCGTTGGAGTCGAGATTTGGATGCGGCGTTGATGCCAAGGCGGGGGCTGCCAGACCCGAGCAGAGAATCGTGGAAAGAGTGAACAGAGCCAAGCGCGTACGCATCCGCCGCCGCTCGACAAAGGTCGAGTTCGTCATGGAAATATCCTTCAGTAATCGGGTAGGGTTATCGATCGCGCAGGCCGCGCGTTACGGTGCCCCGGTCACCTTGACGTTCTTCCGATTATCGGCGGCATCGAAGGTGTAGTTTACAACCACGTTGTTGTTCACGCTGCCGCTGTGGGTGACCTGAACTAGCCGCCCTTTCGCATCATAGCTGTAGGTAACGGTCTCGGTAGCACTCGCCACGCCCGCAGCGACCAAAAGCGCGCCGGCTGCAACGAGTTCGATGAATTTCAGTCGAGTCATGCCCCGCTCCTCTGTTCAAGCTTAATTCAAATAGTCACACAAACAATGGATGGATCAAACCACCGCCCCGCCATAACTCGACAACATACCCCAACGCGCCGTTAACGAAAGCATCGGCGAGCGACTTAAGATGACACGACCAAACCGGACGCCGCTTATGAGAAAAGCAATTGAAAACCCCTGCATTGGATTACAAACGCCAACAACGAGCGTTGCAAGATAAATTCATGCGAAAGGATGAATATTTGCGCGAATGAGACGGAAAAGCACTCTTAGCTCTTTCCCGCGACCTCTCCTGCAGATAGGCACGCTTGGCAAAGATTTTAGGGGAGGAGCGATCCAGTGCGACTGAGGTTGGTGCCACATCTGCTTGGCAAAAGGGGGGCGGGCGCGGATCACAGTGGCGTTTCCGTGATGTCGATTTTGGCAAAGGCGGTCACGGCTTGTGTCCTAGCAGCAACCGTCACCTCGGCGGCATTTGCCCAGAGTTCGCTGTCCGATCCGGCGGGCTCCGGGGCGATCGTTTCGGCAGTGCGCTGGCTGCAGGGCACGTTGCTCGGCACCGTCGCGACCGTGGTAGCGGTCATCGCTGTCGCAACAGTCGGCCTGCTGATGCTGACCGGACGGATCAACTGGCGCTATGGCGCGACCGTGATCCTCGGTTGCTTCATCCTGTTCGGCGCGGCCAGCATCGTTGCGGGCATTCAATCCACCGCTGGCCTGGGCAACTAACGCAATGGCCGGAATCGACCGGGATCCGCTCTTCGTTGCGCTGACGCGCCCGCAGATGTTCGCAGGCGTGACCTACAGCTATTTCATTATCAACGGCGTCGTCGCGACCGAGCTGTTCCTCGTGTTCCATTCGGCATGGGTGCTGCTCGCGGCGGTTCTGGTCCATCTGGTCGGCATGGTGCTGAGCGTGCGCGAACCGCGCATCTTTGATCTCTGGCTCACCCGTGTCCGCACCTGCCCGCGCGTGCGCAACCATGCGATCTGGCAATGCAACTCCTACCGCCCCTGACGCGCGACGCGAAGACGGCGCTGCGGGAGAAGCCTGCGGGCTTTCATTTGCCCTATGCGCGGCACGTCGACGATCGCACGATCGAGACGCGCGATGGGCTGCTGTTGCAGACGATCCGGCTACGCGGACTGTTGTTCGAGACTGCCGACACTGACGAACTGAACTACCGCAAGAGCTTGCGCGATGCGATGCTGCAGGCGGTCGGTTCGTCGCGCTTCGCGATCTATCATCACATCGTGCGGCGGCGCGTTACGGTAGACTTGACCGGAAGCTTCCCCGATGCGTTTTCGACACGGCTGGACGAACGGTGGCGGGCACGACTTGCGGCGAAGCAACTCTATGTCAACGACCTGTTCCTGACGCTCGTGCGTCGCCCGCTGCAAGGGCGGATCGGTATTTTCGATCGACTGCGCGGGCGCGTCGGTGACGACGCCGCCGGGTCCGTCTCGCGGGAGGTTCGCCAGCTCGACAGCGCGCGCGAGGCGATGATGGCGCAGCTCGGCAGCTATGAGCCGCGCCTGCTGAGCGTCTATGACACGCCGAGTGGTGCTTGTTCCGAACCGCTCGAATTTCTGTCAACGCTCTATCACGGCGAGATGCGCCCGGTGCTGCTGCCACTGCAGGATCTCGGCGACTATCTACCGTACCGCCGGATCAGTTTCGGACAGGAGACGGTCGAGCTTGGGCCGCACGGAGACGCTTCGCGCCGCTATGTCGGGATCGTCTCGATCAAGGATTATCCCGGACAGACGGCTGCTGGCATGTTCGATGATTTGCTGCGCTTGCCGTTCGAAGTGACGATGGCGCAATCGTTCGGCTTCGTCGATCGACAGGCAGCACTTGGAAAGATGAATCTTGCACTACGGCGGATGCGCTCGACTGAGGATGAGGCGGTTTCGCTGCGCGGCGAATTGTCGAACGCGAAGGACGATGTCGCCGCTGGCCGCGCCGGGTTCGGCGAGCATCACATGACGATTGCGGTCCACGGCGCGACCCCCGCCGAGGTCGATGCCGGCGTGGCCGAGGTCCAGGCCTCTCTCTCCGATCTCGGTATCCTCGCGGTGCGCGAGGATATTGCGCTCGAGCCGGCCTTCTGGGCGCAGTTCCCGGCAAACTTCAAATATATCGCGCGACGCGGGCTGATCTCGACCAGCAATTTTGCGGGGCTGGTCAGCGGTCATAATTTTGCGCTTGGCCGCGCCGCCGGAAATCACTGGGGCGACGCGGTGACCTTGCTCGAAACGACCGCAGCAGGCCCCTACCATTTCAATTTCCACCACGGCGACCTTGGCAACTTCACCGTGATCGGCCCGTCGGGCTCGGGCAAGACCGTGGTGCTCAACTTCCTGCTCGCCCAGGCGCGCAAATTCCGGCCACGGATCGTGTTCTTCGACAAGGATCGCGGTGCCGAGCTGTTCCTTCGCGCGATCGGTGGACAATATGACCTGCTGCGGCCCGGTATCGGGTCGGGCCTGAACCCTTTGCAGGTCGCGGACACGCCAACCAACCGCCAGTTCCTGATCGATTGGGTGACGCAGCTTGCCGGTGGAGCCGATCTCGAAGATGTCGAGCGGATCAAAGACGCGGTCGACGCGAATTTTGCGCAAGACCTAGGCCATCGGCGTCTTCGTCATTTCGTCGAACTGTTCCGGGGTGGTCACCGTCCGCATGCCGCAGATTTATGGGCGCGGCTGCGCCCGTGGTGGGGCGATGGCGAACGCGCCTGGTTGTTCGATAACCCGACCGACCTGACCGATCTCAGCGCCGCCGCGGTCGGCTTCGACATGACCGCGATCCTCGATGATCCAGCGGTGCGCACCCCCGCCATGATGTATCTGTTCCACCGCGTCGAAGAACGGCTCGATGGCACGGCGGCGATCATTGTGGTCGATGAAGGCTGGAAGGCGCTGGACGACGACGTCTTCGTACGGCGGATCAAGGATTGGGAAAAGACGATCCGCAAGCGCAACGGCATTATCGGCTTTGCCACGCAAAGCGCGCAGGACGCGCTCGAAAGCAAAATCGCAAGCGCGATCATCGAACAGGCGGCGACCCAGATCTTCATGGCCAATCCGCGCGCGCGCGCCGAAGATTATATCGACGGCTTTGGTCTCACAGCACATGAATATGAGATCGTCCGCACGCTGCCCGACGATGCGCGTTGCTTCCTGATCAAGCACGGCACTGACAGTGTGGTCGTGCGGCTCAATCTCGCAGGCGAAGCCGATCTGCTGACGATCCTGTCGGGCCACGAACGCACCGTCCGCCTGCTCGACGAAATCCGCGCAAGCGTCGGCAACGATCCCGTCGATTGGTTGCCAGCCTTGCTCGAGCGCGCGTGATGGCTTGCCCGAGCCTTTCCCCTGACGGGCCGTTTGTGCGCGATCTGCTCGGATATGTGGATTGTCAGGCGCAGACGATTGGTGCGAGCGGCTATCAGGCGCTTGCAGTACCCGGATCGTCGGTGTCGATCGCGCTCACCGGGATGCTGACGCTGTTCGTCGCGGCGTTTGGCTATCGTATGCTCCTCGGGCAGACGCCCTCGACGCGCGATGCGGTGCTTGCCATCGTCAAGGTCGGTATCGTGCTCGCGCTGGCGACGAGCTGGTCGGCCTATCGCACCGTCGTTTATGACGTCGCGCTACGCACGCCCGCCGAGCTTGCGGCAAGCATTGGAGCGGCGTCGGCGCTCCCCGGGGCAAACGGCGGCCTTGAAGCGCATTTGCAAGCCGTTGATGATGGCCTGGCCGAGCTGGTCAGGATTGGCACCGGACGCCCAGACGACGCCGTCGATAACGTCGGGCAGGCCCCGCAGACGCTCACGCCCGCTCAACAGCAGCAGCAATTTCAACGGCTGGGCCAGCGCCCGCGCTGGGATCCACAGCGCGATGCCGAGCTGCTCGGCAACGCGCGCACAATCTATCTGACCAGCGCGCTCGGGGCGCTCGCAGCGGTTCGGCTGGTCACGGGTCTGTTGCTGGCGCTCGGTCCGTTTTTTGCGCTGTTCCTGCTGTTCGACGCAACGCGCGGTGTCTTCGAAGGCTGGCTTCGGGCACTCGGAGGCGCGGCGCTTGGTGGCGTTACAACCGCCATCGTGCTTGCGATCGAACTAGCGGTGATCGAGCCCTGGCTTGCCGCGATTCTCGCCGAACGCGAGGCAGAAGTCGCGACGCCGGCCGTTCCAATCGAATTACTCGCGCTCTCGCTCGTGTTTGCGCTCACGTTGCTCGCCGGGTTGATCGCCGCTGCTAAGATCGCGCACGGGTTTCGGATTCCCGTCGCGGTCCGCGCCGTGTCCGATCGCCTGGTTACAGACCTGCAAACGACATTGGGTCGCGAGAGTGGCGCACGACGCGGAACGGCGGAGCATCCCGATACACCCGAACGCAGCCGGGCGCTCGCGATTGCGGACGCTGCCGCGACAGCGCAGCGCCGCGAAACCGTTACCACGGCATCGTCGTCGTTCGGTAGAATGGACGAACGTGGCAATAACCCCCAAACGCCAGCGCGTGGGCCGACCGTCGTCCCGATCGTCCCGATCGGTCAGTCCGCGCGCAGGCGCACCACGGCCCGCGTCTCCGCTGGCGCAAACCGGCGTGAGGCCTTGTGAAACCGAAAAAAGCCGATCTCAAACTGTCGCGCGAGGCCTATTACGAAGCGGCGGGAAGTTGGGCGCAAGACCGCCGGGACGGCTTGCGCGGCTCACGTCGAACCGCGTGGATCATCGCCAGCGCAGCGGTTACGGTCGCGCTGTGCGAGGCGGCGGCGCTCGTCATGCTGACCCCGCTCAAGACGGTTGAGCCCTATACGCTGATGGTCGATCGCAACACGGGGTATGTCCAGGCGCTAAAGCCGCTCGACGCGCAGAAGATCGCGCCCGATGCCGCACTGACCCAATCCTTCCTCGTGCAATATGTCATCGCACGCGAAAGCTTCGATACCGATGAGCTTCAGGCCAATTACCGCAAGGTGGCGTTGTGGTCGGCCGATCCGGCGCGTGCGGACTATATCGCGGGCGTCCAGTTCTCCAATCCCGGCAGCCCGCTCGCGCGCTTGCCGCGCAGCACGGCGATTGAAACGCGCGTGAAAAGCGTGTCACCACTGGGAGGCAATGCAGCGCTGGTGCGGTTCGATACCCAGCGGCGCGATGCGGGTGGCCAGCCCTTGCCGCCGCGCTCTTGGGTGGCGGTCATCCGCTACCGCTTCTCGACCGAGCCGCTGCAGCAATCGGATCGCTTTCTCAATCCACTGGGATTCCAAGTCGTGCGCTACCGGCGCGATCAAGAACAAGCTCCGCCTGCAGTCGAGGCGACTCCGCAGCAATCGACTGCTTATGAAAGACAAACCAACCTGCCGTTTGGGTCAGCATCGCAGAGCACGACTCCGGCTCAGGGGATGCCTGCGCAGACGCCGACGTTTCAGTCAGGACCGTTTCGGGCCGCACCGCAGATTCCGTTGCCGCAACGCGCCACTCCACGTCCGGCACAAGGCAATGAGGTGGCCCTGTGAAGCGGCTTGGGATCGCGCTGCTGCTTTCAGTGCCATCAGTGGCGAGCGCGGAAATACGCCCAACACCGGGTGTGGGCGACCCCCGCATCCAGACTGTGCTCTATGACCCCGAGCAGGTGGTGCAGTTGCAGGTTGCGGTTGGCTATGAACTGACGCTCGAGTTCGGACCCGACGAACGGATCGAGAATATCGCGGTCGGCGATAGTGGGGCGTGGCAAGTGACGCCCAACAAGCGCGGAGACCATCTTTTTATCAAGGCCGGACAAAACGGTGCCGCGACCAATATGACGGTGGTGACCGACACTCGCACCTATAGCTTCGTGCTGACACCGGCCTATGGGGCATCGTCCGACCTGGCCTTCACCGTCCGGTTTCGTTTTGCGCCGGTGGCGACGGCTGCGGTCGTATCGGGCGACGCTGCCGTGCCCGAAATCGGTCGCTACCGGCTGAGCGGCGTCCGGGCGATCCGCCCAAGCGCGATGGATGACGACGGTGTGCACACCTATATCGAATGGCCCCCGGGGCAGACAATGCCCGCGGTCTTTGCAGTCGATGCGCAGGGCGAAGAGACTTTGGTCAACGGCATGGTCCGCGATCATCGCTATGTGATCGACAGCATTTCCAGCCGACTGGTGTTTCGGCTCGGCACGCAAATCGCCTATGCGACCCGTCGCGTGCGCAAAGCACGGTAATGACCTCCGTTCCGCCACAAGATCCCCGTCTCGCGCTTGCCTCGGAAAGCGACGTTCGGCCAACGGTTCGAATGCCGCGAAGCGGCATTCCGCTCTGGGCGATGCTGGGCGGGATCGCTGTGTCCGGGCTCGTCCTGTTCAACGTGCTCGATGCAAGGCGGCGCCTTGCCTCCGCACCGCCGGTGCGTGCGCGCTATGATGATGCCGCCACTGCACCACAATCGGCACCGCCGCTGTTCATCCCGCCGCCGCCCCTTCCAAGCCCGACGCCAACCCCCACTCCAACACCGACGCCGACACCCACACTTCCGGTCTTCACTCCTCCCCCACCGCCACGGGTGGTCTATGTGCCGCAACCGGCACCGCCCGCGCCCGCCTACCAACCGCCGCCACCAAAGGCCTCGAACGAGCCGGTCCTGGTGTTCGATACCGGTAGCTCAGCGCCGTCATCACCTGCAGCGGGTGGAGTCCCGGCCAATGGGGTCACCGACGCAGTCGAAGGGAATGCCGCATCGGCACGGGCGACCGTCATCCGTCACCGCGCCACGATTGTCAGCCAAGGAACCTTGATCCCGGCTGTTTTGGAATCCGCGCTCGACTCAACCCGCGCAGGCCCGGTCCGCGCGTTGGTCGGGCGCGACGTTCGCGGGTTTGACGGTAGCCGCGTGTTGATCCCGCGCGGCAGTCGCTTGTTCGGCGACTATAGCGCCGATCTGCAGCCCGGCCAGAACCGGGCGCTGATCACCTGGACCCGGCTGGTCCGGCCCGACGGCGTTACCATCGCGATCGGATCGCCCGCCTCGGATCCGCTCGGACGCGCTGGCGTGCGCGGGAAGGTTAACAGCCACTTCTTCGAACGCTTCGGAGCCGCCATCCTGCAATCGTCGCTCGATGTCGGTGTCAATCTCGCGTCCCGCCTCGGCAACAACAATTCTTCGGTGGTCGTTGCCCTGCCAGGAGCCACGCAAGCGCTCGCGCAACCGCTGACCCAGGGCGCGCAAATCCGACCGACCTTGCGCGTCCAGCAGGGCACCGTCATCAGCGTGTTCGTCGCGCGCGACCTCGACTTCACCGCCGTCGAAAGCCGTCCGTGAGCGCGGAACCCACCCCCCAGCCCCTCTATCTGCACCGCTACCTCAGCCCCCTGGCCGCCGTGCTGGAACGCGCCGACGTGACCGATCTGTACGTCAATCGTCCGGGCGAAGTCTGGGTCGAAACGCTAACCGGCTCGATCGAGCGGCACGACGCTACAGGTCTCGACGAAGCCACACTTGCCCGCCTCGCCCGACAGATCGCGGCTTTGTCGCATCAGGGAATCAGCCGCGAGCACCCGCTCCTGTCGGCCACCTTGCCCGATGGTGCGCGCGTGCAGATCGTCGCGCCGCCGGCGACACGAGGGCCGCTCGCGCTGGCAATCCGCAAACATGTGTCGTCCAATCTCTTGCTCGGCGATTATGTCGCAACCGGTGCGTTCGACGCGACGCAGCGCGGCGCGGTCGAAGGCCTGAGCGACCTGGATCTCGCCCTTCGGGCGATGCTGGATGCAGGCGACGTGGCGGGCATGCTCGCGGCGGCGGTAAAGGGGCGCAAGAATATCCTCGTCTCGGGCGGCACCTCGACCGGCAAGACCACTTTCCTAAATGCGCTGATCGCCGAAATCCCCGCAGAGGAGCGACTGATCCTGATCGAGGATACGCCCGAGCTGCGCTTGAACCATCCCAACGCCATCGGCCTGCTTGCGTCGCGCAGTGCGCTTGGCGAGGCCCGGGTCAGCACCGACGATCTGCTGGGCGCTTCGCTGCGGATGCGCCCCGATCGCATCATCGTCGGCGAATTGCGCGGCGAAGAGGCTTACACCTTCCTGCGTGCGGTCAACACCGGCCATCCCGGATCGATGACCACGGTCCATGCCGACAGCTGCGCCCGTGCGATCGAGCAGATCGCGCTGCTGGTCCTGCAAACCGGCACCCGCCTCGGCCGCGAGGACGTACTGCAGTACGTGCGAAGCACGGTCGATGTGTATGTGCAGCTCGCCCGCACTGGCGGGCGGCGTTCGGTCACCGAAGTCATCCTGCGCCGTTAGGAACGCCTTTCCGCGCGGCGCGTGGGTGATGCGGTCCGCGGCACGATGATTGCGGCGTCCGCGCGAAAATCCAGCGCACGCGACGCCATGTTTCCATGCGTGAAACGAGAGCTCTTTGCGCAGGGTTCGCCATTTTCCCTTGGGACACGCCGAATATATGCGGAATATATGTAAGCGGGGTCTGACGGCCACCTTGCACGCCGGGCCTCCGCCGGGATGATTGCCGCTCTTTGAGCGGGGTGGCGGGTGTCGGACGAGATCGAAGATTCAGTGAGCGGTGCAGCGACTACTCATAG
>NZ_JBAZTL010000017.1:0-19693 GCF_041661885.1 Sphingomonas sp. | reverse complement strand
CCCGGCTTCCTGCTCCTTGATCATCCCGATGATCTGTTCCTCGGTGAAACGGCTCTTCCTCATTCGTCTGCTCCTTCCAGCGGGCAGACTCTACATCAGATCGAGGGAACCAACGGGGGGCAGGTCACTTCCCATCACCGACACTGGCTACCGTTCGCATTTCCACCAGCCCGGCACCGTCGAAGAACACGGCGGCGATGTGGTGGCGCAGGTGATGGCATGGCTGGACGAGGAAGCCGCCAAACCCGAATGGCGCGCGCATATCGAACGCAGCAGGCAGGGCGAATTGTTTTGATGTTCGGAGTGTGCCGGTGGAAGAGAGGGCACGCGGAGTCGCGTGACCGTCCATCAATTCCGCAAGTTATTCTACACAAAACCTACACAGGTAAAAATCGCTGATTTTTACCTATATATTTCAAACCTTTGGACGAATCCAAAGATTTGGAGGTGAAGGGAATCGAATAGGATAGCCTAACCCGCTGATTTCATTTTATTAAAGATGTATTGATGTTGGCTAGAGCCCCCAATCTGGCCCCCGGAAGCGCCAAATGTCCGGGTTCGAAGCACTATTTCACTGTTCTGACCCCGAATTTGTAGCGACCCGCCTGGCGCTTGTCACCGCCGAAAATCCCCCCGTCAGCGTCAAGGGCGCCTTTTAAGTCTTAAGTTGGCGCTTCTCCGAGAAATAGATCCTCGCAGGACGGATCAGATGTTTCCGTAGGAGGTGGCGCTGCTCGATCGTGGTCGGCTAGAGATCAGTGATGGCGACAGTCAACCCAGTCAGAGCAAGCCGAGATGGCGATCAATTTCATTACTACTGGGCTGCGCGACGCTGCCTTGCTCTACTGGCGCCGGACACCGACCTGGTTGCGGTCGCGATCGAGGGGCCAGCCATCCCGGACGGCGGACAGTTCGTCGAGGGTGCCGATTCGATCGATGTGGCCGAGTATCGCGGCGCTACTGATCCGACGACGGCGAGCCACGTCCGCTACATCCAGCTGAAGCACTCTACCCTTCGCACCGAGCAGGAATGGGTTGCGAGTGACCTCACCGACACGCTGCAGAACTTCGGCCGGCGCTACGCGGAGCTCGTGAAGACCTTCGGCAAGGCCGATGTCGCTGCGCGGTTCAGCTTCGAGTTCGTCACGAACCGGCCATTCGCCGATTCGCTCGTCTCCGGGTTGGATCAGATCAGGTCCGGAGAGGATAGCGCCAAGGCGCGCGCGGCGGCGCACGCGACCCGTCTGCCTGCCGATGTCGCACCAGCATTCGCCAGGCTGCTGACGCTGACCGCTCGCGTCGAGCATCTCGGCGAGCAGGAGGTCCTGCTTCGCGACGACGTCTCCGGCTACCTGCCCGAGGCCGATCGCGATGCCCCGGTTCACATGAAGGATCTCGTGGCGCAGCGGGCTACGACGAAGTTCGAGGATAGGCCGGAGATCACGCGGCTCGACGTCCTGAAGGCGCTCGGGACGGACACGCGCGACCTCTACCCCGCGCCCTCCCGCATCGAACCACCGCAGACGGTGGTCCGGCGGACGCAACTCGAGGCACTCGCGTCGCGGATCGTCGCCGGTGACAGCCTCAGCATCATCAGCGCGGACGCGGGCGTCGGCAAGACGGTGCTATCGACGCAGCTCGGCTCTCTGCTTCCCGCAGGAAGTCAGACGCTGGTCTACGACTGCTTCGGGAACGGTTCCTACCGCAGCCCCAGCGAATACCGCCACCGATGCCGGGACGGCCTCGTCCAGCTTGCCAACGAGATGGCCGGCCGGTCGCTGTGCAGTCCGTTGATCCCCACCAGCAAGGCCGACCCCGCGGCATATGTGCGGGCGTTCCTTGCGAGACTGGAGGCGGCGGCGGCATCCATCCGCGACAACGAGAGCGCCGCGGTCCTTTGCCTCGTCATTGATGCGGCGGACAACGCCGAGATGGCGGCGGAGGAGATTCACGACTCGCCGAGCTTCCCGCGGCTACTGCTTCGCGTGACGAGCTGGCCATCCAACGTGCGCATCGTGATGACCTCGCGGCGACACAGGATATCGAAGCTTCAACCACCGGCGACGCTCAAGGTTTTTGAGCTCGAGCCCTTCGACGAGACGGAGTCCGCTGCACACCTTCGTGGTTTCTTCCCGACGGCGCTTGATCAGGACGTGCTCGAGTTTCATCGGCAGACGTCGATGAACCCGCGCGTCCAGGCGACCGCACTTTCGCAGCAGGATTCCCTGCGCGACGTGCTCCTCAGTCTGGCAGGTGAACCTCGCACGGTCGAAATCCTGATCGGCGATCTGCTTCAGTCGGCGGTCGACCACGTTCTTGCCGACACGCCGACCGCCGACCAGCACCATATCGCCACGGTCTGCTCGGCTCTCGCGACGTTGCGGCCGTTCGTCCCGCTCGGTGTCGTCGCGCGTGTCGCGGACGTGCCGATCGCGCTGGTGCGCAGTCTCGCCAACGACCTGCAGCGGCCGCTGATCGTGCGCGAGGACGCGATTCAGTTCCGGGACGAGCCCACCGAGACCTGGTTCCGGAACGTCTTCAAGCCAACCGGTGCGCAACTGGAGGCGTTCATCGAGCGTCTGCTCCCGCTCGCCGGCGAGAGCGCATATGTAGCAGCCGGCATTCCGCATCTGCTCCTCGAGGCCGGCCGCTTCGACGAGCTAGTGCGGCTTGCGCTCACCGACGACGCATTGCCGCGGGAGCCTGCAATGGCCCGCCGCGACGTGGCGCTACAGCGCCTCCAGTTCGCTCTCAAGGCGGCGATCCGGGACAAGCGGCATCTCGAGGCGACGAAACTGGCGCTGAAGGCAGGTGGCGAGACGGCCGCGGATGCCCGCCAGCAGAAGCTGATATCGGCGAACACCGATCTCGGTGCACAGTTCCTCGAACCCGACCGGATGCTTGAGCATGTCTCGCGCCGGCTCATCGCGGGCGGCGACTGGGTGGGGTCCGAGCACGCCTACGAGGCGGCGTTCCTGTCTGGTTCGGCCGATCTCGCTGGTGACGCGCGCAGCAGGCTGCGGGTCTCGGACGAATGGCTGATGCACTGGGCCATCCGACCGCCCGTGCCTGGATCGAAGGGGGGCAATGTCACCAAAGTGGACATCGCCGAGATGGCCTTCGCGACGATCAGGCTCGACGGCGCCGCCAGCTGTGCAAAGTATCTCAGGCGGTGGAAGGCGCGCGAGAGGTCCTACGAGGCTGGTCGCATCCTCGTCTCGCGGCTGATCGACGCCGGGGGATTCGAACTGGTCGACGAGCTTTCGATCGCCGCCGGCAACGACCTCGGACTGCTGTTGGCCATCACGTCCGAGCTCGCGGCGGTAGGCCGATTCCCGCCCAGGAAGGCAATCGAGCGCACAACCCGGCTCGTCACCAGCCGACACCTGAGGATTCGAGAGCCGTCGAGCATGGGCGGCGAGATCAAGGTGCTCGCCGCCGTGAGCGATGTCGTGGTCGCTGCCATACGTATGCGTATCGCGCCGCGGCGTCTGCTCGCGCGGACACTGACGCGCTACCTGCCCGCCAGATCGCCTATGCTGGGCGGTCGCTCCGCTGCGTTCCAGAACCGTCGCGGGATCTACATGGCGGCCTACTGCATAAGGGCGGCGCTTCGAGGGGAGGTCGTGACGTCGGAGCGGCTTAAGCCGCCGGAGCTCAAGCCAGCCCGGGGAAAGCAGAAGGGCAAGCGCCGAAGATCCTACAATGCCGACTCCGGCGAGGTGGTCAGGTTCGCTGAGGACATGGGGGTGCTGCTCCCTTGGCATCAGCTCGCGGCCGACGCCCGGCTTGGCAGGATCCTGCCCAAAGACCTTGAGGCCCGCATCGAGGCCGCCAGGGCTGCGTCCTCAAGCGCCGGGTCTCGGCACTACGATGAGGACCGCCCGACCGAGGACGAGGTCGCGATTTTGTGGGGTGAGGTGGCGCTCGGCGCGGCCGCGCCTGCGCGACCGCTCGAAATGTTCGAGCAGTGGCGGCAGGGGCTTTCGCGGCCCCTGTTCATTCCGACGCTGATCGCGGTCGCACGTCGCGCGGGACGGACCAGCGGCTGCGCGAAGACTTGCCTCGACCTAGCGCGGACCGCGTTCACAATAATGTCCACCGAGCGGGAGAACGCTGATGGTATCGCGGACGTGTACGTGGACGCCTGCCGCGCTGTTCTGCTCGTCAGCAGGACAGAGGCCGCCGAATTCTTCGAGCAGGCAATCGAGGTCTCCGGCAAGATCGGCGAGGAAAACCTCTCGAGATGGCAGGCACTTGCCAATCTAGCGGAGGCCACCGGCGCCGATGCTACCGACCGTCCCGAGATGGCCTACCGCTTCTCGAGAGTCGCCGAGCTCGTTGTCGCCTACAGCACGAGCTTCGACTGGGACTACGCCATCGAGGCGTTGGCGGCGCTGTCGCCGGCGTCCGCACCGACGGTCCTGAGCCGGTGGATCGACCGCAAGTTCGCCAATCAGGAGGAGACGCTTGGCGGGCTCGTCGGAGTGCTGGGGACCAAAGGCGCGCTCGATCCGCGCGACGCCATCTCGCTGCTTCCGTTCGAGAGCCGCTGGTCCCGTCTCCGGATGCTGAAGCGCGCGCTTGCCACGGCCGATGCCGCTGACGAGGGTGGCCGGATAGCGGGTCACTTCATCCTATACGCTCGCCGTCGCCATCTCGACGCCAAGGACTGGCGAAAGGTGACGGCGATTCTGAAGCAAGCCGGGGTCGATCCGACCGAAGCGGCGAATTTGGCCCGCACAACCGCCAAGGCGGCGCGAGAGCGCTGGTCTGGCCAGATGGCTAGCCAGGACAGCAGGTTTCGATCGAGGAAGGCCCGAAAAGATTGGAACGCGATCTTCAGGGGACTCTCGCTATGCACGCCCGGCGGGCTCACCGCGGCACAGGAGCGCCTGAAGTCTGGAAAGACGCCATGGTCGCAGGACGTGTTCTATGCGGAAGGGATTGCGCGAGTGCCTGCCGGACAGGAGGCGGACTTCGTCGCTGCTATCGACGCCACGAGAACCGCCGGCCTCTACGATGCCCGACATCTGCTGGAGGCGATCCCCGAGGACTGGTTCGCCAGCCTAGCCGTCAAGCGGGCGACTAGGCGCTTCCTCATTAACCTCGTACAGCGCGAGAACGACCGGGTCACGACGAGCCGCAGCTATCAGCCGCTGCCTTGGGGACTCGCCGCGAAAGTCGGCCTGACGAGGGAGGATCTCTTCAGGGAGGCCGTCGAGGCCATGGGCGACACCGCGCTGCCGGTGGATCACGACGACCTATTCAACTTGGCCGGCCTCCTCTCGACGATGCTCACGCCCGACGAGGCTTCCGAGGCACTGGGATATGGTCTTAGTCTGCTCGAGCCGCTGCTGCTGGACGGCGACGATGGTCCCTGGCGCGCCGAGGTCGCGCCACCGGCATCGGTATCCGAGGCGATCGCCGGCTTCATATGGGCGGCGCTCGGTTCACCGTGGGCCGAACGTAGGTGGGAAGCGGCGCACACCGTCCGGGCGCTATGCGCGCTTGATCGCGGCGTGGTGCTCGATGCGATCGCACGTCTTGCGAGTGATGGGGGCGGGTGCGGGTTCGCCGCACCTCAGCTGCGGTTCTACGACCTGAACGCTCGGCTCTGGCTCACAATCGCGCTGGCGCGGGCGTCCGATGACCACCCCGCCTCGGTGGCGCGGTTCCTACCGCTTCTGGGGATGTGGGGCGCTCGCTCGAACCCGCATGTCCTCGTCAGGGAGTTCGCGGCGCACGCGATCGTGTCTCTCGACGCGAATGGCTTGATGACGCTCGACGACGAACGCCGTGCGGAGCTCACGTCCATAAACAAGTCGAAGCTGACGCCGGGCGAACGTGTTGGAGGGCGTCGGAGGGGCAGAACGCGTGCGGATGCGCTCGACGACGGTTTCCGTGTCGCGCACGACTTCGGACAATATTGGGCGTCGCCGCTGGCCGACGTCTTCGGCGTCGCGACCGGCGTCGTCGAGAAGGCGGCGGTTGGGGTGATCCGACAGCTCTTCGGCCTAGAGGAGGACGGGCATCACGAACGCGACGCCCGGCTGATGCGTCGACAGTTCAACAATGACCACTATTTTCGCCTCTCAAGCTACTGGCCGAACGTCGACGACCTGAAGTTTTACCAGTCGGCGCATGCCTTGATGATCGTCGCCGGCCAGCTGCTTGAAGTGCAGCCGCTCGAAGCCCGTGAGGGCGTTATTGACCGTTTCGCCGAGTGGCTCGACCGACATCGGCTGAGTCTGCGCAGCGAGGTGTGGCTGTCGGACCGGAGGGACGACAAGCCGACGGGTCTCTGGCTGGACCTCTCGATGCAGGGGCCATCGGACCGGCTGGGCGCCGAGGATCTCGAGCGCTTGATACTGGCGCCCAGCGGCAAGATCGTCGCCTCGGCCGAATGGGAAACCCATCGGGGGTTCATCCAGCAGTGCGTCGATATCGACTGCGTGCTGGTGTCGGGTGAGCGCTCGGCCTACCTCGCGCAGGCGCTCCAAAGTGCCACACACCATGACGACTACCGTCTGCCGACGTTGGAGGGCGACGAGGATGAGATCGATCGCGACGGATGGGTAATACGGGGCATCATGCGCCGCGAGGAGGAGGACAGGCGCCTCGACAGATATGACCCATGGGCGGGCGGCCTACGGGCGAAGCTTCCGGTCCCCGGTCAGTCGATGTTGAGCGCAATCGGCGCGACGGGCGACCGGATGGAGCGAGTCTGGCGCGATGCTCGTCGATCGGTGAAGCTTTGTGCGGAGGTCTGGAGCGACGGCGAGGAATCTGACCGCGACATGGTCCACGATCGCGGGCAGCGTCTCCTGGCGACACGAGGGGCGCTCGACCGCCTGATGAAGATCACCGGCATGCACCTGGTTATGGAGGTCAGGCTGCGCATGGATCGGGTGGAGACCCGGCACAGTCGCTATTCGGACAAGGAGAAGATGGATGCCGTCAAAGCCACAAGGTATGTCGTCCTCCGCCCTGGAGGCGGAATCGAGTTCCCTCCAGTCGGTGCTCGAGCTCGGCGAGGCGCTCGTTCGCGAACTCGATCTTGAGCAGTCGAACGACATCCTGGGGCGTTGGATGGCGCACCATCTCGCCGGGCTGATCACGGCCGCTAAGGATGCCCAGGCGGAGCAGAAGGTCCAGCTTGAGGAGCGCTGCCGCGCGGCCGTGCTTGAGGTCTGGCAGCACCGTAACTGCTTGCCCAAGGGTTGCCGGCCATTCGAACCCGTTGAGGGTGTCCTCGACACACTCGCCGCACTCGATCCAGATCAGGAGCGACCGTTCTACTATCGCACGGTGCTGCAATATGACGACTTCGATGACTTCGACGTGCCGGGCGACCCGGCGCCGCGACAGCCGACCTACTTGGAGAAGGCCCGTCGTTTCGACACGGCCGCGCGGTCGGTCATCCGGCATCTGATCGCGCTAGCGGTCCAGAACACGCCGGATCAAATCCTTGAGTGGGTGCGGCTCGCCAAGGAGGCGAAGCTCGACGCGCCGGATGTCACCGCGATCATCCGCCTCGTGCGCGCGTCGGAGGAGGTTGACTTCGATCGTCGCATCGATGCCAGTGTGGTAACAAGGACGCTTCGTTCGCGACTAAAGGAAATGGACGACTTTCTGGCAGGCGCGCAGGCGGTCCGCGAGGACCTAGCCGAGCGGCTTGCTAAGGCTGAGGTCGACATCGGCGGCGTGGACTCCAATGCCTATTAGTCACAACGGCATGACGCCCGCCGATCTGATCGCTGACTTCAATGCACTCGAAAGCACCGCCCGGACCAAGTCTACCTGGCTTGCGAAGCAAACGAGTGCGGTTGCCGCCTACTCGTCGGTTGAGCAGCTGGTCACGGCCGACGATGCCGCGGTGGACGGGAGGTGGCGACGCAGCTTCGATCACCATCTGCGGCATGCACGGGCCGGCATTGCGCGTATCTTCATGCGCCGCGATTGCTTCGTAGGCCTCAGCGTCATCGACGAGCTGATCTTTCAGGCTGTCACTGCAGGTGAGACTGATATCGCCGCCGCCGTCTTTCATGCGATCGTCGGTCATCAACTGCACGATCCCGGCATGATCGTCTTTCCGCTTCACGGATTTGGCATCGCGAGACCCTTGCGGGACTCTTTCCGCGACGGGCCACATCCTCATTTGCTACTCGAGTCCGCGGGCCTTTTCGTGATGGCTCAGACGAACGATATCGAAAAGACGATCACACTCTTGGAGGGCGCGCGGAGCCCGATGGGCATTGCGCACGGTTTTGATGCCGGAGGGATCCGATCCTACACGGCAGGCGACCGCCTCTCCTGGCTCCATCGCAATCCCGTCATGGCATTCCGGTTCAATAGCTACTCACAGGACCCCTACGAAAACCAATTGTTCTACCAGCTGCGGATGAGGACCCTGACCGCGCTGCTGCTCATCGCATCTCTCCAGGCGCCCGGCTTGAAGGGCGAGATGGATAGCAGCCGGGCGAACAATCAGGAAACGCTTGATATCAATCATTATCTGCGAATCGAGGTCTCGCCACGCCTCGGAAGACTAGAGGCTGAACGAATTCCGCGGAACGTCGACGAGCTGTCGCTCGTGGAGGCGAGCGACGTCGATGTGCGGATTTCGCTGGCTGGCTGGAATGAACTGAGCGGCAATGGCGAACTCGAACGCCACCTAGAAACGCTGCGGCAGATCGAGTCAGGGTATCTCACCCATCAGTTGCTCGACAGACGCGAGACGAGGGAAGCCTCGCTCTATGTGAAGCTCGTCCGATCGCTCGATTACTTCCGCCGATCCTTCCGCACGAACGTCCGACCATCGGAACGGGTGATCACGCTCGCGATCGCGTTCGAGACCTTGCTGACGGACAGCTATTCCGGAGGCGTGACAGCCCGAATCCGGCGACGCGCCACTCTTTGCCTGGACCAAGCAGGCGCGCCGCGGGCGCTGAACGCCGCGGTCGAGCAGCTCTTCGACGCTCGGGGAAAGTTCGTCCATAGCGGGTTCGGCCCGGAAGACATGTCTCTACATGATGCCAGGCTCGCTTATGTCGCCTGCCTGTCCACCGTGACGCGCCTTGCGCAGAGCGCCGCGCTCGTGGATCCGGTGATCGGAACTCTGTTGGGCGACAAGCCGTCACCCGTGCCGTTTTGGGTGAGAATTAAACAAGCGTGGCGGGCGCTGCGCGGGCGCTGAGATGCATCCGCGCCGACGCAGGCCGGATCCGACACAGTCCAAGCAGACCATGCGATCCCGAGGCCGGGTGTTGAGACCGCCCTTGAGTGCGTGTCGGCGCCTTTGGTCAGAAGACTTGGACATCCGCGCCGACCACCCGGCGAAAATCCACATAAACGATTTACAGGCTTGGCCCCAGCTCCTGGTACTGAGTGATGCTCTAGACATGTGGACGGGGTCCAAGCCTGTAGGCTTCAAGTTCGACTAGGTATCGGGAAGGGCTGGAAGTCGCGACCGGATTTCCACAAGCTCAACATCAGGGTCGCGAGTTTTCTGGCAACTGCCACCTTCGCCTTCCCGTGCCCCGCGCGAGCCGCCAACTGCCGGCCCCAATCCTTTATGGCGCATTCGGTTTTCGTTCGGCTGATCAACACTCCAGCGGCCATGACAAGATGACCCCGGGTCAGTTTGTTGCCCGCTTTTGTGATTCGCGAACGCTGGCAGATCGTTCCCGACTGCTTCACCCTGGGGACGAGCCCCAGATACGCGCCGACATCCGCGGACGTTGCAAAGCGTATCGGATTTTCGATCGCGCTGTAGAATGAGAGCGCGCTGATTGGTCCGACGCCGGGTATCTGCAGAAATCTCTTGGTGACCGGGTTCGATTCGGCCGTCTGCAGCACTTGCTTGTCGGCCGATTTTACATACCGATCCAGGGCTTCCCTGACCTCGACCATCGGCCCGACCTGCGCGGTGAGATCCACTTCCTCATCGTGCCTTAGCCGGATCAATTCCTGTTCGAGCCTGACCCGCCAACCTTTGTTGGGTGGCGCGGCCTTCGTGTCTCCTCCGTTCTCGCGCAGCAGTGCGCGCACGGCGCTGTCGAGCGCGGTCCTCTGGCGAAGCAACTGGTCGCGGAATACCAGATGGGATCGCAGGCGCTGGATTTCGACACTTTTTACGTGAACTGAGACCGCCGCCGTCCGACGCATCCGCCCCAGGTCAGCCAGACCGCGCGCGTCGTTCGCATCTGTCTTGTTCCGCCTGATCGTAAGGAATTTGTTCGACGTGATCGTGTCAAAAACGACGACCGGGTAGCCGAGCTTCCGCAGCTTTCTCGCAAGCTGGTTGCCCATGCCGGCTTCGATGCTGACGCGCACACCACCGATCTGGGTAAAGGGCTCGAGAACTTCAGCAACGCCAGGAATGTCTGATCTTGCCATTTGCTCGAGCAGCACCTCGCCCGCATCGCTCGTGACGCAGATCGCCGTTTTGCCTTCTCCGATGTCCAGCCCGGCCCAGAATTGTTGCATTTCCACCGCAACCTCCAACTATCAAACGGGGAGCGCGCACCACCTTGAGAAGCTAGGTCGCACCGTTGGCCGGCGCGCCTATTGCGAGGTTCCGGCGAAGCGTTTCCCTTGTCCCTGTGGACGCTGAAATATTCTCCTAAGCCTATGAATAGTTTATGAAGTTTTTTAGTTCAGCGGGCTGTCTCCATATAAGATGAGCGTTTCGCGCTGTTGGCGCGACCCTGCTCTATTCCGCTGCGCTCCACCGAGCCGCGCTGCGCGCGTCTCGTCCCATTCGGGCAACGATCAGTAACGCATGGGGCCGGCGCTGCGCGCCGACCCGGCGGTCGCCGCGCCGTGGGCGCGGCGGCGTTGGCCTGGCGGCGTCGATCTGGCGGGTGGGCGTCGCTACCCTTTAGGCCCGCCGCGCCGGGCCGCAACTCGGCGTTGCCGAGTCCTCCACTGCGTTCTGGTCCTGCGGATGCAGCCCGGCTCTGTCGGCGGGCCTGCCGGTTCGCTCCTGCCGCCCACCCGCCATTCCGGCGCCGGTTGCGGCGGTTTGAAGGAGTGAGAAAGATGGAACTCAAGCATATCGACATCGCCAATCTCGCCATTTCCAGCGTGAACATGCGCGGCAAGGGCAAGGCCGACCTGTCCAACATCCTGCCATCGGTGCGCGCACGCGGCGTGCTGGTGCCGCTGATAGTGCGGACCAATGGCAGTCCCGACACCTATGAGATCGTCGCGGGCAAGCGGCGCTATCAGGCCGCGCTGGCGGTGGCGCAGGAAACCGGCGAAGCCGAGGCACTGCCCTGCGCGGTGATCGAAGCCGGCGACGACGCGGCGGCGCTCGAAGCCTCACTGATCGAGAATATCGCCCGGCTCGATCCCGATGAAGTGACCCGCTGGGAATGCTTCACGCGGTTGGTGCGCGAAGGCCGAACCCCCGAGCACATCGCGACCACCTTCGGGCTGACCGAGTTGCAGGTGAAACGGACACTCGCGCTGGGCAACCTGCTCCCGCGCATCCGCAACCTGTACCGGCGCGGTGAGATCGACGCGGCCACCGTGCGGCATCTGACTCTCGCGACGAAAGCGCAGCAACAGCAATGGCTGGCATTGCTCGACGATCCGAACACCTATTGCCCGACCGGCCATTCCTTGAAGGCGTGGGTGTTCGGCGGCATGTCGATCCCGGTCAGCGCCGCACTGTTCGATGTCGATGGTTACAGCGGCGGCATCGTCTCTGACCTGTTCGGCGACGATCGCTATTTCGCCGATGTCGCGGCGTTCTGGACCGCACAGAACGAAGCGATCGAGGCTCGCATCGAGACCTATCGCGAGGCCGGATGGAGCGACGTCGTCGTGCTGCCGCAGGGTGAGCCATTCCATAGCTGGGAGCATGAGCGTTGCCCGAAGCGCAAGGGTGGCAAAGTCTATGTCGTGGTCAGTGCGCGCGGCGATGTTGCCTTCCACGAAGGCTATGTGACCGTCAGGGAGGCGCGCAAGCTCGCGAAGGACGAAGCCATCGACACGCCCAAGCGGCCCGAGGTTTCCACCAGCCAGCAGGACTATATCGATTTGCACCGCCACGCTGCCGTCAGAGCGCGGATGATCGCTATGCCCGGCATCTGCCTGCGCGTCGCGGTCGCGCATATGATCGCGGGATCATCGCTGTGGACGGTCAGGATCGAACCGCAGCGTGGCCCCGATGCCATTGTCGAGAGCGTCGAGAACAGCCTGTCCGAGGCGCGGTTCGATGCCCAGCGGCGCAAGCTCTTGGCGGCGCTGGACTATGACCCCGATGCCCCGACCATCGCGCGGGGCGGGGGCACACTGACCGGCCTGTTTGCGAAGCTGTCCACCCTCGATGATGCGACCGTCATGGACATATTGGCGGTGGTGATGGGCGAAACGCTCGATGCCCGCAGCGATCTGGTCGATGCGCTGGGGATGCAGCTTGGCATCGACATGGCAGAAGTCTGGCAGGCCGATACCGCCTTGCTCGACGGCATTCGCGACCGCGAGGTCATCGACACGATGCTGGCCGAGGTGGCGGGCAAGGAGATTGCCGACGCCAACGTCAAGGAAACCGGCAAGGTCAAACGCCAGATCATCCGCGACTGCCTCGACGGCACCAATGGCCGTGCCAAGGTCGAGGGCTGGGTGCCGCGCTGGCTGCGCTTTCCGGCCACTGGCTACACTGAACGGGGCGGTGTCGCGAGCGTCGGCCGGACGGCCAGTGCGGTCGAAGCCATGACCCCGGGGGGCGCAGCGGAGCACCATGCCGAGAGTGATGTCGCGCCCATGATGAAGGCTGCATGACCCGCCTTGACCGGCGGTCTGCGGCCCGCCGGTCCCTTGTTGCACGGGAGATATCCCCATGACCGACACCCCCGAACCCGACATGAATCAGCGCGCGGAGCGCGCTCTGGAACGGTCGATCAAGCCGAGCGATCCGATATCGAGCGGGGCATCCGATCCCGAACTATTGGCACGACTTGAAGCGGCGTTGCTATCAATGCCCAAGCTCCGCCGCGAGATATTTTTGGCGGTGCGCCTGGACGCGATGACTTACGATCAGATCGCCAAAGTAACCGGCCTTTCCTTGCGTGCTGTCGAACGCCAATTCGCCCGCGGCCTGTGCCAGCTTGATTATCACCTGCGGCATGGTGAAGCCCCGCCGCACCGGCATTGGTGGCAGCGATGGCGGCAAAGGTGATGATTTTACCGCCAATCTTGCCGTCTTCACGCGGCACGGTTGGCGGATGTGTCATGCCGGGTTAGGACTGTTCCCATGAAGACCGGCCTCGATCATCTGCCCGACGGCAAGCAGCGCGAACTGGCGCATGTGGTCGAGATCGTGCGGGCCGGGTTCGCGCGCGCGACCGCGCAGCGCACCCAGCCGCGCTTCCGCGATGGCCGGTTGCTCAAGGTCATATTGTTCGGCTCCTATGCGCGCGGCGACTGGGTCGAGGATCCGGTCGGGCGCTATTTCTCGGATTATGACCTGCTGGTCGTCGTCAATCATGACGATCTGACCGACCTCGCCGAATTCTGGGAGAAGACCGAGAGCCAGCTTCTCGCCGACCTGTCGGCGGGCACCGTGCTGCGCACGCCTGTCAGCCTGATCTATCACAGCCTCGACGAGGTGAACGAGAAGCTGATGCTCGGCCGCTACTTCTTCATGGATATCGTGCGCGACGGCATCGTGCTGTTCGAGGAGCCGGGCCATCCGTTCGCCGACCCGCAACCATTATCCCCAGCGCAGGCCTTGCAAGAGACGCAGGATTATTTTGATGAGTGGTTCGAGAGCGCGCGCCGCCGTTTGGAAATAGCCAATGAAGACCTCACGAAAGGCTATTTGAAGGAGGCGGCCTTTGACTTTCATCAGGCCACTGAACGCTTCTATCACTGCCTGTTTCTGGTCCGCACTTTGTACAGCCCCAAGACCCATAATCTGAACCGGCTGCGCGACCTGGCCGAGGAACTCGAACCCTCGCTGAAAGCCGTCTGGCCGCGCGAAACCCGCTTCGAGAAACGCTGCTATGCGCTGCTGCGCGATGCCTATGTGAAGGCGCGCTATTCGCGATCCTATCGCATTACCGCCGAGCAACTCGACTGGATCGCGGCGCGCGTGACGCTGCTCCAGACCCTTGTCCGGCAAGCCTGCGAAATGCGGATCGAGACCCTCGCCAAGGCGGCGTGAGGTTTGAGGTGGATAGTCGCTCTGGCGGAAAGCGACCACAATGTCGGCCTTGCAGTTCTGGTTGTCGAAGACCTGAAACATGCCGTCCGCCGGACACCCGTTGCTCGGCTCGATGATTAGTTCAAAGCTTCGCCACGTCTCCCACTGGAGGTGGTGGCAAAGCGGTCAACGTATCGAGTCGCTTCCATTCGTCATTGCGCTGGCGCATTTCCGCTACCTTGGCGTTCGCATCGTTACCGAACACCATGTCGGCAAACGCCTTGTCGTTCACGTCGTAGCTCTTGGCCCAACCAAGAAAGTGGTTCCAAATGTGGGTCGAATGACCAAGGCAATCGGAAAGCATCAATTGCCCGGTCGCTTCAGCGTCGTTTAGAGCCGTTTGTGATCATACCGCAGCATATCCGGCATGCCTGAAATAGTTTGAGCACTGATGCGGCGGGAAGTCGTCGAGGAGAGAGCCGATCCGGTTCCACAGGCCCTCGCGTGTTCGCTCGCCGGCCTTTCGCAACAGGTGTTTGAGCTTGGCGAAGACCATCTCGATCGGGTTCAGATCGGGGCTATAGGGCGGCAGGAAGAGTAGCGTTGCCCCGCAGGCCTCGACCAGTGCGGCGGCTTCTGCGCCTTTGTGGCTGGATAAATTATCGAGGATCACGACGTCGCGGGCCTGAGTTCGGGAGCAAGGTACTGGCGGACATATTGGGTAAAGATCGCCCGGTTCATCGGCTCATCGACGACGAAGGGGGCGACGATCCCGTCGCTTGCCAGGCCTGCGAGGAAGGTCGTGATCTTCCAGTGTCCAGCCGGGGCATAGCCCCGCACCCGCTTGCCACGCGGGCCGCGCCCGTAGCGCCGGACCATGTTGGTGGTGACGCCGGTCTCGTCGAGGAAGATCAGGCGCCGCTCAGAGAGCACAGGCTGCATCGCCCGCCATGCCGCGCGTCGCGCGACCACGTCAGGCCGGAGTTGCTCGGAGGCGTAGACGCTTTTTTTTGAAGCTGATCCCGTTGCCCGTGAAGAAACGGCTCAGCATCCCGGCATCGGCCTTAACGCCGTGCTCGGCCAGCAGGCGCTCAGCGACCGCAAGCAGTGTCAGGTCCGGTTCCGCCTCAATCAGCGCGAGCAGCCAGCCCCGATGCCCCGACAGGCGCGACCGCCGGTCGCCGCCCTGGGCCAGCGCGCCGCGCCGACCTTGTCGCAGCGCTTGAAGCCACCGCACTGCCGCTGCGTCGCTGATCCGATAGCGCCGGGCCGCCTCCCGGCGCGACAAACCCTCTTCCTCAACCGCAGCAATCACCCGATCGCGCAAATCCTGCGAATACGCTCTGGTCATCCATGCCGACCTCCAACAGCCAGCAGGTTGAATCAGAACTCAGTCACTTTGGGAATCCCCCTCCGACTCCGTCAGATCACAAACGGCTCTAGTAGCCGCCATGAGCCTGGAACCGGATGCCCGCCCAACTCGCAATGAAAGCTATAGTCAGCACTCCGGAAATGACCGTCAGCCGCCTTGCGAAGCTTGGCTGGCGTGAAGAACGAATACCGTTCCTCGCGTGTGCTGCGAAGCCAACGGCGGCATTCTTCATCGTTCTTTTCGAACGCCCACGCCAAATATTCAACTTCGACAAGCTGTCGGACAAGTGCCGCGCCAGCGTAATGACGGCGGCTGTTCACAAGGTCGGCGCAACCCGATACGAGTTCGCTCGCAATGCGTAGCAGCATCGAAACCGCCACCACGGCATCATCACCATGCCCAAACGGTGAAAGGCCGTCGCGCCGGTCGAAACCAAGTATGTGACCGCAGACGAACAGCTTCTCACCCAAGGCCTTGAACGTTTCAGCGGTGAATGCTGCAAAACTCGATCGTGCGGCAATGCTCGACGGATCAACCGCCGCTCGCCGAATAGCTTCGCGCGGTAAGTCGAGATCGTTATTGTTCACACGACTCTTATACCGAACGGGCCGCCGAAATCGACGTATTTGGTTGGCGAGGCCGCTAACGTGAATGTCGG
Organism: Sphingomonas sp.; assembly: GCF_041661885.1. GTDB lineage: Bacteria > Pseudomonadota > Alphaproteobacteria > Sphingomonadales > Sphingomonadaceae > Sphingomonas. The sequence goes on along the minus strand of NZ_JBAZTL010000017.1, from coordinate 3,505 downwards.
TTATACCAACCTTGCCGCGCGAAACTGGCCGGGCCGCTTTCCACCCCAATTTTGACGTGGGTTACGACCAAGGCCGCCTGTCTGACATTGATATCGAACGCCAGCTGCCGCGCATCTTGCGCATCATCGGCATCGATCGGGCAGAGCGTATCGCCGCCGCAGGCGAGCGTAATCCAGTCGATCCGCCAGCCAATTTCGAGCCGATCAGCACCATCTTCGCGTGTGATTTTGATGATTGCGGCACCTTCCACGTCGAGCGAAAACCGGCAGCGATTGCTGTCGGCATCATAACCACCGCGGATCAGACTGCCGTCGGAAATCGCCAACGAAAAGCCTTCCGTTTTCGCCCGTGCGGGCAGGTCGAGCAGCGTCTCGACATCACCAGTCAGCCTCAGCCGGTGACCATCGATGGCTTAATTTGGACGCCCACTGGCCCGTTCCTCGTCGTGATTCGGCAGAGCAGCAAGGATGAAACAAACAAAGAACATTGTGCAAGGAGAGGGTGAGAAGGCGATGGCAAGATTGAAAGCTGTGCCTCCATGAGGCCCAGAAAGTGGCGTCTGCACGTCGTTTAAGGGGGAGGCATGAGGTGGGGCTGCGCCGATAATTGCCTCCACCGCAGTGCCATGCTGGCCGGGAATGGCGCAGTTCCGGGCGCTAGGACGGTGCCGTCTTTGGAGCACCTTGAACGGCAGCGCGGTCATCCCCGCATCACGGTGGTTCTGCCGTGATGAGGTTCCTGTGATGCCCGACGATCCGTTCGAACTCTGGCTTGGCCGTTTGGGAAATGACCGCCCGTTCGCACACCGGATGCGCGGCGCTGTCAACCGCGCGGGCGGCACGGTGACGAGGAAGGCGAGCAGTTTTACCGGCGTGCGGATCGGGCGCGGTTCTGGGGTGGGGCGGATACTCGCGTCGCGTGGCGGCTGGACCGGCCGGCGCGTCGTGGTCAAAGCCCGGATCGTAAAGCTCGGCGGCAAGGGGCAGGCGGCGGCAGTCGCCCACCTGCGCTATCTCCAGCGAGACGGCACCACGCGCGAAGGCGAGCGCGGCCAGCTCTATGGCCGGGCCGCCGAGGCCGTCGACGGCAAAGCCTTCCTCGAACGCGGCAGTGGTGACCGCCACCAGTTCCGCTTCATCGTCGCGCCCGAGGATGGTGCCGAATATGAGGATTTGAAGCCCCTGGTTCGGCGTTGGATGACGCAGGTCGAGCAGGACCTGGGAACGAAGCTCGACTGGGTGGCGGTCGACCACTTCAACACGGGGCATCCCCACAGCCATGTCATCGTCCGGGGCAAGGATGATCGCGGCAAGGACCTGATCATCGCTCGTGAATATGTGACCCAGGGCTTGCGCGCCCGTGCCGCTGAACTGGTCGACCTCGACCTGGGACCGCGTTCGCCACAGGAAATCCTGCGCGCCAACAGCCAAGAGGTTGAGCAGGAGCGCTTCACCGGGATCGACCGGCGTCTGTTGCAGGCCATCGGCGAGGACGGGCTGGTCCGTCCCGCCCATCAGGAGGGTGTCGAGCAGTCGCTGCGTGCCGGGCGGCTCCAGACGCTCGGACGGATGGGGCTGGCACGCGAGGAGGGACGAGGAAACTGGCGGCTCGATGCCGACCTCGAACGGACGCTGCGGTTGATGGGCGAGCGCGGCGACATCATCCGGACGATGCAGCGCGCCATGACGCAGCGCGCGCCCGAGCGATCCCCCGCCGATTACACCATCTATGATCCGGACGAAGGCGGGGCCGCCCCGATCATCGGCAGAGTGGTCGCGCGCGGCCTCGCCGACGAATTTGCCGACCGCCATTATCTGATCGTCGATGGCACCGATGGTCTCAGCCATTATGTCGATATCGGGATCGATGCCCCGGCTACCAGTGCGCGAGAGCTCGTCAGGATCGCACCGGCCGGCGTTACGGTCCGGGCCGTCGATCGCACCGTCGCCGAGATCGCCGTCGCGCATGGCGGCAGCTACAGCGTCGATCTGCACCTCCAACATGACCCTTCCGCGACCGAAGCCTTTGCCGAGACGCATATCCGCCGGCTTGAGGCGTTCCGCCGGGGCACGGGCGATGTCGAGCGGCGGCCCGATGGAAGCTGGGCCGTCGCGCCCGATCATCTGGCACGGGTCGAAGCCTGGGAGCGCGGAAAGCTGCGCGACCAACCGGTCACCATCGAGACGCTGTCCACCGCGCCGGTCGAGCAGCTTGCGCGACATGATGGCGTGACCTGGCTCGATCGGGAACTGACCACCCCGAACCCGACACCGACGGGGCGGGGCTTTGGTGCCGAGGTACGCAAGGCGCTCGATCTTCGTCGGCAATGGCTGGTCGAGCAGCAACTGGCCGACGGCGAGGGTGAGAATATCCGCGTGCGCGCCAATCTCCTCGCGACACTCCGCCTGCGCGAACTGCGCCGGGTGGCTGGGCAGTTGAGCGAGGAGCTGGGCATGCCCTTCGCCGAAGCGAAACACGGCCAGCTGGTCGAGGGCATCTATCGCCGACAGGTCCAGATCGGCGATGGGAAATATGCCTTCATCGAGAAATCCCGTGACTTCACGCTCGTCCCCTGGCGGCCGGTGCTTGAGAAGGCGATTGGCAAACAGGTGTCTGGGATCATGCGTGAGACCGGCGGGATCAGCTGGACGATCGGGCGTGGCCGGGGGCTGGGCATCTCCTGATCGCCCGTGCCGAGCCCAACAGCGCCCATCAGCACCATCATCAGGGATGGCACGGGCGGATATTGTGGTCCGATGCAGACCAGCAAGATCCGCCACCAATTCTATCTGCCCGACGATCTGTCGCGGGCGCTGGACGAACTCGCGTCGAAGCCCGGTTCGTCCAAGACCGCGATCCTGACCGATGCCTTGCGCGCCTGGTTCGATCGCAAGGCGAGCAACGAGATCGACGAACGCTTCGGGCCGCGGCTCGACCGGCAGCAGCGGATTGCCCAGCGCAGTGAAGCCATGCTGGGCGCCATCGCCGAAATGCTCGACCTGTTCGTGGCGCATCAGCTCACGCTCACCGCCCACCAACCACCGTTCGATACCGAGACCGGGCAGCTCGGCCGCCAGCGTTACCAGCAGTTCATCGATCAGGTCGCGCGCCGGCTTGCGAGCAATCGGGGGGTGCCGAGGCTTATCGCTGCGATCGAGAACAACGATGACAGGAAGGACATCGCATGACCGACGCCCAGCTCCAGCCAATCGCAGTCAGGGTCAAGGAGGCCTGTCGGTTGACCGGCATCGGCAGGTCCAAGTTCTACGAACTGATAGCCGACGGGCGCATTGAAATAGTTAAAGTCGGCGCCATGACGCTCGTGCCCATCGACAGCCTACGCAGCCTCATCGATCGCAGCCGGCAGGGGGGCAAAGTGGGCACCTCCATCTACCCGCTGGTGTGAGCGATTTTCGGCAGGCGTGGCGGGATTTGACGTACTGGGTGCCTCAGGGGCCCCGATATTGCCGTTTTCCTGCGGCTTTCCGGATCATCGGACGCATC
>NZ_JBAZTL010000016.1:0-20532 GCF_041661885.1 Sphingomonas sp. | reverse complement strand
GTGGTGTCGGTCCACATCGTCGATCTCCGGAAGTTTGTAGCAAAACCCCCTGAATCAACGACTTGGTTAGACGTCAAGCTAACCAACTGATACCACTCAACTTAATTTCCGATCAGACTCTGAGAGCGCGGCGTACGGGAATACACGGATTTTATCGCCAACGCCCAAAGGGGATGAACGGAGGGAATGAGGGGAGGGCGGGATGTCGCCGGACACCTAGACAAGGATTGAACCCGTTGAGCGGCGCGGGGGCGCCGTCGGATCGGCAGCGCTGGCAACCGCGGTTCCCTGTAGTCACACAATCGTCGAGCGGAAATCACATGGCGGACGCGGCACGGACGGATCAAGCGGCGGGCGATGGGGCGTGCTCGTCCGGCGCGGTTTTCGACGGGATCGATCATGCGGCAAGCGCCGCCGTGGCGGCGATGACCGGTGGCTTGGCGCCTTCGGCGCTCATTGGTGCGTTTGGCGACTGGGCAACGCACCTTGCGCTGGCCCCCGGGCGACAACTCCACTTGGCGACAGAGGCGGTGCACCAAGCGGTTCGCTTCACAACCTATGCCACAGAGGTGTTCGCGGTGGGCGACCAAGCACCGCGCGCGGTTCCTCCCGCTCCGCAAGATCACCGTTTCGACGTGGCAGCGTGGCAGCAATGGCCCCTCGGTGCCATCAGCCAGGCGTTTCTGCTGCAGCAGCAATGGTGGGACGCCGCGATGTCGGATGTCCCCGGGGTAACCGCCGCGCACGAGGCGCGCGTCCGTTTCATGGTGCGGCAGGCGCTTGACGCGTTCTCGCCCTCCAATGTCGCCTGGCTCAATCCCGGAGTGGTCGAACGGATTGTGGCGACCGGAGGCCTTTGCTTGCTCGACGGCGTTGCGAACGCGGCAGAGGATGCGCGCCGAACCCTGGCGCACGAGCGGCCGGTTGGCGCCGAGGCGTTCCGGCCCGGCATCGAAGTCGCGGCGACACCGGGCAAAGTGGTGTTCCGCAATCGCTTGATCGAATTGATCCAATACACGCCGACGACGCCGGAAGTGTATGCCACGCCGGTGCTGATCGTGCCGGCGTGGATTATGAAATATTACATCCTCGATTTATCGCCGTACAATTCGCTCGTGCGTTGGCTGGTCGGGCAGGGCCATACTGTGTTTATCATTTCGTGGCGCGATCCCGACGTATCGGACCGTGATCTCGACCTCGACGCCTATCGCATGTTGGGGCCGATGGCAGCGCTCGATGCGATCGGCGCGATTACCGGATCGGCGCACGTCCACGCGGCGGGCTATTGCTTGGGCGGCACGCTGCTCGCCATTGCCGCCGCGACAATGGCGCGCGACGGCGACATGCGCCTCACCAGCATGACATTGCTCGCGGCGCAGACCGAATTCAGCGAACCGGGCGAACTCGCTTTGTTCATCGACGAAGCGCAAGTGCATTTGCTCGAGGAGATGATGCGCGCGCGGGGCTATCTCGATCCAGCGCAAATGAGCGGAACCTTCCAGTTACTCCGCTCGAATGATTTGATCTGGTCGCGGCTGATCCACGATTATCTGATGGGCGAGCGTGCGCCGATGACCGATCTTGCCGCTTGGAACAGCGACGGCACGCGACTCCCCTTTGCGATGCACAGCCAATATCTGCGCTCGCTGTTCCTCAACGACGATCTCGCCGAGGGGCGCTTTCGCGTCGGCGGGCGGCCAATCGTGCTGGAGGATATCCGTACGCCGATTTTCGCGGTCGGCACCGAATGGGACCATGTAGCGCCGTGGCGGTCGGTTTACAAAATCCTGTTGCTGACGCTTGCGCCAGCGACGTTCGTTCTGACCAATGGTGGCCACAATGCCGGGATCGTGTCCGAGCCAGGACATGCGGGGCGGCGATACCGGATGCTCGATCGACCAGCAGATGGGCCCTATGTCGACCCCGAAACCTGGCTGTCGCAAGCTGTTTCCCGCGAAGGCTCGTGGTGGTCGGCATGGAATGATTGGCTGATCGCACAGGCCCCCACAAAGGCACCGCCGCCGCCGATGGGCGGAGCTCAAGGGTTTCCCGGACCTTATGACGACGCGCCCGGACGCTACGTTCTCGCCGAGTGAGCTCGTCTGCGCATTTGTGCTGACGCGCACTGGGTGCGCTCTCGCTCCATCCCCCCAACAGCGCCGCATATGCGGGTCTATACGGATAGCGATCGCGAGCGTGGCGGACGATCACCAGCACGATCCTGTCGATGGAGATCGATGATGACGGTTCGCAATCTCGATGTTCTGTTCCACGCGAAATCGGTGGTCGTGGTGGGCGGGTCCGACCGTGCGGGTTCGCTGGGCGAGCGCGTTTTGGGCAATATCGTGGCGGGCGGATTTAAGGGGGAGGTTGTCGCGATCAACCCGCACCGGGTGGATCGCGACGGGGTGACGTGGCACGCTTCGCTTGCGGACTTGAAGGCCGCGCCGGAGTTGGCGGTGGTCGTATCGCCGGCCAAGTCCGTGGTTGAGGCGATTGGCGCACTTGGCGCGGCGGGGTGCAAGGTCGCCGTCGTCATCACCGCAGGGCTGGAGGATGTGCCCGAGCGCGATGCAATCCTCGCTGCGGCGCGGCCGCATGGGTTGCGGATCGTCGGCCCGAACTGCCTTGGCGTGCTGATGCCGCACGTCGGGCTCAATGCGTCGTTCGCGCCACGCCAGGCGAGTGTTGGTGGGCTCGCCTTCATCTCCCAGAGCGGGGCGCTCGTGACCGCGATGCTCGACTGGGCGGCTGGGCGCCATGTCGGTTTTTCGGGCGTGGTCTCGGTTGGTGACATGGCCGATGCCGATCTTGGCGATATGATCGATATGTTCGCCGCCGATCCCGGGACTCGTGCGATTCTGCTATATGTCGAGGGGGTCACCGATGCCGCCAAGTTCCTGTCGGCGGCGCGCGCGGCCTCGCGGATCAAGCCGGTCGTGGCAATCAAGGCCGGGCGCACGGCGGCGGCGCGGGGTGCGGCCTTTTCGCACACGCGCGCGCTGGCTGGCGCGTATGACGTTTACGCAGCCGCGTTCCGGCGCGCCGGGATCGTGCAAGTGGAGAGCATGTCCGAGCTGTTCGACGCAGCCGCCATCCTCGAACGCTTCTCTCCCCATTGCGGCGACCGGCTGGCGATCGTCAGCAATGGCGGCGGGGCTGGCGTACTCGCCGCCGACGCGGCGCTTGCGGTTGGCGCGACGTTACCGACATTGTCGGTCGAATCGATCGCCGCGCTTGATCGCGATTTGCCCGCAGGCTGGTCGCGCGCCAACCCGATCGATGTGGTCGGCGACGCTCGGCCGGAGCGCTTCGGCGTCGCGACCAAGGCGGCGCTTGGCGCGCCCGATTTCGACGCGGTGCTGGTAATCCACTGCCCGACTGCGGTGGCGAGCGGAATCGAGATGGCGCGCGCAGTGGTGGAAGTCGCCGCGGGGCAGACGAAACCGGTTATCGCATGCTGGATGGGGACCGACAACGCCCGTGCCGCCCACGCGGTGTTCGACGCGGCGGGAATTCCCGTATTCGACAATCTCGACGATGCCGTGCGCGGTTACGGCTATCTGCTCGCCGCTTCGCGTGGGCGCGCCGCGCTGTTGCGCGCGCCTGCGGGCGTCAGCATTCCCGACAGGGATCGCGCGCGCGTGCGCGACATTGTGGCCGCCGCGCGCGGGCAAGGGCGAACCATCCTCGCCGCAGACGAAGTCAAGGCGATCCTATCGGCTTATGGTATTCCTGTGGCAGCCGCCCGGCTCGCCGAAACCGCCGCCAAGGTGGCGGGCGTGTGCGCCGCCGTACCGCCGCCCTACGCGATCAAGCTGGTCTCGCCGCAATTGCCGCACAAGTCGGATGTTGGCGGGGTCGAGCTTGATTTGGCCGACGCGCGCGCGGCCGTCGCGGCGGCCGAGCGGATCGCGCGGCGCGTCGCACGCGAGCATCCCGAGGCCACGATTACGGGATTCGAAGTCGAACAGATGATCGCCTGGCCCAATGCGCGCGAAGCGATCCTGGGGATCATCGACGATCCGACTTTCGGCCCCGTGCTGCTTTTCGGCAGCGGCGGCAAGAGCGTCGAAGTCATTGCCGACCGGGCGCTGGAGCTGCCACCGCTCGACGACGCATTGGCCGGTGCGATGATCGACTCGACGCGGATGGGCCGCTTGATGGCCGCCTATCGCGACGTCCCCGCAGCCGATCGTACCGCCGTCATCCGCTCCCTCAACGCGCTTGCCGCGCTTGCGACGGATGTGCCCGATATCGCCGAGCTCGATATCAATCCGTTGCTGGTCGATGCTGGCGGGGTCATCGCGGTCGATGGCCGGATCGCGTTGTCGGGCGAAGCGCGCGCGTCGCGTGCGGTGATCCGGCCGGCACCGATGGAGTGGTCGGCCGATCTCGAAACGCGCAGCGGCATCCGCTTGCATGTCCGGCCGGTGCTGCCCACCGACGAGCCCGCACTGGCGACGTTCTTCGAGCATGTCTCGCCCGAAGACCTGCGCTTCCGTTTTCTGACCGGCCTGCGTACGGTTGGGCGGGATCGCCTCGCCGCGATGTGCCAAATCGATTACCGGCGAACGATCAACTTCCTGGCATTCATACCCGATGGCACCTTGGTGGCGACCGCGATGCTGGCGGCCGACCCGGACCGAGTCCGGGCTGAATTGGCGGTATCGGTGCGGAGCGATTTCAAGGAGAGGGGCATCAGTTGGACCTTGGTCCAGCACGTGCTGCGCTATGCCGAGGCGGAAGGAATTCGATCGGTCGAGTCGGTCGAAAGCGCCGACAACCGCGCCGCCCTCGCGCTGGAGCACGAAGCCGGGTTCGCAATCGTGTCCGAAGGGGGCGGTGCGACCGAAATTGTCGTCCGGCGCGCGCTCGCCCCGGCGACGGACCCTTGAGTGGGGGGGGGCTTCGACTCCTGCCGCAGTCCGGATCTTTAGATCTCAGGACTACCCATCACTGTTGTGGTCGAGACCACTCCCAACACAATCGTCGTGCTCGAAAACGGTAGCGAGATGTTGATGCCGTGGCGCGGAAAAACCGGGGCGGTTCGAAGGCCTTTCCGAAGGATATCGTAAGGAGGCGACTTCAATCCGCTTTGCCGCAGGCAGGGTGCTTGCGCAGCATTGAGCTCTCTGCCACGAGAAAAGCGTGACTCCATCGCCCGCCTCTTTGCCGCCATCGGGCCTAGCTGCCGCGGTTGGGGCGTTCAAAATCGCTGGGCGCACTATCGACGAACGAATCGCTGAGGGCATCGCCGATGGACGGCTCGTGCAGTTTCGCGATGGTCGCCTCGGTTTGAGTGCGGATGATGCCGGGTCGGAGCTATTGAGCTCAGATGCTCCGACGATACCCACAAAAGGCACTTTCTCGGCACCGTGCCGTTTCCTCAATCATTTTCTGTTTACCATCGTTTATGGCGAAGCGCAGGTGCCCTATGGGTGCCGTGCCTGCTACAAAATCTGGATTCATCCCGAAAGCTTGCGGGCTCTGTTCGCGCTCAAGGAGGTGATGGACGCTACCCCTTACACCTCCAAGATCAAGGTCGAGGCGCTCAATCAGGTGAGTCCCAACGTCTATCTCGGGATCGTCTATGGCGGCGATCTGGCAGAAACACGCGCGATCTATCATGCGGTGAGAACGGCTGTTACGGCGGACGAACGGCTCGGCGCGGAGGTTCGGATGGAGATTCGGCGGGGGTGCCAGAATTATGAGCGGTTGTGCGGCCCTTCCGATCGATATTCCTTCGACCCGGCGCTTGAATCGGTCGAGGCCGCATTGCTGGACCAGTTCGTCAGACCCAGTGAGCCCGGACGTCCCAAGGCGCAACGCGACGCGGCGGCTCGGTTGCGGATGGTACAGATCGCGCATCAGCTTGGCGATGAAAGCTACAAGGATTTCACGGGCGGCAAATCGCTGTCGATTTCGCCGGTGCAGTATGCGCCGGGCGGGGATATGCTGGGGGATGACGAAACGTGTTGACGCTTGATGATCGGGTTCGCGCGGGTGGGGATCTGCTTTCGACTACGGTCGATGGAGAGACCGTGGTGCTGGACATCACCAATGGGGTCTATGTGAACCTCAACGCAATGGGTTCCGAGATCCTGCGACGGTTGGAGCAGGAAAGGACATTGCGTGATTTGTGTCATGATCTGTCGCGTGAATTCACCGTTTCGCCCGAACAAATCGAGCGCGAAGTTCTCGGTTTCGCCGCACGATTACAGGATGCCGGGCTGATCCGACTCGTCGCTTGATCTTGGAATATCATCTGTGCGGCTTGCGTGTGGCCTCGGCGCTCGCTCTGCCCGATGTGTTGCCTTGGTCGGGTGACACGCGCTCCGCCGATATCGAGATCGTGCTGGGGTCCGTGCCTGACAGGTTGCCCGGCGCAACCTATGTCGCGCCGTTCCTGCAACTTGCGGGTGACGGGCAGGCGCGGGTCGAAATCAGCGCGGTTGCGGCCTATCGCATCGAGCAGGGACGGCGGATTACCGTTGCCCCCACGCCGGGTGGAGAGAGTAGCGCGGTGGCGCTGTTTCTGTTGCGAGCGGCCTGCGGGATTTTGTGGATGCAACGCGGGTTGTTCGCGATGCGCGCGAGCACGGTTGAAATCGATGGGCGCGCGGTCGCGCTGGCGGGCATATCTGGAATCGGAAAATCAACCTTGGCCGCGGCGCTGATCGATGCGGGGCATCGCTTGCTCTCCGACGATGTCTCGGTAATCGACGCCACCGCCGCCGGTGGTCCGTTGGTGCTGCCAACGGCACCCGTGCAGTGGCTATGGCGCGACAGCCTGGCCGCGCTCGATATCGTTCCGGGTGCGCGGGTGCGGAGTGACCCCGCAATGCAGAAGTTCGAACGCCACGTCGCGCCCGCCTTTCAGGCAAAGCCGCGCCCGCTCGCCGCGATATGCCATCTCGATCGTCTGGTGCGCGCACGACCCGTGATCGAGCGCACGACCGGCGCTGCGGCGCTACAGGCGGTGCGCGGCCATGCCCTGCGGTTGCACGCGGCGCAGAAAATGGGGCTTGAGCCGACGGTGTTCCTACAGGCTGCGAAGATCGCAGCGAGCGTGCCGCAAGCCACCCTGCGCCGCCCTATGACCTTCGACGCGCTCCGTCCCTTCGCGCAGGCGCTGCCCGAGATGCTCGCATCGGCAGGACTGTGGGGTGGCGAATGAGCGGAATCGTGTGGCTCGCTTCCTATTTGAAATCCGGCAATACTTGGATGCGCCTCGCATTGGCCAGCGCGAGGGAAGGGGGCGTTGCCGTCGATATCAACCGCTTCGGCGGGGGGGATGATACGATATCGGCATCGCGACGCCATTTTGACAGCGTCCTCGACATCGACAGCGCAGACCTGACGGCGAGCGAGATTTTGGCGGCGCGGGCGACAGCGTATCGCCTTGTCGCCGAAACACTCGGCGTGCCTGCTTTATGGAAAACGCACGAAGCCTGCACCCACGGCCCCGATGGCACGCCGATCTTCCCCGCCAGCGCAACGGCGGGCGTAGTGTATATTGTGCGCGACCCCCGCGATGTCGCTGTCTCGCTTGCCAGCCATGTTGGCGGCACGATCGACGACGTGATCGCGCTGATGGCTGAATCCGGGCGGATCGCCAGCAAGGCGACCATTGCCCTGCCGCTGCAACTCGAACAACAGATCGGCAGTTGGAGCGAAAATGTTGAAAGCTGGCTCGACCGAGGCCCATGCCAGCCGATCATGGTGCAATATGAAGACATGCGGCGCGACATGGCGGCAGTGCTGCGACGCGTAACCGAAGGCATCGGTATGCCGACGTCGATTGCGGCGATCTCGGCGGCGGTCGGTGCGACCGATTTTAAGGTTTTGCGCGCGCAGGAGGAGCAATTCGGGTTTGCCGAACGTCCGGAGACCGCGCAGCGTTTCTTTCGTAGCGGTATTGCAGGCGGGTGGCGCGAGGCTTTGTCAGCCGCTCAGGTCGCCCGGATTGAACGCGACCACGGGACCGTAATGGCGCGATTGGGGTATCTCTAGAAGGTTTCCAGCCCGGGGCAGCCCCCCTCGACCCACAGGATGAACTGCCCGACCTGAAGCGCGGCGGCGACGCGACGCAGCGGCGTTGCGAAGTCCGGCCCCATTTCGCGCAGATCATGCGGGATTGTGGCAATCGTCGCGCGAATCCAGGCGGTATCAAGAATGTCCACGGCCTGGGGCGAGCGCTCGACACGGGCGAGTGTATCGGTCAGCCAATCGCGTTGACTACCGATCCGCGCGGCGATCTCTGGGCATTGCAGACCCAGCCGGCGTTCCTGGACCACGAGCGGTGGCAAGCGGTCGCTCAGCACGCGCCGCGCGAGCGAGCGGTGAACCCCGCCCAGCAGATATTGTTCGGGCGGAATGGCGAAGCAGAATTCGACCAGCGGCAAATAGCCCAATGGATCCCGCGTTTCGACACCGTGGAGCGCACGCGACGTACCATTGGCTATACGGCGGCTTTCCACCGTGCGCTCAAAAAAACCTTGTCGTTCCGCGGCCAAGTGCGTCGGAGCGGAAGGGAGCGCCAGCGTCGACCCACGCCGATAGCGGGCCGCAATCGCTGGCCCGAGGTCGGGCTTGCTGGGCGCGGGGACGCCTGACCGGGCTTCGCGCGCGGCGACGCGTAACAGCCCTGCCATGCTCGCGCCGCCCGGAGCATTTGCCAGCCGCGCCGCGTGTCCGAGCAGTGCGAGCCACCGTCCGTTGGCGGCAAGATCACTCAGATGCGTCGCCGCAGTAGCGGAGAAGGTAAGGTTGCCGCTTGCCCCGACCAGCACGCTGCGCGCGCCGAGTACCGAGACTTCGGCTCGTGCCGGATCAAACCAGCTCCTGTCGAACGGGTTGGGACCGGGCATACCGGTGCGGGCGAACTGGCGGTGCGGATCGGCCATGTCGGCCCGCATCAGCGCCGCTGGCACACGCAATGCGGAGAGGTTTGGATATTGGGTCGCAACCGCCTGCACCCGCGCCCATTCGTCATGGAAGGCGTAGGATTCCTCGCGCGGCAAGATCGCGCCATCGTCCGAAACGGCGGTGACGGTGTGAAGCTGTTGATTGGGATGCTGGCGTGCGGCGGTTGCGGTTACCGCTGTCGAATCGAGGCCTCCCGAAAGTTCGCACACCAACGGCCCAATCACGCGGCTGTGTGCGGCCACCGCTCGGTCGAGCAATTCGCGGGCCGCCTCAACATAGTCCGCGTCACGGCGATAGCGGACGCGGCTCGACCAATCGGGTTGCCAATAGCGATCAACGGTGTACCGCCCCGCCGACCAGCACAGCCGCCCGCCCGGCGGTAATTGGCCAATATCGCGGAAATAGGTGCGACCATCGGCCGGCCAATGCCATTGCGCCGCCCTGGCGAGATTTTCAGGATCAACGACGCGGGGCACGTCCGGCACGCTGAGGAGCATCGCGAGATTGGTGGAAAAGGCTATGCGGTCGCCTGTCGCATGATAGAAAATCGGCCGTCCGCCGGTGGTTTGGTCGCACGCCAGTGTCAGCGACCCCTCGCGATCATCCCAGACGGCAAGCGCAAAGTCGCCGAGCAGATGGGCAGGGCAGCCGCCCCGCCATTTTTCCCATGCCGCCGCGAGGAGCGCGCTGTCGGGAAGCCCTGCGCTGCGCTCGATTCCAAGCGCACGCGAAAGATCTATACGGTTATCGAGACGCCCATCAAAGCCAAGTACGTAGCGCCCATCCGCAAAGCTTGCGGGTAAAACGTCTCCAACTGCCTCGAGCGTAGTTGGTACAGCACGCTGGCGAAGAACGACCCGGTCTCGCGCGACTGTCGTAACATCCACCTCGCTTCCGCCAGAGTCGGAAACAAAGCCTTCTGGGTGCAAAAAATAATGGGCATTGCCGCCGACAATGCCCAGCATCAACGTCTTGATCCTACACTATCAACAAAAAGCTCACGCCCTCAGGAAGTGTTGGTGAAAACCGATCCCTCGCACTGGGCGCCGCGACCCGACGCAGTCGCCGACACCTGCAAAATTTCCATATCCGGAGTTTGCCACACGCCCAGCGTTGCAACCTTAGCGAGATTGATCGGGCACTCGACCGAAACAGCTTCGCGCTTATCCATTATATGTGTTCCCCACACCCATTTACCCGGTACACTCTTTGACAGCATCAAGCGAAAACCGCAAGCCTCGCGGAGCAGTCAATCAGAAGCCTACACCCGCACCTTACTGCATGCAAAATGACCCGTCGTTTCACTCAGTGAGAAACAGCGAAAGAGCGCCCAATCAGGAAGTATTGGTAAAAGTCGATCCCTCGCACTGGCTGCCACGTCCCGACGCGGTCGCCGAAATCTGCAAAATTTCCAGATCAGGAGTTTGCCACGCGCCCAGTTTCGCAACGCGAGCTACTTGGAACCAAGTTTCGGTCGCGACGACATTTTCTTTATCCACGGTCGTTCTCCACCTACACGTTGATCCTGTAACTGCTTTGACAGGATCAGCGGCAAACAGCAAGTTTTGCGTATCCTCCAAACAGGAAATCACAACACTCCCTCCCCGCGTCCGAAATTTTAAAAAATGAGATGAGGTAACCGGGGGTAACGGGCTATGCGCGATTTGGCGGACGTTGTCCGACCTCATACCCACATCCCGGGATATCGAATGCCTCATTATTGTTTCTCCGGTTTGCACATCTCCTGCGAATTCGTCCTGCCCGGCGTTCCGGCATGGGAAGGCGGCGGCGCACCGGACGTTACAATAGCGCCGGGCCCCGTACCCGATCGGCTCCCCGGCGCGCACGGCAACACGTTTCAGGTCGCAGGCGACGCCACCGTCCGTGTACAATTCCCGAGGGTCGGCACATTTCTGGTAGAGGACGGGCGGCGGGTCACCTTCGCGGCGAACCCAGCAGCCACGAACAGGGACATCGCGTTATTTATCCAGGGCTCGGTTTTCGGGCTGCTTTGTCATCAGCGCGGATTGTTCCCTCTGCACGCCAGCGCAGTTGAAATCGGCGGCCGCGCGGTGGCGTTCATGGGTGATTCCGGTGCCGGAAAATCTACAACGGCGGCGGCGTTGCTGCAATTGGGCCATCCGCTCCTGTCCGATGATGTTTCGGTCATTGATCTGAGCGGCGAATCCGCCATGCTGTTGTCGACAACCCCCACTCAGAAATTGTGGAGCGACAGCCTGCGTGCTTTGGGCGTCGAGGCTGGTGCACGCGTGCGTCCTCAGCTCGACATGGACAAGTTCGAACGCCATGTCGGAGGTGCCTTCGGGGCAGCCCCGCGCCCGATTTCAGCGATCTGCCAATTGGAGACGGCGTTGGACGACGGCAGCGCGATGTTCGAGCCTGTCGCTGGAGCGCGTGCGGTACAAATGGTACGTCGGAATATCTATCGTTTGCAGGCCGCGCAGGAAATGGGAAAGGAGGGGCGCCTGTTCTTGCAATCGGCCACGATCGCTTCGACCGTGCCGCAATTCATCCTCCGCCGCCCGACCAATCTGGAGCATTTGCGGTCGTTTGCGACAAACGTATCGGATTTTCTGCTCTCGTCTTGGTGTAAATAGAACAATATTTCAAATATACTTTGATGTATTAAAATTAATGAGGATATCTATCAAATTTAATTATAATAATGGCGGGATTTATATCGTTAAAAGTTATAATTTCATGGGATGGACATTGATTAGGGGTGTATTCCGTTTGAAAAAATTTGCGCAGAAGGTGTTTTGGGCCGTCATCGCTGCGGACTCCGTGCGTCTGCGTGGGGTTGACCAGGCATGAACGCGTCCCGTTTGCCCTTCTGGCTTATCGCGCCCCTCGCGCTCCTGGCGTTTGCGGGCAATTCTTTGCTCGCGCGCGCCGTCCTGTTAGATTCGGGGAATAGCCCCGGGGCTTTCGCAGCCGTGCGGCTCGTATCGGGCGCGATTTTGCTCGCGGGGCTCGGTGCCGTGCGTGGATTTGCAATCCTTCCCCATCGACGCGACGCACCGACCGTCATCGCCTTGCTGGTCTATGCGCTGGGATTTGCCCTCGCTTATGTCTCGATCGGGGCGGCGAGCGGTGCCCTCATTTTGTTTGCGGCCGTGCAGGCGACGATCATCGGCATGGGCCTTTGGCGGGGGGACCGGATCCGGCCGATCCAGGCGATCGGGTTGGCGCTTGCGTTCTCGGGCCTGTGCTGGTTGCTGTTTCCTGGTCTTACCGCCCCCCCCGTGTATGCGGCGCTGCTCATGGGCTGCGCGGGGATTGCGTGGGGCGTCTATAGCACGGTCAACAGCGGTGACGGGGCACCGGTTGCGCGCACCGCGCGCAACTTCACCGGCGCGGCGGTTCTCGGCCTTGTCGCCCTCGCGGTGCTGCCATTTGGATTGACGCCGATGGGTTGGGCGCTTGCAATCGTCTCGGGTTCGACGACGTCTGCGCTGGGCTATGTCTTATGGTACGCGCTCCTTCCACAGATCACCAGACTCACCGCGGCCACGCTGCAACTTCTGGTGCCCGCGATCACTGCCTTGGGGGCTTCCGCGCTGCTGGGTGAGGCGATCGGCCTTCGTCTGGCGGGCGCCAGTATCCTGATCCTCAGCGGAATTGCGCTGACGATACGTCGCTGAGCCGGGGGCATGTGCTGAATTTAACCGTTGGTCTTGGTCGCGAATGCGTTGACCGGACAGCCGCGAATGTGGCAGGGACGCGTCCATCGACGGTATCACCGCAAAACTAGGCGTAAATTTACGTTCGGTCCGCAGACTAAGCCGTTGAAATGCGGGTGTAGCTCAATGGTAGAGCAGAAGCTTCCCAAGCTTACGACGAGGGTTCGATTCCCTTCACCCGCTCCATCCTACCATCCACCGACGTCCATGCAGGGCTTTGCAACCCGCTGAAATCCGCGGTATTTTCCCTCCATCAGACCAGTGAAGGTTGCGCGCATCCATGCGTAGCCGGGCAGATTGGGGGCCATTTGGGGGCCTCAACCGAGCTGGTCAATGTGGGTGGCCCCCAAAGTGGGGGCCTCGCGTCAGGAGACCCGGGGAATATGGCACTGAGCGACATGGCGATCCGTAAGGCGAAGCCGCGCGAGAAGCCTTACAAGCTGGCGGATGGCGGCGGGCTCTATCTGCAGGTTCAGCCGAGCGGCGGAAAGCTGTGGCGGCAGAAATATCGGGTCAAGGGCAGCGAGCGAACGCTCAGCATCGGACCCTATCCGGTAATCAGCCTCAGCGAAGCCCGGAAGCGACGTGATGCAGCGCGCGAGCAACTCGCCACGGGCAAGGACCCCTCGCGCGAGAAACAGAGGGAGCGGCTGCGCGCGCAGGCGCTCGCCGCATGCACCTTCTCTGTCGTCGCCGCCGAATATTGCGACAAGCGCAAGCGCGATGGGCACAAGCCCTGGGCGCCGGCGACCGCTGCCCGCAGCGAATATCTGCTAAGCTTGTTGGAGGGGCCGATCGGTCGGCTGGCGATCACTGACATCGAACCAGCGGACGCGCTCGCCGCCATTCGCCGGATCGAACGCAAGGGCAATCTGGAGAGCGCCAGACGCACCTTGCAACTGGCGGGCGCAGTCTTCCGCTACGCCGTCGCGACGGCACGGCTGGCATCGGATCCCACGCGCGACCTGCGCGGCGCGCTGGCTGCCCCCAAGGTCACGCACTACGGCGCCATCATCGAGCCCAAACGGGTCGGCGAGCTGCTGCGCGCCATCGATGGTTATGAGGGCTTCGGCATCACCAAGAACGCGCTCCAGATCGCGCCGCACGTCTTCGTCCGCCCCGGTGAGCTACGCCACGCGGAATGGAGCGAGTTCGATCTGGAGGCTGGCCTGTGGACGATCCCGGCCGAGAAAATGAAAATGCGAAAGCCCCACCATGTTCCGCTGTCGCGGCAGGCGGTTGAACTGTTCAGCTATCTGCGCGGGATTACCGGGCCGTCGGGCTATGCCTTTCCTTCGGTCCGCAGCCGGTCGCGGCCGATGAGCGAGAATACCCTGAATGCCGGACTGCGCCGATTGGGATACACCAGCGACGAAATGACCGGCCATGGATTCCGCGCGATGGCGAGTACCCTCCTCAACGAGTCCGGCAAGTGGTCGCCCGACGCCATCGAGCGCGCCCTTGCGCATGGCGACAGCGACAAGGTGCGTGCGGCCTATCACCGCGGGGCCCATTGGAAGGAGCGTGTGGAGATGGCCCAGTGGTGGTCGGATTACCTGGATGAGCTGCGAAAAGGGGGCGATCATTGCCGGTCGGCTTGATCGTCAACGTCGGGAGTGTTTCCCCTTCATCGGCGTTGGCCGGTCTGCGCTAGGTTGAGATGTTCAATCAGCTTTCGGATGCGCGGGTGCCCATCGGGACGTTCGACCATGAGGTGGGAGTGCATTATGGATCGATACAGCAAAGCGGGCGGTACGTGGCGACCGATGATCTGGCAGCTTACTACCACGGGAGACACGCAAATACGTCGTGTGGAGCGCGGGTTTATCGATCGAGACTTACCTCAAGCCTCAAAGAAAGGCATGGGTGCCTCCCATGATCGCCTTTGACGATATCCTTCAGCAGTATGGCGGCGATCCTGCGTCGCTGCTGAAGTTCGATCTCGATGGGCCCGAGCTGCTTCCCTACGCCACACTCACTGCGGCGCGGGTAGCCGGTGATCTCGATCTAGCGGCTTTAGGCGGGGTGTACGAATGGCAGGACAGGCCGCTCCTGTTCCTGGTCGACGGAGCGCTGCTCGACGGCAATCCTCAACGGCTAAGCCGAATACGTCGCCTCGTAGCGATGCGTGGCGACGCTCCTTACCTCGCAGTCGTAACGCCTGGCGGCATGACGATATACCAAGTTGGCCTGGAGGGAGATGCCGCCCAAGCGCGCGTTTCAATCGGCGATGCGAATAGCGATCGGCGGATAGTTATTCCCCACCTCGGGAACCTCCGGCCTCAAACGTCGGCCAATCGGCGCTGGATCAGCGACGTCATTCTTAGACTTCTCACTAGCGCACTTGACGAGTTGGCCCGTTTGGCCATCGCTGACGGCGATGCCATCTCTCTCGTCGGGCGTGCGCTGTTTGTCCGTTTTCTTGCCGATCGCGACATATTGCCAGAAGCTGTATGCGCCCTCGCGGCCCATGGCGCTGCCGCGCTTTTTGACTCCGCTCCAACAGCGGTCGACACCTCTGCGTGGCTCGACGAAACCTTCAACGGGGATTTTCTGCCGCTTACGGCGACAACGATAAACTCGCTTCCTCAGCAGGCGTTTGACGTTCTTGGCCACATTCTCCGGCGCGCGCCGGGCGGCCAGCTACAATTAGGCTGGCAGGAGAAATGGGACATGTTGGATTTTGCCCACATTCCTGTGGGCGTTCTCAGTCAAGCCTATGAGCGATACCTCAGTCATCACGAGCCGGAGAAGCAGCGAACGGAAGGCGGGTACTACACGCCACGACACATCGCCGACCTGATGGTCCGCGCCGCGTTTGCGGCGCTCGGCCGCGAAGGCAAAACACATCGGGCGCGGGTTCTCGACCCCGCGGCCGGCGCCGGCGTCTTTTTACTTACGGCCTTCCGGCAATTAGTCGGTGAACGGTGGCGTCACGACGGAAGGCGTCCCGACACTGAGACGCTGAGGGAAATTCTGTACGGCCAGATCACCGGCTTCGACATCAACGAATCTGCCCTGCGCTTTGCTGCACTCGGCCTCTATTTGATGTCGATCGAGTTGGATCCCAATCCCGAGCCTTTACAAAAACTGCGATTCAAGAATCTCCGCCCAGATGTGCTCCGCAAGTTCGGTGACAACCTCGACGCGGCTCCATCCAAGGATCTTGGCAGCCTCGGCGATGAAGTCGGGATTGAGCATCACGCCGCCTATGACCTTGTCGTTGGGAATCCCCCTTGGGCGACAGCTACAAAGCTTTCGAATTGGTCATCGCTGGAAGAGCGGGTTTCGCGTCTTGCTCGCGAAAGGACCGGCGACGCAAAGATACGCGCACCCATTCCTAACGAAGTCTTGGACTTGCCATTCGTCTGGCGGGCCATGGAGTGGGCTCGCCCGGGCGGCCAGATCGCATTTGCACTGCATGCCCGTCTTCTGTTTCAGCGCGGCGAAACCATGCCGGCAGCGCGTAACGCGTTGTTCGGTGCTCTCGATGTGACCGGAATCGTGAACGGCACAGAGTTACGCCGCACGAGGGTATGGCCGGAGATCACTGCGCCGTTTTGCCTCCTCTTCGCGCGCAACGCCGTACCATCGGTCGGCGCCGGATTCCGCTTCACGAGCCCACATCTTGAAGGTCCGCTGAACCAAAGCGGCGCTTGGCGGATTGATGCCGCAAATGCTGAAATCGTAACAAGCCAGGATGTGCGCCAGCGCCCCGAACTGCTGAAAATCCTGTTCCGGGGAACGCGACTTGACCTGGAACTTTATGACAGGATTTCTGCCAAGGCCTTTCCGACGCTCGATGAATATTGGCGATCCGTATTCGGCGTCTATCACGGGCGAGCGCAATACACCGGCAATGGCTATCAACGGCTAAGGAAAAGCAGCCGGACCCGGAAGGGCGCTAAGCTGCCGGGGGCAGCCGCTGACTATCTTCACCACCTTCCAGAACTCCCCAGCAGGCTCGAAACCAACCTGCTTGTCGATGTGTCGAACCTCAAACGCTTCGACGCGGAACGCATCCACGACCCGCGTCCTGAGTGGTTGTTCACGGGCCCGCTATTGATAGTTCGTGAATCGCCCCCTGTGCATCATGCACGGATCAGGACATCCGTTGCGCTCGACAGTGTCGTTTTCAACCAAAGCTTCCATGGCTACAGCACCCATACACATGAGCATGGCGGTGAGTTGGCTCGCTATCTGGCGTTGGTTATCGGTAGCAAAATCGCACTCTGGCACGCGCTTATTACCAGCGGCCGGTTCGGCTTTGAACGTGAAGTCGTCGAGAAATTCATCATCGACGAGATTCCTGTCCCCGTATTCGAGGAGCTATCGACCGCGGATCGCAATATATCTGCCAGCCTGTTCGAGGCATTGGTGCAAGAAGACGATGAGGCAGGATGGGAGAAAGTCGATCGCTGGATTGGCGCTCTATTCGGCCTCACCCCGGAAGACGTGGAGACCATCTCCGATACACTTCGGTATCGGCTTCCATTTTCCGCTAATTTGAAGGCGAGCCAAACGCCTGTAACGACCGCACAGCAGGCGGCGTTCAATAAACGGCTTTATGCCGAGCTTCAGCCTTGGGGGGCGCGCTTTGGCCGGCCTGTAGCGATCCATCGCGTTCCCATGCCGGCCCTGTCGCCATGGCATTTTGTTTTAATCAGCGGCGACGTCGGAGATCAGGCCGCAATCGACGTGGGTTGGATGCGGGCTATCGAACTCGCCGATAAACTTTCGGCAACCGAGGTTGTCTATGTCGACGAGCAAGCAAATCGTCTCATCTTAGGGCGCCTTAACCAAGCGCGCTACTGGACCCCGAGCCAGGCGCGTCTCGCCGCGAGGCGCATCGTGTGGGAACACGTCGATTTCCTCTCCGGCAAAAACGCCAAATGAGGAGTCCGACCCTTCGCCCACGCGACAATCAAATTGCAGAACTGACCTGCGGGCAAAGACTGCCGCTCGATCCCATCGCTGAAGCCCATCTGGATGTGATCTTCGAGACGGTGGCGCGGGTTTGGCAGGAATTGAAAGACGAACAAAGCCAAGCTTTGACCGACGGCAGCGAGGCCGAAATCAACGCCCTGATGGAATCACGCCTCAATGGTCTCTGGAGAAAAGACCCCCTCTGGTCCCAACTGGTTTCGTCCGTCGCGCGCGGCAAGGAATCGCTCAGCTTCGATGGAACCCATCTGGAGAAGCGGCCCGATCTTTCGATCTACCTAACAGGCAAGCACCCCTCGTTTCCGGTCGTCGTCGAATGCAAGCTCATCGACCATGTTTCTGGCAAGGGTGTCGATCTCTATTGCAGCAACGGGATCGCCCGTTTTGTCGCTGGTCAATATGCCTGGGCGAACAGCGAAGCGATCATGATCGCCTATATTCGAGATGGCTCGTCCGTTGAGAACGACCTCTCTCCCTTCCTAGCTGGAGGCGTTGAACATAGACCAGATCCTTGGCAAACTCATCGGCTGCCAACAGCGTCCATTGGACTGCGATCGACTATCTCATCATCCCACCATCTCCGCAGTTTTCGCTATCCGGCAGTGGTCGGCGCGGGCACTCCCGGCAATATCGCTCTTTGGCATTTGTGGCTAAATGGCAGTAATTCTGCCTGACTGGTCCTTCTTCCTAGCTCGCTAGAGGCATCGTCATTTGGGCTTCCGGAGAAAGCGCCAGACGTCATCGAAACCGCGTCGTTGATGAAGACGAACGGATCCGACAGGGACGGAAAGCTTCAAATTTAGCGACCCCGCTCAAGTTCGCGGCTATACTCGGCTGAAAGGGGTACGTACATTGGTCGACGGCATCTATCGGGATGGATTGTCAGCTTGGCGCGCGCTGCGCGAGACGGGCGGCCTAGATCTTGACGACCGCGATGATGGCCTTGTCGAGAAACTAAAAGAGCGCCTCGATCCGGGCGCGCCTGATTTAGAAACTGCGCTGGCCGAGGCATCGACGGATGCGTTTTTGTCCGCCCTGTTCGCGTCGATCCAGCCCTTCGTCGCAATGTTTAGCGACATCTTGCGTTTCTTTGAGATGGCTGGCGCGCATCAGGGGCAATCGCAGTGGCGTGTGAGTGTCGGCGACGAGTTCCTCGATTTCCGGCACTTCGAGGAGTTCCTCGAGCACTGGAGAAAGATCGACGCCGAGTTCGAGGTTCCCGCGCTCAATCGGCGCCATGCCTTCATTTTGAACGATGTTCGCGCCGAGGTCGGTGGCTATGATTATTTGATCGACGGCATGGATCATGGTGCGAGAGCGACGACGGGCCTCCCCGACGTCGATGCGTGGCTCGCCGACTACGATGAGGGTCGTTATGGATCCTTCCCGGCGAGCATCATGCCGGACAAATTCCCACCCGGACTGTCCGACGCAGCGACTGTAATTCTTGCGGCCGTGACGATCATCCGACGGCAAGGTTTCAGCCGGGAGGCAATGCTGCAGGAGCATCGCGCCCGCGGTTACAGGTCAATCGATGACGATGCCCTTCATCCCTGGACAATCGCGCAGAGCGAAACGGATTATTGGCTCCGATCGCACGTGGGTTACCTGGCCAATCTCCTTCGACGCCCTGACCAGGAGCTTCACGCAATCGCGCGAAAGCTCGTCGAGCGATTTGCGCCATTTGCGCGGCGGCGTATTCCTGGCCAGATCGAGGTCAAGGACCTTGAGCGGCTGCTGTCGCTCCCGGTTTGGAAACAGCGCTACGAAACCTATGGCGTGTGGGTGGCGACACAGATCGCGGGGTCGCTAGACGATCACGACATCAAAATCCTCTCAAGCCACGGTGAGCTCAGATTTGCGTTTGGCGAAGCCCGGATAGCAGATATCGACAGCGCCAATCCAAGGCTAAGCCTGTTTGCCGAGCGACGTGTCGCCCTGACCAATCCAGTCGGCAAAAGCCGCATAGAAGGTGCCCAGCCGGATTTCGGGCTTTGGACGCAGGACGCTTCAAATCCGGAATGCGTGCTGGTGGTGGAGGTGAAGCACTACAAGAAGCGATCGCGCCGCAACTTCCGTGACGCGCTAATCGACTATAGTCGTGGCCATCCTCGTGCCTCGATCGTGCTTGTCAATTACGGGCCGGTCGGTGACGAATTCAATGACCTGCCGGACGCGATAGGCAAACGCTGCCTGATGATTGGCCACTTGATGCCTGATAATTTTGCGCCGCTCGCGAAGTTCCGTGATTTGGTGCGCGAGATCGTAGGCCATCCGGTTCCAAGACTACCAACTGGAGCATCGGACGGTCACCAAATTATCGCACTTGATGTTTCAGGCTCTATGCGGGCCGTCCTGGCTTCCAGCGGGCTGCCTGAATTTTTGACCGGACCGAGTGGCAGCCAGTTCAAGATCGCGCTGATTGATGTGAGCCTGCGAGCTGTCGTTGACCCTAACGATCTCAAGAACTGGCTTGCAACAAATACGCTGGGTAATTCGAACGTCCTGGCGGTGCCGGTCGCGGAACTCCTGACACGCAATGAGTCTATCATTGTCGTTACGGACGATGACGGGGTGAACGATCTTCGCGCAATGTCGTGCACGCGTCTGCAGAACCCGAGGGGCGTCGACGACAAAGCGATCTTCTTACGGGTCGATCGCTGACCACAAGATGCCGTGACCCGCGTGCCTGTCGCGCGCTCTCAGGATAGCGTCCGCACGGTCGGTAGGTCGGAGTGCAAGCGAGATTCCGCGCCGTGTTCATCCGACAAGTCGAGGCTGATAGACGGATCAGGTTTTACTTCAGAAGGCATATGCGTCGTCACTTGGGCACCTCCAACAACCCCTCGACATTTCCGGTCTGATTTGATTCATTTGGCCTGACAGGAGGCAGCGATGCGTCAGGCAGGATTGTTCGGCTTATCAGAGCATCTCAAGCGGCTTTCGGCGCATG
>NZ_JBAZTL010000015.1:0-24110 GCF_041661885.1 Sphingomonas sp. | reverse complement strand
CTTCGT
The DNA here is from genome assembly GCF_041661885.1 of Sphingomonas sp. Taxonomy (GTDB): domain Bacteria; phylum Pseudomonadota; class Alphaproteobacteria; order Sphingomonadales; family Sphingomonadaceae; genus Sphingomonas. Next base: position 24,104 of record NZ_JBAZTL010000015.1, on the reverse strand, counting down.
GATCCAATATCATCCGAACCGCACGGGCGCGAACCTCGGGTGAAAACTTGTTCGTTGTCTTGCTCATATCGGCTCCGCCTTCTCAGGAGTTGGAGCCTCCGACAATCCCGGGGCGGTTCAGAGGGTCAAAACATGGGTCACTTCTCAGTGGAAATTATGCGCCTCCCGGGTCAACTCTCAGCGGAAATCAACAATCGTGAGGCGCTCAGGCGCGCTACGCGGTTGGCCGGGATACTTTGAGCGCTACCCTTGGTCCGTCGCCGGACCTGATACGGATAATCCGGAAAGCGCTTGCTTACACTTCGCGTTTTGCCGCCGCTTTGCCTTGCTGCACCTCCGCTCCGGCCTCAGACAGTTTGGGCACTTGCGGGCAAGGATTGGTCTGCGCTTCGCACAGGCGTTCCGCTCAGGCGAGGCTGTAACTCAATCGGTTGATGGAGAGCAGCACGCGTTTGCCTGGATCGAGCGACGAATAGAGCATCAGCGCGATGATCCAGAGCCCGCCATTGGCGTTGGGTTTGACCGCAGTCTGCCAGGCGTCGAGCGCGGCGGCGACCATTGCCGCTGTGTCCTCGGTCAGCGTCTGGTCCGGCACCAGCCCGACGGCAAGCTCGCTTACCAGTCCGTCGATACCGGGGGTGAGCTCGTAGCCGTAATAGAGGCCGAGCGTCAGCTTGAGGTCGTCGCGGCGCGTTTTCGGCGGGAACAGAGTGTCGAACGCCGCCTGCAGCGCTTCCTCAATCGTCGGGCCACTCATTTCAAGCGGATCGTTGCGGGTCAAGGCGGGCGTAGCGATCTCGGGCGCGGTCACCGTCGCGGTGCGGTAGACGAAGGCGTCGGCGGTTGCCGGGCCGGAGGCACCGAGCAGGTCTGTGTTGCGTACCACCTCGATCGCAATGCGGGTGTTCTGGGTCGATGAGACGTTGAGTCCCGGCCACGACAGCGCGAAGTGCGGCCAGCTTGTGAGCAGCAACTCGGTTCCGCCGGGCGGCGCGTAGGTGCAGGTGTCGCCGTCTACTGCGCCGGCGACGAGCGCCACCCAGCCGCCATCGGCGGCCTGACAGGCGACGTTGGGCCAGCCGACGGTACCCTCGGTACGGGTTAGCGCATAGGCCAGTAGCTGGCGTTGTGTCTCTGGAACGGTGCTGACCACCGCAGAGAATAGTCCGACCTCGCCCGGGATCCAACCGTCGCCGCTTGCCTCTTCAGCGCCGTTGTTGGGAAGGCGCGTCGGCCAGAGGTCTGCGGTTGCGATGGCGAGATCGGCGAAGGTCGTCACCGCCGCGCCGAGTTCGTCGGGCGGCACTGTGCGCGCCGGGTCGACCAGCGCGGCGAGCAGATCGTTGAGGTCGTCCGCCACCGCGACATACTGGGCAAGGGCAGTGAACAGATCCTGCGGCTCCGCGAGCGAAAGGCGCAGCTCGCGTGGCGGGGTCAGGTTGAACTGGACGGTGAGCGCGACATGATCCTGCGCGGCATGTTCGTGCGCGTAAACCACATCGAAGCTCCAGAGCGAAGCGGTGGTCAGCGTCACCGGTTCTACCGGGTCGGCGGCGGCTTCCTGGTTGACGATCTGCGGCAGGGCCGGGAAGGCGCGCAGCGGGATCGGCACATCGGTCGCGCCGAGATCGAGCGAAAGCGCTGCTGGCACGTCATCACCGATCAGTACGGGTGCCATCGCCAGCCAGTCCGAGCTGGTATAGCCTGGCGCGGTCTCGACTGGCAGTCGGTGGATCTCGAGGTTGCTCACCGCATAAGCGAGATCGAGCGCGATGTGCGATTGGGCCGCGGGATCGCTCACTGCCATGGGCAGCGTCAGGAAGGGCGCGGTGTCGGCGAGCGAGACCTTGCCCGAGGCGAGCCGCCAGGGCGGTGTGCCCAGATCGGACTGTTCGTTGCTGCGCGCCTCGCCCTGGAGCGCAGCATCACCTTCGGGGTCGGGCGAGCGCGTCCAGGCACTGTCGACGCTGCCGTCGTATTGGACGATTGCGGCGGTGGCCCAGGCCGAGGAGAGGGAGATGCCGAGCGCCTGTCCGAGCGCTGCGCGCGCGGTAGTGAGCCCGGCGACGAGATTGGGGTCGGTCACGGCACGCGGTAGGTCGCTGCCTTCAGGATTGACGCGGAACACTGCAGCAAGATCCTCGGGGACCGCGATCTGCAGCGTTGCCTTGGCTTGCATCAGCCGGACGAACTGGTCGCGCAGCACCGCATTGGTGTTGATCGCCGAGGCATAAGCCGGACTCAGCATCCGGTCGAAATCGCCGAGGAACCGTGTCGCCCAGATCTGGACGTCGATGCCCTGGTAATCGTGATTGACCGCCGCGTCCGAATCGAGGTGGCCCCCGATCAGGGGCGCGATTGGCACCTCGCGGCGCGTGACCAGCTCGCGGTAGAGCGGCGCGAGTGCAATCATCCGCGCGAGTTGCTCCTCGCCATAGGTCACGCCCTTGGTTAGCGCGACCGAGGTGATCCCGGCGGTGCCGAAATCGACTGCCCAGAGGTCCGCGGTGCGGTCGTCCGTCTTGGCGGTGGCGAGGCGTAGATTGGGGAGTGCGGCGGTCAATGCCGCTTCGAAGGCATCGAAGGTCATTGAGCTACCGGGCACCGCGCTTCTGGCCGGTGCTGCGATCGTCGCGCTCGCCGAAGCCGCCGAACCGGTCTCGAAGCCCGCGAGCATCAGCGCTGGTGGGCGTGCGACGTCAAGCACAACGTCGAGCGCGAAGGCCGCGCCAGGATAGGGTCCGTCATGGCTGAGATCGCGACTGATAATCACGTCGGCGGGGGGAAGCAGCGCGCGGGCCCCCTCGGCAAACATGACTACGTCAAGGTTCGCCTCGATCAGCGCATCGACGGTTACCGTCGCTTGAAAGCCTGCCTTGAGATACGCATCGTTGAACCGACCGACGAGGCTGTTGAGCGTGTCGTGAGGGGTAATCGTCTGCGACGCGATCGCCGGAAGGGGGGCTGCGAGCGTCACGCCGGAAACGAGCAGTCCGAGCACGCCTGCGTTGGCGAGTCCGAACGCCGCGCCGTCGATGCCGTATAGCACCGGAATACCGTCCGGGCTGACGGCTGCGGCGAGCAGTGCGGGCGGGGCCAATAGCAACCCACTGGCAGCGAGGCGACCGGGCACGTCGAACGCGGCGGCGACATCGGCCATCGTCGCGTCGGGCGCGGTCTGTCGGACTTCATTCAGCACCGCGTCGAAGCTGGGTAAGCCAGTGGTGTCGATCGGAACCCCCGTACCACCGACATCGACATCGAAGGTCTGGCCCTGCGCGACCGTGCCCGGCATCGCGCCGTTGCGCGTCGCGAGCGTGGTCGCCTTGTCGTTGCCCTCCAGATCGAAATTGCCGGCGATCCCTGAAAGCGTGTCGGTGCCGCGCTGGCTGTAGGGCACCGACAGATCGGTCGAAGCTGGCAGGTTGACGGCACCGGGAATGGCGAGGGCGCTGGCGCCGATCACGGCGCGAGTCGCGTTGGCATAGAGGAACGCCGTGGCCGGACAGCCGTAGCGAGCGGCCAGGGTGGCGACGGTGTCGGCCTCGTCGGGCGTGATCGTAGCGGGGGTGCCGGTGCCGAACACGCCGAGATAGATCAGCGCGCCGGGCTCGTAGAGGTCTGCGGTCGCAACATTGGCTCCGGCGAGCGTCGCGCTGTCGATCCCGCTCGGATTGTCGGCGAGCGTCGCTTCGCCGCTGACCAGATAATGCGCCGAATGCGCGGTCGCCGACGCGATCAGCATGTCCGTTGCATCGGCATAGCTTTCGCCGATCTGATAGGTGCCGATATGCACGCCGCGCGCCTCGAAGGCTAAAACGACGCCAGCGAAGGTCTCGACGGTCCCGGCGTTCTGGTCGTCGGGATCGATCGGGTCGCCGACCGCGACCGTCACGCCGTCTATGGTGAAGGGAAAGGCGGCGACCAGGATCGGGTCGGCGGCGCTGTCGGTCGCGAGCCATCCGGCGGTGGTTAATTGGGCGGTGGCGACGGCCCCGAGCACGGGGGCTTCCGGGAGCGTGACCGCGACCGCAGGGAAGCGGAGTACCGCGCCGATGCGGAGCGGCAGGTCGTCGGCGTTCTGGCTGAAGGTGAGAATCTCGTCTGCGGTTGCGGACGGCCAACCCGGGCGCGGCGCGGCCGCGATCGACGTCGCAGTATCGCCACTCGCCATTATCGCATAGGCTGGCATGGTAACCGCGACGTTGGCACCGAAAATCGCCGCAACGGGTGTTGCGGCATTAACCTCGGCGAGCGCGTCCCAGCTCGCGCCGTAGTCGGCGAAGATCTGGCCGAGCGTTGCGCCTCCTGCGGTCACTGCGCCATAAAGTGTGGCGCCGGCTGCCGTGGCATAGGCTCCCCCGGCGAAGGCAACGAACCCGGCGGTACCGTTCACTGCGGGCGACGCGCCGGTTTGCAACGTTGTTTCGATCGAAACGGTCATGCCTGGTTGGACATATTGATAATAGATCGTCGCATATTGGTCGCGCTGACGTCCCGCCGCCTCAACCATCGCGTCGCCGCGCTGGCGGGTCGATGGCATTAATGCCTGCGCTTTGGCGGCTAGGGTAACGCTAAGCGTAATCGTCGCGCCCGACCCAGCGATACCGTAATAGCTGCTGACTGCGGGCCAGGTGGTTGGGCCATTGAGCGTGTCGCTGTAGCCGACAGGGACATGGAGCGCGTAGTCGTCGCCGGAGGCGGTGCGGTTGCCGAGCACATCACCGAAGCCGAGGCTGAAATCGACCTGCGGCGCGGTGGCCGCGGTGCCGAGCCCGCGATACGGATCCTCCGCTGGGGCGGGTAGCCCGGCCACCAGGGGCGCTGCCGATGCCGGGCCAAATCGGTAGATCGGCAACACGCTCTGATAGTCCCAATAGGGCTGAGGTTCGGGATCGTCTGTGGCACCGAGCTGACGCGCCGCGACCCGCTGCCACATAGGCGTTTTGATTCCGTCGCTCGCCTGGGGTGAGCCAGGCAGGCCGGAAGCGAGGATTGTATAGGGACAGTCTGCGGATGCTGTCGCGGTCGCGGTGAGCAAGCTAAACTGCTCGCGCAGGCCGTCTTCGCCGGTGTCAGTCTCGGGTCGGGTTAGGGTCAACACGAAACCGGTGCTGCCTGCGGGTACCAGCGCCTGTGTTGTGAATTCGGTTGCATCTGACGTCGGTCCAGCCTGCGCGAACAGGGTAGCACCCTCGGCGATGCCCTGGTCGACGGCGATCAAACTGGTGTTGAACGCGAGCAACGTCCGGCCCTCGGGCGCCACCGCCTGCTGCGCGCCGACAATGACCAGCAGCTCGAGTGTCGCCTGGTCGCTGGCGTCAAACGCGCCGTCGCTCAGGCCGCCCTCAACCCCGAAGCTGTAACCAATCCCGCCGACGCTCGATCCTTCCCACAGTAGCAGCGCGAAGGCCGCCGGATCGGTTAGATCCGCGAAGCAGGGCGGGGTCGTATCGTCGCCTGTCGGCCCGCCACGGGCCGCGAGTGCGTCCGGCGCGACTGTCTCGGTCGAGAGGTTCGACTTGATCAGCCAGGCATTACCGTCGATTACCGCGATACCGCTGGGATCGGCGGCAGCGACGGGCGGTGGCAGAGTTACCTTGGCCACGGTCCCCGCCGGAGTATCGGGGTCGGCGAGATAGCTGACAAGCTCGAGCAGCAGCGACATCTGTTCGATCGCTGCGCCGCCGAGCTGATAGACGCCGGGTGCCTCGGCGATGCGCCGCACCGTGAAGCTGATCAGCGTCGCGAAAGTGCATTTGTCGACTTGCGCGCGCACCGCAGTGTCGGTTGCGCTGGCATAGACGATATAGGGCGTCGCGCTTGCTGCCTGCGCGCGTACGGCGAGCGTCGCGGGGAACGGGTGCACCGATAGCGTGTTCTGGTTGATGTCGAATCCCGGCACTGGCAGCGTAATCGCTGTCTGGAGCGGTACGAGCTGTGCAAGGCCATAGGTAACGGGTGCCTCGCCCTTGATCTCGATTGCCGCGGGACCGTTTTGCGGATTCCAGGCGAGCCCGGTCGCCGGTACCGCATCCTGTACCTGTTGATTGGTGTAGCTGAAGCTCAGCGTATCGGTTTCGGCATCGAGCACCACTGCGCCGGGGGGCAGGCTGCGGCCCGTAGCAAGCGCGCGGTTGAGTGCCGCCGGGGCGGCAGTCCGCGTCCCATCGATGGTGCTGCTGTCGAGCAGCGTGATCCATGCGGTTTGAGCGGTGACGTCGAGCGACAGCGCAACGCCGTCCGGGTCCTCGCCGTCGATGGTGAGGTTCCATTGCTGACGGCTCTGGTCGAACAGCGGCGATACCTGGGTGGTGGAGGCGGAGACGTGCCCGCCCTCGCCCGCGACCGGGAGCGGGATCTCCTGCCCGGAAAAGAGGAAGCGCGAAGCCTCCCCGGCGATTCCTGCGGTCGCGTTCGCGGCGACGCGCGCGACAAGGCTCTCAACCGTGTCGGCGGGGAGGTGTCGGACGAGTAACTGCGTGCCCTCGACCAGCCCGGATACACTGGCCAGTCGACCGCCGACGTCGGCTACCGACAGGCCATAGGCGGCGCCGAGGCTGGCGAAGCTGTAGGAAGCCCCCGTTTCGGTCACGACGTTGGGCACCGTCACCAGCGTCAGCGGCGCGAGGATCGCGGCGCTGCCCAGCGTCGCAGCGAGCCCGTCCCAATCGGCGGACCACACGCCAGCGTCCGAGACCCAATAGACCACCAGCCGCCGTGCCAGCGTGTCCGGCGTCTCGCCAGGCGCGACGAGCACCCCGCTCCATGCGGGAATCGCGAAGCCGCCGTCCACCGCGGTGACGCCGACGCTGAACGCGGGCCAGGCGGTGTTGCCGGTGTCGTTCGGATTCTGCGCGACGAACAGCGTCGCGCCGATCCGCGCGAGCGTGTCGCCGGGGACCGTGACATAGGGTATGGCGGCGGCGGTCGCGTCGAGATAGCCGGTGGGAATGGTGAGCGACACGCCGGGCGGCAGCTCGAGCGTACGCGGATCGAGCGCGGTTTCGCCCAGCACGTCCTTGCTGAGCAAAGCGACTGCCTGGGTATACCAGGCCGATTGCTCGGCACCGGCGTCGAGGCCGACAGGCACGCCAGCATAGCGCGTGAAGAAGATCGCTGCCGCGAGCAGCGCGGTGCAGCCCGCCGGTGCCGCGGTCCAGGTGACTGCGGCTGCATCGAAGCTGGTGTTTGCGGCGAGCAACTTCGCATCGACGTCCTGCCCGGCGAGGCCGAGGATTGCCGCTGCCGAGCTACGATACCGCGTCGCCAGGCTCGCGAAACTGTCGCCTGACGTAACCGGCACGGTGAGATCGCCGAGCGCGAGGTCGGTCTTGGCGAGCACAGTGGCGGCATTGTCCTGCGCAAGGATCTGCGGTGCAACGCCCAGCACGACCTCGATCGTTCCACCCGCAGCGGTGGCGGCGAGTCGGGCGGCAAAATCCTCATTGAGGAACTCGATCTCGTCAACGGTGGCGCCGAGTGTGTCTGCAACGGTTTCGACCGTGTCGTCGGGCCGCACCGGATAGGTGACTGTCGCCGTCGGTAGGTTGCCAGCGATGCTCGCGAGCGTGTCGTCAGCGGTGGCGGCATCGAGCAGTCGGTTGTCGAGCACGGCGAGCGCCTCACGCACGCCTGATTTTGCGATCAGCAGGTTCCAGTCGCTGAACAAATGACTGGCGAAGGCAATATAGGAATCGAGCGGATCGGCAGGGGGGGGGCCTGGGTCGATCGCGTCGGGCGAGAACCGCGCCGCCTGCGCCTGTACGCCCCACAAATAGAGCGGACCAATCTGATTGTCGGCCGCGAAATTGACCGCGCCGGTCTGTGTCGACGCCCAGCTCAGGAACGGCGGCATCGCCATCGCCATGCTGCTCTGATTGGCGGGCGTCTCACCATCGGGCTGGCCCGAAATGTCGAGATGGATGTTGGTCGAATAGAATTCGCCGAGCATCTCCGCGGTAAAGCCCGCCGAGGCGATCGCCGGATCGTCGAGCATCGTCGCGAGCCATTCGAGCTGGCCGGCGGTGACGCTGTCCTCCGGTGCCTCGGGGCCGTCGGGGATCGCGTAGATCGCATAGAGCAGCAGCCCTTGGACGAGGATGTCGGTGGCAAGCGCGTCGAAATCTTCCCCGCCCCGAGCGTGGACGCCGAACGCCGCCGAGCGCTGCTTCGCTTGCTGGACGTTGCGCGCTTCAGGCGGGGCGCCTGACGGCGCAAAGAGCTGCATCGCAAACCGATATTGCGGCGTCGGATTGGCAGGTGCCGTGCTCGACCAGGCGAGCGGCACTGCGCCGAGGTTGAACGACGGCAGCATGAACAGGTGCGCGGTGCGGGGCGAATCCTCGAACACCGTCTTGGTCGGCTGCCAGATCGGTTCGGAGGCGCTGGTGCCGCGCGCGCCGAGCCGCCGGAGATGCTCGCCGAGTAGCACCGCGCGGCGTTGCTCGGGCCGGCGGCGCGGGGGCTGCATCCGGCGGCGCGCGCTGCCGCGCGAATTGGCGCGCGCACGTTGGCGTTCGGGGGTGTCGACACCCTGGGCCAGCGCGCGTGATCGTGATGCGTTGAGCTGCACGCCAGACTGATCGGGCGACAGGATCCAGGGCGTTGCCCGGCTCCTGCCGACGGTGAAGCTGGTGTCGAGTTCGACCTTGAAGCTGAAGTGGACTTTGATGAAGAGGATTTTGACACTCGCCTCGGCGCGCACCGCGACCTCGAGCTTAAACACGGTCGATTTATAGGCTTCGAGCGTCACCGTCGCCGCGGCATAGGCCTCGAGCGTGACCGAAACTTTGATCACCTTGAAGTCGACCTTGCCGTAGAGCTTGCCGTGGATCGCGGCGACGCCCTGCGCCCAATAATAAACTGCGGTAGCGCTGCCTGAGGCGCTGGGATGGAACCAGCCGACCACGCCCTCGAAAATCACCTCGACCTGGACATAGATCCCGCCAGAAAGCGGACCGATCGAAATATCCTTGCCGACGCCGACCGCGAGCCCGACACCAAGCTCGATCACTGGCGCGAAATTGCCATTGGTAATCCGCGGCACCCGGCGCGAGGTGGTGCCGTTCAACAACCCGAAATAGATGCCGCCACGGCCCAGGAAAGGGAATATCTCGACCGAGAAGCTGCGGTCGAAATTGCGATTATAGGGGAAACCGAGGTCGATCTTGAAATTGCCGTTGGTGTAGATTTCGACCACCACCACCCCGAGCGTGACCGAGACCTCGCCAAACTCGAAATGGCGGAACGCCTCGGGCAGGGTCAGCTCGATCCGGAACATGCCGATATTATCCGAGATTTTCTTGTAAAGAATCTCGAAGCGTAACCCGGATAAACTCCCCGCCTGTTCCCCGCCGAGCGCGATCGACAAGCCGTAGAGCCAAGGGTCGTTGAAGATGAAGCCGAGATCGATCGTGTCGATCAGCCCGATGTCCAGGCCGATCAGCCACTGGCTGACCGGACTCCACTCGACGCCCTGCCCCGCAAGCGGGTTCTGCCCGGGTTGTGGCTCCTTGAGCTCGTTTTCCAGCAGCGCGAGCGTCGCCGCGACGGTGTCGGGGAGCTGGGTAAGCTGGATGCGCTGGCCGAGCCCCAGATAACGCAGCTCGATAAAGCTAGAATCTGCGCCTGGCAGTGGCGGGGGGGATTCGTTTACGACATCCCATTCGAGGTCATTGCCGTCGAAGCGCTGACCAAGCATACTCCCGGTGAGGATCAGCGATACGCCGCCGTTTTGGCCGCGAGTATAGCGGATGCCGACCGTATCGAGCTGCATGAAGACCAGATCGGCGTTGGCGGCGTAAACCAACTCGACCGAGCTCTCTTCCGGATCGATCGTCAGTGTGAAGCGCGACAGTTCGATTTGGTTGAGGATGTTCCACGGCGGATCGAGCGAATACCCAATCGTGGGGGCGGCGAGGTTGACGAAATATTCAAGCATGCTGCCAACGGTGACTCCGCCAAGCTGCATACTGATCACTTGGTGGCGCGCCTCGGCCTCGCCCCGCCACGAGGTATAAGCCTTGAACCAAACTTCGTCGAACCGGACCTGGAAGGTGTAGGTTGGCTCGGGCACGCCGAGCGTCATCGACGCAGCGAGCGCGAGCTTGTTGACCATGAACAAGCCGGCAAGGTTGCCCGAGGGCGTATCGCTCTCGGGCGCCTTCGTCATGTCGGTGCTGGCGGCCGCGGAGATCTTGAGTGTGGTCCCGAAGATTGTCGGGTTCCAACGCCCCGAGATAGTGCCGCCGAATGTATAGCCGATTGGGCTGGAGGTGTTGCAGCTGAAGTATAGTCGATCGATGCTGAGATCGGGAACCCAGTCTGGCACGCTGTTCTGGCCGAGATAGCGTCCAACCATGTAGCGCAGCCCTATCGTCGATCCGGGCATCAGCGATCCCGAGAAGGTCCAGCCCTCAGGGTTCTGCTCTGCGGGCCCAGGATATTCGGCTGCGACCGTCACCAGCGGAGCTGCTTCGTCCGACGATTCACCCAGGAGAAAGGTCCCGCCGATCCCGCCCGCCAGCACGCCGCCCACCATATCGACGTGGAAGCTCAATGAGCGCAGCGTGATCGTGGTAACGACCAGGTCGATCTCCCACCCCTGCGCCTCATCGACGGGCGGATCGAACGGGTCTTGGTCGGGCTCGCCAAAGATGATGTCGGCCGAGGCATAATAGGATTGCTCGGCGGGATCGGCCTCGATTCCCAGAGCGACCACGTTCATGTCCGCTGGTGTCGGCGGCCCGCCGTCGCCGAAATAGTTGCGGAACGCCGTGCTGATCGGGATCACGTCGCCTTCGGCCAGATCAGCGCCGACCACCCAGCCGGGAAGTTGCACCGCCGCGCCGATGTCGAACGACGACTCGCCGGTGCCGAAGCGCAGCGTGCCGAACACATTGCCGGCAAGCACCCCTGTCATCGTGCCGTCGATTGGCGTCGAGTTCCATACCCAACTCGTGCCGCATTGCTCGATTGTCACGAACGGCACCGGCGCGGTCCACGGTCGGGTCGAGACGATCGCCGCGCCGATCCCGACCACGGTGAAGCCGAGCAGGCTGTCGTCGTTAGGTTCGACGTAGAATTCGACGCTGTCAAAGCGGAAGCTTGGGATTGGCAGATAATTGGGCGGGGTCGGCAAGTCAGGTAGCCCGAACAGCTTGGCGAGCTGCTGCATGCCTTCGACAACATCGCCATTGTCGAAGATTACGATGAAATGCCATACGCGCCCGGTGGCCAGGATCGGGCAGGAAAGCCGCGCCACCAACCCACCGACGCGCAGACGACCGGTGAGATCAAGCTCCGACCAGGCGTCAACCCCGGGGTCCTCTGGATCAGGACCGTAGTTGACGATGAGGTTGAACCCCAGCGCCTCAAGCGCCAACGGGCCGAGATCGAGCAGGGCGTTGGTCAATGGCAATGTTGCCGAGGGCGTGGTGGCGAGCAGGTCGAGCGCAGGAGGCAACACGACGCTCGCAGGCACCCGACAAGTGCCACGAAGCTGGAGTGGCCACGGCGCGACAAGATGACTCCAGCGCGTCCAAAAGTCAGTGAGCGGCAGCGAACCCGAAAGGGTGAGTGGCGCGCTGCTGGCTTCGTTCGAACTCCCTGCGAAGCTGGCACCGTCGAGCCGGATATCAGAGAGAAATGACGGCACCGGCATCACCGAGCCGTTCGGGTCATAGGCCTGGCCCTGGGGCAGCACGGGGAAGCTGGTACCGAAAGTCCAACCGGGGAGAGTAACCGTCAGCGTCAGCGTGAAGGTGACATCGCTCGATCCGACGCAGTCGAGCCGCGCGCTCACCGGCACGATATTGGCGGGCGCCGCGCCGGCGATCCCCCAAGTGCCTGACCCGACCAGCGTTGCCGAGGTCGATCCGGCGGTCACCTTGGCGGCAGTCAACGCGTAACTGGTAGCGATTGTAAAGCGCGCGAGCACCGGCACCAATGGCGCGAGCGCGGGCTGGGTCGTGGCGGCGGTGTAGAGGTCGATCGTGCCGTTGACGATCGAGGCGTTGAGTGCCGCGATGACTGCCGAAAGGGTCATCCGCAGATTACTCGTACGCGCAATTGCGACCCAGCGGGGGGAGCCGCGGTGATGAGGGCCGGTGGCCGGGTCATGTTGGTATGGGTTTGTTGCGCGAAGCGGCCCGGGGTTGCGCGCAGACCCGTCTGCGTGGTGCGGTAAGCGGCGTTGCGCGACGGCCCCGCCGCCGCAGCGCGGCCGATGAAGGTCATCATTGAAGTTGTGGCGGGGCTGTTACTCGACGCCGATTGGAGCGAAAGGTTGGTCCCGTCCGAGATGAAATACCAGTTGCGCCCGCGCGGCACGCCGCTGGTGTCCACTGCCATAGTCGGTTTGGGCAGCTTGTTGGCGGGCAGCGGTGGCGACTCGTAATTGATAATCAGGCGGCGGTCGCAATAGAGCGTCGAATAGACGTTGGCTTGGGTCCTGGTCGTCGCGTAAGTTGGCTGTCCGGGATATGCAGGGTCAGTCGGCTGATTGATGCGCTCGTCGATCCACGGCGTCAGATAATGATTGCCGGCAGCGAGCGAGGGGTCGGACCAGTAGATCTGGGTGGTTTGTGTCGCGGCGGCGAATTGCGCGATCATCAGCAGCGATGGGTGGTGGTGCCGCTTCTCGTCGGCGCTGACAGAAATTGTCCAAGGCTTGAATAACTGGAGAAAGTCATTGACGACCTTGAACGATTCAGGGCCCACCGCATCTTTGGCGGCCTTCAGATCGTAGGTGGTCTTACGGCTACCGTGGTGCGGCAGCGTCATCGACATCGTTGGCGGCAGCCCTACACCCGCGAAATGCGTGTTGACCTGCGCAAGCGTCGCCGCAGTCCCGTCACCGGTGCCTATGAACCATCTGTAGTTCCAGTAAACGCCGAACACCACCGACTTGGAATTGATCGCCTCGGCGTTGGGGCGGCGGCTTGCCCCTTGGCGGATCGTTCCGTCTTGCGGGTGCTGGGTATTCGCCATCAGGACGTAAAGTTGCGCGTCGCCCGGTTGGAACACATCGTTGGAAGGCCAGAGCCGAGTCCAGCTGCTCTTGTCCCGGTCATAGCCGCTTGCTTGCGATCCGAAGCCTGTAACGTTCGAGCAATATTTTTTGAGCTCGGTGATCAGCGATGTGTTGCCAATCTTGTACCGCCAATCGACGCCACCGTAGCGGACCATGCCAATTTCCTGGCCTGTCGGCGGGCCGAGCGCGGGCAGCAGCTTGAGCATGAGATTGTAATGGTCGTTGTCACCGTGGGTCAGCATCACCACGTCGATCTTCGGATTGGCGCGGTCCTTGATCTGGTTCTTGAGCCACTCGATATTGGCAGTGGCGATCGCCTGGCTGCTGTTGGTGCCGAGGTCGACCAGCATGTTGTGGACGACCGCTTCGGCCTGGTTGTAGATTTCGACATAGTTGCACGCGCCTTGTCCGACATCGAGCACACGGAAGACGACATATTTCACGTTCATGCCCGGCATCGCCTTAGCCCTCCCGCCGACCGAGCCGCTTGCGGCGTGCGCTACGCAACGCCGCGGAGCTTCCGCCCGCGCGCTTGGCGTTAGGATCGGTATAGGCGGCGAGCCAGCCGAGCTGACCGGTCGAGCGTCCCTGCGGTCCACCGAACAGGCTGATGTCGAGATTGCCCGGCGGGAAGCTGAAGCCGAGCACCGACAGCGCGAAGCGCGACATCTTGAGCAAATAGGCACGCGCGCCGTCCTGCTCATAGGTCGAGAAGACGAAGCTCTTGAAGCCGAGCTTGAGCACGCCCTGGAGCGGGAAGCTCCCGCCGCGCGTTTGCGTGCCGGGCAGTTTGAGCCCAAGATAGACAAGATATTCGTCGTCGCGCCCGCTCACCATCCAGGCGGTGAGCAGCTCTGCCTTCAGCCCCGCCCCGCCCGCGAGCGCTCCCAGTGAGCCGAGGTCGAGCGTCTGGACCAGCCCGTACCAGGGCGGCACCATCGGCACTTGGTCGAGCGGCGCCGAGATTGAAATGAAGCCCATGTCCTCGGGTGACGCGCCTGAGGGCGGCTGGCCCGGCGCTGCCAGATTGGGGCTGGCGATCAGTCCGGTCACCGTCACCGGAAAGCCCATTGCGAGCGCGTCGGGGCGTGCCTCGCTATTGGGGATGTCGAAGCGGATACCAGTCTCGTTGATCGTCCAATGCTGCAAGGTCGGCTCGGCGATCGGGAAGTCCATCGTCAGGACGAGCTGGTTGAAGGTCAGCCAGCCGTCGGTCGGCGCGTCCCCTTCGTTCGCGGCGGGTGCCGAGCCATAGCTGAACAGATCGAAATTGGGGGCTTCCCAGAAGCGCAGCTTGCCGCCGAGCGCGAAGCTGGTTGCCACGATCTCGGGTGACGGATTGGCCTGGGTCTCGATCCGAACCGAGTCGATTTCGATCTGGTAGAGCGCGGTACCGATCGCGTTGAACGCGTTGAACCCGATCAGCGCGAAGCTGTACGAAGGCGCGCCGCCGCTGCGCTGCATCGCTCCTGACAGCAGCAGATTATTGCCGCGGGTCGTGTCCTGCTTGATCAACTGCGCAGCGAACAGCTGGTTCAACGAAATTTCGACCTGGCAGGCGAATTCCGTGAGATGGGCGTTGGCGAAGCGCGCATTGAGCTGCATCGTCTTGAATTGGAAGGGAAGCGTCTCCTCGGCGACGAGGTCAACGACATCGACATAGTCGATCAGACCGAACACGCTGGTGGTCTTGAGCGTGATCGGGCTCGTCGTCGGGTCGAACGGGGTCAGGCTGGCACCGACATGGTGCGCGTAGAAGCGGCTTGAATCGATGCCCGCAGCTACGAAACGCAGCGAATCGGGCAGGTCGGCAGGGCTGACCGGCGCATTGAGGAATAGCACGCCGTTCCACGCCGGATCGGCGACGATATCGCGGTAGAAGCGCGCATAGGGACTCGCCGGGTCAGTCTCGTTGGCGGCGCGCGCCTGGGTGAGGATGGCGTTGAGTGTGCGCCAGGTCGGCTCGATCTGCCCCTTGGAATCGGTCGCCACTGCCTGCCATCCCCAGCTTGCGGTGTCGGCAGCGAGCGCCTCGAGCGGGCGGTTGGCGTATTTCCAAACCATCAGCGTCGGCGCGTCGCCGGTGCGCCACAAATTGGGGTCGAGCGTGAACAGCCAGCCATCGAGATCGAGCTCGAACGGTGGGTCGCAGGTCGCCTGGGCGAGAAAGGTCTCGACGTTCGAGACGACGAAGAACAGCTGGTTGGCGAACAGTGCGCCCTCGAAATCCGCGCCGATGTCGCTGAAGGCAAGCTGCCCGGTCGGCAAGTTGGCGATGATCACCCCCTCGATCTCCGAAAGGTTCGCGGGGAGAGTGACTAGCAGCCCCTGCGGGGTCACCGCCAGCACGTTGCCTTCGTCCTCAACATCGATTCCAGGCGGGCGGCCCGTAATCAGCTGGCGGCGCAGCGGGGCGAGCGCCGCCTCTTCGAGCGCACGCGCCGCTGCGGTGTTGTCGGGCGCAATTCCCGAATACGCGCCAACCGGATAAGCCGTTGGCGCAGCGCCTCCGGCGGTCCAGCCAGAGAGCGTGGCGGCGGGGACCGGCTGGAAGTCCATCACGTGAGTGCCGTTGCCGGTGAACAGCGGCGACTGGCGTGGCTGGGCGAAATAGGCGAACCCGGCTTCCCCCGAATTGGGCGGAAGCACCGATAGCCAGGCGCTGGTCGCGAGATCGGTGAGGAGCGTGTCGCCGACACCGGGCACCGTCGCGCCGGGCGCGGCATTGGGAGCGAAGGCGGGCCGACCGGCATCGAACAACAGCAGCGTACCCGACGTCGCCAGTGCTGCGGTTTCCAGTCCCGAGAGGCCAAGCATCAGCTGATCGGTCAGGCCGGCGCCCGCACCGCCCTCGGGTGTCACCACCGCCAGGCTAAACGCGCCGTCGGGGGCGAGGCTGTAGAGTTGGGTGCGCGGATCGGTCACCGCGTCGATGCGCGTGGCGCAACGGCAGAAGGCAAGCCCGCCGGACCATAAGGGCGCTACTGCCTGGATCGGGGTGAGCGTGGTGGCATAGCCGCGCTGGGAGACGAAGGTCGCGCTGATCGCCGGGCTGTCGATAGCGAAAACAAGGCCGGTCCGGCCGCGCAGCATCGGGAACAGGGGATCCCAGGTTGCATCGAGCGTCATCGCCGCAGCGGCGGTACCGAGTACCGGCATTGACACCGGCACCAGCCGGGGGTCTGCAGGATCAAGCGCGTAGCGGACGGCGTAGCGTAGTTCGACCCCGAGCGTGCCGAGTCCGTCGGCGGGGACCGCGAGGGTGCCGGCCCAGGCACCGATGCTGCTCCCCTGAAAGGCGATTGCGCTGGTCCCGGCCGGGCCGAACGCCCCGCCTGGGCCACGGAAGCTCGCAGCGCCCGCCGCGAACACTGCCCGCGCTTCCGCCTGGTCGAGCGTCAGCACCGCGCCGGGAGCGAGGCTGAGGTTATAGTCGCCGAGCGCGAAGCGGCCGACGCCGGAAGTTGCCCAGGTGGTAGCACCGTCGACGCCGGTGCCCGTGGCAAACCAGCCGCTTGCTTGCCAAAAGGCACTCGGATCGTCGGGGTTGAGCAACCACAGGAAGCGGGGGGGCATTGTCGGCCCGAACGCGGGCAGCCAGCCTGCCAACGCGGCGGCGAAAATCGCAAAATCGGTCGGCGTCGTGGCGAGGAACAAATAGGTGCCGCCAATATCGTCCCAAGTCTGGAGCAAGGTTGCAGAGGGGCCGAAATCGGCGCTACTGCTCGGTGCATAGCCTGCCCAATAGCCTGGCACCCCGGCATCGCCCGATGCGCTCGACGCGTAGAGCGCGAGCGCATCGACCTGTGCGAAGGTTACCGCAGCCATTAAAAGGCGATCCGATCGCCGTGGATCAGCGGCAGGTTGGTTGCATCGACGGGGCCACCATAGGTCGCCATCGTCGACCAATCGAGCCGCACCATGTAGCGCGCCGCGGCATCATAGACCGAGGGCGGAGTCGCTGGGTTGGCTCCGAACACCGGGATGCCAGGCCCTGCCGCGCGCTCGAGCACCACGCCGGTGAGCTGCACAGAGGTTGCCGGCGGGCGCGCCATGTAACGATCGAGGATGTTGCCAACGGTGGTGCCGAGCGGAACCACCAGTTCCATGTTGTTAACGCGCACACGGATCATCAGTCTGAGCACTGCGCGGCCGCGGAAATAGACAACATTGCCGGTCTGCCCGGCAGTCGGGCTGGTGGTGGTCAGCGCAGTATAGTCGGCGGCGGAGGCGAGCGCGAAATTCGCCGCGGTCGAGACCGATCCTGTGCTGGTCGGATTCTGCAACGTGCCGGGGAAGAACAACCGGTAGAAGGGGTTGGGAAAGGTCGGGAAAAACAGGTCGGCGGCATCGGCAACACCGGCCGACGACGATGCCGAAACGAGTGTCGAGGGTGCGGACACGTTCATTGCGCCTGAACTGGTGAGTCGAGCGACGAACGCATCCATCGACAATTGCCACTCGTTTGAGCCCGAGATGAAATCGGCGACGTCAAAGTCACTCGGCGATCCGCCGCCGAAGCCGTTGAGCCAGCTGTTGGTGTCGCCCGACCAAACGTTGGTGTAGTCGGCGAAGCCGACGCGCAGTACCAGGCCCTGGCGCAGGTCGATCGCGCCGGTGCCGTTGCCGCCGGTCAGATAGAGGCCGTAGCTGTAGTAATGGAGCTCATCAAAGGTCTGCGGCATCCAGCGCGCGATCGCCTGCTGGAGCACCGAGATCCCCCAGGGCGAGGCGCCGCCGGTCTGCGCCGCTTTTAGAAAGTTGACATAATCGGCCTGAATCTGCGGCCGAATCGACGGCAGTGGATCGTCGTCGCCGTTGGAGAAGGTCCACACATCCGAATTCGCGGCGAAGGTAAGCGTGTACGGGAAAGTTGCGTCGGGATTGCCGAGATAGGTGAGGTTGAATGCGCCGACTGGCTCGACCGAGACCGTCGAGGTGCCCAGCGCTGGGAGGTAGATGGTAATCTGCTCGGGTTCGAGCGCCATGGTTGCGGCCGGGAAGATGTTGGGCGGCGCGGTGGCGGTCGCGGTGGTCGAGACGAACCACGCAGTCTGGAACACCGGCAGCGCCGCCGACGGCAGGCCGGTCCCCGCAGCGTCCACTGCCTGGACCACCAAGGTGAACGGCGCGGAAGCGGCGGCTAGCGTCGTGGCGAACGAGACGCTGGTCGCGCTAGTCTGTGGTGCCGTGGCGGCGACGGCACCGTTCTTGTCGAGCAAGGTCGCGACATAGCCTATCGCACCTGCGACGGGCTGCCATTCGCCGCGCGCGTGGGTGCCGTCATAGTCGGCGGAGACCAGCGCTGGCGCCGAAGTGGGCATTGTCAGCGGTGCGCTCGCTGGCCCGGTCGAGCTCACGCCGTTGGCGGTGACCTTGGCGGTCACCGTGACGCTGATGTTGGAGCCGAGTGCCAACGCGCTCGTGAACGGATAACTGGTATCGGTAACTGATGCTGCGCTGCGCCCGTCGGAGAAAGTGACGGTATAGCCGGTGGCGTCGGCCACCGTTCCCCAGCTCAACGTCGCCAGGCCGGTCGCTGCATTTGTCGTGACCGCGAGTGTCAGCGGCGCGGCGAGCAGCAGCGCCGGTCGCGTTTGATAGGTGCCGTCCGAGCCAGCGTCGAATGCCACCACGCCGAGTTGAGTCGTGAGGCCGAGCAGGTAACTTCCCTCCGCCTGGAGGCGCAGTCCGGCGACGTCCATCGTTGCGGTGGTCGCGGCAGTGGTGATGCTTGCGATTACTGCCGATGTCGCGGCGTCGATCAGGTTTAGACGATAGCTCATCCCTGCTGGTGGGGAGGCCGTGGTCCACGTCGCGCTAAGCTGGGTTTCGCCCACAGTCACTGCGGTGAACACCGGGCTCGCGAACGAGACCGAGGTGGTCACCGCAGGCGTGGTTGACCCATTGGCCGAGGTTGAGAGGAGCGTGAGAGTATAAATGGTGCTGGCGTCAACGCCGCTCTTGGCGAAGGTAAGCGCCCCGGTTGTTGCGCCGCCGAACCCGGCGCTTTCCACCATACCCCCAGCCGAATTGGTCAAGTCAAGCCAGTAACTGCTGATCGATGCGCCGTCCGAAGGCGCCAGCCAATTGCCCTGAAGCTGCCATTGGGTGTCGTTGCCCGGTTGGGTCGCAATGCTGACCATCGCGATCCGGGGGGCGATCGCCAGCACCGGCACCGCGGGCGAATAGGGGCCGGTGAGCGCAACGCCGTTTGTCGTCGCCTGCGCCTGCGCGATGATGGTCAGCCCCGCGACTCCGAGCGCGGCGTAGCTGAACGTGGCGGTGCCGGTCTGGCCGCTGACCGTCGCGGTCGCCGGGCCTGCGGCGATCTTGTCGCCGGCCATCAGCCACGTCTGATAGGTCGTGTTGCCCGGCATCCCGGCAGGCAGCGCCAGCGCGACGCTGACGGCATTTCCCTGGCGATTGAGCGCAACGGTGCCGAGCGAGGGCGCGGCGACGATCGGCTGCACCGCGCCGCACCAAGCGCCGCTTAGCGCCGCCGTGGCGCTGGTCCGCGTCGCGCGGACCGCGACCGTCGCCGATCCCTGCGCGCTTGCGGGAATCAGCAGGGCGACCTCGCCCGAGATGCTGCCGACCGTGGTGGTACTGGTGGTGCCGTCTGCATTGGCGACGCGAAGCATCGCCCCGGTGGCGGGGTTGTTGGCGACATCGTTAACCAGGCTCCACGCCGCAGATAGCGTTGCGCCGTCGTAACTAATGCTGCTCAGCGCAGGCGCGGCGAGCAGCAGCGGGACCGTTGACGAACTCGGCGCGAAGCTGCCACCCCCGCCCGGCAGCGGCTGGCTCGGTTTGGCCCCCGCCGCCCATGCGGCGCTCGCCGGGCTCACGGCGAAGCTACCGCGCGTGCCGGTGACAGTGGTGCCCTTGATCGCCTGACCGCTGGCATATGCGAAGAGATAGGCACTGCCCGTCGGAGACACTCCCTGCGGTGTCTGGATGGCCAGCGCGAGCTGGCCGGCGTCGAAATCGGCGCTGATCAAGCTGGTCGTCGCGGTGAGTACCGCAACCGGCGCCGACCAACCGCCGAAGGTGTCGGCGGTCACGCCATTGCCGGTCAGCCGGGCCTGCACCGTCCAGCCGATCGCCGGGTTGAGCGGTTGGGTGAGCGGAAGGGTGATTGCGACATTGCTCGCGGCGCCGTTGGCGGTGGCGAAAACCGCGCCGTTGGCGAGCAGTCGCATCATCGGAACCTGGCTCGCGCTCGGCGCCTGGCTGAGGGTTGCGTGGATACCCTGGGTTGCGCCGGTCGGGTCGCCGGCCCCGATGTTCTGGAGCGCGGCGATCGTCGGCGCGGCGCCGACGAAGCTTGCTTGCACCGAGGGGCTGGTGCCGCGCGGCCCGGCGATCGTCAACGTCGCAGTCGCCACGCTGTTGCCGTCGATGGTGTTGGCTGCGGCGGTTCCCTGGGCGAGGGTGAATCGTGCGGTGCTGCCGTTGGCGACCGACTGGCTCGCCACCGCAGTCGCGCCCTGGCTCAGCGCGATGTTCAGCGTACTGCCGTCGGGCGGCGGCGACGCGGCCTCTACCGTGACAATCCAGCTATTGGTACTCGCTGGGTTGGCGCTCATGTCGATCGCGCGGATTACCGGCGCGGCGACAAGCACCGGCACCGGATCGCTCCACGGGCCGGTAACGGTCGTGTCCGAGACCGTCGCAGTCATCTGCGCCTGCACGGTCCAGCCGTCGCCGCCGCTGAAGTTGGCCAGCGTCGCGGTTCCGCCGGAGCTACTGACCGTCGTGTCGCCCTTGCCGCGCCCGTTCTCGAGCAGCCGCACGGTTGCAGCCGCCCCGACCGGCGCGTCGCTGGGGAAGGCCACGGTCGCGGTTACGCTGGTTCCGGCGATCATAACATTGTCGACGACCGGCATGCTGGTGATCAGCGCCGTCGATGTGCCCGGCGCGCCGATGATAGGGCCGATCCGCACGCGCCCCGCGACCGAGAAAGCGGTTGATTCCGAAAGTCCGGAGTCGATCACCGCCATGCCACCATTGGCACCCGCCGCGAAATAGCTGGTGCTGGTCCCTGAGGTGACCACCAGATCGTAGCTGATCGAGCCGCTCCCGGCGGGCGCTGCGGGCGGAGTCCAGCCGACATGTACCCGGCCGCCGTCATAGGACACGCTGGTGATCGTCGGCATCGCCAGCGGTAAGGCGAGCGACGAGATCACTGGCCCCATGGTGAAGGGCGCAGTGAAACCGCTGTCCGGGGTTCCCGAGATTGGCATGACTGCCTGGACGTAAAGTACGCTGCCCGGGCCAGCCTTGTTGTTGAGCGCCAGCGTGCCGCTCGTCCCTGCCACGGAGGTCGAGCCGGCGCCCGTTCCGGTGCTGGTATAGGCGTTGAGGTTGGCACCAGTGGGAACCAACGCCGCCGCGCCGAAAGTCCAGGACATGGTAAGGTTCGAACCGCTGATCGACCCGTCGAGCCCGGTGGCAACCGCAGTGACCACCGGCGTGGTGACGTAGGTCCCCGCAGTCCAATTCGGCTGCGTGCTGGTCGATGCAACCCATTGCACGTCGAGATAATAGTCGAGCGTCGCCGAGAGCGGCGCGGTGGGCACGATCAATACGCTGTTGGGGTTGTTCGAGATCGTGGACTGAAGCGTGGTGTTACCCTGCCGCAAGCGGCCCGCGGTGCAGGGTCCGGCGGTCTGCCCGGCGGCGGCAGTTACATACGCATAGACGCCCAGAAAGGCGAAACCCGGCGGTGCCGCGGCCCAGGGCGACAGATAATAGGCGTATGAGAAGACCGGCAGAGTCATGCGAGCCTCGCATTTCCGGCCCGTCGCGCGGATGGCGCGACGGGCCTGCTATGCCGCCCCGCCCCCGGTGAAGGGACGGGGCGGATGATCGTTAGTAGCGGATGTCCTCGATTGCGCTGGCATAATCGGTGACCAGCGAATCGGGCAACTTGCGTCGCATCAGGTCGATGTCGTGGGTGATACGGTAATGCTCGGCGCGCTGCGACAGGACGTCGCCGACGACGATTCCGTTGGCGATGAAGGTGCACACCGCGTTCTTGTCGAGCCCGCCCGCGCGGTCGGCCTCGTCACCGAGCTTGAGGTTGTGGACCAGTCCCTTCCACGCGATCTGCTGGCACGAGGCCACCTTTGCTGTGCCACTGTCGGTTGTGATCACATCGCCCGGGGCCAGCGCGTCGAGCTGGGCCAGGCCGTCCGGGGTCTGGATCGGATGGAGCCCGGTCGCGACCAATTCATGGCCGGCGTCTGTGGTGAGCCGGTACATGGCCTGGCCATGCGCCGAATTCTCGTCAGCCTCATGCTCGCCATGTGTCGTCGCCTCGACCGCGAGATCGCTCGGCTCGCCGCCAGTGCTGACGCGGTGACCGTTGTTGAGCGCCTCGATCGGCACCTTGCCGCCGTCGGCGAGCGTGACCAGCGTCCCTTGGGCAAGACAATGCGCCACAAACATGATTTGCGGGATGATCTTGTGGCATTGCGGGGACGATTCCTCGGGTGTGTTCACACTGCACACCGTGAAGGCGTAGGGGGAGATCGGCGCACCGGTCACCGGTACCGAGAAGTTGAACACAAAATAGCATGTGTTGATGTTGACCAGCGAACTCTGCGCATAAACGATCGACGTTGTGGAATTGTAATAACTGCCCGCTTGATAGGCATAGCTCCAATCGACCTGCTGGCTGTTGCTGGCATCCATCGTCACGCGATTGGCGAAGTTGGTAGTGTAGGTGGTGTTGACCGGATATTGATAAACGGTTCCGCCACTCGATATGTAAATAAAAGCGCTCGTTGCGGCGCCGTTGAGCGGTTGCCCCGGCGTACCGCTAACGTCATAAGGCAAAATCGCGCTGCCCAGGAAAGGGCAGATCAGATAGGGGTTCGCGTCGTTGCTGCTGCTGTAATAATAATAATCGACATCGGTCGAGTTTACCCCCGGCAGTCGTCCGAGCGCAATTTGTAGATATTGACCGTTTTTCGGGGTTAGTGTGGGTTGTTCGATGGTAAAGGTCATGTCGCCCGACGTGACCGGCGTCGCTTCAGTCGCGTAAGCGGTGAAGCTCGTGGTGCCATTCTGCGTTACCGAATGGTTGACTGACAATGCCTGGAGCGATCCGTCGGCCGACTGCGCCGCCGCGGTCTTGGTCGAGATCGCGACCGCTCCGTCGCCAACGTTGCTGTTGTCCCCCGAGGCGAGCAAGGCGCCGCTGGTGCCGTCGAACGCGAACAGCGCACCACCGGTGTAGATGTTGCCCGTGGCGCCTGCGTGCAGCGTCATCGCAGTGGCGTTGCCGGACCGGTCCTTGCCGAGATCGAGGAGGGTGAGCGTGTCGGGCGTTCCGGCACCGTTGCCGTTGAGCGCTGCGTGGAGCGCGGGATAGCGGTCGGCAGTGCGCCCGGCGGCGGCGAGTGCCGCTTCGATCCCCGCGCGATGCACTGGATCGGACGGATCAAGCGCTACCGCCGTGCCAGCGGGAATGAGATCGGCAAGCGCCGAAAGCGCAGTGAGATGTTCCGATGATACCGACGCATTCGTCATGTTACCTCTCCTTGGGATCAGAGTACAGAACATCGCCTCGCACACCAAATAAAGGTGCACGAATACATTTATCAAAGAAATTTAAATTGAATAATCAATCAAATTTCATCAACGTTATCAAATTTTAAAAATGTTTCAACAAAAATGGACGAAAAATATATATAATTTTGTATATGAAAATTTAAATTAACGAATATTTATGTGATAAATTTCACAGATATGTATAATTTGCGGAGTGAGACGAATTTTTGTTAAATAAGTCAAGAAGGTATTTAAAGTGTATTAAAACACCAAAGCGGTGTCGAAAAATTTGAGCCATTATCTATGGCGTGAAGCCACAATCAACCTCACTAACCACGGTGAGTATTTCCTGTTCCTCTTTGGAATCGGGTATCTCTGAGAGTCTGATTCGAAATTATCCGTCGTAATTTCATGACGTTGCGATGCGTCGGACGAAGAGTTGGATTGAGGCGATGAAGATCCAGGCGGTTGCCGAGGCGATGGTCTGTTCGAAGTCCTTGGCGAG
>NZ_JBAZTL010000014.1:0-27852 GCF_041661885.1 Sphingomonas sp. | reverse complement strand
GCTGGAGCCCATCGGCAACATCCCTCCCGCAGAAGCCGAGCAACGATACTATGCCATGCTGGACGACATCCCGATGGCCGCGTAACTTAAACCAAATAGCCTCCGGCGATCCCGGTGCGGTTCAGTTGAAGCCCGTGCTTGGCCTTGAGCTGACCGCGACGCCATTCATTGAAAGCACGCGCGGGCCGGTGGCGTTCAAAAATGTCGTCCTCGACTACCCATTGGCCCGCGCGATGGAAGATGGCTTCGTCAAGGAACCCGCGGTCGTCACCCGCAAGGATTTCAATCCTGTGGGCAAGTCGCCCGAAGCGATCCAGACGATGAAGCTGGAGGATGGCGTTCGTCTGCATGAAAGCGTCAAGGTCGATCTGGAAACCTATGCGCGCGAAAATGGCGAGCGGATCGTCAAACCTTTCGTTCTGGTCATCGCCCGGGATACCACTCACGCGGCGGAACTGACCCGACTGATCCAATCAGATGCGTTCTTCGACGGGCGCTATGCCGACAAGGTGATCCAGGTCGATTCCAGCGTGAAAGAAGAGGAGACGGTCGAGAAGCTGTTGACGGTGGAACAGAATGACAATCCGGTCGAGATCGTCATTCACGTCAACATGCTGAAAGAGGGTTGGGACGTCACCAACCTTTACACGATCATTCCGCTCCGCGCCGCCAACGCGCGGACTCTGATCGAGCAGAGCATCGGGCGCGGTCTGCGCCTGCCTTACGGCAAGCGCACCGGTGTAGCCGCCGTGGATCGCCTGAACATCGTCGCGCATGACCGGTTTCAGGAAATTGTGGACGCGGCGAACGATCCCAACTCGACAATCCGCTTGAAGCAGCTTGTGCTTGATGAAGCGGATTTGACCCGCAAGACCGTTACGGTCGTGGCATCGCCAACGATCCTTGGCAGTCTCGGCCTGCAATCCGCGCAGAGTGAGGGGGCGGCGACAGCTTCCGGCCCCGCGCAGACCCCCGCGTTCACCGATCCGAATGACATTCGTGTCGCGCAGCTAGCATATGATGCTTTCCGCAAGCTCGCGCGTGAGCCTGACAAGGTGCCGAGCGTTTCTTATCTTTCCCGTGCCGATGTGCAGGAACAGGTCGTGCGCGAGGTGCGCAGCCAGTATCGGGCTCCGCAGCTGGAACTCGACGGCATCGCCAAGCCTGCTCCGGATATAGAAGCCGTAATCGCCGCGACCGCGAAATTGATGGTTGAGCGCACGATCGACATCCCTCGCATAACCGTAATGCCGAAGGGCGAGGTCAAGGCGGGCTTCAAACCGTTCACGCTCGACTTGTCCGGGATGCGCTATCCCGCGCCCAGTGACGAGCTTTGGGCCAAGCATCTGCGCACCGATCAGGTCGATATTATCGGCCTGTCACAAGGCAATCTGCTTGAAGACCGGTTGGAGGATTATGTCGTCAGCGGGCTGATCGACTTTTCCGACATTGCCTATGATGAACATGCCGACTTGCTCTATGAGCTTGCCGGACAGGTTGCGCGGCACTTTCTCACCTACCTTTCTGAGACGGACGCCGGGCAGGTCTTGTCATTGCACCAGCGCGAAATCGCGCGTGCCGTTCATGCCCAGATGCAGGAGCATTTCTGGAAGGACGAGGCGGTCGAATATCACCATGAGATCCGGCAAGGCTTCTCGGAGCTAAAGGAAACTGCATTTACGGTATCCCGCGAAGCCCCCCTCGATTTCCGGGTGCCGCCCGCCGACAAGAGCAATATGGCGCGGTATCTGTTCGGCGGGTTCACGAAGTGCCTCTCGACGGTGGCGAAATTCCATTCGGACACAGAGCGCAAGTTGGCCGTTATCCTCGAACGCGAGGCACTGAAATGGCTACGGCCCGCCAAGGGGCAGTTCCAGATGTATTATCGCAGCGGCCATGACCATCTCGAATATCAGCCCGATTTTGTCGCGGAGACTGACGACTGCATCCTGATGCTCGAACCAAAAATGGCGACGCAGATGGAGGACAAGGACGTTCTGGCTAAGCGCGATGTTGCGGTCCAGTGGTGCGCCTGGGCAAGTGAACATGCGCGTTCCTACGGCGGGAAGCCGTGGCGATATGCCCTGATTCCGCATGATGCGATTGCCGAGAATATGACCCTCGATTTTTTGGTGAAGCAGTTTGGCTGAAGCGATTTGGAGCTGCCCTTCGGGCAACCCGCTCTATTCGCTGCGCGAACCAGGCCTGTAGTCTTGGCCCTTCGGGTGACGATCGGGAGCGTGGGAAAATGAGCGGGATTTTCTAAGGCCGCACTCTTTCCCGCTGCGCTCCTTGAGGGTGCGGAGTCTTAGCGCTGACCCGCTGGCGCTCTTGCCGCTCTCCTTGCCGTGCGAGCGCCGGCCACGCATTCGCTCCGACTGGCGGCGCTGCGCCGATGGCGCAACATCCTTGTCTTCGCTCTGCTTGCCGTCAGGTCGCCCGTCGGCGCGCGCCGTGCAAGGGTGCCGTTGCCTGTGCCGCGCTGCGGCTGAGGGAGGCTGATCGCCTCCGTTCCTTTGATTGTGCGGGAACGCCAAGGGCTTTGCCCTCTCGTTCCCGAAGCAGAATAGCCGCCCCCTGGTGGCGGTCGCTGCGCGCCCGCTGGCCCGCGCCAGGGCGGCGATTCAGCTTTCCCTCCCCCTCCCATCCTCGCCGGAAGGCAGAGCCGCATGTCGCCGCCAGTGCGGCATCCTGCCGAGGAAGGAAGGTTTCAGATGACCGATCCAATTTTCAGTATCGCGCTTGCCGGGCGGAGTGCCGCAGCGAATATCTGCGTCAGGTGGCTCATGCGAATGGCTTGCAGCTAACCTGTGTTTGCCGGGTCGCCGACCGGCACGACGAGCGAGGATATCGGGGCGCTTGTCCTGATTGGCGCAGAGCGCCGGGGCCAGTGAGCGACGAAAAGCTGCACGCGAGCGGCGTTGGCCGATCTGAAACACTCTCAGAAGTCAGGAGAGAGAAAAAAATGTCCTGATACCTACCCGGTTACCTAGCGCGACCTTATGCCGATCGCCTCAGTTTGCATGGTCAGTAAGTTACTGTATTCTATAAAAAGATGGTGGACGCACTTGGGCTCGAACCAAGGACCCGCTGATTAAGAGTCAGCTGCTCTACCAACTGAGCTATGCGTCCATCGCGGCAGTGTTGCGATGCGCTTGGTGGCGCGACCGCTGCGAGAGGTGGCCGGTTAGCAGTGTCGCCGCGGCTTGCAAACCCTTTTTTGCGGAAAAGTCACAAAAATTACCAGCGGGTGGTCTGCCGGTTGGCGCGGTCGATCGACATCAGGATTCCGAGACACAGCATGAAGGTCATTTGCGACGACCCGCCATTGCTGATGAGCGGCAGCGGCACGCCGACCACCGGGGCCAGGCCCATCACCATCGCCATGTTGATCGACACATAATAAAAGATCGTGGCGGCCAGCCCGGCAGCGGTCAGCCGGGCAAAGCGCGATTGTGCCTGCAATGCCGCCGCCAGCCCCCATTGCACAATCCCGACAAAGGCAACGATCAACAGTACGCCGCCGACCAGCCCCCATTCCTCCATCATCGTTGCCAGCGCAAAATCGGTATGGCCTTCGGGGAGGTAATCGAGATGGCTTTGCGTGCCGTTGAGGAAGCCCTTGCCGAAAATGCCGCCCGATCCGATCGCGATCTTCGACTGGCTGATGTGATAACCGATGCCGAGCGGATCGCTTTCGGGGTTGAGGAACACGAGAATGCGGTTGCGCTGATAGCCGTGCAGCACGAAATTGACGGCGAGCGGAACCGCCGCCGCCAGTGCCAGCCCCCCGCCAATGAACAGCCGCAGCGGCACGCCCGCCAGGAACATCACCGTCACGCCGCCGATCACGATCATCAGCGCGGTGCCAAGATCGGGCTGCTTCATCACCAAGGCGGCGGGCACCAGGATCAGTATGGCCGCAGGCCAGATCGCACCGAAGCGACGTGTCTCGTTTGGCGGCAGCATATCGTAGAATTTCGCGCAGGCGAGCACGATGCACGGCTTCATCAATTCGGAAGGCTGTAGCCGGAAGCCGATGCCAAGATCGAGCCAGCGCTGCCCGCCGCCGCGCACCGCGCCGATCAGCTCCACCAGCACCAGCAGCACGCACAGCACGCCGTAAGCGGGCAAGGCAAGGCTGCTCCACGTCGTTTCGCGCACGCGTGACAGCGCGATGGCTCCCGCCAGAAACACGACGAAGCGGATCCCCTGCGACAGCGCCCACCGCCGGACGCTGCCGCCTGCCGCCGAATAGAGCACGAACAGGTCGAAACCGCCGATCGCGATCACCAGCAGCAGGATTTTCCACGGCAGTTGCGCCAGCGGGGCAGGGACGAAGTTGAGGCTGCTCATGGTACGTCGCGCTCGGTGGTGCCATCTTCGGCGACGGTGTTGCCAGGGGCGGCGGTGTTGGCGAGCTCCTCTGCTGCCGCAACATCGGCCGCCGTGGCGGCCCGGACGGCGGGGGCGTCGGTCGGCGCGGTCGCGTTCAGCTCGGTTTGCGCGCCTACCGCTGGTGGCGGTGCCCCGGCTGCGGCGCGATAAGCGGCGGATTCGGCCGCCATACGGGTTTTGATATCGCCGCCCCAGGTCGGCTCGGCCTCGGCCAGCGATGCCAGCGCGCGGTCGCGGTCGAAGAGATAGGTCATGATGTCGCGGCCAATCAGCGGCGTGTCCAGATTGCGCACGGTGTGGCCGCCATGTTCCAGCACGATCGCTGCGGCGTAGCGCGGATTGTCGGCTGGCGCGAAACACACGAACAACGCGTGATCGCGCAGCTTGAATGGGAGCGAAGCGTTCTTGAGCACGCCGGATCCCCGCTCCGCCAGCGAAATGCGGCGGACCTGCGCGGTCCCGGTCTTGGCGGCCAGCGTCACGCCGGGGACGAGCATCCGCGCCGCTCCGCCAGTGCCCCCTTCATTGACGACGCCGTACATCGCGTTGCGCACGAGTTGCAGATTGGCGGGGGAGACGGGGAGCGGTGCGGCTCCGCGGTGGACGTGATCGGCCAGGATGCTTGGCTGCAACGCGCGGCCAGAGGCGAGGCGTGCGGCCATCACCGCCAGTTGCAGCGGATTGGCGAGGACATAGCCCTGGCCGATCGAGGCGTTGAGCGAATCCGCGACGGTCCAGTCATGCCTGTATTTGTGCAGTTTCCACTCGGGGTCGGGCACGGTGCCATAACGCTGCGAGTTGAACGGCAAGTCGAATTTCTGCCCGAGACCGACCGCGCGTGCGATCGGCGCGATCCGGTCATAGCCAAGACGGCGCACCATTTCGTAGAAATAGATGTCGCAGCTCTGCATGATGGCGTTCTTCAGGTCGAGCGGGCCGTGGCCACTCTTCTTGTGACAATGGAAGATGCCATTGCCGACCCGCAGTGCGCCGGTGCAGTTGACACGTTGACCGGGATCCGCGCCAGATTCGAGCAACGCCAACCCGTTCATCGGCTTTACGGTGGAGCCCGGTGGATAAAGTCCCTGCAGCACCTTGTTCATCAAGGGCACGTGATCGTTGTCCGACAGCATTTTCCACTCGAGATGGCTGATCCCGTCGGAGAAAGCGTTGGGGTCATAGGCTGGCATCGACACCATCGCCAGCATCTCCCCGGTCAGGCAGTCGATCACGACGACCGAGCCCGATTGGGTGCCAAGACGGCGCGCGGCATATTCCTGCAGGCCGACATCGATCGTCAGGCGGGCGTTGGCACCCGGCGCATCGGGCCGGGTCGCCAGTTCGGCGACGAGCTTGCCGCGTGCGGTGACTTCGACCCGCTTTTGCCCAGCTACCCCGCGCAGTGTCGATTCCAGCGTCTTTTCCAGGCCATCCTTGCCCAGTTTGAAGCCCGGCGTCACCATCAACGGGTCACGCGTCTGCTTATACTGGTCTGCCGAGGCCGCGCCGACATAACCGGTCAAGTGAGCGACCGCCGCACCCGCCGGATAACTGCGCGAAAAGCCGCGCGTGGGGGCAACACCCGGAAGTTCGGGCAAGCGCACGCTGACGGCGGCGAAGCGTTCCCAATCGAGGTTTTCCGCCACCTGCACCGGCTGGAAACCGGCAGCGTGCTCCAGATCGGCGACGAGCCGGTCCATCTCTTCGGGCGGCAGCTTCAGGATGTCGCGCAGCAAGCCCAGCACATGGCCCTTGTTTTCCAGCCGGTCGGGGATGATGTCGACGCGAAAGTCGGTGCGGTTGTTGGCGATGGGCGCGCCGTGGCGATCGACGATCCAGCCACGCCGGGGTGGCACCAGCGTCATGTTGACGCGGTTGCTTTCGCTAAGCGTGCTGTAATGTTCGTTTTCGGCGATGGCGAGCCACGCCATCCGCCCGGCGAGCGCCAGGCCGACCGCGCCCTGCACCCCGCCCAGCAAAATCGCGCGGCGCGAAAAGCTGTAGCTTTGCGACGCCTCGGTCACCATGCGCGGGGATTGCGCGAAGGTGGCGCGTTTCATGCGGGCTCTTCATCACCCGCCAGCATCGCGCAGATGCGCGCGGCAAGCGGGAAAAGCAGGGTTGCGATTACGATCTGCAGCAGCAGGACGGTATCGACATGTGCGCCGAGCGGTGCCGCAACCAGGCGGCCCATGATGAGGCAGAAAGCAACCGAGCCTGCGGCAATCAACCAGTCCTGCCAGAAATCGCGATAGACGACGCGCTGGTCGATCAGGTCGATCATGAAGAAGCACAGCATCCAGAACAGCATCGCGTCGCCGAGCGGTTGTCCGCTGACCAGATCGTCGAACAGACCGAGCGGCAGCGGTGCCCAGATGCGGAGCGAATCGGGCTTGGTCAGACGCCAGCCGAGCAACATCAGCAGACCGAACGGTGGCAGGATCGGAAAGGTCGCGATGAACGGCCACAAGGTCAAAGCCGAGCCGAGCACCACTGACAGCGCCGGCACGAAGCGCTGAAAACCGGTTACCGGTGCCTCGTCGAACGGGCCGCGAACCTGGTTCATTTGTTCTTCTTGGGCTTGGCGGGTTTTGGGGTCGGGATTGGCACGGGAATGGGCGGCGGCTCGGGCATGAAGGCGCGCTGCACCAATGCGTAATCCAGCGTGTCGGCCTGGGCGAAACTGCGCGCGACCGAGGCATCACGACCGCGCCGGAGGACGCGCGCGACGGGAATGTTGGGCGGATAGATGCCGCCGGTGCCCGACGTTACGAAAACGTCGCCCGGCCCGAAATCGGTGGTGGCGAGCGCTACCGATTTCACGTCGATCAACCCGTCACCGCGCCCGGCGGCGAGCGCGGGCACACCGTCGCGGGTCCGGCGGACCGGCACCACGCTTTCCGGATCGATCAGCAGCAGCACGCGCGCGCTGTTCGGCCCGGTTTCGAGGATGCGGCCAATCAGGCCTTCGGGCCCGCGCACCGGTTGACCGCTCGCGACGCCTTGCCACGACCCGGCGTTGAGCACCGCAAAGCGCCGCGTACTGGAGCCTGTGGAACTGACGAGTCGCGCCGCCACAACCGGCTCGGCAATGCGCTCGCGCACCTTGAGCAAGGCCAGCAAACGGCGATTGTCATAGGATAGCGACCGCGCGCGCATGAACAGCGCGTGCTGATCGGCCAGTTGCTTGCGCAAGGCGGCGTTCTGGCCGCGTACCGCGAGATAATCCCCAATGCCGCCCGGGATCGCGCCCAACCAGTTGCCCACGCCCGAAATCCCCGAGGATACTGGCGTGGTAACCTCCGCAAGGCTGGCGCGGAGCGACGCGAAAGCGGGGGGATCGAGCGAGGACAAGGCAAGCAAAACCGCGCTGACGATCGCACCCGCCAACGCGATGACATAGGTCAGGAAGAAACCATATTGCGCCCGCCGCGAAAAACCCGGGCGCCGATTGTGTGGCGGCGCCATTTTACCCCCATCCAAAAGCCCGAGGGCCGCCTAAGGAAACTGGCCTTAGCCTTACGTCATGTTGCCGTGCCTGAGTAGGGGGGGCCCCGCCTGTTCAGGCACAGCGACGTGTCATTTCAGTGCGTCACGCGGAGTGGAGCACGCCCCGGAACACCGGATCCTCCAGCGCGCGCCCGGTGCCGAGCGCGACGCAGGTCAGCGGATCGTCGGCGATGGTGACGGGCAGGCCGGTTTCGTCACGCAGTACCTCGTCAATGCCCTTGAGCAACGCGCCGCCACCGGTGAGCACGATGCCCTGATCGACGATGTCGGCGGCCAATTCCGGCGCGGTGTTTTCAAGCGCGATGCGCACGCCCTCGACGATCTGACCAACGGGTTCGCTCAGCGCCTCGGCGATCTGGCCCTGGTTGATCTGGATTTCCTTGGGGACCCCGTTGACCAGATCGCGACCCTTGACATGGATCGTGAGGCCAATGCCGTCGAGCGGCGGCTTGGCGACGCCGACTTCCTGCTTGATCCGCTCCGCCGTGGCATCGCCGATCAGCAGGTTATGGTTGCGGCGGACATAGGAAACGATGGCTTCGTCCATCTTGTCACCGCCGACGCGCACCGAAGTGGTGTAAGCCAGGCCGCGCAGCGATAGCACGGCGACTTCGGTGGTGCCGCCGCCGATATCGACGACCATGCTGCCGATCGGCTCGGTCACGGGCATGTCGGCCCCGATCGCGGCGGCCATCGGCTCCTCGATCAGCCACACCTGGCTGGCACCGGCGTTCGATGCCGCATCGCGGATCGCGCGGCGTTCAACCGAGGTCGAGCCCGACGGCACGCAGATCACGATTTGCGGCCAGCGCATGAAGCGGCGTTGGCCACCGTGCACCTTGTGGATGAAATGCTTTATCATTTGCTCGGCGACGTCGATGTCGGCGATGACGCCATCGCGAAGCGGGCGGATCGCCTGGATGCTGTCGGGGGTCTTGCCCATCATCAGCTTGGCGTCATCACCCACCGCCTTGACGCGCTTGACGCCATTGAGCGTCTCGACCGCCACCACCGACGGCTCGTTGAGCACGATGCCCTTGCCGCGCAGATAGACGACCGTATTGGCAGTGCCGAGATCGATGGCCATGTCGTGAGAAGAAAAGCGGAAGAGATTCGAGAAAAAGCCCATGGATCGTTCCGTTTCACGCCGGACTTAGGGATCTGCCGACAGGTCGCACAAAGGGTCGCGCTTGCGCTTGCAACCGGGGCGTTCAGAGCGGTGTCTCCACGCTCTGATGCTCGGTTGAATGCGGGTCGCGGGATGTCGTCGATTGGGCTAGAGCCTAGGCCATGTCAATACGCCGCCTGCCAGAACATCTCGTCAATCGCATTGCTGCCGGTGAAGTGGTGGAACGCCCCGCCAGCGCGTTGAAGGAACTGGTCGAGAATGCGATCGACGCCGGGGCCACGCGCATCGCCGTGCGTCTGGGCGGCGGGGGCACCGATCTGGTCGAAGTGACCGATGACGGATGCGGCATGACGCCGCCCGACATGGCGCTGGCGCTGGAACGGCACGCCACCTCCAAGTTGCCCGATGAGGCGATCGAAGCGGTTAGTACGCTGGGGTTTCGCGGCGAGGCGTTGCCCTCGATTGCGAGTGTCGCGCGGTTGACGCTGGAAAGCCGGCCGCGCGGGGCCGAGGGTTGGGCGCGCGTGGTCGATAATGGCGTGCTGGTGTCGGAAGGGCCCGCCGCGATCCCGCCGGGGACTCGCGTCCGCGTCGAAGCGCTGTTCGAGCGCGTGCCCGCGCGGCGCAAGTTCCTGCGTTCGGCGCGCAGCGAATTTGCGGCGTGCATCGACGTGGTCAAGCGCCTCGCAATGGCGCGACCCGACATCGGCTTCTCGGTCGAGCATGACGGGCGGCGCGCGTTCGGGGTAAGCGCGGGCGAGAGTTTGCCCGACCGGGTTGCGGCGCTGACCGATCGCGGGCTTGTCGAAAATGGCGTTGGCATTGATTTCGTGCGGGAGGGGATTGGGCTTGGCGGCATCGCCGGCCTGCCCACCTTCAACCGTGGCATTGCCGACCACCAATATCTGTTCGTCAATGGTCGCCCCGTGAAGGACCGCTTGCTGATCGGCGCGATTCGCGGTGCCTATGCCGAAATGATGCCGCGCGACCGCCATGCCGTGGTGGCGCTGTTCCTCGACGTGCCACCCGACGCGGTCGACGTGAACGTGCATCCGGCCAAGACCGAGGTTCGCTTCCGGGACCCGGCCTTGGTGCGCGGGCTGATCGTCAGCGGCCTGCGCCGCGCGCTGGATGAAGCCGGCCACCGCAGCCAGCGTGCGCCCGAGACGGCGATGGCGGCGTGGCAAAGCGAGCCGATCGCGCCTACTCCCTCTCCCCACTTGTGGGGAGAGGGTAGGGGAGAGGGGCAGTGGGAAGCACCGCGCCCGGCCTACACCCTCAACGACCGCCGCCCAAGCTTCACCCCACCCCCGCAAGCCCGCGCCGAGCCCGCTTATGCACCGCCACCCGAAACCTCGGACTACCCACTCGGCGTCGCGCGCGGGCAGGTGGCCAAGACCTATATCGTCGCCGAAAGCCGCGACGGGCTGATCCTGGTCGACCAGCACGCCGCGCATGAACGGCTCGTGCTGGAGCGGATGCGCAAGGCTATGGCAAGCGGTGGCGTTGCGAGCCAGGCGTTGCTGCTGCCCGAAGTGATCGAACTCGATGAAAGCGCGTGCGACCGGCTTGAGGCGCGCGCGGCGGAACTGAGCGAATTCGGGCTCGATCTCGACCGCTTCGGCCCGCGCGCGATGCTGGTGCGCGGCGTGCCCGCATTGCTGGGGCAGGGCGATGTGACGGGCCTTGTTACCGATCTCGCCGATGAACTCGCCGCGTTCGACGAGGCGCTGAGCTTGCGCGAGCGGCTCGACCATGTCGCCGCGACGATGGCGTGCCACGGCTCGGTCCGCGCTGGGCGCGTGCTGTCGGTCGCGGAGATGAACGCGCTGCTGCGCGAAATGGAGGTCACGCCGCATTCGGGCCAATGCAATCATGGCCGACCGACCTGGGTGAAGCTGGCGCATGGCGACATCGAAAAGCTGTTCGGGCGGAAATAGCGTGGGGTTGGGGAATGCAGGGTCGGCTGCGGTGGCGCGACCTTCTGATCGGGCGTACAGGGCTGTGGCAGCGAGAAAGCCTGCGGATGCTGGAGAGATGGTTATGACGCTGCCCGATATGTTGTTTCCAACCTACGTCCAGATGTTGAACGCGCTGTCGCAGTGGCTGAGCAAGGCAGAGGCGCAAACGCCGGGTGGGGCTGATGCAATGCTGTCGGCGCGGCTGGCACCGGACATGTTCCCGCTGTCCACGCAAGTGCGCTTCGCCTGCGTGCAGGCGCAGGAGGGTGTGTATCGGTTGCGGGGGGAGGCATTCCCGGGGTCGCTGGCGACACTGCGCAACGAAGGGCGCAATGCGGGCGAACATCCCGGCACGATTGCCGAGGCGCAGACGCGCATCGCCGAAACACGGGCGCTCGTGGAAAAAGCCGCGGCAGATGCACTGGTCATCGATCCGGCAACGCCGATCGCCCATGTCCTGCCACAGGGCATAGTGTTCGACTTTTCGGCCGAGCAATACGCCCGCGACTGGGCACTGCCGCAATTCTACTTCCACCTGATGACCGCCTACGCGATCCTGCGGGCGCAGGGTGTCGCGCTGGGCAAGGCCGATTTCGTTACGCACATGTTCGCCTATGTGCGGCCCGGCACCCTCCCGGCCTGATTGGCGGTGGATCGCCAGATCACCCCAAAGCGATTCGTTCCATGAACAAGGTTCTTCCCGTTTTCCTTGCACTTATCCCCTTTGCTGCACTGATTGGCGCGCGTGCGATCACGGGGTAGGTAATCCTCCCCGGAACGGGGAGGGGAACCGTGAGCATTCAGCGAACGGTGGAGGGGGCGTGCCGCAGGTGGCGCGCTTGCGGAGAGCCCCCTCCACCATTTCGCCGAAAGGGGCGAAATGGTCCCCCTCCCCGTGCCGGGGAGGATTAAGCCCATAAGAAAAGGGCCGCCCGGATCACTCCGGACGGCCCTTTTTCTGTGTGCGTGAGCGAAGGGCTCAGGCTGCGGCAGGTGCCTCGGCATCGTCCGCGCCGACTTCCGCCGTTGCGCCGGGCTCGGCATTGGGATCGTATGCTTCGACGAAACCAGCCTCGTCCTTTTCGAACATGGCTTCCATGACGTTGACGCCCTTGGCCTGCATCTCTGCCTCTTCGGGCGAGCGTGCAATGTTGACCTTGATCGTCACCGAAACTTCCGGGTGCAGCGAAACCTTGACCTCATAGAGGCCAATCGCCTTGATCGGCTTGTTGAGCACGATCGCCGACTTGGAAACCTTGTGGCCTTCGGTTTCGAGCGCTTCGATCAGATCGCGCACCGCGACCGAACCGTAAAGCTGGCCGGTGTTCGACGACTGGCGGATCAGCGTCAGCGTGATGCCGTCGATCGTCTTGGCTTCGACCTCGGCCTCGGCACGCTTTGCGGCGTTGTCGGCCACGATCTTTTCGCGGTTCTTTTCGAAAACCTTGCGGTTGGCTTCGTTGGAACGGAGCGCCTTCTTGTTCGGCAGCAGGTAGTTACGGGCAAAGCCGTCCTTGACCTTGACGACGTCGCCGATGTTGCCGAGCTTTTCGACGCGTTCCAGCAGGATGATGTCCATCTGTTGGGCCCCTTACTTAACGATGTAGGGCAGCAGGCCCAGATGGCGCGAACGCTTGATCGCCTGGGCGAGCTCGCGCTGCTTCTTGGCGCTCACCGAAGTGATGCGCGACGGGACGATCTTGCCACGCTCGGACACGAAACCCTGCAGCAGACGAACGTCCTTATAGTCGATCCGGGGGGCGTCCTTCGCGGAGAAGGGGCAGCTCTTGCGGCGGCGGAAAAATGGGCGTGCCATATTTATAGCTCCTTATTCGCCGTCAAAGCTGCGGCGGGGGCGATCCTCGCGGTCGCCGCGGTCGGGACGATCGCCACGGCCTTCGCGGCCGCCTTCACGATCGCTGCGACGCTCACGGTCACGATCGGACTTGCGCATCATCACGCTCGGGCCCTCTTCGGACGCGTCGATCTTGACGGTCATGTAGCGAATGATGTCTTCGTTGATCTGAACCTGACGCTCCAGCTCGACGATCACGCTGCCCGGGGCATCGATTTCGAGCATGACATAGTGCGCCTTGCGGTTCTTGGCGATCTTGTAGGCGAGGCTGCGCAGGCCCCAATTCTCGGTCTTGACGACCCGGCCTTCATTATCGTTCACGATCTTGGTGGCGATTTCCGCCAGAGCGTCCACTTGCGCCTGTGCCAGATCCTGGCGCGCAAGGAACACGTGCTCGTATAGAGCCATGTGTCTCGTCTCTCTTCTTGGCCGATCGCTGACGCCCGCACCATGCGAAACGCCCCTCCGGCTATCGTCGTAAAGTCTTTGGCGTCTCAAATGCCAATCAGGGCGGAAAAGCGTGTGCTTCCCACCCCGATCGCCGTGCCATAGCGAAATCGCCGTGAAAGGCAAGGCGGTTTCCCGTATCGCGCGCCTGCGCTGCTTGACGCAGGTTCGGCGCAGCGCCTAACCGCGCGGCCAAAGGAGTATCACGATGCGGGCGTTTATCTTTCCAGGGCAGGGCAGTCAGTCGGTCGGCATGGGCAAGGCGCTGGCCGAGGCGAGCCCGGTCGCGCGGGCGGTGTTTCAGGAAGTTGACGAGGCGCTGGGGCAGCATCTGTTCCGGCTGATGAGCGAGGGGCCCGAGGATCAGTTGCAACTGACCGAGAATGCGCAGCCCGCGATCATGGCCAATGCCATTGCGACGCTGCGCGTGCTGGAGAAAGAGGGCGGCATTCGCCTCGCCGACAAGGCCGATTATGTCGCGGGGCATTCGCTGGGCGAATATACCGCCTTGTGCGCAGGCGGCGCGATCGACCTGGCGACGACGGCGTTGCTGCTGAAGCATCGCGGGCTGGCGATGCAGGCGGCGGTGCCCGTGGGCGTGGGCGCGATGGCGGCGCTGCTCGGCGCCGA
Source organism: Sphingomonas sp. (assembly GCF_041661885.1). Classification (GTDB taxonomy): domain Bacteria; phylum Pseudomonadota; class Alphaproteobacteria; order Sphingomonadales; family Sphingomonadaceae; genus Sphingomonas. The sequence goes on along the minus strand of NZ_JBAZTL010000014.1, from coordinate 13,922 downwards.
TGTCGACAAGGCGCGCGCGATCGCTGCGGCGGCAGCCGAGGGGGAAGTGTGTACGGTCGCCAATGATAATGATCCGTCGCAAGTGGTGATTTCGGGCCATCGCGGCGCGATCGAGCGCGCGGTGGCGCTGGCCAAGGAAATGGGGGCGAAGCGCGCGGTGTTGTTGCCGGTTTCGGCGCCGTTCCACTGCCCGCTGATGCAGCCCGCCGCCGATGCGATGGAAAAGGCGCTGGCCGAGGCGCGGATCGATGCGCCGCTGGTGCCGGTGTTCGCCAATGTAACGGCCGCGCCGGTGGGCGATGCCGACACGATCCGCCGCCTGCTGGTCGAACAGGTAACCGGCATGGTGCGCTGGCGCGAATCGGTGCTGGCGATGGCAGAGACGGGAGTAGAGCGCTTCGTCGAATTCGGCGGCAAGGTGCTGACCCCGATGGTCAAACGCATCGCGGCGGACGTGGATGCTGCCAGCGTGGTGACGATGGCGGAGGTCGAGGCTTTGGCGAAGGCGCTGTAGCGGAAAGTTTTGTTCGCGCGGAGGCGCGGAGGCGCGGAGAAGAAGTGAAAGATATCGACGAGATCAGCGGAGACGTACTCGACATAGCGTTGCGCGTGCATCGCGATCTCGGGCCGGGGTTGCTTGAGAGCGTCTATGAAACGGTCCTTGCAGGAAAGCTGTCGGGGCTTGGTTATGAGGTTGTGCGGCAACGCCCGGTCGATATCGAGTTTGAAGGGCTTCGCTTCGCAGCGGCGTTTAGAATAGACCTGCTCGTCGATCAACGCCTGCTGGTCGAGATAAAATCGGTTGAACGGCTGAGTACTGCGCACGCGAAGCAACTTTTGACCTACTTGCGCCTTACTCGGCAGCCCGTTGGGCTGCTGATCAATTTCGGCGGCGCAACGCTGAAGGAAGGGGTACGACGGATCGTCAACGATCACCGCCCCTCCGCGTCTCCGCGCCTCCGCGTGAACCAAATCTAGTGGAGAAAATAATGTTCGACCTTACAGGCATGACCGCGCTGGTGACCGGCGCTTCAGGGGGGATCGGGTCCGCGATTGCGCGGGCGCTGGCGGCGCAGGGCGCGCGACTGGTGGTGTCCGGGTCCAATGTCGCCAAATTGGAGGCGTTCCGGGATAGTCTGGCGGGCGAGCACCTCGCCCTGCCGTGCGATTTGTCCGATGGTGCCGCAGTCGATGCGCTGGTCCCCGCGGCGGTCGAGGCGCTGGGCGGCAAGCTCGATATCCTCGTCAACAATGGCGGCATCACGCGCGACAATCTCGTTATGCGGATGAAGGATGAGGAATGGGATCAAGTGATCCGCGTCAATCTGGAGGCGGCGTTCCGGCTGGCGCGCGCAGCGGCGCGACCGATGATGAAGGCGCGATTCGGGCGAATCGTCTCGATCACCTCGGTCGTCGGCACCACTGGCAACCCCGGCCAGGCCAATTACGCCGCATCCAAGGGCGCGCTCACCGCAATGTCCAAGGCGCTGGCGCAGGAGCTTGCCAGCCGTGGCATCACCGTCAATTGCGTCGCGCCGGGCTTCATAGCGTCGCCGATGACCGAGATTCTGCCCGACGCACAAAAAGAGGCGCTCAACGCACGGATTCCGATGGGCAAGATGGGCGAGGGCGCAGACATCGGCGCCGCTGTTGTCTATCTGGCGAGCCGCGAGGCCGGTTATGTCACCGGGCAGACCTTGCACGTCAACGGCGGTATGGCGATGATCTGATTGCCTTACCCGCCAACTGCAATTCGGGTATCGGCGAGCGGCGCGCCGAAATGGCGTGTGCGGGCAAATAGCCTTGTCGTCCACACCCCCCTCTTGCGCCGCCCGGATGTGCGTTCTACGTGCGTTCAGGAAACACCCAAACCCCCCACCGATAGAGGGAAGATACAATGAGCGAGATCGCAGACCGCGTTAAGAAAATCGTCGTCGAGCACCTCGGCGTCGAAGCCGACAAGGTGACCGAAGACGCGAGCTTCATCGACGATCTGGGCGCAGACAGCCTCGACATCGTCGAACTGGTGATGGCGTTCGAAGAGGAATTCGAAGTCGAAATCCCCGACGATGCCGCCGAGAAGATCACGACCGTCAAGGACGCGATCACCTTCATCGACGAGCACAAAGCCTGAGCGCCACGCCTCTGGCGCGGCCGCACGGCTGAACACAGGAACGGCTCCCCGTCCCAGGGCACTGACCGGGGGCGTGGGGCCGTTTCCCATTTACGAGCATTTGAATAAACGGAGATGGCCATGCGCCGTGTTGTCGTAACCGGACTGGGGCTGGTGACGCCTTTGGGCGCCGATGTCGAAACCGCCTGGGCGAATATTCTGGCGTCGAAATCGGGCGCGGGCACGATCACGCGTTTCGACGCGACCGATTATGCCTGTACGATCGCGTGCGAGGTAAAACCCGCCGGCCACCCTTATGGCTTCGACCCCGGCAAGCGCGTCGACCACAAAGTGCAGCGCCAGGTCGATCCGTTCATCATCTACGGCATCGATGCCGCCGGTCAGGCGCTGGAAGATGCCGGCCTGCTCGACATGACCGAGGAACAGAAGTTCCGCGCGGGCTGCTCGATCGGGTCGGGCATTGGCGGTTTGCCGGGCATCGCCAGCGAATCGATCGTACTGCACGAACGGGGGCCGCGCCGCGTGTCGCCGCATTTCGTGCATGGTCGCCTGATTAACCTCATCACCGGACAGGTGCAGATCAAATACGGCCTGATGGGCCCCAACCACGCCGTCGTGACCGCATGTTCGACCGGTGCGCACTCGATTGGCGACGCCGCGCGGATGATTGCGATGGACGATGCCGACGTGATGTTGGCGGGTGGTTCGGAAGGGGCGATTTGCCCGCTCGGCATCGCTGGCTTCGCACAGGCGCGCGCGCTGTCGACCAATTTCAACGCCACGCCCGAACGCGGCAGTCGCCCGTATGACAAGGACCGCGACGGCTTCGTGATGGGTGAGGGCGCGGGCGTCGTCTGCCTTGAGGAATATGAGCACGCCAAGGCGCGCGGCGCGAAGATCTATGCCGAAGTGATCGGCTATGGCCTGTCGGGCGATGCCTATCACGTCACCGCGCCGCACCCGGAAGGCTCGGGGGCGTTCCGCTCGATGCAAATGGCGATGAAGAAGTCGGGCCTTGCTTTGTCCGACATCGATTACATCAACGCGCACGGCACCTCGACCCCGCTGGGCGACGAGCTGGAGCTGAACGCGGTGCGCCGCCTGTTCGGCAGCAATATCGACACGCTGTCGATGAGCTCGACCAAGTCGGCGATCGGGCATTTGCTTGGTGGCGCGGGCGCGGTCGAGAGCATCTTCTGCATCCTAGCGCTGCGCGACCAAATCGTGCCGCCGACGCTCAACCTCGACACGCCAAGCGACAATTGCGCGGGCGTCGATCTGGTGCCGCATGTCGCCAAGAAGCGCTCGGTCAAGGCGGTGCTCAACAATTCGTTCGGCTTTGGCGGGACGAATGCGAGCTTGGTTATGCGGGCGATTTGAGCTTGCGCCGCGCTCTTCCTGCACTTCCCCGGCGCAGGCCGGGGCCCAGGGGTAGGGCGTCGAGGGCGGGCGGTGCGCCCACCTGTCTGGGTCGGTATGACTGGGCCCCGGCCTACGCCGGGGAAGCAAGGACGCGATAATGCGCAAACTCGGTTGCCTTGGTCTGCTGCTCGGGCTTGCCGCGATTGGCGCGCTGTTCGGTGTTGCGCAACTGTGGGGCGGGCGCGGGCCGCTCGCTCACCCGATCACGGTGCAGATCGCGCCGGGCAGCAGCCTGGCAACCGCTTCGGTGCAGCTCGAAAAAGCCGGGGCGATTGCGTCGGCTTCGCGGTTCCGGATGTTCGCCAAGGTGTTCGGCGCCGATGCACCGATCAAGGCGGGGGAGTATCGTATCCCGGCGCATTTGAGCCAGGCCGATATCCTCAAGGTGTTGCAAGGCACCAAGACGATCCAGCGTTTCGTGACGATCCCCGAAGGGTGGCCGTCGGTGCTGGTCAAGGATGCGCTCGACAAGACGCCGGGGCTGACTGGCACGGTTGCGGTGCCCGAGGAAGGCAGCGTCCTGCCCGACAGCTATGCCTTCCAGCGCGGCGACAGTCGTGCCTTCATCGTCAAGCGGATGCAGAGCGTGATGCGGCGCTACCTCGCCAATGCGTGGGCGCAGCGCAAGCCGGGGCTGGCGGTAACCACCCCGGAAGAGGCGCTGATTCTCGCCTCGATCGTGGAAAAGGAAACCGGCAAGCCGAGCGAGCGCGCGATGGTGGCCGCGGTCTATTCCAACCGGCTGAAGCGCGGGATGATGTTGCAGGCCGACCCGACGATCATTTACCCGATTACCAAGGGGCGGCCGCTCGGGCGGCGGATTTTGCTGTCCGAGGTTCATGCGGTGAACGCCTACAATACTTATGCGATGGTGGGCCTGCCCGCCGGGCCGATCTGCAATCCGGGCCGTGCCTCGATCGATGCGGTGCTGAACCCGGCCCCCTCCAACGCGTTGTATTTCGTGGCGGATGGATCGGGCGGGCATGTTTTTGCCGACACGCTGGAACAGCATAACGCGAATGTCGCCAAGTGGCGGGCATACCGGGCGGCACACGGGATTTGAGAGGACCGCAGCAGGCGGGATTTTAGGCCCGCCAGTCGATCCAGTCGCCATAAGGATGGCACACCGCCAGGATACGCGTCGAACCTCCGGGCCACATGGTCAGCGTCAGGCGCACCTCACTGCGCGTGCGGTTCCATTCGAAGGCAACCCTGGCGAGCGGGCGCTTGGCGCTCGCGCGATGTCCCGCCTCGCGAAACGTGGTGATAAATTCCCGCCGGGCAGCGCGGTCGAAATATTGCAACACCATCGAATGGACGATCACGCGACAGACGCCGGTCGCTTGAGGCTCGGCGAGCCGTTCCGCGAGCCAGGTCCGCGCATCGGCGCGATCCACATCGGGAACGACGCGACGCGCAATGTCCAGAGCCTGTTCGAGGCGTCTGACACGCTGTGGCTGGTCTGGCCACACATAGGCCATCAGCCGTTCACGCGTGCTTTCATCGCGGGGGTCCAGCGGATTGAGATCGACCCCGCGCGCGGAAACGATTTCGAGCGTTTCCAGGGGCGGAGTGCCGCCACTCCACCTCGGCGCGATGCGGACCGGCGACTCCGGCGCGCCGACAACCATGCCGCCAAGATTATAGCTATAGCGCTCCAGATTGAGGTTTAGCCCGCAACTCGCACCGACCTCCAGCAACGCGACCGGCATATTGGTGGCGTGATGTACCACCATCAGCGCCGCCGCCAACGCCGCCGCACGACCGACTTCGTTGGTTTGCGTGGGGCTCTGCATCCAATTGGCGATGAACCGGTCTTCGGTTGCCAACGTAACGGCAAGCGCCGCATCGAAATCGTCGTGGCCATGCTCGAAAAGCGCCTTCAGCACAGGCGGAGTGCCCCGCCTGGCAAGCGCGTGGATCGCCGAATTGAGCCGGAGCCCGAGCGCGGCCCCCGCCGGATCACCAACCCATCCGCCGATCAACGCGGCGGTTCGTGGGCCTGATCCAAGCCGGCGATCCGCCGCGGCAAGCACATCGGCAACAAAGGGGGAGCCAAGCAGGCGTGCCCGGCGTGACTGACGCTGCAACTCCGAATTGCCACCAACCGGCGTCATCATGTTCATTTTTTATTCCCCACCACGCGCTCCTGATGCGCGTCCATCCCAGGGCAGCGCGCCCGGGATGGACCAGCGTCGTGGATTAAAACGAACTCCATTCCGCCGGGCCGGCCGGCCGTATCAACGCGGCAACGGCTGCGGCGGGCAGGTCTCGGGTTGGGCCAGTGAAGCGATCGTCCACCCGTGCGCGGCTTTTGCGAACGCCTGGTCCGCCCACGTTGAACTGCCCGGCCTGCTCGGCGAGACCGGTAATTTCGTTGGCGAGATTGCGCGCGGCAGCCGAGGTTTCCTCCACCATCGCGGCGTTTTGCTGGGTGGCGCGGTCCATCGTGGCGATAGCATTGCTGACTTCGCCAATGGTCGATGATTGGGCATTATTGTCATCGGCGATGCGGCCAAGCAACGCATGGACTTCCCCGACATCGCCCGAAATATCGGCAAGCGCGGAATCGACCTTCTGGACCATGTCAACCGCAGCGCCGATGTCGGATTGGGTCGCGGTTAGCTGGTCGCGCGCGCGCCCCGCTTCCTCCTCGGCGCGCATGGCCAGCGCCGACACGAGATCGGCGACCACCGCGAAGCCGCGCCCTGCTTCGCCCGCACGCCCGGCTTCCACAGCGGCGTTCATCGCCAGCACACGAGTCTGGAAGGCGATCTTGTCGAGACCCTCGATGACCGAATCGATACCCTTGGCGCTTTCGGAGACCCGGCTCATCGCGCGGACCGCCTCGTCGGCGACCCCACGACCGTTCGTAACGGTGCCGATGGCGCCATTGGCACGCTCGACCGTTTGGGTGGCGGCCTGGGCGGTGGCCTTCAACCGCTCGTCCATCTGGTTAACCGCCGCCGAAGTCTCCTCAAGGCTCGCGGCATTGGCTTCGGTCCGGCGTGCCAGGTCCTGCGACGCCTGGGCAATCTCATCGGAGCCGGTGCGGATCGTTTCCGTGGTTTCGGTGACCGAGGAAATCAGTATTCGCAGCCCGGTGATCGCATTGTTGAAATTGCTTTTCACCACGCCGTAGCTGGCCGGAAAATCGGCGTCGATCGTGGCGGTGAGATTGCCGTTGGCAAGTTCGGACAAATGCGCCGATACGGTCTCGACCACCATCCGTTGCGCGGCCTCGGCGCTGGCAGCCTCGCGCTCGGCGGCTTGCTTGGCGATCGCCGCATCGCGGAACACGAGCACGGCACGCGCCATATCGCCAAGCTCGTCACCACGCTCCACGTCGGGAATGGTAATGTCGGTCCGCCCTGCGGCGAGATCGGCCATCGTTTCGGTAATCATGCTTACGGGCCGCGCGATCGCGCGGCTAAGCAGCATTGCGAGGGTAGCCGCGATCCCGATCAAGGCAATGGCGCCAATAATCAACGTGGTACGCGCCGACGAGATCGCGCCCTCCTGACGGGCCGAATTGTGCTCGGTGAGCTCAATCGCAGCATCGCGGATATCGCGCAGCGGCAAGACGGCGGCGCTGACCAGCACGGCTTTGCCGGCACGGCGAACCGCGTCTTCGGCCTCCGAGCGCTGCCCCGCCTTGACCCGCGCGATCAGCGGATCGCCCCACGTCTTGCGCCAGGCGAGCGTTTCCTCGCGCGATTTTACCACCAACGCACGTTGCGCGGGGTCCTCGATCAGCTTTTCAAGCTCGACCGAGGTCTTGTCATATTCGTCGCGTCCCTCATTATAGGATTTGAGGTAGCTGGTATCACCCGTCACGAGGAACCCACGAAACTGACTGTTCTGCCGAAGGATCGCGGTTTCGAGCGCGATCGTTTTGGAATGGATCGACTGGGCGAGGTTGTTTCCCGCCGTGGTCGATCCAATCATGCTGATGTTCAGGAAAAACACGATCATCACGATCGCCGCCGAGGCGCAGATCGCGACAAAGGATAGTCCGAGTTTTCGCGGAATTTTCATGGATTTAAGCATGATGCGCAACCTCCGGACCATAATGTCGTGACCGCCGGTTGGGGTAGGCTGGCGGCCAAAGGCCCGGGTTGCTGGCCGGGGTTACCCCGGCAGGTTTTTTTGGGTCGAGCCGTGCCGAAGCCGGAACGGCGCGACCGGAGAAATTCACAGTAATCGCGGGTTCGCCCGTGCCCACTTTCCATGCCGGGGGGCCGCACAGGTCGCTGGTCATGGTGTCGATGCTGTTGAGCCCGCCGTTTGCGACGACGCGTCCGGCGTGAATGCGTGCGCGGTGAAGACGAGAGAGGCTTGGTTCAGGAACAGTCGAATCGTTTTTCATAATCTATCAATCCCGCGTTATTGGCGCGTTGGTGGATGCGACCGGGAAGATCGGCGTGGACGTCGTTATGGAAATTATAGAGGGCGCGGTTTACCGAAGACCGGGGCGGTCGGTTTTTTTGCGTGTATCGGCGAAAAAATCGCGACGATACTGTGGTATGGGTGCCATCGCTCGCGTGTACGAAGGGTGCGCCAACTGCGCGACTTGCGCTCCCGATCCCTATTTCTTCAGCCGCTCGACTTCGCGAATAGGGGACTGGTCGTAATCGCTGCTGGTGGTGGCGATGCGCCCCGATCGGGACAGGGATGGAGGGTACACGCGCGACGTCCGTGTCTGCCCCCACCCATCTGGTAGAAAGACAGCCTCCGAGAACAGATCGGGGAGTTCGTCGCTATCGTCGATCAGGATGGCTCGGCACATTGGCCTCGCCACCCTGTATATTCCGCCCGGCAGACCTGGGGAGGAGGGCAATTCCTGCAATATCGGGGCTTCCCCGCGCGCCGCAGCGCACGGAGGCGCGACCGGCACCCCCAACCCGGCTATGCGCCGAGTTTTCGCGCCGCGATGATCGGGCCGCCTTCACCCTGCTGCACGAGCACGGCGCTGTTCAGCCCAGCCCCACCGGCCGCTGGCAGCGAATAGTCGATCGCCGACCCATTCCAGTCGCCAAGCCGCACGAGTTCGCGAACAATGTCGCGGTGGGGCAGGGTGCGGCCCCCGTTTTCACCCGCCTGAATGGGAACGTCCTGCGACCGGGGATCATAGCGCACCAGCCACACGGCCGCCGGAGCCGATGCGGTTGCAGCGGCGAGACGGATGCGCCCGGCATCCTCGCTAATATCCGGGCCGCCCCGCGCCGGCCCCTGCTTGGCAAGCAGCGCGTCGAGCTGCGCCGGGTTGCTCCCGACGATGGTCGGGCCACCGTTGACGATGACTTGCGGCGTCGCGACCTGTCCGCGTCCGGCAGCACGGGCATATTCCCACTGGCGCGCCGTCCAGCGCGGCGAACCGAAAGTGTCCTGCCAGCCGAGCTGATCCCAATAGGTTACGGCGAAGGAAAGCGCGAGCACGTCCGGCCGGTCAGCCAATGCGTTGACGTTGGCGTTGGCCGGGGGACAAGACGAACAGCCCTGGCTCTGGAACAGTTCAACCACCACCGGATGCTCAGCGGAGGCACCAACGATGGGTTGGGTCGGGCGGGCAGGGGCGACTGGCGCGTTCGCCGCCTGGTTACACGCGGCCAGCGCCATCGGGGCGAGCAGCACAGTCAGGAGACGGGGTGACATTGTGGACATTCCTTTTCGCGTTGAGCGCCATTTCGCTGCGGCTCAACCTAATCCGCGCGGCATGTGCCTTCGGTTACAGCTTCACTCGTCATTTGCGTCCCGTTCCGTTTTTCCGGCATCCGCCGTACGGCGCGCATTCACCGCGGTATTTTTGCAAGCGATCCGTAACCAAATGGTTACATTCAACGAACGTCATCTGCCCGTACAGGGGCATTGCTACTGGGAGATATTTGAATGTTGCGCATCGACCACCGGCGGCTCGCCGCTGCCTTGCTGATCCTGGGTGCGCCCGCGGCGGCCCTGATTCCAACGGCCACGCAGGCTGTGGTTCCGGGTTCGACGGGTTCGGTCAATGTCGATCAGGCTGGGCTGGCGCTGCGCGGTTTCGATCCGGTCGCGTATTTCGAGACGGGCAAGCCAACAAAGGGAGCGGAGGCGATTTCGACGACGTTCAACGGCGCACGCTACCTGTTCGCCAACGAAGCGCACCGTAAAACCTTCCTCGCCAATCCCGCGAAATACGTGCCCCAGTTCGGCGGCTTCTGCGCGGTCGGAACCTCCTATGGCGAAAAGGTCGATGCCGATCCCGAAACGGGGCGGGTCGTGGATGGGAAGCTCTATGTCAATTATAACCCGAAGGTAGGGGCCATCTTCGACAAGGATACGGCCGGTACGATCGCCCGTGCCGAGCAAAACTGGCCGAAACTGGTAGACAAGGCGCAGTGAGCGACGACACGCCAGTGCGACATTCGGTCCTATGGCGTGCGGCGGCGGTGGCGATGTTCGCCATCGCCGCTGCTGCGGCGACGGCGGCAAGCGGGCAATTTCCGGCACTGGGCCTTGATGGCGGTGGTCCGATCAAGCTTGGGGCGTTGCGCGGGCATCCGGCGATCGTTAATTTCTGGGCGAGTTGGTGCATCCCCTGCCGGACCGAACTGGCGAGTCTCGAGCGCCTTGCCGCGAGCAATCGCGGTCGGCTGACGGTGATTGCGGCGTCGGTCGATGAAGATCCGGCACTTGGGCGGGCCGCTTTTGGCAAAGCCTATCCGCATTTACAGCTCGCTTTCGCATCGCTCCACGAAGTCGAAGGCTATGGCGCGCTCGGTATGCCGTATTCGGTCGTGCTGGACGCAAAGGGGCGCGAAGTGCGCCGCGTAACCCGGGCAATCGACTGGAGCGGCACCGATGGCGTCGGCATCCTCGCACAAGCAAACCGTGCGGGCCGCTGACTGGGCGGATTGCGGTGCGACGAAGGCGTTATCACGATTGCCTCGCTCGCGAGGTTGCTAGAGCATTTTTCGATCAATCTAGGCTCAGGACCTATTAAATTGCTTGCGGAGCGTGCGATCAGTTGATTCAATGCCGCGTATAGGAGGCGTTGGCATGAGCGATCTGATCTGGTTGTCGGAGGCGCAGATGCGCCGGATCGAGCCGTATTTTCCATTGTCACACGGTGTGCCCCGGGTTGATGATCGGCGGATTATCAGCGGTATTATCTTCGTGATCCAGGGTGGTCTGCGCTGGCGTGATGCCCCAGCCGAGTATGGCCCGGCCAAGACGATCTACAACCGGTTCATCCGCTGGAGCCGCATGGGCGTGTTCAACAAGATCTTCGCGGCCTTGGCTGCGAAGGGCGGCAAGCCGGATCAACTGATGATCGACGCAACCCACCTCAAGGCGCACCGCACCGCCGCCAGCCTGCTCAAAGAGGGGCTGTATCCCGATGTATCGGACGCACCAAAGGCGGCCTGAACTCCAAGCTCCATGCCGTCTGCGATGGCAAGGAGCGGCCACTTGGTCATGCTGCTCAGCGAAGGCCAGATGAGTGACGACAAGGGCGCGGCGCTGAGGATCGATGCCCTGCCACGCGCCAAGGCGCTGCTCGCCGACCGAGGTTACGATGCCGACTGGTTCCGCGCCGCCTTGGACGCGCGTGGCATCGCCGCCTGCATCCCCTCAAAGGTCAACCGCAAAGTCCCGATCCCTCACGACACCATGCTCTACCGCCAGCGTCATCGGATCGAGAACATGTTCGGCAAACTCAAGGACTGGCGCCGTATCCACACACGCTACGACCGATGCGCCCATACCTTCATGTCCGCCATCTGCATCGCCGCAACCGTCATCTTCTGGATCAATCAATGAGTCCTGAGCCTAGCTCGAAGGTTTCATTGCGCCGCTGATCGCCAACTCCGACGCGTGATCGAGCGTCGTCGAACAGCCGATCGATCTCCCGGCGCATCGAGCAAAGGGCTCGGTCGCGCGTTTGCGGGTGTGGCGGACCCCGCGCTTTTCCCCTGCGCGGGGAACGTTTCAGGCGACGAGCGCGTGCTCACCGTCCTTCTCGATCGGCTCGGGCACGATTAACTGTGCGTGCGGATCTACGCTGATGTGTGCGTGACTACGCGACGGCCACGGGATCTGCAGCGCGGCATTCCACCAGGCTGTGCAAAGCATCAGTGGCGTTTGGCACAGCCGCAGCCATTCAAAGGCGATGGCAGACGGAAGCACCAGATCGTATGTCGGTCGCGGCGTGCTGCTGGTCTGGTCGGTCATCCTTGCCTCCATGATCGAGTCGCAAAACGATACGCCGACAGACGGTACGGCCATATCTGTGAAAGTCCGTAGGGTCTGCGATCGAAGACGCGTCCGTACTTTTCCCAATGGCCGGCCAAGCGCGCGGTATGCTTGATCGCCGACATTGAACGGATGCGGAAAGGCCTTTTCATGAAAGCGCTCGTTTACGGCGGTCCGGGAAAAATCGCGCTCGAAGAGCGTGCAAAACCAGAGATAGCAGCAATGACCGACGCGATCGTGCGGATCACCCGCACGACGATTTGCGGAACCGATTTGCATATCCTCAAGGGCGATGTTCCGACTTGCCTGCCAGGCCGCGTTCTTGGCCATGAAGGCGTTGGCGTGGTCGAGGAAGTCGGTGCCGCAGTATCGAGCTTTGCACCGGGCGATCATGTGCTGGTGTCGTGCATCACCTCATGCGGGCGCTGCGAACCGTGCCGACGCGGGCTTTACTCGCACTGCGCCGACGGTGGCTGGATTCTGGGTAACACGATTGACGGCACGCAAGCCGAATTCGTCCGAATCCCTCACGCCGATACCAGCCTTTACCGCATCCCTGCGGGGGCCGACGAGGACGCGCTGGTGATGCTTAGCGATATCTTGCCGACTGGGTTCGAATGCGGCGTGCTCAATGGCAAGGTTGCGCCGGGCGGCAGCGTCGCGATCATCGGGGCGGGGCCGATCGGGTTGGCGACGCTGTTGACGGCGCAATTCTATTCACCGGCCCAAATCATCATGGTGGATCTCGACGACAATCGCCTCGCCGTCGCACAGCGTTTCGGCGCGACTCACGTGATAAACAGTGCCGATGGAAATGCCGCTAAAGAGATTTTCGCGATCACTGACGGACGTGGAGTCGACACTGCGATAGAGGCGGTTGGCGTTCCGGCAACGTTCGAACTGTGCACGGAGATCGTGGCCCCTGGCGGCATCGTTGCCAATATCGGAGTCCACGGTGCCAAGGCCGACTTGCACCTTGAACGATTGTGGTCGCAAAATATCGCGATCACCACGCGCCTGGTCGATACTGCGGCGACGCCGATGCTGCTGCGCACGGTGATGGCAAAGCGGCTCGATCCCACGCTGCTCATTACCCACCGTTTCGCACTGGCGGACATTCGTGAGGCCTATGATGTGTTCGGCCGTGCGGCTGAGACCAAGGCGCTCAAAGTGCTGATCGAGGCCTGAGCCGATGACCCAGTCCTCACCTCGTGTTGCGATTGTTACCGGCGGCACCAGCGGCATCGGAGCCGCAACCGCAGAGTCGTTGAAGGCTGCGGGTTTGCGCGTCATCGCGACCTATTCCGGCGACGTCGAGCGTGCTGCGGCCTTTGAAGCGCGCACCGGCATTCAGGTACGCCGCTGGTCGGTCGCCGACTTTGGCGCGTGCCAGGACGGCGTCGCTGAAATCGAGCGCGTATTTGGCGCGGTCGATATCCTTGTCAACAACGCGGGTATAACGCGCGACGCGACACTGGCCAAAATGACGCCATTCCAGTGGACTGAGGTGATCGATATCAACCTGACAAGCTGCTTCAATATGGCGCGCGCCGTGTTCCCAGGCATGTGTGCGCGCCACTTTGGTCGAATCGTCAACATCAGTTCGATCAACGGCCAGGCCGGTCAGTATGGCCAGACCAATTATGCCGCAGCGAAGGCCGGGATGATCGGCTTCACCAAGTCGCTTGCCCAGGAGGGTGCGCGGCACGGCGTGACCGTCAATGCCGTTGCGCCGGGCTACACCGACACTGACATGGTGCGCGCCGTTCCTGCCGATGTCCTGGAGAAGATTATCGCGCGAATCCCCGTGGGGCGCCTCGCCACGCCGGCGGAGATCGCACGCTGCGTCTTGTTCCTCGCGGCCGAGGATGCGGGCTTCATCACCGGCGCAACGCTATCGGTCAATGGCGGGCAGCTAATGGTCTAAGAGTCTGATTCGAAATTATCCGTCGTAATTTCATGACTTTGCGATGCGTCGGACGAAGAGTTGGATTGAGGCGATGAAGATGGGCACCTCCATCTACCCGCTGGTGTGAGCGATTTTCGGCAGGCGTGGCGGGATTTGACGTACTGGGTGCCTCAGGGGCCCCGATATTGCCGTTTTCCTGCGGCTTTCCGGGTCATCGGACGCATC
>NZ_JBAZTL010000013.1:0-33330 GCF_041661885.1 Sphingomonas sp. | reverse complement strand
CCGGCTTCCTGCTCCTTGATCATCCCGATGATCTGTTCCTCGGTGAAACGGCTCTTCCTCATTCGTCTGCTCCTTCCAGCGGGCAGACTCTACATCAGATCGAGGGAACCAACGGGGGGCAGGTCAGCCGCGATCGACGATGTCGGCACGTTGTAGAAGTAATTATATCCTCCGCCCGCATAGCCGCTGCCGTCGCCGCTATAATCGATCTGGATCGTCAAGCGACCTATCGATCATCGGCATTCGGAAAATGGAACATTGGCACAAAGATCGAATATTTAGGGATTTAGTAAACTGTCACCGTAATTCAGAACCTGCGAGCCACTGTCCCATTCGCTACACCACCACTCCAACGAGACGCCGCACCGCGACGATCGCGCAGAGTCACATGCCCAGGGCCATGCGAGGCGATCCCGGTAAGATCAGATAATTTTCCTGTCGCTTGGCTCTTGGGTAATCCAAAAAAGGCCGGGCCGGAACAGCGTTTTCAACTCGGCCCGCCGCCGCGAGAAGTGATCGAAGTCATCAACCACATCGGATAGCTTTTCGGTGACCCGAACGATGGTCACGCCATCAATCTCGTCAACCAGGAAGCCTCCTGCCCTGATCCGCGCCGTGTCCACCTCCGCCGCGTAACCTGCGCCATAGGCCATCGCCCAGCCGATGTTGGGGAGGCCGGGCTTAGCGGGACCACCGAAGGAGCCGACCCTGAATGACGTGTCAGCCGCGTAATCCTGCCAGTGCAGTTCAGGTGCTGTGAACACATGCAGCATCCCAATTGCCGGGCGCGAAAGCTGAACCCAAGCATCGAACAGATGGTTGAAGTCAACATCCTTAGCCCAGCGACATTCAAACCAGAGCCCACTAGAGTTTCTGTGATTCCATAAATCGGTTATCCCGTGATTGACCATGCCACGACTGACAAAGGAGGATTTGCGCTTCCAAAAAGGACCATCAAAGCTATCCGGTCTGGACTGGCCATCCACCGTAGTCTTGACTGGAATGGCCCACCAATTGGCGAGGAAGTCATCGATTCCTAGAAATGGGTCCTTATAGCTCTCCGTCGTTGACAGCCACTCCGGGACGAGGCGCTTGTCCTCGTCGCAAAGGCTTTGGATGAATGCTTGACCAAAGGCTACCGCTTCTGTTTCGGCATTGGTGTCGATTGAAATCAATATGGTAGGCTTGGCCATGTCGAGCTCACTTTCCGAAAGGTGTCAAAATATCAGTTGCCGGATCATAGCGGTAGACTCCGCCACCCACTTGCTGATTTACACGCTCGATCTGACGCAAAAGCGGTTTAGAAATGCTTTTATTTCCGGAACTTACGACGAGATTATAGGGCTGCCTCGTTGCCAAGGCCTCCGCCAATTGCGCCCTCAATTGCGGCGAACTCGAAAGATTGGCGACATCCTTGAATTCAACAAGCCCAGCGGGTCGTCCCGCCGAGTCAAGGATCGTGGTAACGCCATTTCGGGTTATCGCAGTGGTGTTTTTGCCCAACCCGACATGGCTGAGAATGCCCTTGATACCAGCTTCTTCAAAGGCACGGCCTTTGGCTGCGTTTAAGGTAATTTGTGCGAATTCACTCTCTGCGGCCTTAGTGCCGCGGACCAAGGAAGCGTCACGTGCAAAGGTTCTAAGGCCTCGGATGCCAGGAATAAGGTTGAGTGTAGCCTCCGGCGCGCTAATTTCACCCTTATAATATTGATATCCCGTGTAACCCATGTTCACTGGCTCGGATGCCATTGTTGCGGCAGCGGTTACCGGCACGGATAAGGCAGCGATGAACGGCTCATCGACTAAGCTGGTGGCGTTTTGCGACAAGGCATTGGCATTGGCATAGAGAAGGTCAGCGATTGATGCGGCGATCGGAAATTCCGTGCCGACCGACGCGAACAAATTGCCAAGTGCGCGTTGCTGAGAGCCCCAAGCAGGATTTTCGTCAATCAAAAACCGGGCAAGCCCCGCGGCCGACAATCCGTCCGTTCCCACGGTCGTGATGTCGCCACCGGGTCCCGACAGGAAGATGCCGACCCGGTCGCGTGGCGCAAGCTCGCCGTTTAGCAGCCAGCTCGACCAAGGCTGCGAACCGCCGGTGCCGTAACGATTGCCGCTGAAGACGATCGAACTATCTGCTGCACCGGTTTCGCGCGCTGCCTGTTTAGCGGAATACGACGCCCACTGCGCTGGCGACCAATCGCGGTGCCGCACGCCGGTGACGACAATGTCGTCCTCGCTGGCGATCGTCGGTAACGTGTCCGCAATTTCAACCGGGCGACGGGGAATCAGATCATCGGCGCTGACATCCCCGATGGTGGCAGGTGGCGTATTACCGGCACCAGAGCCTCCGCCATTACGCCGCCCGCCCCCCGCAACCCGATCCGCCACGAACCCACCGACGGTATTGCCGATAATATCGGGCAATGCGGCGAGGATGTTGTCGCCGAAGTCGGTGCCGTTGACGAGGCTGCGCGTGGCGGCGTTGGCAAGGCCGCCGACGGCGTTGGTGGCGAGGCTCTGGCCGAACCGCCCAAGTCCGCTGAATTTGCCGCCGACCGCGCCGCTGATCCCCGCGCCGATCCCCGCCGCCGCCACACCGACGAAATCGAACTTGCTCTGCAGCCCCGTCGCAACCCCGATGCCTTGGGTCAGCGCGCTGGAAATCGCCCCGTTGAACCCGGCCTGTAGCGCCTTGCTGCCAATGCCCAAGCTCCCTGCAAGGCCGCCATTGCCGAAGCCGATCCCCGCTGAAACTGCCCCGCCCAGCGCACTTAACGCCACGCCTGTCCAACTGAACTTGTCCTGTAACCCCGTTGCAACCCCTAAGCCCTGGCTAACGATGCTTCCAGCAGCACCGGCCACGGCACCGCCAACGACCGCACCAGCGACCGCCGCCGTCCCCGTAACGGTTGCACCGGCCGCTGCGCCCGCGAACGCATGGGCAAAGAAAGAGCTTGCCGGGCCGATCACCCATGCCGTCACCGCAATCGCGACGACCGCCAACAGGATCGCGCCGAACCCGCCACATCCGCCGCGATGCGCCGCCTGCGGCTTGGGGGTGGTGGGGCTGGTGTCGCCATAGGCGTCGCTCGGGTCATAGGGGCGGAAGGTGCCGGCGGTGTTGCCGGTCTTGTTCACCCCCGCCGGGGTGGAAAGCGTCTGCCCCACGGTGAGCGCGGTGTCGCCCGACAGGCCATTGGCCTCGGCGAGCTTGTACCACAGGCTCGCATCGCCCCACAGTTGCGCGGCGATGCTCGACAGCGTGTCGCCCTGCCGCACCGTATAGACGCCGCCGCCCGAACCTTGCGCATAAGTGTTGATCGCGTCGTAATTCTGGTCGAAATCGGCATAGGCCGCGCCGTAGCTCGCCCCACCACGAAACGCCCCCGGCGTGCCGCCGGGCGACGGCGCGGTGCGCTGCGCGATCGAGGCGGTATAATCGCCATTATCGCTGCCGTTATTGCCGATATAGCCGATCTGGCGACCGTTGAAGCGATACCAGATTTCGTGCGGATCGCCGCCGCCATTGACGGTGTAATTGGTATCGGCCTCATCACGGCGGATCGCCTGGCCAAGCGCGTCGCGCGTCACCGTGATCCAGCGCGGACGGCCGTCCTGGACATTGGCCGACACCAACTGGCCGCTGGCGTCGTTGGTGTAATAGGTGTGGAAGGTCGAACCTTGGCTGCTGTAATCGACGCGGGTCTGCACCGCACCATCATACCAGTCATAGCTGGTCGTGGTGGTGGAGCTCGACTGGAAGCTGCCGTTTTTATAGGTGTTCGCGCTCGAGCTGGTCACCGCGCCCAGCGCATAGCTGCTGCCCCAGCCGAACTGGTTGATGGTATCGACCTGGATCGTGTCATTGCCCTGCCGGGTAATGTCGAGCGTATTCGAGACGTGGCCCTGCGCATCATAGGTGATCGCACGATAGGCCGCGATCGACGATGTCGGCACGTTGTAGAAGTAATTATATCCCCCGCCCGCATAGCCGCTGCCGTCGCCGCTATAATCGATCTGGATCGTGACACGCCCCAGCAAATCGTGCTGAAACGCCGTTTTCAGCGCCGCCGCGCCCAGCCCGGCCACGGTAACCGTGCCGTCGCCATTATCGGTATAGCCGCTTTCGGAGACAGACAGCGTTTGAATCGCGCCCGACGCGTCATAGCGATAGGTCTCGCGACGTTCCCCTGCATAAGAAACGTCGTGATAGCCGCCATAGGACCCGCCACCGCCATCATCCGGAAATTCAAGCTGGTACGGAGAACCATACCCCCCCGACGGCGGATTGTATTGGTTGGGGTCATACACACCGCGTGCGACCAGCGAGGCGTTGCGGGTGGCGGTCACCCGCTCACCCGCGCCATCATAGGTAAGGTCCACGCCCTGCGAGCCGCGGACGATCTGACCACCTGACAGCGTACCCTGCGACGTGGTGACCCGGTTCATCGCATCATAGGCATACCAATAATCCTGCGTGCTGCTGCCGTAGGGCGAGACGCCGCCATTCTGGTCGAGATACGTGAAGGAGGCCGTCAGGTGGCGGATATTGCCGACCGCGTCATACGACCAGGTCTTGGACGCAGCGGGTGTCGTGCCGTTTCCTGCTTCGTTCCAGGAGACTATGCGGCCCAGCGCGTCATACTGCGCCGTCGCGTTCTGCAGCACGCTGGAGTTCGAGACATATTCGGTATACCATCCCCCGTCATAGTCGCCAAAATCCTGCAAGGCGCCACTTTCATGCACCGTCTGCTCGCGGATTTTTTCGCCAAGCTTGTCATAACCGTAGGTCGATCGGATATCGTCGAACGTGTCCTGGTTGTCGGGATTGCCGGTGGTTCCTGTCGTGACGTGGCCAACCAAGCCTGTGTTGAGATATGTATAATGTTGCGCCACGGTGCCGCTGCGATCGACCAGCCGACCAGCGCTGTTGTAGAGGTAATTGGTCACGCGACCGCTCATGTCGGTATGCCACAACAGGTGCCCCAGCCCGTCCGTGACGTCGTTCGAGGTCTTCCCGTTTGCATAGGTGGTCGTGGCAATCGTTGCGCCGTACGTGCTCAATCCCGGCGTGGTGAGCCATCCCAACCACTCGTACCTCGTCGTAACTACATCCCCGCCGAAAGCCCGTGTTTGAACGACGCGCCCCTGCCCGTCATAATCGGTCAGCTCAGCATCCGAAAATTGGTTGTTCCAGTGCCGAAGACGTTGACCAAGGGCGTCATAACTGAAGTAATCCTGCAATCCCCCGGCACGGATGATATGCACCACGCGGCCAAGCGAATCATAGTCGTTGGTGGTCGTGCGCCCGACTGCATCGGTCGTTGAACGCAAATCACCGAACACGTCATAGTCGTTGGCGATCACGCCGCCATCGGCGTGAAACTCCTTCCGAACCAGCGCAACCGATTGGCCGTAACCGGTCCCCGCCAACAACGTTCGCGTGGTCAATTTGCCATTGGCGTCGCGCTGCCCGACCAACCGGCCAGAGACATCGTAATAAAGGATGTCGGTTGGGGTTCCGTTCGATACACTGCCATCGGCATTGCCGATCTGCACCGCAGCATGCACAACCGATATCGCGCGACCCAATGCATTGTAGGTATAGCTGGTCACATGGCCGAGTGCGTCGGTGTCCGTTACGGTCTCGCCAAACGCGTTGTAGCTCCGGGTTGCGATCAGATCGACGGCAGCATCGGTTTCATTGAGCTGGCGCTTGGCCTGGTTGGACAGCACCAACTGATTGCGTGCATCATACGCCATAATGGTAACGTTGACCCGGGGCGTGTACACCGTACCAAACGCGACCGAGCGATTTTGAGTAGCCGCGTCCCAGACGTCATAAATGCTGAGATTGCTCAAATTCCCGTCCGGGCTGCCATTATCTTCGAGCGTCAGCGTACGATTACCGCTCAGATCATAGACGTAATAACGTGAAACGCCATCGCCGGCGGTCGATCGCCAAACGTGACCGGCGTTGTCATAGGCGTTGCGCTCCTGCGTAACACCGTTCAGCGCACGCGCGGTTACCTCGCCATAGGCGTCATAGGTGAACGTGCTGACATCCCCACTATCCGTAAAAGTACCCCCGGATACGGTGGCGAACGCCTGACGGACCAAATTACCGACCGCGTCGTATTGATAGGACAGGCCTTCGTGCGCCACCGTCGAGCCATCAGCCTTTACCCGATCATACGCTTCCCCAACCTTCCGACCGGCGATGTCGTAATAATAAACACGCGCGTTGCCCCCCGCATCCGTCGTCGACTGGAGACGGCCGCCTGCGCCATAGGTATAGCGCGTCAACCGCACGGCGTTTTGGAGCGAACGCGTCAAATTTCCAAGGGCATCGTAACTGTAATCTAGGGTTCCCTGAACAAGGTGATTTCCATAATCAACAAAGATTGCTCCCTCTGTACGGATCAACCTGCCAGTATTATCGTAAATATAATTAGTTCCATCCCCAGATGCTTCGGTTTTAATTTTCACTTGACCGAGTGCATTATAGGCATAGCTTATCGTGGAGTTACCGCCGATTATCGAATTTACGGCACCACTATTTGCATCGACGGTCGTATAAGCTAATCCAAGACGCGTCTCGGTTAGCCGTTGGCCATTCTTGTCGTATGTAAAGGTCGTTGTCCGATCTGCCGCACTAGGCGCGACTGCGGGCGCACTCCCCACCGATGCACCGCTTGACGCAGTGGCATAGCGGGTTTCGACAACGACGTTTCCTTCAGCATCAAGTGTCCAAGCGGTAAGATAGCCGAGTTGGTCGACCTGCGCGATCTTACGGCCAAGTTTATCATAATAAACGTATGTCGACCCTCCATTCGGATCGATTGTGCGGACCAAATTTCCGTCCGCGTCATACTCCCAATGCGACCCGACAACCCCGCTCCCGAAGTTGTAACCCGTCGCTGTTAGTTGACCGGTCGTCACTATGCCGCCGAGCCGCGTCAATATTAGACGCCCAAGCTTGTCGTAAGAATCGATACTTTCGCGATATTCACCGCCTGGAGCCGTTGGCGGGGGCCCACCCGCCGTGGGGAGCGTGACTTGCGTCCCGTAAACACGACTGGTGCGCGTCTCCCCACTGCCGGTGCCGCGGGTGTACGTAATCGTCGAATAGGTCCCATTCGCCCCAATCGAGGCAATCTGCCGATCAAGCCTGTCATAATAGAATAACGTTCGTGCGCCGGCCGCATCACGACGCTCGATCACATTGCCGCGTTTGTCGTAGACGGTATATTCTACTGGCGCGATCAACCCGGTGTTGGTGCTATTCTGAACCTGTGGTAGATGCGTTTCGATTACACGGTTGAGTTTGTCGTAAACGTAAGTGGTGGACCGCTGTTCGTTCAAACCGAACGCTTCAACTATACTCGTTCGATTGCCGCGTGCGTCATAACCAAACGTGTTGACAACGCTCGACGCCTCAAGCGAGCCGTCGGCCCGCACCGAGGAGATCGGGAGCGTTTCCCGAACCAACAAGCCACGCCGATCATAGGTATTTGTCGTCGTGCTACCAAGTTTGTTGGTGATCGAGAGCCGCTGGCCAAAGGCATCGAGCGTATAACTCTCCACATAACCAAGGGCGTCGGTGGTTGAGACCACCCGCCCCAGTCGATCGTAACCGAAAGCCGTCGTAGCATCGCGGTTCGGATCGGCGACGTAGGTCGGAAGGCTGGACACGCCGGGGGCATTGGTCGCGCGATTGGCCCGGCGTGTGATCGAAGCCACCTCACCAAACGTTGTGTAGCGCGTTTCGGTTACGTAATTTTCAGCGTCTCGTGATGCGATCACGCGGCCAAGTGTATCGTAATAACTGTAGCTGGTATTACTGTTCGGATCAGTAACCTTCACCACATCGCCGAACGCGTCATAGTCCCAGCGAGTTATGCCGCCGATTGCATTCGTGCTGGAGGCCTTCCGACCAAGATGGTCGTAGGTAAAGGTCGTCGTATTCCCGTTTGAGTCGGTCGTCGATACAAGATTGCCCAAACCGTCATAGGCGTATGACGTCAGACTCTGCTCGGCGGTGTCGGCAGCATCAGCGCGTGCCACCACGCGTCCAGCCGTATCATAGAAAAACCGGGTCAGAACCTCATCTGCTGTCCCATATGCGGCATAGGTGTATGCCAACGTCCCATTGCCGTTGTAGACATTGTACTGCACGCTCCCGGCCGCGTCGGTACTCGAAGCAACTCGACCGTCATTGTCGTAGGATGTTGCGGTGCTGGCATAGCCCCCACTCGTAAGCCCGGCAACGCCGGCGGTCGTGGTGGCGTCGTTAACCGACACCGCATTGTCCCAGCGAACGGTACCGACAACACGACCCTCGGCATCATAGTCGAAGCGGGTGACATAGCCCTCCGCATCGACGGTGAAGCGCAACTCGCCGCGGGCCGCATAATAATTACGATTGACCCGGTCGTTGCCCGTGCCAGCGCCCGACTGCCAGGACACCATCGTCGCCAAATCAGGGAGGGTGTCCGTGGCCCTGCTGGTCGAAAATTGCGTCGTTTTGATCAAGCGACCAAGCTGGTCATAGCTATAGCCCGTCACCGCCCCGGCGGCGTCAATCGCATAGGCCAGGCGGCCTGCCACGTCATAAATCGCCCAGCTCGATCGGTTGTTCACATCGCTCGAAAGAGCGGCAACCGCCGCAGTGACAGCCGCGAACCTATAGTCGGCCAGAACGCCAATCGTGCCGGCGTAGCTAATAATTTGCCGGGGCTGCGCAGAATCCGCAATGCCGGCAGCGTCCTTATAGCGATATTCGATGACATGACCGAGCGCATCGATTTCGAACCGAAGTGCCCCCTGACTATCATAGACATAGCGCTCGGTTCGATCCGACACATTCGTACCGACCAACCCGACGAGCTGTGAAAAGGTGCCATTCGCGC
Source organism: Sphingomonas sp. (assembly GCF_041661885.1). Lineage (GTDB taxonomy): Bacteria > Pseudomonadota > Alphaproteobacteria > Sphingomonadales > Sphingomonadaceae > Sphingomonas. The sequence continues at coordinate 24,415 of NZ_JBAZTL010000013.1, read as the reverse complement.
GATACCCGCCATCGGTGGCCTTGGCGAAGGCCGTAACCGCAACCTTCCGCCCGGCCCCGTCATACGTGATCTTGGTGAGAAATCCCTCCCCATCAAGCGTGCCGATCAGCAGCCCGTCCTTATCGTAAAAATTACGTAAAACAGAATCCCTCGCGTCCGCCGAAGGAAGAATCGCCGACGACGGCGGATTTGCCTGGAACGCCGCCAATTGGGCGGATGTCAGCTTATTCGCAAAGCTTGTGGTGCCGATCAGTCGGCTTGAGCCGTCATATTGGAACAGCGCCACACTTCCATCGCCAGCGATGGTCTCGCTCACCCGCCCATCGGCATCATACACCGTCCAATTCCATACGTCCGCCGAATGGGCTGCCGGACGCAACGACGCGATGTCGGGCGATGCCGAGAGCGGATTTTGAAGGGCCGCGATCTGCGCCGCTGTCAGTCTGTTGGTATAGCGAGCCGTTGCAACCAAACGGTTGTCCGCATCATAGCGATATTCGACCAGAGCCCCATAAGCATCGACATCGCTGACCTTCCGCCCAGCCTTATCGTACAGAATATAGCTTTGGTGTCCGGTTGCATCGGTGGTGACGCGCAGGCGACCATCCTGATCATAACCGTAAGTGGCGGTACCGCCGTTAGTATCATTCCCACCTTCGGTCACCGAAATCAGCGCGCCAGTCTTGTCGTAGGTGGAGGTCGTCGTAAAACCGTTTGCGAGCGTGACCACGGTGCTATTGGCCGCATCGTTGAACACGATGTTGGTGGTGCCACCATTCAGATCGGTCGAGGCGATAACTCGGCCGAGCCCGTCATAGACGAAAGTCTCGCTATTGCGTCCAAGCGTCGTGCGCTTCAGTAGCTGCCCAGATTGATCATAGACACTATCCGTACGACTGTAACCCTGATCATAGGAAAAAATTCCAGAAGGACTTCTTTCAGAGAAAATAACTTCATTAATTATATTGCCCCTAACATCGTAACTATACGTGCTATACGTAATCTTTAAAACATTTCCAAGAGCAGCATTCGACCTCCACGCTTCAAAATTTTCAGAAGTAATGTAATCTTTTTCATTAAGTAAACTAACGTCATACGTATTATCGATAAATTCAATTTTTGTCGCCAAATTAACCCCGATATGAAAATATCTACTCACCTTTCCCTCAGGAGATACAATAGAAAAAAGCTGCCCGGCCTCATCATAAACAAAACGCGTTGTATGGCTCGCACCGGGCGAATTAGCATCTGCCCCAATACGTGTTTCGGTCAGCACCTCGTTCCGGCTGCCGTAAGTCCGACTGATGACGTTACCGAGCGGGTCGGTAGTAGTCAGAACATTCCCGTTCCCATCATAGGTATTGCGGGTCACCGCGCCGAGGGCATCGGTGACCGCCACCACATTACCTGCCGCATCGTAAGTAAAGCTGCTGGATTGCGCGACCGCCCCGGCATAGGCCGGTGGCGCGGTTACCTTCCGTAATGAACCATCGGCATTGTAATCTAGCGTCACAACCTGGCCAAGCAGGTCAGTTATCGTCGTCGAACCATCGCCATAACTGATGTTCGTCGTGCGGGTAACCCCGCTCGACACCGCCTGCGTTAACTTAATGACCCGCCCTGACGCGTCGTAGCCGATCGAAAGCGCCGAACCGTCGGTTTCGCTGATCGAGGCAACCCGCTTCGAAGCCCCGTCATAGGTGTAGGTCGTGACATAAGTCTTGCCGTCGGCAATGCTATTGTCATCCGGCGTCAGATCAACCGTAACGCTGGTAAGCCGGTTCGCACCGTCATAGCCGTAGCGGGTCCGCGTCAATGTCTTGGCGGTATTCGTCGTTAGATCGGTATACCCCGTAACAATCTGGGTGATGTTATTGCCCAACCAGGCATATTGCTCATACTCGCCATTGGCGGTCGTCACTCGCGTGAGGTTTGCCCCGTCGTAACTGAAGTTCAGCGCATTACCGTTCGTGTCGGTGGCGGCCGTAATGCGCCACTGGCCATTATAGACGTTGGCATACGTCTCGGAGATTAGGCTGTCGCTGTCGGTCCACGTCCACGTCGAGCCGTTATAGCTCAACGTATCGAATGCCCCCGCCCCGTCCGTCGCGCGATAGGACGTCCCATTCCACGCATAGGTGATTTCCGAACCGTCGCCGGACACACGCTTGATCGTGCTCCCGCTGGCATTGATCGTCCCGGTCAGGCCATAGACGCGCCGGTCGGTGCTTTGCCGCCAATTATCGCCATTGTCGTCCGACAGGTCGCCCAAACTGTTATAGGTCCGCGCGATCGACACGTCGGGACCACGTCCGACCAGAAACTCATCACCCTTGCTAATCAGCAAATTGCCCGTGGCCGCATTCAGCGACACCTGCTCGCCCGAGCGCCCGAGCGTACCCGATCCCAGCAACCCCGAAGCGCCAAGCGTCGTGCCCGACCCCCGTTCGAAACCCGCACCCAGACCGGTGAAAATCGAAACCATGACAACCCCCGTGTCGATCGACACCGGAGAGCGAACTAGCCGCTCCCGGCATTATGCAGGGGTGATCCGCGCAAGCCCGAAATAGTTTAGCGATTTTTTTGACGGTGACGATAATTGCCGGGGTAGCGATCGCGAACGCGCCGTCCACCATCCAGCCATCCTCTACATTCCGTTTTGGGTTGCCACTCGACGGTAACTGTCTAGTTTTAGCTCAGGTCTTCAGTTGACGAATCAGATATCGAAGCAACAGCCGGGGGGCAAAATGGGTGCGGATCGGGCGTTAAGCCTGCTCAATCATATGCTGTGGGACAGTCTGTTAATCGCGGGACCGCTGCTGATTGCGACGTTGGCGGTGGGCCTCCTCATTAGCGTGTTTCAGGTGACCACGCAGATCCAGGAGATCACACTTAGCTACGTCCCCAAGATCCTGGTCGCAGCATTCCTGCTGATCGCAATCGGACCGTGGATGATGGGCCGGGTGACGCAGTTCGCGACATCGCTTTATCTATTGATTCCGACCCTTGCCAGTTAAGCGCAATCGTGGACGAGCTCACCAATCAGGCGATTGCGGTGCTGCTCGTCAGCTTGCGAATCACACCGACCCTCGCTTTCGCCTCCCCGTTCACGCTGATGCGGGCGCCGACAATGGTGCGCGTCCTGCTCGGTATCGCGCTCGCGGGATGGCTGGTTGCGGCGCATCCAGCGCAAAGCTGGCAAGCTAATTTCTGGGCGAAGGGCCTTTTCCTTACGGCACTCGGCGAGCTTTTCCTCGGGATCGCCTTGTCCCTTTCGCTCCAGTTGGCATTCACCGCGCTGCTAACAGCGGGGCGTGCGATCGACATTCAAGCTGGGTTCGGCCTTGCGGTATTGATCGACCCTGCGACGCGTTCACAGTTACCACTGGTCGGTACACTCTTTGCTTATGCGGCAGGCGCAATTTTCTTTGCCACCAACGGCCCCGCCGACTTGTTGGCTATCTGGTCGGCATCGATCGAGCGTGTGCCGCTGGGCAGCGCCGCAATCGGCGGCGGCATAACCGTGCTGTGTACCTACATTTCGGTTGTGTTCACAATGGCGTTTGGGCTGGGTGGAATGGTGATGCTCGTGCTGTTCCTGTCCGACATGGCGATCGCGTTTATGTCTCGCACGCTCCCGCAAATGAACGTCATGCTGCTGGGCTTCCAGGTTAAGGCAATGGCGACGCTGGCGGTGCTGCCGATAGCGATTGCAACCTCGGGCGCGCTTTTTCTGCGGATGGTGCGCTACGCACTCGAAACCGCGCCGCGGTTGATCTGAACAATGGCCGACGATGCTTCCGAAACCAACAAAAGCGAGGAGGCGACCCCCTTCAAGCTGCAACGCGCGCGTGAAAAGGGCTCGGTCGCGCGCGGCATAGACCTCAGCTTCTTCGCAATACTGCTGGCCTTCGGCGGATTTTTGTCGATCGCGGGCGCGACACTGATCGTTCGCTTGGCCCATTCCATGCAGAGTTCGCTCGCCGTCGGCATTGCAAATGCCGGTGACCCGCGCCAAGCAATCAGCGTGGCGGAAAGCTCTTATGGTCCCGCGTTGCAGTCGGTGATGCTGCTCGGCGGGACGATTATCGCGATCGTCTTGATGGTGGAGATCGTGCAGCTCCGCGGTCTGATCTTCAGCGCACACCCTCTCAAACCCGATTTCAGCCGGATCAATCCCGGAAAGGGCTTGAAGCGGTTATTCTCGATGCGGCTGCTGAAAGAAGCGCTTAAGAGCGTCATCAAGATGGCGATCTATACCACCGTTGCCGTACTGATGATTCGGGGAAACCTTTACGGGCCGGGCATGACCATCGTAGACGCAGGCAGCCTCGTCGATGTCATGCGTTCCACCGGGTTGCGATTGCTCTGGGTTTTTGTTGGCCTCGCGTTCTTCATCGCGGTGATCGACCAGATTCTTGCACGCAGCGAATTCCGCAAGCAGATGCGAATGAGCCGGCGCGACGTGACGCGTGAGGGGCGCGAACGCGAGGGCGACCCGCGTATCAAGCGCAAGCGTAAGCAGCTCCATGCTGAGTTCGTGAAGCGTTCACGAGGATTGGGCGCGCTCGGCGGATCCGACATGGTGGTGGTAAATCCCGAGCATGTCGCGGTCGCATTACGGTATGATCGCGAGCGCTCGGGCGCCCCCGTGGTCACGGTTAAAGCTCGCAACCTGCATGCGCTCCTCATGAAGCGCCAAGCCATCCTGCTGGGTATTCCGATCTTTGAGAGCCCGGTGCTTGCGCGCGCGCTTTACGCCGAGTGCGAGCCAGGACAAGAAGTAGGGGCGGATCGGTATCATGCGGTTGCCGATCTCTATTTTAAACTCGGCGCGACGGGACACACGCAATGATCGGGCGCCTGCTGCGCAACAACAAGGATCTGGCGCTCGTCGGCGCGATGGTTTTGATCCTGGTGATCTTATTCTCGCCCATTCCGCCAGCCTTTTTGGATCTCGCGATCATCACCAATTTCGGGCTTGGCCTGACGATCCTGCTGCTAACCTTCTACGTCGGCAAACCGGTCGAATTTTCGACCTTCCCATCCTTGCTGCTGGTTGCGACATTGTATCGTCTGTCGTTGAATGTGGCTGCCACCCGCTTGATCTTGACCGGTGGAAGCGCCGGCGATGTGATCGGGGCAATTGGCACTTTTGCGGTGCAGGGCAACTTCGTGATCGGACTGGTTGTCTTTCTGATCCTGGTCGTGGTGCAATATGTAGTCGTAACCTCCGGCGCGCAGCGTGTGTCAGAGGTCGCGGCGCGTTTCACACTAGACTCGATGCCTGGGCAACAAATGAGCATCGATGCCGATCTCAATATGGGCCTCATCGATCAGAAGACCGCGATCCGGCGACGAGAGGACCTGGAGAAGGAGGCCTCCTTCTATGGCGCGATGGATGGTGCGAGCAAATTCGTAAAGGGCGACGCGGTTGCCGGCATCATCATCTTGCTAATCAACATCATTGCTGGATGGATCGTCGGTGTTGTCCAGATGGGCATGGAGTGGAATGAGGCGCTTGCCCATTTCACGCTGCTTACGATTGGTGACGGGATCGCGACGCAGTTGCCCGCATTGATCATCTCCATCGCAACGGGCATTATCGTCACGAGGTCCGCGGCTGACAAGCAATTGAGCACCGAGGTGTTCCGTCAACTCGCATCGGTTCCGCGCATCCCGCTGATCGTCGCGGGGGTCCTCCTGATCCTGCTGGTGCTGCCGGGAATGCCGAAATGGCCGATCGTGCTCATCATCGGTCTTTCGCTCTTCGGCTGGTATCGCGCGCGCGAAGCGGCAAAGGCCGCCGCACAGGAGGAGGCGGTGGAAGATGGTGGCGAGATGGTTTCAGCCGGCCCGGTGCCCGCGCTTGAAATTGTCCTGGGGAGCGACCTCGCGATGGCTTGGAAGGCGGAGGAGCCTCTAATCCTGGAGCGAATTGCAAGCCTCCGGCGCGCCCATGAGCAGGAATATGGCATCGGATTTCCCGCCGTGCGTTTCGTCGATGGCTCCGCGCTCGGCGCGATCGAATATGAGATACGCTTGTTCGGCGCGCGTTTTGCAAGTGCCGAGGTGTATCCGGACAAGCTTCTCGCGATCCGCTCGGATGAAAAGCCCGGCGACATCGGCGGTATCGAAGCCCGTGATCCTGCATTCGGGTTGCCCGCATTGTGGATCGAGGCGGGTTTGGCCACACAGGCACGCGACGCTGGGCTGCGCATTGTCGATCCGGTTACAGTGCTGATGACGCATTTTGGCGAAATTGTACGGAGCGAAATGGCGACGCTTGTCACCAGACCCGTGATCGTGAAAATGTTGGATGATACGCGCGCCAACCAGCCGGGGTTGGTCGAGGAGCTCATTCCCAATGCGCTCGCCATTTCAGATATTCAGCGCGTAGTTCAAAATTTGTTAACCGAAGGCGTGTCGATCGCCAATTTCGATTTGATCCTCGAACATCTGCTGGATTTAGCGCGCACGCAAAAGGATCCCACCGAGCTGACCGAACAGATTCGGCAGCGTTTAAGCTACGCGATTTGTCACCAATTGCGTGGCAAGCACACCGACCTGGCGGTTTTGAGTCTCGACCCAAGGATCGAGAATCAGATCGCCACAAGCATTGGTCAGGGCGCGGCGGCAGGTGCGATGCTCATCGAACCACGCTTGGCTGAGCAATTGATCCGCAAGCTGTCTGCGATGGTAGAGGCGATGCATCACGATGGCCGCGCCCCCGTGCTGTTGTGCGGCCCCGATTTGCGGCGCCACCTGAAGACATTCACTCGGCGGAGCATTCCCAAATTATCGGTACTATCCGTCAACGAAATCCCGATGCGGATCAATTTGCGCTCGTTCGATATCGTGCGGGTCGAAGGATAAAGGGTTAAGGTATGACTGCAAACGCCGCACCGCAGGAAACCCGATTCAACGTATTGGAGCGTTTGCTCGCGTCCGATCCAAGCAATGTCTCGTTGTTGACGGACTGCGCAGAGGCGGCCCTCGACGAGAAAAACGCAGAGCGGGTGGTCGATCTGCTCGATCGACGCTCCAAGATCGTGGAGCCGGGCACGCGCGAGATCAATCTGCTCGGCCTCGCCGCCTTACAGGCACATCGCTTCGAAGACGCCGCGACGATATTTGGTTCGCTGCAGGCGGTTGGGGAACATAGTCCCGAACTTCATTTCAACCTCGCCTGGGCAAGGGCAAATCTGAAGGATTTTTCGGGTGCGCTGGAGGTGCTGAGCGACGCTGATGCGCTATCCCTTTCGCAAGCCGCGATGCTGCGGATCCAATTGCTCCACCAACTTGGCGAGATTACAGGCGCGGGAGAAACTGCGCGCACCTACATCGCTGCCCATCCTACACATCGTGGATTACTGGCGGCGGTATCTGTACTCGCACTCGATATTGAGGACGAGGAACTTGCCGCAGAATGCGCCGCAAGAGCAGGTGACCACCCCGATGCGCTGACCACGCTTGGTACCCTGGCGCTTAGTGACGAGCACGCGACCGACGCGCTCGGATTTTTCGAGCGCGCGCTTGCCACCAACAACGGTTCGCCCCGAGCGTGGGTCGGGTTGGGTTTGGCAAGACTCATGACCGGCGCGCCCGAAGCGGCATCCACAGCGCTCGATCGCGGGGCTGCGATTTTCGGAGATCATCTTGGATCTTGGATCGCGGCAGGCTGGTCCTATTTCGTCAATGGCGACCTAGCGAACGCGCGCGCGCGGTTCGAGACGGCATTAGCGCTCGATCCGACATTTGCGGAATCCCATGGATCGTTAGCAGTGCTGGACGTGCTGGAGGGGCGCCCCGACGAAGCGGCGAGAGCAAGCGATGTTGCAGTCAGGCTCGATCGACATTGCTATTCCGCTGCACTCGCAAAGTCTCTGCTCGCGGCCGGAGTTGGGGACGTCCAGACTGCGCAGCGCATCTTCGACATGGCATCAAGCACACCGATCGATGGCAGCGGTCGTACCATTGCTCAAGCCCTCGCCCGGATGGGATTAGGCCTCAAATAGATGGGGTACTGCCAAGTTGTAGCAACGCGCGATCGAGCAAATCACGCCCCTCCTGCGTATCGCCGATAATTCGGATCACGTCATTTGCCACCGCTTCGAATGCTGGGTCGTTACCAATCGCATCGCCGAGTTGCTGTACCAGCAAGCCACGCACAAGCGCGCGCTTGAGATCATCCTCAGACAGTTCCTTGTGAGCGGTGAGCCCGCGGACACGCGTCATCGGCTCCGGCGTGCCACTACGCTTCGAGGCTGTGACGCGGGTGTTACTCCTCGTCTTCTCCAGACGACTAATCTGCTCCTGCAGCAGCAAGAGCACCTGATCGGCATTGCTGATGCGTGTCATCTCAGGCGATTCAATTGCGGCGACCGGGATCTGCGAATTGACCGAGCAAAAAGCTGGTTGCCGAAGCCACCGCATCATCCTGTTGATCGGTCGACGCAGGCAGGCGTTGCAACTCCGTCACTTTATCAATAATCAATTGCATATCGTGATTGAGCGCGGGGTTTTCGTCATTGGCGGCCATTCCCTCGGCCAATCGCGCAACCGTTTCGGGAAATTCGTCGCGAATGAGATGGGTAAGCCCGCCGACGAAGAAGCGCAGATAGTGACCTTCGGGCAGCAGCGCGATCGGTCCCCATGTCGTCAACGCGTCCACAGCTTCACCCGACGTGAGTTGGAAAAAACCGAGCTGAAAGCGCGCAATCGCGAAATCTGGCGCTAGTTCCACCGCGCGCTTTAACTCCGCCAATGCCTCTATCGGACGACCAATCGAGGCCAGCATTGATCCTCGTAGAAAATGTAACCGCGGATCTCCGTCGAACCGCGTAAGTAACTGGTCAAGGCGGATCATTCCGTCGCGATCATCTCGCTGGACCATCGCCATTACATCCTGCAATTCAGCATCGCCGCACAGAATTTCCATTTCCATATCTATCTCCATGCCCCCAGGCGCTTTCGCAATCGTTCAAGTGCCGTACGGTGTAGTTGTGAAATTCGACCGCGACTTAAGTTCATCAATTGAGCAACCTGCGCAAACGGCAGGCCATGATCGTAGTGCTGACGTACCACGATGGCTTCCTGCTCGGGTAAATTTACCATTTCGCGGTGAAGGATCGCCTGAGCTTCGCGCCAGGCAAGACTGTCATAGGCGTTAGGGCGTGGGTCGGATCGATTCTCACCGTCAATCATCCCGGTACCTTCCAGCATCAGTCCGAGCGCAAGGCCAATCGCTAGATCCGACAGGGCGGCGATCGGATCTGCATCACCGATCATCAACGATCGCAACCGCCCTTGCTCGACGCGGTGCCGATAGGTCAATTGCGCATCAATCTCGCTCATTGTGGCGATGCCACTGGCAATGTTGCCGACAATCCGCCTGCGCGCATAAGCGCTGAACGGCACGCCCCGTAAAGGATCGAACCGATCAAGCGCCTGCAGCAGCCCTTCGCAAGCAAATTGATCAAAATCCCCGCGCTCCAACCGCGCGGTCATACGCTGACGAAACAATCGCTTCGCAATCGCACGCGCCAGCACAAAATAGCGATTGAACAACGTCTCCCGGCACCGCAGATCATCCTCGAACCGGAACCTCCGCCATAGCGAAGCCTCAGCGCGTATTGGATCGACGACCACCTCCAAACCAGACTGCGCGCGCGTGCTCAATGAAAGCTCCCGAGCACCCCTTGCAAGATCAGGCGCCACCCATCGATCAACACAAACATCAGCAATTTAATCGGGAGCGAAATGGTTGAAGGCGGCACCATCATCATACCCAACGACAAAAGGATCGCGGACACGACAAGATCGATCAACAAGAACGGCAGAAGAATTACAAAACCGATCGTAAAGGAAACGCGTAGTTCGTTAAGCATAAATGCAGGAGCAAGTTTCAAAATTTCAACCTGATCGGGGCGTTCCGGCGGCTTTGAGTGCGAAATTGCGTAGATCGCCTCAATATCCGCATCGCGCGTCTGAGCAAGCATGAACGTGCGAAGAGGTAATGCTCCCTTAGTCATCGCTTCCTGAACAGAAATTTTGTCGGCAAGCAAGGGCTGAATTGCGGTGGTATTTAACGTGCCAAGTGTCGGAGACATAACAAAGGCCGTTAGGAACAAGGCTAGGCTGACAAGGACGGGATTAGGCGGCGTTTCGGGCATCCCAAACGCGTGCCGTACCATTGACAGAACAACGATGATCCGCACGAAACTCGTCATGCAGATTAAGATCGATGGGATAACCGCCAGCAATGTTAGAATAAACGCCGTACGCATCACGTCCGACGACAAGCCAAGGCCGTGAGTCTGGGCCGCCAAGGCGGGGGTAGTCGTCAGCAGCGCGACCATTCCCGCCCCTCCCTTGAGACAGCTCACAACCTTCATAATGCGGAACCTTCGCAGATATCCCTCTCGCGAAGGATTTGCGTTCCACCTTGCTGCAGTACCAGCAGATATTCGCGACCGTCGTACCGGACGAGGCAAATATCGTTGTACGGGTTGAGCCGCTGCATTTCGACTATGTTAATCCTACGGGTACGCGGTCCCGTCCTGGCGAGTAATTGGGTAAGGTCGATTCGCCCGCCCCTTTGTCGAATCAATAAGGCCGCAAGCACTGCAACTATGATGCAAATAACGAACGCGACCACGATCCGCCCAAGTGATATATCAACATCACCGCCTCCCCCAAGGTGGCGTGGCATCCCCCACAATGCCGTCGGGGCACCCCCAACTACATGCGCGAAACCTAGACGAATGATCCCTCCGGGATTCATGAGGCGAATTCGGTCAACCGCACCGCGAAGTGGTTGCCCACCGCGACAAGCTCACCGCGGCCGACCTGCACCCCATTGAGACGCAGATCAACCATGCCATTGAGCGGAGCATCGAGCGTCACGACAGCACCTTTCGTCAAGCCGGTAAGCTCGCCTACAGTCATACGCGCGCTGCCCAAGAAGCCATCAAGCGCGACTTCAACCCCGTCGATGAGCGAAGGATTGATCGCCCGCTCGGCCGAAGCGGCAGCGATTGCAGGGTTGGTCTTGGTCTTGAGCTCGGTCACGTTTTATCCGCCAATGGTATCGAGGAGAGTGAGATCGACACGACCGTCCGTCTCGCCGATCGCGCACTGCGCGATCGGCGCACCACGGCCGTTAACAAGCAAGTCCAGCGGACTATCGATGGAATGATCGAACACCAGCACATCCCCAATGCCGAGTTCCGCAAACTCTGCGAGCGTCAACTTGCAGCGTCCAATCTGAGCCGTGACAGCAACACATTGCGCCGCCAGGCCTTGGGCAAGACTGGACAAGTGCGAGGCCGGCACAAAGGGCGGCAAGGCAGCCTTGGCCAACCCAACCAACGCATCATTGGCGACCAATATACGCACCAAGGGCAAGTGCGCTTCCACACCAAGCGCGCAGCTCATTGGGGCCTCGACCGCCGCCACCGCACCACGATCACCTTTAATCCAGCGGGCGCCAGCATCCAGTCGAAAGGTTTCAGCCATCCGGCGGCAAAGATCATCGATGCACGCTTGCGTTATACCCGCAAGCAAACGGTTATCGGCTGACGTGAGCGGTTCGCGCGGGACTTCGAGGTCCAACATTAAGCCTGCCAGTATCGCGTTGGCGGTCGATGGCACGCCGATCGCCACATCGCGGTCGAGCTGTAGCCATTCGATTTCGTCCGACAACGGCACCGCCCCTACCGCTTGCGTTTCGAGGGGCCGCACCACATGTCGGGCGAACCATTTTCTCGACCAAGCGCGGGAGATGTCCGCCAACGCCGCATCGATATCGAGTGCACGAATAGCAGCGTCAGGTAGCCACGCCCGCGCTATAGATTTCGAAGTCGCGCCACGCACCGGCACGTCAACCCTGGCCACGAATGCCGAACAACTGCTGAATCATATCGTTGCTAACACTGATAATCTGAGACGATGCTTGAAACCCTCGCTGAATGAGAATGAGGTCGCCGAACTCCTTTGAAAGATCGACATTCGACGCTTCCAGTCGACGTGAAACGATTTTCCCCACACGTGAATCTGCGCTGGTGAGAAGCGAGCGTTGTGCAGTTCCACTATCGGTAAACAAGCCGCCGCTGCGTTGTTTTAGCGCCTGCGGGTCACGGAAATCGGCAATCGCGACAGCCCCAATTTGCTTCTTCTGCGCGTTAGAATAGCCGATCTCGAGTTTGCCATCGGCATTGACTGTAACCGAGGTAATCGTGCCGAGTTTATATCCATCGACCGCCGACGCACGAAGCGTCGAAACGTCACCCGCCGAGAACGACGTCACGCCACTGACATCGAAATCAACCGTTAATCCGGAAATTGCGTCAGAAAAAGACAGCTTGGTTGTCGTTGGATCTACGCTGCCACCCACGAACTTTAGGGTTTGCGTTCCGATCGTCGCTGCTTTGTCGTCAGTAACAGTTACAATCCACTGCCCAGTAGCGGTGGTATCCTTGTCGAACTTCACTTTCCAGACATGTTCCCCGCCATTTTTATCGATTACCTTGATATCGCTCACGCCGAAACTTGTGGCGCTAGACGACAGGTTATCGGAAAATGTCACCTTTGTGGTGGCCTGCGGCGCGCTTGATCGCGAACCATCGACAGACAAGCTTACGGGATGCCCACTCGCATCAAGGGTTGCGAGCCGATATTCAGTCCCTGAAAGAACGATATATCCGTCCTTATCTACCTCGAAACTACCCGTACGCGTATAGGCGACCTCGTCGCCACGCATCAACATCATGAAGCCACTGCCATCGATCGCGAGATCCAAATCCCGGTCGGTCTGTCGGAGCTCTCCTTGCGCAAGGTTGATCTGGGTTTCACCGTTCTTAACACCGCGCCCCGCCTGCCCTTCACCGGCGGAATAAGACAGCCCCCCATTGCCTTGGGTACCAAACAGGTCGCTGAACGACACTGTCGAAGCCTTGAAGCCCTGTGAATTCAGGTTGGTGACATTGTTGCTGACCTGTTGCAGTCCGCGCGAATAAGCATTCAGGCCGCTTAACCCGACATAGATCGAACCGAACATTACTTTCCTTCCCGAATTTGGGTAATACTGGCAATGGCAACATTGCTGATCGTTTGCTTATCGGCAGTTTCGATCGTGACACGCGGGTCGCCATTGGCAAAAGCAATGGCTGTAACTTTACCGGTCACAACAGACGCTCCGGCCCCCACATCAACCTGCCGCCCAAGCAGACCTGCCGCTTGCAAACTACCCTGCGCAGAGACGAGCGTTTGTAGCCGGTCGTTCGTCGTTTGACCGATTTGGATTTGCGAGAATTGCGCAAGTTGAGAAACGAACTGGAAATTGTCCATTGGCTTCAGCGGATCTTGGTAGGTCAACTGAGTCAAAATGATTTTCAACAGTGCATCGAAACTTAGCCCGAAAGCAGAGGTTGCCGCAGTCTGCGTGTTCGTCGACGCACCTGCCCCTGAGGCGGACCCGCCGGCCCCGATGGTCGCGACCTGCATCTTAGCTTCCTTTTTCGAGAGTAGAGGGTCCGCCGGAACGGCCATATATGCGGATCGCGTGCGCGCTCAGCCCGTGGCGCGAAAGCAATGCAAGGATGCGGTCCCGGAGCTTCTCGCGGGTCTCGCTCTCTAGCGAGCCAATGTGGACGACAACGGCTTGGCCGTGATCGACCGCCTGCAATGAGACCTCGATGGCATTCTTTGCACCTGTCGTATCAAGCAAGCGCGCAACGCGTCCGACGCCCGTCGATCGCAACGGTCCCAGATCCGGTTCAGACTCTGTATTAACGGACAGCCCATAATCGCCGATCACAGTGCCCCCATTGGCAAACGATATCGAACCGAGCGAAGAACGAGTTCCTATATGAAGGGGTGATAAGTCTGTACGTGAAATCGCCGCATCTATCAAAGAAGGCGATTTATAAAGAACAGAGGCTGTTGGCGAGGATTCTGATGTAATCGGCACGCTGGAAGCCGCAACCTGAAACTCAACTCTGGCAACCACAACCGGATTCTTGACGGAGGTCTCCGTTGCAAAACCGACCGGTACAATAGAAGGGCTAGCTGCTCCCGTCACTGAACCATAAAAAAAACCATTTTCGTTGAATACATTAGCCTCTTGTGAAACCGTCGAATTCGACAATTGGGTTTCACCCTGATCGTCCAAAAACCCCGCTGCCCCGGTGCTGGACTTGACTAGACCACCTAGCAAGTCTGCAAAGTTTTGATTAATGGCTTGCTTGCCATCGGATACCGTCCCCACCCCCGCTACAGGGACTATCAAGGGTTCCGGCGATGAGCGACTGATCGGGATCACGAGTGGGTCCAACGATAAGTGATGCGGTCAGCCAAATCGGCCATACGCCGTTCCTCGCGCGCCCGCATCGCCAGGCGGCGGGCATCCCTGAACATCGCGTCCGCCAAATCGGCCCGCGCCACACCCATGCGCCATTCATCTTGCCTATACAAATGTCGGCTGGACGCCGTCTCATGGGCAATAGCAGCTTTCCGCATTTCCACTTCGCGCAACAGTATACATGCCGCCAAATCTCGCGCGCGTTCAGGGTCGAAATGGTTCGCAGTTAGGTGTTCCAGCCAGTTATGATGCGCCTCCACCAAAGTATTCTCGGCATCCCGATGTGCTTCGGAGGCAACGGCTTCAGCATTGCGTGCGACGCCCAAGGCCAGCTCAGCCGCCGCTTTGCGTACATGCTGAACTTGTACAAGCTTCGCAATCTGGACCGGTTGAAGGTTTCTAGACATCGCTTATTCCAAGCTCGACGATCCGGCAAAGCTGCTCGACCGTATCTTCAAACCGGATGTCGGCCTTGCGCGGCTGTCGCAGGAACGCGGTTATGGCGGTCCGCGCCGCTATGGCGCGATCGACGTTCACGTTTGTCCCGCTCTTGTAGACACCGCTTTCGATCATGACGCGCGCCTCTTCATAGGCGGAAAGCATCGCAACAGCGTTCCGTACCGCACCAGCGTGTCGCGTCGAGACGAGACGGTCCGCCTGACGGCTAATGCTGCGTGGAATATCGATCGCAGGAAAATGCCCCTGCTCAGCAAGCCCGCGTGATAGCACGATATGACCATCGAGAAGCGATTTCATCAGCTCTACAATGGGGTCGTCGACATCATCTGTCTCCGACAATATAGTCATAATTGTGGTAATGGCACCGCCGCCACGCACCGCTCCGCACCGCTCCACGATGCGCGGAAGCGCTACGAATACATTTGGCGTATAGGCGCGCACCGTTGGTGGCGCGCCCGCGGCCAGCCCGATTTCGCGTAATGCCATCGCCATGCGCGTCACCGAATCCACCAGCAGCACGACATGTTGACCAGTTGCGCGCCAATAGTCGGCCAAGCTAAGCGCATAATGAACCGAGCGCACGCGCAGCGCAGCACTTTCGTCCGACGTCGCAGCCACAAGCGTAAAGCGGTCCGCATCCGGCCGAGCCGACAGAAGCCGCCACATTGCCTCAACCTCTCGTCCCCGCTCGCCAACCAGACACAGAACGCATCTATCGGCCTGAGACTGGGTCGCAAGCTGCTCCATCAAGCTGGTCTTGCCAACGCCGCTTGCGGCGAACACTCCAACGCGCTGACCAACGCCCAGGGTCAGCAACCCATCGATCGCACGCACGCCCGTGTGCAACACGCGCGTTGGGTCGACGCGCTCCATCGGACGCGGCACCATCCCATCCAGGGGTTTCGTATCCGATGCTAAAATTGCCGGGCCGCCATCGATCGGACGACCAAGCGCGTCGACCGCACGTCCAGCAAACGCATCGCCTACCGCCACTTGCCGATGACGCGCACGTGAAACGACTTTAGCCTCAAGTCGGATGGGCGCATCCTGCTCCAACGGGATCAGTATGACGCGGCGATCATCGACGGCGGCAATCTCGGCCGGAACCCAGCGCTTGTCGATGCCGTTCTCCAATCGGCATTCGATATCGCACAGGTCCCCCAAGGCAGACGCGGGGCCCGTTGCCTCGACCAACCCAGCTGCTAGCCTCGTGACATGGCCATAAGGATTGGCGAAGGGGATCGCGTCCAAGCGCGCCAAAAAGGGATGCGGTGTCATGAGCGAGATTCACCGCCGATAAGCCCAGCGAGCGCCGCATCAAGTTCGCTTGCGAGTGTTTCGGTGCCAAGATCGATATGCCCAAGCTTCAAATCAACGCGACATGCACCGGTCGCGAGTGCGGGATCGGTCGCAATTGCGACCGCACTGCCATCCAACAAGGTCGCTAGCGCCTCGCGATTGAAATCGCCTTCGCTTACGACGATGGCGACCACGCTACTGGCCTGTAGTGTCGAAAGCTTCCTTTTGATCGCTCGTGACACCAGATCGCCAAAATCGCTGCTGTCGGCAAACAGCTTGGCAAGCGCTGTCCGCGCGAGCTGAACCGCCAGTACATCGATTTCACCTAGACGTCGCTCCCAGGCGGCCTGAGCGCTGAGAAGCGCGGCGTCAAGGCGGTCGATCCGTTGCTTCATGTCGTCGTCAGCAGCCGTGCGACCATCACATTTGCCCGATTCGTATGCTTTGGCACAGTCGCGTGCCGCGGTTTCGCGGAGCTCCATCACTTCGTCCCGCAGCACTGCTATCTCCCCATGCGCGAGATCGAGCGCCCGTTCTGTGGCGGAACGTACCACTGGAATCGGCGTGGGAGCGGGGCGCGAGGGGGCAAAAGCTCTAACGCTTTGCGCCACTTCTCGTGCCTTGATCAGACCGTTCACGGGCGCCCCATTGGAGCGGCAAGCTTCCCACGAAACGAGTCGAGCAACGACTTGCCCGGCCTGTTTTTCCCCGCCGCCGGCGTAGACTCGCCCCCCTCCAGCCCGCGCAGCAAGGCCTGGCGCGCCGAGGCCGTTATACCCGACGCGATAAGGTTGGGTGCGCGCTCAGCCCGGACCGAATCGATTCGAGCGGCGAGCCAAGGTGAAAATTCTGAGAGATCAGATTGTTGAAGTTCCCGCTGTGCCGGTACAGTCTCGGTCCACGTCGCGAGCAATCCGCGCTCTTCAGGCGACAGCGCGCCCAAGATAGCGCGTCGCGAATGGGCGGGCATCGCGGCAAGATCTTCAAGCAGCAGGGCAAACCCTTCACGCTCAGCCATTTGAAGCTCCGTTGGCGCGCAATTCGGCACGGATGCGATCGACAAAGACGGCACGTTCAGCAGCTGAAAGCGCAGGTCGTCGCGCGCGGAACAAAATAACGATCAAAAGGCCAAAGGTCACACATATACCGACCGTCCACCCAAGGGTTTCGAAGGTAACAATGGAAGCAGAAGTCATTGGTGTCGCAGGTGGCAAACCTCCCGACATAGGTTGTACGGATGGTTTTGCCGCTCGTTCTAGTACCGGGGCAGCAATGGGCCCGAGTTCAAAACTAATTGTATCGCCGCGAGCCTCATCCAACCCCACAGCGTTTGCAATGGCGGATCGCGCCAACCCTTGCTCCTCAACGCCGAGTGCGGTGAGCGTGAGAACGATGATACGCAGTTGGAAATCACGCGCACCCTCCGCATGGACGGGCAACGCTGGATTTTCATTGTTATCACCACGCATCAACACCAGTGTGCGAACGTCGAATTTCAATCCGGGTATTTGCGCCGCAATCGCAGCCTTGGCTCGGGCACTATAATAGGATTGGACGGCACTGCGCTCCTCCAACTCGGGGGTAGCAATTGACTGGGCAACCGGCGCCACACTGATAATCCGCCCATCGCCATCGAGCACGCTAACCTCATTCAACGGCAAATCGGGCACCGCAGACGCGATCAGTTGCTGGATACCTGCCACCCGGTCAGATGTCAGCACGTGCCCCAACTTGGCGACGACTTCCACCGCCGCCTTTGGCGTAGTGCGATCTCCACGATAGAGTGAATGTTCGGGAATTGCGAGATGGACGCGCGCGCTCTCAATTCCATCCATCGACATGATGGTGCGGGCGAGTTCGCCTTGCAGCGCCCGTTGATAATTGATCTTTTGCGCGAAATCGGTGAGCCCCATGTCCGACTTGTTAAATAACTCGAACCCAACCGCCCCTTTCATCGGTATGTCCGAACCTGCGATTACGAGCCGAACCGTGTCCGCCTGATCGGTTGGAACGAGGATCGTGGTGCCGTCATCCCGTAACCGATGCGAAATCCCCTTGGCATCGAGTTGCGCAACGATCGCAGAGGCATCCGTTACCTTTAGCCCCGTATAGAGCACGGTGTAATCGGTTCGCAGGAACAGATAGTAAGCGAGCACCAACGTCGCGCATATCGCCGCGAACACTGCGACGAAGATGCGACGCTGTCTTTGCGAAAAACGGGAAGGTACAACGTCAGTCAAGGGACACCGTTCAGAGCTGCATGTTCATAATTTCGCGGTAACCGTCGACCAGTTTACTGCGAACCTGCATCGCCAATTCTACCGCCATGCGAGCTTCCTCGAGCGCATAGGTCACCTGATGCAGCGGCACTGAATCATCAAGGGCAAAGCGCCGGACGAGATCATCCGCCTGGGCGAGTTTGGTTTCGACATGCCTAACACCAGCACTTAAAACGTCGGCAAACCCAGTGCTCTGTACCATAGGAGGCGACGCCGGCAGGCCGATACGGGTGATAATTGGGTCAGTGCCCGCCGCTCCCGGCGCAACGATCGGCGAAATTGCGCTCATCCCTGCCTCCCGAATTCAAGCGCACGCGCATACATTTGGTGGGCGATACTCATCGCAGTCAGATTTGCTTCATACGCGCGCGACGTACGGATTAGCAGGGTCATTTCACCCGCGTGATCAATGGCAGGATAGGTAACAAACCCTTTAGCGTCAGCTTGCGGGTCATTCGGATCATACACACGGCGGACACCCCCAGGTTGCACCTCAAGGCCCAAAACCTTCACACCGGTGGGTTTTCCCGAGGTACCCTTGCGGGCAACGACATCTGCAAAAGTTTCCGATGGCCCAGAGACGAGCCGTAACGCGCGATAAGGCGCGCCGGTAATAGTTTTGCTGGTGTCAATATTTGCAAGATTCTGTGCAATTACCTGCAGTCGCTGCCACTCGACGTCGAGACCGGAGCGGCTAATTTGCATGGCGTCCATCGTCACTGCCCTCCGCGCGCGGCGCTTCCCAAAATTTGCATTTCGCGACCAAGAACGTCGAGCAGCGCCGAATAGCGCATGGCGGTTTCGGACGCTGTTGCCAGTTCGAGATCTAACCGTGGTTCGCCGCCCAGCGCCGCAGCAGGCGCCGAAGTGATTGCAAGATCCAGGTCGCGCACGGCCGCGTCACCCTTAGCAGCAGCCGCTCTCAAGCTCTTTTCGAAATCGACCTGCATGGGCCGAAAATTCCGCCCGCTTGCAGCAGCAATATTCTGCGCGGTCGCCTGCTGCCGCAGCGTCAACCCGTCCAATGCCTTGCTGATAATGACAGATGAAATCGCCTCCACGTCAGCGCTCCTATTGTACCATGATTTCGGCATGCAACGCACCTGCGGCCTTGATGGCCTGCAGGATGCTGATTATGCGTCGCGTATTCACGTGAGCACGAAAAAGTCCCTGCACGAGGTCAGCAACCGTTGTGTTCGGAAAGCGTACTACGGTGTCACCAGCCGAGTCGTCGACGTCGAGTTTGGTGTTAGTAACGACAAGACTGCGTACGTCGCTAGCGAAGCCCGATACGAAATTGGGTTGCGAAGCCACGTTTTCCGCCTTGATGGTAACCTTGATGTCACCTTGCGAGATCGCCACGCTCGAGATCTGAACATTACCGCCCGCGACAATCGTCCCTGTGCGTTCGTTGACCACAACCCGTGGGGTACTGTCCGGATGCACCAAGAGCCCTTCAAGCTGTGCAAGGAACCCTGTTAGTTGGGCTGGGTCGCCTGCATAGCGTACCGTCACTTCGTCGGCACTTTTCGCAAGTGCCGAACCGACGCCAAAGCGCGCGTTGATGGCGTCCGAGATATTCCGCGCAGTACTGAAACTCGGGTCGCTCAGCAGGAACGAGACCTGTCCGTCCTTACGCAAGATGTGTGCATCGACAGCGGATTCAACGGTCGCGCCGCCCTGCAATAGGGCCGTCGTCGGATAATTGCGTTGTTGCTGGTTAAGCTGGCTCTCGAAATTATACCCGCCAGCCACAAGCGGCCCTTGTGCAAGCGCATAGGCGTGCTGGTCCGGGCCCAGTAAAGGTGTCATCAACAGTGTGCCCCCGGCCAGGCTCCGAGCATCCCCGACAGAGGACACCGTAACGTCGATTCTATCTCCGACATTGGCCGATGCAGGCAAAGTCGCGATTACCATAACCACAGCCACGTTGCGGCTGCTAATCTGATCTTCCGACACGGTCGTACCCAGTCGACTGAGCACGTTTTGGAGAGCTTGCCGCGTAACCCCGCTGCGCCGCGTGTCCCCCGAACCTGCAAGCCCCGTAACCAACCCATATCCGATCAAGGCATTTTCGCGCCATCCGTCGAACCTGCCAAGCCCGCGTAGTGCAACATCCTGCGCCGCGACCGGCGCTACATACCCGAGCGCGAGCGCGACCGCAGTCGCAACCATGATCGCCGACCGCGTCCTGAAGCGCGACATCAACCAAGCCCCAACGCACGGAAAACGCTGTTCAGAATGCCGGGTCTGGCGCTACGTGAAACGAACCCGCGACCGTTATAGTCGATCTGCGCGTCAGCCACCCGGCTCGACAGTATCCGGTTGTCACTGGTGATGTCGGCCGGCCGAACGCGTCCGCGTACGCCGATATCGCTGGTTTCACCATTAATGTGCATCCGCTGGCGCCCACCGATTTCCAAGTCGCCATTAGGAAGGACGGCCTGCACCATCACACTGATCTGCGTAACAAAGCGCTCGGTTTTTTGCACCGCGCCACCGCCTGTATAGCTACCGCCAAATTTCAGAGATCCATTTTCCTTGACCGATCCTGCAGAGCCCCCCCCGCTCAGCGCAGTGTTTTTCGACGAATCTGATTTGGAGGAATTGGTCGATTCTGCGGTCTGGTACACAACCACAGTCAGCATATCGCCGACCTGCGCTGCCTTGCGGTCCGCGCTCATTGCGGCCCAGTTGCTGGATTTGTAAAGATCATCGGCCCGAGCGTTTGCCACTCCAAACAGCAAGGCAGCAAAAGCAACCACCGGTACAAATTTTCCAATCACTTTGCCAACTCCGCCCGCCGCACCGAGAAGATTTGTCCATCACCATCACGGACAAACACGCGCCGCCCACGCGACCCTTGCATGGTCGTCACCGTACGAACGATTTGGACAGAGCCCACAGTCGAGCGGAGATGCATCTCTTCTTGGCTTTGCAGCCCGACTTCAGTCCGGACACTGAGCGATCCAAGATATGTACCTGCAGCCAAAGCGACCTGCGCGCGCGGCATGGAAATGTGCGGATCGAAGAAAACCGCCGCCGCCACATCATGGCGGCAGGAAACCCGCAACACCATCTTGGATTCGATCACCTCACCCACCGATACAGGTTGCGTAAGAGAACTACACAGGCCCGGCACGCGCACCCTGGGTTCGCGAAGTAAAAAGGTCACGCTTCCTTGCCGTGTACCGGCAATCACCAGTCCCGGAATTGCCCGTCGCGAAAGATTTGCGATCGCACTCCGCGTTAGTGCCACCTGATTGCGGCCGACCGGTATGGTAGCGATGATCCGCTTTCGAAGTGTTACGCTTTCTACGCGCATAACATCGCCCAACCGTATCGAGCGACTGGCCAAGCGTACCCGATCGTCACGAGTAAGCGCTCCGAACGCAGGCAGTGACAGCGTGACAACCAAGGCTGCTGCGATCGCGGGCACGTTAGCGACGCAGTCCGTTCGCAATTGCCATCAATTGATCGGCCGCCTGCACGATCTGCGCGTTAGCACCATAAGCCCGCTGGACAAGTATAAGTTGGACCATTTCAGTCGTCATCTCGACATTCGACCGTTCGATGCTGCCTTGCGCCAGAGTACCGACGCCATCTTCGCCCGGCTTGGCCTCCACAACCCGACTCGTATCACTGACACGATACAACCCACCGTCCAGTCGCGTCATACCCGATACGTCATCGACTCTAACCAGATCGATCTGGCCGATTTCGGTCAGTGCGGTGCCGTCACTGGTTTGCGCTCTAACGACTCCGTCCGTTCCGATCGCAATCGAACTTGCGTCGACGGGAACACTGATCGCAGCCTTGAGTGGAACACCCGCAAGAGTGCCAAGCAAGCCGTCTTCACCGATTTTCAGCGTTCCGCCGCGCCACAGCAGCGTCTGCCCGGATGGCCCCATCAGCTCAATAAATCCTTTGCCATCGATCGCAATATCCATCGCGCGACCGGTACTTTCGATCGGTCCTGCCTCATCGACCATAGGAGTTGCAGATACGGCTACACCTGCGCCGGCCATCGCAGCATCGACAAAATCCACACGCGGCACATCGGGGTCGTCACGATTCGCCAAAACCTCCGAAAAGCGGACCGCCGACCGCTTGAAGGCTGGCGTGTTTACATTGGCGATATTGCTGGCGATCACGTCGAGCGCACGCTGTTGCGACTGCAGCCCGATTGCGCCCACATAAAAGGCTCCGTTCATTGGCCACCCTGCCCAAAAGTAGTGATCGCGCGACCAAGCAAATCATCATAGGTTTGAACCAGGCGAGATCCGCTTTCCGCCTGTCGCAACGCCGACATCATCGTAACCATCTCATCCCCGATCAAGACATTCGACGCCTCCAACATGCCTTGACGTACCACCGGATTGACCACCTCTGTCGCGTGGCCCGCATCAATCTGGAAAGCCGATCCCTCCAAAGCGCGTAATGCCGCGGCGTGATCCGTTACATAAACGCCAATCCGTGCGACCGGCCGACCGTCATCAACAATGGTGCCGTCCTGCTCGATCGTAACCGCAGCACGATCCACGATGACGTCACTCCCGCCCGCCTGTTGGAGAATATAGCCTTGCGGGGTAACGAGCGTTCCATCGGCCGCGCGCGAAAATTGCCCCTGGCGAGAATAGAATGTGGTTTCACCGTCACGCAGTTGGAAGAAGCCATCACCGCTGATGGCTATGTCCAGTGGATTTCCAGTTACGCTCAGTTTACCGGGCGAAAAATCGGACCTCAAACCAATCGCCGGAAGCGAAACCGGCTCCCCGCTCTTTGCCGAGAGAAGATCGGAAAAACCGATTTGGCGCTTATACCCCGGCGTCGTAATATTCGCGACGTTTCGCGATGTAGACTCGAGCCTGCGCTCTGATGCGCGTAGAATCGCGCTTGCAGCTTCCACTAGTCCCGACATCAGGCCCCCCGGCAATGTACCCTATTATGGGACGGAGCCCCCCGCCCTAGTCAAGCGGTAAGTTTCTCAATCGATAAGATATAATGCTCGACTCCTGGAAAAAACGCTTCGCATCGGGAGTCCCGAACCCCCTTCGCAAAGATGTCGCTCTGCGATGCTGGACGAATCCGCACATCATATTCGATTTTTGATACAGGCATCTCCACGCCGCCTTCACCGATGGCCACGAACACCGATCAATCGCGTCGCCAATGCAACCGAGAGAAATGCCGCAACCCCGCGCATACGCCATCCAGCACCTTATTGTCGGCGGCGCGGGAAGCTGCGTCGGGATAATCGCATTCCCAGACGACATCGGCGAAATCGTCGCGCCCGCCATCCTCCAGCCCGCGCTTGATCTTCAAGACACGGCCCGGACGCAAGCCCAATTTCACGCGCACATCGCTGGCATGGAGCCGCCATCGATAGACTTCCTCGGCCTTGCCGGGCAGCGCGTAATAGAAATTCTGCACGACGATATGCTGAACCGGCTCCGCCGATGTCGCATCGCCGGCCTGCGCGACACATCCCAGGGCGAGCGTCAGGCAGAGGATATAACTGCGCGCGCGCGTGGCGATCATGCGGGGGATCCTTAAGCCGATATTTCCCATATGAAACTCGCTCGACCGAGTCTGCCGCCGGACGATACCGTGGTCCGCATAGTGGCGGAAGAACCCTGGCTTGCCGCCGGTTCGATGGACACCGGGATAAGGTGGTTCACCTATTGCAGGTCATCAATGCAGAGCAGGAAGTTCCCCCGCGCGTTCAAGCTTGAGGCGGTGCGATTGGTCCGCGAGCGTGGTACCCCGCTGGCTGCGGTCGGAGCCCCCCGCCCTGCGGGCAACACCCAAGGGATTGCCGCGCTCTCAGAGTCTGATCGGAAATTAAGTTGAGTGGTATCAGTTGGTTAGCTTGACGGCTAACCAAGGGGGCACCTCCATCTACCCGCTGGTGTGAGCGATTTTCGGCAGGCGTGGCGGGATTTGACGTACTGGGTGCCTCAGGGGCCCCGATATTGCCGTTTTCCTGCGGCTTTCCGGGTCATCGGACGCATCT
>NZ_JBAZTL010000012.1:0-41723 GCF_041661885.1 Sphingomonas sp. | reverse complement strand
TCAGACGAGCTGGAGGCCGCGATGGGAGCGCAGTCGGTAGGACGTTTCGGCGTTAGCGATGGCCGCGTTTCGTTGTCGCTAGACGACATGCAGATCGGCCTAATCCTCGCCATTGGCGGGTGCGAGGTCTATGCCACCCCGCAGCCTGCGCCGACGTGGACACCGCCGCCGAAGGGCGCCCCGCAGCCCGCGATACCGGAGGGCTGGCGCAAGCCTGGGCCGGTCACGCCGAATCATCCGATGGAATGCCTGATCGTTGTCGAGGCGTGGCGCCAAACAGACGGAGACTGGTTCAGCAACGAGAAGTTCTTGAGCGCGCACGAACCGATTGCTTGGATGCCGGACACGCCGGAGAACCGCGCCATGATCGAGGCGGGGAAGGCTACTTAGCCGCGCCCTTGACCTTCTCGAACGATCTGCCGCCGATGTACCCGAGCATCACCCACTGGAATAGCTCGACGATGTCGGGCGGAATCGACGCCAGCCAGGCTTTGAACCCTGCCGCAATCGCTGCCGCAGTCTCCGCGCTGAACGCCGACAGAATGCCCATCGGGATCGCGGTCAGGATGAGGATGTAGACAACGTACAGGAACGATGGTCGCGCCCGACTTGTCCACGGATCTGTGCTTTTGGCTTCTGCCATGATTGCCGACAAACGCACATTGACCTCTTCCAGTTCGCCACGCTGCTGAGCCTGCAACATGGCCAGCCGCGCCGCGTCGCGCTGCACTGGGTCCGGGAACACCTTGTCGATGATCTTGCCACCGATGTCCAGAATGGCGGTCAGCGGGTCGAGTGCCATTACAGCAGCCCCGTCGCCTTGCCCACGATCTGCGCCAGCAGCAGCGCGAGCGCGCTCAGTGCGCCGACGAACAGTTTGCGCTGGAACGAAACATCCGCCTCACGCCACTTGTCCTGCGTGGTCAGTTTTTCAATGATCGTCCGGTTCTGCTCTTCGCAGACGGCGATGTGCCGCGAGATCGCCGTGTCCGCCTGCGCGGCTTTCTCGAAGGCGGCCTTGGCTAGTGCCCAAAGCTCGTGGTCCTTCTGCCTGCGTCCTGGCGAGCCTGTTCTTTTCTCTTTTGGTCCGGCCATCGCTAGTTCTCCGACCGAAACTGCGGTGAGTGGGAATAGCGCCAGAACCAGCACGCCGAGGATGATGAATGACGGGTCAAGCGTCAGCGCCGACAGCCCGCAGGCGCCGAGCATGACGAATGCCACACTACGTTCCGCGTCGCTTCCATGCGATACAGGCGGCTGCACAACAGATGAGCAAGGCATATCCATTACCTCCGAACAATTCGACACACAGCCCGTTCGGCGAGCCTTCCGACGACAGGTAGCCACACAGCGCCGTCTGTCCTTCCTCAAATATCAGCAGCCAGCACGCAGCAGTGCCGACAATGCGCGGCAGACCGGGCGGGAACGTGCCCAGCAGCGCGATACCGAGTACGGAACCCTCGACGCCGCGCAGGATGTAGAACGCCCACGATTGAGCCTGTTCGTCTACCGTGAGATAGCCGTAGTGCGCGAGCATCACGGCCGCCAGAATGGCCACCGCGCGCGTCATCTGCGCGTGCGCTTGGCCGGTTTGATGGGCTTTGACTTCTTCACTGGTCCGGGTCCGCCGCCTGACATACTCGTTTCTCCTATGGGTTGACGATCCATATATCATCCCGCCCGTGGTTGCGACAATCAATGTGCAGCCAGGTCGGGGTCGCTTCTGGTCGCTCCATCGTCGTGATGGTCGGAAAGCGCAGTCGATGCTTGACGATGTAATCCACCGCTTCCGCAGACGGGATACCGATCTTGCAGTCCATCGCCCCGCCGAACCGATGCATGGAGTACGGGGCGCCGGTCTTGGTCGTGAACGTCCGCAGTCCCGATTCCTTGTACGGCCCGCCGTCCGCCCAGTTGTTGACGACGACCGGACCGAAGGCTGCCCGTAGGTCGTCCAGCGCGACGAGGATCGCCGGTTGCAACAGCTCCCACGCACGGTCGCCCCGCGCGGCGTAGATGTCGGGGTCGACCAGCTCGGTGAGCTTGAAGTGCTTGGGGCGGTAGATCATGCGATTTCCAGCGTTCCAGTGCGGTCGACGACATGCTTGTACGGCGCCCACTGCCCGTCGCGCTGGCCCTTGCTGTGCGGCCAACGCAGCATCGTGTTCTTGCCCTGCGACTCGTTCAGCACGCCGATGCCGCCGGTGTTCCATGTGTTGACGCCGATGTCGATGCCCTGCACGCCGGCGCCCATCTTGATCCCGACCGAGCAGTTCGCGTCGTCGGTGTAGTAGCCGGGCTCGAGAAACTGGTTGCCGCTGATGGTTGCCTCGGCCGCCTTGATGAGCCACAGCCCGACCGTCTGCGGCACGCTGCGGTCCCAGCTGCCGTTGGGCGCGTAGAACTGGTTGCCTTGGATGACGAGGTGCCTGTGCTTCGTGAACACCGCGCCGTAGCTCCACGGGTTCAGGTGGTTGCCGATGAGATGGAACCCCGGCTCGTACAACCAGTCGTTGTCGAACGTGTGGTCGACCCACACGCAGAAGTCTGGGTGAACGATGTTGCCGCCTTCGACTCTCCCGCCCTCGTACGTCTCGCCTGATGCGCGGCTGTTCGTGCGCACACCGTACTTGAAGCGGCCCCAGACGTACGGCCGGATCACCCACGGGTCGTAGCAGCCGGTGATGCGGATGCCGTACTCCGCCACGTCCGGTCCGGCGTTGGTCTCCACCCGCACGTCAGTGAGTTTCGGGTAGAACATATCGTTGAGGTCGATGCCGATCTTGAACCGACCGCGCTTGTGCGGTTCCGGCCCCTCGGGACCGACGAACAGTTCGTCGCCACGGAAGTTGTGGATGCGATGGTCGCCGGCTCCCGGCTGACCTTCCGGATGCTCGGCCGTGACCTGCAACATCACGCCGTTGTCCACGGTGTCGCTTGCCAGCACCTCGGACAGCAGCGCCATCTCCTTGACGATGACCTGCACCCTGTTGTCGCCCCGGTGGACGTGCAGCACGCCGGATCGGTTCGCACCCGTAGCCACCAGCGAGGTCGAGAACTGCCCTGTACCGGAGATGGTCAGCCCCTTCTCTCGGCCGTTGAACGCCGTCGGGGTGCGGACCTTCATCGCCCGGTCGAAGTTGTGCCGGCCGTCGATGGTCGCCGACGTGCAGCCGCGGTCCGCGACCTGCTGGATGACCCTCTCGAACTCCCCTGCGCGGTCCGGGCCGAACGGGTAGCGGTCGTTGTCGAGAACGATCACGGGGCGGGTTCGGGAATGGGTCCGAAGTCCACGCCATCCCACGTCCCGCCGATCACGCACCCGGCCGCGTAGGCGACCAGATCATGACCGGCAGGCGGGGTGTAGCTCGAAACGCCGTCCCACACGATGATGTTGACGACGAAACCACCCTTGACCAGTGCGTACATCACGCAGCCCTCCGTGTGACGATGCGGGCAAAGCCCTGAGCGCCGTTGCCGCCTGCGGCTGTTGCGGCAGTTGCGGCTGTGCGAGTACCGCCACCGCCGCCGCCGGCCCCGTAGTTGCCGCCGACGCCGCCGGCATGGGCTGTTGCAGATGTCACGTCGCCCGTGCCGCCGCCGCCGCCGCCGCCTGTGTAGGTCGGGGTCGTGCGCGCCGTTCCTGCGGAACCGTCAGCGCCCGCGTTACCAATGCCCGCAAGCGAGGATGATCCATCAGCGGGATAGCCGCCCGTGCTGCCGGGGTCAGTATCCACACTGGAGTTGACACCACCGCCGCCGCCCGGAGCGCCTGCGCTGGTGGGCGTTGTGGTTATGGTGACGCCGGTCGAACCGGCCCCGCCATCGCCGCCCGCATAGAATCCCAGCCCGCTGAATCCGGACAGGCCGCCAAGGCCGCCCGGAGATGATCCGCTGGCCGGCGTCGAGCCCAGTCCACCGCGCGCGTAGAGGTTCGCAAATGACGTAGCGCCGCCTGCCGTGCCTGCGGTCCCGTTCGCGGTCGCAGCGCCGGCAACGCCACCAGCACCGATCGTGACCGTTTCAGTGGCCGAGAACTCGTCCGCCGTGGACTCTCCGATGACCTTCGCGCCGCCACCGCCACCGCCGCCGGCCACCGCCGTCGCCGTGCTGCGTCCGCTTGCACCGCTGGCGCCGGCGCCGATGATTTCCCAGCTCACGACGGCCTTGTTGTCCGCCCACGCGGCCTTCGTCCATGTGCCGGAGCTGGGGAACTCCTGGATGTCGATCAGCGTATTGCCGGAATCATGCGCTGGAATGGCCATTACGCGCCCCTCCCGCTCAGTCGGAACGACACGCCGGTGTTGCTCGCGCGGACCATGATCAGTTCGTTCGCGCTGATCGCCTCATGGCTCATCAGCGGTTGACTGTCGTTCGCGTTGACCGTGAAGTCGTAGTAAACGTAGTCCTCGCTCGCCAGCGCGCCAATCGCGCCGTCGATCACGGCCAGGCGGATCGTCACCGACGTAGCGTTCCGGTTGCAGACCGTCACGTCAACCGACGACGCCTCCGTGAAGTCGAACAACGTCTCGTCCGTGGCAGCGACGGCGATGTCGTGTACCGCAATCCTTCCAAGTGCCATGATTCAGCCTCCAAACATCCAGTGAACCTCGGCCGCAGACAGCGGCAGAAGCGCGGTTGCAGTAGCGGAGACGAGGCCGCCTTCTTCCAGCGTGCCCTCGTCTAGATCGGTGATGGCGAGAGTCGGCAGCGGCAGCGAATCGTCGGACGAGACAAGCCCGACCTCCCACGTCGTCGGCGCGCCGGCAAAGGTGATGACGGACACGGTGACGGTCGTATTGGTCGCGAACACGGTGTTCGTCACACGGCCTACAACGCTGTCAGCGCGCACGGCGCGGCCGATGGGGTAGTAGGCCGACACGTCGCCCGACAGCACGATGTCGGAGCCGCTCGCGCTGTTGATCGTATGCCCCAGTCCGATCCACTCCGCGTCCTGATACCACTCGCGCATCCGCGCCATCATCTCCCGCGCGCAGTTGTTCACCGACGACGGCGCCTGACCTTCCGGCCATCCGTTGGGCGGCGAACTGTTGTTGCTCGCCGGCGTTGTTGAGTAGCTCTGTAGCTTGGTGGTCATTGTGATAGTCTCAGGCTATGACGACGATGACGCTATCGATTCTCATTAAGCCGCTGGTGCTGCTGCTTCTGTTCGCGCTCGTCGTCCGTCCGCTCGCGCATGCATTCGCACGGGTGTACCCGGAAGGGCGCGTCAAGCGTCTATTGCTGCGCCGCATTGCTCGCACCTAGAGCTGCCGCAGAAGTGCCCAGCAGCGACTGACGGCGCAGCAGCGCCTCAAGCGCCCGATCAGGATCAGCCGCACGCGAGAGGATGTCGGCCGCTTCCTGCGGATTCAGGCCGATTTCAGCGAGCCGCTGCACAACACGCGGTTCCGCCAGCCTGCCGGCCCACTGAATCGGCCGCGCAAGCGTCTGCGCAAGCACGTTCTGACTCAGCGTCTGCGGCAATCCGAGCGGACCCGCTACTTGCTGAATGAAGTTCTGCGCGATCAGGTTCTGCGCGGTCGGGGAGCCTGGCGCGCGGCCGAGTTCTTCAGCGTTCACGCGTCGACCAAGTGCACGGCCCACGTTCTCGACCGTTTCCATCGCCTGCGGGGCGAGCAATCCGCGCATGGTGGCGCCTTCAAACCCAGTAGCGCGCCGCGCCGTCTCGTCGGCGTTGCGCAGCGAGCGCGCGTAGGTTTCTGCCGTCGTGCGCGTGTTCGCGCCGTAGTCAGCGAGCGCCGGCCGGAATCGCTCGACCAGTTCTTGCCCGATCTGCATCTGTCCGACCGGCTGCGACATCTCGCGATAGATGCGGTTCGCGGCTTCAAAGTCCGGAGACTGCCGCTCGAACCAGTTCACGAACTGATTGCGCGTCGCCCGTACCCTGCCCGCCTCCCTGCCGCCGACACCGCGCTGCGGCCCTGTTTCGAGCATGTCGTCGAGCGCCATCTTGACGTTGTGCAGGAACTCGCCCGGTGATGCCGGCGCCCCGCCCTCGGCTGCCAGTCCTTCCGCTCGACGAATTGCCTCCTGCATGGCAGGCCGCTGCGCAAGCGCCGTGAACTGCTGGTCGGGCATGATGTTCGACGCATAGAGCGCGTCATACAGCGGCCTTACCGCAGCGCCTCGCGCCGTTGTTGCGGCTGCAAGTTGCGCCTCGTCTCCGGCAATGTTCGTCAGCGCCGATTCGAGCGCGCCACGATTGGCCTGTGCGCGTCCGGTGATGGCCGAGTTCACGTCCGGATTGTTCAGCAGCGACCGCTGCAACTGCGCCACTCCCGGATTGTTCGCCAGTTCCGCCGCCGTGGGCTGGTATCCGGGAATGTTCAGGTCGGCCGCGCTGCGGATGTTGGTCGCAGCCTGACGCGCCCGGTCACCGCCTCCTGCGAAACCGGAATAGATGCGTTGCGCGATGCGTTCCTGCCCGCGCGCTGTGAGCGGTTCCAGAAGCCCGCGCGCTGTGCCGGTGAGCGCCGCAGCCCCTCTTCCAGCCAGTAGACCGGCCGGACCAGCGGCGGCGCCGATAGCCGGCCCCATGAGCGCCTCTTGCGTCGTCACCGTTGGCGACAGCGCCCCGGAAGCGCCGCCGATCAGGGTTGCGCCGATCAGCGTATTCGCGCCCGGAATGAACGCAGCCGGCGCGAACGCAGCGACGTTCCCGAGAACATTGCCCGCCATGCCGGCGCCAGTATCGAGAATCGGCGCATCCCTGACTCTCGATTCCTCGATCTCGCGCTTGAGCGCTTCCTGGTCGCCGATGTTCAGCAGTTGCTTGGCGCCGCGACCGACATCCACGAATGCCTTACCGACGCCGACGAGTCCCTGTTCGACTGGCGACATCTCGGCGACGTTCTTTTTCAGTTCCTGCTGCCACAGATCGCGTGCCGATGGGCGCCCGGCAAGCGCGCGCAGCCCTTCCTCGCTGACAGACTGCATGTCGCCGCGAGAAAGTGCTTCCAGGTCGCCTTCGGACAGCGATGTCATGTCCATTCAGCGGACTCCGGCCTTGCGGCGCTCCAGTTCCGCCCGCGCCGCAGCCGCGAAGTCTGGCGCTTGCGTGGCTGGGCCAGCCGGCTCGATAGCGGAGCCGAGCCGCTCTTTGATGCGCGACTCAAGGTCCGCGATGATCTGGCGATTGACGGCCGGATCGTTTCGCACATCTGGCAACTGCATCCCATATTGCGCCTGCTCACGGTCGCTGAGCGTGCCTTCGCCTGGAATGCGGAACAACGTGCGCAGCTCGGTGGAAAGTTGCTCCTTCCGGTTGTCGAATTGCCGCACCTTCTGGTAGTCCGTCACGCGCGACAATTGTCCGGTTGCCCCCATGAATCCGCCCGTCGGAGTGCGGCCGATGCTTTCAAGCATGTTCGTTGCCGCGATCTGAAAGGAACCATATGCCGGCGCCTTTTCATTTCGCCCGGCCTCCGACTTGGCCGCTTCACTCGCTGCGGTCGACGCTCCGGCCTGTGCCCCGCGCACCGATGGCAAGTCCTGCGGCGGCAGCGTTTTCGGCGTCGCCGCGTCCAGATTGAGCGCGGCGGTGCGTGCATCGACCGGAGCAATGGAGCCGCCCAAGTCCTGGAACTGCGCCGCGCGTTTCATGGCAAGGTATTGCTGCTGTTGCGCCGGCGTCAGCGCGTTGTAATACTCCCACTCGCGAACGTTCGACGGCGTGCCCGTGCCAATGACGGCCTTTTGCTTGGCAACCAGTAACTGCGTCAGCCCCTCAGGCCCAGCGATGTCGGCAATCATCCGCATATCCGCATCCGTGATCTGCGAAATCGCCTTCTCCTGAATCTCCTGCAACCGCTTGCGCCGCGCCTCGGCTTCCTGCTGCTGCTGCCACAACACGGACTGCTGCTGCGCCTGCTGGAATGCCTGCACGCCCTGCCCGATGCCGGCGCCGGTCGGCACGCCCTGTGCGCCCGCGTTCATCAGCGAGCCGCCGAGAGCCAGCAGCCCCTGCGACACTTCCGGCCGGCGGAGTTGCCCGAGCAGCCCAGCGATCATGTCGGCCATGGATTAGCCTCCCCCGAACAGGGAACCGTAGATGCCGGCGCCCGTCGCCGCGCCGCCGAGCGCCCCGAGCCACGGGTTCGACTGGTACTGCGTCTGTGACGTGCCGCCGTAGTTGCCCGTCACCGCGCCGAGATACTGGTTGATGTTCTGCCACGGCGCCTGTTGCGACTGCTGATAGCGCTGCATCTGGTCGTTCAGCATCCGCTGCGCCTGCGTGTCCAGCGTGCCGCCTGCCGCCTGCTGGCCGGCGTATGCGCGCATGATGGCGTCCTGTGCGTCCATCGCCTGGTCGGCCGCTTGCAGGCCGTAGCCGCGCCCCGCGTTCTGCGCGTTCTGCACCGCCTGCTGGTTGCCCTGCGCGATCTGGTTGATCTGCCCGGAGCGCCCCTGCGCGAGCTGCGCGGTCTGCTGCTGGCGCTGACGCTCGGCCTCGTACGCGCCGCCGTAAAGGTTCGTCGCCAGATCCCCGAGCCCGCCCGACAGTGCCCGCTGTGACGCGCCGGAGTTGAGCCGGCCGCCGGATGCGAACTGCGAGTTGACGCCGGACATCACGCCACGCGCCGCCTGTTCGTAGCTCTTGTCCAGCCACGGGTTCGCGTTCAGGTAGCCGCCGCCCAGCGATCGGTCGATGTACTGCTGCTCGCCCACGTTCGCCGCGCCGACGATGGGCGCCTGCGTCGGCTGCGTCGCCTGCCCGGCGAGGTAAGAGCCGATGTTCTGGTACGCCTGCACGTTGGAGGGGCTGGCGAGCCCCGCAATGCCGCCCAGCGTCGTCTGTGACAGCGGCGCCACGCCAGCATTGGGATACGGCTGCTGCGGCCCCTGCGAGAACAGTTGCGAGGCGGCGTTCAGCCCCTGCTGGACGTAGGGAACCTGCCACGGCGCGAGGTTGCTCGTCGTGGTCTGCGGGCCTTGGCCGCCGCCGCTGTTCGCGCCCGCGACCGCGCCAAAAAGCGCGGAGCCGATTGCGCCCCAGTCGATTTCACTGCCGGTTGTTGCGGGCATGGTCGTTCCTCATGAATTCTGGTTGCGCCAGCGGTTCATCCATTTTTCCAGCATGGCGTCTTTTTCTGCTTCCCAAGCGCCCATCCCAGCGCCCGATGTCGTGCCTCCGCCCTGCCCCGCGTAAAACCCGCCAACCGTGCCGCCGCTTGCCGACGGCCCACCCAAGCCAAACGCGTAGTTCGCGTAAGCTGATGTCGGCTGTTCGGTCAGCGGGCTGATCGGCTGCGGATTCACCGCGACGCCGCCGGGCGTGGCCGGCATGATGCCGTACTCATCGCTGCCGGAGACCGGCGTCGTGCCCATGCCGCCGCCGCTGATGTAGTCGCCAAGCCCACCGAGAATCACCGCACCCAGGGGGCCGCCACCTGCGCCGCCGACAAGTCGGCCAATATCCCCAGCGTGTTCGCGCCCCCAGTCGAGAATGCCACCACTACCGATATTCAAGTCGCCGCCAGCCGTCAGCCCCTCGCCACCCGGCGGCCGACCGCCCCAGACATAATCGACGCCGCTGACGAGGTTGCCGTTCTGGTTCACGCGCGGCAGGGTTCCCGGCGGCGAGGTTGTCGTGTCGCTCGGGGACTGCCTGCCGTTGTTGTTACCGCCAACGCCCGGTCCCAGTCCGGCGCCCCAGTCCACGCCGCCGCGATAGTCCGGCATCTGCACGTTGAGCTGCTGCAACAGCAGGTCCGATTGCCCAGGCCCGTACAGGTCGCGCATCAGGTTGACGCCGGCCTCGTACTGCGACATCGGCGCCGATGTGAACTGCTGCGGCTGCGACGGCGAGGTCCACGGCGCCGGCCCGCCCGGTGTCGGCTGCCCCGTTGCGCCGGTCGGCGTCGCCCCCGGCATGTACGGCAGGCCCGTTCCCGGACGCATGACGGTGCCGTCCGCCGACATCAGCGGAGTATTGACCTGCTGAAACAGGTCGTACGGGAGTTCGATCCGGACGGGCATCAGCCGCCCCCGCCCCAGAACGGTCGCTGGGCGCCGAAGCCGAATCCAGACTGCGCGGGCTGCTGCTGCGCCATGCCGCCGTACATTCCGGCGCCCGCCCCGCCGGCTGCGCTAATAGGCATCATCTGCATCGGCGGGACGTAGCTGGGTGCTGCCATACCATTCATGCCGCCGAAACCGAACCCGGACGACCAGCCGGCGGACGGCTGCGAGGTCTGCGCGCCGCCCCAGCCGCCCCCGGGCTGTACCGGAGATCCACCGGACGGGGCCAGCATGCCACCCGCCGCCCCGCCGCCCTGCCGCGCCATCGCCGCCTGCATCAGCGCCTGCCGCTGCGCCTCCGGCATGCGCGCGAGTGCCGCCTGAACCTGGTCGCGGCGCGTCAGCAGGCCGCCCTGCGGAGCCGCGCCACCCTGCAACGGGCCGCCGCCGGTCGTCAGGCCGCTGCCGGCGAGTCGGTTCGGGTCGCGCATGTAGGCCAGTTGCGCGGCAAGCTCCTGCTGCCCGACTTGCCCCGGCGGTCCTTGGTACTTGCTCATGTCGCCCTTGGACGAATACCGCGACAGGTAGTTCGCGATGTTGGGGGAGACGTTGCGGAGATCGAGATTGGTGGCCATTGGTCTATCCCAGAAGCACGTAGAGGAAATCCGCACTCGCACCGGGCGCGGCATGGGTGAGCGTGAACGAGCCGGTTGCGCGGGCGCTGACGTAGGGCGCCATCGCAGCCGCCGTGGCGTTGGCCGGCATCAGTAGCGGCACCGACGAGGCGTAGGCGTTCACATCGGGCACGACGGTCGACGTTGCCGCAGCGCCCACGGTGAACGAGCCGAACGAGTTGATCCGCCCCTGCAAGATCAGGTTGATCGTCGTAGTGGCGTCGCGCAGCAGTTCTGCGGTCGCGCCTTCCTGTCTGATCGGTGTTGTCATCGCTCACCGTCGTCCTGATTGACCAGCGCGTCGATGCCGACCGCTTTGGTGAAGCCTGACGGCACCCTGGCGCGGACACGATGGAAGAACGCGGACGACCGGAAGTCGGCCTTGCCCGTGGCGGTCGTCGTGGCCATTTCCGTGCCCCACGTCACCGCCTCGTCCAGCGTCTTTTGCGTGCCCAGCGTGATCTGCGCGGTCCCGCCCTGGATCAGCGGGCGAATGCCGTTGACGAAGGTCCGGCGCCCGTCGAGGCCAAACGAACCCGTCTCGAGCATCGCCTCCAGCGCGGTGCCGTCGAAGCTCGCCAGCTTGTAGTTCTGCGTGATGACGGCCGGAAAGCCGGCGCCGCCCTGCCACACTTCCGAATCCAGCGAAGCCGGCAGCGTTTCGAGCGTTCCGAATGCGTCGAGTTCTTCGAGCGTGTAACTGCGCGTGCGCCCCGTCAGCGCGAGGACGGTGTTGACTTCCGCATGCGTCCAGCGCCCGGTCGTGTAGTTGAACAGCAGCGCGTGGTCGTTGAACGTCAGTTCAGACGCCGAGAACATCCACGCCACGCACTTGAGGTCGGGGAACGCCACCGCCTGCACGTAGTCGATGCGCGATACGGCGGCGTTTTCGTTGAACCAGCGGTCAACCTTTCCGTTGCCGATCGGCGTCGAGTCACCGCTTCCGTCGTTTGCGAAGAATCCGTCCTTTGCGAGAAAGTAGACCACGCGGCCGAACTGGACGGCGGCGTTGCGTGCCCGCAAGCCGCGCGAGCCGTCCATCAGGTCGAACCGGAACACGAGCGGAGCGCCGACATAGGATGCGCGGGTGATGGCGCGTTCCTGAAAGATCATGCCGGCGTCAGAGCCGAGAATCGCCATTACCTTGCCGTTCTCGGCCTTCAGGTCGTTCTCGTCGGCCTGCAACGCGACGGCAGACGCCGTTCCCGGAAGCGGCCACGTCAGCGGGTCTCCAATGGCGCCCCAGCGCACGCGGTATGGCACCTCGCCGTCGGTCGGGTCGTTGATGTCTCCGCACATCACGAAGTCACGCACGGCGGCGACGACGCGCGCCTTGGGTGAGTCCGTGATTTCGGCAAAGTCCACGACGGCGCCGACTTCGCGGTAGCGCATCAGGTTGTTGTAGCTGACGACCAGCACGTAGCGGTCGAACTGCGCGAAGTCCCAGACCATCGGGTCGTCAGTGACGACCGCAGGCCCGGTCACATCCACCCATCCGCCGCTGGTCAACTGGTAGATCGTGTCCAGCGTCGCGGCGTAGGTTTCCGAGATGTTCTCGACTTCCGCCGTGGCGATGGCCGCCAGCGGTTCAGCCGGTAGGGCGTCGGAGATTTCGGCCGTCCCGTTGAACGGTCGGTAGTGCGTGTCGTACGGGAACGCGTTCAGCGCCTCGGTCAAGGCGTTGTCGAGGTCCGGCGTGTCCGGGCGCCATTCGCCGTACTGGATTCTCACGGCCGCGTCACCATCTGCTCACCCGACCACTGTTCACGGTCGGATTCGGCCTGTACCTGACCCAGCAGCGCCGTCGTGCGCGCCGCCCAGAACTGCATCTCGGTCTGGTTCTTGATGTAGGTCGCCGCCTCGAACATGCACGCGGACAGCAGCAGGTCCGGCGCGGTGTCCGTAAGCCAGTTCGTCGGCGCGGCCCCGGACAGCGCCGTGAATCCGGCGTAGTAGATGCCGCCCAGGCTATACGTTCCGGACGGCTTGCCGCTGACGTAGAAGCGCGGGCCGATGCGCGTCAGCCACAGGCCATTTCCGCGCGAGAACTGGAAGTCCTGCGCGGCGCCGGCCATCTGCGTCGTCTGCAACGGCGACACGAGCGTGTTGGCGAAGGCGTTGAACGTGTCCGTCGTGTCCGGAGTGCCCTTGTACAGATAGGCGTTCTTCCACTGTCGATACGTCGTCGGCACCGCCGCACTCGCGTCGCTGTCCAGTTCGCGGAAGTAGATCGACTCCATCGCACGCACCCGAAGCTCGCGATTGATGCGCGCCTCGGCAAAGTCGATCAGGTCATCCAGCGTGCCCGACGTGAGGTCGGACCGCGCGATCCAGTCGGCGATGGATGTCTTGAGCGAGGTGTAGTTCACCCAAGCACTCGGAAGCCGGCGAGGTCGCGATCAGCGCGCATGCGGTCGGCGTGTACCGGGTTCATCAACCACTCACGCAGCGTGATGCCGTGGAGCTTGCAGTATTGCTCCACGACGACAGCCGGGAATGAAGCAAGGTGATGCAAGTCCTTGCCGCGCCCGGCGCCGGCGTTGTGCATCGCCTTCGCGTGTTCGAGGACCGGCTCGACATCCTGCACCGACTCGACCACCACGCGACCATCGTCGAATGCGTGAATCCGCGTTTCGAGGTCGCCCATCACACCATCTCGACCACTTCGCCCGCGCCGGTCCACGACACGACGAAGCCGGGAGCCACGCGGAAATACTCCGAGAGCCCCGGCCCGACTGTGCACGCAACGCCGTTGATCGTGAACACGGCGACCGCCGCCGCTCCTGTCTCTGTGCAGCGGATCACGTCGACAAACGCGGATACCGTATGCGGAGTCGCCGCATCCGACAGAAACGGTTTCAGGTAGCCGGCTTCGTTCTTCATCAGATCGTCTCCAGCTCCAGCGTCACGACAACCTGCACCGCGTTGTCCGAACCGCCGTCCGTTTCGATCTCGATGGCCTGCTCGTCGGTAAAATAGTTCGCCGCCGTGGGCGTCGCCGTGTCGATGTCGCCAGCCGCCGAGCCTGAGAATGCGATGGTGACCGTGCTGCCGGTAACGGCAGTGCCGGCAATCTTCGCCGTCAGCACTGCGTTGGCCGTCGCGATTGCGCCGTTGAGGACCGAGTTGATCTTCTTGATCTTGCCGCGAAAGCCGGGGACGACGTAAATCTGACCGGCCGTCGACACGTCTTCGATCATCACCGTCAGAAACTTGGTGCTGACCGGGGGAACGTAGGGGTATGCCATGCGATGCTCTCCTGTTTGAAGGAGGGGGCGTTTCCGCCCCCTCCCCTGTTCCTTACGACGTGGTCAGATCGAAGACGCCGCCCGAAGCCTTCTCCTGGAGCGACTTGATCGTCCACTCCACGAGAATCTGGTTCTTCTCGGTGTCGCCGGTCTTGGCCAGCGGCCAGGTGCGCGGCGCGCGCAGGTACGCGAGTTCCCAGTAGTCCATGTCCAGCACCAGACAGTCGCGGGTGCGCATGAAGCGATTGGGGACGATCTTGAGCGTGCCGAAGTCCGACTTGTACACGTCGAAGGCGGCGTACAGCGTGCTGTCCTCGCTCTTGTCGAACTTCGTCGCGCCGCCGGTGAAGGTGGACGCAACCTGCTTGTTGAACGCGCCGCACATGATGACGGTCGGGTCGCCGCCTTCGGTGTAGCAGCCTTGCAGCACGGTCTTGAGCTGCGACTCGGTGAACGCGCGCTGCGTGCCGTCCGTGCGAGTTGCCGAACCGTCAGCGCCCACCGGGGATGCGCCCGCGCCGGCGCCGAAGTCGTCGTTCGTGCCGATCCACGACAGGACCGAGCCGAGCTTGCGCGCCGTGGCGCCCGTCGTGCCGGCGGCCTTGGCCTGGTTCATCAGCGCGATCGCTTCCATGTCGCGCTTCAGCTCCTTGGTCTTCTTGGCAATCTGATATGCCATCTCGCGCGCACGGCCGGCCTTCTTGACCGATTCCTCGGTGCCTGAAATGACCGCAGTCTTGTCGCTGATCTGGGTGTAGTTGTTGAGCCGAACCGTCGGCGTCACCGCGTCGAGCGTGGCGTCGTCGCCCTCGATCACCGCATTGGCGGTGTCGGTCGACGCGAGCGCATCGGTCTGCCACTCGGTCAGGCGATTGGAGCAGGTTCCCTTTTTGCAGGACGTGATGAACGGCGTCTGCGTCGGGCTGATGTTGGCAATCATG
The DNA here is from genome assembly GCF_041661885.1 of Sphingomonas sp. Lineage (GTDB taxonomy): Bacteria > Pseudomonadota > Alphaproteobacteria > Sphingomonadales > Sphingomonadaceae > Sphingomonas. The sequence continues at coordinate 26,876 of NZ_JBAZTL010000012.1, read as the reverse complement.
TCCGAGAGGTCTTCCCGGATGCCGATTGCGGCGTAGGTGTCGAAAGTGTTGCTGGGGATAGCCATGTGAGTCTCCGAATCAGGTCAAGTAGGGGTCACGAATACTTGGCCGCCAGCGCATTACCCCAGTCCTCGAAACGGCCGCTGCGCTTGGCGCGTTCGGCGAGCTTCTGGGTCTTGGGCTTGGATGCGTTCGCGTCGCGCGGGCCGGTGCCGGTGAACTTCGGCACGGGCTTTTGCTTGGCTTTGGCGGCCTGCTGCTTTCCAGTCTGCATCCGGTCCCACATCATCGCCTTGCGGGCAATGGCCACCGTCAGGGCATCGTGGAGCGTGTTCAGTTGCTCCGCAGGAACGCCGAGAGTGCTCAGGTACTGAGCCACCTCGCCCTTCTCGCGGTTGGCAACGTCCACGTCGAGCCATTCGGGGATCAGCGCCGGGAGCTTTTCCGCCTGGTCGGCGATAAGTTGCTCCTGGTGCTGCTGCTGGACACCGGACTGCTGCTGCTGCGCCGTCTGGTAGGCCGTGAAGGCCCGCCCGAGTAGCGCCTTTCGCTGCTGGATATCTTGCTGTCGCGCGGCGTATTCAGCCGGGTTTTTCTGCCGCAGGTCGTTCCAGTCCGTCGAACCTTCGAGGTTCGTCAGGTGCTGCATGAACGTCTGTGCGAGAAAACCAAGCTCGTCCACTCGTTGCTTGATTCCTGCTTCGTACTGCTGGGCGTGAGCCGTGAAACCGCGCCGATGTTCAGCGAGTTCCTGCGTCTTGCGGGTGTAATCCGCGCCCATCATGTAGCCCTTGCGCAGTTCCGAAAAAGGAACCTCGCGCTCTTCGCCGTTGACCTTCACCTTGACGGTGATGTCGTCGGTAATTTCGGGCTTTTTGTCGCTCGCGGCCTTTTCGGTCGCATCGTCCTCGTTTTCCTCGTCTGATTCGGCCTCGTCGGCGTCCTCTTCTTCGGTTTCGTCGGACTCTTCGGGCTCGCCGTCGGCAGTTTCCTGTTCGGGCTCGTCCTCTTCGCCTGCATCCTCCACTTTCTCGGCCTTGGCCGGCTTCCCGCGTGATTCCATGCGGGCAACCAGTGCGTCGGCTGCTGAATTGATGTCGGTTGCTTCGTCAGTGTCCATTGCGCGTTGACTCCTTACGGGGTGGTCTTGGTCGCGCGGACTGACTGGTCAAAATCATACGCCAGATTTTCCAGTTTTGCCCGTACGGCCTGTAAACAGTCGAGTTTCAGCCTCAAAAGCTGCATGGCCGGCGTGTCGTCCGGCTTGATGTGGAAGAATTCGGACAGCATGTCGGCCCGGATCGCGTCGAACAGCTCGGGGAATCCGGGTTCTACGAGGATTCGCTTGGCGGTGTCGGGGGTCATAAAAACACCGACGGTTGCGTGGCTTCGACGACGACGTGTCCGGCCTGGTCATCCTTCGTCACGGTCCCGTCCTGCCCGATGCGTGCCAGCGCCAATTCGTAAAGCGCCTGCAAGTCGGCTCCGTTGTCGGGCGTGATGGTCAGGACTGCGGCGACAGTTGCGGGAATGTCAGCCATGTCACGTTCCCGCACCAGTTACCGTGCCGGTGAAGTTGGCGCTCCACGTCGCAATGCCCGTGAAATCCACCGTAAACACGTTCGTCATCGAATACAGCGTGCCGTCCGTGTCCGCTGCCGTGGTGTTCGTGATGTTCGCCGTGTGCGCCGAGAAAAACAGGCGCTTCATGGCGTAGCTCACCGCACCGATGCCGCCGGTCGTCGGGTCGTTGAAGGTGCCGGTCGCGCTGACGACGAGGCTTGCCCGCGTCGCGGCGCTGTTGAACGTCCGCAGCGTCTGCGTGCTGGCGCCGGTGTCCGTGCCGCCGCCCGTGTTGCTGCTGACGCTGGTGGCAGTCGGGTTCGTCGTGCCGTTGTCGACGCCGATACGGACGACTTCCTGCGTCAGCGAGTTGAGCGGCGAGACGCCGGAACCGCCGCTGATCTGGAACAACCGATCCAAGCTGCGTGCCACGCCGACCTGAACGACGAGATTGGGGCGTGGCAGCAGGATCAGCTTGCCGTCCTCCTCGCCGACGTTCCATCCGTCGATGAAGTCATCCGGCCGGCGCAGCACCCGCGCGAGGTCGTGTTTCGGCATCGTGACGACGCCCTGCCACTTGACGACGCTGTGGTCCTTGCCCGTGTACCGCTGCTGGATGATGTTCATGTCGCGTTCCTATGCCGCCGTGAAAGTGATGTTGACCTGACCGCGCGCGCCGACGCCGCCGTTGGTGGCCGTTCCGAGCGCGTTGTTTGTGCTGCCCGCCCCGGCGCCGCCGAGAATGGAACCGGCACCAGCCGTATTCGTGCCGCCGTTGCCGCCGCCGGCAGATCCACCGGTTCCGCCGACGTTCGCGGCAGCATTGCCGCCGTTGTTCGCGTCGCCAGCACCGCCACCGCCGCCGCCGACGCCGGTCAGGCTTCCTGCCGCGCCATTCCCGCCGTTGAATGTGGTGTCGCCGATGTTGGCCGTCCCGCCCGTCCCGGCCGTTCCGCCAAGCGTCCCGCCACCGCCACCGCCCGTGCCGCCAGCCGCGAACACGTCAGATGTGCTGATGAACCATGAATCGCCACCAGCCCCGCCTGTCCCGCCCGTGCCGCCGCCAGTGCCGCCCGTGCCCGCTGCGCCGACGAATCCGCTGTATGACGTGCTGCCCGTCAAGGCAACGACCTTGCGCGCGTATCCTCCACCGCCACCGCCGCCACCGCCGCCCAGATTGGTCGCGCCTGACCCGCCTTGCCCGCCGCCGGCGCCACCAGCCCAGCATTCGATGGTGTAGTTGCCAGTGACCGGCGCCGCAAATGTGAAAGATCCCGTTGACTTGATCTGCGCTGCTACTGCTGCACCCATCGCGTCGGTCTGCGTGCCGGTGTCCTGCGTCGTCGCCATGGACAGCGCATCCGTTCCTGTTTCCGTGCCGGTCGGATGCGTTGACGACGTTGTGGCCGACATCACGTCGGTATGCGTGTCCGTTCCCATTGGCAATGACGGCGCGGCCGAGAACGTGTCCGACTGCCCGTCGCCGCCCAAATCCTGCGTCATCGCCAGAGCGAGCGCGTCAGTCTCCGTTTCCGTGCCCGTCGCAATCTGCGTACCTGCCCCGCCGGATATGAGCTGGACGATCTTCTTGACGAATATCGGAAACAGTTTCAACGGAAGTGCCCCCAGACCGTGACCGTTGTCCCGGTCGGCGCGTAGACCTTGACCGCCGTCGCCGGTTCAGGGATTGGCAGAACCGCGCTGGGCGCGTCAGGCCCGACCGGGATGCCGCTGGTCGCGCTGGGTGTGCCGCCGTAGTGGTCAAGTTTGCACACGCCAGCGTCCCCGACGACGGCCACCCAGAATCCAGCGACCTCCGCAGAGAACGTGAACGTCAGCACCGCGTCTGCGCCGGACTGGTCTGCCAGCACCTCGCCCAGCGCGTAGTCGTCGCGGACCTTCTGAATCCCGCTGGCGTCCGTGGCAAACGCGCGCAGGTTTGTGCCGTCGCTGCCGCCGGTCAGCGTTGCCGATGTCGGCGCGGCCGCGCCTGTTGCGGACACGCTGTCATTCGTGACGAACAGTCGGCCTTGGTTGTTGACATTGACGCCTACCCAGTCTCCAGCGTTCGTGCGACCGACCAGTGCGGCGACTACGCGGCTTGCCAGCGTCCGATCCGATAGCGTGTCGCTGATGCGCGCCTTGTCGCTCGCGGCCCAGCCGGCTTGGCACGCCGATGTGATCGAGACGTTCGTTGCTCCGGCGCCGGATTTTACGACGCCCATGCCAAGCTTCAGGTCGTTGTTCGTGAAGACCGCGACCGTCGAGTTGTTGATGTTGGTGTGATCGATGATCCTGATCCACCGCACAGACCCGTCATCGTTGGGGACTGGGGAGGCAAGCTCTACAACGAAACCGCGATGCCCAAACAGGCCGGCGCGGATGCGTGCGATCTGATCGAATGACTTGTCGAATGTCTCGCCGTACTTCGTCTCCCAGCCGGCAATCCAGTCGGCCGTCGTCTTGGTCCAGATCGTCGATCCGCCGCGGCGGTAGCGCACGCCCCATGTGCCGTTGAACCAGCCGAATACGACGGCGTTGGTCAGCGTCGTCGTATCTGCCGCGCCCCACCACACGTCAGCATTGGCGATGCCTGCCGCGTCGAACTTGAACGTGCCGCCCCAGCCGACCTCATGGCCGAGCCGGTACTTTGTCGCGTCCTTCGACAGCACCGTGCGCGTGCCGTTGGCGCCTGTTCCACTGCTGACCGTTACCTGCCCGTCTGCCTGCGACGCTGCCGGCGCGCTACCCGACGATGCCTGATCGACAAACGTCGCCCAGTTCGTGTCGTCGTACGGAACCTCGGTCTGGTTCGCGTCAATCGACACCTTCTGTCGCGAGAATGCGTCGACCGTTGCATTGCTGCCGCCGTCAAGAATGTTGCTCATCCGACGACCCATCCTTCGCCGCCATCCGACCAGTAGACGTGCATCGTGCTGCGCTGCTGAACCACGCCGACGCTCGCCTGACCGTTCACGTTCGACGGCGACGCCACGTAGACCGCGTTGGGCGATGCGTCGACCTTCTGCACGATGTACTCGGACTGCGCCGCGCCGGTTTCGCCGAGCGCCGGCAGAGTGATCGTAACCGCGCCGGCGCTGGCGTCGACCAGGTACATAAACCGGCCCGAGGTTGCCGTTGCGTCCGTGTTCTGGGTGACCGACGTGTACGACAGGTCGTTGACCTGCCTGATGCCGTTGCGCACGTAGAACGCGCCGTCCCTGCCCTTTGCGCCCTTTGGCAGCGTCGCCTTGCGCTTGAGCTTGCGGCCGTCCGACAGCGCGATGACGAACGTCAGCTCCGCGCCGCGCTGATCGATGGTCACATCTTCGATCGACACGCCGTCCGTGCCGTGGATGACCTCCGGCGCCGGCGCGGGGACCTGAACCACCTCGCGCACGACGCGCAGCGTTCCGTCAGCGCCCGGAGAACCGGGAGAGCCTGGCTTCCCCTGCTCACCTCGAGGCGACGGCTGTCGTGCCCGCTTGAGCGCCGCCAGAGCGATGATTTCAGCCCTTCGCGTCATCTTCCGACTCAGGTTCAGCACCTTCCGCCGGACCATCGCCCAAAGCTGCCATCAGTTGCTCGTCCTTCGCCGCTTCCGCCTGCGCCTTGGCTGCGTCAGCACCGAGCTTCTCGCGTGCCATGACTGCGTCGTGCAAGAGCTTGTCGTAGAACTGCTGCTCGTTCTGCTCGAGCTGCTCCTCGGCCTGCTTTTCCTTCGATGCGGCTTCGGTGACTTTCAGCGCATGCTCGCGCTGCGCCTTCGCCTCGTCCGCCCTGATCTGCGCAACCTTGATCTGCGCGTCCGCCTGCACCTTGGCCATTGCCACCTGCGCGTCGATCTGCGCACGCTGCATCTCGGTCTTCCGCTTGTCGGCCTCGATCTGCATCTGCATCTGCGCGATGACGATGGACTCAGGCGGCTGCGGAGGCGGGGGCGGCGGGATTTCCTCGGGCCGCGCCACGAACGAATCGACGTTGCTGTAGCCAGCCGTCTCGATGATCTTCGTCATCGTGTGGCGAATCTTGTCCGGCGTCATCAGCGGCAGGCCGCGTTGCAGCATGTCGAGCTGCATCGTCAGGATGCCGCCCAAGCTCTTGAGCTGCGAATCCTTCGTGCCGACGCCGAGGCCGACCGTCACCTTGGCGTTGTTGCGCTCGCGCCACTCGGTCGGGTCGATCTTCACCCACTTGCCACGCAGGCGCACCATGCGCGCCGGGTCCTGGTTGCGCGTGATGGCGTTGTACAGGCCGATGAACAGGCGTTTCAGGCCACCTTCCGCGAACAGTCGCGCCACCAACTCCACGCGCATCTGCGCCTGGCTGACCATCTGCGCCATTCCGGACGCTGTCTCGTGGATCTGGTCTGCGTCGCGTCCCTGTGATGCGGCCGACGTGCCCGTACGTTCCTCGCGCACGTTGTCGATGTACTGCACCATTTGCAGCGTCTGCGGCAACGCGGACGGAACCTGCATGTCGCGCACCATGCCGGCCTGCTTCACGCGAATGACGCCGCCAACCTTGGCCTGTGTCAGATCGTTCAGATTCACCTGACCTTCCACCGCCTCGCGCTGCGGCTTGTTCGTCAGGTACAGGTTATCGAGTCCCTGCCGCCACAGCACCGTCTTGATGCGCTGGATGTCCTCGACGACATCCGTGTAGCTCAGGCCGATGAAGCGGTGCGGAGTGCGGATCGGGCAGATATCGGCGTACGGCGCCTCCATCGCATGATCGATGTCGACGATCTCCTTGCCGACGTAGCGCACGCGCAGACGCTCGTCCATGCCGTCGCCGTCCATGTCGAACTTCACGTAGACGGTGTACAGCCAGTAATGCTCCTCGTCGCTCGGCTCGTTGACCGAGCGCGTGTTGTCCACGCTGCGGGCGAGCGCCTGCTCGTCGTTCAGGTCCGTCGCCTCGTCGCCGCTCAGGTTGTCGACGATGTCCGCGGGGATGCCCTCTTTCAGCAGGTCCGACTTCGTGCGCCGCGACTTGTGGCCGACGAGAGTCGCCTCATCAATCGACCGAGCGTCGGTCGTGATGATGAACTCCTCGCCCGGAATCGCCTCGATCTTGAGCTTGCGTTCGCTCTTGACCTTGCGCACGCGGATGTCGTGCAACTGCATCGGCATCGGCGGTGCCGGCTGCGGACCCTGCGGCGTCATCATCGGCGGCTGCGGCACGACGACGACGCGCATGCTGTGCTCGATCATCTGCACATCAGGCTCGGACATGATTCCTTGCAGCGCCTTGTCATCGATGCCCGTGTACGTCTCGTAGACCGGCTCGTAGTAGTCGCAGTACCCCCAGTGCACGACCGACGTGCGGTGCATCAGCGCTTCCTTGAACCAGTCGTACATCAGCAGCGCGCCGTTGCAGTCCTGCATCAGCACATGGTTGACGTAGTCGGTCTGCTGCTCGCTGCCTTCCACGTCCTCCGGCCCGAACGGCTCGAACTCGCAGAACCTGTCGCCGGTGAAGATGCGCAGGAGCTGCGCGAGAATCCACTCGATCGTCTCCATCACGTCGCGGCTGACGACGGTGGAATAGCCTTCGATCTCGTCGCCGTACGGGCGGCCGTAGTACAGGTCGCTCGCCTTCGATCGGAACTCGACCAGCTCGCTGTCGATGAACGACTCGCAGTCGTCGATCTGCGTCTGGATGCGGTTCTTCAGCTCCTCCAGCTTGCGCGCCTGGTCCTGCTGCTCGCCGCCTGGCAGATCATCGTCGTACATCACACGTTACCGGGCAGGTGCAGCGTCGCATCCTTGCGCGGGCGTCCGGGGCCGCGCTTGGGCTGACCAAGGTCGTCGATTGGCTGCGGCGTGTTGTTCACGATCTCGCACAGGTCGCTGATGCGCTCGCGCAATTCCTTCATCTCGACTTCCAGCATCCGCACGCGGTTCGTCAGTTCAATGCTCATAGTTCAGGCCAGTCTGTAGGTCGGTTGGGTAAAGGACGCGCCCCATGCATCGCGGCGCACCACACGGGAGCGGTTGACCGCATACACGCGCAGCGCGTCAGCCGTGTGGCTCGTCCAGTCGTGGACGGGCTTGTCGTAGAACGACTTGCGCTCGTCGTTGTACTCGTACCGGTAGTTGCGCAGGCACTTTACACCGTAGGCGCAGCGGTCAGGGTCGAACCACGTCGAGCGCAACATGATGCGGACCGAGTGCACCTCTTGCGACGGGTTTCCCTTGGGGCAGATGTGCGTGGCGTAGCGCATCTTGTCCAGCGTCACCTGCACGCTGTCGCCTGTCATGTGCCGGTGCGTAGCGTCGTGCGGAAGCAGCAGCGTTCCCCACTGAAACCCATGCTGCCGGCGCCGATCTTCCATCACACCGACGTAGTGCGTGATGTCGTGCCCATTGTTCTCGTAGTGATCGACGATGCGGATCTCCGGGCCGACCTCCTGCACGAACCACAGTGCAGTGGCGTCACCGCGCCCAAGGTCGAATGCCACGTCTACCGGGACATCCGGCAGGATCGGCAGCGAACGCAGGCGCCCCGCCTTTTCGAGCGCGTCCAGGTCGCGGCCGTAGATGCTGCCGATGATCGAGGATGACCAGCTGCACTCGAACTCGCTGGAGTACTGCTCCGCAGACATCGACTTCTGCGCCGATTCAAGCTCGCCAGCGTCGACCAGGTGCGTTTCAGATGCCCGGTGGATGCGGACGTAGCTCCCTGCCTTCTGCAAGCGGTCGTAGACCTCGTACAGCGGATTCTCGGTGCCTGCCGGCGTGCCGCTGAACACCGCGCGTCCTTTTCGGTCAGCCAGTGCCGGACGGATGATCTCGCCGAACACGCGCGGGTGCCACATCTGATATTCGTCGCACGCTACGTCGTCGTAGTAGCTGCCGCGCAGGCTGTCCGGGTTGTCCTGCCCAAGCAACTGGAAGCGCCCGCCGTTTGGGAGGTCAATACGCAGTTCCGCCTCGTTCGCTTTGGCGCCAGGAATCACCAGCGCATACCGCTTGGCGTAGTCCCACGCGATGCGCTTGGCCTGCGCGTACGTTGGAGCGATGTAGGCTGTCCGGGGATCGATCAGCGGGCACGTCAGCGCAGACTTGATCATCTCGTTGACGACCGACACCGTCTTGCCAGCTCTGCGATGCGCGACTACACATGACTCGCGCGTACGGTTCTCGTGCCAATCCATCCAGATGGCACGCGGCGAGTAGGGAATCTCTACTCGGATGACTTCGGCGGCGTCTGCTGCGTTTGCCATCCAAGCTCCATCCGCTGCGGGCCGCCGTTAGCGCCGGTGACTTCCTGCCGGGCTAGTTTCGGGATGTGATACTCGACCACGTCCATGAAGCATCTGAATGCCGCTTGCGGATCGTCGTCAGCGATCTTCTCAAGCCACCCGTTCAGACGCCCGACATTGCCCTCGACAAACGCTGCAATTGCTTCTCGCGCGTTCTGCGTTGACTTGTTGGGGCGCCCCTTCCGTGACCCGCCTGGGGGGATCGTGCCTTTAGGCGCTGGCATCGGCAGTAAACGACTGTTTGCTGTTTATCAGCACTTCTTGCCGGGCATCTTCGGCACCTTCATGCCGCCCTTCTTGCCCTTCTTCGATCCCTTCATGGTCGCGCGCTCCATAGTCAGAAACTATCGAGGCCCGACTGTAACAGAAAAACCCGCTGATGGTTAAGTCAGCGGGCGAGTGCTGATCCGGCGTATGCAGCGGACGAGGGAGGACGTCCGTAGCCTGGGTCAGCGTGCCGCGACCGGGAGATGGCGGCGAGGTGAGTGTACGCTGGCTTCTTCGATCCCTGCAATGGAGTCAACAGCGGTTGTCCGAAAGAGGATCGTTGCCGTTGTTCTGACTGCTGTGCTGCTCAGGCTTCGTGTCGGCCTGCTGACATTGCGCCGGCAAGGCGTTTCGGCCTTCGGCCTCCTATTCGCTTCGCTCACTGTCGTGGATCTTCGGCAACTTGTCTTGTGCAGTTGACTTATCAACAGGATATCCAGGAAAAAGAGTCCCAACCGCTAGGAAAGCGGATTTGAATAAAAAGCGTGCCGTTTATCACCTTTTTGCATAAGCCCTCGCCTCTGTGCGGTCGGTGCTTAGGCCATGGGGGCATCCCCCAACTTCGGTGTTTATGGTTGCTGGCGCTTTACCAGATAAACCGGGCTGGCTTGAGGCCCCGACTGCCGGGATTCAGCGGCCCGGCTTTCCCTGCTGGCGTTCTTCGCCTCCAGCTTGCGTGCTGCTTGGTCTTGTAGATTTCTACGATGGCGCAGGTAATCGCTGGTGCGCGCGCGCTTCCAGGCGATCAACTTTTTTGGGTTCCACTCGTCCCATACGTATATCGACAGTGCCCCGCTGTTTTCGAGGATGTCGAATGTTCGGCGTTGGTTATCACTGAACCAGTCGGCGCCGGCCTTTACTTCGACCCCGACTATCTGCTGATCAACCATGCAGAGAAAGTCCGGCCACGATGGGCGGTGTACGGCGATCATTTTCTGACCGGCTAGGCCCACGAAGCGGGCTTCGGATCGGGTCAACTTCGACTGCTCGCAATGGAAATCTGCCGCCTGCATTTCTGCGTTGATGAACTTGCGGAGTGATTTCGATAGAGCCACGTGGCGATTGTGTCGAATGCTTGCCTATCCGGTCCAATACCTGAATGGAATAAAAGCCGCCTCCGACCCGGCAAAGTGCGAGACGATCGCGTGAGGTGTGTCCGGCGGGCGGCTGGCTATGAGAATCCGCGTTTCGATTGAAAAATGCAATTGTACTGACCTGCCATAGTCCTGTAGATTACGCCTACATTCACTGACGCACAGAGGGAGTAGGACATGAACGAGCAGATGAAGGCGCGGATTGTGGCACTCGCCGGCGAATGCGAGACGCAGTTCCGCATCAGCGAGACGCATAACCGCATGGACGAGATTCTGTACTGCGAGAAACTCATCGTCAGGGCAAGCGAGGCGGCCTTCCGCATCGCCTCTTTGTCCAGCGAGGCGCGGTCGTGAGCGGCGGGCAGAAGTGGACGCTGGAGCCGTGGAAAGTAAATACAGAGTACGCAGGTTGGAATGCAAACGGCGGATTCAGTCCCTCCCCGATAGCCATTTTTGATGGCAACGGAGAGGCTGTGCTGTCTGCCTCGGAGTGGATGACACTGACCGATGCAGACCTCGCCCGCATCGTCGCCTGCATAAATGCGCTTGCCGGTGTTGATGATCCCGCTGATTACATCGATCGAGTAGAGGCCACACGGATGTCATTGATCCGTCAGCGCGACGAGCTGGCGGCGGCGCTGCGCCTCTACCAGAAGGCCGGCATCGGCAACAGCACCGACTTTCGCGTGCAGGCAGAAGCATCCGACGACGCCCGCGCCGCGCTCGCCAAGGTGGCCAAGCCATGATCGAAGTCACCCGCAAGACCTACAACGTCTTCCTGCGCGGCAAGTTGATCGAGACGCTGGGCAGTTTCTCCAGCGATCCGGAGTACGTGCGGCAGCTTCTGGTCCGCGAGGGCTACCACCCGGAGATCGACGTGCGGCGGAGCTACCAGGCCGCAGAGGCGCGCGCGTGAGGGCGTTCCTCGCATTCCCCGTCGCAGTGCTGGCCGGTGTTGTGGCCGGCGCTGTCATCGCAGCATCCATCTATGTCGCCGCGTTCGTCGCGGTGGCCCAGTACACCTACAGGAGTCTCAAGTGACCGATACGCAGAGCATTGAGGACATGATCCGCCAGCGTGAGGCGCTGAACGCAGCTATCTTCGCGGCTCAGGAAGCCGCCGAGATCAACCGCCCTGTCGTCGTCAACGGTCCCGGCTTGTACCGCACGCGCGGCGGAACTGTGGCGCGGGTGTACGAAATCGGCGTTGCTCGCATACGCGGAAAGCGCGTCGATGTTGCGCTCGGAGTGGTCGTATCAGGCGACGGCATCTCCGACGCTTCGTCGTGGGCGTTCAACGGCCTGTTCATGCTCTATTCGCCGGGGACGGAGTCTACGCTGGACCTGATCGAGCGCATCGGGGATCTGCCGTGAGCGTCTACGCCGAGATCACCCACCTGATGGCGCTTCTCGCGGCCGAGATCGATCCGATCAAGCAGTCTGAGATCGAGCGCGAGCTGTGGCACGCACAGGCTGACGCACGGGCAGAGGCGCGGCGCGACGCCGAGGACGACTACTACCGCGTGGACATCAACAGGGACGAGCCATGAGGATTACGAATTTCAGGCTTATCGAGACGCGAGGGAAAAGTGCGCTCGATACGGAATACATCGCAGAAGTCGATGTACAGGAAGGCGCCATGTTCTGGAAAAAACAACGCACAAGGAAAGTCAGGAGGGAATACGCAGGGTTGTGGCACTTTGTCGATTCTGGAGAATTTACCCCGTTGTTTATCGTCGAAACATTGGCGCGCGCGTGGACTGCACAAACGGGACAGAAAACATGAGCCAGACTGACGCCATCCTGCGTCACCTTCGCTCCGGTCGCCCGCTGACGGCGCTGGAGGCGCTGCGGCGGTTCGACGTGCTGAGGCTCGGTGCAAGAGTTCTGGAACTACGCCAGCGCGGCCACGACATCATCACGCGGATGCGAACGGTACGGTCCGGGAAGCGGGTTGCGGAGTATCGGCTCGCGTGACTGGGTAATTTGCATTCCCTATCGCACAGGCGCATATTGATAGTACGTAGCTATCGGTAGGTACACGAAGGCGAGCGCAGCCTGAATCCGATATAAGCCCTGCCGGGTGCCCCTGGTGGGGCTTTTTAGTGGGCGACGCTCTGAGCCGGCCATATGTCCTCGCGCAGCCCCGTGAGCGTCAGCAGATAACGATTCTCGTTTGTCTGGTTAGGCGTCATTTTGTCGTCTAACATCTAGTTATGCGTATCGGCGAGCCGCTGCGTACACCGTGCGGGCTTCTTCAACGCTGCGAATCTTTGCTGTGTGGTACTTCCATCCGAGTTCATCGCTTAGCCTCCTGTAAAGCTCTTTGCGGTCCATCTTCCCGCTTTGCCAGATCGGGTCTATCAGTGCGTGTATGTGCTGCCGAGCCACCTTCAGTTCTGGCGTGGGGATGCAGCCCAGCGGCTGCGTCCGCTTCGCTGTTTTGTGGTGGCACCCAACGTAATTCCCGCAGGCGTCGCACTTCCAAAACGGCAGCGTTGCAAGGTCGGCGCGGTGCGCATATATCTCTCGGCCATCTGTAAGTCTGGCCTCCACGTCGCATCCGCACCCGCAGCAGTAGATACGCATAACCCGGCGCTCAAGCCGACCCTCCCTTCGCTTCGCTGCGGTCGGTCCGCGGCTTAACACTGGCGTTGTCCTTCCAGATATCTGGCCTTAGCGATTCCAGCCGCAATCGCTGTTCGCACGCCACCATCCGCTGCGCCGTCTTTGGCGATGGCCGCTCATGGCCACGGCGGATCAGGGACAGGTACGCGGAACTCATGCCTAGCTTAAACGCCAGCGCATCAATTGCCGGCTGTCCGGCCTCGTCGTAAAGCTCTTGCAGGTTCATGCCGGCGAGTGTATGCCATTCCGACGACGGCGTGCATTGTATTTCGCAATGAACAGACGACAATCAATAGCGAAAATTGTGTTTACTGTGCCGTAGGATGAGCATACGATTGGGCTATCCACAGGGAGACACACATGCAACCAGGCTTGCACAATCTCGACGCTGAAACCTACCACGCCGACCCGGCGCCGAAGGTTTCGCTGTCGGCCAGCATCCTCAAGATCGTGCTGTCGGAATCGCTGCTGCACGCTTGGCACGCGCACCCGAAGCTGAACCCGAACTGGAAGCCGAACACCTCGCGTGCTGCCGAGATTGGCAGCGTTGCGCACAAGCTCGCGCTCGGGGTCGGCGCCGATGTCCAGATCATCGCAGCCGAGAACTACCGCACGAAGGCCGCGCAGGAGGCCCGCGACGCGGCACAGGCGGCGCGTAAGATTCCCTGCCTGCAATCGGACTACGCCGACGCCGAAAGCCTCGCCACGCCGCTGCGCGAGGCGCTGGAGGACTACCTTGGCGCACACGTCGCTGACTGTCTCGTTGAACACTCGTTCGTTTGGCAGGAAAACGGCATGTGGCGCCGCGCGATGCTGGACATCGTTACGCGCGACTTGATGCGGGCGGCTGATCTCAAGACCTCTACGGCATCCGTCGCGCCGATGGCCGCAGCCCGCCGTATCTACGACAGCAACTATCACATTCAGGCCGGCTTCTACCTGCGCGGACTCGACGCGCTCGACCCTGACAACGTCGGCCGGCGTACGTTCGGATTCGTGTTCGGCGAACAGAATGAGCCGCACGCCGTATCGCCGCCGATTGAACTGTCCGAAGCCGGCCTCGAAATGGCGCGCCAGCAGATCGACGTGGGCGTCGCGCTATGGGATCACGCGCTGCGCACGAACGTCTGGCCGGGCTACTCGACCGACATCCTCATTGCCGAGCCGCCGTCGTGGGCGCTGACGCAGTGGCAGACGCGGTATGAGACGGACGAGTCGCTGAATCCGCGCGTGGATGGACCGCGCGAGCTGCGGAAGTTGGACATTCTCACCGGGGCAATGTCATGAGTGGACGTAAATTTGATGCAAAGCCGGCAGAGCGCCGCGACGTGTGTTTGGCCATTGGATTGGTAGCCCCTCCGGGGGCAGGGAAAACTTGGTCCGCGCTGCGTTTGGCTGCAGGCATTCAAAAGGTACGCGGCGGCGACATCATCGTCATCGATACTGACTTCGGCCGCGCCTCGCATTACGCCGACTATTTCAAGTTCAAGCACGTGAACTTCGAGCCGCCTTTCCGCCCGACTGATTTCCTTGCGGCCGTTCAGCAGTTCGATCTGCCGACGACAGCGGCGATCATCGTTGACAACATGAGCGACGAGCACGAGGGCACGGGCGGCGTGCTTGAGTGGCATGACGAAGAACTCGACCGCATGGCCGGCAACGATTTCAGCAAGCGTGAGCGTTGCTCTCAGGCCGCATGGATCAAGCCGAAACAGTCGCGCGAGAAAATGCGCCGTGGGCTTGGCCGCATCAAGACGCCCGTTATCTACACGTTCCGCGCGAAGGAAAAGACCGAGCAGCGCAAGAACGATCGCGGGAAGATGGAGCCGGTAAAGATCGGCTGGATGCCGATTGCTCCGATTGAATTGGTATTCGGCATGACGATTACCTGCATCATTCCGCCGAACGGGAAGGGCGTCCCGATTTGGCACTCCGACAAGGTCGGAGAGGACTTCATCATCAAGATGCCAGAGCAGTTCAAAAAGATGTTCTCCGACGGACAAACGCTCACCGAAGAACACGGCAGACTGATGGCCGAGTGGGCGCGCGGCGGGACGAAGCGTCAGGAGGCGTCGACGGCTGTCGACGCTGCGCCAGCCGATCCAATCAGCCTCGAAACGCTCGACTTCGCCCTCGCCCAGTGCGACACCGTGGAGGATCTGAGAACGACATGGGTCACGAACGAGAAAGGAATCGACAAGGCGCAGTTGCTCGACGCGCAGGCGATGTACAAGGTCCACCTCAAGCGCGTGAAGGAATCGACGGCATCCCCGTAGAACGACTGTCGGCCATGATCGCAGACTACCGCGAGCGCCAGGCGCGGCCCGTTTCACAGTTGCATGACAAACACGGTTATCGGCTCACCGTCAAAGAGCTACCCGCTACCCCATTTCAGGAGTCA
Source organism: Sphingomonas sp. (assembly GCF_041661885.1). Lineage (GTDB taxonomy): Bacteria > Pseudomonadota > Alphaproteobacteria > Sphingomonadales > Sphingomonadaceae > Sphingomonas. The sequence continues at coordinate 11,654 of NZ_JBAZTL010000012.1, read as the reverse complement.
AACGATGTCCAGCAAAGCGCCGTACGAAGTTCACTTCAACGACAAGGTCAATCTCATCGAAGCCGAAAACGCACATGACGTTCGCGCGTTCGTGCTGCGTGCGGTCGGGTTCGAGTGCAAGCGCGCGTCCACGGCGTTCGTGATGGCGCACATGCGCAGCGGCGGCGGCGTGATCGACGCGCAGCCGGTTGGTCAGGGCGATCAGGAGTAGGCGCCATGCCGCGCAATCCGAAAGCCGAACCGTTCGTATTGCCGGAGGCGGACATGCCGGCGTGGCTGCCCAAGGACTCGTGGCGTGATTTCGAGTCCGCGCGCAACACGTCGGCATATCCCCTGACCGTTACTTCCACACGCGCCGCCCTGCGCCGGCTCGACAAGATGCGTGCGACCGGCGTCGACATCGCAGACGTGCTGGATCAGGCCACGGCGTCAGGATGGCGCGGTCTGTTCGCGGATGCCCGCCAGACCGTCGCAACGGCCCGCGACGCAGCCGCAGAGTCGTGGCAGCAGTTTAGGGAGTCGATCCGCTGCGACCGCATGCCGGAGGACGGCCGGCTGCAACGGATCATCCGCAAATTCGGCGGGCTGTCGAATCTGGGGATGCGGACGAGTCGCGATCTTGACATGCTGAAGCCGGATTTCGTCAAGTTGTTGAGTGGGGAGATGCATTGATGGACTACGCCGACTTCATCGACCGCAAGACGCATGGCGGGGCCGAGTCAGGATTCGAGCCGCTGTTCATGCCTGGCTACTTATTCGACTTCCAAGCCGACCTCGTTGATTGGTCGGTGCGGAAAGGGCGGGCCGCCATCTTCGCAGACTGCGGCCTTGGCAAGACTCCGATATCCCTCGTCTGGTCGCAGAACATCGTGCAGAAAACTAATGGCCGCGTTCTGTTTCTGACGACTCTGGCAGTTGCGGCGCAGATCAAGAAGGAGGCAGAAAAGTTCGGGATCGAGGTTGTCCGTTCTCGCGACGGTACTGGTCTTGGACACATCACCATCACGAACTACGAAAGCCTGCACCATTTCTCACCTGATGATTTCGTCGGCGTGGCATGCGACGAGTCCAGCATCCTCAAGAGCTTCGACGGCGCGCGCAAATCAGAGATCACGCGATTCATGCGCAAGGTGCCGTATCGTCTGCTGGTGACGGCGACAGCGGCGCCGAACGACTTCATCGAACTCGGCACGTCTAGCGAGGCGCTCGGATACCTCGGGCACATGGACATGCTGAACAAGTTCTTCAAGAACGACCTGAACAACAGCGCGCAAGGACGGATGCGCGGCGAGGTCATCAAGTGGCGATTCAAAGGGCATGCCGAACGCCCGTTCTGGCGCTGGGTCTGTTCATGGGCGCGCGCCTGCCGCAAGCCGTCAGACCTGGGTTTCGATGATTCTCGATTCATTCTGCCGGAGTTGATCGAGAACCAGCACGTTGTCGAGGCGCGCACGTTGCCGGACGGTATGCTGTTCGCATTGCCAGCTGCAGGGCTCAAAGAGCAGCGCGACGAGCGTCGGCGCACCATCGCAGAACGCTGCGAGAAGGTCGCCAGCCTAGTGGCAAACACTGGCCAGCCGGCGCTTGTATGGTGCCACCTCAACGATGAGGGCGATCTTCTGGAATCGCTCATCCCGGATGCCGTTCAGGTGAGCGGTTCTGACTCAGACGAGGCTAAGGAAGAAAAGCTGATCGCGTTCGCGGAAGGCCAGGCGCGCGTGCTGGTGACAAAGCCGAAGATCGGCGCCTGGGGGCTGAACTTCCAGCACTGCAACCACGTCACGTTTTTCCCGTCGCATTCGTTCGAGCAGTATTACCAGAGCATCCGCCGCTGCTGGCGGTTCGGTCAGACGCGGCCGGTAACCGTCGATATCGTTGCCACCGAAGGCGAGTCCGACGTGTTGAAGAACCTGCAGCGCAAGGCTCGTCAGGCTGACCAGATGTTCGCGAACCTCGTCGCCGAGATGAACCAGGAACTCGGCATCCACCGCATCAACAAACTGAACACGAAAGAGGAGTTGCCCTCATGGCTGTAATTGCGCAGCGCATCACCGAACAAGCCGCTATATATAATTCCGATTGCATGGAGGTAATGAGCGCGCTGCCGGACGGGAAGGTGCATATGTCCATCTACTCTCCCCCGTTCGGCGGGCTGTACAACTACAGCAGCAGCGAGCGCGATCTGTCGAACTGCGACGGCTACGACGGATTTTTCGAGCACTACGAATACATTGTGCGCGAGATTCACCGCGTAACGATTCCGGGCCGGCTGAGCTATGTTCACTGCATGGACGTGCCGCTATCGAACAGCGGAGCCGACGACCTGGAAGATTTCCCCGGCGACATCATCCGCCTGCACAAGCGGCTCGGTTTCTCGTACATCAAGCGGCATTGCATCTGGAAAGAGCCGCTTTCCGTGCGAATCCGCACGATGCAGAAGAACCTGCAACACAACAATCTGTGCGAGGACAGCACCAAGTCTGGCGTAGCTTCAGCTGACTACCTGCTGGTGTTCCGCAAGAAGGGAGAGAACCCGGTTCCTGTCGCGCATCCTACCGGCATGATGGAATACGCAGGCGAGCGGCAGATGCCAGCAGAACTGTTCGCGTACCGCGGCTGGACTGGAAAGCAGACCGAGAACAAGTTCTCTCATTGGATCTGGCGCCAGTATGCGTCCTGCTTTTGGGATGACATCCGCATGAACGTCGTTCTGCCTTACGAGGGCGGCAGCGATCCTGACGACGAGAAGCACGTCCATCCGTTGCAGCTCGATGTTATCGAGCGCGCCGTCATTCTCGGCAGCAATCGCGGCGAAACTATCCTCACGCCGTTCATGGGCGTTGGATCGGAAGTCTACGGCGCCGTCGTCAATGGCCGTCGCGGCATCGGGATCGAACTCAAGGAAAGCTACTACCGGCAGGCGGTGAAGAATATCGAGATGGCCGAGAAAGGGATCAAGCCAGACGTTCGCAACATGGAACTCGATCTGACGATAGCGGAGGATATGGCATGACCCGCGCCGCTCATCCAAAGGAAGCCGTCCGCCTGGCCCACGAACTACGCGCCCTCGGCCACGGCTACGGCCGGATAGCGCGGGAGATTTACAGCAGACTTGGGATCAGCGTTGGAGAGTCCTGTATCAGGGACTGGGTGACGTATCGGACGCGCGGGGCAATGCTGTGATCGCCGCCGAACTGCGGCTGCCGTGGCCTGATCGCCGACTGTCGCCAAACGCGCGAATTCACTGGGCGCGACGTTCAAAGCTGGTGAAGATGGCGCGCATCGAGACGGCCTGGTACGTCACTGTAGCTGCCGGCTGGAACAAGATCGCGCTGCCGGATGGCCGTCTGCACCTATGGCTCGACTACTACCCGCCAGACCGGCGCCAGCGCGACACGGACAACTGCCTGAGCGCGAGCAAAGCGCAGATAGACGGCATCGCTGACGCACTCGGCATCGATGATCATCGGTTCGTGCCGCATCCGTACCTCAAGGACGAGGTGCGCAAGGGCGGGGAGATTCGCGTGCGTCTGACTGGCGGGCCTGATGCTGCGCCTATCGTCCCGCGCTGATCAATCAAAAAATGCAATTGTCCACCGTGCGAGTGATGCTGTAGGCTGTTCCTACATTCAACGGGAGAACGAGATGAAAAGACACTACTGCCACGACTGCACCGCAGCTCCGGGGCATCACTGTATCTGCGAGCGGATCATCGCTGCGCGCGAGGCGCGGCTGTACCGTGACCAGGCGCCGCAGTTCGCCGACGCGCGCACGCATGCGACGGAGCGCGACAGCATTGACGCCTCGTCGGGCCTGCTGATCGCTGCCGGACTGCTGGCGATGACGGCGCTGTATGTGCTGGCGTTCGTGTCATGAACATACCGACCCCGAAGTATGCCATCGGCGACAAGGTGTGGAATTACTACACCACGCACGTCGAACGCGAATGGCCGTGCCCTGATTGCCTTGGCACGAAGAAATGGGCCGTGTCCACGCCGGCAGGCGGCGCGCTCATTGTGGCTTGCCCGCGTTGTTCTGGCCGCAACATTGTGAGAGAGATGCCGAGCCTCCGCTATACGGCGCGGACTGCCGCAGTGCGCGAGTTGACGATTGGATCAGTTCGCATTGACACGGCCGAGACGGATCGCGACAAGGTTTCCTATATGTGCGTGGAAACCGGCGTCGGTTCCGGCTCCGTGTACAACGAGTCAATGCTGTTTGCGACGGAAGCGGAGTGCAAAGTTGCAGGCGATGCGGTGGCTGCCGTGGAAACGAACAGCATGCATAGTCGCCCGGAGTTTCTTCACGCCAAGGACCTCGGGAAGCTCCACATGCAGGCCGCTGTAGATCGCCTGTTTCACGATTCTACGTGGGCCGCTTGGTATCACTTCCGCGAGTTGCGCAGGGAGTTTGCTGAGCTACTGGCCAGCCGTAACGTAGAGCCGCCGAATAGCTGGGAGGACGGGTCTTATCACATAGACGAGTTTGCAAAGACTCTTTCCGGGACGTTGGGCGCGGCAAGCGCCGCTGGCGAGTATGACGAGGTTGTGAGGCTGCTAAAGGAAGCCAGCGCGTCTATCGTTGAACATTGCAAGGTGGCCTCGTGAACCTCCTCGACCGCATCCAGGAGCGCGCCATCGTGGCGAACTACAGCGTGCGCCCCGGCGACTTCCTGATCTACGCCGGAATCGTCCATCGCGTGACACGCATCGGCGGCACGCACAACGTCTGCAAGCGCATCGTATATGCCGTGGACGTATCGGCAGCCGGCATGGACGACCGTCGCGCGCTCGCGTGGAGCATCGGCATCATCGCAGCCACCGGCGCGTACATCGCGTTTCACGCGGTCGTAGCATGGTCGCGGGGGCTGCTATGACGATCATCAACGGGTTCATCCGCACAGGCGTCGACAACCATCGGGTCAAGCATCCGGACCACGTCGTACTGCGCGCCAGGCTGCTGCGGCAACGCGGATGGAAGCCGTCCGAGATACGCGAGCATCTGCGCGACGAGGGGCACAGCGTGAACCTCAAGACGTTGCAGAACTGGCTACTGGAAAACACGAGGACGGGAATATGAGCGCGAAATCGCAGGACAGACGGAAGGCACGTCGCGCGAAGGAGCGGCGGAAGTACGGAGAAGGAAAATGATCTCAGCATTTGACGTGTATCTGGTGATGCAGCTCGACAGCATTGTCGTGGCCGTCGCGATTGTGGCGTTTCTCGCCGCGATCGTGGCCGTCGTGCTCGGCATCGTTTTCATCGTCTCGGCAACCGACGGCTACGGCGACAAGTCTCACACGATTGTCCGCAAGCCGCTGAAGATCGCTTGCGCCGTCGCTGCGGTGACGATGACCGTGTCCGCCCTGATCCCCAGCAGCAAGACCGCAGCCGCGATGATCATCTTGCCGGCGCTCACGCGAGACGAGGTGGTCGAGCCACTGAGTAAGGAGGCTGCGGAGCTGTATGGGCTGGCCAAGCAGGCGTTGAAGAATGCGGCGGGCGTAGACGGAGATGGGAAATGACCCGCACGTTCGTGACCGTTACCGGCAAGAGACTCGTCCACGTTCGCTTCCGTAGTGAGTGCGGCAGCGCCACAGGCCCGCTCAATGGGTGTGTCAATTTGCCCGACGGCGAGTACGAACTGGTCAGCGCGGCGAAGGCGGCTACGCAGTCGGCTGACGGATGGAAGTGCGAGAACTGCGGGCAGACGCTCCCATGGAACAGCGGCCATGCCTGCCATGCCCCGGTCAAGCCCATCAACACCGGCTGGCTCTGCCCGCGCTGCGGTCGCGGCAATGCGCCTAGCGTGCGGGTGTGTGATTGCCACGGAGTGACGCATCACACGGCGATTCCGGCGACGCTCAATCCGGGGGACACGTTCACGATAGAGACGACGTTTAAGGACCGCGCCGACGACGGCTGGATCGAGTGGAGGGGCGGAGCGTGCCCGATGTCCGTCGATGCACGCGTATCAATCCGGCTGCGCGACGGCGATGAATCTACAGGCAAGGCTGGCCGTTTCAATTGGTCACACCGATCTGACGAACTACGCGCTGGCGACATCGTCGCCTACAAGGTGCAGCCGTGAACCTCGCCGACCTACAAGCCCGCGCGGATGCGGCTCTACGCAGCGAACTTGCACAAGGCATGACGCCGCACGTCCACTTGTTCAACCTCATTGCCGACCAGTCCGCCGCCCTTCGTTCGCAGGCTGCGGAAATAGAGCGTCTGAAAGTAGAACTGGATGCAACGAAGAAGCGGCTCGACAAAAGCGACGAACTGCTGCGCGATGAGTTTGCACAGAAGCAAGATGCTCTGGCGACACTACGTGCAATCGCCGAGTACTCGCACGAAAGAAGTACCGGACCGGCCGTCGAAGACGCTCTGTGGGAAGTTCGCCGGATGGCATATGAACAGTTGTAGATATCGACGCCGCCCTCAAGGAGAACCCCGCATGAGCGACTACAGGAAGATGCGCACGAGCGCAGAAGTGTGGGCCGTCATCCGCGCCGCGCATCCGGAGTTGGTCGTGTTCGGGTCATTCAGCGCGCCGTGTGGCCAAGCCCATGGCGATCCGACGCGTAGTCGCATGGAAACCAGCTATGGATTTGCCGGGAGCTATTTCCCGGTCATTGAAGCGCGAACGACGTGGGACTGGAACCCCGAGAAGCCGAGCGATCGCGCTAACGAGAAACACGAATACTGGTTGTGCCTGCCGGAGAACCCCACATGACTACCAAGCAAACACACACCCGAAAGGTGCGCCACCAAGCAAAACAAAAGCTAAAACACGGTAGCCGCGCCAAACCCTCACACAGGCTCCTTTCGGGCAGAACCGGCAGCGTGCATAAAAAGAAACTCCGCAGTCGACGCATGGAGAACCCCGCATGACCGACGAGGAAGTGATTGCGCTGGCGAAGAAGTACGGTCTGGACAAAGAACTCAAGTGGTCTGTGCTCAAGTTCGTCGCCGCAATCCGCGAAGCTGCGATTCGGGAAGCTGACGAAGTAGTTGACGGATTCATACGTGCAGAAGATTGGGATGCAGACACCTGCGAAGGTATTAAGCAATCCATCCTAGCTCTCACCGAGAAGAAGCCATGACCCTCACACTGCACTGGTGGATCTTTCCTCTGGCCCTTTTCCTTGGAGCAATGTACTTCTGGAATCGCCCACGAAAAGGTGCGTTCTATGGGCCTGACACTTCAAACATTGGAGACCTTTTCATCGGTCTCGGACTTTTGTTTGGAGCCGTATCCTTTCTAGTTGGACACTTCCTGCCATGACCCTCTACTGTTTGAAGCGCCCGGATGGGACGCTGGAGCGCACAATCTGCGGTGAGGATCGTGAGTGGATAAAACTCTGCGCAGAGAAGTATTGCTACTTCGAATCCCTCGGCTACTCCGTCGTGCCGGTGCGGATTGTGGAGGTGGAGCCGGTGAAGTGTAAAACCTGCAACGGCACCGGTTGGAATCACGGCGCGCAGCACGGCGCATCAAAGCCCGGATACAAGAGCGTGAAGTGCTACGACTGCAACTACTGGTTGGGCAACGCATGACCGCGCCCCGCGATGAGTTGCTCTGCTGTCCTTTCTGCGGCCGTGGCGACACGCTCACGCACGTTTGGGCCAGCGATCTTGCCGGTGATGATTGGACTGGCGAGAACGACGATACCGTGCATGTTGTTTGCGACGCCTCACGCCCCGGCGGTCCGGGCGGATGCGGAGCAATGTGCGGGGCAGCACCTAACGTCGATGCCGCAACGCAGAAATGGAACCGCCGCGCCCAGCCCAAGCAAGAAGGAGAGAATGGATGACCAAGAACGATAAAGATCTGCACGAGATTGCGCGTGGCCCAGAAAAATTCTGGGAGCGCAGCTACTACAACAGCTACGGCAACTACCATGGATACAGATTTCAGGACTTCCGCGCTGGGTGCGAGCACCGCGATGATAAACATGGCGGATGCAACCCATCATGCAAAAACCCGGACCATCCGTATGCGACATGGGAACCAGACTACCGCGAGTGCTGTTGCGACAACTGCCCGATGGTGGAAAAGGACTACGACGACGAAGACCCAGACGCGCCTGACTACAGCGAGGGTGAGCAGCCGATTCTCGTTTTGAAGCCACAAAAGAGCCATGGGGAATTAAAATGAATACCCCACAGCCGATCTACTACGTCAAACACCCAGACGGCACATTCAGCGTCGCATCGCGTCAACCGATAAACCCAGAGGCATACGCAAAAGTCTGCGAATGTTTGGCGCGTGCTCGTAATTGGATGTTCGGGCTTGGCGCCGCACAAGACGAACTCGGGACGCAGATTGACACGGTGATGAAGGAGAACCAACCATGAGCGTAATCGACGAAATCGCAGCAGAGCGCCGCAGGCAAATCGAAGTCGAAGGCTGGATTCCAGAGCATGACGATAAGCACGACGATTGGTCGCTGTGCCGCGCGGCGGCTTGCTATGCAGATGTGCGGAGTGTTGAGCCGCCGGCCGCGTGGCCGTGGTCTAAAAAGTGGTGGAAGCCGAAATCTCGTAGGCGAAACATGATTCGATCTGCTGCGCTGCTCATCGCTGAAATCGAACGGATGGATCGTTTAGCGCACGGTGTTCATGAGCGAGAACTAGACGACATGCTCGGAGGCCGATGACATGACCACCGAACAGTTGACGATTGAGGAAGCATCCAAGGCATTGCGCGAAGCTCGCGAGCGACACGACATTGTGAAAGCTGAGGCGGACGCAGCGAGCCGGCGTGAGTGCGATGCGCGTAATGCGCTGAATCAGGCACAGAGAGATTTTGACGCCGCAGTTGAAGCTGTGCGTGCCAATCCTCCGTTGGATACAAATTGGCATCGGCGCGCACGTAAAGGCGACGCTCTCTGCGGAGATGGAACGTGACCCCCGAACAACTGAAAGCCCTGCTGGCGTACATCGATGCGAGGATTTTTGAGGTCGTTTGTGGCGGCACTGCGCAAAGCAACGAACACCGAAGAGTCAGGTTCGAAGCCCTCGCCCGCGCATTTGGAATTGACCCGGAGGAATTGAAGTGAGAGCAATCCTGTGCTGGTTGGGGTTCCATCGCTCTGCGCATTTGCACACGCGCCCGAACTTTAACGGAGACAACGTGACTGTTTGTCGCTGCTCCTACTGCATGCGAGAACTCCCACCAAGGATCGTGTCATGACCCCCATCACCGACGAACAGGCGCGAGAGGCCTTGGTGCGACTGCTAACCGCGTCCGACTATTACGACGACAAGGCAGAGGATTGCATGCGCCTCCGCGCATACATCGACCAGCGTGAGAAGGGGGAGGCGGTGGCGTGGGACGGCCACGCAAGTGACTGCGCCAAACACAATGAGCCTGCGTATCCAGCAGGGGAGTGTGATTGTGGAGCACAAAAGCCAGTAGCCTACATGCTAGACGGCAGCGTGTTTTCAGCAAAGGAAATCGGGTGGCGCAGCAAAGACGGGGCGGCGCTCATTCCCCTCTACCTCGCCGCCCCGCCAGCAGCGCCCGCGCCCATCGACGAGGAAGCGGAGCGGGTGAGGTTTGAGGACACCTTCGGATTCTCGCCGACGCCGGACTCGAAGAGGTTCGATGGATGGCTCGCTGCCATCAAAGCAGAACGAGGTGTGAAGTGACACAACAACTGCACTACGAGAACATCGGCGGCTGTCTTGTCCGTCGTAACGGGCGCTTGCACTGGTCGTGCCCCGACTGCGGCGCGCGTGGATTCTCCTACGTCGCACGCAAACGCTGCCAGCAGTGCAAGCCGTACCGTCCCACGATGAACGTCTACGACCGGGCGGCAGTGAGGATTTTGGAGGAGGAGACGATCTTCCTATGCGTTGAACTGCCGGCCGTGTTCAACACACCATGCAATACGCCTTATGCTCACGCTGCCTCACCCGAAGGCCGCGCCGAGCGCCTGACCGCGCTCGCGTTGGCGTCGGCTCTTTTCGATGCCGGCGATTTATAGAGGATCTATGCGCATGAAGAACGACGAAGAATTATGGGCGCCTGTATCCGGATACGAGGGCATGTACAGCGTGTCATCCCATGGGCGCGTGCGCAGCGAGGCGCGTACGGTAATTGATTCTCTTGGGAGGCCGCAGCGATTCGCGGAGAGAATCCTGTCCCCTTATCCGGACACGAGCGGATATCATCTTGTTAGCCTGCTTAATCGATGCAAGAGGTCTAGGGGCGCCGTGCATAGACTGGTAGCGCGCGCATTCCTCGCAGATAGACCACCGGGAGCGCAGGTCGACCACATCGACGGGGACAGAACGAACAACAGGCTGATAAACCTTCGCTGGGTAACGCCAGCGGAGAACTCGCAGCGCCAACTTCCGCATGCGACTCATCGCGGCAAGCCAGTTAGCTCCAAATTCAAGGGCGTCTCTTGGCATAAGAAAACCAGCAAGTGGACGGCGCAAATACGGGTGGCCAACAAGCAGACATATCTCGGTGAGTTCGCGTCTGAGGACGCAGCCGCGGCTGCCTACAACGCCGCCGCTCTTTCTGCATGGGGCCAATACGCACGACTTAACGCGGTATCAGCGGAGCAACACCTATGACCACCACCCCGCTGGATCAGGCCGTCGCGCGGCTGCTTGAAGTTGCGCCAGAGAATATGAGCGGTCTTCGCTACGACGCCGACCTCACCCTCGTCCTCGCCGAGCTGGAGCGGCGCGCAGAACTGATCGATGCGCTGACCGCACAGGCCGAAGGGTTCATCGATGCGCGCGCCGCGTTCGTTGACATGGCTCAGCAGCGGGACGAGTGGCTCCGCAAGGCCAACGAGGCGCAGATCGAGATCGGTCGGTTGCAGATGCGGGTAGAGCTGCTGGAGAAGTGATCATGTGCATGTACGATTCCTGTTCAGCAAGCGATTTCTACAGTAGCTCATGGCCGAAGGCTGCGAAGTCCCACAAGTGCGGGGAGTGTTTCAGAACGATTGAACCCGGCGAGTCATACATGCGAGCAGCCGGAAAGACCGAAGGCGACATGTGGCAGGCGAAGATGTGCGCGCACTGCCATGCCGGCGCCGCGCTACTGCAAAAGCACTGCGGCGGATGGTTGTTCGGCGGCGTGCAAGAGGATCTACAGGACCACATCAGCGAGGTTCTGCCGTGGAGCATGCGGGCGGCTCGGCTGGTTGTCGGGATGCGTAGAAAGTGGCGCCGCTTCGATGGCAACGGGATGATGAGCCAAGCATCCGGCGACAAGGCAATGCAGGGGGAGATATGAGCTTCGACGAGGAACCGGACGGCGATCTGCACGGTGAGTGCGCTGCCGAGATTGCGCGCCTGACAGAGCTTGTGCGATGGGCGTACACCAAGCTCCACCGGACGAACTTCACCAGCATGGATGACGCGCTGAAGCTCGACGAGATGAAACTGCTACTGGAGCATGGTCTATGAAAACAGTCCCGCAGATCGTCGCGGAGATGCGCGAGCATGCCTGCGACCCGCAATGGGGAACGAAGGCCAGCGTACTGTTGCAACGGTTCTCAGACGAGCTGGAGGCCGCGATGGGAGCGCAGTCGGTAGGACGTTTCGGCGTTAGCGATGGCCGCGTTTCGTTGTCGCTAGACGACATGCAGATCGGCCTAATCCTCGCCATTGGCGGGTGCGAGG
>NZ_JBAZTL010000011.1:0-58711 GCF_041661885.1 Sphingomonas sp. | reverse complement strand
AGCGCCAAGCAGGATCAGCCCGCATGTTGCCAGCCAGCGGAGCAGGCGTCGCTTCGTTGGATCAGCCATCTTCTATGACTCCCTTGTAAAGTGCCTCACGGTGTTCATTTCTTCGCAATACCAGCCAAACCGCCAGCACGATAGACCATGTGGCAATTCCCCCTAGCCAGATTGCCAGCACGATCTTGGGCGCTCTCAAAGCCATTAGCATGAAATACGCACCATCCGCAATCAGCATCGAGCCGGTCAATAGAAATGCACGGCGGAGCTTTGCAGCTTCATCACCCAGGGCCATGAAGCCAGCACGCAGCACCAGGACTGATATTGAGAACTTGGCTGCGCCAGCAATCCCGGCTACGACGTGTGTGATGCTCACGCGAGCGCCCTCGATATGACCCACGCGATGAATGCGCAGATGACTGACACACCAAAGAGCAGGCCAATGATGAAGGAGATCATGCGATAGCCTTCCGCCAGTCCTTGCCGTTAAACAAGGCAGTTTCGGCTACGCGCCGGCGGCGCAGTCCGTTCTCGACGGCGCTTCCGGGACTGATCCAGCGTATGAATTCCGCGCTCGCACCTTGGATGTCTCCGGCGTTGAGCTTGCGCAACAGCGTGGATGGGCCACCGGCTTTGAGCCTTAAAATCCCATCGCGCTTTGTGCTACCGGAGCCGACGTTGAACACGATCGAAACCATCGCATCAAACTGCCATTGAGTAAGCGGGATCGTGACTGCCGCTGACACCTGACGTTCACGTTCAAGCAGATCGTTTTCGAGCCGCTGGTCTGCCTGGTATTGCGTCCAGTGCGTGCCGCGCTCAATATCCTTGCCGGTGGCTCCCCAGCCCACGGTCCACGGGTCTGCCTTGGTCTTCGGGTCTGGGTAAGCGACGAGCGCGCAGGACTCGAAGTGCTTTACCAGATCAACGCCGTCTTGGCTTATTCTCATAGTAACTATGCCGTTTCTATCGCCCGCGAATCTGATTCGATTACTACGATGTAACCGTCAACGTCATTTTTCGTGACGCTGGACGATTTCGTCAGAGCAAACTCATACAGCGATTGAAGATCAGCCGGATTATCCGGAGTGATCTTGACGGTGCCTTCAATTGTGGCTGAAATGCTTGTCATTTAAGTGCCTGCACCGGTGACCGTTGCGCTGAAATTCGCACTCCACGTCGCTATCGACGTAAAATCTACCGTAAAAACATTGGTCATCGAATAGAGCGTGCCGTCGCTATCCGCTGCCGTGGTGTTCGTGATATTGGCTGTGTGCGCGCTCAAAAATAGCCGCTTCATCGCATAGCCAACGGCGCCGATTCCGCCAGTAGTCGCATCATTGAAGGTTCCGGTCGCGCTAACGACAAGGCTTGCCCTGGTCGCCGCGCTGTTGAACGTGCGAAGGGTTTGCGTGCTGGCGCCAGTGTCCGTTCCGCCGCCAGTGTTGCTACTTACGCTGGTGCCCGTTGGGTTCGTTGTGCCATTGTCCACGCCGATTCGCACCACTTCTTGCGTTAGCGAGTTAAGCGGGGAAACGCCAGAACCACCGCTGATCTGGAATAATCGATCAAGGCTGCGGGCAACACCAATCTGAACAACTAGGTTCTTTTTCGGCAGCAGGATAATCTGATCGTCTGCTGGGTGACATTCAATATCCCAGCCTTCGATGATCTGGCGGATATTGTCCGAATTCCCGGCAATCAACCCAGCCCGCATTAGCGCACCAACATCGCCGCGCTGAAGCTGAACTACGCCGTTCCATTTAACACCAGCAGAAACGCCGCCAGTCGAGTAATTCTGTGCAATGTTCATGTCTACTCCTACAAAGTGAATGTGATTCGCATTTTACCGCGTGCGCCTTTGCCGCCGTTTATGGCGGTTCCTAACGCATTATTTGTGCTTCCAGCGCCGCCGCCGCCAGATACTAAGCCGTCAAAACCAGACCCGCTTCCTCCAGCTCCTCCGCCAGCCGCTCCGCCAGTTCCGCCAGTTCCGGTAGATGCTGCACCACCAGCATTTGCATCGCCAGCGCCGCCGCCACCGCCGCCATAACTAACTACTGATCCAGCCGCAGCCGCACCGCCGTTGAATGTCACGTCTCCGATGTTGGCAGTCCCAGCAGCACCAGCGGCCCCGCCTAGCGTGCCGCCACCTACGCCGCCGATTCCGCCATCAGCAAACAGCGTTGATGTGCTGGAAAACCATGTGTCTCCACCTGCGCCGCCAGTTCCTCCGACACCACCTCCAGTTCCTCCGACACCACCAGCTCCAACTGATCCTGAATACGGAGTTCCGCCAGTTAACGCAAGAACTGAACGAGCATAACCGCCGCCGCCGCCTCCGCCTCCCCTTCCTAAATTCGTTGCGCCGGAACCGCCTTGACCGCCACCTCCGCCTGCTGCCCAGCACTCCACTGTGTAGTTTCCAGTAATCGGAGGCGTGAAGGTAAAGCTGCCAGTCGAATTGATGAAAGCGTCGATAGCACCTCCATCCGTCATAGTCTGCGAGCCGGTCGATATGTTGCTGAATATTGCAGATATCAATGCGTCCGCCTGCGCGTCTGATCCCTGCGGAAATAAGGCGGTCAATTCAGACAATGCAACATCATCTTGCATGTCGGTTCCCTGCGGAATTGTATAGCTTGAGGAAAAATCATCATCTTCAGTTTCGATCCCTGAATCGAGAATCGTGACAAATTGCAGCGCATCTGTTCCCGTTTCCGTGCCTGTTGCTGCCGTTGTCTCAAATGATCCGAAGTTGTCGGTTTCAGTCTCAGTTCCGGTTGACGCAATTGGAGTGAAAACGAAACCCTCATCTTGAGTATCTGTTCCAGTATCCTGCGTAGTTGTGGCGACAAACGCATCGGTCTGCGTATCGGTCCCTGTTGCAATCTCGGTTCCAGCGCCGCCAGAAATGATCTGAATGATCTTCTTAACGAAGACTGGAAACAGTTTCACCTAAACTGACCCCAGACAGTAACCGTTGTGCCAGTCGGAGCATAGACCTTCACGACTGTTGCCGGATCTGGTATCGGCAGCACCGCGCTAGGCGCATCAGGCCCAACCGGAATGCCGCTGCTTGAGCTTGGTGTCCCGCCGTAGTGGTCTATCTTACAAATACCAGCAGAGCCAACAACTGCCACCCAAAACATCGCTGCTTGCTGAGAGAATGTGAACGTCAGGACTGCATCAGCCCCAGGTTGATCTGGCAGGACTTCGCCAAGTGCGAAATCATCGCGGACCGGCTGTGTCTCAAGCACTCCATCCTTCCTAATTTTCATCAGGATTCCTCGCGCCAGATCATCGCCGCCCAGACATTTGCTGATCCTGTTATTGAATCAACTGCCAGCGTGAATAAATCGTCTTGCGCACCATCCGCAGCAAGTGTCAGCACCAGCCTCTCAAGTTCAAGTCCAGCCTCAATAGTGCCCGAACCAGTGCCTTTATAGCCCGACGCAACACAGTGACCGCCAGTCATCGCGGTAGCCGTAATATCGTATTCTGCAATTGACTCGGTTCCAGCAGATACGAAAGATGCGCCCGTCAAAGTAGGACGATGCCAAAGCGACCAAAGAATATCCCCGCTAGCAAGAATATCTATCCGCTTAGGAGTTACCAATCTGCGATTCGTGATGCTATTGAATGTTGCCTTGTTTCGTATCGTCAGAACCGGAATCTGCGTAGAGACAGATCGCGCCGTAACTCCAGTATTGATGCTACGCATGATCCCATAGGAATTGCGTCCGCCCTCAGAGACCACACTGGAACAGATCGCCAGAAACGTATTTGCTCCAGCGGTTGCCGCAGTGTTTGTCATCTCATAACGCACGGGTAGATTGGCCGTGGTCATGTAGGGAACCGAGATCACATTTGCATGTCTGAACTGGTGGCAGTAGGTAACATTCCCATTGAAGTCGAATCCGATGCGAACACGGCCAACGGAAAGCCATTCCAGATCAATGACCAGTAGTTGAGCCTTCGACAAATCAAGTGTGAGTCCAGATAAGCCGGTTCCGTCTAGCGGGTCCATGTTCCATGAAGCTTGTAGGACTCTATTATCAACGGGCGTTCCAGATGTGTTCGTCCTACGCACTACTGCAATATCAGTCGTCCCATTCTGCTCAAGAAATATTCCGTTCTCATCATCGAAGTAACCCACGCGCCTACGAAGGTTTGCAACGGCGGCACCCATCACCCCGGAGGCTAGGATCAGATGCGACAGTCCGGGCTGATAACGGACGTATTCACGGGTCTGGAACTTGATTGACGAACCAGATGCAGAGGTAGTTCCAAGCTCAACACCAGACATCAGCGGGCGGTGTGTAATCGTCCCGCCAGTAGCGGCAATGTATCCCCAGAATTCAGAGATTCCATATTGATGAACGGTATCAAATAGAGGTTTGGCCGAGCTAACTCGCAAGCGCCCAAAAGCATCAGCCGCAGCAGAGTCAGATACATCAATTCCAACCTTACCAATGTGCGCAGTCGATGCGCCCAGCACCGGATTGCCGCCTAGTGCAGCAGTTCCGATCTTTGCTGTTACCGTCGCATCCAGTAAGCAGGCTCCGGCTGTTTGAGTAACTGCAACCGTCAGCGTCAGTCCTGAATCAATTGCGTAATCTTCAAAGTCAATTGCAATGTCAGTTGACGTGTCTACCGTAGTTGAGTAGATCACCGTCCCATCAGACAACGAGACGGTTACATCACGCGACTGAGACGTCGAGAATCTAAGGTCTGCTGACCCCAATAGCGCATCATTGGCAAATGCGTAGGACTCAGAATAGGCCGCAGCAAGCAGGCTGTAACTTGTCTCGGTGATGATCGTCAGGACTGATAACTGTTGCAGGTTCGAGACGCTGACAGTCGCGCCCTGAATGTCTACCGGCCATGCCTCTGCGCCGGCTGCGCCTTGCTTTGAAAGCACCTGCAAGCGGCCAGCATCATCCGAGTTGATCGGCTCAGTAGTGCTATCGGTCTTGAGTCCGCCGATGCTTAGAAGAACGTCATACCAGGCCATTAGGGGATGAACACTCGCATGCTTTTATACATCGGGTAGGCGGGGATAGTCTTGAAGTTGAGCGCAACGTAATCGACGGATGGATCAACGTCCTCTGCAAACAATTCTGGCGGAGTCGGCACAGTCGGACTTTGCGCCCCGCCAGCACCCAATTGCTGCATGCGCCCGCGGTATTGCGTCATGGGGCCTTTCAGGTCTACCGGCTTGCCCCAGCTTCCATCGGGTTGCTCTATGAATAGCTTGGTGCCTTCCCACTTGTGCTTTGGCTTCGGGCCTACAGGGCCTACAGGACCAGGCTCGCCTTTCTCGCCAGCGTCACCCTTTGGTCCAACGGCGCCGTCCAAGCCTGCAGATCCGTCCACACCTGCTGCGCCGGTATCTCCCTTGTCGCCTTTCGCTCCACGGAATCCAATCTCACCCTTCAGCCCGCGGGGACCGGCGACACCCCTGATGCCGAGATCGCCCTTGTCCCCTTTTTCGCCCTTGTCACCCTTGAATACCGCGCGCCCGTCTTTGCCAGGCGCTCCAAGTTTTCCTTGCGGGCCAGTCGAGCCCGTGACCCCACGTTCGCCTTTTGGGCCTCTGGGGCCTAGGGCAGGGCCAGCATCCAGTGACATGCCGTCATCGAATCCAAGGATCAGGTGTCCTCGCGCATCAATTCCGGCCGATTCAAGTGTCGGAGGTATTTCGCCGAGCGGGGCTTCCGGGATATCTTCATTGGCCTCTGGGATGTCTTCCTCCAGAGTCTCGTCCTCAACCCCTTCAAATAGGTCGAAGTCCTCTTCCTCGTCGTCTGGGAGTTCTGGATTCACACGCAGACCAGTAGGATCGAGGTGGGTGTCAGGGTCTTCCCGACCTTGATGGTTCCCGGGGTGGTAGTCAGGCCTCCATTGGTGCCGTTCAGGTACACGTCGGCGTCAACGGTCCAGGCCCAGGCGTCGTTGCTCACTACTCCCGAGAAGGCTACCGAGAAACGCTGACCGAGGGCGATCTTGGCAGTCGTGAGCCCAACGCAGCGGGTGGCGTTGGCGTAGCCGACCAGTGGGATGTCTGCGGTGTTCGTGACCACACGCACGGCCCTGAATGCTTCCAACTCGACGTTGGCCACCGCGGGATAGCTGAGTACGCCCGGGACAAGCTGCTGGTCCTTTACCGGCTTCTCGTGCCGGCGGGGGACATTCGAGATGCGGGCCTGCGAGGATGACACTGGTTTACCGGACGATCTTCGGCGCCGGCACAGTAGTTCGGTTCACCGGCCGCGCTGCACTGGCAAGGCCGCCGGCAGTGGGCGGTGTCATGCTTTGCTGGGCGGCCACCGGGCTCGTCGCAATGGGCTTTGGCTTTGTCACCGGCTTCGGCTTCACGGCCTGCGTTGCTGTTGCTTGCCAGCCGCGGTTGCGGGTCTGGGATGCCGGGATCACCGCCGGTTGCTGCTGGGCCACTGCTGGCCGTCCGGTAGGCGCTGCAGGCTTCTGAGCCTGCTGTGCCAGCAACGCCCGCTGATTGCGCTGGGCGGCCGTCATGCGCCCCATGTTCGCCGTTGGGCTCGTCGGAGTCGCTAGGCCGGTTACCCGGCGGGGGCGGGCGCTGTTCGCCAGCAGTGAACCGATACGTGGGGGCATCATTGGCATGGCGCAGCTCCGGCAAGTTGTGGGCAGAGCATAGCGGGAGGCTATGGTTTGTGCAATATCTCCAGTAGGGCACATAGAAAAAAGCCCCGCACTTGGCGGGGCTTAGGGCACTGAGTTTCGTCTAAGTACGCCAGCGATCAGCCCGCGACACGTACTTGCGCGAACTTTCGATGTAGTGCTGCGAAGTCAGATTCAGACGGGAGTTCCACATTCGCGCGTCGTGATCGGCGACAGAGATCAACGGATGTTCGACCGGGGCCGGAGAAGGGCCACTGTCCGAACTGTTCGAGGTGATCGGAAGGCTATTGGCAAGATCATGCTGGAACACCGCGGCGGCAGTCGTGTTCTCGCTGCGCGAGAAAGGGCTGGCCATGGTGTCGTGGCTGAGCACGTAGCTCGGGTCGTCAGTCGCCGTACTTCGTTCAACGGGCATCGCAATCACACTGACGACCAGCGCAAAAGCGCACAACGCCCCAAACAGAATCTTATTCATCGGATCTCCTTGATGTGAAGGTGAGGTAAAAGTAACACCATAGGCCCCTGAGCGCAATGCCGGGGCTTTCTGCTTTCTGGAAGGTGTGGTAGGTTCGTTCTGTCGCACTCCGGTGTCCCTATGGCACCCGCCCTACTCCCCTGGGGCTGCGACTCAAGAGTTGGCCGGCAGTCATCCTCGATTGCCGGCCTTTTTGTTGGATCAGTAGTTGACGCTTCCTGACCCAGCGCGCCGGTTTCTTTCTGTCTGATCGCTGGTCATACCGACATCAGGCGCACGTTCAGGCCGGATAATGTCTACGGTCTTCCCGTTTGAATTCTCGATGTAGACCGTTTCCGATCCATCAAGCTCTAGGAGTTCGCCACTTTCGCCTGGTCCGATGAGCGAAAGGTTCCTCCGAGCATTGCTGATGTTGACGTGGACGCACTCCATGAGTGCGCTTTGACCGCTGGCATAGATAATCTTGACTGTGAACATTTCTGTTGCTCCTGTTGGTGGTGGTTGGTTTGTAGCGGCTGGCTACGGGGGTGGAGTCCGCAGTTTGTTTTACTCCGTGGGGTTTGCCATCGTGCGGTTCGCTCGTTGCAGTCCAGATTGCACCGATACAGATGCGCCGCTAGCGCCATACACAGGATCACCAGCCACAGCCATCATAAACCCGTTTGAGCGCCACCGCACAGATACCAGAAGAAGTAGTTTAAGATCGCGCCACGCGGGCTGGGCGGCCGCACGTAGGATCATGCCGCATGGCTGATAAAACTTGGTGGTCTGCTCGCAGGCTTCCAAGGTCGGAGCCCCCAGCTAAAGGCCCTTCAGAGATGGAGGGCCTTTTCTATTTGCGGAGCCAGGTGGCGGTCATGGTGTGATCTCTGGCGGCTTTCGATCAGGCCATGTTCCATATTTCCGATCCGCCGGATAAGTCTCCGGCTCGTCCACAAACTTCGAGTGTTTGCTGCGCGCGTTATAAGGCAATGCCTCATGCTCTTGGCGCGTTATCCCAGCGAACGGTTGCCAATAATCCTTCACACTATCGCCTGCTGCGCGCACAGGTCCGGGATATGCCTAAGCAGTTCACTTTTCGACGTAGCGACATCTTCAAACACAAGATGCCCCCCCGTTCTCTGAGTCATGCGCCATTCTTTTGCGCCGTCACCACGAACGATTCGGAACGTGGATTTGTTGTGCGCCAAGATGTAGATGCCTGGCTTCATTTTCCTGATTTTCATACACACTCCTTTCTATCTGGTGCAATCTCAATCCTGATCGAATACATTTTCGGCTTGCCTCGTTCCTGCTTGTAGGTCCACGTCACCAGTGGGCTGTTGTCGTTGATGCCGAGTTTCTGCGCGATTGCATCCCTCGTCCCCTTGAAAGCGCTCACGTTTCCGTCGCTGTCGAATGGACGGGGAGCGATTCTGGTTAGCGTCACTGTGCATGGCACCTTGATGCCGTTCGGGATGAACAGCGATATCTGCGCGCGCTCACGCTTCACACGCCTTGCGCGGGCCATGTGATGCTCGCGTGCGTTGGTGCTGTTGATGATGCGTAGGGGTAGTTCAACCTTCACTGGCTTCCTCCTGATGCTGGCGCCACAATGGATCCGGGTCAGGTATGAAAACGCCCATCTCTGCCCCGGTCTGCTGCACCAGCGCGTAGAAGCGCTTGAACTCGTCCCACTTGATCAGGTCGCGCTTGCCCTGCTCGTTCGTGGTTGTGGTGCGGCGGGGCTTGGTCCAGGTGCGGCCGGCGATCTCTACTGTGACCTCACCGAAGAATGACCTGCAGAATGTCTCATGCAGTTCTGGCAGTTGGTAGCCAAGTTCCTTCGCCAGCGGCGGATAGGCCACGCCCCATAGTGCGTTGTTCTGCGGATCGGTGCGGTCCTTTCTGTAAAGTTTGAACTCCGCCTCCCAGCTTTTCGTCTCAGGCAGAGAGTCGATGAAGCGGTGCATGTTCGCTTTGACGTTATCGCGGTTCGGATGCTTGGCTTCGAGGATGAATTTCTGGCTCATTTGAGCGGCCTCATTTCCAGCAGCAGATCCGCCCAGTCCGTATCGACCTTCGGCGGAAACATCACCTCAACGGTGCGGCCGGCGCGCACAAGACGGGACGCCAGCTTGTAGGCTGCAGCATGTCCGATCCAGTTTGAGTCGAAGTCTCCGAATATCAGGATGTGCTTCGCCACTTCGGGCGGCTCCCATGATTCCAGCCCGTTCGCCGTCAGTGCTGCCCATACCGGCACATCATGCAGCATCTTGGCCGCGATGCAGGTCTCGACTCCCTCACCGATGCCCAATGTCTCAGAAGCCGGATACAGGGCCACCGACGCGCCATTGATGGTGGCGTTCGCCGGCACTGGCATGGTTTTCTTCTTCACCGGCACGTCGGCCTTTTTGCCTTTGTCCAGATACGTGACCTGGCAGGTCAGGAGCTTGTCTCCGCGGTAAAGCGGGGCGAGCATTCCGGCGTAGGTTCCAGTCACGACGCCGTTCTCATCTCGGTACTCAACCTCACGATGCCAGCGCAGGCCTGGCGCCATTTCAAGCCCACGGCTTTCGAGGTAGCGGCTGCGCTGTAGCGTCTCGCTGGTGCGTAGCAACCTCTCTCCGTAGGTTTCCGCGCGGCGCGGCTTCGGCTCCATCTCACTCTTGCCAATCACTTCCTCAACCATCGTAATCGCTCCCTTCAAATCGCAGCCTTTCACACACTGGATCAGGTCCAGGCCATCGTTCTTGCCGTCGCTACAGGCGCAGAAGTAGCGCCCCTTGCCGTCCTTGTCGCTGAACCGGAAGCGGTCGGTGCCGCTCTGGTCCTTCGGGCACTTCATGTGCTTCCGGGTGTTGGTGTATTCGTCACCGATCAGCGCGGTGATGATCTCAGGCCACCGGCCTTGTGCGCGGTCAGTGAGCTGCATTGGATTCGTTCCGCTGCTGGGCTTCGCGTTGCTTTGCACGCTTGATGTTCAGGTATTTCAGCCATGACTGCGTTTCGGGTGAAGGCGGTATCGGCGCCCCGCCTTTGTCCGAACACCACACGCCGAAGCGCTCACGGTAGACCGCATCGGCATAGCTCGGCTTGTATCGCTTCTCGGCTGCCACGTATTGCAGTTCCCGATAGAAGCGGTTCTTCTGCTCCATCGTGAATTCCTTGCTGGCTTTTTTCTTCTGGCCGCGCTCGATCTCCACGAGGTCTGCTTTCACGGCTGCAACCGCTTTACCGTGTTGTGTGCTGCAATCAAGTCCGCATACGGGGCAGTTGCGCTGCGGCTTGAATACCGACTTGCACTCCCGGCAGGTAATCGGCTTCGGTTCTTTTTTCTCTTTCTCCTGCCGTTCCTTGATGTTTTCCTTGCCGTCGAGTGACCACGGGAAAGTGTCATCGACAAACCCGAGGTTCGCCACAGCGCCAGCATGATCAATCAGCGTTGCGTGTTCCTTGCCATCAAACGGGCGAAGGATGCGGCCAGCGATCTGCAAGTACACCGCCAGTGACTTGGTAGGCTTCGCCAGCACCATGCACGTCGCGCTGGGCTCATCGTAGCCGTAGGTCGTGATCTGGCAGTTGCACAGCACCTGGAAGTCACCACGGCGGAAGGCGCGGAACAGTTCGGCGCGTTCCTCGTTCGGCGTCGTCCCGTCGATATGCTCAGCCCTGATTCCAACCTCGCGGAATGAGTCGCGCATGTGGATCGAGTGCGCCACCGTCACGCAGGCCACGATCGTTTTCTGATCCTTGGCGATGCGCAGCCAGTTTTCGATCACGTCACCGATCAACTGCGGCTGGTCCATGCGGGCGCCAAGCTGGGCCTGGTTGTAATCACCGGCTGTCACCTTGATGCCTTTCAGATCCGGTTCGCTGGGCGCGAAGTAGCGCACCGGCACCAGATGGCCGAGGTCAGTCAGTTCGGAGACTGACGGGCCAAGGATCAGGTCGTCGTAGATCATACCTAGGCCTAGGCCCATGGCGTTGCATGGGGTTGCGGTGAAACCAAGGCGCGGAGCATTGAGCCGTTCCAGCAGTTTGCCACCCTCACCAGCGAAGGCGATGTGCGACTCATCCTGCAGCACCAGGTCGAACTTCGGCAGTCCGTGGCGCTTCTCTAGGCTCAGCACGCTTGGGGTGCATCCGACCTGCACGTCACTGTGCCGGCCGCGGTGGTCGCCAGCCATGATGATGCCAGGGCGCACGCCGCACATTTCCAGCTTTTCGATGGTCTGGTGGATCAACTCTCGGCGCGGGGCGAGGAAGAGTACCTTTTTCTGCTTAGCTTGGGCGCTGCGGATGACTTCAGCCAGGATCACGGTGTTATGCGTCACTGTGAAGTCACCAAGCAGGAAAAGTCTATCGCCGTCAATCTCGAAGCCGTAGTAGTCGCCTTCTCCAATGGGCTCAACCTCGATTCCGCTGACCAGATGCCGTTTGATCTGCTTGCGCGGCTCAGCCTTCTTGTCACGCATAGGTAGTTTCGACAAATCTCCACTCACAGATGCTCGCCAGTAAAGCGCAGAGAATCCTGTCGAAGCGATACCCTTTCGCTGCTGACTCAAGTAGCACGATAGACCAACTGATCGGCATAGAAATGCAAAGTCTTCAGCCATGCGCTGATCCTTGCAAATCCAGTCGCATCCGCCTTTGTGAATATGTCCGTCACTGTCGATCATCCCGGCTATAACTTCCATGCGAACCGACATAGGCCCAAATTTGTAACAGTCAGGAACGTGCTTGTTGCTAATCACATCAAGCGCGCGAAGATTTTCAAGAACGATGTTTTTTCGTCCGCCACGATCCCGCCCTTCGGTGATGAACCAAGTTGGGCATGGGCTTGAATCAGACTTAATCTCCCTGATCGAATAACCCAACGAAGTACCGTAGGCGACCCATTCATCAACCATCGCGCAAGGCGGCTTTGAAATAGCTGCAAGCCTCGCGGTTCCGTCGCCTAACCATGCACCGAGGATGTATGGAGGCAACACCCTGGCAGCACTCATGTCACCGCCATGGAAATCTTCGATTGCATCCGACCGCCACCCCTTCAAGCACCAGCGAGCAGTCTTGTTACTCTTGGCGAAAACCTCGACGTTCACGTTCACAATATCTTCGTGCTCACGAACAATTGTTCCATCGAATAGCGTCAGGATGTGCCGTGGATGTAGTGACTTCAAACTCAGGATATGGCTTGAATTGACGACATACGGATCTCCCTTTATCGGAGTCACGCGGTAAAGCATCTCGCGCCCTGAGCAGACTGAAAGCACGTTGCGGGGCTTGCCATCAGGTCCGAGCAACTGCTGCCCAGGTAGCACATCTTGGACTTTCTTCGTAGTGCCATCAGCCATCAGCACAGGCGTATCGACCCCGAGGCACTTTCCACTGCCGCAGGGGGCCACAAGCAACGGGGCACGATGGCCGCTGGCGAGTGAGGCGCGAAGGTCGGCGACGGCTTTGTTCTGGTACGGTCTTAGATTAAAACTCATCTTCCTGCCCCGGTCTTTTTCTTTGTATGTACTCTGATCTCTGATATCCGTTGCCCTAACGTGGACGATTCGTTAAACGTTTCGTCCACGATTCGTGCACGTTTCGTGGCCTCGCGAGCAAGGGCAACCTGCCTGTTTATCTCACCACGAGCAGCCGCACTCTTGATTTCTTTGTCAATCCGCTTGTGATGGTAGGCGCCATTGAACTCACTGAAGAATGGAAGCACGGCATCCACGGCAGCACGCTCGTCCTTGGTGTGGGCCTGGGCGATTCTATAGAGCTTGGTTCGATCCATTGGAAGCGGCGCTTCGGTCGCGTAGTAATGGTCAATCAGGTCGCGGTAGACGCCGCGTTCAAGCGGTGACAGGTGACCTGTATCTCGGGAGAAATCACCGATGTAGTGCTTATACCAAATCACGAGGAAACCTCAATGAACAGCCGTCTGCTGAGGTCGTAATTGCCGGAAGAAGGCGCGGCGCGCAGCACCACCTTAAAGGCTCTCTGCAAACGGCTGATCGTTAAAGTTTCCATTTTCTTCCATTGCGCCTACGACGGCGCTTTCGGGAATTTACAGTTGAGAATTCAGCGCGTCAAGACCGCTTCTTCGCTTTGCGTTTCGGCTTGAATGCGTTCGGCTTGACTGCTTGAAGATACATGCGCCGCGCTGGTGGTATGCCGGCGGTCCTCCAATAGGAGACTGACGGCGGCTTAACTTGGCACAGCTCCGCGACAGCGAATGTGCCCCCCAGTGCGTCAATGATTTCGGAATCAGTCATGGACGGATTATTAGAGCAGTCAAATGCGAATGTCAAATATCCGTTGAAAATAAATTATGCGAGGCTATTGACAAACGTGTTAGAGGCGTCTAATAATCCTCCCCACAGATCAAACCGACAACACACACCAAAGGAGTAACCAAATGGCAATCCACCACGTCACCCTCAAGGACAACACCGAGTTTCTCGTGAACTCTTCCAAGCAGGCCTCCACGTTCAAATACGTCGGCTCGCGCAACATCAAGAGCATCCGCATCTGCAATGCCACCGAGGCCGCCGTCCTGCTGACTCGGAAGCACAATCCGCTGACGCTCGAAGATGTGGTCGAGACTGCGACGACGGAGGAATAGGATCATGGGCGAAGTAGCAGAGAGGGGAAAGAACACGACAGTGGCGCAGTTCGGGCGCACGATGGAAGCGTCTGATATCCGCCACCGCGTCAACGTGATCCAAGAGGTCATGCAGGCCGTGATGAAGAAGGACGTGCATTACGGCGTCATTCCCGGCTGCAAGAAGCCGAGCCTCTACAAGCCGGGTTCCGAGGTCTTGCTGGCGACGTTCCAGATTGCCACCAGCATTGCCGTCATGGACCTGTCCACCGAGGACTGCGTGCGCTATCAGGTGCGCGTCATCGGCACCCATGCCCCCAGCGGGACCCTCATCGGTGAAGGCATCGGTGAGTGCAGCAGCAACGAGGACAAATACAAGTGGCGGAAGGCTGTCAGTGATGCCGAGTTCAACGCCACTGGCGAGAGCCGCCGCCGCATCAAATACGGAAAGGAGTGGACCACCAAGCAGGTGCGGGCCGATATTGCGGACGTTGCCAACACCATCCTGAAGATGGCGAAAAAGCGCGCCCAGATCGATATGACCCTGACTGCGACCGGCGCATCGGACTGCTTTGACCAAGATATCGAGGACTTGCCCGAGGAACTGCTGCAGCGCGAAGCTGACCGCCATGCGCCCGAGGACAAGAAGCCAAAGGAGAACCCGGAATACACCGCCGAGGCTTTCGCCAAAAACTTCCCGGCTTGGGTCAAGTTCATCAAGAATGGCAAGAAGACTGCCGACGATGTCATCGCTACCGTCGAGAGCAAGAATCGCCTGACCGACGAGCAGAAGAAGAAGATCAACGAGGTCAAGAAGGACGAGCCGGCACCTGAGCCGGAAGTCGAGCGCGAACCGGGAGATCAGGAATGAAGCACCTCACGCACAATCTGGTCCAGGGAACTCAGCCATGGCTGGACCACCGCGCCAAGCACCTGAACTCGTCCGAGCTTGCTGCCGTCATGGGCATCAGCAGCTACAAAACGCGCAACGACCTGCTGAAGGAAAAGGCCACCGGCTACATCCCAGAGGTCGATGCCACCACCCAGAAGCGGTTTGACGACGGCCACAAGTTCGAGGCCATTGCCCGCGAGTGGGCTGAAGAGATCGTCGGCACGGAACTGTACCCGGCTTCGGTGTCGGCCGACGTGGACGGCATGCCGCTTGCCGCGTCTCTGGACGGCATCGACATGGCCGGGGAAGTGCTGTTTGAGCACAAGATGCTGAACAAGGATCTGGCTGCCGCGCTGGAGAACGGCATCATCCCAGACGAGTACCACCCACAGATGGAGCAGGCCTTGCTCATCACGGGCGCCAGCAAGTGCCTGTTCATGGCCAGCAGCGGAGACAAGGCCAGGATGAAGCACGCCTGGTATCTACCGAACCCGAAGCTGCGCACGAAGATGCTGGCGGCATGGCATCAGTTCGCCAGTGACGTCAACGACTACAAGCCTGCAGCGCCGGCTGTAGTGGTCGAAAAGAAGCAAGCAATCTCCCTACCGTCTCTCGCCATCGTCCTCATGGGCGAGGTCAAGTCATCGAACCTTGCTGTTTACCGGGAATCGGCGCTGGCCTTCATCGAGAACATCAACACCGACCTGCAGGACGATGACGACTTCGCCCAGGCCGAGCAGAACGTCAAGGATTGCGAGCGTGCCGAGAAGGAGCTGGCGCTGGTCAAGAAGCAGGCGCTGGCGCAGACCGTCACCATTGACGACTTATTCAAGGTCATCGACCAGCTCTCCGAGGCCATGCGCCAGAAGCGGCTGATGCTGGACAAGCTGGTGAAGTCCAAGAAGGAAACCATCCGCATGGCGATCGAGCAGACCGCCACCAAGGCGTTTGCCGAGCATGTGGCTGCGCTCAACGCCAAGCTGGGCAAGGTCAGGCTGCCGGAGCAGTATCCGAACTTCGCCGCCGCCATGCGCAGCAAGAAGACGCTCAAGGGCGTGCAGGATGCCGTGGACGATGAAATGGCACGGGCCAAGATCGAGGCGAACCAGATTGCGGCCAAGATCGAGGCGAACCTTGCCACCTTGAGATCCGAGGCCAAGGATCACGCCTTCCTGTTCGTGGACGCCCAGGCGCTGGTGCAGAAAGAGCCTGAAGACCTGCTGGCGGTCATCAAGATGCGCATCGACGCGCACGTCAAGACCCAGGCCGACAAGCTGGAAGCGGACCGGGCCAAGATCAGGGCGGAAGAGCGCAAGAAGTTGGAGGCTGAGCAGGTCAAGGTGGCGCCAGCGGTTGCTGCAGTAGCCTCTGCGCCTGGACTTCCAGCCATACCCCCACTTGTGCCACTCAGCCGTCCCACCGATCTTGAGATCATCAACTGCGTGGCCGAACGCTTCAACGTCAGCCGCGATGTCGCCTTGCTGTGGATCAGCGAAGTCGAAACCGCCGGCGCCACCTTTTAACTGGAGAACATCGTGAGTGATTTGAATATTTGCACCTTCATCGGACGGTTGGGCAAAGACCCTGAGTCCAAGTCCTTTTCCAATGGAGATACCGTCGTCAATTTCAGCATCGCCGTGTCAGAGTCTTGGAAGGACAAGACCAGCGGCGAGAAGAAAGAGCGCACCGAGTGGATCAACATCGTGGCCCACAAGCAGCTTGGCGAGATTTGCGCCAAGTATCTGACCAAGGGCTCCCAAGTCGCTATCGTCGGCAAGTTCCGCACGCGGAGCTATGACAAGGACGGCCACAAGGTCTACGTCACCGAGATCATCGCGGACACGATGCAGATGCTTGGCGGCAAGCAGGACGGGGCGGCGAAGGGCGGCGAGAAATACAAGCCTGCGGCCAGTCAGGCGGTACCAGATTCGTCCGATATAGACGGGGACATTTTGTTCTGATGGACACCATCAACTTCAATATCGCGGGTGTCCAGGGCAACCGGCACGGGATCATTTACCAGATGGTTAGGACGAGGGCGCGAGCATGAAAGAACTTATTATGTTGCTGATAACACTTTGTGTTATTCCGGTTTCAATCTTCACCATGATTTATGGCTGGGGCCTTACCCCGCAAAACTGGGGATGGATAGCCTTTGGCTACCTGTGGATACTTATACCCGGGATTGTAAGCGCGGTTATGACCAAATGACCCTACCCACCAAACAGCGCCGCACCGCCTACTGCCACTTCCGGCTATCGGCTGAGACAAAGAGGGCTGTTAAGGCTCGTGCCAAGCGGCTCAGGCGCACGGTGTCGAGTTACGTGGAGTCGCTGGTGTCTAAGGATTTGGAGGGCGTGAAGTGAAAAAAATATCTCAGCGTGAGGCACACAGATTGCAGGGGCGAGTGCGTAAATTTATAGAGACGGAATTTGCTAGATCGCGCACTTGGAACCGTGACTACCCTGGCGGCGTGAACATCTGCACAGAGCCGAATGTAACCGGTTCAGTTAAAGCATCGATTGAGACTGCCGCGAAACTTGGCTATTACGTCATTGCAAAAATAGACGGCGACACAATCCGATTCTATGCGGTGAAGCCATGAAAGACCTACAGGCAGAGCTTGACCGGATCAATGCGCTGGCGGCGAAGGCTACGGCGGGGCCATTTACTGCGATGCGCAAGCCGCCGAAATCATGGGACGACCACGGCTGGCGAGCTATGGCCGTGTGCGGGGATCGCTGGATGGTTGGCGCCCTACTCTTTGCCTTTGTTCTTTGGCTGAATCTTGACGCCGATGCTGCTACTGAGAAAGCAATACTGAAATCTGGTGACGCAGTATGCGAGCAGCATGGCGGTCTTGAATCACTAGACAACGGCGGTGACTTTACTTGCAAGAATGGTGTAGTTATCCACCTTTCTAATGGATCGAAGCCATGAGCGAATCTGCGCTTGTGATATTTATCAGTTTGATAATTTTTGCCTTCACTATTTGGATGATGCTATGAGCCCAATCGACCGAATCGCGCAAGAGAGTAGGCAGTTGATAGATGACCGGGCAACATGGACTGGTGGAATAGTGTGCGCTCTGCAAGCCAAACTCCGCCAAGCCATTGCAGAGGGAGTCAGGCTACAGAAATTGGTGGATGAATACAAAGGGAGATGGTGAAGTGAACTTTTCGTGTGATACGTGCGGCAACCTACGGGTTTACGCAGAACATGATTCCATTCCCTACACCCGCGAAGAACTCGCCAAGCTGTTTGACGAAGCTGCACTAGACTGTGACTTTGTATTTGCACAGCCAAGTCGGCAGAAATGGCTCGACCGGGCCGCGAAGTTGAGAGGTGGAAAATGAGCAGATGGAGCCGTGACGAAGCATTGAAATGGGCGGAGAACTTCGGCCCTTTGGAAGGACAACTTCCAAGTGGAAATGCTATGGCACTAGAGGCTCTTGCACTCGAAGTTCACAGGCTTTGTGGCCGCGTAGAGGCATTGCGCGGGCTATGCAAAACAGCGGCGGGCTGGCTTGAAGATGCTAGCTGCCCAGATCAGGCAGAGCGTGTCAGGGCACTCATAGGTGACATGGAGACGCCGCTATGAGCATCGACGAAGCCGCCTACCTGGCCCAGGTTAAAACCGCCGTCCGTGCCCTGATCTACGTCATCACCAGCAACCCGTCGCCAGAGTTGCAGCGTGAGAGCCTGCAATTCGTTAATAGTGAACTGAGCAAAATTGCAACGGCGGTGATGAAGGCTAAGGCTTCCTGATTGCCGCCCGGTCACCCTAAAAGAATCATAACCAAGGAGAACCACATGCACATTTCCGCTGAAGACAAATCCCGCCGTGAAGACCATCTCCGCGCCGGCTATGCCAGTCGAAGACCTCTTCGCATCCAGCCGATCGAAGAGGATTGGCTTGATCAAGATCAGCCAAAGCGCGGGATCAGTGCGATCCAGGTCATTGCGCTGTATCTCGTGGCGGTGATTGCGGTTATCGTCGTTTGGGTGGCCGTGCTGTGAGTGCGCCACTTGCCAAGGCTGTATGCCAGCACAAGTGGGTTCTCAGCGATCACGGCGGGTATGAGTGCGAGAAGTGCGGAGTTCTTGAAGGCGAGGCGTCGGCGCCGGTCAGGTTTGATGCGGGGACGGGGGAGACGCGGTGACGGCACACTGCACTATCGAAGGTTGCACCTGGTACGGCGGCCCGATCGAGGTAATGAAGGCTGGTGGCCGATGCCCGGAGTGCCGTGGAGAGATTACCTACGTGTCGAAGGAGTTGCGCGGTACTGCGATTACTGACCGCACGGTCTTCGTGCAGCGCGCGGTGCCGGCGCTGATGTCGGGGGCTACGGAATGGGAGGTCGGGTTCATCCAAGCTATCTGGCGAGCTGAGTCTATTGGCTGCCCGATAACCGATCAGCAGTTCCAGATGCTGTGCAAGATCGTGAATCGGCATGCGCCGACCATCACCGATAGGCCGGTTGCTGACTATGCCGCGTTGAAGGCGAAGGGAGCTGATTGATGTCGTTCGGATCAAAATCTTTGCCGCCGCCCACGGTCGCCGAGAGCCGCCGCATCGAACTCTGCAAGCAATCAGGCTGCATCGCCTGCAGGATGGAGGGCAAGGGCGAGCAGTGCGGCTACCCAGAGTTCAACCACATCGTGGACGCCAGCAAGCGCGCCGGTCACCGGTTCGGGTATTGCCTTGGTGCCTGGCACCACCGCGGGGTGATCCAGGACAGCGACATCGGCAAGGACTGCACGGCCAAGTACGGGCCCAGCCTGATCAATGGCTCGAAGACCTTTCATGCACGGTACGGGTCAGATCAGGCCATGCAGGACTATCAGGATGACATCCTTGGATTCCTGCACGTCACCATCAAGCGAGAGCGGAGGGCGTTCAAACGGTCGAGTAAGATCGTGCCGCGCCGCGGAATCGTCTAGGAGTTGTTCATGGCCCCTACTATCTACGCCATCCTCATAACCATATCCCTCATTTGGGCCTTCTTCCACTTCGGCGGTGAGGGTGCCGGCCAGGTGTTTGCGCTGGTCGGCTGGATCATCATGGGCACGTTTGCGCTGGGGGCGGTGTTCAGGCTGCTTCGCGCAGTACTCTGATTCTGTCGTTTAGCCTGCGCATCGTGGCTGTGATGTTGTCCTCTACCTGCCTCACCTTGGCAGGGTCGGCGCCATCCTCGATCAGCTTGCGCTTGATCTTGCGCAGTTTCGTCACCTGGTTGTAGGTGTTCGATGCCAGCATCGTCAACTTGGCTTCAGGGTTCTCCTGGATGTAGCCGGCGACGTCTTCATGCGCTTCCCTGCGGCCCTTGATCTCAGCCTTGTGCATGTTGATGCGCTTCAGGTTCTCGTAGTACTTGTTGGCCTGGGCGGACTGACCTTCGCTGCTTCCATACAGGCGCCCCAGCAGAGGGATCTTGTAGCTGGGCAGCTCTTCGCCAGTCAGCAGGCTTGATGCGGTCTGCTCCACCTTGTTGTATTCGCGGCCGATGCCACCGAAGGCCTGGCCAAGCAGGTAGTCGATCTGGTCCGGGGTGGGGCTGAAGACGCCGGGGGTGTACTTGGAGCCACCTGTGAGCATGTTCAGCATCTCGCTGATGCCCTTCCCAAGCGCGGTCGATGTGTCCTTGCCGCGGGTGAATCCGGGGGTGGGGTTCAGGCTGTTGAAGTCTTTCCGCGCGATCGGCTTGCCGGTGAAGTCCTTGTTCTCTGCAAGGGCAGCAATCGGGTCAATCGCGGTGGGGGTGATGGTCTGCAGGCTCAGGCCGGCGTTGCCGACGGGGTTGAAGGCGTCAGCGACTACGCCAGCGGCATGGATCACCCGCTTGGGGCCGTCCTTGAAGCCGCTCATGGCGTACTCGGTCATCATCCTGGCGATGGCTGGCAGCACATGCAGTCCCAGCGGCATCGGGATGGAGATGTAGTCCTTCTTGCCCGTCAGCAGGCCGGTGGGGATGATCAGGTTGCGGTCCCGCAGGAACTCAGGCGGCTCGTCCTCATCGAAGCCAGCGGCGGCCAGCGCCAGGGCCTGCATCACACCGATGATGGCGCCGCCCATCAGGATCTTCTTGCCGGCCGGTCCTTGCAGGGTTTCGACCATACGGGACGTTCCCTGCACGGATGCGTTGAAGAAGGCGTAGAGAGCGCCGGCCTGGGTGGCAATCTGGCCTTTTCGATTAAAATTCACGGAAATGTTCTTCGCGATCGATGCCGCGCGCTCAGGGGTCAGCCCATTGGCCTTGCCGACTTTGTAGGTGGCCAGCCTCACCGCGTTCTCCATAGCGGTGTTGTAGTCGCTCAGCCAGTCGAACACACCCTTGGCTGCTTTCTGTGCCTGTTCCAGCGGCACCTTCAGGGTTCCATTGGCGGTGAAGACCTTGCCGAGGGTGCTGTCCATCCACTTCGTCGGGTTCAGTTCGCGTTCGAGCGCTTCAGCGCGGTCAGTGCTGGTGGCGAACATATCCCGGTATCCGGTCTGGCCGCCCACACGCTGGAACTCGGTCCACTCCTGCGCCCACGAGCTGGTGGGGTGCTTGCCCTGCCGTACCGCCCGGGCATCGAGGTAGATGCCCGCCAGCGCGCTCAGGACGTGCTTTGAGACGTCGGCCTGCTTGCCTGCCAGCGGAGTGCTGCTCAGGTTCACCAGCGAGCCCTGGAAGTCCCTGGTGAGGTTCACGAAGCCAAAGATGGGGTTGTACTGGGTGTTCACCGAGGCGATGTAGCGGCTGATCTTGGCGGACACCCCTAGCACGGCGCCGATCTTGTCCATGTCGAGGTTCTTCAGCGCCTTGGCCATACGCATGGCGCGCTCGTCGTTCTCGTTGAAGACCACAGCGCGTTCAACCACATCACCGTTGGCAGTGGGCTGGCGTGCCATGACCACGTTCTCACGGCTCTTGTAGAGCGGGTCAACACGGGTTTGAACCTGGCCGGTGGCCGGGTTGACCGCGGTGATAGTCGGCGGAGTGTCGATCTCCCAGTAGTCATCGTTGGGGTTTGATTCAGCCAGCCCGATCAAAGCATTGGCCACGCGGTTCTTCTCTCCGCGCACGATGGCTTTTTCACGCTGCATGGCGATGTTGGCCAGCACGTCAACCACCTTCTTGCGTGATCCGGTGCGGCCCTTGGTCGATGGGCCTTTCACTGAATATCCTTGGCCGAGACCCGTGCCGCTGTCCATGTCCTCTCGGTGCAGGGGCACGTAGCTCTTGTATGCCTTGGCCCAAGTGTCAATCGTGTCCTGCGATTCCAGCCCGTAGCTCACCAGGGTCTGGCGGGTGCGCGCGGTGATGGCGTCAACCTGCTTCGCCAAGCGGTCCATCAGTGCCCTGCGGGGTGCTCCCAGCTTGCTCAGGAAGTCGCGGGCGTCCTGAGTGTCAATCCCAGATCCACCATCCGGCAGGCCGGGGTTGATCTTGGCCACGTAGTTATTGGCTTCTTCGGCGTGCCGGTTGTGCAGGTACTCGCCCAGTTGATCCAGGGTGATGCCAGACTTCTTCATGTCCACCAGCAGGGGCTTCAGTTCATCGTTGATGAAGTCGTCGGTGCGCTTGGCGGTGCGGCCGTGGTACAGTTCTTCGTTCAGGCGCACGTCCTGCTTGTCACCAATCTTGCGGCCGCCCTTCTGGATCGACTGCTGGGCGCGCAGGGTGTCGATCTGCTTGTCCTGCAGCGTGTAGATGAAGTTGTCCAGCTTGGTCGGCTCAGGCGCGTCCCAGGATGCGGGCTGTCCCACCCTGAGCATGATGTTCGGGTTGCTCGGGTCGAACTGGCCGTTGTTGCCGATGGCGCTCTTGATCTGCTCGGGGCGGAAGGCGACATAGACCGGGAAGCTGGTTGCTTTGGGGTCATTCTTTCCGAGGATCTTCAAGCCCTGCGTCTTATGCACCTTTGGCGCAGTGGTCTCGCGTGAGATGATGCCGTCATATCCAGCGCGCTCGATCTTGGTCAACGCTTCGGCCGGCAAGTTGCCGAAAATACCGCGCCCGACACCAAACTTCTGGCCGGCGTCCAACCACAATTTTAGGTCGTCAACGTGATCGACAATCAGCGGGTTTTGCAGGCTCAGGTAAACCGGGATGGTCTTCACCGCCTTCGGCTTGCCGTTGTAGCTGGTCGCCGACTGGAAGCGATCGCCATACTCAGCAAACAGATTTGATCCTTCAGCGTTGCTGAAATAGAAGCCGTATCCGGCTTTGCCGAAGCGCTGCTCCGCGCGGCTGAATTCGGTGATGTCGTCGTAAGTGTTGGCGTGCATCACCACCATCGGCTCACCGTTCGCATCCACCACCTTGCTCGATCCAAACCATTTGCGGAAGGCCGGCGTATCGGTCTGGTCGGTGGTGCGGGTGAGGGGGTCAGTCGCCCGATCCAACCTCAGATTCGCAGCCCCCGCCTCCCGCGCCGCCTGCCGCAGGCTGTAGGCCACCATGTCGGCAATGTCGCCGTCCTTGAGCTGCTTGAATCCGTTCTTGATCAGCCAGGTCTTGACGGCCTGGATGATGCGCTGATACCAAGCCTGCTTGATGGCTTCCGGGTTTTCTGAGGCGGCGGCGATGACTTCTTCCCAGAAGACACCATCGTCAATCGACTTCGCAGCCTTGAGCGCAGCCAGCCGATATTCATTTGTGCCTGGTGTCAGGCCAGTTCCTTCGAGCGCAACGTATGCGGCCTTTGCCGCCGGCAGCGTCTTGTAGTTGCGCAGAACCTTGTCGAAGGCGTTGCGCAACACAGGATTCGCAGCAGAGAGCGTCTTGACCTGCCGGACTACGCGGTCATAGCCTTCCTGTCCGAGGATGCTCTTGAGATTGTGATGAGTTCCGATTTCGTGGAGCGTAGAGCGTACGAGGTCTGCATCATTCGTGATGTTGTCCACGATGATGTATGCCTTCTGCGTGTCTGGGTCATAAAACCCCTTGACGCGCTTTACAACGTCCTGCCGGCTCTGTAAGAACGCGGCGTATTTCTTTGGAAAGTCGGCAGGTCCTGAGATAAAGTTCAGGGTTCCTGATTTCTCAAGATTAGATACTCCGCGAATTCCAAGGCGTTCATTCAGGACTTTTCTTGCGCTTTCGGTAGAATATTTGTTCGCACTATTTGATTTTGATGTGCTAGAGTCAGGCTTTACAGGACGAGCAGCAACATAACCAAATCGACTGGACAGCGCCGCAAGAATGGAACTGGAAACTTCCTTCGGCAAGGAAACACTGTTTATCACCGAACCGGGCAGAAGCGAACCCATCGGCTGATTATGGAAGGGCTCATTGGTCGGCGTCTTTCCGCTGACGAGCACGTTCATCATATCGACGGGAACGGCCTCAACAACGCCGTCATCAACCTTGAGCTGATCAGCATTCAAAACCACGCCAGACTTCACCGCAAGCCGCTTGGCTGGGACTTCGACAAGGCGAAGCAGTTGCGCAACGCCGGGGCGACTTACCAAGAAATCGCGGACAGCCTTGGTGGTGGCTTGCACTGGTCGGCCATCTGGTCCGCCTTCAAGACCCGTGGGCTGCTCACCAAACGCACCAAATTCGGCGGCAGGAATCCCACCTACGACATCGACAGGGCGATTGCCCTCTACGCTGGTGGCGCCACGATCTCCGCGATTGCCTCCGCGCTCGGCGGAGCGCCGGCCAACATCACCTCCGCTCTCAAGCGTCGAGGAGTTCAGATCAGAGATCGTATCCAATGGGATACTGACAAGGCGCTCACCCTTCGGTCCGAGGGTCACTCGTATCGAATAATCGCTGAGAAACTTGGAATCAGCGAGAAGCGTGTCAACTACTTCTTCCAAAAACGTATCAATGTCAGCGCTTGACTCAGCATCAGCTTGCGGGTAGTTCTCGATGGCTCGGGTCAGGGCGGAGTAGAAGGCGGGCTGGTCGTCGGCGCGGAACAACAGATTTTCGTTTGCCGACGTCGCTTGGGTTACAGCGCGCTGACGATCCTGGTTATCTCCACGCTTGTACTCAACCACCTGAAGCCCGCGCGACTTCAGCAGGTCTCTGGTCTCCTGATCGGTGTCGTCCGGGATCACCGCTGCCTCGAACTCGTAGAGGCCAACGCCACGCTGGATCTTGGCCTCGAAGTAGCCGGTAGGCAGGTTGCGCATCTTGGTCAGGAAGCCAGCCGCCTTCCGCATCGTTTCCGGCGACACGTCCCTGAACTGGTTCTCTTCCATGGCGCGCGGCAGGCCCATCTTGGCGGCATCGCTTAAGGTTGAGATCACGATGTCAGCGAATCCAAACGTCTTCGATGAACCGTGGTTCGGAGCCAGATCATTAACGAGGTCGAAGAACTCCTTGTCCACTTCCTCCTTGATCTTGGCGAAGTCCTCCTCCCCGACGATTCGGCCCTTCTCCTTCTTGATCTGCGTCACCGAACGGAACTGCGGGGTGAACTGCGCACGGAGCGATCCAACTCCGTAGTTGAAATTCTCACCGCCGCGAGTGTTCTTCTTCAGTTCCTTGACCACATTCTCAAGGGTGTGCGGCTTGTAGCGCCGGCTTCCGGAGTTGGTGTATCCCTGAAACAGCCTCTCTTCAGCCCCGGCTTTGGCGAGCAGGTCCACGGCCAGTTCACGGCGCTGGTGGTATCCACTGTTGTCGCCAAGCGTCTTGTCGGCATACGCCTTGAAGCCATCGTTGCTGGTCAGGTCATCGAGGCTGTCGATCTCGCCGCCGCGGATGTCCGTGTTGATCAACTGGCCAAGTTTCTTCTGCGCGGCTGAGTCCAGGCGGTAGTTGATCTGCGGGTAGCGCGGCGAGTAGACATCGGCGCCAAAGACCTTGGCATCTCGGTTCACGCTCGGGTCGATCAACTGCCGTGGGGCAATCAGGGTGATGTCACCGAACCCGGTGAACGAATCGGTGTTTCGCATGATTGCCAACGAAGGCACAGCGAAACCGCCCACGCGCTTGGCGTGCTTCAGTTTCTCGGCTGTCGTGTTGTGGACGGCAACGAGATTGCGTTCGTCATCATCCTTCCTGAATAGCGGCGCAGCACCAGCCTGACCGGGCGCGACTCCGGCGTCACGCATGGCAATCAGGTATTCGGCGTAGTCCAGTGCCGTCTTGGTGATGTCCGATTGCGTGAGATACGCGCCATCTGCACTCATAAGCCGGCGGATGTCCTTGCTGTGCGGCACAACCGTAGCGCCAGCAGCAACGCGATCCCTGATTGCCTGCTTGCGGGTCATCTCTCGGCCGCCGAAACGCTGTATCTGGTTCAGCGCATCCAGCACGTTG
Organism: Sphingomonas sp.; assembly: GCF_041661885.1. Lineage (GTDB taxonomy): Bacteria > Pseudomonadota > Alphaproteobacteria > Sphingomonadales > Sphingomonadaceae > Sphingomonas. Next base: position 32,831 of record NZ_JBAZTL010000011.1, on the reverse strand, counting down.
GCCTTCTGAAGGCGCGGCATATCATCAGCAAAGCCATCGGTGTCTTCGGCTGCCGACTGCTTGTTGCGCTCTGCGGTTGCTTCGGCATCACGCTTGCCAGCATCGCGGTTGCGCACATAATTATTGGCTTGCTCTACCTCACGGTCAGTACGATCAAGCGGTTTCTTGGCCTTGATGCGCTGATATTCGGATTCGCTGATATCGGAACTTTGCGCCGTCTGCGCCAGCAAATCACCCTGCCCCTTCGATGCCGCAACATCAGCGTCACGGTCAGAGCCGGTCAGGGCGAAGCTGTCGCGGTCCTTGTCGGCCTGGGCACGGGCCTCGGCGTCCTTCTCTCGCTCCTTGGCTGCGCGCTCAAGGGCTTTGATGCGCTCGTCCTGGGCCTTGAGTTTGGCTTCAGTCGCATCATCAGGCTTTGTTTCTGCCTGTTTTTCAGGTATTTTAGACGGGCGGCTGGTGCTATCAACACCAGCCTGCCCTAGCTCACCAGCACTGTTCGGAGTACTGATATGCGTAACGCCAACTGTAGCACCTGCGGCTCCCCTATCAAAAAGCCGAGGATTTTTTGCAGCCACCTTTGCCATAGCAAGGCTCAAGCTACTGGCCATATCAAGCCCGCCGGGTACCGGCAAATCAGAATCAACGGCGCCTACATCCTTGAGCATCGATATGTTGTCGAGCAAAGCCTTGGCCGCAAGCTCCTTCGATCCGAAGCGGTCCACCATATCGACGGGAATAAACTCAACAATTGCCTTCCGAACCTCCGGGTTATGAGCAACGTCGATCATTCCCGAGAGCACCATCCTTTGACTTGGGACATCGAGGCCGCCAAAGCCATGCTCGCTCTTGGCAACACGCGAAAGGAGGTTGGGAAGGTTCTCGGCGTTTCCGAGTCCGCCATCAAGCACGCCCTGCGTCGGCGCGGCCTCAGCACTCGGGTTCTTCGTCCCGCCCACCTTCGATTCCCCCATCGGCGCTGATTCAGCGCTGGGAAATTGCTTTACGACTGGTAGCAATTCTCGTATTGGGGCGTTCAATCGAATCGCCCTGATAGTCTTCCCCTGCTCCATACGTCCAAGGGCTTGATGATGCCCATCGACTATGTGCCCGTCAGACGAGATCAGGATGGCGCGGTCGCCGCCCTTGTAGTCCTTGGCCTGCTGGACCTTGGCCGGCGAGTATTCAGCCTGAGTGGCTTTCAGGTCGGCGGGGTTCAGTTCCTCTTGGCCGTGGGTGATACCCTGTCCCTTCAGGAACTGGGTCAGCGCTCCGCGGTGCTCAGCCTTGATCTGTGGCATGTCGGCGCGGGGAATGCCCAGAGAGCCGGTGGCCTTGTCGAGGGGCTTCCACTCAGGTTCGGTAGCGGTCCGGTCACGGATGGCCTTGGCTTCCGCGAGGCGGTTGGGGTAGGTCAGTGCCGCAGCGGGCTCGGACTTGGCGACTCCCACAGCGTCATCCGCAGGGCGGCTTGAGCCAGATGCGGTGGCATTACCACCCAGTCCAGGTCCAGGTTTTCCGGCTTCAGGAGTTCCAGATACAACAGCCGCGCCTCCGTCTGGGTCACGACGGATTGGGCGACGGCTTGCTGTAGGAAGTGCGGGAGCTTGCGCATACAGGCCTCGTTCGTTGGGCAGGATGGCTTCGCCGCCAGGGGTCACGGTCAGCGGCTGGCCGGCGGCGGCCGGCGGCGGGGTCATTCCGCGCTGGGCCACGCCTGCGGCATCCACCGAGATCGGCGGGGCGGGCAGGGCGGCCTGCGGGGTTGGCGTGATGTCTTGGAACTGTCCTTCGACAATGCCGGGCTCGATCTGCACTTCGGGCGCAATCGTGGCAAGGCTGGTCCGCTCAACCGGCGTCACCGGCATCATGCCGCCTTCGGTGTCCTGGTTGGCTGCGCTCATCAGGCCCTGGGCTTCCGATCGCTCACGGTCCACGCGCTGGCGCCCAAGGCCGGGGATCCGCATCCGCAGGTTGTCCGCCCACTGCTCATCGGTCAGGGGCTTCTTGCCGACGTCCTGACGCTCTTTGTCGAGAGTTGCGCGGTCAGTGCCACCAAGGCTGCTGCCAAAGGCCGCTGCCTGCGCTTGGATCACTCCAAGTTCGTCGTAGGCGTTGCCGTCACTGATGGCCCGGCTGATGTTCTGGGCGTCATCCAGCGTAGCGGTGAGGGGGTCTGCTGGGGTTTCCGGGGCTTCCCGGTTGCCTTGTAGGCCGGCAATGGCTCCAACACCACCACCCGCGATACCGCCAAGGCCCGCTGCGTCGATGTAGGCCTTGCGAGCTTCTTCACCTGTCAGCGGTTGCCTTGCGCCGAAGCGCTCGATTCCGGTCTGGGCGAGCTCGGTGCTGCCCTCCACGCCAATTCCCTTGGCGGCTTCGGTAGCCACGCGGCGCTTCAGGCCACCGGTGCCACCTCCCTTGAACAGTTTGCCGACGAGGAACTTGTCAGCGATGGTCTCAAGTCCGGCGGCGCCCGCGGCGGATCCGGCAATGCGCCACAGATCATCACCGTTCAGCTCGCGGCCTTCACTCTTGGCCTGCTTCAGGGCATCCGGGTAGATCGATCCCAGTTCCTGCTCAGCGTTGAAGGTCAGCAGGGCGGCAGCCTGGCCCAGTTCACTGGCAACAGACTTGCGGGCTTCCATGCCGGCGGCGAGGTGCATGGCGCTCTCGTCAGCGAACTTGCTGGCAAAGCCCTTGTCGGCAATCAACTTGCCGGCGCGTTTGGCGATGGCCTTCTCGGCTACCTGTTCGGCTACCTGCTTCAGGGCAGTCTTACCGATGAGGCTACCGACGCCACCGGTCACCACGGCCTGCCCTACCTGACCAGCAGCGTATCCAGCCCCGTATTTCAGGAACTCGATCATGCTGCCTTGGCCCTTCAGCACGTTGTCGAAGCTGAAGTCAGGGCGCGCGCGGGCTTCGATCTTACCGGCGTACTTCTCGTACACCCCAAGGCCGTAGTCCTTCAGCAGTTCGGAGTTGGTCGATTCACCAAGGGCAGCAAGGCCACCGCCCAGCAGCATGGGCACTTGGTCGAAGGTGTCTTTGAAACCTGATCCAAATGCGCCGCTGACGCTTGGTTGGTCGGCCGTTGCAACAGGTTTTGCCTGGCTGGTCCAGTAGGCCTCTCGGGCTGCGTACTCTTCCGGGGTGACGACTTCCATTTATCGGTATCCAGCGAGGTTGGCTCTCCGCTCAGAGTCTATCTGGTCTTGCATGTCAGCAATCTGCCGGTTCACGTCATCGATCGTGTCAGGGGTGGCGTTGTTGCGCAGAGTGTCGATCTGCTCTTGCAGGTCCGCCTGGGTGGCGCTCTGCGAGAAGATGTCGTTGACGCTGGCAACTGGTGTGCCGGGCTGGCGCGCGGGGGCAGCAGCGCGGGAAGCAAGGCCGCCAGCGCTTGGCTGCGCAGATGTCGCGCCGGCCTGCCCGCCCTTCGGTATCGCCGGGTGGTTGGTCACCATGCGGGTCTGGGCAGGATCGTTCTTGTTGTAGAAGATAGGCTCTTCCGTAACCACAGCGTTCCCCATCTCGTCCACGCCGCGGCTCTTGCGACTGGTCACCGCCCACTCGTCGGGCTTCTTCAGGCCCAGACTCACGGCCAGAGATGGGTCTTTGCGGGCGGCATCGAGGATGGTTTTAGCTTCCTCGATCTTGGCCGTCACCGCGGCGCCGGCGCGCTTGCTCAATTCTGCGGTCTCGGCACTTCCGCGCTTGATGGCTTCCCGGGTCTCGATTGAAGCGAGTTGGCTGCCGGTATCAAGTTTCAGCTTGTTCTCGGTCTGCATCAGGCCTTTCTTGGCTTCGAGCACGCGCGGATCGGTGTCTGCCTTGATGGCCGCTTCGGTATTGATGTTTGCGATCTTTCCTGCGCTGTCCACGCGCAGCGCTTCGAGGCGCGCATCACGCGCTACCGCCAGCCCATCCTCGAACTGCGCCAAGTCCTTCTTCGCCGCCACTTCTTCACCCAGCAGGCCCTTCTGCACGGCGTACTGCATCCAGACGTTGCCGATGTTGGTGAGGACTGCTCCCAGCCCCTGCATCTGCCTACGACCCATACGGTGCTCCCTGTGGTGCAGCAGCGCTTGCGAGTCCCTTGGCAGGCATCATCTCTTCCTGCATGGGTTCCATCGATTCATCCTGCGGGGGTTCACCGGTTTCTTCCGTTGGCAGTTGTCCGCTGGCCTCTTGAGCCTGCGCCTGCATCTCGTCAGGTCCAACGCCATAGAGCTTGCCTGCCTCTGCCATTGTGAATCCCAAGGTCTGCTTGACGAACTCTTCATCGATCTTCACCAGCCCTGCAGCCTCAGCCATCTGGCCGATCTGCTCGGCGGCGTAACTGGCGGCCGGGATGATCACGTCATCGGGCAGCTTGTTGTCCAGCCGCTCGTCGATGGTCTGCACGATCTGGGCGCTGGCTTGGGCAATGCTGTTGGGGTAGGGCTCGCTCAGGGACTTCATCACGGCATCCGATGTTTTCTGGTCCTTGAAGAGCATGGTGTCGATCACGGCGCACACGGCCTCGTAGGCCTGCTGGCTGTCCTCGTCACCTTGCCCTCCGGTATCCGGCTGCATCTCATCCTGCGCGGTCGGGGCCACGTCCTGGGGCATGGGTTGCTGCATCTGTTCTGCTGGGACGCTCATGACCCTCTCCCGTAGCCGCGGCCTGCGACAAACTTGTCATATTCTGCCACGAGATCAGGCATCTGGTAGGCCTCGTACTCAGGACTGAAGCCGATGTTCACGCCTTCGAGGTTGGTTGCGCGCTGGCGTGCTCGTAGCGCCTCTTCCTCGTCCGGTCCACCAGCGCCACCAATCAGTCCGCCTGCGGCTTGCATGGCGCCTGCCGCTACCAGACCACCGCCCGGGCTCTTGACGAAATCACCAATGGCGCCGAAGCGGCTGCCGGGGGCTTGGTTTCCGGTCAGGTTGGCGATCGTCTTGTCGCCGATACCGGGCGCAGAAACGCTTGAGTCCATCGTGGTGTTCGTGGGCGGAGCGTTCGGATTCGGGCTGGCACCGAACATGTCACCCGCGTCCGCTTGCGGCGCTTCAGCAGCAGGGGTGACACTGGGCTGTTGATTCATGCCATAGCGCGCCGCGCCGGCCAAGCCACCTACTGCACCACCTGCAGCACCTGCCTGCAGGATGTCGCTGCTGTTACCTCCTTGCAGGGCGGTGTTGGTGGCGTTTCCGACTCCACCGACGACTGCGCCTTGGGTGGCCGCTCCCATGAGGCCAGTGCCGGGGCCAACAAGAGCGCCGGCGCCAGCGCCAACACCGCCAGCCACAAAGCCCGTGCCGAATCCCTTTCCAATATCCTCAAGGTTGCCTCCCTGCAGGGCGGTCGAACCGGCGCTGAGTCCGCCACCGACAAGCGCACCGGTGCTGATGGTGGCCGCCGTTGATCCAGCACCGCCGATTGCTCCAATCGTGCCGCCGCCCGTGAAGTAGGTAGCCAGCGCCACCACTCCAATGACCGCATCCTGTGCAATGGCCTGCCTGACAGCCAGCCAGCCAGACCGGCCCTCCATCTCGGCGCCTTCGTAGTCCATCGACTTCGCAAGACCCGGACCGCCGATGGTCGTATTAAGCATTCGCATCCTGACGCTCTTGGGGATGCTGCCGAACAGCTTGTCGCCCCACTTCTCGTCCTGCTTTTTAGCAAACCGGGCCAGTTCACGGCCGGGGGCGCGGAAGGCCTTATTGAGGCCCTTGCCGATACGCTTGAATGGGTTGCTCATAGTCTCGCTCCAACGACGCCGCGTATGCGATCAATGGCGGCCTGCTGTTCTGGCGTAATTGCGCCTGCCTGGGTTTGTCCGGGCGGAACTTTGGTCGGCTTCTTGGTGTTCACGTAGTTGGGGTCGTTTGGCTGCTGCGTGCCAAAGCCAAGCAAGTCGCGCTGCAGGCCAAGGCGCAGGTTCATGTTCGTGTTTACCTCGGCGATCAACTTCTCGCGGGTTGGCTTGTCGAAGTTTGGGTTGCTCACAATCGCTTGCAGCTCGTCCGAAGCTGATTGGAATATCTGCGATGCGCCTGCGCTGCGCTGCAACACCGCGGCAAACTGGTTCTGGGCGTTCTGCAGGAAGACCTGGTTCCTCGTGTTGAACTCATTCTGCTCGCGGGTAAAGGTCTGGCCGGCCTGCTGCTGCTGCATGCTCTGGGTGCCCGCCAGTTCCTGCAGCTTGGTGCGGCCGGCAAGGTCCTGGTCCTGCAATGTTCCACGTAGACCATACTCCTGAGACAGCAGTTGCTTGTTCTGGTTGAAGGCCGTCTCAGCCAGTTTCACCTTGCTGATCAGATCCTTCTCCTGCAAGGTCAGTTCCTGCCCGAACTGGGCCTTCTGCATGGCACTCTGCGCAGCCAACTGGGCGGATTGCAGGTTGGTTTGCAGGGTGGCCGTGGCCTGCTCAGCCTGGGTTTGCAGGTTCTGATTGAAGCCGAAATCCTGATCGGCACGGCTGAAGGCGTTCGAGGCGCCAGCATCAGCCGCGGCGATCGGCACGGCGACGTCATACATGGCCTTCTGGCTGGCGCCGGCGGCGATGCTGCTGTTGATCAGGCCCCTGCGGTTGGCAGTCGCCAGTCCCTCTGCCTTGGCCTTCTGCATCAGGCCGCTGCTGTTCGTGTCAGTCAGGATGCCTTGGGTACGGGCCTCGACTGACTCGGGGGCAGCCAGCGTTTCCTGCGCGCCAAGGCCGGTCTGGGCAATGTTGGTCGTCCCGTTCTGGGTACTGGGCTTGTAAGCTTGGCCGACGACGGGCTTGATCGTGGGCTTCAATGGGGTCGCGGTAGCCATTACTGTCTAATCTCCTTGATCGTCATTGAAGCAACGTAGGCACCATTGTACCGACTACCAATCAGCGACGGCGAGTTAATTGCCGCCGTTCCTGCATCAGCGCCATATCTGAGTTTGAAAGTCGCCGCGCTGGTTGACCCAGCAGCAACAATGTAGGTCATTGAGAGTGGGCGAGGCACTGTCGCAGCAGCCCACGTATGGCAAACAGATTGCACTGCATCCGCATCACTGTTCTTGAACAGCGCGTATGTCACGGTTCCGGCCTCGTCTAAATCAACAATCGGTATGAAGACAGTCACTTCAAGCAGGGAACTGGCATAAACCGGAGTGTAAGAGGTAGCAATCTGGGTGTATTCCGCGCCCTCTCCGCTCTGCGGCTTCGTGTTGTCAAACGGAATGGTTGATGCGGTCGATGCCTGAGTGCTGGACGTAGTAGTCGCAGAGCCTACAATCGTTCCGCTACTAACATCGAGCGTGGTGACGAAATTCGTTCCGTCATAAGTGACTTGGTAAACCCCTCCTGCGATGATGTCACCGACACGAAGATTGACAGCCCCGCTACTCAATTTCAGAGTCTTTGCGCCAAGCCCGTTGACGTTCAGGGTGATCGAGCTGGTATTTGCAAAGCCAGCGATGAAGCGGAACGTCTGACCAGCCGCATAAGCCGCCGGCACTGGTGACAAGGTGATGGTCTGTGCATTCGCGGAGCCGCCGCTGGTCCCGCCCCACAGATACGTGCCTGATTGCACGTTGGAAGAACTGATCGCCACCTTATTCACTACTTGCCACAGGGTAGCGGTCTTGCAGACCAGCACTACGACTTGCCCACTCACGATCTCATTTGCCACAAGAGCGCTGCCGTTCCCGCCGACTACCGACTGCACGCCGACAGAGTTGATGTTGACGGTCGTTGCGCCAGTGTTGGCTGCGCCTGCGATGAAGCTGACCACGGCCCCGGGTGCATATGCGGTGATCGCAGGAGCAAGCGTCAGCACAATGGCATCACCAGTACCGCCTACGGTCGCAGCGTAGATCAGGCCACCGTCCTGAATCTGCCCAGCCGCAGCATAGTCCGTGCGCGCAGCCGCGTCACCGACGCCGGTGTGGCGCTTCGTGGCCATCGGCAGGTTGGCGGTGGGGTTCTGCTGGCCGTCTTTGACGAGGCACGAACTGAGGCCGGTTGCCATGCCGTCCATCTCGGCGTCCATGCGGGATGCGAGCACCTTGATGCTGTTGGCCTTGTCAGTCGTCCACGAGTAGAGCCGTGAAAAGATGCCCGCACCATTGAATGCCATTACTTTTTACTCCCATTGAAATATGCTATATTCATCGCCCATACAAAGGAGCGCGCCGATATGGGTTCTGTAGTTGGATTGCGGTTTGAACGACTCACGGTCATTTCATCCTTCAAGACAGGGGATAAGTGGATGTGCCTTTGCAGATGCGATTGCGGCACCCAGAAGGTTTACAGGAAAGACCATGTGGCCGCTGGTGCTACGAGGTCGTGCGGCTGTCTCCGCGATGAGGGTGCGGTAGCAAGGGCCAAGGCTGGTGTCCTCCACAAGAACATGCTCGGTCACGCTAGGATTCCTGAATACAGGGCTTGGCACGCGATGAAAGAGCGCTGCCTTAATCCGAATGATGCGCGCTACAAAAACTATGGCGCGAGGGGGATAACCGTCTGCGAGCGATGGATGAACTACACCAACTTCATTGCTGACATGAAGTTCAAGCCATCCACGAAGCACTCCATCGAGCGCATGGACAATACACTTGGCTACTCGCCAGAGAACTGCAAGTGGGCCACAAGAAAGGAACAGGCCAATAACAGGCGCGGGAACGTCTTTATATTCCATGATGGGAGAACACAAACCGCTCAACAGTGGGCCGACGAAACTGGCATTTTGGCCGGAACGATAGTTGATCGAATCAAAGAGGGATTCCCGATTGAGCAAGTTTTTACCAAAGGAAAGTTGAGGGCGCGTCATCGCATCTGCCTACGAAACGAGTAACGAAATATATTGCTGTAGATCGTATGGGTTCCAGCCTCGGTTCCGGCGCTATAAATTGTGATCGACAAATTTTGTCCAGTACCATCAATCCGAGCGTACGCCTCATTGGGAGTTTCATCCGCGAAATAGAAGGTATCCCAGAAACCCTCATCCCAGGCTGACCCATTGGCGCCTTGAGTCATCAGCGGAATAATGTCGCTCGACTGTGAGACACCAAGGTTGAAATCGAAGTCCGCGCGATAGTTCAAAATCGGCTGCGCGCCCTCCACCTCAACGTAGGTTCGCATATCTCGGAAGTGCTTGCGCTGCGTCGGGTTGGACTCCGAATTGAATGGGAACTTCAGGTAGGCAGTGATCGCCGTCCCGTTGAAATTGTAGCCATCGTCCATCTTGAAGACGTTGCCGTCGCTGCTGCCGAAGAACAGCACTTCCTTATCGTTGTCATCCTCGCCCGAGCAGGCACACAGCACAGAGTTGTTGTAGGTGACCGGTGTTGCGCCCACAAACTTCGTCCCTTCAAAGCAGAAATACCAGCCGACCTGTCCGAAGAAGATGCGGTACTGGCCCTTGGTCCGGCAGGCCACGGCCACCGCGTCACCCGCGTAGGTGTTGTCGCGGATCAGCCTGGGGTTTACTGACGATGAAATGGTGTTTCCGCTGAAGTCGCCGTAGCTGGCCGCCGCCTGCACGCTCTCAAGGCCGTTGTCATCGAGGAACATGGTCAGGCCGCTGATCTCGCGCATGGTGTCAGCGCGGATGCCGCGGGCTGCGTATTGCTGGATCTGGTAGGTGTCGGCGTCGTCTCCGTACAGCACCTGGATGCTGTCCCGGCAGCCAATGGCCAAGGTGCCGCCGGTCATGGCCTTGGTGCTCTCGATGGTGTCGCCTACCGCAATCTCAGTCGCCCCTTCCAGCACGTTGAAGCTCAGGGGGTTGCCAACGGCGCTCACGATGTCGCTGCCCTTGTCATACATCAGGTGCAAGCTGCTTTTGTGGATCTCAAGCTGAGTCGGATACACCGCACCACTGCCATCCTCGATCGGGACGAAGTAGGTGCCGTCCCATTCAAAGGCAACACCTACGCCATTGACGCCGTACATGCGCTTGGTGTCAGCCTGGCCGTAGAAGTTGTGGTTGCGAAACCGGTAGCTGCCGCCCTTGGGCAGGGTGTAGGTGGCTTGGGCCGCTACTGCCTTGGCATAGGTCACGCCGCCCACTTGCAGGTTCTCGGCCGCCTGAAAGGTGCCGGTCACGCCGCTCAGCACCAGCAGGCCGGTCACGTTTCCTTGGTCAGTCAGCCCGGTGGAATAGACCACGCGCCTGATTACGCCCGTAGCGGTGGAGGTCACGCCGGTCACCGTGGTCCCCTCCGCGAATATCCGGGTGCCGGTGTTGTAGTGCAGCACGGGGTTGAAGGTCTGCTGGACCCATCCGGTCACGCCAGCCTTGAACATGCCGCCAACGCTGGTCTGGTCCCTGAAGGCGTAAATGTCGCCGTTGTAGACCCAGACGCCACGCACCACACCCTCGCCAGCGACTGCCGCGGCGGTGTCGCTGCCGTCGTAGAGCGTGTAACCGTTGATGCGCCGGTAGCCGCCCCTTGGACGGCACTCGTAGTTCAGGGCATCAATCAGTTTCCCTTTGGGGATGGTCAGGTAGGGCTCAACCAGGTCGAGTCCGCCGGCCATCAACACCGTTGAGATCGCAGATGTCATTCCGCGCGTACCACGATGTCGCCACCGCGGGCCCTAGCATGTTCAAAGTTCGTGCTGGGGCCATAGTCAGCCTCAAGTTGCTTCATGGCCAGATCGAATTCAGACTGTGCGCCCTGGAGTTCAAAAGGCGACTCTTCAAATTGCGCCCAGAACATCTTCGCCCGATGGATGATGATGTCGTGGTAATCCTCCGGGATCAGCGGCTCGTCGGTGTCCAGCGCCAGATCCGGGGCCTTCACGTAATAGTCAAAAGCAATCGCCTTGACGCCGGTTGGCGCCGGCAGCAGCCGGATGCTGTTGTTGGGCAGCACCGTGAAGAAAGCTGGGGTTTCAACCGCAGTGGTGCCCCAGCTTTGCTGGTCCTTGCGATAGTCCCTGAACGGCACATATTCCATCTGCTGGAGGTCGGTGCCGATACGCACGGTCACCTCGTCCAGCATCTTCAGGTCTGCAGGCAGTTGGTTGGTCACGCCTACGGCGTAGTCAGACTGGCTTGCAACGGTATTGAACGTGGCGGTGTCCCAGAGGAACTTCCAATCCTTCCACTTCATCACGATGTCCTTGTAGGCCATGTTGACCCACACAGCCAGCCGCGCCAGATCGTAGGTGGCCGTGGCAATGCTAGTCGGTCCGCTGCCGGCGATGCCGGTCTCGCTACGGAGTCTCTGAACCAGTTCCAGGTAGGTCACTTAAAGCACCTTCGGCAGTCGCCCGCGGCGCTTGGGCAGGTTCACTTCCACGTCAAGCAGGGGCTCGTCGTCCGCCGGTGCCACAATCAGGTCGGCAATCGCTACCGGTCCCTCAATGGTCTCGACCTTCTTGGCAGATCGCTCAGCCACTTCGTCGCCATTGGCATTGAAGTAGCGCCCATCCTGGAAATACCGCGCTCCGGGGTGGGTATCAAGGCTCCCCGAAATCGAACCGTACGGCCTCTTCCAATCCATCTGCTCGCTGTGGTTTGGCACGTTCACGCTCCAGGGTCGGGTACTTGTTGTTGGGGTAACGCATGCGCTCGATGCAGCAAAGTCCTTCACCCATCGGGGGCGAGTCTTTCAGCGGCTTGCTCTCGCTCGGCAGGCGCAGGTCGGGGAGTATCGCGTTGATAGCGGCCATCTCGTTCTCCTTGGAGTTGGGGGCTGTTTCCAGCCCCCTTCTCGGTTACTAGATGCGGTCGTTGCCCTTCGGCATCTTGGCGATGTCGCCGTTGACGGGATACATGTTCCCGACGTCAGGCGTCTTCGAGATCATCGAACAGCCTTCCGCGAGGCTGCCGCCCTTGGCGTGGGCCGGAAACTTGGATGACTTCAAGTCCGAACCAGCGCTCTCAGGCACGTTGAGGCTTTCCTTGGAGGGGGGGCTGCCCTTGGTTGCGTTTTCCATTTCATTGCTCCTTGTGGGTGAGATTAGGCCGCAGAGGCCCAACGGATGATGCGGCCCTGCGGCGCATCGGTGTGGCACAGGCCGAAGCCGCCCAGGTAATACCAGGCGATACCGCGGTCACGGCCAAAGTCCGTGGGAATCTTGCCGCGGATTTCCTCGGGGATCACGATGCCTTCAGCCACGGTGTCGGCGCCGAAGAAGTAGGCGCGATCCGAGAGGCCGTTGGTCCAGCCGGCAGAGGCCACAGCGGTCTGCTCGATGAAGCGGATGCCCTCGTAGCGCCCGATTTCACCGTTGTAGATGAGCTGGAAACCCTGATCGACGTACTGGTAGACGGCTTCCAGTTCGTTCTTGAAGGTGCGGTACGTGCTCGGGCGGGCAATGCAGCCGTAGTGCTCGCCGTCGAACGGCGTGATGTCTCGTTCCTTCATCTGATCCGAGATCAGCTTGACGTGGGTCTTGTTCATTGCCACGTTGTTGGTCGCGGTCGGCGTGCCGGTCGTTTCCAGCGTGATCGCCGTTGCGCTGTTGCCCGACGCCGGGGTCACGGTGAGCAGTGCCAGATTCCACTGGCCCCATGCAGCGTAATCCAGCGCCTTGCGGGCGTTGTTCTTCAGCACCTTGTTGACCACTTCGGTCACCGAGTGCTTCGACAAGTTGTCGAGCTTGGCGGTGAAGGGGACGCCGATGCCGTATTCCGTCACGACCAGCGACTCCTGGCGGATGACGTAGTTGGTCTCCGGCATCGTCTGCGTTTCCGAGATCGGGCCGCCGGCGTTCACGGTATCGCCGTAAATGTTCCAGTAGAGGCGCGCGCCCTTCGACAGGCCCTTGCCTTCCTTGACGTCAGAGAACTGACGGAAACGCACCATGCTCTGCAGCGCGGTGCGCAAAATGTCGGACAGTTGGTCGGAATACATAAAACCCAGTTCTGTTACTTCAGCCTTGCGGCCTACTGACCCTTGCGGGCGGGGCAACCTCTTCGGATCACCCTCTCCACCTCTCGGTGGAGTTCAGACTATATCTTTAGCCGTTTCCGGCACGCAGCGCGTGTAGTCGTTGAGGAACCTGCTTGTTGAGGCGTGCATGCGGCAGGACTTGTTGGGGTTGGTGAGTTTGTAGAAATCCTTCACCGTGTCCACATCGTCCTGGCCCAGAGCAACCTGCTTGTATCCACCGTTCTTGGCGAACTTGTCGAATCGCCCTATCAGGTAGCGTGTCATCAGGTCGGCTCTCGCCGCTTTATTACCGAATAGCCATGGTCGGATGCGCTCCAAGAGCCGGTGAGAACTTTCCATCTTGTTCACCGTGATGGTGAGCATGGAGTCGCGCGAGGTGTACTCGCCGCCGCCCTGCTTCAACATCGGCTTTTGTTCCCTCTCGTTGAGGTAGGTGCGAACACCCATCTTGTCGAGAATCTCAATCGCCTTCTTGATCACGAATCCGTCAGTGTTGTAGAGCTTCACGGTGACCGACACTTTTGGTGCGGCTCGTTCCACCCTGCAACTCATCGACAATGACAATGTGCCGTCACCTTCGATGATCCCTGCTAACCATGCCACTTCGGCCTCAGTTGCAGTGTCCTGCTGATTGTCTCTATCCATTCCAGTTTCACCTAGGTAGTCGGATGGCTTAACGAGAGTTTCCAGCAAATAGCGCTGTTTAAACTCGGCAGTATTATTTACCGAGTGAATCGGTACCCCAAACTTGACCAGCCATAGTTGTATCTCCTGTAGATGAATTGGTTATGCAGCTTGTCCGCGCTTTTTCCTGATCTCATCCATCGCTTTCTCCCGGTACGCATCGCGTGTCATCTCGGGTTCTTCACGCTGGGCAGGGATGGTTGCGGAGGCACCAACTGCTGGCGTGGCGAGGTTCTTCTTGCGTTCCGTCCGGTCCTGCATGGTCCTGCCCATCCTGGTGTCAAGACGCTTGGCGGCTTCCGCCATCACGCCTTTGAAGTCCAGATCGGGTGTGCCGCCGCGCTTCAGGAAGTCGTTGACCGAGAGTCCGGTCTTTTCTTCGATCACATCGGCGGTGATCAGGTCATGCATGTTCTTCAGGATTTTGTCGCCGGCGATGTCCTTGCGGTCGCCGTAAAACTTTGCCACCGTCGTGTCCAGGTCGCTTTGAATGCGCGATGCGGCTGCGCGGGTCTCGACTTCCCGGGTGATGGCGGGTACCGCTTGTCGGATGTGCTCCTTGATCGTGGCATCATCGACTTCAGGGGTGGCTGGTCGGCGCCCCTCCATCATCGTTGCCATAATCTCTGTCGCACCATCCTCGTCTCCTTCGAGCAACTTCTTGTGATACTCGCGGGAGAGCGTTTTCAAGTCTGAAGCGTCCGTTGCGGATGGCTTGACTTGACCGGTAGCCTTGGCTGCCGTTATTGCTGCAAGGATTCTCTTCTCTTCCTGTGCCAAAAGCAATGCCTTGCCCCTGACCGACTTCTCGGCCTCGGCAGCGGCTTCCAGGCGCTTGTCAGCGCTGATGTTCTTCTGTGCGGTGGCGATGGCTTGCTCGTAGGGCACTTCCATCTCGACCCCATCCACCTTCAGGGTGGAGTACCACTTGCCGTCGCGCATGTGCACGGGGGCTGCGGTTGGGTCAGCCTGCTTGTCCTTCGTGGCAGCGGCCGGCTCATCTTCGGGGTCATCATTCTCAGCTGTGGCGCCCGGCTTCAGTTCGTTTTCAGCATCACGCTCCGCGCGGCGCTCGGCGGTGATGGAGTCCATCAAGGCCTGTCGTTCGGATACCTGCACCACAGCAGCCTTGTCAGCGTGGGTGGTGGTCTGTTCGGCCACATCCACGCCCAGATTCTCTTGGGTAGCTTCAGTTGTCATTGCGTTGCTCCAATATGATTTGAGCGTTGCGGCCGTTCGCAATCGCCTCTTTGATCCATGCAAGCGCCATCACGGCCGCTACGGCGGGTATTCGTTTCTGGGCGAACTCAGCGGGTTCAGACCCGGGTGTGCAGCACCAGTTGTTGAAATCCTTGATCTCCTGCCTGGCCCGGGCGGTGAGGTACTTGCCGACGTTGTGGTGCTCGAACTGCTCCATCTCGATGCCCAAGTTGGCATCGGCATACAGGTCATCTACGACTTGCGGTTCCATCGGCATGGCTTAGATGCCCTCCCGGCCAGTCGTGGCCTTGAACTTCAATTCGTTGTTGGCCTGCTGGCCTTTCAGGGCGGCCACCTCACGCTGGGTGCGGTCCTTGATCAGGGTCAGGCCGGCGGTGTTCTTCTGCTTCTCGGCGTCCATGCGGAGTTTGGATCGCAGGGTGGCGTAGCTGATGCCCTCCTTGAGTGCCAGTTCGGCATATCCAAGGCGCTCGGCGCTGGTCAGCTCCATCTTCTTCATGGCCAGTTCGTGCTGCCGGTTGGCCTCGGCGTCCTGGGCCTTGAACTCAAGCTCCATGCGGGCCTTGGTCACGGCGGGGTCTTCAGGCTGCTGGGCGTTCGGGTCAACTGGCTTGAAGAAGCGGGCGCCGTCCTTGTAGCCAAGGCTGCCCATCACCTCCTTGATGACTTCCTCGCCGTTGATCTGGCCCAGCATGTCGGGGGCAACTTGCGATATGGCTCCGAAGGCAGTGCCAAGATTGGTCACTTTCTGCTGCGGGTTGGTCGCGCCGATGCCGACATTGACCGCCAGCGTCACTTCGCTGCTCAGCATCTCGTCGGTTACAGCATCGACGTTGAACTTCTGGAAGAACTTGGACTGCTCCGCGGCAATGGCAATGACGTTCTGGTCATCCTCGTAGTAGGCCTCCATCAACACCAGTTGGCGCAGGGTTGGCTCTACCCAGGTCTCGACAAAGGTGCGCAGGCTGTAGTCGCTGATGGCGTTGGCTGAGCCGTCCAGCAGCTTCATGCCGCCCACGGTCTCACCTACGCCGCGGTTGCTCTGCACGGTGGATCCACTGAATACGCCGTGCATCTCGTCGATGGCGTTGTCGAAGCGATCGGTCTCCTGATAGCTGCTGCTCGTCACGTCGGGGGTATCAACCACCCGCACGTCGGTCTCAGGGTTATCCACCATGATTCCGCCGCCCGGCACGCTGCGCATGAGGTTGTCGAGGTCAATCTGCTGGCCGCGCTTGATGAAGTAGCGCTTGTTCATGGCCAGACGCACGTTGTCCAGGCGCTGGTTGGCGGTGTCGTTGGTTGCTTCCTGCAGGCCGGCCGTCAGGTCCGCCACGCCACTCGGGTAGGTCCGGTGGGCTTCCAGCACGGCCATGCCCATGGTGATCGGGCGCTGCTTGCCCTTGAGGTGTGGGTAGACCTGCTCGATCGGCACCATGTCCGAAAGGACGAGAGTGGTGCCAACGGTCCAGAACACATAGTCCCGGCCTCCCTTCTTGACGAAGTTCTCATGCAGCCAAACAAGCGTTTCCTTATTGGTCTGGGCTTGCGCGGGGTCAACGCGGCTTTCCTCACGGGCACGGCGGGTGCTGTCGTAGTAGTCGGTCTTGGCGCTCTGAAGTTGGCCCATCGTGAATGGGCGCCAGGGGATGGCTCCGCCGCCATTGGCGGCCTTCTCCATCACTTCCCCGATATACATGGGGACGATGCGGATGCAGTAGGGGCTGCTGTTGATCGGGTCGCGCCAGTCGGCGGCCGGGTCGAATCTCAGGTTCTCCGGGGCCAGCAGGTCGATGCAGGGCTTGTCGTGGAGCACGCGCTTGGCTCTGGGTGCCGGCTCCTGGGCTTCCTCGTTCTGCTCGATCGTGGTCTGGGTCTCGGTCGGTGGCGGCTCGTCCTCGTCCACCGCTTCGTAGTGCCAGTAGTTGTAGCTGGCGCAGATGCCATACACCTCAGTGTCCTGAAAGGCGCCCATCGCGGTCAGGAACCACGGAATGGTCCTGCTGAGCCGGTATTGGAGCAGGCCTTGCTGGATGCCCGCAGCGGCGGCTGCATTGGCGCTGCCGGCGTTCTCGGCCGTCACGCTGATCAGGTCGCTGTTGCTGAACAGGGCTGTTGCGGCTGCAGCTTCGTTGCTGCGAATGCCATAGCGCGTGCGGGGCCGGAATATCTTGCTGCGGCTGCGGTAGTCCTTGGTGTCGTACTTGCTCCCGGGCGGGTGCTTGTTCATCCAGTTGGCGAGGTTCCGCTCCCAGTTCTTGCGCACGCTCGATTCCAGGTAGGTGGTCGAGTCGTTGAAAATCTGGGTGGCCTTCTGGATCAGCGCCGGGTCACCACTGCGGTCAGGACCGGCATCCGAGACTGGATTCTCGGGGTTGCTCTGAGGTAGCAAGTCGGGGTTGTGCTCGCTCATGTGGGGTGCCTGACCAAACGGGAATCTGGGTACCTGACCAGGTGCTCAAGCGCTTGCTGCGCTCCACCTACGCCACGGCTGATGCGGTAGCGCTCAAGAATCTCGCCGCCGGCGCGCGTGATCATCTCGTCGCTGGCCAGTTCAGGGCGGATTGCGTAGCCCTTCTGCTGATTGAGCGCCATGTTCTGGATGTAGATCATGCCGCCGCGGATGCTCACGGCCCACAGGTGCGGCAGGGCTGGTGTCCCCGGGTATTTCTGGTGCAGGTAGTCGCCCACGCGCTTGCAGATTTCGTAGTCCTTGAGTTCTTCAAAGCCTTCGGTGACGAGCATGTTGGTCATTAATCAGTCATCCATCACGCTGTTATTGTGATAAACAGCCCAGCCGCACGGAATCGTGGCAATCAGCAGCGCGGGCACAGAACGTTTCTCGTCCATCGCGTCAACCGCCCACCATGCGATCCCAGCCAGTAGCACCTTCGAGATAATTATCTTCTCGTCGCTTGGATGTGAGCCTAGCAGCGGGTTCCCTTCTGCGAAGCCCCTGTCCATCGCGTGCATCGTCAAAGCAGCGTCGTAAGCGTTGCAGCCGATCAGCGTGCCAAAGGCGATATCCTCCGCTGGCGTCATGTTGGCGCAGCCGGTCAGCATGGAAAGCAGTAACAGATTTTTCATCATGCTGAAATTGCTCCAAATGTTTTCCACGTACCCGGCGTGCCGGCCGTCGTGCAGACCCACCCGATGGTTCCAGATGCTGCCGGGGCGTTGTTGTAGACGATGTCGCCCTGTGCCCACTCGCCCACCGTTGGCGCCGCTGAGTTGTAGGTGATGATGGTGGCGGGGTATGCGGGGAACTCACCCTGCGGAGCGGAATTCCCAGAGTAGAGTCCGATCGAGTGGACATCAAGTGTCCCAGAAACTCCAGCACCAGATAGCAGGGTTAAGTAGAGTCCAACCGTTGACGTATCTGTCAGCGCAGCAGTTATCCTAATGGGGAACGCAAACCTAAGAGTCTGCGCCGAGTAGTCCGTTGTAAAGCCTGCCGCCGCGCCGGAAGTCGCCCCTGCTTCTACAAAATAAAGAATGAACGTGCCTGATGTGAACGTCGGAAAGGTGACGTGGCCCGTGATCCAGAACATATCCCCCTGCTTGAGAAATCCACGAGCCTGCGTTGTCGCCTGAAACGTAACAACCTGCCCATTTGGGGTTACAACCCACTTTCTTCCGTAGCTGGCATCGAGGGAAGGAATGACAGAGGTGCTTCCAGAGGCGGATACCGTTC
This sequence comes from Sphingomonas sp., assembly GCF_041661885.1. Classification (GTDB taxonomy): domain Bacteria; phylum Pseudomonadota; class Alphaproteobacteria; order Sphingomonadales; family Sphingomonadaceae; genus Sphingomonas. The sequence continues at coordinate 14,358 of NZ_JBAZTL010000011.1, read as the reverse complement.
CAACTTTGGGATCGCTGAATCCGCCGTTCCAGCGCCACATCAATGTGGACTGCGTGTTTGACAAAATCGTTGATACGAGTCCGGCATCCCCGGCTCCGCCGCTCCTGTTGTTTCCGCAGTTCTCGAACGTAATCCTCGGTTCGGCTGCTCCCACACCTGAGAGCTGTCTTACGGCGCAATCGCGCAGGATGACCCTCGACTGCGAGGCATCCAAACTGAAGTAGTCTGCAATCTCTGTTGAGTCTCCAGTAAAAGACGATCCTATCAACGTGAGCGTGCTGTTGGAGAGTTTCATTGGACTGGAAGCGGATGCCCCCATAGTGCCCTGGCTGAACACTGCACGGCAGTTCTCCATGTCCAGAGCGTATGTCGGGACATTCGCGCCACTCCACTCGCTGTGATACCCATTTGACTCGAATGCGAACTCGCGCTCCCACGTTCCGCCACCCCCATTCAGCCGGAGGATCGTCCAGCCGGATGACGGGAGGGCGCCTTCCAACAGGAAGTTGGTGGCTTGGATCAACCTGATCCCGCGCAGATCGCACACCACCTTCTCAGTCGTGTTGTTAGGGCATCCGCTTTCGTGGTTGACGTTGTTCAGATACATCAACGTGCCAATGAGCGTCGAAGTTTCAGAGTGGAATGTCCCGCTGGTCCCGCGGAACTGGATGTTCGTGTAGTCGTTGTTCTGGAAATAACTTCCGACCTTGAAAACGAATGGTCTTTCGACGTTCTCGAAATTAACGAGATTGAACGAGGCTTTGTGGTTCGATCTGAATACGAAGAAATCCCTGCCTGGAACTGACTGAGCGCACTTGAACGTAATGTTCCGCACCTGCAAGAACTGGTTGACCGTTCCTGTGTCGTAGAAGAACGACGCTATGTCGGCGTTGTCCAGAGTTACCTGTGAGCCCTGACCAGTGTCGTTCTCTCTGCCACACACTTCGCCCTCAAGGACAACATCGACCTTCGCGGATGTGTGCGTATATCCCGACGTGACTCTGAAGTTTCCCGTTGGGAAGACCACCTTTCCACCGAATCCCGGAGATGCCACTACGGTTGCAATCGCCGCATGGACAGCGGTTGTATCATCCGTAGTCCCGTCACCTTTCGCGCCGAACCACCGAACATTTACCGCACCACTCCATATCCTTAGCCACCGACCAGCGCCACTGACCGCCGTAGGCTTGATGATCGTTCCGGCATCGTCTGTTGCAGTGCTTTCGGCGCTCCATTTGAACGCTCCGCCACCACCATCCGGTGTATCCACGGCGTAGTAGCTCGTTACGTCGGCGGTCTGACCGGCGGCCGCTCCAGTTAATAGTCGAAGTGCCGCGATTGACGCCAGCGTCGTCGTTGGAAGGGCATGGAATCCCTTGGTTCCTACATCATCCGTGCCGTAATACTTGGATGCGGAAGGGCTGGTCTCATCGCCTGATAGTTTGATCCCTCCAGCAGGGGCGGTGATGCTCTGTTGAACCGCTACCGCTGCTGTAATGCTCGGGGTCGCATCATCGTAAGCGAGCGTTACCGAATCAGTATTGACAAGGGCCGCTCCTACCGCATCCTGAGCGCGCTCATCAGTGAAGTATTGATTTGATCCCTCACTAATCGCAGTCGTCGTGAGCCCAGATCGCACCAACGACATGCTGACCTGCTTATCCACCCCGCCCTGCACGACATAGAGCGTCTCAAGCCCCGTCAGTTCGGTGACTACTGCAAGCTCTGTGACCTTCTTATCAGCCATCTTGTTGCCTGCTCATTTCGTCACCTGTCTGCATCAGGATGTTGTCGCCAGTCTGCAAGAGAATGTCCGGCAGCAGGCCCTCAAACGGGTTGTGGCCTGGCCGCTCGTACTTGGGGTATCGGGTGTCGTAGACCTTCACAGGGCGCTCAGGGCCGGCGATGGATCGCACGAGTGACTTCATGTCGATTTCACGGGCCACTGGCGCCTCCGATTAACTTTGTTGCAACATCATAGGACAAACGATAGCGAAACACTATGCCACCTCGGGCTCGAAGGATTCGCCGCCCATAGGGTTGTGCGCAGCACCAGGCTCAAAGCTGTTCACGCTCCACAGGGCTACGGGTTCGGCAAAGGTGAGGCAGAAGGCGTCTGCCAGGTCAGGCGAGCGCACACCGCGGGCCTTGGCATCCTCCTTCTTCTCCAGCACGTAGCGGCTCTTGGAGTCGAACTTGTATTGCAGGCCGCACAGGTCAGCGGCAAGGGCCTCGTCCTTGGGGATCTTGCAGGGGCCATCCTTGAGCCATTCGCGGGCCTCACCCCACATCTCGGCGCGCTTGTTGTAGTACTTGTCGGGCCGGTTTGGCTTCTCGCCACCGTTGACGGCTCTCGCTGGCATGCCGAGCTCGCGCATGCGGTCGTAGACGCCGGCGCCCAGGCCAACCACGTCCACGAAGATGGCTTTGGGATTGTAGATGGCAGCGTAGCGCTTCACAGTGCCCACAATGTCCATGGTGTCCAGGCCGTTCCAGGACTTCACCCAATGGCATACGCGGCCCTCGCGCACGCACAACGCTGTGCGATCCTCGCCGAAGCGGGCCGGGTCAACTCCGAACACCACGGCACCGAATGGGTCGGCCTTGGCGTTCATGGCGCGCTCTACTAGGGTCATGGGCATGAAGGCGCGGCCGCCGGTAGTGCTGAAGGCCTCCAAGACGCTTGCCGGGTATTCGCGCTTGAATAGCTGGTCACCCATGTCGCCAATCTTCTTGCGGCGCCACATCATCTGGGCCATGTCCAGCTTGTGCATGGCCTGGTATTCGAGTTCATCGTCGTCCAGCTTGAAGCGCTCGATCGGCGCTTGGCGATACTCGTCCGTCATGTACCACGGGATGAAGATGGGCTCGAAGTCGTTCTCGCCGGCGACGGCGCGCGACCAGGTGCTGTGGAAGTAGTTGCCGATGCCATCAGCCGTTGACTCCATCCAGATCTCAGTGTCCCGGCCCATCTCGCCCTGGGGCACGGCTTGGAGCAAGCCTGCGCTGTGGGTCTCGGCATTGGGCTGGTAGGCCACCTCGGAGCTGTGGACGAACTGCAGGGTCTTGCCGCGGCCAACGCCCTTGCTGCCGGCGGTGCCAACTCCCGTTCCGCTGTCCAGCAGTTTGAAGTTCAACTCCTTGGCGTTGCTGGCGCCGGTCTGCGGCCTCACCTCAAGCGGGCAGTTCTCATGGAATCGCTCAGTCATGCTGAACAGGTTGTCAGTCGATTCCTGCAAGTGGGTCAGGATGTAGCTCTGGTATCCCTTGCGGTGGCTGGTCTTGTGGTAGCTGCGGCCGGCAATGTAGGTGCTGATCCCCTGCTGCCTGGCCTTGCAGGCAATCAGGCGGACGAAGCCGCGCTTTTCCATCTGGTCCTCAGCGCGCTTGTGCAACAACAACTGGGGTGCGTTCAGGATGAATGGCTTGATCTCGCCCTGCTTGGTCCTGACCTTGAGGCAGTTGGCAGCGTAGAACGGAAATTCCTTGTAGAGGCGCGCGCCAAAGGCAAGTTGCTCAGGCGTGAACTGGTGGCTCATGCCTTCTTGGCTCTCTTCACCGCATAGGCCCAATTCGGTAGACGCGCTGGGGTATCAGACCAGCCATTTCGCCCGTTCGGCTTCAGCCCACACATTTCCCCGGGGCCATCAACAGCATGCATGTAAGCCCGCATCTTCTCCAGACTCTTAGAGAATTCGTGGTACATGATCGTCACCCGATCATTGAAGGATTCAATTGATCCAAGCGCCAATGCTCCGACAGCGATTGTGGTGAAGATACTCGGCGCGAACCATTCGCCGCTCTTCCGTAGGCCAAGCTTCTCAAGGCAGAAATGCACGTTCCATTCATGGTTACGGGCCTCCTTGGCGTCCGGTATCTGGCATGCATCCAGCAGGACAAGCTTGTTGGCGTTACCCGTCTGCAGGTCAGAGAGTCGTTTGGCCGGGTCTTGCGCCAAGCCAAACTTCACATTCCCAGCCTCATCGGATATGGCATACAGGTTGGTCGATATCACTTAATCACCCCAGCCTGCTTCATAGCCTCCAGCAGGCTCTCGTGGCCAGTCAGGTTCACTTCCTTCATGTCCGTGAACAGCTTGTTGTACTTGCCCAGCAGCTCATTGGCCTTCAGGGCATTGCTGGCGTCGAACTTGTAGGCCGGAGCCAGATCACCACTCGGCGTCGAGACCAACATGGGGTTGCCCTCGGTGTCATACACCGGTTCCGCCTGCATACAGCGCTCGCCAATGCTCTTGATATTGCGGAGCACGTAGCTGCTGTCAACGCCCAATTCCTTAATGATTTCAGCCTTTCGCCGCTCCAAATAGGCTGAAACTTTAGCTTCGGTTAACAGCCGTGATGCGCAAGCTCCAGCCGCTGCGTCACTGCACGCTGGATAGGCAGCCAGATAGGCCCTGCTGCCATTTCTGTGCTTAAGCCAATGTTCTGCAAAGATTTTCTGGTTTGGGTTGAGGCCGTCCTTGTCGATGGAACACGGCCTTGCCCTCTTCTTGACGGCTGCGGCGGCCACGGGCTTACTGCTTACTCCAAGCCTGCCAGGCCTTGATGCACTGCACAGCGGTGTTTCCGAACAGCATCAGTGCCTCGGCGTTTGGCTTGTCGAGGGTGACCAGGGCGGGCTTCTCTGCGGGGCTGAATTGGATTTCGGGCCAGTGGGTTCCGCAGGTTGCAAGCTCTGGCGGCGGCACTGGCATTATTGGCACGGGCACCTTCACCGTTTGGGTGATCACCTTGGGGGCTGGGGTGTAGGCGGCGCAGCCGGTCAGCAGCAGGGCGGCGAGGATGGCTTTCATTCGTCCTTGCTCGTCAGTGCCAGTTTGGCCAGGTGCATGAAGAAGCCAGCCGTGGTGTGCCGGTCTGGATTGTGGCCGAAGCAGGCAAAGTATGGGTTGAAATCGTTCGGGTAGATCCCGCCAACCATCAGCGTCTCCATCGGCTCGACCTCACCAGATTCGAGCATGGTGGCCAAGTGACGTAGCTGGCCCGGGATGTCGTTGACCAGCGGGGCCGTGCGTATCTGCACCACTTTCAGGTCGGCGCTCACTGCGTCAGCCCCCTATACCACTCGTTCATCTGCTGGGCGCCCTTGGCTTCCATCTGGCGGGGTTTGGCGTTCAGAATCTGCTTGGCACTTTGGTCGCGGCCGACCTGTTGCGTCGCTGCTACGGCTCTCAGGTTCTCGATCGAGGCATTCTGGTCATTGACGGTGCTTTGCAGTTCCTTCACGGTACCGGCGCAGGTCTGGTTATCGCGCACTGCTACTGCGTGGTCCTTGCGCTCGCTGGTCAGGGTTCCGTTGAGATGCCACGTGGCCGTTGCCATCCCAAGGAATAGGGTGGCGAGCACTCCCATGATGTAGGGGGCGGCAGGGCCGAGGATGAATCTCACGATACGCAGCACCTATTGAAACAGTGGTGACGTATGGTAACGGCTATCGTGAATCTACGCCACTACAGACACTCGCACAAGTTGTTCTTTTGTTTTTCGGTAAGGGTAGTCATAATGGTCTGCGGCGATCTCGCCGAATAGGAGCTGGAACATGAAGAAGTCCAAAGGCGGAAAAGGTAAGGGCAGCAAAAACCCGAAGCCGGCGTGCTGAATTACAACCCCGCTACGGCGGGGTTTTTAGTCGATGGCCTCTAACTAACTCGCGTTAGCCCTCAAGCAATGCATACCCATCCTCGAACGCTTTGGCTGGGCTGTAGCTCTTGTAGCCATCGTCGTAGACCACGTAGTAGCCGCCCACTTCCGGGCGGTGCTTGCGCGTGTAGGCCGCGTCCACAACAAACGGCGCGTAGCGCTTGTCGGATGGCACCAGCAGCAGGCTTCCGTCGCTTTCCTGCTCCGGCGAGGCCGTGCTTTTCAGTTCGGAAATCTTCAGCGCCCAAACCTGCTTGTGGCACTTGTAGCGCGGCATTTCAATTTGTGCAGATTCCATCGTCGTATCTCCATCAGTGCCCAGCTTTGAACTTGCGCTGGGCTAACAAGCGGTTCAAGCGGACGGGCTTCGCCCGCCGCTTAACCTGAGCGTTGGGCGTCAAGACCGCGTCTATCGCCTCGACCTCCGGCGCAATCGTCCGCTCGTCGCCGTGATCCAGCAGCGCGTCGCGTGCGCGTTGCAGGGCACTCCGTAGCCGCTCAATCTCCTCCGCCGCCTGAGACTGAACCCGCTTGTGGTCCAGGTTCATCGTTGCAGCTTCCCACATGCGCAGATCGGCAAGTATGGTCATGGCGAGTTTCCAAGAAGAACGCATGCCCAGATCAACAATGCAGCATTGCAGGCCAGATCACCGGCAATATTTCCCGGTGTGCGTTGCGGATAGTTCCCCGTCCCAAGCCAAAACAAGCGAACCAAACAATCCAGCGCAAGAATCGCCGCCATAAACCAGATAAACACGTTCATTTCTTGTCCATCGCCCACGCGACAAAAAGCCACACCGTCACGTTTACGTCACTCACCATCAGCCACTTCACGTCATCGCCTTTGCCAAGCGCAGTCAGCACCGTGCCAGCAATGCACAAGCACCACGCAATCAGGTAGTTCATGGTTTACGCTTCCTCGTCGGCTTGCTGTCGTCAGGGTTTGCTAGGCGATACCACCTGTAAAGCTCTAGGATCAGCTCTACGGGTAGGGCGCGGTTCCACTCGTCGCAGGGCGGGTTAGGTTTCATGGTGACTTAGAATTGGTGTTGAGTGTCACGGCAGCGTATTCAGTAGCTTCAACATCAAGCCAACCATCAGCGTGCAATGTGAACCCACAATGGCCGCAGGCAATGGCTTCACCATCAATCCAGCGCCACACCACTTTCCCAGCATTCCAGTCGGAACAGTTCACGCAAGGGCAATACTGCTCTTCACCGCACTGCGGGCATTTCATGCTGCACCTTCCAGCCGCTGTCGGCTAACAACGCGCTCCACGCTCACGCTTCCACCGCCGCCTTGATCTCAAGCATGTTGGGTTGGAAGTCCATCAGTTACCCCGCATTAAACGAAGCACAAACGACCCCTTGCTCAAGGCCGTCTGCCGACTCTCCGACAAGCTTCACTTCCACATGCTCAGGGCTGTTGCACCAAGATGAATATGAGTCATCCCATTTCGCGGGTTCATCAGGCGCGCAGTTTCCTCATCTGGGGCTGCGACCACGGCAGAATCATAGGTGTCGTAGTCATAGTTTTGATTCTGTGAAATAAGGAACAGTTTCATGGTTTTTTCCTTCAGCGTCCAATCAGGCTAATGCCAAACACCATGATCACAGCCGTCTCCATCAGCACCGCGAACCACAGATTCAAGATGGTCTTGCGGCAGTGCCGGATCGTGCTGTTGGCTTCGATCAGGGCGTAGTGGCGGTCCATAGCGTCAGGTTTCATGTCGTCATCCTCGTGGATTGCAAGGTTTGCACCTGGTTGCGATGGTGGCCGCACTCGTTCACCGCAGGTCCCACATCTCATCTCGGAGTTTGGGTCTGGCTTGCTTCCGTCAGGGTTGGTGACAAGTGTTGAGTGCAGCATCTGGCCGCGCGGGTTCTCAGCGTACGTGAATGCCAAATGTAGGCTGCCGTCGTCCAGCAGGTGCATGATTCGGACCATAGCATTTCTATTTGAATAGTTTGGTTGGCGCCCGGCGATTGTCCGGGCTGAAGGCGGTCAATTCAACTGATCTCTTGTGCCGGCGCTCTTTTCTCGCTTTTATCTTCTCTTCGTAGACCTGGATGACCTCCTGCGGTGGCAGCCATTTCCACTTGTGCAGTCTGGCTCCCTTTACCTTCGTGCTGACCTCGTAGATGAATCTCGCATCAAGCGCATCGTTTAGCTTTTTTGCGAATCTTCCGGTCATCTCCCGCTTCTCGCCAGTCACCGTGTTGCAGTACTGGTGGGTGGCTTCAAGATACTCTCTAGCGCTATTTAATCGCAGAAACCGCTTCGCGCGTCTGAGTTGTTCAATACTGTTCAGTTCGATAGCTTCAGCTTTGTTTGGGATGACCAGCCTGGGCGGGACTATGGCTTTCATCAGTGCGTAACCATCAGTTCTGCCGGTATCTCAACCACTTCCACCGGATCCAGCCCGTGCTTGGCGATGAAGGCGTCAATGGGGCTGCTGGCCTCTGGCTTGATGTGTTCGTGCATGTGGACCTCGTAGCGGTTCACCTTGGTGGGTTCGTTCGGCACTGGGCCGAAGAATTCGATGGGCCGGTAGTGGTGGCGCTTGCCCTGCACCGTCACAGCGATGGTCTCGCCGAGAAAGCACGCGGCCTGCTCTCCGTTGCATGGACCGCCGAACAGGGGCACCAGCCTTGCGCCAGGGGCCAGCACGTAGACGTCGAACAGTTCTCCGGTCTGGATAACCTTGGTGGTACCTACACCGCGGGCCATGTAGGTCTGGCCGCCTACGGTGATCTGCTGGTTTACCAAGTCCCGCGGCAGCAGGTCGCCGCCTTCGTTGACCAGGTGAAGGGTGCGGCGCACGCCTTCGTCGGTTGGGGGGTCGATTTGGGGGAAGGTTTTCATTTCATGGTCCCGGTGTAGATGGTGGCCTGCACAATCGCCAGCAGGAATTGAGCGAAGGACAATCGGTACTGGCCTACGGCGGCGAAGCAGGCGGCCATGCCGAGGAATGTGGCTACCTGCACCACGAGCAAGAACATCATGCGAAGTACTCCGACCAGATCCAGCATGGAAGCACGATGGGCCACGTCAATGCGATGAACAGGTGGAATGCCCAGCCCGCAGGCTTCTTCTCCAGCAGCAACGCTCGGGCGTAGATGTCCACGCTGATGTTGGTGCCGGCCCAGATATACATGATCAGAAAGGCGGTGCACATTTAGAACCTCACGATTGGCTTAAGCATCTCGCCCCGGATCACTCGATCTCCGAATGCTTCATTGACGGCTTTGGTCGCGCTTTCGAGGCTGTCGCAGTCATCGAACCACATGATGCCGCCCTTGACCATAAGCGGGCTGAACAGAGCGATGGCATCGACGTAGCTTTGATACTGGTCTGCGTCGATGTGGCAAAAGGCGATGGGCTTCAGGTTCCCCGGCATGGTCTGCGGGAATACGCCGACGTGGAATATGGCGGACGGGATCAGGGCTCTGACGCTGGATTCATCGGTGTCTGCGAAGTCGCCGACTTTGTGGCTATCTCCGGTGTGCTGGAATGGCATCCCGGTGAAGGTGTCGAACAGGTGCAGTTCGCGGCCTTGTGACTCAGCGACGTCAGCCAGTATGCGAGCGCTGCCGCCCTTGTAGACGCCAAGCTCAACGAAGATTCCTGGGGGCGTGCAGCTTGCGACCAGATAGAGCTGTGCAAGCGTGACGGGGTTGATGACTGAAAGGCTCACGTCGCTCATTGCGTTTCGTCCCTCGGGTCTGCTACTTGTTGGGCCCCGGGCATGCGCATCTGGATCACCAGCGATGCGCCGAAGGCTGTATCGGACGGATTGGTGACGTCGTTCAGCGTGACCAACATGTCACCAACCACTTTGCGGCTCACCTCCCTGTGCGGCAGCGCGTTCCATTCAGCTTCGTAGCGCGGCACCTCACCATCATCTCTGCTGCGCCAAGCATCGATCTCACTGGCGATGGCCTGCGCCACCGTCTCCGGGTCAATGCTCGCCTGGCAGGCTGCTGTGCCCGTCCTGTCGTCACGCTTACAGCTATCCCAGGTCAGGTGCATCATGTGGCAGGGGTAGCAGGGGGTGTTCTGGGGCACCATCGCGGTGGTGTTGATCCAGTCCCGGGTCAGGTTCTCTTCGGTGCTGTGGCTCAGGAAGATGATCTTGGGCACTGGCAGGCAGCAGGCGGCGTTCAGGATGCCAGTCTCTGGGCCAATGATCAGGTCAGCCTGGTCGATGAATGCCAAACTCTTCCGGATGCTCCACTTGCCGCTGGTGCAGGTCACCCGTGGGTTGTCCTCCCAGCCTGCCTCCAGCTTCTGGCACTCGGGGCCGCCTACCAGCACGATGTGGGCCTCGGGGTGCGCGTCAAGGGTGCGCTGCATCACCTCGTCCATGCCGGCGTAGACCTTGTGGATGCTGCTGCCGGCGAGGGACCAGAGGATGATGAAGCGGGTGTTTTCCTTCATGTAGCCGCTTGACCAATCCCGTCCAATCTCTGCGCGCCGATTTCGTGCCAAGCACTTTTCTGACTCGGTGGCGTAGAAGCGCACCTGCGGGATGTGGGGAACGCCGGCCAGCTCGTGCTGCACTTCCAGGTAGTTGTGGTTCATCAACCGGTGGCGGGTTTCCTTCGGCCACTTGTAGGTGATCCGGTGCGGGATGGACAGCAAGGTGCTTTCAACCGACTCGGATAGGTTGACCCATTTGTCATATCGCTTCTTGCGCACGTCCCAGAACTCGCCCAGCAGGTGGTTCGGCACCATGTCCTTTTCCTGCCGGATCAGTTTGTCGATGTGCGGATCGTGCTCGATCGCTTGGCAGCCGGGTTCGCTGGCGTAGACCGTGACAACGTAGCCATCATCCTTCAGCCCCTTGATCACGCTCGATGCTTGAAGCATATCTCCGAAAGCGCCCACGCGGAAGCACGCTGCGGTCTTCTCGGCTGACTTTGGCTTCTGGCAAGAGAACAAATTCTGGCGACCGGGAAGGCGGCGGTAGACTTGGAGGAAACTATACTCGTTGCCCTCGCTGCGGCTCTCGTCCACTTCCAGGTCCCAGGCGCCGACCTTGAGCATCCAGTCGATCACCTGCTGGCGGGTGGGGGTGAATTTGTGGTCTGGGTTCGCGCCATACTCGCCCACGTCTGGGTACACGCCCTTCTCGGGAAGGTAGAGGCAAAGCGTGCCTCCCACCTTCACCGTGCGGAACCACTCCCGCAGCACGTAGATGGCCTGGTCTTCGGGAAAATGTTCCAGCAGATGGCTGCTCAGGGTGCAGTCCATGGTGGCGTCACCGATCAGCGGTAACTGCGCCGCGGTCTTCACCAGGTAGTCAGGCTTGATGACGTGGCCGAAGCCTTCATGGTGGCCGTTGTCTACGCTCATGGCTTGGTCAACCACTTTGAACTGGCCGGCACCGATATCAAGGATCTTGCCGTGCAGGTATTCGATCAAGTCCCAGCGGCATTTGTAAATTTCTCCGCTTTCTGGATCTTCCGCTCTCCAAACCATGTCACTCCCCCTTGATCGGCCCATTAATTTCAGCCCAGTGAGTCACGCGCACCATGCCGCAATGGCCTGTCCCGTCGTATCCGAAATCACCAGACACCTTCAGATGATCGCAGCCGATGAACTTGTCGGCCATTCCGTCTATTGTCGGCACTTTGCCAAATGCCAGAACTTCGACACCAACCTTCGGCAGCTTCACACTTCGGTCAATCCATTCGATAGCCATTTCATTTCCCCCTTTTGATGAGTTCACTCATCAGTTTCATGGCCTTAGCTTCCGAACCCTGGACCAGATGTTTAATCGTCTGCCGAGCTATGGCTGCGCGGATGCGCTTCTCCTCGTTTTCGAGCATCAATTCCTTCTCCGTCTTGATCCCGCGCCCAGAGGCCATCTGCAGAACGCAATACCACACCAGATACGGCACTGGATGATTTTCCTCATCGTTCACGTAGTACTGCATCAGGCGCGGCTTCACGTCCAGGCGCTTGCCTACTTCTTCGCGGCTCAGCTTGGTGCGCTCGATGGCCTTGGCGAAGGTGATGCGCGGCTTGAACTGGCGGGCGTCAATCAGCATCGTCTTCACTGCTGGTAGTGGCTTCCGCCGCTGCCACTCCTGCAGCGCCCACAAGCTCCTTGAGGGTTGCCACCTCCATCCGCAGGCGGTTGCGCCAGTCGGTGCGCTCAGCGAGGCGCTGGGTCAGTGCGTTCACCTCTTCTTCAACTGATCGAAGAGAGGCGGCCTTGGTGCGGTACTGCTCTTGCTGGTCTTTGTTCATGCGGCAGACTGTGCCAGCATTTTCTGCCGTTGTCAAGTAAAAAAGAAGGGGGCTAAAAAGCCCCCTCCAATACCACTGCTTTGCTGCGGGGTTTAGCCCACGCTGATGGCGCCAGTCGGGGCGATCGACTTCTCGAAGCCCGGCAGGATGACGGCGGTGGCGTCGGTGCCCATCTGGAGATAGAAGGTGTCTCCGGTGGTCAGGGCGATGTACTTGTCCGCCTCGTTGGTGCTGGTGGCGCTGCCGACACCCGTGTGGTCGATCTCCAGGCGCTGGAAGCCGGCTGCGGCTGCGCTCAGGACATACGGCCCATAGGTGCTGGTGGTGGTGCCGCTGATCTTGATGCCAGCGATCGTGGCGCCAGTGCCGGTGGTAGTCACCGTCGCGGTTCCGTTCCAGCCGGTGTGGGTGCTGGTTCCGGCGGTCAGGGTCTTCACGAAAACGCTGTGAACCTTCTCGTCGGTGAAGGCCACGTACTTGGCGAAGCTGGCCGATGCGCCGGCCGCGTTCTGCGCTTCGTTTTGGGTGGTGCGGGCCAGATACGCGGGGTGTGCGTAATTCTTGCTTCCTACTGACATGATGATTTCTCCTTGCCAGCCTCCTTGGCGGTAACACTGAGACCGACACCAGAGGTAGGCCTGGGCGGTTATCCGATCGGATACCTGAGTTTGCCACCTTCGATAGTTTTTTGCTATTGACCTTGGCTCAGTCTTGCCATTTCACCTTGCTGTTTTCACGCGCCGCTGATTCCTTGGCTGCGTAGTAGAAGCTCACCAGTTGGGCGACTTCTTTAAAGATAATTCCCTCGCCGAAAGTGACGCCGCCGTGCTTTTTGGCAAGGTCGCATATACTGTTTTGTTCTTTCGTGGTCACGTCGAAACGACTTTTGCATCCGCGCATTTCTGCACGCGCTTGATGGCGGCTAGGCACTTGCCGCGAGTGGTGTAACTCTCTCCGCTGTCGGCGATGATCTTGCCGTTGCGGGCGCGCAGGCGCCAATACCAATGATCGTTGCCATCATAGACTTCAAACTTCATGGTGCGTCTCCGGTAGTCGGATTTATAAACGTCAGCAAAAGATATGCGACGACAAGATGAAATGTGAAAACCATTGATACCGTCATGGCGTTTCCCCGGTAGTCGTTTCCGTTGTGGGCTTGGTAGTCGTAGTGGCTGGCGGCATAGGCATACCCGGCAAGGATACGCTCGTTTTCAGGACTTTCGATACTGCCGGAATAACGATACCGGCCATGTAGGTTAGGTAAACCGCATCGCTCATCTGTCCCTTTACTGCCAGATAGACCAGCACCAGCGATGCCACCGCGAAGCCTCCAACGAGCACGCATCGCGCCGGGTCTGTGACTTTGGTTATCGGATCGATCAGCAGATCGTCAAAACTGAACCGGCTGCGATCGTCCTGGTCTCGCCTGATTAGGTTGCGGGCAATCAACGCCACCACCAGCCCCAGGACGATCAGGAAGATCGCCAGCGTGATCCAGTCGCGGACCTGGGCGGCTTCAATGGCAGCGGCCATGGCTTCGCTCACACCAGCACCTCATCCAGCAATGCCTTAATCATCGGCACGTCGAACGGCTTGGGCAGATAGGCCGTGATTCCCCACTGGTCAAGCTGGTGACGATCGAAAACGTCACCATGCCCGCTGACCATGATGATAGGGGTGATGCACCCAAGGCGTCTCAGGGCTTTAGCCAGCACCGGGCCGCGATGAATCGGCATCTCGCAATCGGTGATGATTGCAGCGTATTTCTCCGGGTTTGTAAACCACGAGCCAAGCAGCGCTCCGGCCGAACTATGCGGCTCAACCGTGTATCCCGCAGCTTCGCATTGCTTTGTCATCAGCAATAGCAAAGACGGGTCATCGTCAATCAGTAGCAAGGTCTTCATGTGACTTTCTCCGATCCTCAAACCGGCCAAGATAGCGCTCGACATCGGCGAGGGGTATATCGTATTTGAAGGCGGTAACTTGAAGGAACGACCGCAGGCCATAGACCTGACTTTCAAGGCGGAACTGCACTTGCTTGGATGCGTCCTCGTTTTCCTCAAGCTGATTGATTCGGATACCGTCTGCGATGCGGCCTTCGCGGCATTCTTTCAGTTCCTTGCTTTTGGCATCGTGGAGAATTCGATATTCCTCCAGTGCGGTCTTTCGGGCCTGACGTTTTGCGGTGCTGTAGGCGATGAAGCCGCTTACCCCAATCGGGCCTGCGGAGCCTAGCAGCCATGCCCACCACGGAACAGTCTCAGGGATCTGAATCGTCGTGTCTGCAATCGCCACTGGAATCACACCAATGGTAGCGCCAAGCAGGATCAGCCCGCATGTTGCCAGCCAGCGGAGCAGGCGTCGCTTCGTTGGATCAGCCATCTTCTATGACTCCCTTGTAAAGTGCCTCACGGTGTTCATTTCTTCGCAATACCAGCCA
>NZ_JBAZTL010000010.1:0-68552 GCF_041661885.1 Sphingomonas sp. | reverse complement strand
CCGGCTTCCTGCTCCTTGATCATCCCGATGATCTGTTCCTCGGTGAAACGGCTCTTCCTCATTCGTCTGCTCCTTCCAGCGGGCAGACTCTACATCAGATCGAGGGAACCAACGGGGGGCAGGTCAGGCACAACCTGCCCACCTTCCTGCAATGTGTCCACATAGTCGCTCCACCATTGCGCCATCTCAACCCGTTCCACCCAATGCGCGCCCCGATGGTAAGCCGCGCGGACTTGATTGGCTTCGGCATGCGACAGTGTGCGTTCGATCGTGTCCGGGTTCCACTTGCCGCTTTCGTTCAACAGCGTCGAAGCGGTGGAGCGGAAGCCGTGCGCCGTCATCACGTCCGCGCCGAACCCCATACGCCGCAACGCGCCGTTGATCGCATTTTCGCACATAGGTTTGAGCGGCGACCCCAGCTTTGGGAACACGTATTTACTGTTCGCAGAAAGCGAAGCGGCTTCGCGCAAGATTGCGACGGCTTGGCGCGACAAGGGCACGCGGTGCGGCTGGCGTTGTTTCATGCGCGCCGCCGGGATCGTCCAGACTGCCGCGTCTAGGTCGATTTCGCTCCACTCGGCTTGCCGCACTTCGCCGGGTCGCTGGAACACGTTCGCGGTGAAGCGCATCGCCAGCGTTGTGATCGGCTGACCAGAATAGGCTTCGATCGCGCGCAGCAACCCGCCAAAGGCGATCGGATCGATGATTGCCGCATGATGCTTTGCAACGGGCGAGACTAGCGCGCCCTGAAGTGGCTGTGCAGGGTCGCTGGTAGCGCGGGCGGTGGCCACCGCATACCGAAACACGCGGCTGGAAAAGAATCGCAACCGCCGCGCCGTCTCGCGTTGTCCCACCCGCTCCGACTTGCGAAGGACCGCCAGCAATTCGTGCGGCGTAATTTCAGCAATCGGGCGCGTGGCCAGCGACGGGGAAAGCTTCGACAACAGCCACCGGGTTTTCGCGACCGTCACTTCGGCGCGCCCTTCGGCCTCGCAGCTTGTCGATATATTCTTCGGCAATCGCGGCAAAGGTGTTTGCGGTTGCGACCCGTTGCGCGATTCGTGCCTCCCGCTTGGCCAATGCCGGGTCGCTGCCCGCTTGCGCCGCCTTGCGCGCTTCGTCGCGTTTCGCCCGCGCATCCTTCAAACTGACTTCGGGATAAGACCCCAGCGCGAGCTTTTTTTTCCTTGCCGCCAATCCGGTACTTCAGCCGCCACAGCTTTGACCCGGTGGTGGTTACGAATAGGTAGAGGCCCTTTTCATCGGCCAGCTTGCGGTCGCTTTCCCCTGCTTTCGCCAGCCGGATCGCCGTGTCGGTCAACGCCATGATCGTCCCTTTCGCATCGGTGCGAATGGCCGCTGGCGAAAGGCCTCCAAAAAGGCCCCCACTTTTGGGCGATTATTGGCGAACGCCAGCAATCTAGAGCTGTCAATGCGAGGGTTAAACTCGCGGATTTCTGCGGCTTTTTCAACCTATCGCGGGCATCAGCGGATACGTAAATGGTGCCCGGAAGAGGACTCAAATGGTGCCCAGAAGAGGACTGAATCCGGCACTTAAGCGACTGAAATACGGCAGTTCTTGCTGATGCATTTCGCCAGCACCATCAATAGCACCATCAGATTATCTGGCAAGCCCCGGACGTTGGTGGATTCGCGCCCCCGCGTCGCCGACCGATACAAAGGTCAATGAAGCTCACCCCATCAGCTCTTCGAGCAGAAGCAGACCAAGAAACCCGACAAAAAACATGGCGCTGATCAGCGGACTGTCGGGCTTGGCGTGGGCCTCGACGAGCAGCTCCTCGGTCACGAGATACAGGAGGGCGATCAGACCGAAGCTGAGGAAGCCGCCGATCACCGCGGGCGGGAAGCCCGCGACGGGCGTGGCGAGCAGCACGCCGATCGGCAGCAGCAGCCCAAGCCCTGCGGTGATCGTGACGATCTTGACCTTCGATCTCACGGTCGCACCCAGTTCCTCGGTCACGGTGACGCCGAGGAACAGGATTTCCAGCGTCAGCGCGATAGTGAGCAGCAACCCGGCCTTGGCCCCGGCGATGAACGCGAGGCCAAGCACTAGGCCATCGATGAGGATGTCGGCGGCGACCGCGCCGAGCATGCCCAGCGGTCCTTCGAAGCGTCCCTCGAGCGACTTGAGCGACAGCATGGCGACGACGCCGATCGCGCCGCCGATCAACGTGGCGGACGGCGAACCTTCATGGACGACCTGGGGCAGGATTTCTGCAGCCGCGGCGGCGAACACAACGCCGGCCGCCAGATGCTGGATCGCGCTGGTTAGCCCCGGGCCGGGCGGTCGCAGCACCGCAACGATCGCTCCGACGAGAACGGCAAGCAGCGGAAAGACGGTGTAAGTCAGCGCCAGCATCAACGTCTCCTAATGTGTCGGCGCCGGACAGACGTCACGCCGGTGCAGGTGCCGTCTGTCACAGGCCTCAAACCACGTGATCGGACTCGAGCGGGCAGTCCGCGTCGGGGTCGGTCTCGATCTGGATCGTCGCGTGATCGATACCGAACCGTTCCTTGAGAGACTCCACGATCTCGGCGGTGAAGGCGTCACCGGGATAGCCGTCTGGTACAAGCAGGTGGACGGTCAACGCCGTCTCGGTCGTGCTCATCGGCCAGACGTGAAGGTCGTGCACGCCCTTTACGCCGCGTTGCTTGCGCAGGAACGCCGATATCCTTGCCGGTTCGAGCCCGGAAGGCGCCGCCTGCAGGCTCATGTTGACCGAATCCCGCAGCAGACCCCACGTCCCGATAGCGACCACTGCGACGATCACCAGACTGGTCACGGGATCGATCCACGTTTGGCCGGTCAGCACAATCGCCAGTCCGGCGAGGACGACACCAGCGGAGACGCCGGCGTCGGCCGCCATGTGCAGAAAGGCGCCTCTGACGTTGAGATCGCCCTTTCGGCCGCTCATGAATAGGAGCGCGGTCGCACCATTGATGACGATGCCAATAGCCGCAACGATCATCACCGTCGTGCCTGCGACAGGGCTCGGTTCGGCGAACCGTCGGATCGCCTCGACCGCGATCACGCCGATCGCGACGAGTAGCAATAAGGCGTTCAGAAGCGCTGCGAGGATTGAGGAGCTGTGCAAGCCGTAGGTGTATTTGCCCTTGGGTCTGCGCTTGGCGAGCGTCGCCGCGCCCCACGCGATCAGCAGGCCGAGCACGTCGCTCAGGTTGTGGCCGGCGTCGGCGAGCAGTGCGACCGAGCCGGCAATCAGGCCGTAGGTCGCCTCGACGATGACGAAGATGACATTGAGCGCGGTACCGATGGCGAACGCACGTCCGAAGTCGGCTGGCGCGTGGCTGTGGCCGTGCCCGCCGTGATTGGGCTCCGCACCGGGCGGATGCTCGGCGTGGTCGTGCCCATCGCCATGGTCTTGATCGGTGCCCCTGCCGCTCATCTGTCAGTCTCCGCCATGTTGTCGCCGCCGAGTATCTCGACTGCCTCGAGTGTCATCAGCCCGATGCCCGATATGTCCGCCAGTTCGGCCACGAACGCGCGAAGGCGCGCATCGTCATCCACGATCTCGATCACCAGCGACTGGTCGTCCTCCAGTAGGTGCCGGCGATGCTGATGTGCGGACCGGCCGAAACCGAATAACGCCCGAAGCACAGTCGCTCCCGCCATCTTCGCGTCGCGTGCGCGAGACGCGACCACCTCGAAGACTTTGCGGTCGCCGAAATAGGCCGCTTCATCGGTGTAGATTCGCAGCAGTTTCATGCCGTTTTCCATCATCCTTCTCCCGTGGCTGGAGCCATATGCGCGGTGGTGTCCAGATTGCGCTTGCGTCTCTGGCGCCACCGCTCGCCCAGGCCGAGCACGACCTGGGTAATAGCGGGAAGCACGAGCAACGTAAGAATGGTCGCCGCAATCAGGCCGCCGATGACCACCATCGCGAGCGGCTTCTGGACCTCGGCACCGGTGCCGTGCGCGAGCGCCATGGGCACGAAACCGATCGCCGGCACGAAGCCGGTCATGATCACCGGCCGCACCCTTTCGAACGTCCCTTCGACGATTGCGCGGCTGAGGTCGACGCCGTCCTCCAGCCGCTCGCGGATGGCGCTCATTACGACCAACCCGTTGAGTACGGCGACGCCGGCAAGGCAGATGAACCCGACCGCTGCCGACACCGAGAAGGCGATGCCGGTCATCAGCAGCGTGAACACGCCGCCGGCGAGGCCGAGCGGCACCGCCGCGAACACGGCGATTGCCCGGCCCAGCCCGCCCAGCGCGAGATAGAGCAGGACGAAGATTGCCGCGAAGCAGAGCGGGACGACGATCGCGAGCCTGTCGGATGCGGCCTGCAGGTTCTGGAACTGTCCGCCCCATTCCAGGTAAGAGCCGGTCGGCAGCGCGACGGTACCGACCTTCGGCAGCGCCTCCGCCACGAACGAGCCAACGTCGCGTCCGCGCACGTTTGCTTGGATGACGACGCGCCGCTTTCCGTTCTCGCGGCTGATCTGGTTGAGACCCTCGCTGAACCGGAACTGCGCGACCTGCGACAGCGGCACCGAGCCGCGACGCTCGGTTTCTTCGGGCGGCAGCAGCACCGGCAGATTGCGCAGGGCGTCGAGGTTGTCGCGCGATTCCATCGGCACACGAACCTGCACGCCGAAGCGCCGGTCACCCTCGAACACCAGACCGGCCTCGCGGCCGCCCATCGCGGCGGCCACGGTGTCGGCCACCTCCTCTACGGTCAGCCCGTATCGGGCGATGGCCGCCCGGTCGAAACGGACGTCGAGCGTCGGCGAGCCGCTTGTCTGCTCGGCCTTGACGTCGGCAGCGCCCTGAATCGCCTGCAGCGTCTTGACGATGTTGGCGGCCGACGCGCTCATCTTGTCGAGATCGTCGCCATAGAGCTTGATCGCGACATCGCCGCGCACCCCGGCGATCAACTCGTTGAAGCGCAGCTGGATCGGTTGGCTCACCTCGAACGCGTTGCCGATCTGGGCGCCCGTCTTCTTCTCGATCCGCTCAAGCACGTCGGCCTTTGTCTCCACCCCGGCCGGCCACTGGTCCTGCGGCTTCAGGATGACGAAGCCGTCAGAGATGTTGGACGGCATCGGGTCGGTCGCCACCTCCGCCGTGCCGGTTTTGGAGAACATCAGCGCCACCTCCGGCAGGCTGGTGACGGCCCTTTCGACACCCCGCTGCATCTTGAGCGACTGCTCCATCGAGACCGATGGAACGCGGCTCGAGGCGAGGGCGACGTTCTTCTCGTCAAGCTGCGGGATGAACTCCTGCCCGAGGAAGCCGAAGGCTAGGATCGCGGCCGCAAAGAAGCCGAAGCCTGCGGCGATGAATGGCCAGGGCCGAGCCACCGCCA
This sequence comes from Sphingomonas sp., assembly GCF_041661885.1. Lineage (GTDB taxonomy): Bacteria > Pseudomonadota > Alphaproteobacteria > Sphingomonadales > Sphingomonadaceae > Sphingomonas. Next base: position 63,198 of record NZ_JBAZTL010000010.1, on the reverse strand, counting down.
TGTCGAGGACCGGTGCATAGCGTTCCTTGATTCGGGCGACGATCCACACTTCCTTCTCGGCGACCTTGCCGCGGATGAGCAGGGCGACCATCGCCGGCACGAACGTCAGTGCGAGGACAAATGCGGCCGCCAGCGCCAGCATGATAGTGATAGCCATCGGCGAGAACGTCTTGCCCTCGACTCCGGTGAACATCAGCAACGGCGCGAAGGCGAGGAAGATGATGGCCTGACCGAATACGGTCGGCTTGATCATCTCCTGGCTCGCCCGCATCGTCTCCTCCAGGCGTTCCCGAAGTGCGAGCAATCGTCCTTCCCTGTGTTGTCGCTCGGCGAGGCGCCGCAGGCAGTTCTCGATGATAATCACCGCGCCATCGACGATGAGGCCGAAGTCTAGGGCGCCCAGGCTCATCAGGTTTCCGGGCACCCCGAAGGCGTTCATGCCCATCGCCATCATCAGGAACGAGAAGGGGATGATGAGCACAGCGATGATCGCCGCGCGCACGTTGCCGAGCAGTAGGAACAGCGCCGCGGCGACGAGCACGGCGCCCTCGGCGAGGTTCCTCTGCACTGTCCCGACGGTCGCGTTGACGAGCACAGACCGGTCGAGCGTGGTCGTGACCTTGATGCCGGGTGGAAGCGACTTCGTGACCTCGGCGATCCTGTCGCCCACGTTGCGGGCGACGATGCGGCTGTTGCCGCCGATGAGCATCAGCGCGGTGCCGACCACGACCTCGTGGCCATTCATGCTGGCGGCACCCGTCCGCAGGTCGCCGCCGATCCGCACCGTGGCCACGTTCTTGACCGCGACGGGCACCCCGCCACGTGTCGCGATGATGGCGTCGGCGATCTCGTCGATGTCCTTGATGCGGGCATCGCCGCGCACGAGGAACGCCTCGCCGCCGCGGTTGAAGAAGTTGGCGCCGACCGACAGGTTCGCCGCTTCGAGCGCCTTGGCGAGTTCGGAATAGGAAACGCCGTAGTTGCCGAGCTTCACCGGGTCGGGCTCGACCACATAGGTTTTCTCGTAGCCGCCGATCGAGTCGATCCCCGCTACGCCTGAGACGGTGCGAAGCTGCGGCCGGATGATCCAGTCCTGCACCGTGCGAAGATACGCCGAACGCGATACCTCATCGGTCAGCCGATCGCCCTCGGGCGTTAGGAAGCTACCGTCCGATTGCCAGCCCGGTTGCCCGTTCGCAACCTTGGCGCCTCTGCCACCTGGGTTGGCGAAGTCGACCGCATACATGAATACTTCGCCGAGGCCCGTCGTGACAGGCCCGATCTGCGGCTGGACGCCGTCGGGCAGGCTGTCGCGTGCCTGCGCGATGCGCTCGCTCACCTGCTGGCGGGCGAAGTAGAGATCGGTCTTGTCGGTGAAGATCGCGCTGACCTGGCTGAACCCGTTGCGCGAGATCGAGCGGGTCGTTTCGAGACCCGGGATGCCCGCGAGCGCCATCTCGATCGGAAAGGTAACCCGCTTCTCGATCTCGATCGGCGACAGCCCGCGCTCGACGGTATTGATCTGGACTTGGTTGTTCGTGATGTCGGGAACGGCGTCGATCGGCAACCGGGTGAGCTGCCAAGCGCCCACGGCAGCCACGACGAGGAAGAAGGCGACGACGGCCCAGCGTGCCCGGACGGACAGCGCCATGAGGTTGGCGATCATGGTCTATTCCTCCTCGCCGGCGGACTTGCCAAGCTCGGCCTTGAGCAGGAAGGCGTTGGTCGTCGCGACCACCTGGCCGGGCTGCAGGCCGCTCACGATCTCGATCCGGCCCGCGCTGCGCTGACCTGTCGTGACCGCGCGCGCGCGGAAGCCCTGCTGCGTCCGCACGAATACGATGTCCCTGCCGTTGAGCGATTGGACCGACTCCTCCGCAACGACGATCGCCGTCGATCCGCTGCCACGGCTCGGCAGAAGGCGGACGCGGACGGCCAAACCTGGCGGCAGGCCCGCGGATGCCACGTCGATCACGGCGGTGGCGGCGCGCGTTTCGGTGTTGAGCGTTGGCGTAACCGCGCGGACCCGTCCATCGACCGTCCGCCCATCGGGCAGCTCAATCACGGCTCGATCGCCGGGGGCGAGGCGGGCGGCGTCGAGCGATCCGATCGCCGCCTCGATCTGTACCTCCCGCGGATTGGCCACCCGGAACAGCTCGGTTTCGGGCTGCACGAAGGCGCCCAGCTTGGCGGTGATTGCGGTGACGCGGCCCGAGATCGGGCTGGCGACGATTACGCCACGCCCATCGGCCGTGATGTTCGCCGCGCCCGCCGTGGACCGTGCGCGCTGTGCTTCGGCCGCTGCCATCGCCGCCTCGGCCTGAGCCTTTTCGTAATCCGCACGCGACGAAACCTTCTGATCGTAGAGGTAGCGCTCGCGCGCCAGTCCCTTCTGCGCCAGGGTGGACCGCGCGGCGGCAACCTTGATGTCCGAGGAGAACTGCGCGGCGTCGCGGCTTTCCACGATCGCGAGCGCCTCGCCGGCCCGCACCGGGTCGCCCAATCGCTTGAGCAGCCGAACGACGGCGCCGCCCGCTCGGGCGGTGACGACGGCCTCGCCGGTGGGCGACGCCGACACCGTCGCCTGGGCGACGATCTCGGCGGACAGGCCGCCGGCACCGACGGTTTCGGTCGCGATGCCCGCGTCCTTGATGGCGGGCTCGGTCATGGTGACGGCGTCCGACGCCGGCTTCTCGGCCTCAGCGGCTGCTTCCGTCGAGGGCTTGGGTGCCGTGGGCGTCGTCAGGCGGGCGGTGAGGAAACCGCCGGCGGAGGCGACAAGCGCGACGGCGGCTGCGCCGCCGAGCAGACGCTTGTTGGTATCGGTCATCAATAGTCTCCGGAAGGCGTGGCCGAGGGCGCGGCGCTCGTCAGACGGCGCAGGCGCGCGGTGGCGGTGTGGAAGGCGATGAGTGCGTCGGTGGCCGCCGCTCGGGTCTCGGAGAGCGTGCGCTCGGCGTCGAGCAACTCGATCTGGTCGAACTTGCCCTGCCCGTAGCCCAGCCGCGCGATGCGTGCTGCCTCCTGGGCGGCCGCGAGCGCCGGACCATTCGCCGCCCGCGCCGTGGCGGCGGCGTTGGCGACGTCGGCCAGGGCGCTGGCGATCGCTCGATCCGCGTCTAGCCGGGCGAGCCTGAATTGTGCCGCGAACTGGTCGCGTTCGGCGGTCGCCTGACCGATCGCGGCCCTGCCGTTGTTGAACAGCGGGATCGGGATCGACACCCCGACCACCGCGGCAGTGTCACGTGTCGATTGCAGCCGCCGGGCGCCGGCGCTGAGCGTGACGTCGGGGACGCGGTTGGCGCGGGCGAGGCGGACCTGGGCTTCCGCGGTCGCCAGGTCGGCGGCGGCGATGGCGAGCGCCAGCGTGCCCTCAGCACTTGGCGCGACCGTCGGGCCGATCCCGGCGACGCGGTCGAACCACACCGTGTCGAGCGGCGCCGTCACCGGCCGTCCGATCACGCGGGAGAGATTCTCGCGGGCGACGGCAAGCGAGCGCTGTGCGCGCTCGACCGCGACGTTCGCGTTGATCGAGATCACGTCGGCGCGCTGCTGGTCGATCGGCGAAGTCGCGCCGACCATCACGCGGTCCCGCGCGACGCGGAGACCTTCCGTGGCTATTGCCGCTTGCTCGCGGGCTACCAATAGCCGCCGTTCGGCGCCGACCGCCTCGACATAGGTCTCGGTGACCTGCTGTTCGAGGTCGGCGAGCGCGACGAACGCGCCGAGCTTGGCGCGGCCGATGCGCGTGTCGGCGACCGCAACCCGGGCCGACCGCTTTCCGCCCATCTCGATCGGCAGCGAGAAGCCGACGGTCGTCTCGGAGCCTGACAGACCGCGATAGGGCCCGGTGCCTGCGACGTTCTCGGCCTGGCCTTCAAACGATGGGTTCGGCCTGAGGCCGGCAACCGTTCGGCCAGCCGTGGAGGCGCGGACGCCGGCATCCGCCGCCTCGACGCCGGGTGACTTTGCTCGCGCCGACGCTAGCGCATCGTCGAGCGTGAATGGTGCCTCGGTCGATGCGACCGGGGCGGTCTGCGCCACGGCGGTGCCGGCGCAGACGGTCGCGGCGAGAAGCGCCGCGAGGGTTCGGGACATGTTGGTTGGTCTCCTGACGTTCGCTTGGAATCCCGCGCCGGGGCGCGGGAGCGGGCGAAGTCAGGCGATCGGCGGCCTCAGGTCGCGGAACAGGTGCGCCGGGGTGGACGGCGCCGTGGCCGCCCTACCTGTCGGAAGGATGCTTGGCCGCAGGTCGACGGACGCGACCTCGGCCGCCGGCACGGCGAGCTCGTGGCAGTGGTTGACGCTGTGGTGGTGTGGGGTTGCCTTGTCGGAATCCCCGGGCACCTCGTCTGAGTCGCCGGCGGAATGTCCGGGCGCGTCGCCGTCGACGATCGTGGTGCGGCAGCCGTCGATCTCGGCAGCGTAGGCGACCGAGGACTGGAACCCGGACCACAGGGTCAGGACCAGCATCAGGGTTGCGATCGAGGCGAGCAGCTTGCGCATTCCCCGCGCTCGTAGACGAAGCTCCGCGCGCGGCCAACCGTTTCCACAACGTGCGCCGGCGAAGCGTCGCGCGGCCGGCCGTCCGACCGACGAAAGGCGTCGCAATGAGCTCACTTTACCTGTTGAGGCCCTTACGGAGCGGGATGGCGGCGGCGACGGGGTTTCCGCGGTCCGGCGTCAATTCGCGCGTTGCTTGGACGATGATCTGCAGCCCGCCCGACACGCCGAGCGCCGCCATGACCGCGGCAACCGCAAGATCGGGCCATTGCGTGCCGGTGCCCAGCACGCCGGCCGCCGCGGCGACCACGGCGAGGTTGCCGATCGCGTCGTTGCGCGAGCAAATCCAGACCGACCGCATGTTCGCGTCGCCCGTGCGGTAGCGGAACAGCATCAGCGCGACGGCGCCGTTGGCGACGAGTGCCAGGACGCCGACGACGCCCATTGTCTCGCCCTGCGGCACCCGGGTCCCGAACGCGGCGATGACTGTCGTAACCATCACGTAGAGCCCGAACGCGAGGATGGTCCCGCCCTTCAGAAGCGCGGCGCGCGATCGCCAGCGCAGCGCCAGCCCCGCGACGCCGAGGCTTATGGCGTAGTTCGCGGAATCGCCCAGGAAGTCGAGCGCGTCGGCCTGCAGCGATCGCGATCCCGACGCGATCCCGGCGAATATCTCGCCGGCGAACATCGCCAGGTTGATCGCAAGCGCGATCCACAGCACGCGGCGCCACCGCGAATCCGGCTCGGCGGGCGCGTCGCTCTGGCAGCTACTACAGACCATGGGGCGTGGCTCGTCGCGAGTTCATTTTCCCTAGATGCACCCTGTAGCGGCTATAGGGTCAAGCGTTATCTGGTTGGACAAGGCCGGCTGGGTCACCGGGCCGCCGCGACCATGCCGCGGCGGCGGTTGAGCATGAAACCGCTTAACACCGCGACCAGCATCGCGACCTGGGCGGCCACCGACTGCCAGGTCGGGAAGATGCCGAGCATGGTGACGCGGGGACCGTTCGCGAGTGGCGCGATGTCGATGATGCCGGCCTCCTGCAGGGCGGCCACGCCTTTTCCTGCCAGCACGACGGTCAACGCCGCCATCAGCCACGCGCTGTAGGTGAAGAACTTGGCGATCGGCAGTTCGCGGCTGTAGCTCAGCATCCCCCACGCGATCAGGGCCAGCACGCCGACGGCCGATCCGGCGCCCGCGAGCAGCATACCGCCATTGCCCTGCGTCCAGAGCGCCGCGTAGAAAAGGATGGTCTCGAAGACCTCGCGGTAGACGACGACGAACGCCAGGCCGAACAGGAACCAGGCGGATTGCCGCGACAACGCCTGCGACATCCGCTCGCGGATGTAGCGCTGCCACTGGTCGGCCTGCGCCTTGCCGTGCATCCAGATGCCAACCGACAGCAGCACGACGGCCGCGAACAGCGAGCCGAACCCCTCGGTAAGTTCGCGGCTCGCGCCGCTGATCCCGATGGCGTAGGTCGCGACGGCCCAGGTGAGGGCACCCGCCACTAGGGCGCCGATCCATCCGCCGTGGACGTATGGCAGCACCTCGGATCGGTCCGCCTTGCGTAGGAATGCGATCATCGCGACGACGATCAGCAGCGCCTCCAGGCCCTCGCGCAGCAGGATCGTGAAGGCACCGAGGAAGGTCGACGCGCTGCTTGCGGCATCCGGCGACAGCACGGCCTCGGCGTCGTCGAACAGTCCATTGATGACCTGCACACGCGTCGCGACTTCGTCGACCGGCCGTCCGTCCTGGAGCGCCGCGCGGAATTCGCCCATCGCCCCCTCGATGTGGCCCATCAGCGTCGCGTCGCGCGCGGTGAGCGTCGGCTCGACCGGCTCGAACCCGTCGAGATAGGCGGACAGCGCGAGTTCGCGCGCCGTGCGTCGGTCACCGGCTTGGTAGGCTGCCAAGCTCTGCGCGAGCTTCGCGCGGGCGACGGTGAGTGAACCGGCCGCGGGCTGCATCACGGCGTCCGGATGCCGGCGGAGATAGGCCATTACGGCGTCGGCCTTGTTCTGCCCGATCTCGACGGCGAGCGCCTGGGGCGTCAGTCCCGCGAGCGTGGTGAGGTTGGGGATGCGCTGCCGGAGGGAAGCGTCGCTCTTCCAGATCCGCTCGCCCTTGGCGCCCATGGCGTCGGTGAATGCGAAGCGTCCGGCGTAGAAGGCCAGCGCCCACCGGTCCTCGGGCGGCAGCGAAGAGAAACTCTGCATCGCGGTGCCGTCAATGCCTTGGTCGATCACTTGGTAGAGGGCGAAGGCGCTGCGCTGCCGCGCCCGCGCGATTTCGGCGAAGGCGATCGGCGGCGTCGCGAGCTTGGCGGCGTCGGGTCCGCGCGCGTCGCCGTTCATGCCGTGGCAGCTGGCGCAGTTCTGCGCGAAAAGGGTCGATCCGCGCGTCAGATCGGGCGCACGAGCCGGTGCGAGCGGGATCGGATAGGCGTTGAGCAGATCGGACGCGATGCCGTGTGCGAGGCGCGCCACGTCTTCGGGCTGTCCCTTGGCCGCGATCAACGACCTTAGCTGTGCCGCGCCCGCGATGAGGCCCGTCTTCGCTGGGGATGGCGGAAGCGCAGCAAGCCGCTCCGACACCGAGGCGGCGAATTCGGTCATCTCGGCGTATTCCGACGCGCTCTTGATTCGACCGCCCGCGACGGCGCCCCCATAATCGACCGCCACATAGTCGAGCAGGCGCCACGCGGTTGGCACATCTGCGGTCTGCGCGATGGCGATGCCAGTGCCGAGAAGGCAGTACAGCGCGACTAGGAGCGCCGCGGCGCGCGGAAACTTGCGCCGCGAGGTGGTGTTCGGGAACATGTATCTGCGGCAGTCTGGGAGTGGCATTCGCGCCTGATAGACCCTCTAGCTGCTAGAGGGTCAAGCGATTTTGCGAGTTAGTTGCAATAGCGCTCAGAAGTCTTCCGGTCGCCATCGTGCCCAGCCACCTCCGGCCCCAGCGACTCGATGATCCGGCAGTCGGATATCGTGCCGTGGCGGCACTGGACGATCAGGCTGTCGAGTTCAGAGCGCAATGTCGTGAGGTCGGCGAGCTTGCGGTCGATGTCCGCGAGGTGCTCGCGTGCGATCAGATCGACGGCAGAGCATGATATGTCCTTCTGATCGGCCAATCCAAGAAGCGCCTTGATCTGATCGAGCGAGAAGCCGAGAGAACGCGCGCGGCGGATGAAGCTGAGACGGGCGAGGTGCGTGGGAGAAAAGGCCCGGTAGTTGGCGACCGTCCGCTCGGGCGCCGGCAGCAGGCCGACGGATTCATAGTAGCGGATCGTCTCAACCTTTGTTCCGGTAGCGACGGCGAGCTTGCCGATAGTGAGTGCCCTTGATGGCATTGATCGCGACCCCGTCAATGTTCGAGATCACCTAATGCCATACCCATTGTCATGTCGAACAATCCTTGCACGTATTTAGTCGCGTCGTTCAAGCGCGGCGATGATCGGGCACGCAGGGCTTTCGTCGCCATCGCACCTCGCGGCGAGGTCGAGGAGCGTGTGGCGCATCGCTTCGAGCGCGTGTGCCTTGCGGCCAAATTCCTCCGCGCGCGCAGTTGCAAGCATTTTTACGTCGGCGCTCGATCGCGAGCTATCCGACCAAAGTTCGAGCAACGCCCTTATATCGTCGATCGGAAACCCGAGATCGCGCGCGTTAGCGATGAACTGCAACCGGTGCACATCGGAGTCTGAATAGTCGCGATATCCTGACGAGCGTCGCGGCGCGGCACCGATCAGGCGGATTCCCTCGTAATGGCGGATCATGCGCCGGGAAACGCCGCTCGCGGTGGATGCCGGGCCGATCTTCACAACCGCGTCGTATTCAACCGCAGGGCGTTCGTCACGACTGTGAACGACGACAGCGCCATCGCCGCACCCGCGATCATCGGCGAAAGCAGGATGCCGGCGACTGGATAAAGGACGCCCGCCGCCACCGGCACGCCGATGCCGTTAAACAAGAACGAGAAGAACAGGTTCTGCCGGATATTGCTCATCGTCGCCTTCGCCAGGCGGCGGGCGCGGACCATCGCCGCGAGGTCGCCCTTGGTGAGCGTCATGCCCGCGCTCTCGATCGCCACATCGGTGCCGGTGCCCATGGCGACGCCCACGTCCGCCGCGGCGAGAGCCGGCGCGTCGTTGATGCCGTCGCCCGCCATCGCAACCTTGGCGCCCTTGGTCTTGAGTTCACCGATGATTCGCGCCTTGTCTTCGGGTTTCAGGCCGGCGTGAACCTCGTCGATCCCGCCGATCGCCTTGGCAACGGCGTTCGCGGTGCCTTCCGCGTCGCCCGTAAGCATCACGATCCGCAGCCCTTCCTCGCGCAGAGCGGCGATAGCGCCGCGAGCAGATTCCTTGATCGGGTCGGCGACCGCAAGCAGCCCGGCCAGTTTCCCATCGACCGCGACGAACATGACGCCGGCGCCTTCGTCGCGGTGGCGATAGGCGATATCATCCAGCACCGACACGTCGGCACCGACTCGCTCCATCTGCGCGACGTTGCCCACAGCCACTTCCTGGCCATTGACCTTACCCCTGACGCCAAGGCCTGTCTGAGAGTCGAAACCGTCAACCGACGCCACATCCAGCCCTGCATCGCGAGCGCCGGTCACGACCGCATGGGCGAGCGGATGTTCGGAACGCGCCTCGACTGCGGCGGCCGCCACCAGCACTTCATTTCGGGTGAAACCTTCAACAGTCTCTACAGCGACCAGCGTAGGTCGTCCCTCGGTAAGCGTGCCGGTCTTGTCGATCACGAGCGTATCGACGTCGGCCATCATTTGCAGCGCCTCGGCGTCCTTGATCAGCACGCCCGCACGCGCCCCGCGCCCGGTGCCGACCATGATCGACATCGGGGTCGCCAGCCCGAGCGCGCAGGGGCAGGCGATGATCAGCACGGCGATCGCGTTGAGCAGGGCGTGCCCGAACCGCGGTTCAGGGCCGGCCAGGTTCCAGACGACGAATGTCACGATCGCGATCGCAACGACGAGCGGGACGAACCAACCCGACACGCGATCCGCCAACGCCTGGATCGGCGCGCGACTGCGCTGCGCCTCAGCCACCATCTTCACGATGCGCGCGAGCACCGTGTCCGATCCGACCGCGCGCGCCTCGATCACCAGCGCGCCGGTGCCGTTGACGGTGCCGCCGGTCACGCTCGCGCCTTCCTCCTTCAGCACGGGCACGGGTTCGCCGGTTAGCATCGACTCGTCGACCGACGACCGGCCTTCGACCACCACGCCATCGACCGGCACCGCTTCGCCAGGCCGCACGCGCAGGCGATCGCCTGCCGCCACGTCGGCGAGCTCGACTTCCTCATCCTCGCCGCCAGCGCCAATGCGCCGCGCGGTCTTGGGCGCAAGATTCAGCAGCGCGCGGATTGCGCGCCCGGTCGCGGCGCGAGCGCGCAGTTCGAGCACCTGGCCCAGCAGCACCAGCGTTACGACGACGCCAGCCGCTTCGTAATAGACCGGCACCATGCCGTGCATTTGGAACGATGGCGGGAACAGCCCTGGCGCTACGGTCGCGACCACGCTGTAGGCGAACGCCGCGCCAACGCCGATCGAGACCAGGGTGAACATGTTGAGGTGGCGGGTGACGATCGAGGTCCAGCCGCGCTCGAAAAACGGCCAGCCGGCCCACAGCACGATGGGTGCCGTGAGCGCCAGTTGCAGCCACGGATTGATCGCTGGCGGGACGAAGTGGACGCCGAGCATCTCCGCCACCATCGAGATCGCGAGCAGCGGCACGGTCAGCGCGGCGGCGACCCACGTCCGCCGGGTGAAATCGACCAGCTCGGGGTTGGGCGCGTCGTCGAGCGATGGCTCCTCCGGTTCGAGCGCCATCCCGCAGATTGGGCAGGTTCCCGGACCTTCCAGGCGGATTTGCGGATGCATCGGGCAGGTCCACATCGCGCCCGGTGCCGCCTCGGGTTCCGGTCGAGGTTCGTCGTTCAGATAGCGTTCGGGGTCTGCGACGAACTTCGTGCGACAGCCTGCCGAGCAGAAATGATGTTTCCGACCGTCGTGCGTCGCATGATGCGGCGTCGCGGCCGGATCGACATCCATACCGCAGACCGTATCCTCTACCTTGGCGGGAGCACTCATGTCTCCGCTCGTCCGGCTGACCGAACAGCAGCCGCCCGCCGTCTCTTCATGTCCGCGCTCGTTCGCCTGTTTCGTCATGTCAGTCCTCCAGAGCACACCGATATGGAGTTTGACACCATGTCAGGGTCAAGGCCCGAAATCCCGCCACATCGCGATCAGAACCCGCTGGCCCGGCTCCAGAGCAAACGCGCTTTTCTGTTCAGCGCCGCGCTCATCCGCCCTTCCCGTCCAGAGCTGCCAGTAGGGCGCGCAATCTCGCCCGCGCCCGGCTGATCCTGGTTTCGACCGCTTTCTCGCTGATTCCGAGAAGGTCGGCAATCGAGGATTGGGGCCAGCCGTCAAGCGCGCTCAGGATCAACGGCTCCTTGAGACTCGTTGGCAAGGAGGCGATGGTGGCCAGCGTACGTGCCAGTGCCGCCCGGTCGTTCAGGGCCGCATCCATCCCCGGCCTACCATCGGCTACGGTCTCCGCAATGTCCGACGTCAGTGGCAGGGCCATCAAGAAGAATTGGCGCACTACGCGCCGCCGACGCCAGTCGCGCGCCTTGTTGATCGCAATCCGGGCCAGCCAGGCGCGCATGGGGCGGAACCGATCGAATTGATGGAGCTTTGCAAACGCCGCTATGAAGCAGTCTTGCAAGACATCGATCGCCTCGTCGTCTCCGCCAATATGCGCGCGGATCAGGCGGAGGAGTGACTCACGGTGTCGCCGCATGATTTCGCCATAGGCGGCCTGGCGTCCCGCCAGCGCGAGATTCGCCAGCTCCCCGTCCGAGGCCGTAGCGAGATCAATCGTCACCGATGCTCTTCGGTCAACGCCCGAACGACTGCCGCATCGAACCGCGCCGCCTGCGCGGGCCGGAGGATTTTTCGCATGGCGAAGACGTGGGCGAGCGTGTCCTTTTGCAATTCGCCCATCGCGACGTGCGCCTGATCCACGGCGGCGGCAACCTTAGGTCCGGCGTCGTGCTCCTCGGCAATCGCTTCTGCCAGCCGCGCGTTGTCACGTCGCAGTTCCAGCTCGCGCGCGCGTCGGCGCGCGGCAAAGCGCAGTTCAAGCTGTTCCAGCGCCGCGCGTTGATCGGCATCGAGATCGAGACCCTCGTGCACGAATTGATGGAAGTCGATCGTCGAAGGGACCGGCGTTGGCAAAAATGCGCGCCCGATTGCGACACCAGCGAAGCCGGCAAGCAGGGCAATCGCGGCAATGGCCAGCGACTGGCGAAGCCGCAGGCCGATCATGCGCCGAACAGCGTCGACAAAGCATAGGGCGGCTCACCGAACAGGCCCGCCACGTCGTGCAGCGGAGCATCGCGCCGGCTCACATCCCCGCCTGCCGTCACGCCGAGAACCAGCGCGAAGATCGCTGCCCCCGCACCCGACGCGAACAGCGAGGGGCCGTGCACGCGACCGATCGCACCGAGACGCGCCATCACGCGATCCTCGATGCCATCGAGCGATGCCGGGATTGGGGCGTTCGCCAGCCTGGCCAATGCCATGTCGAGATCGTCCATCTTCATCGTCCTTCCTCGCTTCCTGCTAACTCCGTCAGGGCGCAACCGTTGCGGTAAACGGCACGATCGTTTCCCGTCCATTGGCGCGAATTTGCGCGAACAGTTTTAGAACGCCAGCTTGTTCGGGCTGAATGTGGAAGTTGATGGCGGGACCGCCCCGCTCGCCTTCTGATTTCGGTTCTACTCCCAGCGGATGGACATGCTCGATCGAATCCCAGTTGCCGGCAAACGCTACGATATGGCCGAACGCCCCCATGATCGGCTGAAGCTGCGCAAAGGGTTTGCCACTTTTTGTATCGATCACGATGCGGCCCTGCGCTGCCCGCCCGACCTTGAGCGGCATCGTGAAACTCAGGCGGAATCGAAGCCCGTTCCTCTCGGCCGTTGCGACGGTTGCTGCGCTCGGTGCAGGCGCCCTTTCGGCGCCCGCGACCAAATCGTTGCCGACATACTCATGGCGACCGTCGGGCAGTGTCACATCGGCCCACACCTTGTAAGTGCGCCCGAACAGCGGTGTGAAATCGAAATGCCACCGGCCAGGTTTTGCCGGGTCCGCGACTGGGTGGATGTGCTGATAATCAGTCAGACTGGCATCGACGATCAACAGGTGCAGTTTCTTGGTATGTGCCAGCGCGAGGTCATCCGGGCCGAGCGGATTGCCACTGGCGATATTGGCCAATGTGAGCGCAACGCTTTGCGCACGCCCCGGTGCGAGGGGGCCGTTGAGCAACAGCGTCAATTTCATCGTGGGCGTGCTATTATCGCCCTCGCCCCCCATGCCCATACCGACTGGGTCGCCAGCCATATTCGTATTGGCTGTAGCAGTTGGGGCTGGGTCGGCTGATTTCGTCGAGCCGCATCCGACCAACCCGAGCGACAGCGCCGCAAGAGGAAGAAGAAAAAAAGTTTTCATCGCGAACTCCATCCGATTCTGGCTGGTTAAAAGGCTTCGGTCGATCCCGCCGCGCGGGCATCGGCGACCAGGCGGTCGAGCGGTTTGCGGCCGTAGAGACGGAACAGGATCGGGGTGACGAGCGCATCGAGCAGGGTTGCCGACAGCAGGCCGCCAAAGATCGTCACCGCCACCGGATGTAGGATTTCCTTGCCAGGTTCGTCGGCACCGATCAGCAAAGGTGTGAGCGCCAGGCCTGCCCCCAGCGCGGTCATCAACACCGGGGTGAGGCGCTCAAGCGTGCCGCGCTCGATCATTGCATCGCCCCAGGTTTCGCCCTCGTGGAGGACGAGGTTGATGTAATGACTGACCTTCAGGATACCGTTGCGTGCCGCGATCCCGGTCAACGTCACGAAGCCGATCAGGCTGGCGACCGACAGCGGCAATGCGAATAGCCACAGCGCCAAGACCGAGCCGACCAGCGCCATCGGCACCCCCGCCATGATAATCAGCGCCAGCCGCACCGAGCGATAGCGCGTGAACAGGAGCGCGAAGATCAACGCGAACGAGATCAGCGACAAACCGCCGATGGTGAGTGTCGCCTCTTGTTGTGCCTGGAACTGCCCCTCGATGCGGACGAACCCGCCATCGGGCAGTTTGAGCTTGGCGACCTCGGCGTTGATGACCGCGATGATGTCGCCGAGATTGGCACCCGGTGCGGCATTTGCGGACAGCACGATCCGGCGACGGCCGTCTTCGCGCAGAATCTGGTTGGGGCCTTCGGTTTCCTTGACGTCGGCCAGGTTGCGCAGTGGCACCGGACCCTGCGGCGTTTCGATTAGCAGATCGGCTAGGCCGGTCGTCGAACGCTCCTGATCGGGCAGTCGCAACACGACGTCATAGCGCTTGAGGCCATCGACGATGGTGCTGACGATCTTGCCGTTCGACAGCGTCTCGACGGCTTCGGCAATCGCCGCAGGAGCTACGCCGTAGGAGGCGGCGCGGTCGTAATCGATGTTGAGGTCGAGTTGCGGCACGCGCACCTGCCGTTCTACCCGCAGATCGACGATTCCGGGCGCTTTGGCGATGCGGCCTTGCAGCGTCTCGGCTCTGGTGCGCAACGCATCGAGATCTTCGGCGAAAATCTTGACGACGATCTGTGCGGTGACACCCGACAGCAGATGATCGATCCGGTGGCCGATCGGCGCACCGACGGTGACAGAGCCGGGCAGGATTGCGAGGCGCTCGCGGATTTCGCGCGCGACGACTTCGCGATCGGCCGTGCCGGGTTTCAGCGCAACGTCGATCTCGCTCGAATGAACGCCTTCGGCATGCTCGTCGAGTTCAGCGCGCCCGGTGCGGCGGCTGACGCTCGCCACGTCCGGGATTTGCAGCAGCAGCTTTTCAGCGGTGCTGCCAAGCTTGCTCGATTGCTCGAGCGAGAGGCCCGGCTGGAAGGCGAGGCTGACGACGAAGCTGCCTTCGTTGAAGGTTGGCAGGAATGCCTTGGGAAGGCTAGCCGCGCCAAGCATCGCGACCCCGGTCGCGATGCCGCCTGCAATCAGGACCGCTCTGGAGTGCTGGAATCCCCAGCCGAGAAGGCGGCTGTTGGCGTCCTTCAACCGGTGGACGAGTCCGGACTCCGCCGCTTCCGCGCGTTTGGCCGCCAATTCGGGTAGCAGGTAGTAGCAGAGCACCGGGGTCAGCGTGATCGAGGTGACGAGACTGGCGAGGATCGAGATGACGTAGGCGACGCCCAGGGGCTGGAACAGCCGCCCCTCGACCCCGCCGAGGAAGAACAGCGGCAGGAAGACGAGGATGATGATCGCGGTCGCGTAAATGATCCCCGAGCGTACCTCGCCGGTGGCGTGCGCGATCACCGCCAACGCCGGTTTAGGTTCGGCCTCCTGCGCATTCTCGCGGAGCCGGCGATAGACATTTTCGACGCCGACGACCGCATCATCGACGAGCTCGCCAATCGCGATCGCCAGACCCCCCAGAGTCATCGTGTTGATCGACAGGCCGAAGATCTGAAAGACGACCGCGGTGATCAGGATCGACATCGGCAGCGCGGCGAGCGAGATCGCGGTGGTGCGCCAGTTGAGCAGGAACGCGAACAGCACGGCCGCGACGACGATCGCCGCCTCGATCAGCGAGCGCTTGAGCGTGCCGATCGAGGTCTGGATGAAATTGGCCTGGCGAAACTGGACGCGGTCGGCGTGCAGTCCCGCAGGCAGCGTGGCGGTGATTTCCTTCAGTGCCTTTTCGACCTCGTCGGTCACCTTCACCGTCGCCGCGTCGGGTTGCTTCTGGATCGCGATGACGACCGCGGGCTGGCCATCGTAGCCGGCATCGCCGCGCCGGAACGCCGCCGCGAAGTCGACCCGCGCGACTTGTGACAGCCTGACCGGGCCGTCGGCGTTGCTGGCGACAACGAGCTGCTGAAGATCCTCGATCCGCGTCGTCCGCGCGACGTTGCGGATCAGGAACTCGCGTTCGAATTGGTCGACGAAGCCGCCGCCGGTGTTGGTGCCGAAAGCCTGGAGCGCGTCTTCGACGTCCTTCAGTTTGACGCCGACCGCGTTCATCGCGGCGAGATCGGGCGACACGCGATACTGCCGCACCTCGCCGCCAATCGGAATGACCTGCGCGACACCGGGGATCGCAAGCAGCCTTGGCCGGATCTGGAAGTCGGCAATCTCACGCGCCTGCATCGGGCTTGCCCGGCCATAGGGAATCGCGACCAGCATGATCTCGCCCATGATCGAGGTGACCGGCCCCATTTGCGGCACGACGGCGGGCGGAATCTGCTCGCGCACCAGCGTCAGTCGCTCGGCGACCTGCTGGCGCGCGCGGTAAACGTCCTCCTTCCAGCCAAACTCGACATAGACGATCGAAAGGCCGATGCCGGACACCGAGCGGACCCGCTCGACACCGGGGACGCCGCTCATCGACGTCTCGATTGGGCGGGTCACCAATGTTTCGACTTCGGGCGGAGCAAGGCCTGGTGATTCGGTCAGGATCGTGACTACCGGCCGATTGAGGTTGGGGAGCACATCGACCGGCAAGCGGCTCACCGACAGCCCGCCGAACGCCATCAGCGCGAATGCCAGAAACAGCGTCAGTACGCGGTTGCGGAGTGAAAAGGCGACGAGCCGGTCGAACATCGCCTAGCGAACCTGGCCAAGAAGCTCGGCACCCGCCGTCACCACGCGTTCGCCTGGCTTTACGTTGGAGAGCAGCGCAACGCGACCTGCATCGACCGGCGAGGACTTTACGCTGCGTTGCTCGAACAGCTCGGCGTGGGTTTTGACGAACACCGAGGGCAGCCCGTTGGCGCTCGACAGCAAGGCGGCCCGCGGCACGATCACCCCGGCGACCGTTCCACCAAGCGGTGCCTCGATAGTGATTGGTTCACCAATCCGGAGATTGGCCGGGACGCCCATAACCCGGAACAGAGCGGGCGCTGCGCGTCCGCGGTCGACCAAACCGGCCCCTTCGAATACGAGGTCAAACGTCGTGCCGTCGGCGGTCTTGCCAACGGCTTTTGCACCCGTCGCCAGCGCGCGGCGGTCGAACAGGTTGGCCTCGACATAGAGCCGCGAGCGATCGACAATCTCGAACAGGGTAGTTTCGGCGCTCACCACCTGCCCGACGCGGACAGACGAAGATGCGATCACGCCATCGATCGGCGATACCAGCACTTCGCGTGCGCTGCGCGCGCGGCCAAGCGCGGCGCGGCGGCGCTGAAGGCCCGCAAGCGTAATCCCGGCCTCTTCGATTTGTCGACGCGGCACGACACCCTCAAGCCGTCGCAGACGCGCGGCGGTGTTTGCGGCGAGTGAGATTTGCTGATCGAGATCGCTCAGCTCGCGGGCGATGTCGGCACGGTCGATTGCCTGCAAGGGTGGCTCGACAAATGCCAACACCTGACCGGCACGAACCGCCTGTCCGATGATCGGCAAGCCCGCTGCCGATGCCCCGATGCGCCCGCCGGTGGCGCTCTGGATCAGCCCGCCACGCTGCGGATCGGCAACGATCCTGCCAGTCAGGCTTGTCGTCGGCTGTGCTTCGCCCGCCGCCGCAAGCACCGTTCGGACGCCGATGATCCGCTGGACCGATTTGGGGCCGAACAGCTTGCCGTCCGCGGTCTTGACTGCGGCTTCGCCCGATCCGGCAGGGGCAGCCGGAACCGCACCATGATCCTCATCGCCATGCGCGGCTACCGGGGTAGGGCGAACAGGCACGCCAAAGATCAACTGTGAGCCGATCAGCACGGCCAGCCCGGCTGCGACCAGTCGGCGCGAACGCCAATACCACGCCCCGGCCAGCGCAAGCGCCACCAGCGCCGCGATCAACAGCCATCGCCAGATCGGCGTCGCCGTCGTATCTGCTGCGACCGCCGGAACCGTCACCGTACCCGAAAGCGATTCGAACGCCCCGTCGTGGCTCACCAGAAACGACAGTTCGTGCGGGCCCGGCTTTTTCATACCGTCGTCGGAATAGGTATAGACGCCGTTCACTGCCTTCGCCTGCCCGGTCTTGCCATCGACTGTGACGCTAACGGTTGCGCGTGTTACCGGCACATTGTCGGCAAACCCGTCGATCCAGATCGTCAGATCGTCCGCCTTCGCCGCTGCCACCAGTTCGAGCGCGTCGGTCGCCGCTTCCATCCGCGGCGCGATCGACACGCCGACGGGCGTGCTGGCGGCACCATGATCCTCATCGCCGTGCGCAACCGCCAGTGATGCGCTGGCGACCATCGCCAGCGCGGCAAGCGCCATCCGAATAGTTTTGATCATGGCAGAACGCCCATCGCTTGATTGAAGGAAGAGATTGCGGCGAACCGGGCGACCTTCGCGGCTGCAAGATCGCGCTCGGCTTCAGACAATGCCTGTCGCGCGCGCAGCGCTTCGATGAAGCCGATCTCGCCTTCGGCGCGGCCACGTTCGGTAAGCGACAATGCTTCTGCGAGCGCGTCCCGGCGTGTCTGCGCCCGATCGAGCGCGCGCGCCGCCGCGTCGAGCCGTGTTTGAGCCGCGCGCTGTTCGGCTGCCAACCGAATACGGGTCCGATTGGCCTCCGCTGCGGCCCCTAGCGCTTCGGAACGGGCCCCGGCCGCTTCCGCCACGGCGGTCTGATTGCGCCCGAGCGGCACCCTGACGCCGACCAGCAGCGCACTCCGAAATGGCTCGGTCGGCACATTCGGATCGCCGACGCCACCGCGTTCGCGCCTGACTCCGATCGTTCCTTCGAGCCGCACCCGCGCACCATAGGACAGGCTGGTCGCACGCGCGTCGGCCAGCGCCGCCCGGTCGAGCGCGGCACGAAGCGCCGGGCTGTTTTCAAGATCGGTTGCCTGCGCCTGGACTTCAGGGGGTAAGTCCTCAGGCGGAGGCCCGGCGAGTGCGGTATAAACGGCTTCGGCTCGAGCAAGATCGGCTTCGGCCTGCGCCAATCGCGACTCTGCCGTCGAGGTTTCGGCCTGGGCCAGCAACAGGTCGCGCCGGGACTGTTCTCCAGCGCCGACCAGCCGCGCCACCTGTCTGGCGTTGGTCGTAGCGATCCCCACTTGCTCGCGATCTATCGCGACCGCAGCACGCGCCATCGCCAGCGACCACCATGCGTCGCGTACCTCACCGGCGATCCGCAGCCGTGCGGCATCGAGTCCCGATTGCGCGGCATCACCAACACGACCGGCAAAAGTTCGGATCGCCTTGCCTTCTCCTGGCCAGCGAATGCCTGCCGAGACCGAGGTCTCTTCCTCAATGACGCCTTGTGATCGCGTCAGTAGGTCGGCCGATACTACAGGCGGCCCAACGAACGGCCCGCGTCCGCTCCGGCGCAATGCTTCAGCCTGCGCGCGGAGCGCGGGGAGGCTCGCGGTCTCGGAAGATTGGCCGACGGCTACACCCACCGCATCATGCAAGGTTCTAACGGCTATGGGGTCTGCCGTCTTCTGAGCGACGGCTGTCGTTGGTGCGGACATCGCCGCAACAAACAATAGTGCAGCCGACCGAAGGTTAGTGTGGTGCATCAAGGTTGATCTTCCGCGTTTCTAAAGCTGTTACGCAGCCTGGCGATGCAGCCCTCAATCCGGCCTTCAATTTTTTTAAAAATGCAGATCGAATTTCTGCATCGGGTGAGGGGCAGGCCGACGCGCTGCGTATCCTCCTATAGTGCAACACTTCAAAGGATTGGCGGAATGCGTCTCTTCACGACATCGCTCATCGTCTTGGCAATTTCGACCGGATCGCTGCTCGCGACCGAAGCGAATGCCCACGCAAAACTCGTCGCGTCGAATCCGGCGGCTAATGCAACCGTCGTCGGACCCACCAGGCTCCAACTCCGGTTCGATGAAAAGCTCGTTGCCAAAGGGTCGTCGATCCAGTTGTTTGTGACGGCAAAGCCAGGTGTAAAACTGACGGCGCCGATGCCCGTCAGCGTTACCGCCGTCCTCGGGCCGGACGGGAAAATGCTCATCGCGCCGCTCAAGCGACCCCTGACGACTGGGTCATACCTGATCGCCTGGCACGCCACGACCAGCGACGGCGAACGCAAGGATGGAACCTTCGGCTTCAAGGTCCGCTAGCAAGTTCGACGAGGCCCAGAATCTGCATCATCTGCTGCAATCACCCTTCTTGCTTCGGAGGAGAAATATCCGGACTTCCACGGCCTGGTATGTCGGCACCGCCATCGAAGCACTGGCACTCGTCGGAGCCAGCGTGAGCTTCTTGGCGGCTGAACCGCCGCTCAGCGATGTGTTGATAGCCGTCTTCATCCTCGGTGGGATGTTGCTGTCATGGTGGCTCAGTCGGACCAGCAAAGGGTGATCGGCGTACAGAATGCAGGTCAACGGAGGAGGTGCGTGGGGAGCTTCAAAAACAACGGGAAAAATAACCGTATTGCCGCGTTAATGTGCCAATCAATTGTGTCAGGAGAGTCTCATGAACCGTCTATTTGTTCTTCCGCCGCTTTTGCTGCCGATCATGATCGTCGGATGTTCACCTCCCAAACAAGAAGCGCCTGCGGGATCGACCGGCGACATGAATATGGCGATGCCGATGGCCGGGGACTCGGCTGCCACACGCGGATATAAAACGTCGATGTCGACGATGATGGCTAAAATGCCGCAATATACCGGCGATCCCGATGTCGATTTCATGCAGCAAATGCGAGGTCACCATCAAGCAGCGATCGACATGGCAACGGTCGAACTAGCGAATGGTAAGGATCCGGAAGCGCGTGCACTCGCCACGTCAATTATTGCGGCACAGAAAGCTGAGATCGCGCAGATGGGCAAGTGGCTTGAAAAGAAGCCCAACTGAATCGCAGTCAACATAGGAAGTGCGGTCGATGATCAAGAATCCTTATGTCAACCTTGGTATTCAATCAGTCGTCGGCGGCATCGTGATGTACTTTGTCATGTTCGTCATGATCGACGGACTCGGCAGCTTCTACAACAACCTCAACATGGTCTACATGACGCTGATGATGGTCGCACCGATGGTGGTGCTGATGGTGGTCGCGATGCGCGGCATGTTCCCGTCGAATACAGCCAATGCCTCGATCCTCGCCGGATCGCTGATCGTGTTCGTCGGGTGCTTCGGGCTGATCCGCACACAGACGACGATCGGCGACGACGCGTTCCTGCGCTCCATGATCCCGCATCATTCGGGCGCGATCCTGATGTGCCAGCAGGCCACTTTGAAGGATCCGGAAGTGGTGCGACTCTGCCAAGGCATCATCATGTCGCAGCGCCAAGAGATCGAGCAAATGAAGGCGATTCTAGCGCGGAGATAGCCGGATTGACCCCCTCCCCCCTAGGGGGTAGGGGGTGCGCATGTCACACGCATCCGATCCCGAAGTCCGTCGCGGACTGACACAGGCCCAAGGTCACCTCGCCTCCATCCTAACGATGCTGACCGAACAGCGGTCGTGCCTCGATCTCGCCCAGCAGCTGCAGGCGGTCGAGAGCACGATCCGCACGGTCAAGCGCGTGCTCATCCACGACCACATGGAGCATTGCATCGCGGACGCCGTCGCGGACGGCGGTATGAGTTCAGAGCAGGCGCTGCGCGAGTTCAAGTCGCTCACCAAATATCTTTGAGGGACACGGCATGACGAGCATCCGCGAATGGCTGGGTTTCGGCGGCCAGGCGGCCTTCGGGCATGCCGGGCACGGCCATGACCACGGCCCCGGTGGCGGACACGGCCACACGCATGGCGTGATCGACCCTTCGCTCACCACCACCGACCGCGGCATCTGGGCGATCAAGTGGTCGTTCGTCATCCTCGCGGTGACCGCGGCACTGCAGTTCGTCGTCGTGATCCTGTCGGGCTCGGTCGCGCTTCTCGCCGACATGATCCACAACGTCGGTGACGCGACTACGGCGATTCCGCTGTGGTTCGCGTTCGTTTTCGCCCGCCGCAAGCCGTCGAAGACCTTCACCTACGGATTGGGCCGGGTCGAGGATCTGGCCGGCATCCTCATCGTCCTGATCATCCTTTTCAGCGCGGTCGTCGCTGGCTACCAGGCAATCAGCCGCCTGATCCATCCGCAGGCGGTCACGCATCTCGGCTGGCTGGCGGCCGCAGGCGTGATCGGCTTCGTCGGCAACGAGGTCGTCGCGGTGTTCCGCATCCGGGTCGGCCGGCAGATGAACAGTGCTGCGCTGATCGTCGACGGCTACCATGCGCGCACCGACGGCCTCACCTCGCTGGCCGTTGTGCTCGGCGCGGTCGGCGTGTGGTTCGGCTATCCGCTCGCCGATCCGATCATCGGACTGCTCATCACCATCGCAATCATGGGGATCGTCTGGCAGTCGGCGCGCGCCGTCATCACCCGTACGCTGGATGGCGTGGACCCCGGTATCACCGCCGAAATCAGGCACGCCGCCGAGCATGTTCCGGGCATCGTCCAGGTCATCGACGCGAGAGCGCGGTGGATGGGCCATCGTCTACACGCCGATGTCGCCATCGCCATCGATGACCGCACCCAGATGTCGGAAGGCGTCGCGATCGCGCGCGCACTAAAGGCCGAACTACTGGAGCACATCCCAGCGCTCCGCAGTGCGAACGTGACGTTCGATCCTTGGGATCTGCCCGCCCCCGAAGCGCCGCCGGCCTACGGTTCGAGTCATCACCACGCGCCCGACCCTTTCCGGTTCAAGGGCGATCTGGGCGAAGGGGTTTTGGAGATCGTGGACACGCCGGACGGCACCCAATCTTGCAATGCGGCCGACTAGCTCAGTTCGTTAGGCGGCGAACGTCGTAGGCCTCGCTGAGATCAATTTGATGCTTCTATACCGAGGCTACAGAGCACAAGAGACTCGGCGACATTCGGGACAACATTGGCTTTAAGGGTCAACATTACGTCATTTTACTTCAGCTCCACAGTCCTCTTAAATTGGCGGTGCGCGCGCGGGGCTTTGTCGCCGCACGATGGCATCTTAAATGCGAATGTAACCGCCCAACCAGATAGCCCGAATTGACTTTCGCCATGTCATCACGCACGCACAACGTATGCTGAAGCTGTTCCGCCATCTCCTGGTTCTGGGAGTTTTTCTCGGCCTGGCCGGGAATGGCGTCGCGTCGGCGTCACCGGCGTGCCATATGATGACGCAGCATCATGCGGCGGCAATGGCGGATATGCCCGACTGTGACATGGGCAAGTCCTGTCCCGATTGCGGATCGAAGACGAGCAAAGGAATGAAGCCTGGCTGCATGATGATGGCCGGCTGCGCAGTTACCCTTGCGATGAAGGAACCCGCGCCCGCCACGGCTTCGATCACTCTCCACGAGAGGACCGCGTTTTGGCCGGTGACCGCCGTTCTGGCAGGACGCATCGTCCCTCCCGAGCCCGAGCCGCCCACACTCCTTAGCTGAACCGACCGGCGTCGGTGATCGACCGACCAAGTTGCGCACGTCGCGCGACAGTGGGTGATCGCCGAACGCCTGACCGCGTTACAACCAAGGATATCATCATGAAAAACTTCAAGCAGGTGGCCGCGATCGCGGCTGCGCTCACCGTGTTGGCTTCGACCTCGCCGGCGTTCGCCGCCGATACCGCGCCGGCCTCGCCAATGGGCCACTACGAATGGCGTGGGCAGCCCAGTTTCGGTCCTCGGGCGCCCACGCGCGCGCCGACCCGCGTCTGGGTCGGCGACAGCGGGGCGACGGTCGCCAATTGCGACTGTCCGATGATGCACGCTACCGCGATGCAAGCCACGGACTGCGTGACCATGCCGACGAACGGCCGCTCCGCGTCTCAAGGCTAAGCAAACGCTAGTACAGGGAGCGCAGCCGATGGATGATCCATCGGCTGCGCTACAGCGGCTGCTCGCAATCTGTCCTTCAATATCCGTCCACACGGAGGCCGTGATGAGAATCTTCTATCTGCTACTTGCGGGTGTCGTGCTGCCTTCGGCTGCGCTGGCGGGACCGCTTACGTTCGACGACGCGTTGGCGAAGGCTCACGCCAGCGCGCCTTCTGTGAAGGCGAAGGTCTTGGGCGCTGACGCCACGCGATCCGCGCGCATCGCCGCCGGACAACTCCCCGATCCGAAGCTCGCGCTCGGCATCGACAGCTTCCCGATCTCGGGACCGCTCGCCTTCGAACCGCAGCGCGACAACTTCACCTGGGCGAAGATCGGCGTGTCGCAGGACATTCCCAACCTCGCCAAGCGCCGCGCGCAGCGTGGTCGCGCGGACGCCGATATCGCAGTGGCGGATGCGGGTACGCTGGTCGAAGTGCGGGTGGTCGAGGTCCAGACCGCGATTGCCTGGATCAACCTTGCTTATGCGGAACGGCGGCTGGCCGCGCTCGACGACGTGCTGTCGCGGCTCGGGCGCTTCGTTCGAACCTCGCCCAGCGCGGTGGCGTCGGGCAGCGCGCGACCCGCCCAGACTCTGGCGGGACGCGCGGCGCTGGCGCGCCTTCAGGACCGCCGCGACGAACTGGTATCGGCGGTCGCACGGGCGAAAGCGAATCTCACGCGCTGGACCGGCGAACCCGATCCCGAGATTGCCGGCGCCATTCCGGACATGACGGTCGATCCCGCGCGCCTGCGCGCATCGCTTGGCCGACATCCTTCGCTCGCCCTGCTGGCGGCGCAGGTCGGTCGGGCCGACGCCGATCTGCGGCTTGCGCAGGCCGATCGCCGACCTGATTTCGGAGTCGACCTATCCTATCAGCGCCGCGACCCGCGGTTCGGTGACTATGTCTCGGCGGGGGTGACGATCGGGCTGCCGCTGTTCAAGAAGCGGCGGCAGGATCCACTGATCGCCGCGCGCGCTGCCGATGCGGGCGGTGCGCGTGCCGATGCCGACGCGGCCTTGCGCGCGTTGACAGCTGATCTGGAGGCGGGCCTCGCCGATCACGTCATGCACCATGACCAATGGATGCGCGCGCGTGATGTCCTGCAGCCGCTCGCGCATGAGCGCGTCACGCTTGAGACGGCGAGTTACGCCGCCGGCCGTGCCAGCCTGATTGACCTCGTCGATGCCCATAGCGCGCTGGCCGATGCGATCCTCGAAACGCTCGACCGCGAAACCACCGTTGCCGCCGACGGCGTGCGATTGAACCTCCTCTTCGGGAGCGCAAACCAATGACCCTCAATTCGCTGCAGCGCTCGCAACTCGCCGCCGCCTTCGCCGCTGTCACGCTCGTGGCAGGCGCGGGCGGCTACTATCTGGCCAGTTCGCGCGGTGCCGTCCCTGCCGCCGGCGGCAATGTCAGCCGCAAGCCGCTCTATTACTATGACCCGATGGTCCCGCAGGAGCATTACGACAATCCCAATTCTCTGTCGTCGATGGGAATGGGGACAGTTCCCAAATATGCCGATGACGACGGCGCGTCGACGACGCCCGGTGTGAAAGTCGATCCGTCCTCGATGCAGAACCTCGGCATACGGCTAGCGAGCGCGACCAACGGCACGCTCGCCGGCTCGCTCGACGTCACCGGCGCGATCGACTTCAATCAGCGCGACGTCGCCATCGTTCAGGCGCGCGCTGCAGGGTTCATCCAGCGCATCTATGGCCGCGCGCCCGGTGACGTGATCCGCGCGGGTGCCCCGATCGCCGACGTGCTCGTTCCGGAATGGGGCGGCGCGCAGGGCGAATATGAGGCAGTGCGCAAGACCGGCGACCAAGCGCTGATCGCGGCGGCCCGCCAGCGCCTGCGCCTTATCGGCATACCAGGCGGCGCTACGGGCGGACGCGGCACGACCACGATCCGCAGTCCGATCGGCGGCGTCATCACGACGCTCGACGCGCGCGCGGGCGTGACGCTCGCGCCGGGCCAGACGCTCGCCCAGGTCAACGGGCTCGGCACCGTATGGCTTAATGCCGCCGTTCCCGAAGTCCGCGCAACTGATGTGCGCGTCGGCCAGCCCGCGACGGCGGAACTGGCGGGCTTTCCGGGCGAGCGCTTCACCGGTCGCGTCATCGCCGTGCTGCCGACCGCGCAGGCCGACAGCCGAACGCTGACCGTGCGAATCGAACTCGCCAACCGCGATGGCCGACTTCGCCCGGGCATGTTTGCGACTGTCCATCTCGGCGACACGTCGCGTTCGGCGCTGCTCGTGCCGAGCGAGGCGGTCA
Organism: Sphingomonas sp.; assembly: GCF_041661885.1. GTDB lineage: Bacteria > Pseudomonadota > Alphaproteobacteria > Sphingomonadales > Sphingomonadaceae > Sphingomonas. Next base: position 37,568 of record NZ_JBAZTL010000010.1, on the reverse strand, counting down.
TCCGCACTGGCAAGCGCACGCTCGTGATGCTTGCCGACGGCAAGGGGCGCTTCCGGCCCGCCGAAGTCCGCATCGGGCGTGAGGCCAGCGGCCAGACCGAGATTCTCGCCGGCCTCGTGGCCGGCGAGAAGGTCGTGGCGTCGGGCCAGTTCCTGCTCGACAGCGAAGCTAGTCTGACCGGCATCGCGGCGCGTCCGATCTCGGGCGATGCCAAGTGATCGCGCGGATCATCGAGGCGTCGGTCCGAGCGCGGATTCTCGTCCTGCTCGCGGCCTTCGCGCTTGTCGTCATCGGCGTCGGCGCGGTCCGGTCGACACCAATCGATGCACTCCCCGATCTGTCGGACGTGCAGGTCATTATCCGCACGACCTATCCGGGGCAGGCACCGCGCATCGTCGAAGATCAGGTCACCTATCCGCTCGCGACGACGATGCTGTCTGTGCCCGGCGCGCGCGTCGTGCGCGGCTATTCGTTCGTCGGCGACAGCTTCGTCTACGTGCTGTTCGAGGATGGCACCGATCTCTACTGGGCGCGCAGCCGCGTGCTGGAATATCTGAGTCAGGTGCAGTCCAGGCTGCCAGAGGGCGCCAAGGCGTCGCTCGGCCCCGATGCGACCGGGGTGGGCTGGATCTACGAATATGCGCTCGTCGACAAGACCGGCCGTCACGACCTCGCCCAGTTGCGCAGCATCCAGGACTGGTTCCTACGCTACGAACTGAAGGCGGTGCCGGGCGTCGCCGAGGTCGCGAGCATCGGCGGCATGGTGCGCCAATATCAGGTGATCCTCGATCCCCAGAAGCTCGCCTCTTACGGAATCACCCACGAGACGGTGACCGAGGCGCTCAGGCGCGGCAATCAGGAAAGCGGCGGGTCGGTGCTGGAGATGGCTGAAGCCGAATACATCGTTCGCTCGACCGGATATCTGGCGTCGCTCGACGACTTCCGCGCGATCCCGTTGAAAACCGTCGGCGGCACGCCGGTCATGCTCGGCGACGTGGCGACCATACAGGTCGGCCCGGACATGCGGCGCGGCGTCGCCGAACTTAACGGCCAGGGCGAAGTCGCCGGCGGCGTAATTGTTATGCGTCAGGGCAAGAACGCGCGCGAGGTAATCGACGGCGTCAAGACCAAGCTCGACGAGCTGAAGCGGAGCCTGCCACCCGGCGTCGAGGTGGTGACGACCTACGACCGTTCGGGACTGATCGACCGTGCTGTCGACAATCTCACCGGTAAGCTGATCGAGGAGTTCATCGTCGTCGCATTGGTCTGCGCGCTGTTCCTCTGGCATGCGCGATCAGCGCTCGTCGCCATCCTGACACTGCCGCTCGGCATTCTGGCGGCGTTCATCGCGATGCGCGTGCAGGGACTGAACGCCAACATTCTGTCGCTGGGCGGGATCGCCATCGCGATCGGCGCGATGGTCGATGCGGCGGTGGTGATGATCGAGAACGCCCACAAACATCTCGAACATTGGACCCGCGATCATCCCGACGACACACTGGCGGGACCGGAGCGATGGCGCGTGATCACGGCCGCCGCAGTCGAGGTCGGGCCGGCACTCTTCCTCTCGCTGCTGATCATCACCTTCTCGTTCGTGCCGATCTTCTCGTTGCAGGGGCAGGAAGGTCGGCTGTTCGCGCCGCTCGCCTTCACGAAGACCTACGCGATGGCGGCCGCGGCGATCTTGTCGATCACGCTGATTCCAGTGCTGATGGGCTATCTCATCCGGGGACGCATACCGTCGGAATCGGCAAATCCGATCAATCGTGTGCTCACGCGCGCCTATCGACCCGCTCTCGACTGGGTGCTGGCGCGTCCGAAGCAGGCGCTCGTCATCGCGGGGCTGGTATTCGCGACCAGCATCTGGCCGATCAGCCAGCTCGGCGGCGAATTCATCCCGCAAATGAACGAGGGCGACCTGCTTTACATGCCGTCGGCGCTCCCGGGCATCTCGACCGCCAAGGCCGGGCAACTGCTCCAGCTAACCGACCGCCTTATCAAGACCGTGCCCGAGGTCGACAGCGTGTTCGGCAAGGCCGGGCGCGCCGATACCGCGACCGATCCCGCGCCGCTCGAAATGTTCGAGACGACGATCCGGTTCAAGCCGAAGGACCAGTGGCGCGCCGGGATGACGCAGGAGAAGCTGATCGACGAACTCGACGCAGCCGTGAAGGTGCCCGGCCTTGCCAATTTCTGGATTCCGCCGATCCGCAATCGCATCGATATGCTCTCAACCGGTATCAAGAGCCCGATCGGAATCAAGGTCGCGGGTTCGAACCTCGCCGAGATCGACGCGACCGCTCGGGAGATCGAGCAGGTCGCGAAGACCGTTCCCGGAGTGAGTTCGGCGCTCGCCGAGCGGCTCACCGGCGGACGCTACATCGACGTCACGATCAACCGCGCCGCAGCCGCCCGCTACGGGCTCAATGTCGCCGACGTGCAGTCGGTGGTATCGAGTGCGATCGGCGGCGAGACGGTCGGCCAGACGGTTGAGGGGCTGGCACGCTATCCGATCAGCGTGCGCTATCCGCGCGAGCTTCGCGACAGCATCGACAGTCTTCGCAACCTGCCGGTCCTGACGCCGTCGCTGCAGCAGGTCACGCTCGGCACCGTCGCCGACGTCAACGTCAAAGATGGTCCGCCGATGCTGCGGACCGAGAACGGTAGGCCGGTCACCTGGATCTACATCGATGGTCGGGGGGCACCGCTGACCACCATCGTCGGCAGTCTCCAGCAAGCGATTGCTGCCAAGGTGAAGCTGCCGCCAGGGATCAGCGTCAGCTACACCGGCCAGTTCGAGTTCCTACAGCGCGCGGTCGAACGGCTGAAGATCGTCGTGCCGGCGACGCTGTTGATCATCTTCCTGCTGCTCTGCGCGACGTTCCGGCGGCTCGACGAAGCAGCGCTCGTGATGGGCACGCTGCCGTTCGCGCTGACCGGCGGCGTGTGGCTGCTCTACCTGCTCGGCTACGACCAGTCGGTCGCGACCGGCGTCGGGTTCATCGCGCTCGCCGGCGTGTCGGCGGAGTTCGGCGTAGTGATGCTAATCTATCTGAAGCATGCGCTCGCCGATCGAGGCGCAGACCCGGGCCCGGCCGACGTCGAGGCGGCGGTTCGCGAGGGAGCACTTCTGCGCGTCCGACCCAAAGCGATGACGGTCGCGGTCATCCTCGCCGGCCTGCTGCCGATCCTTCTCGGCACGGGCACCGGCTCGGAGGTGATGAGCCGCATCGCCGCGCCGATGATTGGCGGTATGCTCACGGCACCGCTGCTGTCGATGCTCGTGATACCCGCCGCCTATCTGTTGATGCGCCGGCGTAAGGCCGAAGACAAATTTTCAGCGACCGAAGGAGCCATTGCATGAATCTTCGACCAACTTCCGCACTGGCGCTTGCGCTCCTCGTGGCGGCGTGCGGGAAACCGGCCGCCGCTCCGGATCAGCCGACCGGCAACGTCGTTATGCCTGCCCAGGTCGTGGAGGGGGCAAAAGGCGTCGGCACAATCACCGCAATCGATCCGGTAGCTGGCAAGGTTACCTTCGCTCACGGACCCGTACAAGAACTGCATTGGCCGGCGATGACGATGAGCTTTTCGGCGCCGCTGAAATTGCTCGACGGCTTCGCAATCGGTGACAGGGTGGCCTTCTCGTTCGACTGGAACGGCAAGTCAGGTCGGCTGGTCTCGATCGCGCGGCAGTAGCCGCCAGTTCCGTCATCGCCATCTGCAGTCTTGCATATCATTGTTCGCGGTTTATTCTGGCCCTGCGCCGCGTCGAACGGCGCCGAGGCGTGAGAACCTCGCTTCTGGTCGCGGTGCGGCAACTGCGCCGGGGCGCCGGGATGCACCGCGATCGCCTGGGTGACGTTGAGCTGGATCGTGTCGCACCATGGCGACAGGATCTGTTCGACGACGCCGAGGATGGTCTCGTGCTGGACGAGCCTGGCGGTCTGGTCGGAACGCGACAGCAGGCGGCCGAACCGCTTGGTCGTCTCGCCGTAGAAGCCGCCTTCGCAAAATGGCGTGCGGTCGAAGGTGCTGGCGAGGTCGGCGTCGAGCGCCGCGATCGTTTGCGGCGGCAACGCTTCCGGGATGATGCACCAGCCTTCGCGGCTCAATTCTCCGGTCCAGCGATCGATGTCTCGGGTCGATATTATCATGGTCGTGCTTTCTCTGTTCAGGCCGCGGCCAGGCGCTCGTTGGCGAGGATCGCGTGGCGGCCCCGGATGCCCGCGGCGGCGAGCAGCGCCGGCGTCTCGGGCGTGATGAAGATGTGGAGTGCGGCAAGCGTCCTGCCATCGACGAGACACGGCAGCCCGAGCGGCTCGCAGCGCCAGCCGAATGCGAGGATCTGCTGATACCAGCCGAACTCGGCGATCGCGGTGTAGCTCTCGATGCCGTGATCGAGCGCATGGCCGGCCAGCGCCGCGACCAGCGCATCGCGCACCGCCCGACGATCGGGGGCGCACAGCCGGCGGTCGAGACAGAACCGCGTCACCTCGAAGATTGTGTCGCCGCGTGGCGGCGGTCCCTCGCACAGCATGTCGTAGAGGCTGTCGAGGATGTGCGGTCGGGTCGTCGGCAGCAGGCGGGCGGAGCCGAGATGGCCCTCATCGCGATCGGCAAGGATCAGATAGCGCGCATGCTCGTCGTCGAACTGGTCGATCTCGTATCGGCCGTCGAGCACCGGCACGTCCCATTTGAGGAGATCGACGAATACCGACTTGCGCGCGGCGAACATCGACCGGAAGATTCCGTCCGGCGGTGGAACGGCGTCGTTCTGCACGACGTGAAGCATGGCTTACTCCTTGGCTTGGCAGCCAAAGGGTCGGCCAGTTCGCGGGCCCGGCGATATACCGGAAAAGGGGTATATCAGCGGCGGAAGATATCGGTGAACGTGAGGGTTCCGTCGAACAACGCCCGGATCAGCAGCAATGTACGCTTGTTCACCCCATACCGCTCGCAGCCCTGCCTGATATGGCGCGCCACGGTTTCTTCGCTCAGTCCGAGGATGCGGCTCGTCTCCCAGTCGCTCTTGCCGCGCGCGGCCCACAGCGCACAGTCGCGCTGGCGGTCGGTCAGCGTTTGCGCCGGCTCGAGTTCGAACTGCCGGACCGACCACAACCGGCGCGCCGCCTCGAACGCGAATGCGCCGGTCAGTTGCGCCAGCGGCAGCATTCTATCCGGCATCGGCCGCCCGGCCTCGTTGGCGAACGAGCACGAGCCACGCGCCTCGCCGGGCACGTTGGCCGGAATCGTATATCCGTCGCCAATGCCCTGATCGCTGCCGAGCAGCAGGACCTTGCGATCGCAGGCGGTAAGCGGGATCATCTGCGGGATGTGCGACCAGCGAAAGCCGACGCTCGTCACATGGCTGGCACGGTGGACCGGGTCGGACACGCCGAGCGCGTTGGCATCGTAATAGTCCGCCCAGCGATCGGGGTAGTTGTGCACCCGGATCGCCTTGCCGCCTGCGGCAATAATATCGACGTGATGCGACAGCGCATAATATTGAAAGCCCATGTCGAGCGTGATCGCACGCAGCGCATCGTCAAGATCGCCAGCACTGGAAACGGCAGTGACGCGCGCAACGAACGCCTGCGCGGTCGAACGCATGCCCATGGGGCACCGACCCGATCGCAGGCGACGTCTCAAGTCGCCGTACTCCCCGCGATCACCCTTTTGCGTCCGTCGGCGGGGTCTCACGCCGTCGGCGAACAACTCCCGAAAACCCGCAACCTAACAACAGCTTACGGGCCACTATTCTGCCACGGCGACCTTGGTGAGTCCAATATATTGCAAATATATCGGGGTGCCCGATTCAATCAAAATGGATGCTTTTTGCTTCGTGGTCGGACGAGCGGTTTGCAGTGACATTCCGTTCGACTCCAGACTGGCGCCACGCTGACGATTATGCCCGGCTGCGCGGCATCGATCGGGCCGGACTGATGTGGGAATGGCTGCGGCGCGATCCCGGCTATGTCGCCTGGTACACCCGTGCGAGCACCGCGACGCGCGGCGCCCGGGCGGCAACCGACGATCCCGCGCAATGGGGGATTCACTTTCGCGGAATGCCCGGACCTCGCCGCGCCCGAGGCCCGGATCCTCTGGCGCGCCGATGTCGATCCCGGCACGCTCACCGTCATTGCCACTCCGACGGTCGGTCGCGATCCCGACGGGGTTGATCCGAATGCACTGTCGCGCTGGCTGACGATTGTTGCCGACCCGGGCGGGGTCGAGCATGCCGTGCTATCGGATGGCTGGCATCATATACGGCTCGACCTCGAAGCCGGCACGCTTACGGGCGATTCGCCGATCGTCCTCAGCTACCGCCTTCGCGGCATCGCCAGTGCCGTGACCAAGATCCTCCCGCTGAGGCGTCTGCTCCACCTGTGCCGCCACCACCGCTTTGCCGCGTCGCTGTTTCCCAATGATCGGCGGATCGAGCGCTGGATCGAACTGCTGCGGGTGCACGATGCGCTCGCCGACGGTGCCACCCAGCGGGAAATCGCACAGGCGCTATTCGGTGCCGAGCGCGTGGCGTCCGAATGGTCCGGTCCCTCGGATTCGCTTCGGTCGCGGACACGCCGGCTGATCCGTGACGCCACCGTAATGGCGCAGGGCGGCTATCGGTCATTGCTGCGCGGCGCGCCGCCAGACCCCGCGGACGAGTCTTGAAGGGATCTGCAAAATCGGGGTCGATGACGTACGCTGGCCGCTTAGCGACCGTTTGCAAGTTGCCGGTTTCGCGCCCGGCTGGTTTAGTCCGGGACGATCGCCGACGCTTTGTTCAGCAGTTGCGAGACCGCTGTCACGATCTGGCCGATGGCGAAGGGCTTGGCGATAATCAGGCTGTTGGGGACGCCGTTCGCGGTCCATTCACTCGTGCTCGCACCCGACATGTAGATGACCGGAAAATCGGCGACCAGTTCGCGTGCGCGCCGGGCGACGTCCCATCCGGTCAGTCCGCCGGCCGCCAGGTTTATGTCGGTGACGACCGCCCGCAAGGCGGCATCGTCTTCCTCGAGCATGGCAATGGCGGCTTCGGCGTCCTGCGCCGTCGCAACGCCATAGCGGGCTTCTTCAAGGCCGGAGATGACAAGATCGGCAATCAGGGCTTCGTCTTCGACGACGAGAATGCGCACGTCATCGGTCAATCGCTTCATTCCCCCGTGGCGCACGATCGTTTCATCACGATCCGGCATTGATTCACACACCCAACGCGTTTGGGCCGGAAATTATCCATGGTTGACGGAGAGATGAGCGACACCGTGCCCTTAGCCCGTTCGTCGCCGACCGAACGGCTCAGGCGGCGCGCAGCAGCGGTGTCGCCGCGGCCACGCGCGCGACGGTGACCGCGAAACCGGCTGGGCCGGTCGCCATTGTCACCTGGGCATCGAGCTGCTTGGCCAGCGCCGCGACGATCGTCGTGCCGAGACCGCCATCCGCTTTCGGCGGCTTGTCGGCCGCCTTGCCGACGCCATTGTCCGAGACGATCAGCGTCCAGTCATCCTGGTCGATCGTGTATCGGACAGCGATCGCCGCCTGATCCCGATGGTCGGGAAAGGCGTATTTGAGCGCGTTGATGATGAGTTCGGTGACGATGAGGCCAAGGCTCACTGCCTTGGCCGACGGGATCATTCCGGTATCGGAGGCGACGGTGATGACGACGGGCTGATCGTCGCCGATCATCGACGTCCCGAGCCCGGCGCACAGCTTGTCGAGATAGATGCCAACCTCGATCTGGTCGATGCCGTCGGTCATGTCGAGATGCTGCTGCACGGCCGCGACCGACATCACGCGCTGGTGCGCATCCTGGAGATGGAAACGAGTTTCGTCCGACGACACCGCGCGCGCCTTGAGCAGCAGGATGCTCGCGATGATCTGAAGGCTATTGGCGACACGGTGCCGCATCTCTTCGAGCAGCACCTCGTTCTGACGCCGCAACTCCTCGGAGCGTTCGAGCAACGCTGCCTTTTCGTGTTCGATCGCCCTGCGCTCGGTGACGTCGCGAAAGGCGAGCAGGATCGCCATGGTGTCGCTCTCGTCGTAAAGAACCTTGCGCGCGTTGAGCAGCATGATGCGATGCCCGATCGCCGGGAATTCATGATCCACCTCGAACCCGTCCATCGCGACGCGATCGGGCAGGATCGTCTCGAGCAGCACGCGCAGCGCCGGAATATCCCACTGCCCGTGGCCGAGCGCGTAGAGCAGGCAGCCCTGCGTTTCCGCCGGATCGACCTTGAAGATCTCGTAGAACGACCGGCTCGCCTCGAGCACGCGCAAATCGGCATCGAGCACCAGGAACGGCTCGGGGATCGTGTTGACGATCGCCTGCGCGAGCAGATTCGCTTCTTCGAGGTTCCGCACCGGAAGAGTGGTGGGCATGCCGCTCAGCTTTTCGCAATGCCGTGGAGATCGTCGAAGGTCATCGTCAGCCTTGCGCTTGCAGGCGAAGGCACGAATGTCCCCCGGTCACGGGACGCCTGCATAAGCGGTCGGGTGATGCGGGCGTTCTACCACGCCGCCGAGGGGTTGCCTATGCCTCGCCGGTAGCTGCGGTCCGCCGCCCCGCGCGCTGGTCGCGCGCGGCCGCGCTCTCATGGCTCGTGCCTCGCCACCGAGCCCCGCGGTGCGGGTCTCGGCCTGGCGGTGACGATCGGCTGGCGGGGGTCAGCATGACGCTGACCCTGGACGTGCGGGGCTGAGGACGCACACTGCCGGACCGCTCTGCAGGCCCCCACAAAGCGATACTTTGTGTGTTCCCTTGGCGGCCGGACAGGGTGCGGCGCCCAATGGCGGCCCCGCGGGCGCTCCGGCTTGCGCTCGGGACGGTGCGCCCGGTTTCGCAGGCAGACGACACTTGCCGTCCTGGCCTGCGAAGCCCGACCCTGCACCTCCTGCCCTCCCGCGCCGCCGGGGCGCCCGTTCTTGTTCGGGCGGCGTTGCCGCCGGTTTGACAGTCGCCGCGCCGGCGCGCGGCGGCGTCGTGGTGCCTCTCCCGGAGGCGCGGGAGTGAGCGGCGCTCCCGGCTAGGCCCGCCCGCGTCCTCGGCAAGCCGGGCTGCGCCCGGCTCCTTCACTGCGTTGCGGCCCTCCCACCCCATCGCTGACGCGATGAGGCCCCGGATACGGGTGCCGGGTCCGCTCAAGCGGGCCTCTCCGGTCGCTTCTTGCCGCCCACCCCCGCTTTCCGGGGAGGCCATGCCGGTTTTTGGGTGGCGATGGAGGCGAACCGTGCCTGTCCCGACCAGCCGACCCGCGCGTGGCAAGCGGCGTTCCCGCGTGGCGAAAGGCGCGCGCGTTCCGAACGTCAGCCCCCGGCGCAACGCGCCACAGGAGCCTCGCGCCAATCTCTATGACGAGGTGACCGCGCGGATCGTCGGCGAACTCGAAGCGGGGCGGGTGCCGTGGGTGCAGCCGTGGGGCCGACCCGGCGGCACCGCGCCCGGTCTGCCGCGCAACGCGCTTACCGCGCGGCACTATTCGGGCGTCAACGTCCTGATCCTGTGGGGGGCGGTGATCGAGCACGGCTTCCCGTCGCAAGGGTGGCTTACCTTCCGCCAAGCGCTCGAGGCGGGCGGGAGTGTCGCGAAGGGCGAGCGCGGGACGACCGTCGTCTATGCCGACCGCTTCGTCCCCGAGGCCGAGAAGGCGCGCGCGGTCGAAACCGGCGACGCCGCCAAGACCATTCCATTTCTCAAACGGTTTACCGTGTTCAACGTCGCGCAATGCGAGGGATTACGCCCCGGCCTCGCGCCCGACCCCGCCCCGCTCCCCGACCGCGAGATCGTGCCGGTCGCCGAAAGCGTCATCGCCGCGAGCGGCGTCGCGTTTCGCATCGGCGGTGGCGAGGCGTTCTACAGCCCGTCGCACGACTTCGTGGCAGTCCCGCCGCAGCCCGCGTTCTTCGACCAGATCAACTATTACCGCACCGCGCTGCACGAACTGACCCATGCCACTGGCCACCCCGCGCGGCTCGACCGCAGACAAGTCACCGCGTTCGGCACCAAGGATTACGCGCGCGAGGAACTGGTTGCCGAAATGGGGTCGGCGTTCCTGTGCGCCGCGCTCGGCATCGTCCCGACCGTGCGCCATGCCGACTATCTGGCGTCGTGGCTCGACGTGCTGCGCGCGGACAATCGCGCGATCTTTCGCGCGGCGAGCGCGGCAACCAAGGCGGCGGACTGGCTGCTCGACCGCCACCGCGCGCATGTCGCCGCCAGCGCGGGCGCGGCGGCGTGACCGAAGCCCGCGCCTCGTTCGCGGTCGAGCCGACTCCCATCGGCCCGCAGTCGCTGGTCCCCGGCGTCGTCCCGATCACGCCGCGCGACCGGTTGGCCGCGCGCGCCGCCGCGCCGCTCGAACCGAAGAAGCCGCAGCGCCCCTGCGACCTCGGGCTGTTCGACCTCAACGCCCGCAACCAGCTCGACCTGTTCCAGCTGAGGAAGGACTGACGATGGACCTGCTCACCCCCGACCTGCGCGCGCGACTCCGCGCCAATGCCGTTGCCCATCACGACGCGATGCAGCACGGCACCACCGAGCCGGACCCCGCGCCGGTCGTCAAGTTCTTCAATCCGCTCGGCGCGGCGACATGGCTCGCGACCGAACTCGACAGCGACGGCGACACCTTGTTCGGCCTCGCCGATCTCGGGTTCGGCTGCCCCGAACTCGGCAGTTTCAGCCTCGGCGAGATCGCCGCGCTGCGGCTTCCGTTCGGGCTGACCATCGAGCGCGACCTGTGCTTCGCCAGCACGGTGCCGCTGTCGGTCTGGGCCGACACCGCGCGCCGCGCCGGGTCGATCCTGTGGGCGGCGCAATTGCTCGCGCGGCTCGCGCCGCGCCCCGACCCGTCCGTCGATTCCGACCAGCTTCCGCCTCCGCAAGGGAGCGGCTGACGCGCGGCGCGTTCCCGCCGCAACCCGAAAACCGGTCCCGTCCATCCTTCAAGAAACAGGCGGGACCGGCGCTCACAAGGAGCAAGACCCATGAAACTCGACTTTATCCCGCAAGACAAGCTGTCGGTCAGCAAGACCAACATGCGCTACGCCAAGAAGGCACCCGACGTGTCCGACATACTGCCGACCGTGCGCTCGCGCGGCGTCATCCAGCCGCTGATCGTGCGCCCCAATTGCGGACCCGACGCCTTCGAGATCGTCGCGGGCGCGCGCCGCTGGACCGCCAACGGCATCGCACTGGCCGAGGGGCTGGACCACGGCCCGCTACCGTGCGCGATCCTCGAACCCGGCGACGACGCCGACGCCGTCGAAGCCTCGATGATCGAAAACATGGCGCGGCTCGACCCCGACGAGGTGACGCAGTGGGAAAGCTTCGTCCGGCTGGTCAAGGAAGGCCGCAAGCCCGACGAGATCGCCGCGACGTTCGGATTGCCCGACCTGTCGGTCAAGCGCATCCTCGCGCTCGGCAACCTTCTGCCGCGCATCCGCGACCTCTATCGGCACGAGAAGATCGACGCGGGCACCGTGCGTCACCTGACGATGGCGACCAAGAGCCAGCAAAAGGCTTGGCTGGCGCTGTTCGAGGATTCGCAAGCCTATGTTCCGACCGGCCACCAGTTGAAGGCGTGGCTGTTCGGCGGCGCGGCGATCTCGACCAAGGTCGCGCTGTTCGACGTGGAGGCGTTCCACGGCCAGATCGTCGGCGACCTGTTCGCCGAGGAGCGCTTCTTCGCCGATGCCGATGCGTTCTGGACCGCGCAGAATGCCGCGATCGACGCGAAGCGCGCCGACTATCTCGACGCGGGATGGAGCGATGCGGTGATCGTGCCGCCGTCCGAGAACTTCCAGTATTGGGAGCATGAGCGCGCGGGCAAGCGCAAGGGCGGGCGCGTCTATCTCGACGTATCGGCGCGCGGCGAGGTGACGGTCCACGAAGGCTATGTCAGCCGCAAGGAAGCCGCGCGGATCGCCAAAGGCGAGGCAGTCGGGACCGGCCAGAAGGCGGCGCGCCCCGAGGTGACGAGCACGATGCAGACCTATATCGACCTGCATCGCCACGCCGCCGTGCGCGCCGCGCTCGCCAGCCAGCCCGGCGTCGCGCTGCGCTTGATGGTCGCCCACGCCATCGCCGGGTCGCCGCTGTGGAGCGTCAGGATCGAGAAGCAATCGACCCGCAACGAAGACGTGCGCGAGAGCGTCGAGACGTGCGCCGCCGAAGCCGCGTTCGACGAGAAGCGCCGCGCGGTGCTTGGCGTTCTCGGGTTCGACGAGGACACGCCGACCGTCACCAAGGGCAATGGCGACGATTACGGGCTGGCCGGGCTGTTCCTGCGCCTGCTCGACCTCCCCGACCGGTGCGTCATGGAGGTGATCGCCATCGTCATGGGCGAAACCCTGATGGCGGGCAGCGCCGCCGTCGAGGCGGTCGGAGTGCAGATCGGCGTCGACATGGCCCGCTACTGGCAGGCCGACGACGCCTTCTTCGAGCTGATCCGCGACAAGGAGGTGCTGACCCGCATCGTCGCCGAGGTGGCGGGCGAGACGGTCGCCGCCGCCAATGCGGGCGAGAAGGGCAAGACGATGAAGAAGGTCGTCGCCGACCATCTGGCGGGTGCGAACGGTCGCGCCAAGGTGGATGGGTGGGTGCCCAAGTGGATGGCGTTTCCGCCGTCCGCCTATACGCCGCGCGGCGGCGTCGGCACGGTCAAGGCGCATGCGCTGGTCGAGGCGGCGCGCGAGATCGAGCGTCGCGCCGACCCCGCGCCGGGCGGCGACGACGAGCCGGACCCCGCCGCCCCGGCGAGCGTGGCCGCGCTGCCCGACGCCGGGAACGACGAAACGGAGGGTGACGCCGAGGCGCTGGCGGCGTGACGCGGGACGGGCGGCGGCGCGTTGCCGCCGCCCGCTTGCGATTGCCCTGACCCCCGAAATCCGGCCGCGCGCCCTCGCCCGTCCCCTGGCGGGGCCGGGCTCGGGCGCGCGGGAACTGACAGGAGAAAGACAATGGCCGACCGTGTTTCGGTATCGATCACCATCGGCGGCGAGCTTGCCGCCAGCGACCGCGACCGCTTCGTCGCGGCCGTCGCCGACGAGGGCTTGTCCATCGAATGGGACGGTCCCCGCTTCGACGCCGCGCAGCTGCCCGACGGCGAGCCGCTGCGGCTGTTTGCCCACGAAGTCGCGTGGGGACGGCTCGACGATCTCGAAGCATTGTGCCTCGATCTGGCGCTGCCATTCGTGCGCTGGTCGGGCGGCTATGGCTGCGAATGGTCGCCCGAGATCATCGTGTTCGACGGTTCGGGCGACCTGCTGTCGTTCGACGCCGACGAGCAGGAGCGCGTGGTGATCGGCCGCGCCGACGTCGAGCGGCTCGGCAGCTACGGTGCCGTAATCGCGCATTTCGCCGCCGCCGACTTCGTCGTCCCGCCGCTTCGCCCGACCGGCTGACGCGGCGTCGCGCCCGTCTCGTAGCCGGGCCGGCGCGGCGCGGCGGCGATCCGCGCGACCCCCTTGTGGCGAGCGGATTCGGCGCGGCCTGACGAGTCGGGCATTTTGGCGTAGGTTCGCCGGATGACGGGGACGACCAGCATCATCGGCCTGCCGGTGCCCTCCACCGATCCGATCTTTCTGGCCATCATGGTCGTGCATATCGGGTTCGGTCTGGCCGCCGTCGTCACCGGGCTGCTGGCGATGCTGAGCAGGAAAGGCCGGGGCCGCCACGCATCATGGGGCAAGGTCTATTTCTGGTGCCTTTCCGGCCTCTGCGCCACGATGGCGGCGCTTGCGGTCATGCGCTGGGCGGAGGATTATCCGCTGTTCCTGCTCGGCACGCTCGCCTTCGCCTCGGCCTGGGCAGGGCGGCGCCTGCGTCGTCGGCCCCGGCTCCATCTCGCCGCGATGGGCGTCTCGTACATCGTCATGCTGACCGCATTCTATGTCGACAACGGCAAGGCGCTGCCGCTGTGGAAGGAGCTTCCCGCCTTCGCCTACTGGATCCTGCCGGCCGCGATCGGCGTGCCGCTGATCGCCCTGGCGTGGCTCCGCCATCCGCTGGCGAGACGGCGGGCAGAGCGGTAGCGGCGCAGGGAATCGACGCCGCGCACACGCCTCCGAGGCAGCCCCCCCCGCGCGGCGCGGCGGTCATCGGGGTGCCCGCCGCCAGCTATGCGGCAGCGCGATGCTCGCGCCGCGCCGCGCTCCACACCTCGCGCGCGGCATCGACGTTCATCGCCGCGATGCCGAGGCCGACAATCAGGTCCGGCCACGCGGCACGCCAGACGTACGCGGTGACCATCGCCGCGCCGATGATCGCGAGATTGGCGAAGGCGTCGTTGCGCGCCGACAGGAACGCCGCTCGGGTCAGGCTCCCACCGCGATGCCGGAATCGCGCCAGCATGAGCGCGCAGAACAGATTGACACCAAGCGCGCCCAAGCCGGTGAGCGACAGCGCGAAGGGGTCGGGCGCGACCGGCGCGGCGACCTTGTTCCAGGCGGTCCACAATGTCGCCAGACCCGGTATGAGCAGGATCGCGGCCAGCGCCATGCCGAGCCGCGCGCGATTGCGCGCGGTCCAGTTCAACGCGACCAGGATCAGCAGATTGACCGACGTGTCTTCGAGAAAATCGACCGAATCGGCGAACAGCGAGACCGATCCGATCCGCAATGCGACCGCGAACTCAACCCCGAAATAGGCGAGGTTGAGCAGTGCGACGATCGCGACGACGAGGCGTAGCGCGGCGTGGCCGGTGCGGTTTCTATCGTCAAAGTCGGTTTTCATCATTGCTGCATAGCTCAGGTGTTTTGAGCGACGATAGGGCGCGCGGGCTCAGTCACCCGGCGTGAGCACAAGCGCGCAAGCCGCTGGTGACAATCCTGATTGCGCGACCACGCCGAGCATGACGCCGCGCGGCCGTCCACTTTGCTTCAAACGCGCAGACGTATGACCATCTTTTCGCCGTAGCAGAGTGAGCAGATGTCGCGACGCCGCTCGAACCCTTCGTTGCCGGCAAGGAGCCGCGTTTCCTGATTGGCACGTTGCGGCGTCGTCAGATTGAGACGCTCGGCGATACAGCCGTCGCATACCGGATGGGGCGCAAGCCGCGCAACGAAGGCGCGGACGGGATCGAGCAAGGCCGTCACCCGCGACGTCGATCGGGCGCACCGGCGCACCAATCGGGCTTGGGTGCAAAGCGCGGCCACCATCGAGCGACTCCATCCGCGACGAGAATTGTCGCGAGATCGCGGCCGTTCAGCATCACCTTGGCGACGGTTCGATTGTAGCTCCGGCCGACGCGCACGATCGTCACGTCGCGACCATCGAGCAGGGCGCGTGCGCGCGCCGCCGCCGCCTCGCCGAGAGCGATTTCCGAGCGGCACCTGGCCTGGTCGGCGTGAGTCTCCGGTGCATCGATCCCCGCGATTCGGATGCGCTCGCCGCTGGTCAGCCGGAAGGTGTCGCCATCGGTCACGTAGCGCACGCGCGCCTCCTCGCCGGGGGCGGCGGCGATCAGCAGCAGCGCGGCGATCGCGGCGAGGCGGGGCGTGCGAACCATCGAAGACCAAACCTTTCCCTGCCGTTCTGCCCGTCCCGAGCGCCCCGCGCCAGCGGCGATCTGTCCCGACAACGGCCTCTCGCGAAAGCGGGAACGGCGACGTGCGAGCGGGGCGATTAGCGACGATCCTGCCCCTTCCCGATACCTTCGGGGGCCGCCAATCCGCCCGGCAATTGCCGCGTTCTTCGGTTCGCGCGCAACCCGTCCCGGCTCCTGAGCGCATGACCTGGACAGCCACCGCCCGCGCGAAACCATCGCGGACGAACTGATTTCCCCGACCGCCGTTGGCGGTCTCCTCGCGGCCGCTTCGCTCTCAAATCAGCCCGCCGCTCCGGTCCTCCGCTGCGCTTCGGCCTCACGGTTCGCGCGCGCGGTTCGGCCGTCCCCCCGGTCGCGCCATCGTCCGGAAACGGTTCGGGCGACTTCCAAGGAGACGAACAATGCCAGCCATCGGATATGTCAGCCGCAACGGAAACGGCTTCAAGGGCCAGCTCAAGACCCTGTCGATCCGCGCCGATGTCGAAATCGTGCCGAACACCCGCAAGTCGGGCGACACCCAGCCGGACTATCGCGTCCTGTCGGGCGGGGTCGAGCTCGGGGCCGGGTGGAACCGCCGCAGCGAATCGTCCGGCAACGACTATGTGTCGCTGAGCCTCGCCGCACCCGAGTTCGGTCCGCGCCGGCTCTACGCCAATCTCGGCCGCGCCGCCGGGCAGGACGACGACGACGCCTTCGCGATCATCTGGAACCCCGCCGACTGACCGCGGCGGCCTCCGCGCCCGATCGGGCGCGGGGGCCGCTTCGTTGGCGTGGCGGTCGGACGGCAGAGGGGGGGGTCGGAATCGCGTATAGCGTTTTGCGACCCTGCCGGACCCGGCGCGCGGCGTCCAAGTCGAGCGCGTCGCGGCGCAATCGGGCACCGCGTTTGACCGGACCCGAACATGGACGACACCGCAATCCGCGCGCAGGCCGCGCGCGCCACCTGTCCCTATCTCACCACCAAGCAGACCGCGTTTCATCTCGGCATCGCCGAGAGCACGCTGCGCGCACTGCGCGCCGCCGGCCGCGCCCCGCTCGGCCGCCGCCACGGCCGGACCTGGCGCTATCATATCGACGATATCGAGGCCTGGTCGGTGGCGCGCAGCAGCGGCGGGCGTCATGACTGACCGCCGCGATCCGCCCGGTATCCCGCCACAAAACCTGCCTCTGTTCGCGCACGCCGCGGTCCAGCGCGATGCGCTTCGCGCCGCGCGCCTGCGGCGCAACCGGCTGCGTCGCCGCTGCGCCGTCGCCGCCGCCGGGATCGCGCTGGTGGAATTGACGATCGCCCGGCCACCGCTGCCGCGCCTGATCTGGAACGCCAGCGCGAGCGCCCCGCTGGGACTCTACGCCGTCAGCCCCGACGCGCCGCTGGCGCGCGGCGACATGGTGGTCGCCTGGGCGCCGCCGGCACCGCGCGCGCTCGCCGCCGCGCGGCATTACCTGCCCGCAAACGTGCCGCTGGTGAAGCGGGTGCGCGCCGTCGCCGGCGACCGGGTGTGCGCGATCGGAACTGCGATCTCGGTCGACGGCAGGCACATAGCCGACCGTCTTCTGCGCGACCGCGCCGGTCGCCCGATGCCGTGGTGGCACGGCTGCACGACACTCGGTCGCGGTGCGCTGCTGCTGCTGAACGATGCGCCGGCGTCGTTCGACGGGCGCTATTTCGGGCCAAGCCGCAGGACAGACGTGATCGGCAAGGCGACGCCATTATGGCTGCGCTGAAGGCGATCGCCGTCGCGGTAGCGCTGTTCGCGGCGGCCCCGGCGCACGCGGAATCGGTCGCCGACTGGCGCCCTTACATCATCGAGGCATCAACCCGGTTCGGTGTTCCGGTGGCGTGGATCGAGCACGTCATGCAGGCGGAGAGCGCGGGCCGGACGACGCTGGGCGGGCGGCCGATCACCAGTCGCGCGGGCGCGATGGGGCTGATGCAGCTGATGCCCGCGACCTGGGCGGAACTGCGCGCCGCCTATGCGCTCGGTAGCAATCCCTACGATCCGCACGACAACATCGTCGCCGGCACGGCCTATCTGCGGGCAATGTACGACCGGTTCGGTTATCCCGGCCTATTCGCCGCGTACAATGCCGGGCCGGGGCGCTACGCCGACTATCTGGCCGGCAGGGCGGCGCTCCCCGGCGAAACGCGGGCCTATCTGACCAGCGTGTCGGGAAGCACGCCGGAGCGAGGGAACCCGGATGCCGTACGTCCAGTCGCTGGCCTGTTCGTCACGCTGGCGACCGCGGCGCGCTCCACCGACGCAGCCGCTGCGCCAGCGCCGCCACCGGGGCTGTTCGTCCCGCTGTCGTCGGCCCGCCCCGGCCAATAGCAGGGTGCAGGCGCTAGCGCGGTCGGCTACCGATGAACTTACTCGTGCGCTCGCGGCTGTCCGCCGTGATGACCGCTTCGCTGGCATGAGCGCATTCGTCCCCGCGCACCGATCCTTCCCGGCAGCCTGCGATGATGGTCCGGGCCTCGTCGAGATTGGCGGCGAAGTATTGCGTGCCGCGCGGGGCCGGCACGGCGGCAGCGGGAGCGTAACCATCGGCCATTGCCGCTGATCGCGTCGGCGCGAGAACGGGCCGCAGCATGAACCCGGCCGCGAAGCCAACGGCCAGCAGGACCAGCGCGACGACGATCGATCTACCCTGCATTGTGCCCTCCTGCCTCCGCCGATGAGCGGTCTGAACAATAGCAAATTCCGCTTCGTATTCAAAGCGAAGGCGCCGCCGGATCGGATGATCAGAGCAGCGCAGATCGGTACTTCCAGCGTCGGTTCACCGTGGTGAGGTGGGAGGGGCTCGTCTCGGGTCGTCCGAGCATGGCGGCCGGCGGAACGCCTGTGCAAGGCCGGCGGCGCCTCCAATTTTGCTGCGAACCGGAGGCTGCTGCGCAGCCGAGTCTGTTTGTTTTCGACGCAACAAAATCGGTTCCTCCACCGCCGCTTCGCGGTGCCTGCGCTGCGCTCCGGCAGCCCTGACAGACGCCCCGCCGACCGCCGGACGAGGGCTGTCCTCGATGATGGGGGCAGCAATCGGATGGAGGCTTACATGACGATGTTTCAACCCATTTCGGCAGCGTCGGATCGCGTGCTGGCTACGTTGATCGCGGGGCTCGAAATCGAGTTTGGACGGGGCGCGGGCGAAGGTCTGGCGCAGCATTTCCTGGCCGCGGAGGATGCGGATTTTCGCTGGGATGTGCGGATCGAGGAGCGCTGGCTCGGGGCCTACGACAGCGAGGATGCGGATGACTTCTGGCTCGATCGGGTGGCGATCTGCGGGCGGCTGGACCGCCAATGGTTCGCGGCGACGATGATCGTGGATGGCGACGGCAACGCGCACGGGATGCTCGGATGCCGCGAGTTTCGCAGTCGGAAGGCGGCGTCGGAGGCGATGGCCAGGGCACATTGATCTCTGGAAGTGAGGCCGGGACGTGGTGCGGACAGCATCGCGTCCCGGCCTTCTTTGCCTCGGCTCGTCCACGGGAATGAGGAAGTGGCTGAGATGGTCGAAGAAGGGGATTGGGCGGTGAGATCGGGAGGGGGGCGTAAGGCAAGATAAAGCTGCGGCACCGGTCGTGTCGCAAGTCACTGTCTGCACATCGTTTTTCGGGAGATCCGACGACACCGGCGCGACGCTGCCGGTGTCGGATCAGAAAGAAGTGGCGGTTTTCCGCGGGTTGCGTCGGCACCACAGGCTCTCCAGATCCGGTAGCGCACCGGTGGTGATCGGCAGGAAGGAGGGGCAACGATCGAATGACGCGAGACGGCATCGCCCCGGCGCGCAAGCGGCATCATTTCGTACCGGTCACGTATCTCAAATCGTGGACCGGCGAGGATGGCAGATTGTACGTCTATCACGCCGATCAGGCCGGCACGCCGCTGCATGTCCGCCCCGAGGAAACCGGGTTCGAGAATTACTATTACAGCCAGGTCCGTCCGGACGGCACGCGCGACAATAATTCTTTCGAGGAATTGTTCGGTCGGACGGAGAGCCATTGGCCGATGGTCATGGCGGGCCTCGACGCGCGGCGGTTCGCACCGGGCGATCTCACAACGCTCTACACGATGGCGACGATGCTGCGCGCGCGCGTGCCGGCGGCGCGCGATTATCAGGAGGCGCTGATGGCGCTCGAGACACGCACCAGTCTCAAGGTCTTCGCCGAGCTCGGCAAGCTGCCTGCCAAGCTGCGGCGCTATGAGGACGAATTGGACACGGTCGAGGTGACGGTCGAGCGCTCGCGCACGCTCGGCACGATGGGCGCCGACATGCGGCGGTTCGGCGACCTGACGCGCCGGCTCGGGTTCGAGATCCTCTGCAACGAAACCGGCGTCGATTTCATCTCGTCCGACAACCCGGTGGCCTATTACGATCCGACCGATCCGGGCATCCGCCATCCGTACATCGACAATACCAGGATCGAACTGCTTTTTCCGGTGTCGACCCGCCACGTTCTGCGGGGATCAACGGCCCTGGTGCGCGTCGGTCACGCCGTCCGCTTTCGTCCGCTACGCGACCCGGCCCGCGTGCGCGCGATCAATCGCACGATCGCGCGATATGCCTATCGACTGGCCTTCGCGCGTGATCGCAGCGCCGACGCGTTGATCGACCGTCATCGCACGACTTCGCCGGTGCTCGACGCGCATGTCGTGCGAAAGCCCGGCGAAGTGCAGTATCACATAGGTCACAAATTCGGGCCGCGCCCGGAGCTGCCGAAGTTTCGCCCCGAACGCTGCGAGGACGGTCTCTACGAGGAAGATTTCGACCTTTAGGGTTTGTCATTTGCCGCCGATGGGTCGAGCGAGCCGATCGGCGATCACGGTCGATCGGAGGATCGCCTTTCGACTGGTCGGCGCGGCGCGACCGGTGTGGACGGTTCCGCCAGACGGCAAACGCTAGACGCGGTTCACGACTTCCTCGAGCCCGGCGACGCTTTCGATGACCGCATCGAAGCGTGGCGGGGTGCCGAATATCATCGCCGACATGGCGCCATAATCGCGTCGGAGCACGTCGTGCATCTCGCCCTCGGGCACCAGCGTGAACGTGGGCGGTTCGGCGATGGCGAGGTTGTAGGGCTTTCTGTCGAAGAACATGCGCGCATGCGCGACGCAATCCCGACCCAGTGCCGGGTCGTCCATGGCGCGCTTGCCCTCGTCCGATGCCATCAGCGTATGGACGTCGTAATAGTGTCTCGACACCCGGTTGCCGCCGCCCTGCAGTTCGCCGCGATTGATGAACCACTGCCGCTGTCCGTGCAGGATGACGACTTTGTCCCAGAAGGTGCGTTCCGCATCGACCACGGTGATGCCTGGCACGGCGAGGTCGAGGCCCGGCGCATCGTCATCGACATACGGCCGGATGGTGCACAGCGAATTCGGGTCGAGCGCCGACTTCGCGCCCGACTCGATCTTGACCTGCTGGTCGACGTAGCTGTCGGACGGCGTCGCCGCCGGATATCGCACCAGGAGGGTCTGGTCGTCCTTCGGGTGGCGAAGGATTTCGAGCGCGGTCGCGGGAAGCCCGTTTCGTTTGCAGGCCTGGACGGCGATGGCGCTCAGATCGGCAAGCAGCGGACCGGTGATGTACGCCTCGCAGGCTGCCTTGATCGCAGCGAGCGCCCCCTTGCGTTTCTTGCCGCTCAATCCGGCCAGTTCCTCGATCGAATGGGCCTGGCCGAGATCGTCGCGAAACACCGTGACATCAATGTCTTCGGAAAAGCGGCTGATCAGCCCGAATCCCTTCGACAGCGACGTGCCGCCCTTGAACAGCAATCTCGGACCCTCGGCGCGACCGTTGAAGAGGGCGTCGAGCACCCAGCATACCCAGAAGTCCTTTTCGGTATTCTGCGGCGTCGTGCCGAGGCGTTGTGCCGTCGTCGTGAACAGCCCGGCCCTGGTGTCGTCGTCTGCCGAAATGACTTCGTCGAAGGCGGGGTTCATCGACCGCAGCCTAGAGGATCGGCTTGAGAAAGTCCTGCATCCATGTCGGGAGCGTGGCGAGACCGTCGAGCAGATCGGCGCGGATCGCACCGGTCGAGTCCTTGTCGATCACCGAATGCAGCTTCCAGCGCGTGCCGACGGCGGCGTCGTCGTTCATGCCGGTATCGCGCAGCCAGTGAAGCGCCTGGACGATGCGCATTGCCGGGCGCCCGGCCCAATGCAGCTTGCTCGCTGCGGTGAGCTTGAAGGTGATCTCCAGCTTGCCGAGTTTAATGCGTTTCAGTCTGGCGTCGGTATGCACGACGATCTTCGCCGGAACGGCGTTGGTCAGTCCGAGGTCATTCGCCGCGGTCATCCCGTCGACGAGGATACGGATCTGGTCGCGGCGCACGATTGCGTCGATCACGGCGCGCGGATCGGGCGGGTTGTCGCTCTGGGTCAGCCGGTTGCGGCTCGGTCGGTCATAGAGGCCGCGATCGATGCGGCGGATGTCGCCCGCGCTGGCGAGGCGCTGCAACGCCTTGTCGACCGCGTCACGCGCGCCGAGGTCGATGAAGTCGGAAACGATCCAGACCTTGCGTTTGGGATCGTCGCGCATGCGACGCTGGATCGTGCCTTTGATGTCTGGCTTGAGGTCGGTCATGTCCGAAATATGTATACAGATTTCGGACAAAGCTCAAGGTCTGTCATGTCCGAAATCTGTAGACATATTTCGGACAATAATCGGCCGTGTCGATGCTCCGGAAGGGCGATCTCGCCGACCCCGAAGGCACCGAACGGCGCAGGCACCCGTTCGCTCGGGGGTGCCGTTCGGAGCATGAGGCGCAGACTTCCGCCGTTCTGGCCGGCACCGGTTTTCACGATACCGCGATCGCGCCATGGTCGATGCGCGCACATGCCCGAGACACGATGCCATGGCCGAAGAGAACGAGTTCGAACCGCGCCTCGGGCGCATCCGCCACCGCGGAGGCGCGCGCACCTATCTCGGCCGCGTGCTCGCCGCCGCCAATCTAGCGCGTGGCGGGGCGGCGATGCTCGGCAACCGGAAGGGCTTTTCGGGCAGCCGGATCGGCCGTGGTGCGGGCATCGGCCGGATGCTCGCCAGCCGCGGCGGAACCGCTGCCTACGCGCGGCGCCGCGTCATCATCAAGGCGAGCATCGTCAAGCTCGCAGGCAAAGGACTGGCGGGCGCTGCCGCGCACTTGCGCTATCTCCAGCGCGACGGAACCACGCGCGAGGGTCAGCCGGGCGCGCTCTACGGTTCCGATGCCGATGCCCTGGACGGCAAGGCATTCCGCGAGCGGGCGAGCGGCGACCGCCACCAGTTCCGCTTCATCGTCTCGCCAGAGGATGGCGCCGACTATGACGACCTAAAGCCGCTGACCCGGCGGCTGATGCAACGAGTCGAGGAAGACCTCGGGACGAAGCTCGACTGGGTCGCGGTCGATCACTTCAACACCGGTCATCCCCACACGCACATCGTCGTGCGGGGGAAGGATCACCTCGGCGCCGATCTGGTTATCGCGCGCGACTATCTGACCAGCGGGATGCGCGAGCGCGCGGCTGAGCTGGTCGATATCGATCTCGGCCCGCGCTCGGTGCGTGAGATCGAGCAGGCGTTGCGCGCCGAAGTCGAGCAGGAACGGCGGACCTCGATCGACCGCGCGCTGCTGCGCGGGATCGGCACCGATCGCGCGGTCGCAGCGGACGGGCCGACCGCGCTCGAACAGACGCTGCGCAGCGGCAGGCTGTCCAAGCTCGCGCGGCTCGGCCTGGCCGAGCCGATCGGCGCGGGCCGCTGGCGTCTCGCGCCCGACCTCGACGCCACGCTGAAGGCGATGGGCGAGCGAGGCGATATCATCCGCACGATGCAGCGTGCGTTCACGCGCGCCGTGATCGATCGGCCCGCCACCGATCAGGCGATCTACGATCCGGCTTCGGAGAGTGCCGCGCCGCTGGTCGGTCGCGTGATCGCGCGCGGACTCGCCGACGAGCATGCCGACCGGCATTACCTGATCGTCGATGCGACCGACGGCCGCAGCCACTATGTCGCGATCGGCAAGGGCGGCGCGACCGAGCCGACGCCGGCCGGCGCAATCGTGCGGATCGAGCCGCGACGCATCGCAGAACGAGCGGTCGATCGCACCGTTGCCGCGGTCGCTGCCGCCAATGGCGGCCGCTACGATATCGACGCGCACCTCCGTCACGATCCGACAGCCACGCAGGACTTTGCCGAAACCCACGTCCGCAGGCTCGAAAGTCTGCGTCGGGCGGGCGCCGGCGTGGTGCGCGATCCGGCCGGCGCCTGGACGGTCGCGCCCGACCATCTCGACCGCGTCGCGGCACACGAGAAGGCGATGCTGCGTGACCGGCCCGTCGCGGTCGAATTGCTGTCGGCCTTGCCACTGGACAGGCTGGTCGATGCCGACGCAGCGACCTGGCTCGACCGCGAAGCCCTGGCCGGCGCGCCGACGCCCATTCGGGACGCGGGGTTCGGTCACGAAGTTCAGGCCGCTCAGGTGCGCCGCGGGCAATGGCTAATATCGCAAGGGCTGGCCGAGGATAGGGCCGGCGCGGCGGCCTACCGGCCGGATCTGCTTGCCGTGCTCCAGCGGCGCGAACTGCTGCGCGTCGCGGGGCAGCTGTCAGATGAACTGGCGCTGCCGTTTGGCGAGAGCGCGCCCGGCGCCCGGATCGACGGCCTCTATCGTCGCCGGGTCGATCTTGCGAGCGGCCGGTTCGCGGTGATTGAGCGGTCGCGCGATTTCACGCTGGTGCCGTGGCGGCCGGTGCTGGAGGCGCGGGTGGGCAAGCCGGTGTCCGGCATTCTCCGGGATGCAGGCGTGAGCTGGTCGCTAGGGCGCGGGCGAGCCGGTCCGACGATAGGATGATCCTCGCTCAGGGTGCCGGATGTTTTCCGATGCAGGCCCTTGCCCCGGCGGAGATCGGCAATTTAATCCTGATCCCTCGCAGCGGCCAGCTATGTCGGCATCACAGGATCGAACCGAGATCGGACGTCACGGTGGGATAGGCGGCGACCATCTTCTTCAAGTCGCCGGTCTTCAGTCCGAGGCGAATGGCGAGGCCGCAATAATTGATCAGCTCGGCATAGCCCGGACCCAGCAGGTGGGCGCCAAGAATGGTATCGGCCTTTGCGTCGACGATGATCTTCGTGGCGGCGCACGACTCGCCGACACGGAAATTGGAAAACCACTCGCCCGTATCGTTGAGAACGACGCGCACGTCGTGCCCCGCGTCTCGCGCCTCGGCTTCGAGCATCCCGACGCGGGCGAGTTCGGGAATCGTGAAGACGACGCTGGGAACCCCGCGGTAATCCGGCTCGGCATGATTGCCCTTGAGCATGTTCGACGCCGCGACCTTGCCTTCGAACACGGCGACCGGCGTCAGTCGCGGCCCCGGCGTATCGGCGGCATCACCGGCGGCATAGACGGCCGGGTTGGAGACACTTTGCAGGTGCTCGTTCACTCGGATGCCGGCGATCGTCCGCTCGATCCCCGCGGCGGCGAGGCCCAGACGATCGATCGACGGGATTCTGCCGGCGCCGTGGACGACCAGATCGAACGTCAGTTCCGCCGTGCCGGCACCCGATCTTGTCCGTACCGAATACCCTTCCGCGCCGCGCTCGATCGACTGGAGCTCGGTATCCAGCAGCACGTCGATGCCGAGTTTGCGGCTGTGCTTAAGCAGTCGCTCGACGAGATCGGGGTCGAAACCCTTGAGCGGTCGCCCGCCATGGTCGACAATGCCGATGCTGCTGCCCGCGCGGATCGCGAGATGCGCGAACTCGAACGAAATATACCCGCCACCGATAAACAGGATGCGCCGGGGAAGGTGGTCGAGGTCCATGAAGGCGGCATTGTCGATTACATGTTCGGCGCCAGCCATCGCAAGCGGTCTTGGCTCCGCGCCGGTCGCGATCAGAACGTAGCGGCCTTGCAGGCGGCCCTGCCCGTCGATCTCGACCGTGTTCTCGTTGAGAAAGCGCGCTTGGCCATGAAAGGTCGCGATGCCTTTTTCGTCGAGGCCGCTTTCTATCCGCTTGGGAATCTTGTCGGTGAAGCTGCGCTTGAACGCGACCAGGTCCGGCCAGTTGATTCTGATGCCATCATCATCGACGCCCTTGCCGCGCATCAATCGAGCGTCGTTGATGATCTCGGCGCCCCGGCGGAGGAGCTTCTTCGGGTCGCACCCTCGCAGCGCACATGTCCCGCCATAGGGCAGCTCGTCGACCACCGCGACGGACCAACCCGCTGCAGCACATTTCTCCGCCGCGCTTACCGCCGCCATGCCGACGCCGAGCACGATCAGGTCGAACGATCGCATCACGGCGACGCGCCGACCTGACAGCAGGGCGCGGTTCCGGTGGCGCGTGCCTCCTGGATCGGCGGACAGGGAATTGTGCCGTAGGAGCAGAACACGCAGCAATCGCCCGCGAGCGGGCGAAGCACCACGCCACAGCCCTTGCAGTCATAGAAAAACTGGCAAGCGTTGGTTGGCATCGTCTCGGTCTCGACGTGTCCGCACTGCGGGCACGTCAGGGAGGATTGCAATTCCATGAAAGGCCCTTCGTCCGCTCAGTTGCTCAATCGGATAATCAGCCGCCTTGAAGCTGTGCCGGATAGCCGACATCGGTCGATGCGGCGGCGATCTTCGCGGGCGTCGCGATCGCGGCGTCGTAGGTGACCGTCGCGGTCTTCGCGGCGAAGTCGATCTTGACCAGCTTGACGCCGGTAACCCTGCTCATCGCGGTCTTCACGGTGATCGGGCAGGTTGGGCAGGTCATGTTCTTGATCGCGAACGTCTTGGTCTGCTCGCTCGCCGGCGCGGCAATGGCTGCACCGGTCGGCGCGACGATGATGGCGGTGAAGCCCGCAATACTGGCGAGGCCAGCAAGGGCGATGGTCAGGTGGCGTCTCATATCGGTTCTCCTAGTAAAACAGGGGTGCCCACCATTGCAGCGTCATGGCGAGCAGGACGAGAATCGTCGCGCCCCAAAGCGCCGCCTGGGTGATAAGGCTGGATTCGGGACGAGCGCAGTAACTGCCATCGACGCAGTCCGGCTTGCTTCGAAAATAGACATGCCAGAAGCCGCCCGCGAGAAAGACCAGCGTCACGACCACGAAACAGGGTTTGTAGGGTTCGAGCGCGGTGAGGCTGCCGATCCAGGCGCCCGACACGCCCAGCGTGACGAGCACAAGCGGAACGATGCAGCAAGACGACGCCAGCACCGCGCCGGCCACGCCGCCTGCGGCAAGCCAGCCGCTCGAATTCTTGCCGTCACGGCGCGGCTTCGAACGCTCGACGTCCATTCCTGCCTTCGCCATCATGCTTTGCTCTCGATTTCGGCCTCATCACCATGTAGTTCCTGTAGTAGCTACAGGTTCAAGGGCTAATTTCGATGCCATTCGCTGCCGCCGACCATTCTCTCAAGCGCGGTGCGCTTGCCAAGCGTTTCGGGTGCAACATCGAGACGATCCGATACTATGAGAATATCGCGCTTCTTGCGGCGCCCGACCGAACCAACAGCGGGCACCGGGTCTATTCTCCCGGCGATCAGGCCCGGCTCGGGTTCATTCTGCGGGGCCGCGAGCTCGGTTTTTCGGTCGAGGAACTGCGCAGCCTCCTCAGCCTCGCGGATTCACATGAATATACGTGCGGGGACGTGTTGGCGCTTACCCGGCGCCACCTCGAAGACGTAAGGATCAAGATCAGGGATCTGGCTCGACTCGAGCGGACGCTGGCCAACGTGTCGGATCGCTGCGAGGGCGGTGACGTTCCCCGCTGTCCGGTGATGGACGCCTTGCTGGAGGTGGCTTGAACGGCCGCATCGCTCACGGCCGGTCGGTCATCAATCGCTTGGCGGAGCCGGTCGCGCACGACGCACCGGCCAAGACGCGCTCAAAGCGTCGGTGCAATGGATGCGTCGCCGGCATGGACGGACATGACGAGACGTCAGGGGCTGACGATTTCGCCGTCCTCTTTCGTGAAGCTGGTAACTGCGCGTTCCAGCAGTGGCAGAACGGCCTCCGATGGTCGGCATAGTGCGACACCCTTCGGCGTCATCACGATCGGCCGATTCACGAGAATCGGGTGTGCAATCATCGCCTCGATCACCGCGTCGTCGCCAACCGACGGTTCGAGCAGACCGAGTTCTGCGGCAGGCGTTCCCTTTTCGCGAAGGATGTCGCGCGGCGTCGCACCGATCGCTGCGAGGATCTCGTCGAGCCGATGTCGAGTCCAGCCGACCTTGAGATATTCCACGATCGTTGGCGCGTATCCGGCTGCTTCAATCATCGCGAGCGCGTTGCGCGACGTGCCGCAATCGGGATTGTGGTAGATCGTGATCGGGAAAGCATTGGTCACGTTCGCGTCTCCTCTTTCAGGAGCCAGCCGAAGAACGCCACGGCGGCGAGTGTGCCGGCCAGCTGTCCCGCGATGAAGCCCGCGACCGACGCGGGAGCGATCCCGGTAAAGGTATTCGACAGGCTGCGGGCAACGGTCACGGCCGGGTTGGCGAACGACGTCGATGCGGTGAACCAGTACGCAGCGGTGATGTAGAGACCCACTGCAATGGGAGTGAAGTCGGGCCGGGCGCGCTGGGTGCTGAGGATCGTACCGATCAGGCCGAATGTCGCTACGCATTCGGCGAAGCTCTGCGACACGCCGTCGCGCGCCTTGGCCGAAATCTGGAGGATTGGTTCGGCGAACATCGCATGTGCCGCCCAGACACCGATTATCGCTCCCGCGAGCTGCGCGACGACGTAAAATACCGCGGTTCGCGCCGTCGTCTCGCGCTTGAGCAGGACGGTTAGTGTCACCGCAGGATTGAAGTGCGCGCCGGACACCGGATCGAACATGTGAATCAGCACGACGAGGCCTGCGCCGGTCGCGATTGTGTTGCCGAGCAGCGCAATGGCATCGTTTCCTGCGGCAAGCCGCGCTCCCATGATTCCAGACCCGACGACGATGGCGAGGAGCAAAGCTGTCCCGGCGAACTCGGCTGCGATCCGGCGAGCAAGGGTCATTCTGCGAGCTCGCGCACCAGCAGTGTCGCCGTGGCGGGGCAGAGTGACACGAACTGGGGCGCCGTCGCGATCGCCGGAGGCGCGTCGGCGCGATCGGCCACGCGCCATCCATTTCCGGCGAAGAAGTCGGCGGCGTCGGTCGTCAGAAGCCACAGCCTCGTGGCGCCGTCGCGGCGCGCCTCATCGATCAGTGCCGCGATCATCCGGCTTCCCATCCCGATGCCGCGCGCGGTCTGGACGACGACCAGCGAACGAAGCAGGCGATCGGTGCCGTCGCCGGCGATCCCGCCGAACGCGACCGGTCGGTTGGCCTCGGACATGACGAAGTAGCGCTGCGCGGGGCCGTAGAGATCGCCGACGGGCAACCCGGCGCCGCGCAGAGCGTCATAAAAGGCGGGGTCATCGGCTCGGCAGGATGCGATCACCGCGTGCAGCAGTCGGCTTCGAGCGCCATGTCTGCCAGCGACCCGCAGATTTCAGGCCGCCCGCCGCAGCAGTCTGCGATGAGAAAGCCGAGCAGGTCGCGCATTCGCTCGTAATCGGCGGAGTAGACGATTGACCGTCCATGACGCTGTGATCGAACCAGGCCGGCGTGACCGAGGATCGTCAGGTGCGTCGAGAGCGTGTTCGGGAGCGCGCCGACCTCGCGTGCGATCTCGCCTGCGGGCAGGCCGCCCTCGCCCGCGCGTACGAGCAGGCGGAACACCGCGAGACGGCTGGCGTGGGCCAGCGCCGACAGCGCTTCGAGTGCAGCTGGCAGGTGCATCAGCAGCACGCCGCGCTGGCGTTCGGCGGTGGGGCGCAGTAGGCGCTCGAAGCGTCGGGGATGACCTCGTCCTCGCCATAGGCCGTCGCCTCGCCGTGGGTGAAGAAGGTTTCCCAGCGCACGCCGGCGGTGTCCGTCACCCAGCTCTTGTCCGATTTCGCATAGCAGCACGTCGTCGCTTCCTGATCGAAAGTCGTCGATCCGGCAGCCTTCAGCCGTGTCGCGAGTTCGGCAAGTTCCTCGGCGCTGTCGACCTGCACGCCGACATGATCGATCCCCGCCGAACGCCCGCGCGACGAGATCGCGAGATTGACGCGCGGGTCTTCGAGCATCCACTTCGCATAGTCGTCCTTCGTCACCGTCGGAGGTGTGTCGAACAGGGTGGTGTAGAATCCGATCGCTTGGTCGATGTCCGGAACGCTGACGTGCAAATGGAGGCGCTTCATGCCGATTTCTCCTTTGATTCGATATTTCGACTAGCATCGAAATATATATGGGGGAAGAGGCTTTTTAGGATCGGCATGTGGACGATCCGCATGGCCGGCGATTGACACGCGGCGCGATTGTGGAACAGATAGGGAACGAATCAACCGTCCCTGAGTCTATTCGATGACATGCGCCAATCTTCTGTCCTTGCCGAATTGCGCGCCCGCATCGCCGAGGTCGAGGGAACGGCTGCCCGGCACGCGGCGGTCCCGTTCGGCGTCAAGGCGCTCGACAGTCACCTGCCGGGCGGTGGTCTGGCGGCGGGCGTGCTGCATGAGGTTGCCGGCAGTCCCGACTTGGCTGATGACGCCAGCGCCACGATCTTCCTCGCCGGCATCCTCGCGCGCATCGAAGGGCCGGTCTTCTGGTGTCTGCGCTGGCGCGATCTGTTTGCCCCAGCGCTGCATCTCGCGGGACTGCATCCCGACCGCGTGATCCATGTCGAAGCGGGCAGCGATACGAATGTGCTGCTCGCGATGGAGGAGTGTCTGCGCCATGCCGGTCTGGCCGGCGTCGTCGGTGAGGTTACCAAATACTCGACGACCGCGTCCAAGCGGCTGCAGCTCGCCGCCGAAAGTTCGGGGGTCACCGCGTTCGTGTTTCGGCGCGCGTCCAACCCCGCAATGGCGGCGGAGGGCACGGCTGCGACAACGCGATGGCGGATCGCCGCGGCGCCCAGCGAACCTCTGGGCATTCCGAGTCTGGGGCGGCCTCGCTGGCAAGTCGCGCTGGAGCGGGTGCGCGGGGGCGAGCCGCGTCAATGGATCGTGGAGGGGTGCGATGCGCAGGGTCGTATCGGTCTATCTACCGCACTGGTCGACCGACCGGATGCGGCGGAAGACCGCCAAGCCGCCGCCTGACGGTCGTACCGAAGCGGTCGCGCTCGTCACTGCCATCCCCGATCATGGCCGGCGCATCGTCGCGTCGGTCGATGCCGGCGCTCGCGCATTGGGCATCGCGCCGGGAATGACCGTCACCAAGGCGCGGTCGTTCGCCGACGGACTCGACGTGATCGACGCCGATCCGGAGGCCGATCTCGAAGGGCTCCGCCGCCTCGCTCTATGGACGGGCCAGCGCTACGCGCCGATCGTCGCGCCCAATCCACCCGATGGTCTGTGGCTCGACATCACCGGCTGCGCCTCCTTGTTCGACACCGAGCGCGCGCTGATCAAGGATCTGCACCGCCGTCTCGCAGCGTTCGGGCTGACCGCGCAGATCGCCGTCGCCGACACCGCCGGGTGCGCACATGCCGTCGCGCGGCATGTCCCCGCCGGGCGGCCGGTGACGATCGAGCCCGGCGACACCCGCAAGGCAATGGCGCTGCTGCCGGTCGGTGCACTTCGGCTCGAACCGGGCGTGGTCGAGGGTCTGCGAAAGCTCGGGTTCGACCGGATCGAGCAGTTGATCGGCACACCGCGCGGCCCGCTCGCCAAGCGGTTCGGTCGCACGCTCCACCGTCGGCTCGACCAAGCACTCGGCAGCGCGGCCGAACCGGTCGAGCCGATCTTTCCCGAGGCGCAGCCGCGCTGCCGGCGCGGCTTCATGGAGCCGCTCGTCACCGCAGAGGCGTTTGCCCAGGTCATCGACGATCTCGCCGCCGATCTCGCAGAGCAGCTTGTGCGGATAGGCAAAGGCGCGCGCCGGCTCGATTGTCATTTCCACCGGGTCGACGGGCACAATCAGGCGATCCGGGTCGGCACCGCGGCGCCTTCGCGCGATCCGCATCATCTCGCCAAGCTGCTGGCGGCGAAGATCGAGACGATCGATCCCGGTCACGGCATCGAGGCAATGACGCTGGTGGCGCCATTGGTCGAACCGCTCGGCGCGCGACAGGGAAATGGGCTGGAGAGCGTTACCCGGCGTGGCCCCGACCTCGACGCGCTGGTCGATGCGCTCGCCAACCGACTCGGGCAGCGGCATCTTTACCGTACGACACCCGAGCCGAGCGCAATGCCCGAGCGGTCGGTGAAGGCGACGGCGGCATTGTCGGCAGGTTGCGGCGCGGCATGGAACGCCGATCTGCCGCGCCCGTGCCGGATGCTCGGCAACCCCGAGCCGATCGACGTGACCGCCATGCTGCCGGACCATCCGCCGGCGATGTTCATCTGGCGGCGCAAGCGGTTTCGCGTGACCCAGGCCGATGGTCCCGAACGCCTTCACGGCGAATGGTGGCGCGACGCCGGACTGGAGGCCGAACGGCCCTACGCCGTGCGCGACTATTTTCAGGTCGAGACGACCGGTGGTGGCCGCTATTGGCTGTTCCGCATCGGCGACGGCGAGAACCCGGCGACCGGGACGATGCGCTGGTTCATCCACGGCGCGTTTGCCTGATGCCGGGTCGCGCGGAATGCGGCGATGTCGGCTATGTCGAGCTTCAGGTCACGACCCATTTCAGCTTCCTGCGCGGTGCTTCGTCGCCCGAGGAGCTGTTCGCTGCGGCCGCCCTGCTCGGACTGCCCGCGCTCGGCATCGTCGATCGCAATTCGGTAGCCGGGATCGTCCGCGCCTGGGATGCCGAAAAGACCACCGGCGTGCGCGCGATCGTCGGCTGCCGGCTCGATCTGACCGACGGGACTGCGCTGCTGGTCTATCCGACCGACCGGGCCGCCTACAGCCGGATGTGCCGTCTGCTCAGCGTCGGCAAGGGACGCGCCGGCAAGGGCGCCTGCCATCTCGATTGGTCCGACGTCGAGGAGTGGAATGACGGGCTGATCGCGATGCTCGCGCCGGATCGCGCCGATGCGACCACCGAAGCTGGGATCGCGCGGACCCGGCGCATCTTCGGCGACCGCGCCTATCTAGCGCTGTCGATCCGCCGCCATCCGCGCGATGCCGTGCGGCTGCGCGACCTCGCGGCGATCGCGGCATCGGCGCGGGTCCCCACGGTCGCAACGGGCGATGTGCTTTATCATTCTCCCGATCGTCGCCTGCTGCAGGATGTCGTCACCTGCATCCGCGAGAAATGCACGATCGACCAGCTCGGCGACCGGCGCGAACGTATCGCCGACCGTCACCTCAAGCATGCCTCCGAAATGGAGCGATTGTTCGGGCGCTACCTGAAGGATACGAGCCCGGTCGCGCGCAGTGTCGAGATGGCGGCGCGCTGCACGTTCAGCCTCGACGAGCTCAAATACCAGTATCCCGACGAAATCCGGGTGGCGGGCCGGACGCCGCAGCAGGAACTCGAACGGCTGACCTGGGAGAAGGCGCCCGAGCGCTACCCGGAGGGTCTTGAGGGCAAGGTCTGCGTACAACTCGAACACGAACTTCGGCTGATCGCCCAGCTCGATTACGCGCCCTACTTCCTCACGGTCCATTCGATCGTCGCGTTCGCGCGGAGCAGGGACATCCTGTGCCAGGGGCGCGGCTCGGCGGCCAATTCGGCGGTCTGCTATGTGCTCGGGATCACCTCGATCGATCCGGTCCGTTCCGAACTGCTGTTCGAGCGGTTCGTCTCGGCCGAGCGCCGCGAACCGCCCGACATCGACGTCGATTTCGAGCATGAGCGCCGCGAGGAAGTGATCCAGTGGATTTACGAAACCTACGGTCGGACGCGGAGCGCGCTGACCGCCGTCGTGACCCGCTATCGCGCGCGCGGCGCAGTGCGCGAGGTCGGCAAGGCCCTCGGCCTGTCCGAGGATGCCACCGCCGGCCTTGCATCCTCGGTGTGGGGCTGGAGCCGCGAGGGGGTCGAGGAGAAGCACGCCGCCGAGCTCAACATGGATCTCGGCGATCGGCGTCTCGCGCTGACGCTCGAACTGGCGCGGATGCTGATCAACACGCCGCGCCACCTGTCGCAGCATCCGGGCGGATTCGTGCTCACCCGCGACCGGCTCGACGAACTGGTGCCGATCGACCCTGCGGCGATGGAGGACCGCCAGGTCATCGAATGGGACAAGGACGACATCGACGCGCTCGGGTTCATGAAGGTCGATGTGCTCGCGCTCGGGATGCTGTCGTGCATGCGCCGCGCGTTCGAGTTTCTCGAAACCGACAAGGGGCTGAAGGTCGATCTTGCGACGATCCCCGCTGAAGACCCTGCAACCTACGCGATGATCCGCAAGGCCGACACGCTCGGCGTGTTCCAGATCGAGAGCCGCGCGCAGATGGCGTCGATCCCGCTGATGGCGCCGCGCACCTTCTACGATCTCGTCATCCAGGTCGCAATCGTCCGTCCGGGGCCAATCCAGGGCGACATGGTCCATCCCTATCGCCGCCGCCGCAACGGCCAGGAGGAAGTGACCTATCCGACTCCCGATCTGCGCCGCGTGCTCGAAAAGACGCTCGGCGTGCCACTGTTTCAGGAGCAGGCGATGCGCGTCGCGATCGAGTGCGCAGGGTTCACCGCGAGCGAGGCTGATCTGCTGCGCCGCGCGATGGCGACGTTCAAGTTGACCGGCGGCGTATCGCATTTCCGCGACAAGCTGATCGAGGGCATGGTGACGCGCGGCTACGAACGCGAATTTGCCGAAAAGACCTTCAAGCAGATCGAGGGGTTCGGCTCGTACGGTTTCCCCGAAAGCCACGCGGCGAGCTTCGCGCTGATCGCCTATGCCTCGTCGTGGATGAAATGCCATCATCCCGATGCGTTCTGCGCGGCCCTGCTCAATGCCCAGCCGATGGGGTTCTACGCGCCCGCGCAGATCGTCCGCGACGCGCGCCGGCACGGCGTCGAAATTCGCCCGATCGATGTCAATTCGAGCCGGTGGGACTGCACGCTCGAAGCGAGCAACGGGCGCTACAAGGCGGTGAGGCTCGGGCTGCGGATGGCGCGCGACCTGTCGAACGCGGATGCCGCCGCGATCGTCACCGCGCGCGGCGATGATCCTTACGCGAGCGTCGAGGAGGTCCAGCGCCGCGCCGGCGTCGGCCGCGGCGCGCTCGACCGTATCGGCGATGCTGACGGCTTTGCCTCGCTGGGCGCGAGCCGGCGCCAGGGTCTGTGGGACGTCAAGGGGCTTGGCGATGCGGCGCTGCCGCTGTTCGCCGCCGCCGACGAGCGCGACGGCAAGCTGCGGCAGGAGGCGATCGAGCCGACCGTGCTGCTGGCGCCGATGGGCGATGGTGCCGAAGTGGTTGAGGACTATCGCGCCTCCGGGCTGAGCCTGCGCGCGCATCCGCTCGCCTTCCTGCGCGACGAACTGAAGGCGCGGCGGATGATCACATGCGCGGAACTGCAGACGGTTCGGGACGGACGCTATGTCGAACTTGCGGGGATCGTGCTGGTTCGTCAAAAGCCGGGTTCCGCCAAGGGCGTCATGTTCATCACCCTTGAGGACGAGACCGAGGTTGCCAATCTCGTGGTCTGGACCAAGGTGTTCGAGGCCAACCGTCGAACCGTGCTTGGTGCCTCGATGATGGGGGTGCGCGGCCAGGTCCAGCGCGAGGGCGACGTGATCCATGTCATCGCGCAGCGGCTGGACGATCTGTCGTCGCTGCTCGCCAGCGTCGGCAATCGCAGCGACGTCGCCGACATCTATCGGACCAGCCGCGCCGACGTGGCGAAGAACCCGGTCGGCCCTGATCCGCGCGATCCCGCTGAGCGCACGCTCGGGCGCCCGCCGCGCGACATCTACATCCCCGACCTGAGGCTGGGCTCGGGGATCATTCCGGGCCAGCAGACCGAGGGTATCAAGGTCAAGCCGCGCGACTTTCGGTAACTAGCGCCCGGCAGCTCATCGGCATCCCTGCAACGGGCGGATGCTGGCAGCGGCTGGTCGAAAACGATAGTAGGTTTGCTCGGAGAAGGAGTGC
Organism: Sphingomonas sp.; assembly: GCF_041661885.1. GTDB lineage: Bacteria > Pseudomonadota > Alphaproteobacteria > Sphingomonadales > Sphingomonadaceae > Sphingomonas. The sequence goes on along the minus strand of NZ_JBAZTL010000010.1, from coordinate 2,029 downwards.
GTTGCGGACATGACCAGCGATACGCTTGCAGATCGTTGGGCGATGTTGCCCGGCCCCGAATGGGAGACACCCTTGCAGGCCAGAACCTGGCTTGTAGAACAGCGTCGCCTGCTCGGATGGTCGCACAAAGATGTGGCAAAGGCGTTCTTCGCGTGCGCCGTCAACAGCGACCTCTATACCGGTCCCGGCGGAGGAGACCGCTTCGACAGGGCCACCGAAAAGCGTGCTGCACGGTTCGAGCGCGAAGGTCAGCATATCCCCGATTGGATGTACTGGATCCCGCTGGCGATCAAACACCACCAGGTTCCTTTCGAAGACCGGTCGGATTGGGAACGCCAGAACATTCCCGAACACAGCGACCTGCGTCGCGAGCGGGAGGAAGACGAATACCAAGCCCATGTCTTCGATCTCAGCGACGACGAGATCGAAGTGATCACCCGCTACCGTGCGATGGATGGAGACCTGCGAACTGCCTTCCTTTTCTTGGCAGACCCCGCGACCCTAAAATGGCTCGCCGCTTCCGCAGCGCGAGCCGCTGAGAAGAACACGACGGTAGAAGAGGCATTGGAGAAGGGATTGGGCTCTATGCCGCGCGACGCCGAGCGATAGATCGAGGCCAAGCCTGCGAAATGTTTTGTTCGACCTTTGTTCCGTGATATCAGTCTGTCGATCGAGTCGGTACGAAAGGCTTGGGCCGCATGTCTAGGCTCTATACAGTGATGGCAAGCGCAGCGGATATTGCCGCTGATTTTTGCGCAGACGTGCCGACGCCGATCGCGGTGCCGACAGAAATAATCGAGGGCAATCCCGGCTTGGTCGTGCTCGAGAACAATGGGCACCGCCTGCTGAAGAACATGAGCTGGGGCTTTCCTCGGCTTACCCGCGAGATGCGCTTGCGCGGCGATCCACCCGGTCGGCTCGGCCTGGTAGCCGATCTCACCAATCCGATGTGGGAGCATATCGTCGTCGATCCACGTTATCGCTGCCTGATCCCGGTCAGCCATTTCGCGAATCCTGACGGCGATCCCGGCGAAAAGACCCGGACATGGTTCTCGGTCGCCGGTGAGCCCCTGGTGGCCTGGGCCGGGTTCTGCCGCAACACGCCCGAGTTCGGCCCGGTCTTCGCCGGCATGACGATGACCGCGAACGTGCTCGTCGAGCCCTACAACGACCGCATGCCCACGCTGCTTGCACGCGATGAATACGACCATTGGCTTCACGGTTCGATCCAGGATGTGATCGCGTTCCAGTTCCGGCCGCCGACCGCAGCCGACCGGATGACGATCCTCAACACGCAGGATCGCTGGAAAAGCGGCAAGCTACCGCCGATGCTCCAGCCGCAGATGGCGCTTCTCTGAACGAGTGCGTTTCGGCAATCCCGTGATAGGATGCCGCCATGTGCAATCTCTACACCGTCCGAAAAAGCGCCGCCGAAGTTGCCGCACATTTCGGTGTTTCGGCGCCGGTCCAGCAATTCAACGCGCCTGAAGAAAGCTATCCGGGCTCGCCGGGCTTGGTGGTGCGCGAACAGGACGGCGCGCGCATCATCCAGTCGATGACGTGGGGCTTTCCGCTGCGTTTGAAAGGCATGAAACCGGAATCGAAGCCTAAGCCCGTCAACAACATTGCCGATGTCAGCAAGAACATGTGGATCGGCCTCGCTCGCAAACCCGAATGGCGCTGCCTGATCCCGCTCACCGGCTTCGCCGAGGCCGAGGGGCCGAAGGGTGCCAAAACCCGAACGTGGTTCAGCGTGAACGGGCAACCGATCTTCGCCTGGGCTGGCCTATGGCGGCAGAGCGCGGAATGGGGCGACGTCTATTCGGGCGTCATGACCGACTGCAACGAGGCGATCCGGCCTGTCCACGATCGAATGCCGGTGCTGCTCCAGCCGGGCGAGTACGACGTAAGCGTGGGCTGGAGGCCGCAGATCAGGCGGCTTCGGCGATCGGTTGCTGATCTGGTCGCCAGTTCCACGGCATGAGTTCATCCCAGCGGGCAGCGGGCCAGTTGTCGGCGATCTTGGCGA
>NZ_JBAZTL010000009.1:0-84620 GCF_041661885.1 Sphingomonas sp. | reverse complement strand
CCGGCTTCCTGCTCCTTGATCATCCCGATGATCTGTTCCTCGGTGAAACGGCTCTTCCTCATTCGTCTGCTCCTTCCAGCGGGCAGACTCTACATCAGATCGAGGGAACCAACGGGGGGCAGGTCAGAGGGGATCGACCGAACCGCGGAATTTCCGATCCGCGCGGCCCGCTTGCTCTATGAACTCGTCCAGCACCTGAAAGGCTGGGTTTCGCTTTTCGAGCATTTGCCCGACCAGTCGCCGCATCGCAATTTTCCGGAGCGAGAGCGGTTTCCGGGCACGATCCCGCACGCGGCTGCGCTCGCGCTCGGCAGCGTTCTGGCTACCGTGGTCAATTCCCAGCGCATCGATCCCGGTGTCATCGAGACGCTCCATGAGGTCACGATCCGCGCGATCCGCGATCTTCATGACGATGGCGGTGAGATCGGGCGCATGCGGAGGTATCTTGTCGACGCTCTTCTCGGCGGCGGGCATAGCGACGCCGACATAGGCTATTGGAACAGGCTCGCCGCACTGCTCGGCACTGCGGATGACATACTCCAGCACGAGATCGACGACTATCACCAGGCGCTGGAACTCCGGCTTCATCCGCCAGATGCAGCCTGACCGTTCAAACCGCCCAGAAGTTGCCCGACCAACCGACCGGAGCATTCAATTGCAGTTCGAGACTAGCTGTTTTGCCAACCGGGTTCGCGGGATCGACCCTTTTTCCGGTTCCCCCGCCGACGCGATCGAGCGTTTTCTCTCGTCCGCAGCGGTGCTGATGAAGCGCGCCGTGTTCGAGCCGTTGATGTCAGGCTACAACTTCATGCGCTTTAGCGCGATGAACGAGATCGTCATCGAAGCACATGATGCCGCGGCGATGGCGTTGGGACGCCAGGCCTTATTCTCATACACGCGCCACATCATCGACGATGATGACTGCTACGCCGAGGACGCGCTCAACTATCTGACAAACCGGCGCCAGCCCGCCGTCGAGCGATTGAGTTTCCTCGAGTTACTCCTGTGTGCGGCTGAGCCGCGGTTCGGGCCGCGCCTGGCGCCAGTCGCGGCGACAATCTCCGACATGCTCCAGGCCCAGTCACTACGCCTCATCTATCGCAATGGCAGGTTCGACCCGTCGGATGGTCCGGCCGTGGAACAGGCCGTCCATGACCCCTTCTGGGATCTCATCGTCGATGCTCGCTGGGATAATGTCCGAACTGACATGCAACAAGCCCTCGCACTTCGCGACAATGGTGGCCCCAATCCCGCACTTTACGCCGCGCGCGCTCTCGAAAGTACGGTGAAGATCATTAGCGGCCAGAAGGGCTGGCTTACAGGTCGCGAACGCGGAGCGGCAAACGTGATCGATACACTGGTCAGTGCACGAAACGGTCGGTTTATCGAGCCGTGGGAAGCGGAGATGCTGAAACGTTTCTTCGCAGACGTCCGCAATCCAGACGCGCACGGCGCAGGTGCCGCCCCGCAGCCCCAACTTACGCCGGTTCAAACCTCATGGGCGATCGAGTTTTGCATGATTTCCATCAAGAGCCTTTTGCAACGTTTATGAGGCTTCCCCGAGATCCTTGGTCATTCATTCCTCTGCTACGCGACAAATCGGCGCGATCTGTCATGCCTTCGGTGCGAAATGTTTCGAGAAATACTCGATGACGGCCGAATCCTGGGTCCCTTGCAGTGGATCCCTGCTGCGTGGCCATCGTCGAAACCGGCAACGACAGCTGGCGCTTCAAGCACCGCAGCTGACGCCGGGAGCATCCGACAGAGAACGCTTCGCGCTGGTTGCGCTCCGGTCGGGCTACGCCCGCCCTACGCCGCAAACAGCGCGAATGGTGCGCCCATCATAACCGTCACGCCGCTCGACGAAGGGGGTCTCTTTTTGGACCCCGATTGACAGCGTGGCCGAAAGGGGGCGTTGTCAGGCATGGTAGGCGCTCAGCAATTCTGGTGCGTCACCGGCATCTCAATGCCGATTTGGGCTCTATAGTGCATGCGTCGGCACTAGAGTGCCCTACCTATTGCGGGCAAAAACCAGATGGGTCACTTTGCTTTTACGAAGAGTGCGGCGATTCCTCGGGAAGATAAAACAACGCCAAGAGCTGACGGTAGATGGGTGAATGTGATGCCAATTCGGTTCATAACCATGGCTGAGATTGTAGCGCACGAGGCGAACGATCAGCCTCATACACATCATTTTGCCAGGGGAGGGCGCGTGCATCCCAAGGAAAATCCGTAGGAAGGATTATCTACAAGGGACTTACAGGAATCGAACTGCTCACCCAGAAAAATACAGTGATTTCAGATGTTTATGATGGAGGCAGAAGAGGCGTTTAAAGGCAAAAGGAGCGATCGAACCCTAAGTCACTGAGAACGCGCGTAAAAACGCCACAGCTGATTGCTATGGTGACCCCTACGAGAATCGAACTCGTGCTTTCGCCGTGAGAGGGCGACGTCCTAACCGCTAGACGAAGGGGCCGTGAGGCGGAGGAGCGGCCTTACCGATCCCGTTCCCTTGCGTCAAGCGACGTGCCATGTCGGCGGAACCTGCCCGGCGAGCGGGCGTTTCCCTAGCCGATACCGCCTGCATCTGCGGAGTGGCGTAATGGGAGGATTTCCGATGCTGTGGACCATCGTCGTCGTGGTGGTGGTGCGCCTGCTTCAGGGACGCAGCGCGCTTTAACGGGCGCGGAGCGCGCGGGGGCTCACGCCGCCGCGCGCCGCCGTTCCGCCATTTCCACGTTCAGCATTTCCGCAAGCAGGAAAGCGAGCTCGATCGACTGGCCCGCGTTGAGCCGCGGATCGCAATGCGTGTGATAGCGATCGGCGAGCGATTGCTCGGTCACGTCGACCGCGCCGCCGGTGCATTCGGTGACATTCTGCCCGGTCATCTCGGCATGAATACCGCCCGCGATTGAGCCTTCCGCGCGGTGAACCGCAAAGAAGCCGCGCACTTCGGCCAGGATGCGGTCGAACGGGCGCGTCTTATAGCCCGTCGCTGCCTTCACCGTATTGCCGTGCATCGGATCGCAGCTCCACACCACCGGATGCCCTTCGCGCAGCACCGCGCGCACCAATTTGGGCAGGCCCGCCTCGATCTTATCATGGCCATAGCGCGTAATCAGCGTCATGCGGCCGGGCACGCGGTTGGGGTTGAGCGTGTCGAGCAGGCGCAACAGCGCGTCGGGCTCAAGGCTCGGGCCGCACTTCATGCCGATCGGATTGCCGATGCCGCGCAGATATTCGACATGCGCGCTGCCTTCGAAGCGCGTGCGATCGCCGATCCACAGGAAGTGCGCGCTGGTGTCGTACCAGTCACCCGTCAGCGAATCCTGCCGCGTCAGCGCCTGTTCGTAGCGCAGCAGCAGCGCCTCATGGCTGGTGTAGAAGCGCGTCTGCGCCAGTTGCGGGACGGTTTCGGGGCTGATCCCGCACGCCGCCATGAAGTCGAGTGCTTCGCCGATACGATCGGCGGTTTCGGCATATTTCTTGGCCCACGGGCTGCGGCCCATATAATCGAGCGTCCAGCGATGCACTTGCGCGAGATTAGCATAGCCGCCGCCAGCAAAGGCACGCAGCAGATTGAGCGTCGCCGCCGACTGGCTGTACGCGCGGATCATCCGCTGCGGATCGGGCAGGCGACCTTCGGGCGTGAACTCGATATCGTTGACGATGTCACCACGATAGGCGGGCAATTCCACGCCGTTCTGCACTTCGACATCGGACGAGCGCGGCTTGGCGAATTGCCCCGCCATGCGGCCCAGCTTCACCGTCGGCAGCTTCGACGCGAAGGTCAGCACCACCGCCATTTGCAGAATGACGCGGAAGGTGTCGCGGATGGTGTTGGCGCTGTGCTCGGCAAAGCTCTCGGCGCAATCCCCGCCTTGCAGCAGGAATGCCTTGCCCTCGGCGACGCGCGCGAGATCCGCGGTGAGGTTGCGCGCTTCGCCCGCAAACACCAAAGGCGGGAAGCTGGCGAGCGTGTCGGTCGCCGCGTCCAGCGCCGCCGCGTCGGGATAAGTGGGCATCTGGCGGGCATCGGCGCGCGTCCAGCTATCGGGGGCCCAACTGCTCATGTCATTCTCCGTGCGAATCGAAATGTACCAATCGGCATGGGTGGCGATGCCATTGGCCGCGATCTGATTGACGACCGGGCCGCTGGCGCGCTTGCCCTCTTCTTCCCAGCCCTGGACGGTGGAGCCGGGTGCGCCGTACCACGCCCCGAACGCCGCCCGGCTGAGCGCGCGCTCTTCGCGAAAGTGCTTGATCTTGAGGCCGGCCATCGTCGTCATGGGCGGCCCATTACCCAATTGGGGTAAGTGCGGCAAGCGGGAATTTTCCTGGACGGGGTAAATTGGGATTTGGGATGAAGTGGGGCGAGAGGGATTGGTGGGAAGCTGCCGTTCCACGTATCGCACCTATGGAGTAGTGCGCACCTTCGGGGTGTATGGGCGGCTGGAACGAAGCGCCCATGTGCAACCTGCGTAGAGTACGATGGCAACTTGGGTCATGCGCCACGCATAATTTTGCCAGCCATAATATGCCTGCATCCCATCCCAGACATGGTAGGCAAATATCGTCGCGACGAGGATTACCCACGGGATAATCGCTAGCAACGCGGCTCTACGCCAAGTCATTCGACGCCCCTTTAATATACATCTACCAAATCCAGATTATCCGTCATGGCTACCGACCGCAACTGGGCGGGTGCGGCGGGGCGGCCGTGTCGCGAGTTGGTGGGAAGCGGTCGTCGAATTTATCAACATGGACCATGCCAGAACACGCCCTTGCTGACCGCTGAATAGCATTCACCGAGCATCGGCAGATCACGGCGTTGCTTGGCAACGTGATAGCCCCATCCTCCGTCGAAATAGGATTTGATAAGGACATCGACGCCCCACGTATGGACCGTCACGCTCTCTGGGTGAAGGCTCGCGATGGCAGCAGGCCATTGGTTCTGCGGAACTTGGGTATAATACCGCGAAGACTCGGCGGGGTGTGTCGCCATCAATAATCTGGCTTCGGTTTCAACCGTCTGCAACGTCGCTAAATTAGAAACGGGCCGATGGCAACCGCCGAGCAGTGTCGTCGCCGCAAGCGTAGCGAGTACAATAAAGCGGGTGGTCCAATGGCGCATCGGTGCGACTAAGCACGTTATTGTCGCGACCGCTATTGGGCAATTTCTTCCTGACGCTATGAATCAGGCCCCTTAATACCCAGCCCCCAAATCCACGACATTCTCCATTGGCTTGCCCGCCAGGAATGCATCGAGGTTGCGCAGGAACAAGGCGGCGGCGCGCTGGAACATTTTGGTCTGGCTGCGGCCCGACAGGTGCATGCTGTGGATCGTGTTGGGCGCGGACCATAAGGGGTGGTCGGCGGGCAGCGGCTCGGGCGTGACGGTGTCGAGGAACGCCCCGGCGATCGTCTTTTTGGTCAGCGCTTCGAGCAGCGCGTCCTGATCGACCATGTCGCCGCGCGCGATGTTGATGAGCCAGGCGTCGGGTTTCATCGCGGCGAGCTCGTCCGCGCCGATCAGCGTCTTGGTCGCGTCGGTCGAGGGGGCGGCGAGGACCACCCAGTCGAAATCGCCGAGCCGCGCTTTCCACGCATCGGGCGTCAGCGTGCCGCCCTGGCCCGAGCGGGTTACCCCCGTGACCGCGACACCGAAGGCGGCCAGCCGTTCGCCGATCAAGCGCCCGATCGCACCATAGCCGACGATCAGCGCGGCTGTGTCGAACAGTTCGAGGCGCCCCGGCGCATAATCGGGCCATTCGTGGCGGTCGGCGCTGCGCACCACCCTGTCGAAGCGCTTAGCGGCGGCAAGAATGCCGAGCACGGCATATTCGGCAACCGCGATGGCATTGATGCCGGCACCGTTGGTGACCACCGTCCCGCGCGCGGCGAGTGTCGGCAAATCGAGCGACTCGACCCCGGCGATCGCGGTGAACAGCCATTTGAGCGATGCGCCCGCCGCCACGGCTTCCGGGGTCAGCCCGTGGGGATAGAGGTCGACCCAGCCGATTTCGGCATCGGCCATTGCGGTCGTCGCTTCCTCGCGCGTCATGACCCAGGTCACGTCCAGCCCCGCTGGCAGACGCGGCTCCAGCAAAGCGCGCGCTAGGGCGGGGAGAACGGCCTTCATGGAATTTTCCTCTCCAGTACCATCACTTGGGGCAATCAGAACCAGGATGCGTCGCCCTCGACATATTTGTGCTGGAACGCTTCATCCGGGGTGATGAGGTAAATGATGAATTCGACAAAGGCGACCAGCGCGTTGATGGCTCCGGGCAAAATCAGGAACCAGCCGATCGTGCCGCACAGCAGCATGATGACGCCGGCAGTGGTCTTGCCCAGATAGAATTTGTGAATGCCGAATCCGCCAAGGAAAAAGGCAAGCAGCGCGGCAACGATGCGGTTCTTGTCGGCCACCATCGTGCTGCCGCCGCCGATGACATAAATTGCCTTCGCATGATCTTGAAAGGCTTCGAAATCGACCCTCTGTCCGGGTTGTGGCGGTACGCGCTGACGCCAATCCTCGGTGCGAAAGGGATAACGCTGGCCATTCTCCGATGAAATCATCCCTTCGCCCGAATGGGTGTCGAAACCCAGCACGCGTCCCTGCATGATCTATTCCCCCGCCTGATGTGCGGGCAAGCTTAACGCGCGCCGGGCGGAAGAAAAGGGGGGTGTTCAGAGCGCCAATTTCCAGTCCCAGGCCAGCGCATCACCATCCATCACCTCGACTCCGGCAGCGGCAAGCGCATCGCGAATTTCGTCTGATCGGGCGAAGTTCTTCGCCGCACGCGCTTCTTTTCGGGCGGCGAGCTGCGCGTCGATTTCGGCTTCGGTCACGATCGCGGTCACCGGGCGCACGCGCAATTCGGTGCGGGTCAGCGTGGTGAGATTGAGGCCAAGCACCGCATCGAAATCGCCGAGCGCCTGCAACCGAGTCGCGGGCGACAGGCGCTTGTCCGCCAGCAGCTCATCCAGCACCGGCAGCGCACGCGGGGTGCCCAGATCATCGCCGACCGCTTCCTCCAGTCGCGCCAGATACGGTTCGGCATCGCCCTCCCGCGTGCCGTCATCGCGCGCGCGCAAGCCATCGCGCGCGATCACCAGCCGCTTCAGCCGCGTGAAGGCGGCGGCAAGGTTCTCCCACGTAAATTCCAACTCGCTGCGATAGTGCGCCTGCAGGCACATCATGCGGTAGGCGAGCGGATGAAAGCCCGCATCGACCAGCGTCTGCAAGCGCAGGAACTGACCCGTAGACTTGGACATCTTGCCGCCGCGATCCACCAGGAAGTTATTGTGCATCCACAGCCGCGCGCCGGTATCGTCGCAACGGCAAAACGCCTGATTCTGCGCGATTTCGTTGGGATGGTGGATCTCGCGGTGGTCGATCCCGCCGGTGTGGATGTCGAACGGGTGGCCAAGATGCTGCAGGCTCATCACCGAGCATTCGAGATGCCAGCCGGGCGCGCCCTTGCCCCACGGCGAATCCCATTCCATCTGCCGTTGTTCGCCGGGGGGAGAACGCCGCCAGATCGCGAAATCGTGCGGATGGCGCTTGCCCGAGACCGGATCGATCCGGCTTTCGCCCGCATCGGAGACCGCGCGCGCGAGGCTGCCATAATCGGGCACGCGGGTGGTGTCGAAATACAGACCGCCCTCGATGAGATAGCAATCCTGCTCGATTCGCCTGGCGAATTCGATCATTTGCGGGATGTGGTCGGTGGCGACGGTCCATTCGGCGGGCGGGTCGATGTTGAGCCGCGCTACGTCTCCCTTGAACGCCGCTGTATAATGCGCGGCGATTTCCCAGATCGACTTGGCCTGCGCGGCGGCGGCCTTTTCCATCTTGTCGTCACCGGCATCGGCGTCCGAGGTCAAATGCCCGACATCGGTGATGTTAATGACATGCTTGGTCGGGAAACCCTTCCAGCGCAGCACGCGCCCGAGCGTATCGGCAAACAGGAAGGCGCGCATGTTGCCGATATGCTGATAGTTATAGACCGTCGGCCCGCAGGTGTAGATCCGCACCAGGCGTGGATCGATCGGGACGAACGGCTCCAGCGAGCGCGTGAGGCTGTTATAGAAGGTGAGGGGGCTGCTGCTCATTGTGCCCGCTTACAGACCGCCCCGGCCCAAAGTCACGTAAAAGGTGCGGTATGCCTTGAAACTTCGGGCTTCGCCGTGTAGGGCGCACGCCTTGCGACGCGGACCTCATGTTCGCGGCGGCGCTTTTCTATCGATTCGGAGCTGTTCGGGTTTATGCAAATCATCGTACGCGACAACAATGTCGACCAGGCGCTGCGCGCGCTCAAGAAGAAGCTGCAGCGTGAGGGCGTCTATCGCGAGATGAAGCTGCGCCGTCACTATGAGAAGCCGAGCGAGAAGCGCGCTCGTGAGCGTGCCGCCGCCGTTCGCCGCGCGCGCAAGCTCGAGCGCAAGCGTATGGAACGCGACGGCGCACGGTAAGATCATGATCGGGCGGGCGCTGATGCCCGCCACGACCTGATTTTGCCTGCCTATCTTTCTCGACCCCCTGCCCGGGAGCCACCATGTCGATCACCGCTGTCCCGCTAAAGCCCGTGAAGCGGAGCATTTTGGTGTATCTGTGGCTTGGCATCGCCGTTGCGCTGGTCGCGGCGGTTGCGCTGGCGTTCCAGACCCCGAGCGATCCGGCCACCGCCTTCCTCGCGCATAATGCGCGGGCAAAGGGTGTGGTGACGACTCCGTCGGGCCTGCAATATCAGGTGTTGACGCCCGGCACCGGAACGAGCCCGACCGACGCGGACGTGGTCCTGATCCTCTATGAGGGCCGTCTGCTCAACGGGACGGTCTTCGACAAATCGCCACAGCCGACCCCGATCGAAGTTGGTGGTGTTGTACCCGGGTTCAGCGAGGCGCTGAAGCTGATGAACAAGGGCGGCAAATATCGCCTGTGGCTCAAGCCAAGCCTGGGTTATGGCGATCATGTGCCGCCGGGCGGCCCGATTCCCGCCAACGCCGTGCTGGTCTTTGATGTCGAGTTGCTCGATGCGATGCCGGTACTGAAATACAAGCAAATGCAGCAGATGATGCAGCAGCAGGGTATGATACCCCCGGGTGCTGGCGGTCCGCCAACTGGCCACTGAGATGCGCTCGTTCGTATTTGCTGTCGGCCTGGCGGCGGTTGTTCTGACGGGCGGGGTTGCACAGGGTCGAGCCCGCAAACCGCTCCCGCGGCGCGCGGCACCTGCGGCATCAGCCCCGCTTTCGGCGGAGGCGTTCCTTGCTGCCAACGCGCGCGTTCGCGGCGTCATCCAAACCGCATCGGGCCTGCAATATCGGGTGGTAAAGCCCGGGGCCGGGACCGAAAAGCCGGGGGACGGGGACGTCACCTTGATCAATTATGTCGGCAAGTTGACCAACGGCACCATCTTCGACCGGAGCGCGCAACCCACGCCCTTGCCGGTCGCGGGGGTGGTGCCCGGTTTTGCCGAGGCGTTGAAAGCGATGCCGCGCGGCGCGCACTATCGGGTATGGATCAAACCGAGTCTGGGATATGGCGAGGCGGGCGCGGGGCCGATCCCACCGGGCTCGGTGCTGGTCTTCGACATCGATTTGATCGATTTCGTTTCGCGAGCGACGTTTGAACAAATGCGGCAGCAGCAACGCGCTGACCCCGAACAGGCAAAGGCCGCTCCGCCGGGGCAGTGACGGGCTGTGGTGGCGCGTTGACGCCGCAGGGGCGCAATTTAAGCAGATGCAATATCTGGCGCGGGCGCTATCTGCGTAACAACCATTCCTTGGTTGCTGATGTCATCTCGGAGGAAAAATGACCGTTCGCCCGTTGCGTAAAGCCGTCTTCCCTGTGGGTGGCCTCGGTACCCGCTTTCTGCCCGCAACCAAGGCGATGCCGAAGGAAATGTTACCGGTCGTCGATCGACCGCTTATTCAATATGCGGTGGATGAGGCGCTCGAAGCCGGAATCGAGCAAATGATTTTCGTCACCGGTCGCGGCAAATCGGCGATCGAGGACCATTTCGATATCGCCTACGAACTCGAAGCGACGATGACCGCGCGCGGCAAATCGCTGTCGATCCTGGATGCCACGCGTCTCAAACCCGGCGCAGTCGCTTATGTGCGGCAGCAAGAACCGATGGGCCTTGGCCACGCGGTGTGGTGCGCGCGTGATATTGTCGGCGACGAACCTTTCGCGGTTTTGCTCGCCGATGATTTCATGGTCGGAAAGCCCGGTTGCCTGAAGCAGATGGTCGATGCCTATATGCAGGTCGGCGGTAACGTCATTTGCGCTCAGGAAGTGCCCGATGACCAGACGCACATGTATGGCATCATCACACCCGGTGCCCGAATGGGCGCTTTGACCGAGGTTACCGGATTGGTCGAAAAGCCGGCGGCGGGCACGGCTCCGTCCAACCTGTCGGTCATCGGTCGCTATATCCTCCAGCCCGAAGTGATGCGTGTGCTCGAAACGCAGGGCAAGGGAGCGGGTGGCGAAATCCAGTTGACCGACGCGATGGCGGGGATGATCGGAGAGCAACCGTTTCACGGCCTGACCTTCGACGGCAAGCGTTATGACTGCGGGGACAAAGCAGGGTATGTTACGGCCAATCTCGCAGTGGCGCTTGGCCGCGCCGACATTGGCGACACCGTCCGCGCCTTCGCCGTGGATGTGCTTAAATAGACGCGATGCGTGCGGTAAAGAGCCTTAACCATTGCGCATTAAACCGAGTGCGCAATGGTATGGGCTAGGGGCGCATGAAGGGCATCATTCTGGCGGGAGGTGCGGGCACGCGCCTCTATCCCGCGACGTTGGCGCTGTCGAAGCAATTGCTGCCCGTGTTCGACAAGCCGATGATTTATTATCCGCTATCCGTCCTGATGCTGGCGGGTATTCGCGATATTCTGATTATTTCGACACCACGCGATTTGCCGATGTTTCAACTTTTGTTGGGCGATGGGTCGGCCTTCGGCATCACGCTTTCGTACCTCGAACAACCCGAACCGGGTGGTCTGCCGCAAGCCTATATTCTTGGGGCCGAATTTCTGGCCGGGGAGGGGTGTGCACTGATCCTTGGCGACAATATCTTCCACGGGGATGCGCTGGGGGCGAAGTGCCGCGCCGCAGCCCAGGCAGCGCAGGCCGGGGGGGCGACGGTGTTCGCATATCACGTCGATGATCCTGATCGCTACGGCGTCGTGTCATTCGACCCGGCGGACGGGCGTGTGACACGGATCGAGGAAAAGCCGCGCCTACCCGAGACCAATTGGGCGGTGACGGGGTTGTATTTCTGTGATGCCGACGTGGTCGAAATTGCACGCGGGTTGAAACCGTCGGCACGGGGTGAGCTTGAAATCGTCGACGTCCTGAAGGCTTATCTCGCGCGGGATGCGCTGACCGTTACCCGCCTTGGGCGCGGTTATGCGTGGCTCGACACGGGGACGCATGATTCGTTGCACGATGCGTCCTCCTTTGTGCGGACGATTGAACGGCGGCAGGGGATCAAGATCGCCTGTCCCGAGGAAGTTGCGCTTGATCTGGGATGGCTCGATGCCGAGCAAGTGCTGGCGCGCGCCGACATGATGGGCAAGACCGCCTACGCCACCTATCTGCGCGCCTGCGCCAGGGCAATGCCGTGAGCAGGCCGCCTGCGGCTGTGGCGGATGGCTATGATCGCTGCATACTCGTAACCGGGGGGGCAGGTTTCATCGGCTCGGCGGTTTGTCGCCATCTGGTTCGCGGCGGGCGGACGCGCGTGATCAATCTCGACAAGCTGACCTATGCCGCGTCGCTCTCCGCACTGGCTGAGGTCGAACAGTCGCCATGCTATCGCTTCGTGCAGGGCGACATTGGCGACCGCGCGCTGGTCGGGCGGATACTGGCGGAGGAACGGGTCGATGGCGTCATGCATCTGGCGGCCGAAAGTCATGTCGATCGCTCGATCGATGGGCCGTCGGTGTTTGTCGAAACCAATGTAACCGGCACCTTTCATCTGCTCGAAATGGCGCTCGACCATTGGCGAACCCTGACCGGGGAAGCAAAAGCGCGCTTTCGCTTTCACCACGTCTCGACCGACGAGGTATTCGGCGATTTACCGTTCGATTCATCGCGGTTTGACGAAGCATCGCCCTATCGGCCGTCATCCCCGTATTCGGCGTCCAAGGCGGCGTCCGATCATCTCGTCCGTGCCTGGCACCATACTTACGGGTTGCCGGTGGTGCTTTCGAACTGCAGCAACAATTATGGTCCGCACCAATTCCCCGAAAAGCTGATTCCGCTGACGATCATGCGAGCGGCGGCGGGGCAGACGTTACCGGTTTATGGCACGGGCGAAAATGTACGCGACTGGCTGCATGTGGAGGATCATGCGCGGGCGCTGGAGACGGTGTTGCGCTGTGGTGTGGTCGGGGAAACCTATGTAATCGGTGGACGCACCGAATGCAGCAACATCGCGGTCGTAACCCGGATCTGCGACTTGCTCGACAGTAAGATGCCGCTGCCCGACGGCACGCCGCATCGCGCACTGATTCGGATGGTTGCCGATCGACCCGGCCATGACCGGCGCTACGCGATCGATCCAAGCCGGATCGAGCGTGAACTGGGCTGGCGTGCCGAGATCGATTTTGCGCGGGGCTTGGCGACAACGGTTGATTGGTATCTTGAGCGCGCCCGCGGTAGCGCTGGTTAAAGGGCGCGGCACCGCCCGCACCGTCAGTCACATCATCCATCCGCACGCGAGCAAAGCACCGATGCAAAAAGGGGCCGGACTTGCGTCCGACCCCCCGAGACTGTGCCGTCAGGCCCTAGAGACTAGGGGCTAACCGACTTGGTGCTGGTGTTGCTGGTCGCAGCGGCAACGCCGCCGCCAATTGCCAGAAGAGCCAGGCCACCGATGATGTAACCGGTCGAACCACCGCCAGCGGCTTCACCGGCAGCGGTTTCGCCATCCTGAGCTGCGGTGAACGACTGCGCTGCTGCACAGCCGGTGGTGCCAACCGAAAGGATCGAGGTCGGAGCCAGAGCAACCTTGCAGCCCTGCATCGCAACCGAAGCCTTGGCCGAACCACGCGTGATAACGCGATCGCCAGCGAACAGAGCCTGACCAGCCTGCGCCGGGATCAGCTTGCCGTCGCGGGCAATGACGGTGCCCTGCGAAGCCGCGGTCAGCGTGCCAGCGGCCTGCTCCGACGCCGCGAACAGCGGAGTGGAAAGGCTTGCCATCACGATGGCGGCGGTCACCTTTGAAAATTTCATTATACAGTCTCCTCCTGAACCGCGTGGAAGTAGGCTCACCCCTTTGCGGATAGCTTTCCTTACGTAATTTGTCCACCCTATAAACGCTCGCACCTGCACAACGCGCTGTATCGATAATAGCGCAAAAGTGCGGCCTTAGTTCCCTCCATCTTTTCCGAAATGCGGTCTGCGCAAAGCGGACGAAGCAGGCCGGGTGTTTCGAGGCGCTATTTGTACAACGCGTTGATGCGGGTAGAAAAATATCGTTAAAAAATCGCTGCGCCGCGATCGGTGCCGCGATCTTCATGTTGCAGCACCGACACTAGCGCCAAAATATGACACAATTGCTGCGACCGCGAGCGCATCGTCTTGCCGCGCGCCCGATGGGAAATCGAACGCGTTGACCTTCGGCGCTAGAGCCGAGCCTCCAGAAACCGACGATCGGTGCCCTCGACGCACAGGGCGGTCAGCGCGCCGCCGTTATAGGCCCCGGTATCGATCCCGATTCGGTTGGCCTGCTGATCCGGCACCGTCGAAATGGTGTGTCCGTGAACCACCATGTGGGGGAAGCGCGCAGGGCTGTCGAGGAAGTCTTCGCGTATCCAGTGCAGGTCCTGCACGGTTTGTTCCTCGATCGGCACGCCGGGCCGGATGCCGGCATGGACGAACAGATAGTCGCCGAGCAGGAAGCTGTCGGCAAACTCTTCGATGAAGGACAGATGTTCTTTGGGAATGACCGCTTGAATCCGTGCCTGTGCGCGCTTCGAATCCAGATCGCGAATCTCGTCTGCGTCGAGGCCATAGCTTTCGATGCACTCCTGCCCGCCAAAGGCGAGCCAGTCCTGAATTTTTTCGGGGTGTGCGCCAAGGATGCGCAGCAGCATTTCCTCGTGATTGCCTGCGAGGAAAATCGGGTTGGGCAGAAATTCCTTTGCCTTGATCAGGAAGTCCAGCACGCCCCGGCTATCGGGCCCACGGTCAATCAGATCGCCCAGAAAGACGATATATTCGCGCTGGCACGGCCGATCGCGGCTGTCTTGCTCGATCGTGTCGAGCAGCGCGCGCAGCAAGTCCAGCCGTCCGTGCACGTCGCCAATGGCGTACGCACGGGTATTGGGCGGCACTGCAAAGTCCGTTTTGCGCGGCGTAATTTGGAAGAGTCTGCTAAAAATACCCACAGGTGGCCTTTAGCGGATGTGACAGGACAAAAACCAGTCCTCACGGTGCGATACGCGTGAATTACCCTGCGGAAGCGGGCGGATCGAGCACCGCGAGCCAATCCTTGCCGATGCTTTCCTCATCGGCGGAATCGTCCTCCGCCATTGCCATGCGGCGCAGCATCGCGGGGTCTGCGACGCAACACAGCAAGGCTTTGCGAATCGCCTCCGGTGTAACGTCGTCCAGCAACAGGCCATTGACCCCGTCGCGGACCACGTCGCCGCAATTGCGCGATGCGATCACCGGGAGTTGCCGCGCCCTCGCTTCGACTTGCGTCACGCCAAAGCCATCCGAATAGGTTGGCAGGATGAAGACGTCGGCCCGATCATAATAATGATCGGCTTCGGCCTGCGGAACCGATCCATGCAGCGACACGCGCGAGTCGGCTGCAATATCATCGGGAATCGGCATATCGACCGGGCCGACAAAGTCGAAATGGATCGGCGTCGTCGGGTCGATCCAACGGATCGCTTCGAACAGCGGCAATACGCCCTTGCGCACGATCACTTGCCCCAGGAACAGAACGTGCAAGGGGCGCTCCGCCGAGAAAGCCGCGGGATAAGCGCGGTTTACTCGCGCGCGTTCGATCCCGTCATAGACCAGCGGAATGATCCGGATTTTGGCATCCGGCACGCCGCGCGCGACCAACGCCGTGCGCGACCATTCCGAATTGACGACGATAACATCGGCCAGCTCGGTTTCGGCGCGCCACTCCGCCCAATATCGGGCGGGCCAGGTCGGCACTTCGGTATCGGGGTGCAGCGAGGCGACGAGATCCTCTTCGAACGGCCCGGGATCGATTTGGTTGAGCACGGTCGTCCAGCCGCGCGATTTGGCATAGGCAAAGAGATCGCGAGACGCATAACTGAACCCGGAAACGACGCGGGGCGGCCCGTTTGCAACGCGCATCAATCGTTTCACCGCCACCCGCTGAAACCAGGCGTTGCGCGCCATCATGTGCTCGATCGCGCTGGCACCGTTGATTCGTTGCCCCGCCTCGAACATCAATCCACCAAGATTGGGAGCCCAGACGCGCGTCGCAGGCAGCGCGGGGCTGAAGCGCCCCTGCATTCGCCCGGTGCGCGCCAGCGGATGGCCCGGGGCATACCATGCGTCCGTAATCAACAGGTCCAGCGCGCCGACCGCGTCCAGCGCACGGGGGATGAAGTACCGCTGCCGGGCACCAATCTGGGCAAAAATCCAGTTTCGCGCTGTCGGTCGGTCGAGCATCAATAGAGCACCAGTTTGTCCCCGCGTAGACTGCGCTGTAGAGCCTGTGCGGCGCAACGCAATCATCCCCTGCAGGCCCGCCCTCGACCGGTTTTGAGAGTTGCGCTGGCGGGGGCGACGTGCTTGAGGCGGTGCCAGGCAACCTTCGCGGCATTTGCCGTCTCATAGTGCATACTGGAGCAGCGATGCGGAATTGCGACCATGTCTGATGGTGAGACGATGTCGGCCATAGCGAACGTCCCGCGCGTGGCGATTATCTTCGACAATTTTGGGCCATATCATATCGCGCGCTTGTCGGCGGCTGCGGCGTGCGGGATGGATGTCACCGCAATCGAAGTGGGCGGCCAGTCCGAAGACTATGCGTGGGACCGTCCTGACAGTCATGGTTTGCACCGCGTCGCGCTGTTCCCGGGGGCGAGCCGCGGGTTGAAACAGGCAAGCATCACCGCAGCGATGGAGCAGGCGCTGGAACGCGCCGCCCCGGATGCGATCGCGATACCCGGTTGGGCGGACAAGGCTGGGCTTGCCGCGCTGCGCTGGGGGCTGCGCAACGCGGTGCCCGTGGTTGTAATGAGCGAAAGCAACGAAGCCGATCACGGCAGAAATGTGTGGCGCGAGTTGATAAAGCGCCACATCGTCGGGCTGTGTTCCGCCGGGCTTGCCGGGGGCAGCCGGGCGGCGGCATATTTGGCGGCGCTGGGTATGCCAGCGGAGCGCATCTCCATCGGCTATGACGTGATTGACAATGGCTATTTTCGTCAAGGCGCGGCGGCGATACGAGGCGACCCGAGCGTTGCGCGCGCCGCGCTTGGCCTGCCGGAACGCTTTTTCCTGACGTGTTGTCGCCTGATCGACAAAAAGAACATCGCCTTCCTGCTGGATGCGCTGGCCGAGTATCGGCGGCGGGCGCCGACCGGGGCCGCCTGGTCGCTGGTTATTGCGGGCGACGGTCCGCTCCGCGCGGGGTTGGAGGAGCAGGCCCGTAATTTGGGGATTGCCGACGCGGTCCACTTTGCCGGTTTTGCACAATATGACGCGTTGCCGACTTATTACGGCCTCGCCAGTGCCTTCGTGCTGCCCAGCACAACCGAACAATGGGGGCTCGTGGTGAACGAAGCGATGGCGGCGGGGTTGCCGGTACTGGTGTCCGAACGCTGCGGTTGTAGCGCCGATCTGGTGGTCGATGGCGGCAACGGGTTCACCTTCGATCCGACCAACCGGCCAACACTGGTTCAGCGCCTTTATGACATTGCCCATAAAGAGGATCTTTCGACAATGGGGCAACGGAGCACCGAGATCGTTGCCGGGTTCGCGCCCGACCGATTCGGCACCGGGCTGCGGACAGCGGTTGTGGCTGCCGTGGCAACACCGGCGCGCCCGACGCTGGTGGGCCGCGGGTTGCTGTCGGCGATGCTGCGATGAAGGTCGCCTTCCTATCGCCGTCGCTTTCGCGCATTGCCGGGGGTATTTTCGAGATCGAGCGCGAACTCGCGCTGGCGCTCGACCAGATTCCCGAGACGACGGTGTCGGCCTATGGCGTAATAGACCGCGAAACAGCCAAGGATTTGCCCGCCTGGCGCCAAATTCCGGTGCATGTGGGCGCGTTGCGGGGGCCGCACGGCTTTGGCTATTCGCCGCAATTGCGCGACATTTTCCGCGCCGCCGATGCCGACATCGTGCATTTGCACGCGCTGTGGATGTACACATCGGTGCTCGCGCACCAGTGGCATCGGCGGACGGGCGGCCCATATGTAACGACGGCAAACGGCATGTTGGAACCGTGGGCGGTCGGCAATGCGCAACTGAAGAAGCGGGCTGCGGCCTTTTTCTACGAACGCGCCGCGTTGCGCGATGCCGCGTGTTTGCACGTCAATACCGAGGCGGAGTTGCAATCTGCGCGGGCGTTCGGCGTCAACGGTCCGGTCTGTATTATTCCAAATGGGGTGACGTTGCCCGATCTGACCAGCATTGACCTGCAGGATGCTCCCGCCGCCGCACGCGCGGCAAAGGCCCAGGGGCGCCGGATTTTGCTCTATCTCAGCAGAATTCATCCCAAGAAGAACGTTCTGGCCACCCTCGATGGTTTCCTGGCGGCGGCGGCGCATCATCCCGATTGGTGTTTCGTCATCGCTGGCTGGGGGCCGGAGGACTATCTCGCCACGTTGAAGGCGCGCGCCGCCGCTTCCCCTTTCGCCGATCGCGTGGTGTTTGCGGGCCCGCTCTACGATCGCGAGAAGACCGCGATGCTTGCGGCGAGCGATGCCTTCGTGCTTGCCTCGCACAGCGAGGGGTTCCCGATGGCGGTGCTGGAGGCGCTTGCCTACGAACTGCCGGTGGCGATGACGCGTGCCTGCAATTTGCACGCCCCGTTCGAGGCAGGTGCAGCGGTCGAGGTTGGCCCGTCGGCGGATTCGATCGCGGGCGGGTTGGGTGATCTTTTCGGTCTGGACGAGCAAGCGCGCCGCGCGATCGGGCGGTGTGGCCGGGCGTTGGTTGCGCAACATTATACGTGGGATCAGATCGCGCGGCAGATGCGCGACGTTTATGCCTGGTTGTTGCGGGAGGGGCCGAGGCCCGATACGGTCGTAATATGACCGATCTGCTTGATCCTGGCCCTTTCTCGCAGCTCGTGACGCCGCTTATTTTGACCTTCAACGAGAAGGAAAACATCGCGCGCACGCTTGATTCCCTGGCGTGGGCGCGCTCGATCGTGGTGGTCGATAGCGGTAGTACCGATGGCACGCTGGACATTCTTGCCGCGCATCCGCGCGTTCGGGTCGTCCACCGCGCGTTCGACAGTTTCGCAGAGCAATGCAATTTTGGACTCGATCAAATTGAAACCGAGTGGGTGCTTTCGCTCGACGCCGACTATGTTCTGAGCGAGGCGTTGCAACGGGAAATCGCGCGGCTCGATCCGCCAAGCGCGGTGGCAGGTTTCATGGCCGATTTCGTTTATTGTGTGTTCGGCACGCCATTGCGCAGCACGCTATATCCAGCGCGCACGGTATTGTATCGCCGTTCGCTGGCGCGATACCGTAATGACGGCCACGGGCATCGCGTGCTTGTCGAGGGGAGGGTGGATGCCCTTGCCGGCAAGATCGCGCATGACGATCGCAAACCGATCGGACGCTGGTTTCAAAGCCAGATTCGCTATGCACAGGCGGAGGCTGAACATCTGTTGTCGGTCGAACGCACCACCTTGAAGCGGATCGACCGTCTTCGGAAGCGCGGCTGGCCTGCTCCCTTCATCATGCTGGGCTACACGCTATTCTGGCGCGGATATGTGTGGGACGGTCGGGCGGGACTCTATTATTGTTTCCAACGCGTGCTGGCGGAACTCATGTTGGCGATTGAAATCAACGACCGGTCTCTGCGCGGGGCGCTCGGCACGGATTCGCATCAGAAGGGAATCGCGTCGCGATGAGTGATCTGGGGATTATTTGGTCGCTACCAGACGGCTATTGGCTTGCCCTGGCGGTTCTGGCTGCGTTGGTTTTTGAAGCGGGTCTGCGGTGGCGTGAAAAATGGGCAGCGCCCGCGCTCATGATCTATGCGACAGTTCTTGGTTGGTACATGCTAGAACCGATTGAATCGGTCGACATGATGAATACATTTTCTGCGGATGAGATTAGTACAAGCTTTGTTGCGGTAATGATTTTCTTAATAGCATTTCGTTTCATGGCCACTTTATTTTATTCAATGATGACTCCTAAAAAGATAAATAAAATTGAATCGGATAATTTGCCTGCAGACAGTATTTTGAAGTATATCATCTTTTTTTGGTTGACTCTCCTTTCTATTGGTATTTTTAGGCTGAATGGAGATATTATTACAGCCCTTTTTCCCGTAGAGGCGCGTAATGGGAACTCAATGTGGTTAAGGGCGGCTGGCGCAGATGCGGGATCGTTGGGTTTCGCGGTATCGTTAGCCGGGTATTTTTATATTTTGGTTCTGGCAGCATTTGGAATGCTTCTGCCTTTGCTAAAAAAGCGAAGAATGCAAATAATATGCATCCTTGTTATTTTAATTTCATGGCCATACGCTTTTCTGCAAGGAAGCAGAAACGTAACATTGGCCGTATTTGTGCCTATGATTTTTTCATATCTCATTTTTTCTAAAATTAGTCCTGTATGGAAGGTATTTTTACTTATTTCATCGTGGATTTTTATTGAAAGAGCTATGCGACTTATTGTGACATTCCGAAATTTTGGATTCGATACGGTGCAGAATTTGCAGGATAAAGGCCACGCCGGTCTAAATATGGCGTCTGAATTAACGTATTGTATTGGATTCATCAGGACTGGTATATTAAATCAGACCTTTGGTGTGGGAATTTTGCAGGAGCTCGGCAACATCATTCCACGAGCAATTTGGGCCGACAAACCGTTGATAGGTATCGATTATGCGATCGCCCGTGGATTTAGTGGAGGTTCCGGCGATATTGGTGTGGTGGCGACCATTTCGACAGGAATGATTGGTCAAGGGGTGCTGGAGTTTGGCTTTATCTTTGGCCCTATTTTTTCTGCGGCGTTGATGGGGCTTTGGTGCGCTTTTCTGGCTCGCTTGTGGGCGCAAGGTACGATTTTACGAGCTTGCCTGTTTCTGTTCGGTATCGGCCTGACATTCAATCTCGGGCGCAACATCACCATGTTCGTGCTGTGGCCAATGGCATTGGCTTATATTCTTGTTATTATAGCTGAATACTTCAGTCGGCATCGCGCGGCTCGCCCCGACTTCCGAGCGTCGAGTGTCGGGTTGACCGGGTGACCGCAGACTGAGAAGCTTTGTAACGCTTGTAGCCCGCGTTACATTCGTCGCTGATGCCAGGCCCACGCTGTCGCGATGATCTGGTCGAGGTCGGCATAAGCCGGTCGCCAACCTAGTGTCGTCCGGGCTCGTTCGGCATCGCTGATGAGCGAAGGCGGGTCCCCGGCACGACGGGGGCCGATGGTGTGGGGTACGGAAAGCCCGGTTACGCGTTCGACTGCGGCAATTACTTCCCGCACGGTGAACCCGGCTCCGTTGCCCAGGTTAATTGGTTGCGATGCCTCGCCGCGCTCCAGCGCGGTCAGCGCCAGCACGTGCGCCTGGGCAAGGTCGGTAACGTGAATATAATCGCGAATGCAGGTGCCGTCGCGGGTGTTATAATCGTCCCCGAACACGGTTAGCGCAGGGCCGCGCCCTGCCGCCGCATCGAGCGCCAGCGGAATGAGGTGCGTCTCGGGATCATGCGCTTCGCCGATCATGTTGTGCGGGTCAGCGCCGGCGGCGTTGAAATAGCGCAACGCGATCCAGCGCAGCGCGTGGGCGGCCTCGAAATCTGCCAACATCCGTTCCACCATCAGCTTGGAGGCGCCATAGGGATTGATTGGTTGCTGGATGGTGGATTCGACGATCGGGACCGTGTCGGGGATACCATAAGTCGCGCAGGTGCTCGAAAATACAAAGCGACCGACGCCATTGTCGCGCATCGCCTCGAGCAGCGTCAGGGTGCCCGCGACGTTGTTGCGATAGTATTTTCCGGGATTGGTGACCGATTCCCCCACATAAGCGAAGGCCGCAAAATGCATGATCGCCGCCGGGCGATATTGCTGGAGGATCCGGTCGAGCCAGGCACGATCGAGAATGTCGCCTTGCTCCAGCGGTCCCCATTGCACGGCCCATTCATGACCATAAACCAGGCTGTCGAGCGCAACCGGCAGATATCCAGCGGCGGCCAGCGCCTTGCAGGCATGGCTGCCGATGTAGCCGGCACCACCGGTCACGAGCACTGTAGGTTGTGCACTGGTCATTTGGGCCCCCCGAATCCGCCAACCCTTGCTCGGCGTTGCGACGTGATGTCAATTGCCGAGGTCGCTTCGCATTAACTGGCGCGAGATGGCCGCGACGCAAAGGAGCGGTCGTTGGCGACACGATCATTGCCTCGAAGCGACACGTCGATGCTTGACGCTAATCCCCTGCACGTTAGAGGCTTGGGCAGAGCGGTGACTTTTGCCGGCGCATGATGTGAGGATACAGATGAGAATGCGCGCATCTCTTGGCTGGATGACTGCGGGGCTGTTGGCATTGGTGTCGCTGACCGGGTGCGCTACCCGCGGCGGAAAGGTGCCTTATAATCCGTCAGGCTTTGTGGCACCCGACGCGCCTGCCGCCATTCCCGTGACCGAGGCTTACAAGATCGGGCCGTCCGACGTGCTGACGATCAGCGTCTTCGGGGTGCCCGAATATTCGGGCGATTATGCCGTCGACGAACTTGGTCGGGTCCAATTGCCGTTGATCGGCAGTCTGGTGTTGTCGGGCCGGTCGCCTGACGATGCCGCGCACGATGTCACCGTCGCGCTTGAGCGCAGCTATCTTCGCAACCCGAAGGTTCAGGTGCAGCTCAAATCGGCTTCCAGCCAACGCATTACGGTGGATGGTGCGGTCGGCGCCCCGGGGGTTTATGCGATCGCGGGTAAATCCACGTTGTTGCAGGCAATCGCGCTGGCGCACGGGACGAACGATTCCGCAAATCCGCGCCGCACGGTCATTTTCCGGACGATCAACGGCCAGCGCATGGCAGCGGCGTTCGATCTTACGGACATTCGCCGTGGCGCCGGAAAAGATCCCGAGATTTTCGCTAACGACATTGTGGTGGTGGATGGCAATCAAAATGCCAAGTTGCTCCAAACGGCGTTGCAGACTGTTCCGCTGGTCGGTCTTTTTACTCGTTTCTGATGTGATGCGCGCTGCGGGGTGCGGCGGCATCGCAAGGGTATGGAACACATGAACACAATAGTTGATTCGGATCGAGCGCAAGGCGGTCCACAGCGAGTGGTGTCCGCCGGGGCGGGAGCGGTGGCGTTTCCCAATGGTAGGGCGATCCCCGGTGAATTCGCGGTGCCCGAGCATCACGAGGCGGCTTTCAATCCACGCGAAATTTTTCGAGTTCTTTATCGGTGGCGCTGGCTGATCCTGGTTTGCGTCCTTGCCGCCGGGATTGTCGCGGTGGTGCTGACCCTGCTGACCCCGCCACGGTATCGCGCGATGGCATCGCTCGAAATCACCCAACCCCAGGCGGAGCTGATTGAGGGGAGCGGCATTCAGCCGATGGCGGTGCGCGACCCGCAATTTCTGACCACGCAATTTGGCCTTTTGCGCAGCCGATCGCTGGCGGAGCGGGTGGTTCGGGACTTGAACCTCGCTAAAAATCCGGCGTTCGCTCCGCAAAGTGCGGACCCCGCCACGCGGGAGAAAATTGCGACCGGTACGGCGGTTGGCGGGTTCAGCGTGCTGCCGGTCGCCAGCAGTCGCCTGGTGACGATCAGCTTCGAAAGCGGTAATCCTGCCACTGCGGCGATGGTGGTTAACGGTTTTGCGGACAGCTTCATCGCATCCGATTTGCAGCGGAAATATGATGCGACGGCCAATGCGCGAAAATTTTTGCTCAACCGGATCAGCAGCACGAAAGTCGCGCTAGAAGCTTCTGAGCGTGCGCTCGTGCAATATGCGCAGGCGCAGGGGCTGGTTCAGATTGGTGGCGGGGAAGGCAAGGGATCCAGCTCCGACAGTACTTCCCTCGATACCGCATCGTTGACGGCGATCAACGCCTCGTTGGCTGAGGCGATCAACGCGCGCATTTTGGCGGAAGAGAAATACAAGCAGAACGCCAGCAACGACCACACCGCCCAAATTATCGGCGACCCGACGGTTCAGGGCCTGGTTGCGGAACGGGCAAAGGCACAGTCGGAATATGACCAGAAGCTGAGCCTCTATAAGCCCGATTTTCCGTTGATGCAGCAATTGCGCTCGCACATTACCGCGATCGATGCACAATTGCAGCGTCAGCGCGGCGGCGTGGTATCGGCTGCGAAGTCCGAATATCAGGCGGCGGTATCGCGCGAGAACGAGTTGCGCGCCAAGGTTGCGCAATTGAAATCGTCGGTTTTGGATACGCGCGGTCGCGGTATTCAGTACAACATTTTGCAGCGTGAGGTGGATACCAACCGCACCCTGTATGACGCGCTGCTTCAGCGCTACAAGGGCATTGGCGTAGCAAGCGGTGTTGGTGCCAGCGTCGCGTCGATCGTCGATCGGGCAGACCCACCCGGCGGACCCTATAGCCCGCGCCTGTCGACGAATTTGGCGCTCGCGTTGGTGATTGGCGCGGCCCTCGGGATTGGTCTTGCCTTTCTGGTCGAATTTATCGACGATACGATCAAGTCGCCCGACGACATTCGCAAGAAGATCAACATCACGCCGCTCGGCGCGATTCCATCGGCCAGCAAGGGTGTCTCACTCTACGAGGCGATTTCGGACCCCAAGGGAGCGGTGTCGGAGGCTTATTTCTCGGCCTGTACCGCGATCGAATTCGCAACCGCGCATGGCGTGCCGAAGTCGATCGTGATGGCGAGTTCGCGCGCGGCGGAAGGCAAATCGAGCTCGGCCTTTGCGATTGCCAACAATTTCGCGCGGCGCGGCATGTCCGTGCTGTTGATCGATGCCGATATGCGCAAGCCGACCTTCCGCATTACGCCGGAGGAAGGTGCCGATATCGTCGGACTGGCGAATTTGCTCACATCCGATACCAAATTGCGCGCGCATGTCGTCGGTACCCGCTTCCCCAATTTGTGGTTGATGCCGGGCGGACACGTCCCGCCAAACCCGGCCGAACTTCTGTCGAGTAGCAGAATGCGCGACATCATTGCCGAGTGCGAGGCGGAATTTGATGTGGTGATTGTCGATGCACCACCGGTGCTCGGCCTGGCCGACACGCCGTTGTTGAGTTCGATGTGTCAGGCGACGGTCTTCATTATTCAAGCGTCCGCAGTGCGGCGTCCGGCGATGGTCAGCGCGGTCGAGCGCTTGCGTGGTTCGGGCGGAGTGGTGATTGGTGCGATTCTGACCAAGGTCAACGCGAAGAGCACGGGCTATGGCTATGGCTATGGCTACGGTTATGGCTATGGCTATGGGTACGGCAATAAGGCCTATAGCTATGGCGGCGAAGACGACACCGGCAACAGCAAGCGCAGGATCGAGCTGGTAGGGTAAGATGGCACCGTCCCGCCACCAGGGTAAACCTCGGGTAAGCACCGTCCGGCGCCTGACCGCGATTGGGCTGGGATTGGCGGTGGCGGCGGTCGTCGTCGAGTCGGCCGCTTTCGATTATGGCCGCGCGGGGCATTTCCCGCATTATGCGGGCGACGTGCTCGGCCCGTTGCCGAAGCTGTTGCATAAAGCGGCGACGCCGGCCGATCAGCTCGCGAGTGCTCCGCTTGCAGGTTTCCCGCTGTTCGAGGAGGGGGAGCGGCAGGCCAAGGCCGGAAACGCGGCGGGGGCCAGGGCCCTGGTTCGCGAAGCGGTGCGCCGCGATCCGCAATTGTTTGAGGCGCGCTTGTGGCTGGCGAACGATGCCGTGCGGGAGGGGCGCTATCCCGAAGCGGTTCGTCAGTTCGACTGGTTGTTCGCTGTTGGAGAATCTGCTCGCCCGGCAATTACGCCGTTGATGGTCGCGCTGGCCAAAATTCCGCAAGCGCAACCCGCGTTCGAGGCGTTTGCTGCGCGCAAGCCAATCTGGCTGCAGGGCGTTGCCGATGGCATGATGCAGCCCGGTGGCGATCCCGCATTCGTGTTTCGCCTGCTGGGCGGCACGAGTGCGCGCGAGGACGCGAGCGAGGTGGGTAAATCGGGGCTGGTGGCATCGCTGGTCGCGCGCCAGCAATATGATGCGGCCTATCTCGCCTGGGTATCGTCGCTGCCGCAATCGGCGCTTGGCGCGGTCGGGTATGTTTACGACAGCAATTTTCGGCAGTTGCCCGGTGCGCTGCCGTTCAACTGGAATCTGTCCTCATCCGACATGGCGTCGGTCGATTTCCTGAAAGAGGGCGGCGTCCAGATTTCCTATTATGGCGATGGCACCGTGCATTTGCTGGAGCAGACGCTGACACTACCGCGGGGCCGTTTCAAATTCGTCGCGCGCTCGACCAATGCCAGCGATCGCGATGCCAATCACGTGGCGTGGAGCATTTCCTGCATTGGCGGTACGGCGGCGACGTTGGGACGCGTCGATATCCCCGTGGCCCCCGCGTCGCAGGCGCATGGCGTGATGTTTACGGTGCCGGCCAATTGCCCAGCACAAAAGCTTAGCCTCGACGGGACGCCGTCCGAATATCCCGCATCGGCTGACGTACAGATCAAAGCGGTGTCGATCACGCGAAGTGACGGGGGACGATGATGCCGCGCGTGCGTGAAATTTTGCCGAGCGCGTATCTCGCGCTGTGCCTGCTTTTGGGCGGGGCGAGCAACGCAGGGGTTCTCGCCACTATGGCGTTGCAACTGCTTGGTGTCGGTCTGATGGTCATAGTGTTCGCTTCGGGGCGGACGCTAAAGATCGTGCGCAGCGAGCGGCACCTGATTCTGTTCGGTGTCGCGTTGTTGCTGGTGGGGCTTGTCCAGCTCATTCCGCTGCCGCCCGCAGTTTGGACGCATCTCGGCGGTCGGGCGGATATTGTTCATGGGTTCGCGCTGATGAAAGCGCCGCTGCCGTGGTTGCCGGTTTCCTTGTGGCCGGCGGCGACGGTATCAGCGTTGGTTGCTTTGCTCCCACCGCTGACGATCATCGTGCTGCTTGCCTTTGGCGGTGTGGAGAGTTTGAAGGTTTTTGCGTGGACTCTCGTGATCTTGACTGCAGCGGGGTTCCTGGTGGGGTTCGTACAGCTTGCGGGCGGGCAGCAATCACCCTTTTATTTTTATCACTACACCAATCGCGATCAACTGGTCGGGTGGTTTGCCAACAGCAACCACATGGCGACCCTGGGCGTAATGGCCTTGCCCTTTGTGGTGGCCCTGTCGGGGCGCGATGATGGGCGGCGGCAGGAGTTGACCCACAATGCCGGGAAATTTGCGGCGCTTGCCTGCCTGACCGGATTTATCATTTTGGGCGTCGTGGCCGATGGGTCGGTCGCCGGCATCCTGTTGCTGGTGCCTTCGCTGATTGGCTGCTTTGTGTTGCTGCGGACCGAACGGGCGGGCATCGCCTTGCCGGTTGTGGTCGGGGTCGTGGTGGCCGCCTTGGCGTTGTTCGTGGTGATCGCCTTTTACAGCCCGCTTTTGAATGGATTCGGCCAAACCGATCTTGGCGTTGGCACCGGCTCGCGTCCGGACATCTATAAAACGACGTGGAATGCAGTCAGGGCGTTCGCGCCGACTGGTTCGGGGCTTGGGTCGTTCCTGCTCGTTTATCCTGGTTTCGCGCCGAATGGTCTGGCGACCGCCGTTTACGTCAACCACGCGCATAGCGACTATCTCGAATTCCTGCTCGAAACGGGCGTGGCAGGGGCGGTGCTTGTCGTGCTGTTCCTGGTTTGGTGGGCGCGGCAGACATTTTTCGCCTGGCGTGATGGCGGGCCGCGCGCGCGCTTTGCACGAGCAGCGAGCATCGCGTCGGCGCTGGTCATGGCGCACAGTCTGATGGATTATCCGATGCGGACCGCCGCAATTGCGACGTTGTTCGCGGCGTGCTGCGCGATGGTTGCGCGGCCGTTGGCGACCGTAACCGCACAACCCTTCTCGGAAGGTGGGCGATCGGGACGTGGCAAGATGATTCAGGCCGACGTCTGAAGTAACGCCTGCGTTGCCGGGCGCTCGACGCACCGCGTGATCGTGAGACATACCGCCGTGCGCCCCTTGGACGCACGGCGGCGAAACGTCATTTGTTCATCAACGCCGCGAAATACTCGATGGTCGCGGGCAGCCCCTGCGCGAGCGGAAATTTCGGTTCCCAGCCGAGCTTGGTCTTTGCCTGGGTAATATTGGGTTGCCGCTGGCGCGGATCGTCCTGCGGCAAAGGCAGTTCGATCAGCTCGGACTTCGAATTGGTCAGCTCCAGCACCTGTTCGGCCAACTGACGGATGGTAAATTCGACCGGATTGCCGAGATTGACCGGACCGGTCACCTCAGCCGGACTTTCCATCAACGCGACCAGCCCGCGCACCAGATCCTCGACATAGCAGAAGGAGCGCGTCTGCGCGCCATTGCCGTAAATCGTGATCGGCTCGCCGGCGAGCGCCTGGACGATAAAGTTGGAAACCACGCGCCCATCGGAGGGGTGCATACGCGGACCATAGGTATTGAAGATGCGCGCAACCTTGATCTCGACACCGTGTTGGCGGTGATAATCGAAGAACAGCGTTTCCGCGCAGCGCTTGCCCTCGTCATAACACGAGCGAATGCCGATCGGGTTCACGTTGCCCCAATAGTCTTCGGTCTGCGGATGCACCGACGGATCGCCATACACTTCGCTGGTCGAAGCCTGCAGGATGCGCGCTTTCAGGCGCTTGGCCAGACCGAGCATGTTGATCGCGCCATGCACCGACGTTTTGGTCGTCTGCACCGGATCATATTGGTAATGCACCGGGGAGGCCGGGCAAGCCATGTTGTAGATTTCGTCGACTTCCACATAGAGCGGAAAGCACACGTCGTGGCGCAGGAATTCCAGGCGCGGGTGGTTGTGCAGGTGCGCGATGTTGCGCTTGGACCCGGTGAACAGATTGTCCACGCACAACACGTCATGGCCCTGACCCAGAAGATAATCGATCAGATGCGAGCCGACGAACCCGGCACCACCGGTTACCAGAATGCGTTTGGTAGAATCGTAAGAGCGCGCCATTTTTCCCCCTTATATGGTCGACGGTAACAGGCTGGCCGTTGCGCATAGTCCACAAACGGTCAACCGAACACTTTATTTTGCCCGCCTCAAAAAGGAGAACGCCCGCGATCGGAGAGCTTTTTTTGGATTTGCCAGCGACCAAGGCGATGTGTCACAGCCCGGCGCGTCAGGAGCGTACGATGTCCGGAATGTCGGTGCCGCCACTTCAAGCTTGGAACCGTGCGTGAACTCGCTCGCTGCTTATCACCCTGCGGCAAAATGGCGGTGATCCCCACGGCGCGAGGCACGTCAGGCCATGCTGTTGCTGATGGTCGCATGGAACATCTCGACATGATCCGTGGCCTCGCAGCGGTTGCGGTTGTGCTGGGGCATATGCGCGCCTTCTTCATGGTCGATTACGCGCAAACGAGCCATAGCCTGGCGATCAAGGGTATCTACCTGCTGTCAGGGCTGCATCACCAGGCGGTGATGGTGTTCTTCGTTTTGAGCGGTTTTCTGGTTGGTGGCAGCGTTGTACGCCAATGTCGGGGCGGTCGGTTTCTCTGGGGCCCCTATTTGCTGCGGAGGCTTTGCCGCCTCTGGATCGTGATCGTCCCCGCGTTGACGTTGACCGTCTTTTGGGATGTGTGGGGCGCACAGATCAATCCGGCCGCTTATACCGGCTTGTATCACACGCAATTGGCGAGTGGGCCGGCCACGGATTACGATCTTTCGCTGTCGACGGGTCTTGGCAATATCGCTTTTTTGCAAACGATCCTGGTGCCTTCCTTTGGATCGAACGGGCCGCTTTGGAGCCTGGCCAACGAATTTTGGTATTATATCCTGTTCCCGCTTGCGGCACCGCTCGCACTTGGCGGCGGATCCTGGCGTCGGCGGGTTGCCGGGGCGCTGCTTGCGACCGGGGTGATGATCGTGCTCCCACGTGAAATTGTTCTTCTCGGGATTGTCTGGTTGTTCGGTGTCGCGGCGTTCGTGTTGGTCGATCATCCCGCATTGGCAGGGATTATGGCGCGGGGCTGGGCTGGACTGGCCGGGTTGGCGGTGCTGGCCGCGTTCCTGGTCTATAGCCGGGCCTATCCTGGGCAATTTGACGATTTCATCATCGGTGCCTTGTTCGCGGCGACGTTGCCGTGGCTGGCGCGGGGGCGGACGGGATTCGGCTGGTATCGCAAGGCCGGGTTCGCCTTGTCGGAAATGTCCTACACGCTCTACCTCGTCCACTTTCCGCTGCTCGCCTGGATTTATTTCGTGTTCTTCGCGCCGGTCCAATGGGCCCCCAGCGCGTCGTCGTTCGCGATGCTCGCGCTTATCCTGGTGGGTGTGCTGGCCTATGCGGGCAGCATATGGTGGTTGTTCGAGCGGAACACGCCAATCGTCCGCCGCTGGATCGAGCAGCATCTGCGCTTCGGCGCCCCGGCTACGCCGCCGCGCAGCCACGCGCACCGGGAGGGATGATGACCCAGCCGTCGCGCCGCATCGTCTTCGTCAACCGCTTCTACCATCCCGACCATAGCGCCACGGCGCAGATTCTGACCGATCTCGCCGAAGCGCTGGCGGTGCTTGGATGGGATGTTACGATCGTCACCAGCCGTTTGCGCTATGACGAACCTTCTGCCAGCCTGGCCCCCGCCGAAGTTCATCACGGCGTTACCATCCGTCGTGTGGCGACGACGCATTTCGGGCGGGCAGGGCTGGCTGGTCGCTTGCTCGATTACCTGTCGTTTTACGGCAGCGCGTTTTTTGCGTTGCTCGCCACAGCGCGGCGCGGGGATTTGGTCGTTGCCAAAACCGACCCGCCGCTGGTTTCGGTGATGGTAGTGGTTGCGGCAAAGCTGCGCGGGGCGCGGCTGGTCAACTGGCTGCAGGACCTTTACCCCGAGGTCGCCGTCGAACTGGGCGTGGAGGCTTTGCGCGGCCCGGTTGGAACGGCCTTGCGCGTGCTGCGCAACATTTCGCTGCGGGCCGCCGTGATGAACGTCGCGATCGGCGAGCGGATGGCGGAGCGTTTGCGGGCCGAGGGCGTCGCGTCGGCAAGGGTGGCGGTGATGCCCAATTGGAGCGACGAGAGTGCGGTCCGCCCCATTCCCCGTGAGCAGGCCAGCTTGCGTAAGGAGTGGGGGCTGAGCGAGGCCTTCGTGATTGGCTATTCGGGCAATTTGGGCCGCGCGCACGAACCAGAAACCATCCTCGGCGCGGCGGCCTTGTTGCGTGAGCGCGCCGATATCGTTTTTCTGATGATCGGCAGCGGGCATGAGAGCACCCGGCTGGCCGAGCGCGTCGCTGCGGCGGGCTTGGCGGATCGTTTTCAGTTCCGACCGTATCAACCGCGGGCGCAGCTAGGCCAGTCCCTCGCGGTGGCTGACGTGCATTGGCTGTCGCTGCGCCCTGCGTTGGAGGGGCTGATCGTGCCGAGCAAATTCTACGGTATCGCCGCGGCCGGCCGCCCCGTGATCGCCATCACCGACCCCGATGGCGAGATTGCGCGAATCGTAACGCGCGAAAAATGCGGGGTGGTGGTGGAACCTGGCGATTGTGCCGGGCTGGCCGAGGCGATTGTGGCACTGGCAGCGGACGCGAGTAAAAGTGACGCAATGGGCGCGCGCGCGCGGGGCGTGCTGGAACGCGATTATGGGCGTGGCGCTGCGTTCACCCGATGGGACGCCCTGTTTCGGGAATTGCCCACCAAGTAAGCCTCGGCTGCTTTATTTCGATCCGAAGCCGGTCAGCATCGTGCGGATCGTGCGAAAAACGATCAGCATATCGAGCCAGGGCGAAAAATATTTGATGTAATAAAAGTCATATTGCAGCTTGTCGTTGACGTCTTCGACGGTCGCGACATGCCCCTGATTGACTTGCGCCCACCCGGTGATGCCGGGCCGGACGATGTGACGATAGCGATAGAAGGGGATCTCCGCCTCATACCATTCGGACAGGGCGCAGGCTTCCGGGCGCGGGCCGATCCAGCTCATTTCGCCGCGCAGGATGTTCAGAATCTGCGGCAGTTCGTCGATGCGGCTGCGGCGGAGAAAACGGCCCAGACCTGTGATGCGATCGTCCCCGTCGCGCGTGATCGCGCTGTGCCGCGCGTCATGGCTTTCGACCGGGCGGTGATGCATCGTGCGAAATTTGAAGATCGGGAAGGGATAGGCCCGATAGCCCACGCGCCGCTGCCAAAAGAAAGCGGGGCCGGGCGAATCGAGTTTGACCGCGAGGGCGATCAGAATGAGCGCCGGCAACAGAATGACGCCCGCGACAAGCGCCGCGCTGACGTCAATCCACTGTTTGATCTTGATATAGGCAAGCCCCGGGATCAGCGAACCGAAGCTGTTTTCCGACAGATGCTCGATATCGACGCGCCCGGTCACCGATTCTTCGATCTGTTTGACGTGATAGACCGGCGTGCCGGAAATCGCCTGCTCCGCGATGAAACGCTCCCATTGATCGGGCAGGTTGGCGTGCAAATCCACGACGATGCCATCGCATTCGGGCAGCATATGCGCGCTATCGTGCAGCCACATCCAATCGATGTTGGGAATGCGGTTGACCTTGCGTGCCTTGCCCAGCGGCACCACCGCGAGCCGTCGCTGGCGCGCCCGTGAACCGATGAAATGGCAGGCAAAATACCACGTCACACCCGAGGCATAAGCCGCGACGATGAAGGTGCGGTTGTAATCGACGCGCAGGAAAAAGAAGCCCGTCACGACGCACAGAAAGGTCGTGCTGAAAATCGGCATGACATAGGATGAGCTGCGCGCACCGGGAAAGGCGATCAAGCGCCGGAAGAAATAATGGCCAACGATCACCGCAGCGGCAATGCCGATATAAACGTTGATTCGCGCGTCCTCGAGCAGGATCCACCCGCTGAGCCAGAACAAGGCGGTCGGCACCGAAAAGGCCAGTACAAGCGCCACAGACACCTGAATCAGGCTGTTGCCGATGATCGATTTTCGGCTGATCGTTGCTTTGCCGAGATTTGCTGCCTGGCTGACATTCATCATGATTTGCCCCCATTCAGCGGTTTCGCCGACGTCCGTTCGGCCACGCACCGTCGCGCCTGACCGTTGGATCGATGCTGCGGTGCCGTAACACATCCATCGCTTGCTGCAAATTGCAAGGCGGTGGTGCAGCAAAGGGTGCGGCGAGCGCGTACTGTCGGTTCCTCATCGTCTCCGCTGCGCAATACCCGCTTTTGATCGTAAGCTGACACAATCGAATTGACGAGCGACGGAAAGGGTCCCTAGGAGGCCCACATCCGCACCCGGTGCCACGGTTTTTTAGAGGATCGATCTTGGAAGCCACGGTTTCCTCCGAAACTGCGGACTTCACCTTTTCGGTGATTATCCCGGTGTACAACCGGGTCGTGCAGTTGGCTGCGTGTGTTGCAAGCCTGCGGGCGCAAACATTTCGGGATTTCGAACTCATCGTGGTCGACGACGGATCGACCGATGGGACGTGCGATTCGTTCGTTGGCGAAGCCGATGTACGGGTGTTGACCAAGGCCAATGGCGGTCCATCCAGCGCGCGCAACTTCGGGGTAGCGGCGGCGCGCGGGCGATATATCTTCTTTCTTGATAGTGATGATCTGGCGTTGCCGTGGACGCTGCAGTGCTTCGCGGCGGCGATCGAAGCTGGGGAAGACCCCGACATCGTTTGCGGGAATTTCGTTGAATTTGTCGATGTACCGCCAGCGATCGCATGGTGCGAGTCGAAAATTGTCCCATATCGAGACTATCTCGCGGCGGCCGAGACCGGCCTGTATGCGGCGGGTGGAATGATTGCGGTCAAGCGCCGTGTGTTTCTGGCGAGCGGCGGTTTCGACCCGGCGATCAAGGTCGCCGAGGACCATGACCTGATGCTGCGTCTGGGCGAGCGGCCGGGATTCGTCCACGTCGCCGCGCCACCGACCTACGTCAAGCACGACCATGCCGGATCGATCTCCAAATCGCTTTCCTTGATGGGCCCGGGATGTACCGCGCTGTTGGCCCATTTCGAGGCTGGGTTCTATGGGACGAGCGCGCGAGCGCGGCGGATCGCGGGGGATATGGTCGGCAGCCATGTGCGGTCTGCGGTGGTGTCTTTGGCGCGTAATGGCCTGCTGCGCGACAGCTTCGCGCTGTACCGCCGCGCGATTGGTTTGAACGTGGCGGCGAGGCGGTGGAAATTCGTGCTGGCTGCGCCTGCGGTGATGGTGGCGGGCGTGATGCGGGGTGCGCGGCGGTGAGGACGCTGGCGCTCGGTTGGCTGCGTCTTTCGGCGGGGCTCGCGTCCCGCTGGCGCAATGTGTGGTTTCGCCAATTGGGGGTGAAGATTGAGGGTTATGCCTGGCTCCGCCGGGTGTCGATCCCGCGCGATTTCGCCAGTATAACGCTCGGGCGTGGGGTTATGCTCGATGACCATGTCGTGTTGCTTTGCACAGGCGATGGGCGAGCCGACATTATCCGTATCGGCGAAGGCACGTATATCAATCGCTTTTCGATGATTGATGCCTCGATCGCGATCGAAATCGGGCGCGATTGCATGATCGGGCCGCATTGTTACCTGACCGATCACGACCACGGCTTCGCGCCCGGTATCCTGATCAAGGATCAGCCGCTCCAGGGGGCTCCGACCCGGATTGGAGACAATGTCTGGATCGGGGCTGGCGCGATCATCTTGAAGGGAGTGACCATCGGCAACGGTGCCGTTGTTGCGGCAGGCGCGGTTGTGTCGCGTCCGGTAGCGACCGGAGAGGTTGTCGTCGGGGTGCCGGCCAAAGCACGGGAGCGGCGCCACGATGCGAATTGAAACGCAAAATCCGGCGGCCACCATCGTCATCACCACGAAAAATCGCAAGGATGAGCTTGCCATCGCGCTCGCCTCCGCGATTGCGCAATCGGCTCCGGTCGAAGTCATCGTCATCGATGATGGCTCCGATGACGGTACATCGGAAATGGTGCGCACGCGGTTTCCGATGGTCAGGCTGGAACAGCAGGCGGAATCGGCGGGGCTTATTGTCCGGCGCAATTTGGGTGCGCGCTTGGCGCGGGCGCCGATCATCGTGTCGATTGACGACGATGCGGAATTTTCCACACCGCATGTGGTCGAGCAAGCGTTACGCGGTTTTGCCGATGAGCAGGTCGGGGCGATCGCCATTCCGTTCAAGGAACCCCACAAGACGGGTGATCTGTTGTTCCAGCAGCCGCCAACGCCTGAGGCCGGCTGGGCCACCTATAGCTTCATTGGCACCGCCCATGCGCTCCGGCGGGACCTGTTTTTGGCGCTGGGCGGGTATCGCGAGGCGTTGATTCATCAGGGGGAGGAAGGGGATTATACCCTCCGCCTGATCGATGCCGGGTACAGGGTCGAGCTCGGCGTCAGCGACCCGATCCTGCACTACGAATCGCCCAAGCGCGATCATCGGCGGATGGATTATTATGGCAGCCGCAATCTCGTGCTGTTCGCCTGGCAGAACGTACCGATGCCGGACATGGTGCCGACGCTGTTCGTTTCGACCGTAAAGGCTTTGCTGCACACGCGTCTATGGCCGCGGCTGAAGGTGCGCGCGGGGGCCTTGCTTGACGGCTATCGGCTATTGCCGCGCACCAAGCGCAAACCGGTATCGCGGCAGACCTATCGCCTGTACCGTCGGTTGAAGAAGAGCGGGCCGGTCCAGCTATGAGGCATTACGGGCGTTGCCTTGTCCCCCCCTTGGGGATCGGCTATCCGCTGGCCCAAGGCGGGATTTGCCTGGGGGCGCATATCGCGATGACATCACATGAGTGACCATACGATCGATCACCACCGAACGTCCGACATATTGATATTGGCCCCCGGGCGTTCGGGCGGGCAATATTGGCGCGATCTGTGGCGGTATCGCGAATTGTTCGCGGTGCTGGCATGGCGCGATATTGCGGTGCGGTACAAACAGACCGCGATCGGCGTTGCCTGGGCGATTATCCGCCCGCTGCTGACGATGGTGGTGCTTGCCTTCGTGTTCGGTCGTGTTGCGAAACTGCCGACGATGGTCGGCGTGCCCTATTCGCTGATGGTGTTTTCGGCGTTGCTTCCGTGGTTCTTGTTCACCACCATTCTGGGCGAAGCTTCGGCGAGCTTGATCGGCAACGCAAACCTTATCAGCAAGGTGTATTTCCCGCGCCTGATCGTGCCGGTGGCTGCGGCGATGGTGGCAATGGTCGATCTCGGCATCAACCTGCTGCTGTTGGCGGTTTTGTTCGTCTGGTACGGCTTCGTGCCGGGGCCGCAGATTTTGGCGTTGCCGATTTTCACGCTGCTGGGGTTGCTGGCGAGCCTTGGGCCAGCCTTGTTGGTGACGGCGATGAACGTGAAATATCGCGATTTCCGCTACATCATCCCGTTCGTCATCCAATTTGGCGTTTATGTTTCGCCGGTCGGTTTTTCGCTGAGCGTGCTTCCGGCGAAGTGGCAGTTGCTGATGTACCTCAACCCCGCCGTCGGCGCGATTGAGGGGTTCCGCTGGTGCCTGTTGCGCGGGGCCAACCCCCTCAATCCGTTGGGCTTGGCGATCAATCTCGTCGTGGTCGTTATTTTCCTCGTCATCGGCGTCGGATATTTCCGCAAGACCGAGCGCAGCTTTGCGGACATCATATGAGCGCGACCGATTACGCGATCCGCGTCCAGGGCTTGGGCAAGAAGTACAATATCAACCATAACGGCCAGCGTGAGAGCTACACCTCGCTGCGCGATGCGATCATGCGCGGCCCGATGGGGCTGTTCAATCGCTCCGGGCGACCGACGCACGAGGAATTTTGGGCGCTGCGCGACCTGACGTTCGACGTCGCGCGCGGCGATGCGATTGGCGTCATCGGTCGCAACGGGGCGGGCAAGAGCACCTTCCTGAAGGTCCTGTCGCGGATCACCGAGCCAAGTGCCGGTGAAATCCGCGTCGCCGGGCGTGTGTCGAGCTTGCTGGAAGTCGGCACCGGCTTCCATCCCGAGCTGACCGGCCGCGAGAATATCTTCCTCAACGGCACGATCCTTGGCATGAAGCGGGCCGAGATCAAGCAGCGCTTCGACGAAATCGTCACCTTCGCCGGTGTGGAGCGTTTTCTCGATACGCCGGTGAAACGCTATTCGAGTGGCATGTACACGCGGCTTGCCTTTGCGGTGGCCGCGCATCTCGATTCGGAGATTCTGGTCGTCGATGAAGTTCTGGCGGTGGGCGATGCCGAGTTCCAGCGCAAATGCCTTGGCCGTATGCACGACATCGCTGGCGAGGGCCGTACCGTGTTGTTCGTGAGCCACAATATGGCGGCGGTGAAGAGCCTGACCACCAAATGCGTGGTGCTGGACGCGGGGCGTGTGGTGTTCAGCGGCCCGACCGAAGAGGCGATCGCGGTGTATCAGGCGGCGGGTAGTGTCGCGCCGGCGGGTGCGGTGTTCAAGGGGCGTGGCCAGCATACCCGGCTGGTTTCGGCGCGGCTGGTCGGCTCTGCGGGGCAGGCTATCAAGATTTACGACCCCAATGATCCGCTGGTTCTCGAAGTTGAGTTCGAAACCGACGGGTCGCCGCGTTTGTCGCTGGAGGTAATGCTCACCGACGCGCAATGTTTGCGGATCGGGATGTTCTCGCTCAGCCATTTCGCCGACCAGGCGCTGCCACGCGAGGCCGGGCGTTACACGATGCGCGTGTCGCTGGGGCAGCTCCAGCTCGCCGCAGGTGGATATTTTCTCGATTTGTACACTGCGGTCATCAATAACAATTGGGACCACGAGATTTTGCAGGCGCTGGAGTTCGAAGTGAACTGGTCGAACCCTGCAGGGGGCGCGTACAATTTCCAGCAATCGTCAGGTTATGGCAGTTTGGCGCTGCCTCCCGTCGGTGAGATTGTGATCAAGCGAATCGACGACGTGCAACCCGTCGTTGCCGCGTAAGGGCGCAGGTTTGTCGGTCACCGTTCCGTCGAGCGGGCGCAGGCTGCGGATCTTCGTCGCCATCCGTCACGCCAAAGATCCGAAACAGTATTTTTCGGATTTATGGACCAGCAATTTCTACCCGGCGCTGCGGCGCATGGGGCACGATCTGGTCGAATCGCAAGTCGATCTGCTCCCTGCGAGCGACTTCATGCAGGTGGCAGGGAATTTCACGGCGGAAGAAGCTGAAACCCGCGCGGGGATCACGCAAGCGATCCTCGATGAGGTGCGCGCGGCGCATCGCGAAAAGCCGATCGACCTGTTTCTCAGCTATTTTTACAATGCGCATTTCGATCCGGCGGGCTTTGCGGATATCCGTGCGCTGGGCATCCCCACCGTCAATTTTTACTGTAACAGCATGTATCAGTTCGATTTGGTCGCGGCGATTGCCCCGGCGGTCGATTTTGCCTGGCATGCCGAAATGCACGCAGCGGCAGCCTATCGCGCGGTCGGGGCCAATCCGGTGTGGGTGCAGATGGCCGCCGACCCAGATGTCTATCGCCCTTATCCCGAGATTACCCAAGCTGCGGACGCGTGTTTCGTCGGGCAACGCTATGCCGATCGCGACCGGCTGCTCTATGCGCTGCACCATGCCGGCGTGCCGCTCACGCTGCACGGGCGCGGCTGGTCGGATATGCTCGCGACGCATCGGTCCGGGACCGATCAGGGCAGCAGTGTAAGCCTTGGGCGACCGGTGGCGCCTCCGGGGAGCATGGCCGCCTACCTCACCGAATTCGGGCGGATTTTTCGGGAGCAGGGCATCGTGGGTGGCGCGGCACGGATTGTGGATCGCGTGCGTGAGCGGCGAACGGCGGGGCCGATGCGCGCCGCGTTATCGGCCCATTATGGCGGGTATGCCGCCGATGTCGCGCAGGCGTTCGCAGGCCACGCGGTGGTGCTCAATTTCAGCAATGTGTGGAGCGACGGCAAGCCCGGCTCGACGCTGATCCCGCATGTACGCTTGCGCGATTTCGAAGGGCCGATGTCGCGTGCCTGCTATCTGACGGGCTATACCGACGAGATCGAGCATTTCTTCGAGGTCGGTCGCGAGATCGATTGCTATCGCTCGGCGGAGGAACTGGTCGACAAGACGCGCTTTTACCTGAGCCACCCCGACGCCGCCGAGGCCTTGCGCGAGGCCGGCTGGCGGCGTGCACGTCGCGACCATCGCTGGGAAAACCGCTTCCAGCAATTGTTTGCGGCGTGCGGGTTGGAGTGAGTGTGCTCAGTGCTCGGTAACCGATCGATCCAGCAGGCTGCCCCAAACCTTTACGGAGCGCGGCGCGGCTGCGGTCGATGCGGCAACGTGGACGGTATCGGAATAAGCGATCCGGCTATCGCTCACAACGGGGCAGATCGTCGCGGAGCACAAGATATCGCGTGGGTCGAGCACAGTCGCCGTCGGATGTCGCGCAACCGTGTCGCGAAGGATGGCGTTAACTCGGCTTGCCATCCTGTCGAAGTCGTCGCGGCGCATGGCGCAGACGGTCGCACCCAACCGCTGCACGCACGCGGCGGGCGAGCGCACGAAGCGCGGCGATTGCAGGACCACGATCGAGCGTAGCTTCCAGTGGTCGAGCATCGTCAAACTGTTGTCGAGGCCGCGCGCCAATGCCGCAAGCGAGGCGGGGATGTCCTTTGCGCTAACGTCGAAAGTCAGCGGCGTTGGCGGCAACCCTGTCGGCGTATCGCCCCCCTCGCGTGCCAGCCAATTGGCGGCAAGGATGACAACGGTTGACGGGCTGTCCTGCTGGGCAAGTCGCTGTGCGACGGCGGCGTTGAGCGCAACGCATTCGGCATAGGGCGCGGTTCGTTCATTAACTGCTCCTGGCCGCACGCTCAGCAGCGGAGGACAATTGGCGACCGTAAGCTGTTCAATACGCCAGTCGTGGTGCCGATCTTGCCACTGGTCAAGGGCGGGGCGCCATTGATTGGCAAAGGAATCTCCCCACAGGACAATGCGCGGGTGCCCGGCTTGGCCAAGGCATTTTGGGGGCACCACTACCTTTTCGGTGCTTCCTTCAAGGCGCAGGCAAGTGCTCGTGCGCTTCGGGACATCGGTCAGCGCGGCAGCAATCATCGGATCGCTATTCAGTAGCCCGAAACGCGCGGCCCCATATACGCCGCCCGACAAAAGAATCAGCGCGAACCCTGCGGCCAGCCCGGCGATAACGGATTTTGCCGGGCCCACCCGGCGGGAGAAGCCGAATCGGACCGGCTTTTCCACCCATGCTACGGTGGGGTAGGACAGCAGGAGCGATCCCAGCACACACGCCGCGCGCAACTCCGGGGAGGGTGTGCCTACGGAAAGGATATTGGCAAAGGCGAGTAATGGCCAGTGCCATAGATACCACGCATAGGAGACACGACCGATCGATATGAGCGGTGCCGTCGCCAGTACGCGCGCCACCGGCGTGCGGGAATCTCCCCCCCCCCCCCAGATCAACAGGCACGTACCGATCGTTGGCAGCAAGGCGAGGGGGAAGGGGAAGCTGCCGCTCTCGCGGATCACGACATAGCCAACCAATACCAATGCCACCCCGACGAACCCGGCAAGCCCGAGCCACACGCGTGCGACATCGCGCGGTCGCAGCAAGGCCAGCGCAGACCCAAGGCCCAATTCCCACGCGCGCGTGAAGGGCAAATAAAAGGCCGCGGCGGGGTGCGAGGCGTTGATCGCGATGCAGCTCAGCAAGGACGCAACCGTAATCGCCAGCACCGCCGCGAGGCAGCGACTGCGCAGCGAGGCGAAGCGATCCGGCAAGCGCATCGCCGCGATCATCAGCAAGGGCCACACCAGATAATATTGCTCTTCCACCGCGAGCGACCACATGTGCAACAACGGCAGCGTGGCGGTATCGGGCGCGAAGTAAGTGTCGGTGACGAACAGGAAATAGAGGTTGGCGACAAAGCCGACGCTCGCGATTACCGATTTGGCAAGACTGTGAATCTCGTACAAGGCGGGCGAGAGCAGCAGCAGGCCAGCCAGCAAGGTGATGGCCACAACCAGCAACAATGCCGGGAAAATCCGCGCGATCCGGCGGCCATAAAAGCGCAGAATGCTGATCTGCCCACTCGCTTCCAATTCGGTAAATAACGTGCCGGTAATGAGAAAACCGGAGATGACAAAAAATACGTCAACCCCGGCGAACCCGCCCAGGAAGAGCGTGGCACCTGCATGGAACAGCACGACGGGGATGATAGCGACCGCGCGCAGGCCATCGATATCGCGACGATAGGAACGGTGATCCATTGGCCCCCCGGATGCAAGCTTCCGTGCTTTAGGGGCAGCTTGGGGCAATTCAACCGCGCATCCGGCGCGCGGGCAAATCCCGCGGTCCTGTTGCAGCAATTTGCGGTGCTCGAATCGCCTTGTGTTGTTGTTGCGCAGCAGCAATAGCTTTGACAGCTTCATCCAGACCGTAGGTTCCCATGAAAAAAGCGCTCGTCACCGGTTCTTCTGGTCTCATCGGCTCGGAGGTCGTCTCGCGGCTCGCGGCCGATGGATGGCGCGTTGTCGGGGTCGACAACAATATGCGGGCGGATTTCTTTGGTCCCGGTGGCGACACGCGCTGGAACCAGGCGCGGCTGATCGACACTTATGCCTCATTCGAACATGCCGAGCTCGACATTCGGGATCGCAAGGGCGTTGATACGTTGATCGCCGCGCTCAAGCCCGATGCGATCGTACATTGCGCGGCACAGCCGAGCCACGATCTCGCCGCCTCGCGTCCGTTTGACGATTTTGATACCAATGCGGTCGGCACGCTCAACCTGCTGGAGGCCGCGCGCCAGCATTGCGCGGAAAGCCCGTTCGTCCACATGAGCACCAACAAGGTGTATGGTGATGCGCCCAACGAGATCGCGCTGACCGAATTGGAAACGCGCTGGGACTATGCCGACCCGGCCTATGCCGAGGGTATTGCCGAGGATTTCCGCATCGATCGCAGCAAGCATTCGATCTTCGGCGCGTCCAAGGTCGCCGCCGACGTAATGGTACAGGAATATGGCCGCTATTTCGGTATGCCGACCTGCGCGCTGCGTGGGGGCTGTCTGACCGGCCCGAGCCATAGCGGCGTCGAGCTGCACGGCTTTCTCAGCTATCTCGTGCGCGCCAATGCTGAGGGCAAATTGTACCGGATCTTCGGCTACAAGGGCAAACAGGTCCGCGACAACATCCACAGTTTTGACGTGGGCGAATTCATTGTCCGCTTCATCGACAAGCCGCGCAGCGGGGAGGTGTACAATCTCGGCGGCGGCAAGGACAATTCGGTGTCGATCCTGGAGGCATTCAAGATCGCCGAGGCGGTGAGCGGCAAGGCGATGGTGTCCGAATATGTCGACCAGAACCGCGCGGGCGACCACATTTGCTATTATTCCGACCTCGCCAAGATCAAGGCGCATTATCCGGGGTGGGAGATTACCAAATCGGTCGGCGTGACGATCCAGGAAATCCACGAAGCGCAAGCGCGGCGCGGGTGACGGCGGCTGTCGGCGATATGCTATCGAGCGAAACAGTTCAGGATATGGTCGACGGGAAGCACGTCGATCCCGCGCGTCTGCCGCGCCTGCTCTATGTTGGCGAGGTGCCGATCGAGAACAGCTATCACGGTTCCAGTCTGCTATATCGCCTGCTGTTGAACTATCCCGTCGAACGGCTACGGATTGTCGAGGTGGCGCACGCTTCGCTTCCCGAACGCAGGCTTGCAGGGGTTGATTATCGGTACGCGCCGGAAACGCTGTCGCGGATCAAGCGTACACGCTGGGCGCAAATTGCGGGCAGCGTGGCGTTGTTGACGGAGACCTGGCGCGTTGGCGCGGTACGCAAGGCGATCGGCCCGTTCGAAGCGGATGCGGTGTTGACCGTGACGCACGGCAATGCGTGGATTAACGCCGCGACGATTGCGCGGGAGCGGGGGCTTCCGCTGCACCTCATCTGCCATGACGAATGGGCGCGAACGCAACTGACGCTGCCGCAATTGGAGCCCTGGAAGCAAAAGGTGTTCGCGCGCCTTTATCGCCAGGCCAGCACCCGCCTGTGCGTTTCCCCGGCGATGGCCGATGATTATAGCGCTCTTTACGGTGCGCCTGGAACGATTCTGTATCCCGCTCGATCTTATCAGGCTCCGGTCTATCGCGGGGTTTCGCCCCGGCTGATGTCGGGGGCGGGTGGGCGCACTTTCGCCTTTGCAGGGTCGATGAACACCATCGGCATGGTCGCGGCCAACGCCCGGCTCGCTGCCGTGCTCGCCCCGTTGGGGGGCAAGTTGGTGATCTATGGCCCGGCAACGCGCGAGACGCAGCCCGAACTCGACTTGCCCAATATCGAATTTCGCGGTTTGCTGACACCCAATGCGCTAAGCGATGCCTTGCGCACGGAGATTGATTATCTGTTCCTGCCGATGTGGTCGGAACCGAAATATCACGACAATATGCGCCTCTCCTTTCCCAGCAAGTTGACCGATTATTGCAATGTCGGCTTG
The DNA here is from genome assembly GCF_041661885.1 of Sphingomonas sp. GTDB lineage: Bacteria > Pseudomonadota > Alphaproteobacteria > Sphingomonadales > Sphingomonadaceae > Sphingomonas. The sequence continues at coordinate 41,872 of NZ_JBAZTL010000009.1, read as the reverse complement.
CCGATCCTCGCCACTGGCCCCGATTATTGCTCGGCAGTGCAGTGGGAACGGAGCTACCCCGGCGTCGCGGCGGTCATCACCGACGAAACGCCGGAAGCGCTGAGGACGGCAGTCACGCGCCTGTTCGAGGATCGCCCACGGACGCTCGCGCTGGCGGAACGAGCAAAAGCGGTCGGCGACCAACTTTTCCATCCCCGCGCGGCCGAAGAAACCTTTTTCTCGGCGCTACAGCGCGGCGCAACGGCGTGAGCCGGCGCGCTATCATCTTGGAGACACGTGATGCGTAAGCAGGCCAAAAGTGTTTTGGAGCTTGGCCGCTCCTTGGGCTTCGCCGTTTCGCGCGGCCTTCAGGCGAAATTGTCGGGGCAAGCAACGATTTCGGCGACGTGCCAAATCCCGCAGCTTCGGGAGAAATACAGCGCGCTGGGCCTGGCACCCGATACGGGTGTTTTCGTGGAAGTCGGCGCATTTGACGGGGAAACCTGGTCGAACACGTCGTTTCTTGCGGATCAGGGGTGGCGCGGCGTCTATGTTGAACCGATCCCCGCTTATCACGCGCGCGCGCGGGCGCGCCACCTGTTCAATCGCGTGGTTGCCGAGAATGTCGGTATTGCCGACACCGCTGGCACCGCAGAGATCAGCGTGATGGGCCCGCTTTCGACCATGAACGCGCCGACTGCGGAACTCTATAACACCATCAGTTGGGCGCAGGACGCGTCTCGGGCCGCAACGTCGCAGTCAATCCGTACCGACCGACTGGAGACGGTTTTTCAACGCAATGCGATCCCGCACCGTTTCGATTTGATGGTGATCGATGTCGAGGGGGGCGAGCAAGCGATTGTCGCGACGTTGCTGCAAAGCGCGTGGCGTCCACGCGTGATGATCGTCGAGCTGATCGATCGGCACAGCGATTTTGAAGGCGACGCGTCGTTGCAGACATCGCATCGTGAAGTGCGCGCCAGCCTGCTGGCGAACGGCTATCGCGAGTTTTACGCCGATTCGATCAATACGATCTTCACTCTGGAAGCCTGAGGCTTCGCGCAAGGCTGACTATTGGTCAGCCTTGCGCAGCGTATAAATGCCGCAACCATAATCGAGCGCGGCGGCATCCTCGACCTTGGCGGAGACGTGCAACGCGCCAGCGTCATCGACATAGTCGAAGCGCTCGAGTGTAAAGCGACCGTCCGCCCATTCCAGCGGTTCGCCCGGCGCGAAGACGCGGTGCGCGTTGAATTCGACGCGGGATCGCCCGACCGGGAAGCTTAGATAGAATACGCCGCCCGGCGCAACCAAGGCGGCGATCGCGTCGAAGCCCTTGCGGTGACCGTTGACGTCGATGCTGTCGGTATAGCGGCCCAGCCCGAAATGTTCGAGCGCGTGCAGGCAACTGACCGAGGGATAGCGCGCCTGCAATTCGGGTTGCGGCTGCATGAGATCGGCCTGGACGAAGCGGATATTGGCGTGCGCGGTCGGTGGCAGCGGGCGGATGTCGAGCACGTCGATCGCCCGGAACGTGGCGACATGTGCAACGAACCCGTCGATGCGCGAGGCTACGTCCAGATGCGCGTCGGGATTGGCGGTATAGATGAATTGCGCCACCAGCAAATCCTGATGGAAATAATGGCCCGAGGCCGAGCCCGAACTGTCGTGATAATCCCCCAGAATCGGCCATAGTCGCTCGACCGTGCCGCCTTGCGCCCGAAACGCCTGCAATTCGCGCCAATAACGCGGGAAATAGCGGGCATTGGCCAAGGCCTTCGGGTCAAGGCCGGTGACACGCTGCAGGAAACGGGCACTGCGTTTTAGGGCTTTTTTCATGAAGGGCATCCGTAGAAAAATGAGGGCATGACCTTAGGCAACGTCAGTATTTCAGGCGGATGCGCGGTGCTCCAGGAACCAGTCATACACCTCCGCCAGCCCGCGCTGCATCGGGATTGACGGTTTCCAGCCCAGGCCCTGCAGCCGCGTGGTGTCGATCAGCTTGCGCGGCGTGCCGTCGGGGCGCGTCGCGTCGAACACCAGCGTGCCCGGAAAGCCGACCGCCGCGCTCACCATATGCGCAAGCTCGGCGATGCTGAATTCCTCGCCCGTGCCGATATTGACGAAATCTTCGGCCGAATAGGTCTGCGCCAGGAACACCAGCGCGTCGGCGAGATCGTCGACATGCAGGAATTCGCGCAGTGGCGTGCCGCTGCCCCATACCGTCATCTCGGCGGCGCCCGCCAGCTTCGCTTCATGCGCCTTGCGCAGCAGCGCGGGCAGGACATGGCTCGATTCGAGATCGAAATTGTCGAATGGGCCGTACAGGTTGGTCGGCTGCGCGGAAATGAAGTCACAGCCATATTGGCGGCGATAGGCGGCGCACAGCTTCAACCCGGCGATCTTGGCGATGGCATACCATTCGTTGGTCGGCTCGAGCGGCCCGGTCAGCAGCGCGCTTTCGGGGATCGGTTGCGGCGCCATCTTGGGGAAGATGCACGACGAGCCGAGGAACACCAGCTTGGCGACCCTGGCGCGGCGCGCGCCTTCGATCACGTTGGCCTCGATCATCAGATTGTCGTAGAGGAACTCACCCGGAAACGCGTTGTTCGCGGCAATCCCGCCGACCTTGGCGGCGGCGAGGAAGATCAGGTCGATTTTCGCTTCGTCCAGCCAGGCGAAGGTCGCTGCCTGGTCGCGCAAATCGATCCGGCGCTCGGGCGAGACGATCGTGCAGCCTTCCCCGGCCAGCCGCCGCACGATCGCGCGCCCGACCATGCCGCGCTCGCCCGCAACCCAGACGCGCTTGTTCTCAAGGGAGAAGGGGACGGTCATGCGGTTCAGCCCTTGATCGCATAAAGCGAGGCGGGGCGCTCTTCGTCGGGGCGGCGCTGCGCGGCCTCGCGCGCGATGACCTTCAAATCCTCGCGCACCATTTCCGCGCACAATTCGCCGAGCGTGGTGGTCGCTTCCCAGCCGAGCACGCGCTTGGCCTTGGCGGGATTGCCGATCAGCAAATCGACTTCGGTCGGGCGGAAATAGCGCGGATCAACCTTGACCAGCGTCTTGCCGGTCTTGGCGCAGACGCCGACCTCATCGACGCCTTCGCCGCTCCACGAAATCTGCGTGTCGACCTCGGCAAAGGCGAGTTCGACGAACGAGCGCACGGTTTGCGTAACGCCCGTCGCCAGCACGAAATCGTCGCCCTTAGGCTGTTGCACGATCCGCCACATGCCCTCGACATAATCGCGCGCATGGCCCCAGTCGCGCTTGGCGTCAAGATTGCCGAGCCACAGCATATCCTGATGGCCAAGGTGGATCGCCGCGACGGCGCGGGTGATCTTGCGGGTGACGAAGGTCTCGCCGCGCAGCGGGCTTTCATGGTTGAACAGGATGCCGTTGGAGGCGTGCATTCCATAGGCCTCACGGTAATTCACCGTGATCCAATAGGCGTACATCTTGGCGGCGGCATAAGGTGAGCGCGGGTAGAAGGGCGTGGTTTCCGACTGCGGCACTTCCTGCACCAGCCCGTACAGCTCCGACGTCGACGCCTGATAGATGCGCGTGGTCTCGGTCATCTTCAGCAGCCGGATCGCCTCGAGCAGGCGCAGCGTACCGATGCCGTCGGCATTGGCGGTATATTCGGGGGTTTCGAAACTGACTTGAACATGGCTCATCGCCGCCAGATTGTAGATTTCGTCGGGCCGGGTTTCCTGGACGATCCGCGTCAAATTCATCGAATCGGTCATGTCGCCATAATGCAGGTGCAACCGCGCGCCGAGTTCGTGCGGGTCCTGATAGAGATGGTCGATCCGGCCGGTATTGAACGAGGACGAACGTCGCTTGATGCCGTGGACTTCATAGCCCTTGGCGAGCAGCAGTTCGGCAAGATAGGCCCCGTCCTGCCCGGTGATCCCGGTGATCAGCGCGGTCTTCGTCATCTACATGTCCCCGGCATATGAAGCCCGAGCCATAGCAGCCTGTCCTAGCCAGTCCAGTGCTGCGTTTGCGAAGATCCGTGCTCTTTGTAACCGCGATACCATTCCACAAAGCGCGGTACGCCGACATCGATCGGCGTGGTCGGCGCGAAGCCAAGGTCGTGCTGGATCGCGCTGATGTCGGCGAAGGTATCCTGCATGTCGCCCGGCTGCATCGGCGCGTTGATGCGGATCGCGGGCTTGCCGCACGCCGCCTCGATCAGGTCGATCAGCCGGTCGAGCCGCTCCGAGCGGTGGTTGCCGATATTGTAGAGCCGGTGCGGGGCCGGGCTGCCGCCGGCCTTGATGCTGCCGTCGTCCGCAGGCGGATGGTCGAGGCAGGCGATGATCCCGGCGACGATATCGTCGATATAGGTAAAATCGCGCCGCATATCGCCGTTGTTGAACACCTGAATCGGGCGACCTTCGAGGATCGCGCTGGTGAACAGCCACATTGCCATGTCGGGCCGCCCCCACGGCCCGTAGACCGTGAAGAAGCGCAACCCCGTTTGCGGCAGGCGATAGAGATGCGCGTAGGTTTCGCTCATCAACTCGTCGGCGCGCTTGGTTGCTGCATAGAGCGACAAGGGTCGGTCGGCGCGGTCATCGACCTTGAACGGGACGTTCGCATCGCCGCCATAGATGGAGGAGGACGACGCATAAACGAGATGCGCGACGCCGCGCTGCCGCCCGAGTTCGAGCAGGTTGAGGTGCCCTGCGATGTTCGAATGGATATAGGCCCGCGGATTGTCGATCGAATAGCGCACCCCGGCTTGGGCCCCGAGATGGACGATGCGGGAAAAGTGCGCCGACCCGAGCGCGGCATCGAGCACGGCATGATCGGCGAAATCGACGCGGTGCAGCGTGAAGCGGCCGTCTGCCTCTGCCGCAATCGCCGCGACGCGCGCTTCCTTCAGGCTGACGGGATAATAATCGTTGAAATTATCGATGCCGATGACGTGCTCACCCCGCGCCAGCAGCGCGCGCGCGACGTGCATACCGATGAACCCGGCGACACCGGTGACGAGGATGGGATCGGTCGACATGGCGTTCCCTATCAGGCCTTAGCTGGCGAGGCGCAACGCTTCCGTGCGAGCAGGCGCGCGCGGCTGATCGGGCCAGATGCCGCGCGTGTCATAGACGATCTTGTCGGCGCGCTCATCGACCGGCACCGATTTGAACACATCATGGTCGACCAGCACGATCATGATACCGCATGTCTCGATCGCGGTATCGATGTCGGTCAGCGTCGCACCAGTGCCGTCAAACGCAGCGGGCAGGGCGCGGGTATAAGGCTCGACCACGTCGAGCCGATCGCCGAAGCGCTGCGCGAGTGCGGTCGCCACCTTGAGTGCGGGGCTCTCGCGGAAATCGTCGATATTGGCCTTGAAGGCGAGGCCCAGACAGGCGACGCGCGCGCCCGGATGCGCCGCGACCATCGCCTCGGCGCGCTCGACGACATAGTCGATCTTGGCGTCATTCACTTCGCGCGCGGTGCGGATCAGCGGGGTGTTGTCGCGATCGGCATGAACCAGGAACCACGGATCGACCGCGATGCAATGCCCGCCGACGCCGGGGCCGGGCGAGAGGATGTTGACGCGCGGGTGGCGGTTGGCGAGGCGGATCACCTCCCACACATCGACCTCCATCGTGTCGGCGACGCGGCTCAGTTCATTGGCGAAGGCGATGTTGACGTCGCGAAACGCGTTTTCGGTCAGCTTGGTCATCTCCGCCGCGCGCGCGGTGGTGGTGACGCACGCGCCGCGCACGAAGCGGCGGTAGAATTGCAGCGCTTTCCGCGCACAACGCGGGGTGATGCCGCCGATCACACGGTCATTGTCGATCAGCTCGACCAGAATGCGCCCCGGCAAAACGCGCTCGGGGCAATAGGCGATGGCAATGTCGGCGCTCTCGCCGGTCTTGCCGGGCACCTTCAGATCGGGCCGCAATTGCGCGAGCAAGTCGCGCACCTTCTCGGTCGTGCCGACGGGGGAGGTCGATTCGAGGATGATGACATCGCCTGCCTTCAGCACGGCGGCAATGGTGGTCGCGGCGCGCAGGACATAGCCGATATTGGGCGCATGATCGTCGGCAAAGGGCGTCGGCACTGCGATGACGAACACATCGGCGGGTTCGATCTGTGTCGCCGCACGCAAGGTGCCACGCGCGACCACGCCCGAGACGAGGCCGTCGAGATCGACTTCCTCGATATGGATTTTGCCCGAATTGACCGTTTCGACGACATGTTCCGACACGTCGATGCCGAGCACCTTGGCACCCGTGCGCGCGATCACGGCGGCGGTCGGCAGGCCGATATAGCCCAGCCCGACCACGACAACCTTCAGTTCAGCATCCGAAACCATCGGCGATTACCTTTGCGATCCTGCCGGACGCATGGCCGTCGCCGAACGGATTGTGGGCGCGTGCCATGTCCTGGTACGCGCCCTTGTCGTCGAGGAGGGTTGATATTTCGGAAACGATCCGCTCGGGATCGGTGCCAATCAGCTTGGCGGTGCCTGCCGCTACGCCTTCGGGGCGTTCGGTCGTCTCGCGCATCACAAGCACGGGCTTGGCAAGCGCGGGCGCTTCCTCCTGCACGCCGCCCGAATCGGTCAGCGCGATGTCGCACAGCTCCAGCGCGCGGATAAAGTGGGGGTAATCGAGCGGATCGATCCGCGCGATGTTGGACCGGTCGCCCAGCACGCGGTTCATCGCCTCCACCACATTGGGGTTGGGGTGCATCGGGAACAGGATCGCCACGTCATCGCGCGCGGCGATGCGGGCGAGCGCGTGCGCGATATTGTCCATGCCGCCACCGAAATTCTCGCGCCGGTGGGTGGTGACCAGGATGATGCGCTTGCCCGCGAAACGCTGCGCAATACCGTCGAGCCCGCTGGCGAGCGTGGGGTCGGCGGCGAGCTTGGCGCGTGTTGCGTAGAGCGCATCGATCACGGTGTTGCCGGTGACGTGGATCGTCGCGGGGGCGATATTTTCGCGGCGCAGTGCGTCGGCGGCGGTCTCGGTCGGCGCGAAATGCTGGTCTGCGATCGGCGCGACGATCCGGCGGTTCACTTCCTCGGGCCAGGGCTGGTAAATGTCGCCCGAGCGCAAGCCCGCCTCGACATGGCTGACCGGCACCTTGCGATAATATGCCGCCAGCGCACCGACCATCGCAGTGGCGGTGTCGCCCTGCACCATCACCCGGTCGGGCTTTTCGGCATCCATCACATCGCCAAGCCCGATCAGCAGCCGCGCGGTCAGGCGGTCGAGCGTCTGGCCCGGCTCCATCAGGTCGAGATCGATATCGGGGCGCAGATTGGCGATGCTGAGCACTTGGTCGAGCAGCCCGCGATGCTGCGCGGTCACGCAGGTGCGCACATCAAGGCCACCCTGCGCCTTGAGCGCCGCAACCACGGGAAAGAGTTTGATCGCTTCGGGCCGGGTGCCGAAGATAACGAGGATGCGCGGAGAGGTCATGGCAGGCGCATAGCGCGCGCTCCCTTAAAACCCCGCTAACCGCATCCCTTGCATCCCGGATCCTTGGGCAATGCGATCGTGCGGAAGCGAAAGGCGAGCGCATCGATCAGCAGCAGCTTACCCGCGCTGTCATCACCGAACCCCACCACGCTGCGCATCGCCTCCAGCGCGGCGAGGCTGCCCATCACCCCGGTCATCGCGCCCAGCACGCCCTGTTCGGCGCAACTGTCGCCCGCCTGATCGACCGCGCCGCCGACGAAGCAGCGATAGCACGGCTTGTCCGCCTCCCAGCCGCGAAACACGCCGAGCTGCCCCTCGAACTGCCCGACTGCGGACGAGACAAGCGGGATGCGCAGGCCGTGTGCGGCGTCGGCGACGGCCAGACGTGTCGCGAAACTGTCGGTGCCGTCGATCACGACGTCCGCTCCGCCAAGCAGGCACGCGGCATTGTCCGGGGTCAACCGTTCTGCGCGTTGGTCGATCAGGACGTGCGGGTTGATCCGGCGTGCGGCTTGCGCCGCCGCTGCGACCTTGCCCGCGCCGATATCGGCATCGCCGAACAACGTCTGGCGTTGCAGGTTGGACAGATCGACCGTGTCATCGTCGATCAGCACCAGCCGCCCGACGCCTACGGCGGCCAGATATTGAATCGCCGGGCTACCAATGCCGCCTGCGCCGACAAACGCGATCGACGCGGCTTTCAGCCGCATCTGCCCCGCGCCGCCAACCTCGCGCAGCACGATGTGGCGGGCGTAACGGTTCAGTTCCTCGTCGGAGAGCGTCACCAAGGGTCTCAGGCGTTCCATTCGAACACGATCGTCGCGCGATACCAGGCATCGACTGCGCCGGGCCGCATCGGCAAATTGCCGCGCGCGAAACCGGTGACGAGGCCCGCCGCATATTGCTCGACCGTCGGGCAGGCGATGGCGTGCGGCATCGTGCGGCGGACCGTCCCGTCGGCGGCGACCAGCGTGGCGACATCGACGCGGACGACATAATGGCCGTCGGCGGGCTTGGGCACGGTGCAACGTCCGGCGGTGATCTCATTCGCGACGAAGCCTGACAGTTCGGGCGTCACCTTGGGGGCCGCAACATAGGGAATCGGCGCGAGCGCCGACCAGTCGGCGGGGAGGGCGGGCAATTCTGCCGCCTGAAGCAAAAGCAGCGCGATCATCGTCCGGTCGATCCAAAGCCCCCGGAGCCGCGCACCGTGTCGTCGAGCGTCTCCACCACCTCCAGCATCGCGCGTTGTACGGGGGCGGGGACAAGCTGTGCGATCCGGTCGCCGCGCGCAATCGGGAATGGGTCCTGCCCCAGATTGGCGAGAATCACCTTCACTTCGCCGCGATAATCGCTGTCGATCGTGCCCGGCGTGTTGAGGCAGGTGACGCCGTGCTTCAGCGCCAGGCCCGAGCGTGGGCGTACCTGCACCTCATAACCTTCGGGAATGGCGATGGCGAAGCCGCTTGCAATCGCGGCCCGCCCGCCTGGGGCCAGCACGCAATCCTCGGCGGCGACGACATCCATGCCCGCCGCGCCCGCGGTGGCATAAGCGGGCAGGGGCAGGCCCGCGCCATGTGGCAGGCGTTTCAGCGCGATCGTGATCGGGGCAGTCATGATGCGCTCATAGCAAGGCGCATCCGGCCTGTCGAAGGGGGCGTCAGTCGCGGGTCTTGATCGCGCGCAGTTTGAAACCGGTGATCTTGGAGCCGTAATTGCACTGGAACGACCGCTTTTCCTTGCCGTCATCGACCGTGCCCCACACGATGATCCTGGACGGGGTATGTTGTTCGACGTCGATGATGTGGACGGTGCCATAGCGCGTGGCATAGCTGGTGCAGTCGTTGGTGGCGGTCGGCTGCAGATAGGCGTTCGGGACGGGCCGCCCCTTGGCGGAGCGCGCCGCAAGATCGACCGCACCCACGGCCACGCCCGCCACACATCCACCAAGCGCGAGCGATCCGGCGAGCACCCCCGACGCGATCAGAATTCGGACCATCCCGTGCAAACCTTCCCTGCTGATCGGTACGCGGCAACCGGTGCGAGCCTATGCCGCCGGATTCGTCCGCGCAATGGTTACCCCGTGGCGAGCGCCATCATGATGCGGTCGGCCAGCCGCGCAGCGACGGCGTCCTTGGGCAGGCGTTCCCAGCTTTCGACCCCTGCCGCAGTCACGATGTGGACGGTGTTGGCTGCACCGCCCATCACGTCGCCCGACACATCGTTGGCGACGATCCAGTCGGCGCCTTTGCGCGCGCGCTTGGCGGTGGCGTGCTCGATCACGCGTTCGGTTTCCGCTGCGAAGCCAATCAGCAAACGCGGGCGCTGCGTACTGGCACCGAGCGTGGCGAGAATGTCGGGGTTTTCGACGAGCCGCAGCGTCGGCGGTCCGCCCGCGCCTTTCTTGATCTTCTGGCCAGCGCTTTCGACGCGCCAGTCGGCGACGGCGGCGACCATCACCGCAGCATCGACCGGGAGCGCGGCGTCGACCGCTGCGGCCATCTCCCGCGCAGTCTCGACATCGATGCGCGTCACGCCTGGCGGCGTGGGAAGGGTGACCGGCCCCGCCACCAGCGTCACCCGCGCGCCGCGTTCGGCCAGCGCGGCGGCGATCGCAAAGCCCTGTTTGCCCGATGAGCGATTGGCGAGATACCGCACCGGGTCGATCGGTTCATGGGTCGGGCCGGCGGTGACGAGGATGTGGGGGCGGGTCACCCCGCCAACGCCGCCAGGATCGCCGCGAAAATCGCCGGGGGCTCGGGCAGGCGGCCCGGGCCGTATTCGCCGCACGCCATCGCGCCGTCATCGGGTTCCAGCACCGTCACGCCATCGCCGCGCAGCGTGGCGACGTTGCGCCGCGTCGCGGGGTGTTGCCACATGCGCACGTTCATCGCGGGCGCCGCAAGCACGGGCTTGTCGGTCGCCAGCAACAGGGTGGTTGCCAGGTCATCGGCGATACCGGCGGCCATCTTTGCCATCAAATCGGCGGTGGCGGGCGCGATCACAATCAGGTCGGCCTCGCGGCTGAGCTGGATATGGCCCATCTCGACTTCATCCTTCAGGTCCCACAGGCTGGTATGGACCTGATTTTCGGACAAAGCCGCCAGCGTCATCGACGTGACGAAATGCGCGCCGCCATCGGTCAGCACGCACTTCACCGCAATGCCCCCCTTGCGGCACAGCCGGATCAGCTCGCACGCCTTGTAGGCGGCAATGCCGCCGCCGACGATCAGCAGGATCTTCATCGCACCACCCGCGTCACGGTGATCTTGCGGCGCGGGTCCTGCGCGCGCGCGATCAAATCGCGCACGCCATCGGGCGCGAAGGCAAGGCCGATCAGGAGCGTGGGCGCGATCATCAGCCCCCAATAGAAGGTGTCGGCGCGCCCGAACAGGGCCAGCAGCACCGCATAGGCCACCAGGGTCGCAAGCGTGCGCAGGGCAAGCGCGCTGTTCCACGCCGACCAGCCGAACAGCGCAAGGCCAACCAACGGGGCGGCGAGCCACAGGGGTGCCATTGCCAACGCGGTCGAAAGCTGCATCGTCTTCACGAAGAAGCCGAAGCCCAGCAGCCCGGCCCAGCCCGGCGACACGGGATCGGTTTCGCGCACCACGAGCGAGACGGCATGGGCATGTGCGGCGATCACGATCGCGAACACGCCCAACGTCGCGGCCCAGCCGATCGCTTCCTTGCGATTGCCCTCGGCAAAGGCGAACACCGCCATGATCGCGACATAAAGCGCGGCGGTTTCGCGGATCAGCATCGCGATAAGGCCGATGGCGACCGCTTCCACCCATTTGCCGTCGCGACGCACGGCGAGCGACAGCGCGACGAGCAGACCCGCCCAAATCTCATGAAAGCTGGCCAGCTCGCTTTGGACGAAGGCGACCAGGCCGCCCGCGAGCAAGGCCATCGCAATCCCCTGCGGTGCGGGGCGGATAAAAGCCCCGCGCAACCGCCGATACCAGGCGAATACGACACCCGCCACCAGCGCATAGAGGAGGATCAGCATCGTCGTCGGCGGCAGTGTCGCCTGCACGACCGCGAGCGTCGGCAGCCGGAAGGTTACGAACGGACGCATCGGATAATCCCCGCCGCGCAACGCTTGCGCGGCGACCGGATAGTAACTGCCACCACCACGAATGCCCTGGACGATGGTTTCGTAGAGCACGACATCGGCTTGATCGTCGGCACGGTGGGCCGGATCATGGCTGGTCGGCGGCGGCCCCGGGCTGGCCAGCGCGAGCAACGTTGCGAGCAGCAGCAGCGCGAGCAGCGCAAGGCCAAGGCGAGCCCCCTGCGGCTTCAACACGGCAAAGCGCGAGGGCGCCGTGAGCCAGAGGGGCGCGGTGTCCTTCACCCCCAGAGCATCCACCCCAGGCCGAGGCTCGCGCCGGAGCTCAGCAGCGCGACCAACGCATAACGCCAGCCGCCGCCAAAACGCAGCACCTCGATATGCTTGAGCGGCGGCTCGGGCGGTGCGCCGGGCGGATTGGGGAAGCGCCGTTCGATGTTGCGCACCAGATCGGGCAAGCGCGACAGCGTCCGGAAGCCCTCGACCAGCCGGTCGGCCACCGCCGCTTCGGGGCCGAGTTCGGTGCGGATCCATTCGCGCACGAACGGGGCGGCGGCGTCCCACAAATTGATCTCGGGGTCGAGGCTGGTCGCCACGCCCTCCACCATCACCATCGTCTTTTGCAGCAGCAGCAAATGCGGCTGCGTCTGCATGTCAAAATCGCGGGTGATGTTGAACAGGCCGTCGAGCATCATGCCGATCGACATGTCCTTCACCGCCATGCCGCGCATCGGTTCGCCAACCGCGCGCAGCGCCGTCGCGAACTCGGCGACATTGTGGTGCGGCGGCACATAGCCCGCCTCGAAATGAATCTCGGCGACGCGCCGGTAGTTGCCGGTGATGAGCCCGTAGAGAATTTCGGCGAGCCACACCCGCGCGCGCCGGTCGATCCGGCCCATGATGCCAAAGTCGATCGCAGCGATCTTGCCACCCGGCAGCGCGAACAGATTGCCCTGGTGCATGTCGGCATGGAAGAAGCCTTCGGCGATCGCCTGGCGCAGGAAAGCGTGGACGAGCGTGTTGGCCAGCGCCTGCATGTCATAGCCGGCTTCGACCAGCGCCGCGCGGTTGGACAGCTTGATTCCGTCGATCCATTCGAGCGTCAGCACACGGCCGGTGGTGCGCTGCCAATCGATCCTGGGCACGAGAAAATCGGGCTCGGCCATCATCGCATCGGCCAGTTCGGAAGCCGAGGCGGCTTCGCGCCGCAAATCGAGCTCGCGCGCGGTCCAGCGCTTGAACGTCTCGATCACCAGCCGTGGGCGCAGCCGCGACAGTTCGCCGCCCATCGCCTCGACTTGCGCCGCCGCCCATTCATAGGTGTCGATCGCGCGGGTGAAGTCCTCCTCGACGCCGGGGCGCAGCACCTTGATTGCGACGGTGCGGCCATCGGTGGTAACCCCGCGATGGACTTGCGCGATCGACGCCGCGCCGACCGGGACGGGATCGATCGAGGCGAACAAGTCTGCCGGATCACGCTGGAACGCGCGCGTCATCGCGGCGTGGATCGTGTCGTACGGCACGGGGGGCAGCGCGTCCTGCAGCCGCATCAGATCGTCGGACGCCGCTTCGCCGACAATGTCGGGACGCGTCGCCAGCGTCTGGCCGAGCTTGATCGCGGCGGGGCCGATCGCCTGAAACGCATCGGCATAGCGCGGCACGGCGGGGACGCGCGCGCCGATCCGTGCGATCCGCGCGAGGCGACGCACCGGCGTCGGCGTATTGGGATCGCGCTCGATGCCCGAGAGCGCGCCGTGCCGCGCGAGGATGCGACCCCATTTGAGCAGGCGCCACAGGTGGATAACGGGGGCGGTCACTGCCTTCTCCCCTCCCTGGAAGGGAGGGGGTAGGGGGTGGGTCGGCCCGTGGAGAGGACAGCGGTCAGCAACGGGCCAACCCACCCCCAACCCCTCCCTTCCAGGGAGGGGAGAATAACGGCGCTGCCCATCAAATCTTCCACCCGTGGTGGATCGCGACCAGCCCGCCGAGCATCGGCTCGACTCCGGTCTGCACGAAGCCGGCATCGCAGATCATGCCCTCGAACGTCGGCATATCGGGAAAGCGGCGAATCGATTCGATCAGGTAGCGATAGCTGTCGGCATCCTGCGCCAGCAGCTTGCCGAGTTGCGGCACCACCTTGTGCGAATAAACGTCATAAACATCGGCGAAACCGGGCCACAGCGTGGTCGAGAATTCCAGGCAATAGAACCGCCCACCGCGACGCAGCACGCGGTGCGCCTCACGCAGTGCCTTGGGGATGTCGGTTACGTTGCGGATGCCAAAGGCGATCGTATAGGCATCGAAGAATCGGTCGGGGAAGACCAGCGTCTCGGCATTGGCCTCGGTCCATACCAGGCCGTCAATGCCGCGCTTGGCGGCGCGTTCCATGCCGACTTCGAGCATTTGCGGGTTGATGTCGGCGACGGTCACGCTCGCGCCCGATTCGGCCAGGCGGAAGGCGATGTCGCCGGTGCCGCCTGCCATATCGAGGATCTGCTCGCCCGCGCGTGGCTTCACGCGGCGGACGAAGCGATCCTTCCACAGGCGGTGCATCCCGCCCGACATCGCGTCGTTCATGATGTCATAGCTGCGCGCCACGCTGGAAAACACCCCGCCGACGCGCGCGGTTTTTTCGGTGGCGGGAATGTCTTCGTAGCCGAAGGTGACGGTGCCGGGGGCGCTATCGGAGCCGGAATGGGTGTCGGTCATGCCGCACGCTCTAGCCGAGCGAAGCGGCGGCGCAAACCATCGCGTTGCTGCTCCGTCAAATTGCTCCGCGCGTGGCCGAGGAATCTCTTCTTCTCCGCGTCCTCTGCGCCTCTGCGCGAACAAAATTGGTTCGCGCAGAGGCGCAGAGGACGCAGAGACGCAATAGCACGGTAGGCACGTTGACCCCTGGCACCGTTCGGGCAAAAGCGGGGAATGCCCGAATTACCCGAAGTCGAAACCACCGTGCGCGGGCTGCGGCCCGTGCTGGAGGGTCAGCGCATCATATTGGTCCAGCTCCGCCGCCCCGATTTGCGGCGACCCTTTCCGGCTGATCTCGGCCAGCGCCTGACCGGGGCGACGGTTACGGGCCTTTCGCGGCGCGCCAAATATGGGCTGATCGAAACCGATCGCGGTGACACGGTGGTGTTCCACCTCGGCATGTCGGGGCGCTGGCGCATCGACCCTGGCGAGGTGCTGCCGCACGATCACCTGATTCTCGAAACCGCGACACGGCGGCTCGCGCTCAACGACGCGCGGCGCTTCGGCTCGGTCGATTTGCTGGCGACGACCGCGCTCCCCGATTTTCCGGCCTTCAAGGCCTTGGGGCCGGAACCGCTCGGTCCGGATTTGACCGTGGCTTCGCTGCAAGCCGCGCTCGCCGGGCGGGTGGCCTCGATCAAGCTGTTGCTGCTCGACCAGCGAATCGTCGCCGGGCTCGGCAACATCTATGTGTGCGAGGCACTTCATCTCGCCGGCATTTCACCCAAGCGGGGCGGGGGCGAGCTGTCGCATACAGAGCTGGAGCGACTCATCGCGGCGATTCGCGCGGTGTTGCAGTCAGCGATCGAGGCGGGCGGATCAACCTTGCGCGATTATGCGCGGCCCGATGGGGAACTCGGCTATTTCTCCAAGCAATTCGCGGTCTATGGCCGTGAAGGGCAGGCCTGTGGCTGTGGCGGGACGGTGGCGCGCTACGCCGAGGGCGGACGCTCGACATTTTGGTGTCCAAAATGCCAGCGGTGATTGACCGGCACGCGTGTTCTCGCTAAGGCGCACGGCTTCCGGGGTCGGGAGCTTTCTCCCGCCCTTTCTTATTTGCAGAATCAGAGGGCTTCATGGCGAACACGCCACAGGCGAAAAAGCGTATCCGTCGTAACGCCGCGCGGACACTGGTAAACGGCAACCGTACCGGTCGCATCCGGACTTTCGTCAAGAAGGTCGAGAATGCACTGGAAGCGGGTGACAAGGCCGCAGCCACCGCTGCGATGGCGCTGGTCCAGCCCGAGCTGATGCGTGGCGTTGCCAAGGGCGTGCTGCACAAGAACACTGCGAGCCGCAAGTTCTCGCGCCTGACCAAGCGCCTCTCCGCGCTGGCCTGATTCTCGCCGATTTTGCGGTAAAAACGCCCGCTGGATGCAAATCTGGCGGGCTTTTTGTCGTTGGTGTCGCTTTTATCCGATCCCGATCGCGCGTGCATGGAACGTTCCGGGACCGCGCGCACCGCAAAAGATCACAACCCACGGATTCACCGCGATTCGCAAAACCGACACGAAAGTGTCACGAGTGAAATTGTTATATAACAATCACTTATAAGAAATTCGACGCGAATCCGTGGCAGAAACCGAGTCAATCCAGATTATTTCAATAATCTGACAGGGCGAGGCCTTGATCGACTCGCTGCGATCTTCATAACTGACCTCCCAACGCGCAGACCGAGCGTCTCGCGACTCAATTCGAATGGCAACGTCATGCAGGCGGTGATTCCGGCTGTGGGGGGCTTTGTCTGTGTAATTCCGGCGGCGGGGCGAAAGCCATCGCGGCGAAACAAAGGTTTTTGGTGTGGTCGTGACGTTGAACGGGGGGGCGAGCGCGAACGGCACAAACGTGGATGGCGTGCGCGGCGATGATTCCGTCGTGCAGGCCTGGAACACCGTGCGCGCGCATTTGCGCGAATCAGCCGGGGCGCGGTTGTTCGATCAGTGGCTGAAGCCGATGGCGCTGTTGCCGTCCAGCGGTGGCGGTGTGGTGCGGCTGGCGTTGCCGTCGGCGTTTATGACCAATTGGGTCCGCAACCATTATGCCGACCGGCTGCTGCAGGAATTCCGCGCGGTATTGCCGGGCGTGCGCGCCGTGTCGATCGAGACGGGAGCCGCCACGGTTGCGGCCCCGGCGGTGCTGACGGTCGATACGCTCCCCGCGCCGGTCGAAACGCCGGTGGTCGTGGCCGATCGCCCCGCGCTCGACCCGCGCTTCACCTTCGATCGTTTCGTGGTCGATGCGTCCAACATGGTCGCGTACAATGCCGCGCGCGCGTTGGCCGAGCCCGGCGTGCCGCGCTTCAGCCCGCTGTTCCTCCACAGCGGCACCGGGCAGGGCAAGACGCATCTGATGCATGCGATTGGTGCTGCCTATCTTGCGGCGGTGCCCGGTGCGCGCGTGCTGCTGATGTCGGCGGAACGCTTCATGTTCGATTTCGTGCAGGCGCTGCGCAACCGCGACACGCACAGCTTCAAGACGCGGCTGCGCTCGGCTGATCTGCTGCTGGTCGACGATCTGCAGTTCATCGCGGGCAAGGATTCGACGCAGGAAGAGTTCTTCCACACGATCAACGAAGTGATGGGGGCGGGCAAGCGGCTGGTCATCTCGGCCGATCGCTGCCCGCAGGGGCTGGACGGCGTGGAGGCGCGGATCACTTCGCGGCTGTCGTGCGGGCTGGTGGCCGACATCAAGGCACCCGATCTGGCGCTGCGCCGCGCGGTGCTGGCGCGCAAGCTGGTCGACATGCCGGGGGCCAAGGTGCCGGGCGAGGTGCTCGATTTGCTGGCGTCGCGCATCACCGCGAACATTCGCGATCTGGAAGGCGCGCTCAACCGCGTGGTGGCCTATGCACAACTGACCGGGGTCGAGATCGATCTGGATTTCGCGGTGGCGACGCTGGGCGACGTGCTGCGCGGGGCGGAACGTCGCGTGACGATCGACGAGATCCAGAAGGCGGTGTCGGCGCATTTCGAGCTGAAGCCGGTCGATCTGGTCTCGGCGCGGCGCGCGGTGGTGGTGGCACGGCCGCGCCAGATCGCCATGTACCTCGCCAAGCGGCTGACGACGCGCTCGCTGCCCGAGATTGGGCGCAAGTTCGGTGGGCGCGACCATTCGACCGTGATCCACGCGGTGCGTCGGATCGAGGAATTGCGCGACAAGGATCGCGAGATCGACACCGCCGTGCGCTATTTGCTGCGCGAGCTGGAGGGGTAAGGTTTTCCCTCTCCCGCTGGGAGAGAGAATTTTCCGTTAGGCTGGCGTTTCACGATACGGAGAGCAACCCACCCCCAACCCCTCCCTTTCAGGGAGGGGAGACGTGCGCGGCCATCTTCCTCCCCTCCCTGGAAGGGAGGGGCCGGGGGTGGGTCGGCCTGCGGCGGAGGTTACACCTGCAACCCGACCGCCGCCTGCGCCGCCGCCAGCGTCGGGGCCGCCAGCACGCTCGCGCGCGCTGCGCCCTCGGCCAGCACGGCGCTCACCGCCGCGCGATCGTCGAGCAACCCCGTCAGCCGCTGGCGGATCGGCGAGAGCGTCGCCACTGCCAGATCGGCCAGCGCGGGTTTGAACGCGCCGAAGCCTTGCCCCGCAAATTGCGCCAGCACCGTATCGGGCGTCACGCCGGCAAGGGCTGCGTAGATCGTCACCAGATTGCGCGCCTCCGCGCGTTCGGCGAGGCCGGCAACTTCGCCCGGCAAGCCATCGGCATCGCTCTTGGCCTTGCGGATCTTGCCCGCGATCGTGTCGTCGTCATCGACCAGATTGATTCGGCTGGCGTCCGACGGATCGGACTTGGACATTTTCGCGCTCGCATCGCGCAAGCTCATGATGCGCGGGGCGGCCTTGGAGATGAACGGCTCGGGCAGGGTGAAGGTGTCGCCATAATCGGTGTTGAACTTCACCGCGATGTCGCGCGCGAGTTCCAGATGCTGCTTCTGGTCCTCGCCGACCGGCACATGCGTCGCCTGATAGAGCAACACGTCGGCGGCTTGCAGCACGGGGTAAGTGAACAGGCCGACGCTTTGCGTCTCGCCCTTCTTGCCGGCCTTGTCCTTCCACTGCGTCATGCGGCCGAGCCAGCCCATGCGTGCGGTGCCGCCCAGAATCCAATGGAGCGCGCTGTGCGCGGGCACACGCGCCTGGTTGAACAGGATCGCGCGTTTGGGGTCGATGCCGCAGGCGAGCAAGGTTGCGGCCATTTCGGTGGTGTGGGCGTTGAGTTCCGCCGGGATGACCGGCTGCGACAGCGCGTGGAGATCGGCCAGGAAGAACAGGCAATCATCGCCTTCCGGCATCGCATCCTGCCCCATTGAATCTTGAAGGGCCACCCACTGCTTGATCGCACCAAGATAATTGCCGAGGTGAAGGTTGCCGGTTGGCTGGATGCCGGAGACGACACGCATACGCTTATTCCTGGGCGGGCTTGGGGGTGTTGGAGGCGCCGCGCCGCCGCATCAGCGCCTTCAGGTCCGCGATCCGGTAAGCACCGGTGACGAAACAGGCCACGCCATAGACCGCGCTGCCCGCGCCGACCAGTACGCCAAGGGCGGCATAGCGCACGATCAGCGCGCCGCCGAGATAGGGAGTGAGCAAGCGCTCGAACGCGAAAACGGTGGCGCCCATCAGTAATGCTGCGAGCAGCAGGCGCGGGACCTTGCGGCGCAGAGCGCTGTCCGCTGTAAAATGGCCGCGCGCAACGAGTGTGCGATACAGCATCGCGACATTCACAGTCGAGGCGAGCGCGGTGGCGAGCGGCGGGCCGATATGGCCGATCAGCGGGATCAGGATGAGGTTGCCGACGATGTTCACCGCAATCGAAATCATCGCGTAGCGCACCGGCGTCCTGGTATCGCCGCGCGCATAATAACCGGGCGTCAGCACCTTCACGAGCACATAGGATGGCAGGCCGATCGAGAAGGCGCTGAGCGCCCAGCCGCAGCGGCGCGCGTCCATCGCGGTGAAATGCCCATATTGGAACAGCCCGCGCACGATCGGCTCGGCGGCGACCATGAAGGCGACGGTGGCGGGGAGGGTGAGGAACAGCGCCAACTCGATCCCGCGATTCTGCGTTTCCATCGCGGCACTGTCCTGCCCGGTCGAGAGCAGGCGGGAGATGGTCGGCAACAGAATCGTGCCCAGGCCAATCCCGATCAGTCCGAGCGGTAACTGGTTCAGCCGGTCGGCATAATAGATATAGGTGATCGAGCCCGAGGCGAGCAGGCTGCCCGCGAGCGAGGTCGAGATCAGCAAATTGATCTGCGATGCACCCGCTCCGGCGGCGGCGGGGACGATCAACCGCAACATCTCGCGCACATCGGCATCGAGGCGGGGCAAGCGCAGCCGCATGTCGACTCCAGCGCGGTGGCACGCCCATATCAGCCACAGCAATTGCAACACGCCGCCGACCGTTACCGAGATCGCCTGCACGCGCGCGGTCTGATAGACGTCGGTGCCGTGGAAGAACCACAGCCCGACGATCATCGCGAGATTGAGCAGGATCGGGGCGGCGGCATTGACCCAGAATTTGTCGAGCGAATTGAGGATGCCCCCCAAGAGCGACGCCAGCGAAATCAGCGCCAGATAAGGCAGCGTGATCCGCGAGAGCATCACCGCAAAGGCGAATTGCTCGTGGGTCGGATGCTGGCGCGCGAAACCGCCCGAGAGCAGCCAGGTGATCGGCCAGGCCGCCAGGATCAGCGCGCCTGTGAACAGGATCAGGATCGGCAGCAGCACCGCCAGCGCGCGCTCGGCGAATTGATAGCCGCCGGCGATGCCGTCGGGCCCGGCGGCCTTCTTGTTGAACATCGGGATGAAGGCAGCGGAAAACGCGCCTTCCGCAAACAAGGCGCGGAACATGTTGGGCAAACGGAAGGCAACGCCGTTGAACGCGTCCGACGCGAAGCCCGCCCCGACATAGCGCGCCGCCAGCGAATCGCGCACCAAAGCGAGCACGCGGCTGGCCAGCGTCAGGCCGCCGATCGAGCCAAGCGACTTGACGAGGTTCATGGCGCTGTCTTCACAAAAACATCCCCTTCAGCGCAAACCGTGGCGGAAGGGGATGACAAGGCCACTTATGCGTTGCCGACCGTCTCGCCGATCGCCTCTTCGGCGGCTTCCTGCTGCTGCAGGAAGACGCTGGCGAAATCGATCGGTTCGAGCAGCAGCGGCGGGAAACCACCGTCGCGGATCGCGTCGGCCAACACGCGGCGCGCGAACGGGAAGATCAGGCGCGGCGCTTCGGCCAGCAGGAACGGCTGGAGATGCTCGGCGGGGAAATTGCGCAGGCCGAACAGCCCGGCAAAGGAAAGATCGACCAGGAAGGCGACGGTGCCCTCTGCCTCTGCCTTCACCTCGATGCGCAACACGATTTCATAGACATCGTCGCCAACTTGCGCCGAGGCGATATTGAACTGCACGTCGATGGCAGGCGCGGTCTGGTTCTGGAAAATGGCCGGCGCGTTCGGATTTTCGAACGACAAGTCCTTCACATATTGCGAGATGAGGCCGGCGGCAGGAGTCGTGTCCGCGCCATTGCCATAGGGGTCGGTCGTCGGAACCGTGGTGGTGATGAAGCCGTCGTCCTGCTCGCTCATGGAACTCGTCCTTACCCTGATCGTATAAGCGCCACACTTCCGTGGCTTCGTCGAAAGCGCGCGCCTAGCAGGGGGGTGGGCCGAGTTCAACTCGGTGCGACGCGTCATCTCATTGCACGATTTGAATCCTGGGCGCGATCGGCCTATGTGTCCCCTCTATTGAAAGCCCCGGAGGCCGCGTGTTCCTGACCGTTATTCTCGTAATGCTGACCGCGTTCCTCGCGCTCAACCTGTACCGGGTGCTGGGCAAGCGCACGGGGCATGAACAGCCCATGCCAAAGCCCGCCGAAGAACGCGCGCCGTTGACGGTGGTCCCGCGCCAGGTTGAGGCAATCGGCGAGGTACGCGAACCTGTTATCCGCAACATCGAACCCAAGGCGGAGGCCGGTATCCGCGCGATCATCGCCGCCGATTCCACCTTCGACGTCACGCGCTTTCTGGGGGGGGCACAGGCCGCCTATCGCATGATCTTGGAGGCGTTCTGGAAGGGCGACGAGGAACAGCTTGGCTGGCTGGCCGAGGATTCGGTGCGCGATGCCTTCACCACCGCAATTCTGGCGCGCAACACGGCGGGCCATGTGCTCGACAACCGGCTCATTTCGATCGAACGCGCGATCATCTCCGACGCTTCGCTTGAGGGCAAGGTCGCGCGGGTCACGGTGCGCTTCGATGCCGATATTGCTGCGGTGACGCGCGATGCCGATGGCACGGTGATTGCGGGCTCGATGACCGATGCGGTCGAAACGCATGATGTGTGGACCTTCGTGCGCACGCTCAAGAGCAGCGACCCGAATTGGAAACTCGCCGACACCGACGAGGCATAACGCCAATGCTGGGGGGCAGAAGCATCGACGATCTTGCGTTCGCGTCGGTAGCGGCGAGGGACGGGGCACGGTCGGCGGTTTCCCGCCGTTCCGGTGGTTTTCGGTCGGGGCGGATCCTGCTGGCGGGGGTGCTCACCATGTTGCTTGCTGCCTGTGGTGGCCAGGTCGAGCGTCCGCGCCCTGTCGGCAATCGTCCGGTTCCGGTTCGCAAACCCGTGGCGGCAACCCCGATTACGCCGCTCCCAGCCGCGCCGATTGCGCCCGGCACCGCAACCGCCGTCGGTGCCGGGGTTGTGGCTGGCCCGCCGGTTTACACGCTACCGATTGATGACGATGCGGCGGCGCGTGCGCTCCTTGCCTTTCAGGCGTCGTGCCCGTCCCTGATGCGCCGTCCCGATGTGTCCGGGCTGACGCGGGGCGAGGATTGGGCCCCGGCGTGCAGCGCGGCGAAAAGCGTGCGTGCCGGCGAAGCGCGTGCTTTCTTCGCCGAGTATTTCGAAACGGCGCAAATCGGCGACGGCAAGGCCTTTGCCACCGGTTATTACGAACCCGAAATCCGCGGTGCGCGCGAGCGGCGGCGCGGGTATGAAGTGCCGGTTTATGCCCGGCCGAACGATCTGATCGAGGTTGATCTCGGGCAGTTCAACGATACGCTGAAGGGCAAGAAGATTCGTGGCCGCGTCGATGGTCGCAATTTCATACCCTATGATGATCGTACCGCGATCGAGACCGGTACACTTGCCGGGCGCGCGACGGTGCTGGCCTGGGCGGCGGACCCGGTCGATTTGTTCTTCCTGCAAGTGCAGGGCTCGGGGCGGTTGCGCTTGCCCGACGGCTCGATCCTGCGGATCGGCTATGACAATCAGAACGGGCGTGATTACACGGGCATTGGCGCACTGATGAAGAAGCGCGGGCTGCTCGCACCCGGCCAAAGTTCAATGCAGGGCCTGTCGCAATGGCTGCACGATCATCCCGAGCAGGGCCGCGACATCATGCGCGAGAATAAGAGCTATGTGTTCTTCCGCGAACTGTCCGGGCCGCCGCTTGGTGCGCTCGGGATTGTGGTAACAGGCGGAGTCAGTGCCGCCGCCGATCCGCATTTCGTGCCGCTGGGCGCGCCGGTGCTGTTGTCGATGGACCGTACCGATGCCAGCCGCCTGTGGATTGCGCAGGATACCGGGGGCGCGATCAAGGGTGCCAATCGCATCGACACCTTTTGGGGCGCGGGGCCAGATGCAGAGGCGATCGCCGGCGGCATGGCGGCGCGCGGAACCGCCTTTCTGCTGCTGCCGACGGGCACGATTCAGCGGCTGACGGGCGCCCGTCGGTTTGGTGAGAGGCCCGATGGGAACGCGTCGCCTCAGTTCTGATGAAGCGGCGCTATGGGCGCGGGTGATGGCGGGGGTACGCCCGTTGGCCAAGCCCGCCCCGCCCAAGCCCGCCACAGCAAGCGCAGCCAAGCCGGTTGCCGTGCCCGAGGCTGCCCGCGTGGAACCGGCCAAACGCCCCGCCATCCGCCCTTCCGCCGCTGTTCCGGTCGCCACCAGAACCGTGCGACCGCTCGCCGCGCCAAAACCCCCTGCCAACACGCTCGACGGCACATGGGACAAGCAGATTGCGCGCGGGCTGGTGTCGCCCGATCGCACGATCGATTTGCACGGGCACACGCTGCAATCGGCCTATACTGTGCTGGACGGTGCCCTGGATGCCGCGATCCGGGCGGGCGATCGTACGATCCTGCTGGTGACCGGCAAACCGCCGCGCCCGACCAGCGAGCGGCCGCACGCACGCGGTGCAATCCGCGCGGCGACGGGAGACTGGCTCGCCGGATCGCGCCACGCCGATGCAATCGCGGCGGTGCGCGCGGCGCATCCGCGTCACGGCGGCAGTGGCGCGCTCTACATCGTGCTGAAACGCGCGCGGGCCTCGCGAAAGTCTTAACCTTTCGCTGCCATGTTCCTCTCGCGCCGGTGCGTTTTGCATCCGGCTAGGGGGAGTTTGCGACATCGCAATGGAAGGGGTAACGCTCAAGAGCCGCGCGATCGTCTTTGCGATCAGCGCCGGTGCGGTGGCGTTCATCCTCGCTTTGGCCGCCACCTCGTCCGGCGGCGTCGATATCAGCAACATTTCGCGCGCGCTGATCCCGGCAATCGTGTGCGCGATCATGTGCTGGGCGTCGGCCGAGCGCAGCATTTCGGGCATCGCCTCGGCGATCGACGCGGCCATTGCGCGCTTGTCGCAAGCCGCGCATGGCGACCTCAGCGACCAGATTCCCGCGGAAATCGGCGACAATGTACCGCAACTCGCCGCCGCCATGCACGGCCTGTTCGCGCAGTTGAACGCCAATCTCGACAGCGTGCAACGGCTGGCCATGTTTGATCCGGTGACCGGGCTCGCCAACCGCACCAATTTCCGCCGGACGTGCGAGCGTCTGTTGTCGATTGTCCAGCCGGGCATTGGCGGGGCGTTGTTCTTCATCGACCTCGATCGCTTCAAGAGCGTCAACGATACGATGGGCCATGCCTGCGGCGACATGCTGCTGGGGATGGTTGCCAACCGGCTGCGCGCGGTTGCCGATGGCGTCGCAATTCCCGACGCGGGGCCGGCGCCGCTGATCGGTCGCCTGGCGGGGGATGAATTTACGATGTTCTTCGCGCATGTCGACACGGTCGAGGCGGCGCGGATCGGGCGCGCGGTTTTGTTCGCGCTGGCCGAGCCGTTCGATCTGGCGGGCACGCAAGTCACGATCGGCGCGTCGATCGGGGTTGCGTTGCGGCCTGACCACGGCGAGACGCTGACTGACCTGATGCGCGCTGCCGACGCCGCCATGTATCACGCTAAGGGCAGTGGTCGCGGTCGGACCGAGCATTTCTCGGCGGAACTGGCCGCGCAGATCGAGGAGCGCGCCGGCCTCGAAAGCGATTTGCGCGAGGCGATTGACCGCGATGAATTTACCCTCGTCTTTCAACCGCAGGTGAGCACCGGCAAGGGCCAGATCGTCGCCGCCGAGGCGCTGCTGCGCTGGCGCCATCCGCGTGACGGGCTGCGCCTGCCCGGCACCTTCCTTGAGCGCGCCGAGGAAACCGGGCTGATCGTTGAGATCGGCGAATGGGTCGTCCACAGTGTTGCCGAGACGATCGCGCGCTGGAGCCGGATGGGGATCGAGCAGCGGCTCGCCGTCAATGTCTCGCCGCGTCAGCTCGACCATGCCAGCTTCTTCCGCCGCCTGCGCGAGGCGATGCACCGCGCCGACGCACCCGCGCGCCTGCTCGAACTCGAAATCACTGAAACGCTGGCGATGCATTGCAGCGACGACGTGCTGGAGGCGATTGCGCTGTTGCGTGCCGATGGCGCGACGATCGCGATCGACGATTTCGGCACCGGCTATTCGAACATCGCCCGGCTGCGCGCGCTCCCGCTCGACCGGATCAAGCTCGACCGCAGCCTGGTCGAACATATCGTCGACGATGCCGCCGCACGCACGATTGCCCATGCAGTGATCGGGCTGATCCACGGCCTTGGTTGCGAAGCCGTTGGCGAAGGCGTCGAAACCCACGCCCAGGCCGACATTCTGCGCGTCATCGGCTGCGACGTGATCCAGGGCTATGTGATCGCCCAGCCAATGGACGAAGCCGCCTTCCTCGCATGGAGCCGCGATGAAGTGCGTTGCGCGGCGCTCGGGTAACAACCCGCAATCTTGGCGTCCCTCGACCGGAAATTTACCGATCCAAATCACCAAATTTGAGGCGCATAGCGGCCCATCAAATCCCCATCGCCCGGTGTCCGCCGTAGCCGCCGCCGTCCAGTCCAGCGCTACCCCTCATCCCCCATCCGCAGCGCCGCGATAAACGCCTCCTGCGGGATGCTGACCGAGCCATATTCGCGCATCCGCTTCTTGCCCTCTTTCTGCTTGTCGAGCAGCTTGCGCTTGCGGCTGGCGTCGCCCCCGTAACATTTCGCGGTCACGTCCTTGCGCATCGCCGCGATCGTCTCGCGCGCGATCACCTTGCCGCCGATCGCCGCCTGGATCGGGATTTTGAACAGATGGCGCGGGATCAGATCCTTGAGGCGCTCGCACATCCCACGCCCGCGCGTCTCGGCGGTGCCGCGGTGGACGATCATCGACAGCGCATCGACAGGCTCGTTGTTGACGAGGATACTCATCTTGACGAGGTCGCCCTCGCGATAGCCGATCTGGTGATAATCAAACGAGGCATAGCCGCGCGAAATGCTCTTCAGCCGGTCATAGAAGTCGAACACCACTTCGTTGAGCGGCAGCTCATAGGTCGCCTGCGCGCGCCCGCCGACATAGGTCAGGTCCTTCTGGATGCCGCGCCGGTCCTGGCACAGCTTCAGGATGCTGCCGAGATATTCGTCGGGAACGTAGATCACCGCTTCGATCCACGGTTCGGAAATGCTCTCGATCTTGTTGGGATCGGGCATGTCGGCGGGGTTGTGCAGCTCGATTTGCCCACCGCCATGCGTCAGCTCGATTTCATAGACCACCGACGGCGCTGTGGTGATGAGGTCGAGATCATATTCGCGCGTGAGGCGCTCCTGGATGATTTCGAGGTGGAGCAGGCCGAGGAAACCGCAGCGGAAGCCGAAACCGAGCGCGGCCGAGGTTTCCATCTCGAAGCTGAACGACGCGTCGTTGAGGCGCAGCTTGCTGATGCTTTCGCGCAGTTTCTCGAAATCGTTCGCATCGACCGGGAACAGGCCGCAAAACACCACCGGTTGAACTTCCTTGAAGCCCGGCAGCGGCTCGGCGGCGGGGCGCTTGGCGTCGGTGATGGTGTCGCCGACGCGGGTCTGCGCGACTTCCTTGATCTGCGCCGTAATGAAGCCGATCTCGCCGGGGCCGAGATCGGTCAATTGCTCGATCTTGGGGCGGAAGCAGCCGACGCGGTCGACCAGATGCAGCGTGCCCGCTTGCATGAACTTGATCTGCTGGCCCTTTTTCAGCACGCCCGCCATCACGCGGACGAGGATGACGACGCCGAGATAGGGGTCGTACCAGCTATCGACCAGCATGGCTTTGAGCGGCGCATCGGCATCGCCCTTGGGCGGCGGGATGCGCGTGACGATCGCTTCGAGGACTTCGGCAATGCCGATGCCGGCCTTGGCGCTGGTCAGCACCGCCTGGCTGGCATCGAGGCCGATCACTTCCTCGATCTCGGCCTTCACCTTGTCCGGGTCGGCGGCGGGGAGGTCGATTTTGTTGATGACGGGCACGATCTCATGGTCATGCTCGATCGACTGATAGACGTTGGCGAGCGTCTGCGCCTCGACGCCTTGCGCCGCATCGACCACCAGCAGCGCGCCTTCACACGCGGCGAGGCTGCGGCTGACTTCATAGGCGAAGTCGACATGGCCCGGCGTGTCCATCAAGTTGAGGGCATATTCGATCCCGTCCTTGGCGGTATAGCGCAGCCGCACCGTCTGTGCCTTGATGGTGATGCCGCGTTCTTTCTCAATGTCCATGTTATCAAGAACTTGTTCGGACATTTCACGGTCGCTGAGGCCACCGGTCGCCTGGATCAGGCGATCGGCAAGCGTCGACTTGCCATGATCGATATGGGCGATGATGCTGAAATTGCGGATGTTTTGGAGAGGGGTCACGAATTCGCCCGGATGAATGCTGCGGAAAGGAAAAGCGGCCCATAGCATCGCCAGCGCGTGGGCACAAAGCCCGTCATCATCGTCGCGATGGCCTATGCCACTCGCCGCAAATCGGATATCCAGCCAGTGTAACGACTCTAAGCGGGGGGGCAGAGTATGTCGAAATTCGCGACCGGAATGGCGATGGCGGCGATCATCGGTAGCGTGCCGGTGCAGGTTGAGGCGCAGCGACTGGCGAAGCCGTCGGGTACGCAGAAGTTGCAGGAAGCGACCATGAACGACGTGCCACATTGCGCGCGCAAACATGGCACGATCTCGATTGTCGATGGCGACGATTCGCGCGGCTGGACGCAATATAACCTCGCGCCGCCCCAGAAATTGCTCAAGGTGCTGGTGCAGCGTTCGGGCTGTTTCAACATCGTCGATCGCGGCAGCGGTCTGCAGGCAGCGCAGCGTGAGCGCGATATTGGCGGGAATTTGGGGCTGCAGCGCGGTTCCAATGTCGGCCAGGGCCAGATCAAGGCCGCCGACTATGTCCTGCAGGCCGAAGTGCAGGGTGCCAACAGCAACGCCAGCGGCAGCGGCGTTGCGGCGGGGCTCGGTGGCTTGATCGGCGGACCGATCGGCGGGATCGTCGGCGGCGTGCGCAGCCGAAAGATGGAAGCCAATGTCGTGCTGTCGATCACCAATGTGCGTACCACGGAGACGCTGGCAACCGAAGATGGCTATGCTGCGAAGAACAGCCTCAGCTTTGGCGGTGGTGGCGGCGTGTTTGGCGGGGGTGTCGGTGGCGGCGTAATCGGTGGCGGTTATGACAATACCGATATTGGCCGGATCGTAACGCTGGCGTTCATTCAGGCCTATGCCAAGCTCGTCAACGATCTCGGTTACGTGACGCCGGGTGACACCGGCACCGCCGAAGCCGCTCCCGCCAAGACCTTCACGGCGCAAGGCCCGCTCGCCTTGCGCACGAGTGCGAGCGCAACCGGTCGCGTGTTGCGGACCTTGCCTGCCGGGGCGATCGTTTACCCCACCGGCAACAAGAACGGCCTGTGGTGGGAAGTCGCTGACGAGAATGACAATGTCGGCTGGGTGCTCAACACCAAGCTCGCGCCGTCACGGTAACGGAGCGGAGGAGCGGGCTGGCGGCGATAGCGGCGACGGGCTAGGGTGATCCTCCGATTTAGGAGACAGTGCCATGAAGTTCGCCACCCCGCTTGTCGTCGTCGGCCTCGCCCTCGCGATGGCGACGCCCGCCACCGCTGCGCTCAAGGTTGGAGCGAAGGCTCCCGATTTCACCACGCAGGGGGCGCTTGCCGGAGCGCCTTTCAGCTTCACGCTGGCCAAGGCGCTGAAAAAGGGGCCGGTCGTCGTCTATTTCTTCCCAGCCGCCTTCACGACCGGCTGCACGATCGAGGCGCATAATTTTGCCGAAGCGGCGGCGGATTATGCCAAGAACGGCGCGACCCTGATCGGGCTGACGGCGGGTAATGTCGACAAGATCGCCGCCTTCTCCAAGGAAGAATGTCGCAATAAGTTTCCGGTCGCGGCCGCAACGCCTGCGATGATTACGGGTTATGGCGTGCCGTATAAAGCGGGTGCCTCGATCACCAGCCGCACCTCTTACGTCATCGCGCCCGATGGCACGGTTATCTACGAATTGACGCAGAACAACCCGGTTGGGCATGTCGAGGCAACGTTGCAGGCGGTCAAGGATTGGCGCGCCAAGCATAAGGGCTGAAGCCGCTAACCAAGGCCGAACCCCGCCGCCCTGATCGCCGTACATGCGGCGGCAAGGCGAGCGGGGCCGCGACCGGCGACGATTGTGTAGGGCAGGTGGCGCCGCTCCAACTCGGCGCGCGACAGGTCGAAGAAGCGCTGTCGCTCCGCTGTGCTGCCGAACAGGCGCGTGCCGTCATCGATCCACGGCAAATCGATGTCGAGCAGCAGGTACAGGTCGGCGGTATTGTGCCATGCGTCGAACCACGGGTCGCGCGTGCCGAACAGCATGTCGGCCCACACCGCCGTCATCAGCGGGTCGGTATCGAGCAACACGGGGTCGGCACCGGTGCTGAGCGCGGCTTGCGTCATCGCATCATGCGTCTGCGCGATCTCAACCAGATCGGCCATTGTAAAATCGGTCCCATGCTGTTCGGCGAACGTGCGGCCATATTCGGGGACGAACACCGTCGCATAGTGCGTGGCGAGCTGTTCGATCAGCGTCGACTTGCCTGTGCTTTCGGGCCCGTGCAGGCAAATCACGGTCATGCCGCAACGGTCCGTCGCGCAACGCGTTGCCAGTCGAGCAGGCCCCAAATCGCCAGCCCCAGGAAGATGGCGTAGAGCAGCATTGTCAGCCATAATCCCTTGGCGGCATAAAGGCCAAGCGAGCCGATATCGACCGCGATCCACAACCACCAGCTTTCAACCGTGCGGCGCGATTGCAACGTCTGCGCTGCGATACTCATCACCGCGAGCGTCGCATCGGCCCAGGGTAGGGCCGCATTGGTAAAGCGGTGCATCCCAAATCCCCACAGGGCGGCCGCAATCAGGCATCCGATCGCCCAGCGCAAGCGGGTGCGGTTGGTCAGAAGCCCGATCGTCACTTCGCCTGCTTGCGCGCGGACGCGGGACCAGTTCCACCAGCCATAGATTTGCACGACGAAGAAAAACACCTGCAGCAGCGCATCGCTGTACAGCCGCGCGTCAAGAAAGATGATCGCGTAAAGCGCAACCATCGCGAGGCCGAAGATATAGTTCCAAATGCTGCGCAGCACGACCAGCGTGACGTTGGCGAGGCCAAGCAGGAACGCAACGATTTCGAGAACGGTCATGGTGCGGAGCGGTAGCAGGGTGCGCCGCCGCGCGTCGAGCATCGATGCACAAAGGGCTGCCCGGTTGTCCGGACGGCCCCGTGTGTTTGCGCGGCGCGTGGTTTAGAAAGCGATCTTGATCGCCGCGCGGTAGCTCTGGTTTGAGATATCGCCACGACCAACCGTGGTGTCGGCCCCAACCGAGAGTGTGACGTCCTTGGTGGTATAAGACAGGCCACCGCCAATTTCGCCCCAGTCCTTGTCCTGCGCGCCCAGTGCGAACAGCGCGTTCGGCCCGACGCCGCCGACGAAATTGGCACCGAAAGAGGTCGGGTGGTCGACGAAATCGTGGACATAATAAGCGGAAAGGTACGGCTTGATCGCCTTGCCCCCGCTCAGGTTAAGCCCGGTCAATGCCTGGACACTGTCCGCCGGAAGGGGAGCAATCCGCAGCGCGGTTCCGTGACCGGTCTCGTTCGCACCCGCCCAGTCGATCCGCCCGGCACGGAGCGCTGCCCGTGGCGTCACCGTCACGCCACCGCCCACGCCGACCGCATAGCCGAGCCCGATTTGGCCTGAATAGGTGAGCGAGCTTTCATGCCCGCGCAGCGTGAAGGGCGTTCCCACCAGCCCGACGTTGCGGCGCGTTGTGGTATCGAGAAAACCCAAATTGGCCTGGCCGTCGAGCGTGAGCGGGCCAGCAAGCGTAACCTTGCCATAGGCGCTGGTCTGGAACAGGTCGGCGCGGGCATATTGGCCGCCCGTCGTCGAACCGCTGGCATTGGTGTAGGAGAAGGACAGGCCGGCAAGGGTGCGGCGGCTAAGCTCGCCCTCAATGCCGCCTGCGACATAAAAGCCGTCAAAACGGTCCCGCGCGCCAAGGGGAACGGCGGTTGGCATGGGGCGGCTGCTACCGTTGAGATAGCCAGCGGCGATGAAGCCGTTGATCGTGTCGGGCAACTTGCCTGGGCGCAGTGTCGTGTCGTTGGTGGCAAGGCCAGCGCCACCCGCGGCGACCTCTCCCGACGCGCGGCTTGCGGCGAAGAGAAGCGGATTGCCGATGATCGCGAGCGTCCCGTCGGCATCCCCATGATCGAGATTGGCCAGGCGAGCGGCGTTGAAGCGCTGAATATTGTCCACCGCCACCGTGCCAAGCGCGCGCTTCAGCGTCTGCTCACGCGGCGCAAGACTGTCGAGCGTACCTTGAATGGTGGCGGCATTCTGCAGATCGAGCGGACCATAAACATCGGCAAAGGTGTTGTAGATCGTCCGGTTCTGGTCGAGCAGTTGCGCATAAGCGCGCTGTACCGGCGAACTGCCGACGACGTTTGCGTACAGTCCGGCGTCGATTGCCACCTGTACCGCATTGGCCGAATAGACGAAGCGCGGCGTCAGGATCGCGCTGAGCGGAATCGGGGCGGCATAGGTCCCGGTCACGCCGCCTTGCGCGGTCAGGATCGTGTAGAGATCGCCATAGCGAATGGTGTGACCAGCAACCGGCGCAAAGCCCACCACACCGCCAACGCTTGCGACACCCGTGACGGCGAGCCTGTCGGACGTGCCCGCCGGGCCGAGGTCGATGAATTGCACCGTTCCCGACGAGAGGACCAGATTGCCGCCGAAGGTGATGGTGCCCAGCGTCCCGGCGGTTCCCGGTAGGATCATGCCGCTCACGCTGGTGAAATACGGGGCGTTGAACCGCCCGGAACCGGTGATGCCGCCCGTCAGCAACAAATAATCGCCGACCGAGGTGATGGTGCCGTTGTTGGTAACAAGGCCCTGCAAATGGTTGATGTTGATGAGGCTGGTCAGCGATGCCCCGCTATTGACGGTCAATTTGGCGGCGGTGCCGTTGAGCGTCAGCCGGTCGATAGTCACAGATGTGCCAAGCGTGGTGGTGCCAGCGGCGGCCAGCGTCACGTCGAAATAACGTGCGTTGATCTGGTTTACCGAATCGGGGTTGATGTTGTTGGGGACGAAGTTGGTTGCGCCGGGCAAACCATTGGCGAGCGTGGCTGCAGGCAGAACAGCCGAGCCAGCGGCAGTGCCGGGAACTGGGTCGGTGACCGCGACGCCGTGGTCGTAATAAACACCGGTCCTTACATCGTAGCAGACATCGGAGGCGAAATTGGGTTCCTGATCGCAGATTTGCCCGAATTTGCCTGCAGTGCCCGCTATACCTTCACCGGGCGTGGTCGGCACACCGTTGACCAGCGCACCGTTGACGATGATGTTGTACGCTGGATCGATATTGGTCACCCAGTGTGTCGGGTCGGTCCAATTGCCGTCACCCGCCAGCGTGCTGACGTAGCGATACGGGTTCGCAGCGGCGATATAATCCCAATATAGATATAGCGGCTGATAGAAGGCGCTGGTGCCGTAGCTGCCCGAGGGCTGCGCGCCGAAATAGCGGGTGCCGCCGGAGAGCACGGCGATCACCAATTGTTTGGCGTAGGTGCGGTCGAGAATCAGCGGGCCACCCGAATCGCCGGGGCCGGTAATGCCCTCCCCGGGGAGCGCGTTATCCTTGAAGATATTGAAATCGAAACGGTTACTGCGTGCATTTGGAGCACCGCTGCTGTCGAAGTCGATCTGGTAAAGATTCTGTGGGCGACCGCGCGGCGTGATGCCGAACAGGCCGATGTCGATGTCATCCAGCGAGCCCAGCAGGCCAAGATAGTTTTCAGCAAGCCGACGGCGGTAATCGACGCCGACATTGGTGCCGCTGGTCGCCGTTCCGGTGTTGCCATAGCCGGCAAGCGCAACGTGATAACCGGTGCCGGTCGTATCACTAATCGATCCTGGCGCAGGCAGTGCGGAGAAGAGCAACGCCCAGGTCGGCACGTTCGCCGCAGGTGTATCGAGCGATGCGATCGCGACATCGGCCTGCAGGAAATTGTTGGCAAGACCGAGGTCGAGCGAGTGCGCGTTATATTGAACCTGGTTGACGTTGTAGAGATATTCCGAAACCGAGGTCAGATATTTGGCCCCGCCCGCCGTGCCGTTGAGCCAATGGCCGAAGGCTGAATTCCCCGCGAGATTGTTGTTGGCCTGAAATCCAAATGCGATCGGCAATTGGCCCGCGCCAGTGCCATAACCCCACGGATTCATCGCGGAACCGGTCGGGCTTTCGTTCACGCAGTGCGCCGCAAAGATCACCGTGCGCGGGTTGATGAGCGTACCGGTACACAGGCCGATGAAACCATTTCTCTGGTCGATGATCATTTGCCCGATGCCGGTAACGTTGACCGGATCGCGATCGGTTACCGAGGTTCCGGGGGGCGCGATGACGATGCTGGGGTCGGATGCCGGGAGCGTGGTTTTGTTGGTCTGCGCCTCAAGCACATAGGCCCCATTGCTGCCGGCAACGGGCGTGTCGTTGAGCGTCGTGGCCTGTACCGCGCCACTGGCCAAGAGCGACCATGTCGCAGCAGACGCCAAAAGCGTCGAGCGTGCCGCAAATGCACGAGTGCGAAATGTGATCATCGATATTCCCCCCAGATGGGGCTGCCCCTGCCGCGCCATCGTGCCGTAGACGCTAAATATGGGGCGCAAAAAGCTCAAGGCCCATCGAGGCCGAAACGGCTATATTTTGTAATAATTCAAGATAATGGTGATATGTTGCGGTTTTGCAACGTTGGTCCGGACTGTGAGGGGGAAGCGCCGCGTCACGCGGTGGCCGCTGAGCGGCTCAGCACGTTCTCAACGATGCGGGGATGACTGGAGCGGCATAGTGTGTCGCGGCGACATGCCATCGCGACAACCCGCTTTCATTATCGAGCAGCGCCTGGAGCGCACATCCTCGATTCAGCCCAGCAATGGTCGGGGCGATAGGATTCGAACCTACGACCCCTGGACCCCGAGACCAGTGCGCTACCAGACTGCGCCACGCCCCGACACATTGCAGGGCGCAGCGCGTAGCCGCAGGGCGCGGCGGTAGCAAGTCAAAAAAACGTAGTGATCGCGCGCGGTGTTGGCGGCACGGCTCGCTTTGTCACCGGAGCACGGCGAGCATCGCATCGATCGTCGCGAATTTTTCGCGCGGAGCCCCGCTGCGCGCGCGCGCGATTTCCGCAGCTTCGATCTTTTGCCAATCGCGGAAGGTGACCACCGCAACGCCGCGTTCCGCCAGGAGCACGTCGAGATCGGCGCGCCCGCGCTTGCCGCTGTTCGGCGGGATATCCGCAGCGATCAACTCCGCAATGGCGAAGCCATCGGGGCGGTTGGTGCCGATCGTGCCGGTTGGCCCACGCCGTGCCCAGCCCACCGCGTATAATCCCGGCGCGATCCGTCCATCGACATTGGCGAAGCGCCCGCGCTTTTCGTCATAGGGCACACCCGCGATCGGCGGCGTGCGATAGCCGATGCAACTGACGACAAGGCTGGCAGGCACCGCATAGGTTTCGCCTGTGTCCCGCACCTCTCCCGCATCGTCGATCGCGGTACGGGCGACGATGACGCGCTCGACTTGGCCGTCGCCTTCAATCCGCAGCGGTCGGGCAAAGAAATCGAAGGCGATGCGAATCGGCTTGTCGTCGCGGCGTTCGGCGAAGGCGCGCAAATGCGAGACCGATTTTCGCAAACCGGGTTCCAGTGCGGCATCGCTCTCCGGCGGCGGCAAGTCGGCGGGATCGACCACGGGCAGCGCGCGCGAGAGATGGGCAAGCTCGCCAAGCTCCTTTGGGGTCATCGCGATTTGCTGTGGCCCGCGCCGCGCGAGCAAGGTGATCGTGGAGGTGTGTGTGTCGCGCAATCGCCCCAGCGCGTGGGCGGCGATGTCGGACCCCGCAAATTCGTCCTCCGCCTTGGCCAGGATGCGGGCGACATCGAGCGCGACGTTGCCCGCGCCGATCACCACCGCATCGCCGCCGCCAAGTGGGGGGGCAAGGTCGGCAAAGTCGGGATGGCCGTTGTACCAGCCGACGAAGGCGGCAGAGCCGATGACGCCTGGAAGATCGTCGCCCGCCACGCCCAGCGATTTGTCGGCGGGCGCGCCGGTGGCAAGGACGACGGCATCGTAGCGATCGAGCAATTCGGAAATCGAAATATCGGTTCCCACGGTAACATTGCCGACAAAACGGACCGTGTCGCTCAAGGCAACCGTTTCATACCGCCGTGCCACGTTTTTGATCGATTGATGGTCGGGTGCGACACCGCTGCGGATGAGGCCGTAGGGGACGGGCAAGCGATCGAGAATGTCGATTCGCGCGGTATCGCCGAACGTTTTTTGGCAACCCTCCGCCGTATAATATCCCGCCGGGCCGGAGCCAATGATGGCGATGTGACGCATGGGGGCCCTCCTGTTGGCCATATCCTAGCGTCGGGCTTGGCAGGGGCAAGCACGCGTTCACCCCTAGCCTTGTGTGTCACGATGAAGGTACAGTCCCGAATGAAATGAATGTCATGTTGGCGTCGTGTTTCGGCCATGCGAAAGGGCCGATGCGATCATGAGATTTTACCCCGAGGACACCTAACCCGATGAGCAGTGCCCCCGTATTCTACGATGCTTCGGGGCGGCGCCGCCGCCGCTTCGCGATCGCGGTGGCAGCGTTTATTTTGTTGATCGTGGTGGCTGTAGTCGCCCTTGGCATATCGATCGGCGCGGTTCCGCGCGCGCCGTTGCTGCCGGTCGAAGCCGAACACCCCGCATTGACCAGGCTTCCGCCGCCACACGAACCGCTGTTGAAGAGCGCGCGCGGTGACCTGACCGATTATGCGCGGCTGCTTGGTGCCCGCCCGCGCGGCGTTGGCGTTGACCAGCCGCTGGCCATTGCCTTTCATGTGCCGTGGGACGAATCCTCTTCAGCGTCGCTGCGCCGCAATATCGCCGAGCTTGACTGGCTGATTCCTGGCTGGGTTTCGGTCACCGGGCCCAATCATAAGGTTACCGTGTTCCGCGATGTCGCGGGGCGGGAGATCATCAACCACTCGCCGCACCGTCCGTTGCTGTTGCCGATGATCCAAAATGCGGTGAACGGCGATTGGGACGCGCGGGGCATGGAGGCGTTGCTGCGCACCCCTACGCAGCGCAAGGCCCTTCTCGACAAGCTCGAACCGTGGCTGGTGGCAAACCGGGCTGGCGGCGCATTTTTTGATTTCGAGGAATTGTCGGCAAAGGGGCAGGCCGATTTCCGCACCTTTCTGGCCGAAGCGCGCGCGCGCTTTGCAAAGCATAATTGGGTCATCGCGATCGCGGTGCCGATTGGCGAGGCCGATGGGCAGAATGGCTGGAACCTGCGGGCCTTCGCCCCGGTGGTCGATCGTATTTTTCTGATGGCCTATGACGAGCATGAAGTTGGCGGCGACGCTGGGCCGATTGCGTCGCAGGCGTGGTTCGAACAATCCGTCGCCCGCGCGGCGCACGGTTTGCCCCGCAGCAAGATCGTGGTGGCGATCGGCAGCTATGCCTATAATTGGCACGACCATACCGGCGAGCCCCTCGCCGTCGATGAAGCGTGGGAGACGGCGCGCCAATCGAACGCGATGCCGGTGTTCGACAAGGCCAGCGGCAATTCCGGCTTTGCCTATGAGGAAAACGGCAGTCGTCATGAGGTGTGGATGCTGGATGCCGCATCCGCCTACAACCAGTTGCGCTTCCTGGAGCGGTCGGGGCTGGACGGGGTTGCCGTGTGGCGATTGGGATCGGAGGATCCGGGGCTTTGGTCGATCTTTGGCCGCTCGCACCGCACCTTGCCGCCCGCGTCCTCGATCGAAAAAATTCCGGCTGGCACCGATGTGGACATCGACGGCAGTGGCGAGATCCTGAAGATTGCAGGCGTGCCCGTGCAAGGCGTGCGCCGCGTCCAGACCACCAAGGGCGGCGCGATTGCCAATACCGTGTTCGAAACCTTGCCCTCACCCTATATCGTGGCGCGCACGGGCTATAAGCCCGGACTTGTCGCGCTGACCTTCGATGACGGCCCCGATCCGACCTGGACCCCGAAGGTGCTCGACATCCTGAAGGAAAAGAAGGTGCCGGGAACCTTCTTCATCGTCGGCGAAAATGCGCTGACCCAGCGCCCGTTGCTGGAACGCATGGTCCGCGAGGGCCACGAAATCGGCAGCCACACTTACACCCACCCCAATCTGGCGGGCGCGTCGCTTGCCGAGACGACCTTCCAGCTCAACACCACGCAACGCTTGTTTCAGGCCTTTACCGGCCATTCGCTCCGGCTGTTCCGTGCCCCCTATTTTGGCGATGCCGAACCGACCACGGCGGACGAAATCGAACCGGCGCTGCAAGCGCAGGACCGCGGCTATATCTCGGTCGGGTTGCACGTCGATCCGGGTGATTGGAAGCGCCCGGGCGTCCAGAATATCATCGATTCGACGGTGGCGCAGGTAACCGATCCTGCGGCAAAGTGCGACCTGAGCAATCCCGAACCGCAATGCAGTCGCAATATCGTGCTGCTCCACGACGCCGGCGGGGAGCGCTCTCAAACGGTCGAGGCTTTGCCACAAATCATCGATCAATTGCGCGGCAAGGGCTATACCTTCGTGCCGGTGTCGACGCTGGCTGGCCTCCCGCGCGATATCGTGATGCCGAAGCTGTCCGCGAGTGACCAGGCAGCGGCGGCAACCGACCTGTTCATCTTCAGCGCACTCGGCGGGATCGTTATCGCCCTGGGGTGGATTTTCTTCTTTGCCATCGCCATCGGTATCGCGCGTGCGGTGATCTTGTCGGCGCTGGCGTTGATTCAGGCACGGCGTGAGAGCCGGACGATCTTCCCCGAGATCGACCCGACTCGCTTCGTCACCGTCATGATCCCTGCGTTTAACGAGGAACTGGTGATCGAGCGGGCGGTGCGCGGTGTGCTCGCCTCGACCGACGTGCGCGTTGAAGTGATCGTGATCGACGATGGCTCCAGCGACGAAACCAGCGAAGTCGTCGCGTCCGCCTTTGCACAGGACCCGCGGGTAAAGCTGTTGACGCTCGAAAATGGCGGCAAGGCGCGCGCGCTCAACCACGCGCTCGCGCTGGCGACGGGCGAGATCGTCATTGCGCTCGATGCCGATACCCAATTCGAACCGACCACCATTGCGCGGCTGGCGCGGTGGTTTGTGGACCCGAAGATCGGTGCCGTGGCGGGCAACGCCAAGGTTGGCAACCGCGTCAACCTGCTGACCAAATTCCAGGCGGTCGAATATATCACGGCACAGAATCTTGAGCGGCGGGCGCTGGCGCGGCTGGATGCGGTGACGGTGGTGCCGGGTGCAGTCGGTGCCTGGCGGCTGGCCGCGATCCAGCAAGTCGGCGGCTACCCGGACGACACGCTTGCGGAAGATCAGGACCTGACGATCGCGATTCAGCGCGCGCGCTGGAAGGTGACCTATGACCAATATGCCGTCGCCTGGACCGAATCGCCCGAGAGCATCAAGGGGCTCGCCAAGCAGCGCTTCCGCTGGGCGTTCGGCACGCTGCAATGCCTGTGGAAGCACGGAATCATTATGGCGACGGGCAAGCCGCGCGGGCTGGCGCGGGTCGGGCTGCCGCAGGCGATCCTGTTCCAGATCGTGTTCGCCGCGATCTCGCCGATCATTGATCTCGCGCTGCTCGTCAGCTTCGTGACGACCTATCTGGCGGTGCAGGCGCATGGCTGGGAGCAGACGCAGCACGATGTCGAGAAAATGCTGCTTTATTGGCTCGTGTTCACCGCGATCGATTTGCTCGCCGCGACGGTTGCCTTCGCCCTGGAGCGGCGCGAAAATTGGCGGCTGTTGTGGCTGCTGATCCCGCAGCGCATCGGTTATCGACAGATCATGTATTATGTCGTCATCAAGGCGATTGCGCAGGCCTTGCGCGGTCCGCGCGTCGGCTGGGGCAAATTGGTGCGCACCGGGCGCGTGCAGACGGGCTAAGGCGCGGGCAAGCGGGTTTGGCTATATGCCCGTCGATACGGCTATCGTATGGACGCGCTATGAAACGTGTTTTGCTTCTGTTGCTGCTCCTCGCCGGAATCCCCCCGGCGGCGGCAAAGCCTGCGCCGCAAGGGCCGCTGGTGCTGGCCGCCGC
The DNA here is from genome assembly GCF_041661885.1 of Sphingomonas sp. Classification (GTDB taxonomy): domain Bacteria; phylum Pseudomonadota; class Alphaproteobacteria; order Sphingomonadales; family Sphingomonadaceae; genus Sphingomonas. The sequence goes on along the minus strand of NZ_JBAZTL010000009.1, from coordinate 2,754 downwards.
CAGCTTGCAGGAGGCGATGACCGCGGCGGGCCATGCCTGGGCCGCACAGGGCCATGCCGAACCGGTGCTGTCCTTCGCCGCATCCTCGGCGCTTGCGCGGCAGATCGCGGCAGGGGCGCCCGCCGACTTGTTCGTCTCCGCCGATCAGGCGTGGATGGATGATGTCGCCGCCAGGGGGCTGCTCGTGCCGGGCACGCGCGCGCCCTTCCTCGGCAATCGGCTGGTGATCGTCTCGGGCGTGCGCAACCCGGTGAAGGTGCCGCTGGCCCCGGCAGCGCTGGCGCGGTTGCTGGCGGCGGGGCCGCTGGCGATGGCTGACCCCGACAGCGTGCCGGCCGGACGCTATGGCAAGGCCGCGCTCACCGCGCTCGGCGTGTGGGCGCAGGCGCGACCGCATGTCGTCGCCGCAGAGAGCGTGCGCGCGGCATTGGCGCTGGTTGAGCGCGGGGCAGCCCCGCTCGGCATCGTCTATGCAACCGATGCCCGCGCCGCGCCCGCCGTGCGTATTGCGGGTGTGTTTCCGCCGCGCAGCTATCCTGCGATCACCTATCCGCTGGCGCGGTTGAAAAGCTCGACCAACCGCGAGGCGGAAGGGTTTCGCCGCTTCCTGCTGTCGCGCAGCGGGCGGGCGATCTTCGCGCGCTTCGGCTTCGACGCGCGGTAATGTTCGCGCCTGAGGAATGGGGCATCGTGCTGCTGTCGCTGCAGGTCGGCGCGGTGGCGATGGTGGTGACGCTGCCGGTCGGGTTTGCGCTCGCCTGGGTGCTGGCACGCACCACATTTCCGGGGAAGGTGCTGCTCGATGCGGTGGTGCATTTGCCGCTGGTGGTGCCGCCGGTGGTGACGGGCTGGGTGCTGTTGCTGGCCTTTGCCCCGCACGGGGTGATCGGCGCGCCGCTTGATGCGTTATTCGGCGTGTCGGTGCTGTTCCGCTGGACCGGGGCGGCGATTGCGGCGGCGGTGATGGCGTTGCCACTGACAGTGCGGGCGATGCGGCTGTCGATCGAGGCGGTCGACCAGCGGCTGGAAAGTGCTGCGCGGACGCTGGGGGCGGGGCGCGCGCGGGTGTTCTGGACGATCACGCTGCCGCTGAGCGTGCCCGGCATCCTGGCGGGCGCGGTGCTGGGCTTCGCACGCTCGATCGGCGAGTTCGGCGCGACGATCACCTTCGTTTCCAACGTGCCGGGGCAAACGCGGACGCTACCGCTGGCAATCTATAGCGCGTTGCAGCAACCGGGCGGCGAGGCGATGGCGTGGCGGCTGTCGGGCATATCGATCGCGCTGTCGCTGGCGGCGTTGGTCGCATCCGAGCTGCTCGCGCGGCGGCTGGGAAAGGGGCACCATGTCCTTTGATGTCGCGCTGACCAAGCGAATCGGCGCGACCGAGATCGCCGTGAGGCTCGAACCCGGCGTCGGCGCGACGATTCTGTTCGGCCGGTCGGGTGTGGGCAAGACCAGTGTGCTCAACATGGTGGCAGGGTTGCTGCGCCCTGATAGCGGGCATGTGCGGGTCGGCAGCGAGACGCTGTTCGGCGACGGCGTGGACGTGCCGCCCGAGCGCCGCCGCGCGGGTTATGTGTTTCAGGAGCCGCGGCTGTTTCCGCATCTGCGCGTGCGTGGGAACGTGTTATACGGCGCGGGGCGGGGGGCGGAGATTGGCAACCGCCTGGATTTTCTGGGTATTGGTGACCTGCTCGATCGCTGGCCGCGCACGCTTTCGGGCGGAGAGGCACGGCGTGTGGCGATCGGGCGGGTGTTGCTCAGCGACCCGCGCTTCCTGTTGCTCGACGAACCCTTATCCTCGCTCGACCGTCCGCGTCGGGAGGAGGTGATGCAGGCGATCGAACATATCCGCGACGTGCTGCGCCTGCCGATCCTGATGGTGACGCACGATCCCGAAGAAGCCGAACGATTGGGCACGCGCGTGGTGCGGATGGGGTGAGCGGACCGGCGGGTTTGGGATAGAGGCACCTTCCCCATCGCTGCACCCAATCGCCAGGCAGACTGGGATCGCGCTTGAGCCATTATGGAGGCGTCTTCGCTTTTGCGCACCGGTCGGATGGCTCATCTTTGGCTACCGATGTCGCGAGGGGCATTCCGTCCGCGACTGGACTGCGAAGGGAAGCCGTTATGCCGTTGACCACCGCTGAGGCAAATTACATCTTCAATCAGACCTTGGGCTGCCGTTATGGAACCACCACTGTCGGTGCGGCCTATGGTTTTATGGACATCGTTGGCGAGGGCCAGAGTGGCGGACCGGACCCGGTGCCGCCGCTGACCGTGCTGTCCTGGACCCAGAACCCCAACCAGCCAGAGTTTGAGCCGCGTTGGGACGACCGGCTGTGGAACACGTGCGGCAAGATCGTCGATCTCAGCCCGGCGGGCACGGTGTTGCTGGTGACCAAAGCCGCGCCCAATGCCGAGCGCTATCTCTTCAACAGCGATGCGGCACGGGGGGACCGCTACTCCTTCCGCAAATGTCCCCGCCTGCAGCCCGATTCCGCAGTCCTGGCGACGATTCCCTATGGCGACGGTGTCGCTGCGGTCGAACAGGAGGATATCGTCGCGACCACTTCTACCGCGACGGTGGACGTCAAGACGGTGCAGAAGCTGTACGATGCGATCAACCGTAAGCGTGGGCTGGAGGCCGCAGATCAGGCGGCTTCGGCGATCGGTTGCTGATCTGGTCGCCAGTTCCACGGCATGAGTTCATCCCAGCGGGCAGCGGGCCAGTTGTCGGCGATCTTGGCGATG
>NZ_JBAZTL010000008.1:0-136917 GCF_041661885.1 Sphingomonas sp. | reverse complement strand
GTCGAACGCACGCTGGCATGGCTGAACCGGAACCGCCGCCTCGCCAAGGACTTCGAACAGACCATCGCCTCGGCAACCGCCTGGATCTTCATCGCCTCAATCCAACTCTTCGTCCGACGCATCGCAAAGTCATGAAATTACGACGGATAATTTCGAATCAGACTCTAAGGCTTCGTTCATTACCGCCACGGTCAATTGGATGGACGCGCCTATTAAACCATAGCGGAGCCGCCGGTGCCGACGGGCAGCCCTTTGAAGGGTGCGACATTGATCTCGCCCTCGCGCTTTCGGGCCTGCGCGATGTCATAGCTGTTTTGCATCCGCATCAGCGTGTCCATCGACACGCCGAACGCCTTTTCGACACGCAACGCCATTTCGGAAGAAAGCTGCGAATGCTCGTTGAGCAAGGTCGAAAGCGTCGCACGCGTGACACCCAGTACCTGCGCCGCCGCAGTCACCGACAGACCAAGCGGCTCGATAATCTCGGACTTCACGAAGCCGCCCGGGTGGGCCGGGTTCTTCATGCGGATGCCTGCAATCGCACTCATGGCCACCTCCTAATGGTAATCCTCATAATCGAGGTCGATGATCTCAATCTCTTCGCGGTCGATCCGAAACGTCATCCGCCAATTCTTGGTGACGAACAGGCTCCACGTCCCCTTGCGGTCGCCGGTCAGCATATGCGCCTTCCAGCTCGGCACGGTGCGCAATTCCTCTTCCGTCTCCATGTCCTGGAGGAAGGAGACGATGCGCTGCACCTTGGAGATGACAGCGGGCTGCAACCCGCTGGCATCGTCATCCTCGATGAAACGCCGTAACCCCTTATGGATCACGTTTCTAATCTTCATGGTGCTAGATAATCCACCAATCGTTCGGTGTCAAGTTACACCATACAATCTGACACTGCTGGGATTGGGCAGGGTGGCCGCCGATATTGACCGTGACCTAGGGAAGTCAGCCGATCAAATGCAAAATGGATAGGGTGCCGAGCGCACCCATAAGCAAGCCTCCTCCGCCCGTCCAATAAAGCTGCTTCCACTGACGGTCAGCAGCCCAGGCGTGCTCGACGACCCCATTGATGCTGGCGATCGAGGCTCGCAAGGTGGCACCCGACTTGTCCAGCGTTTCACGATCGCCTGCCCGCGCGGTTTCGCTGGCTCGGGCAATGCTCACAGCCATATTTTCCGGTGTCAGCCGCATCGCTGGGCTCTCGGCGATCTTGCCGAGCAACTCCTCAGTACGGGCAAGCCTGCTCGACAATTCGGTTAGGGTCGGGGTGTAATCGGGCGCATTCTGCCGCTCGGCGGTCAACCCTTCGACCGCACGACGCAGCAGGCTCACCTCACCGCGCAGATCGGCGAAGGCGCTGGCGGGATCGCTTTGAGCGATCGGCCGATTGGTGGTTTGGTCCATTCGTGCACCCTACCGCCCCAACCCGCGCCCGCGCGAGATGCCGAGCCAATCCTGGATATTATGGGACAAGGACGCGCCCTCCTGCGCGCGGATTCCAAGCTCGGGAAGCCGTTTCCGGACCGGCGACTCGGCTTGCGCATCGCGTTCCATGCTCTTGCCGAGCGCGCTCATCTGCTGCCCGATGGCGCGCGCGCCTGCCTCGTCGCCAGCATGACGAAACGTTCGATGCGCCTTGGCCAGCTTCTGCCAGTCCTCCACAAACCTGTCTGCACGCCGCTCCGCACTGGCTCGAACTTCCGCCTCCAGCATCATCGCGCGAATGGCAGCGCCGGTGCGGCCCTGGGCAGCCTCGTCGACCAACCCCATATTACGGGAGAACGCGGCGCGAAGATCGCGTGCCGCATCGGGGCGAACAGCGTCGAGGGACTCACGCGCTTTGTCGAAGGCGAGGCGCTGGTGCGGCAATTCGGCATACCCTTCGTTGCGTATCCGGACGATGTCGGCGGTCGTCCGGGCGTACCGCTGCACGGCGGTGCTCAAACCGTCAGGTTCTGCGGAGTGCGTCGGCTGTGGCGATTTCAGCGTCAGCCCGTCGAACATGCTTCGGTGTGGCGGCGCTGCCGCAGGCCCCAGCTTGAGGCCGTCGAACATACCGCGTCTACGGGTTTGGGGAGCCCGGCCGCCCTGCTCCGGTGGCGCAATCGCTGGCGACGGCATGATGATCGCGCGGCGGTCGGCAAAGTCGCGGGTATAGTCCGACGCCATATCCTTCGCCCGGTCGCGCGATAGCGTCCGTGCCAATTTGCCCTGATCGGCAAAGTCCTCGCGACCGTAGTGAAGGTCAACACCATCCCGGTGGCGGGACAGCGCGACATAGGCAGCGTGACGATCGAGGCCGGGCGTCGCGAGCACATGGGTACGATCGACCGTCACGCCCTGCGACTTGTGGATCGTCGCCGCGTAACCGTGATCGATCTGATTATAGTCCTTCACGTCAAAGGGGATCGATCGGCCATCATCAAGCTGCACCACCATGCGCGTCGCGGTCGCGCTTTCGACGCTACCCAGCGAGCCGTTCTTGACCCCAAGGCTGCGCTCGTTTTTCAAGAACATGATGCGGTCGCCGGTTGCGAACCGCCGCTCGCCGCGCTCGGCCCGGATCGTGATGTCCTCGCCAAGCTCGCCGGACGCGCGGAGCCGATCGCGCGCGGCTAGGTTGAGCGAATGCACCTCATCATTGGTATGGGTTAGGATGATGCGGCTGGCGTCGGGCCACGCCTGCCGGTCGCGATCCCAGCCGTCAATCAGGTCGGCGCGCGCGCGCTCGCGCGTCTCGGCGGCATGAACGTGACCGTTTTCGTCATAGGCGTGGATCGCTTCGCCGGTTCGTCCGGTCGCAAGATGCCGTGTAGCGTCGCGCTGCCAGTCGTCCCGCTGGCGGCGAATCTCGGTAATCTCGACGTTGCCGTGCTGTTCAGCGATCGACCGGAACGCCGCACCCGCCTCGATCGCCTGCAACTGTTCGGGATCGCCGACCAGCACGACCTTCGCACCCCGCTTCTCGGCCTCGCCGATAATGCGTTCCATCTGGCGCGAACCGATCATGCCCGCCTCATCGATCACCAGTACATTGCCGGGACCGAGCAACTCTCGCCCCTGCGTCCATTGATGTTCGAGGCTGGCGATCGTGCGCGATGCGATGCCCGATCCGCTTTCCAGATTCTCGGCGGCGATGCCGGACAGTGCCGCGCCGATCGGCTGATAGCCGCCGCGTTCCCATGCGTCGCGCGCGGCGCTCAGCACGGCAGACTTGCCGGTCCCGGCGTAGCCCACCACGATCGCAAGGTCGCCCGCCTGCGTTATGCGGTCGAACGCGGCTCGCTGTTCTCCGCCGAGGATAAGCCCGTTACTCGCCGACGCGGCGATGGCGCGATCGATCGCCGTCCTGACAACACCATGACCGGCACGCTCGGCAAGCCGTTCGATGTTCAGCGCCAGCCGCTGCTCGGTCTCGATCATGTCCCGGCTGGTACGCATTCTGGCGATCAACGATGACTGCTGTCGCGAGAATTTGTGCCTGCTGGGCGATACCAGCATCTCGGGCGTCAGGGTCGCGCGGGAACTCGACACGCTGGTGCGGCTCTACGGCAAACCGGCTTGCATCGTCAGCGACAATGGAACCGAGTTTACCAGCCGGGCGATCCTGAAATGGGCGAACGAGAACCGAGTCGAGTGGCACTATATCGACCCCGGCAAGCCGCAGCAGAACGCGTTCATCGAATCGTTCAACGGGTCGCTCCGCGACGAGCTGCTCAAGGAAGAGCTGTTCGACAGCCTGGCCGACGCCAGGCGGAAGCTGGCCGTGTGGCGCTACGACTACAATGAAGTCCGGCCACACTCGTCGCTGGGGAACCAAACGCCGGCACAAGCGCGCCGGGCGTTCCTGCAAAATAGAAGCGTCCCGCCCGGCGCTTGTGCCGGCGGGCGAGCAAGAATATCAATCCGACAGACTCTCGTTATGACCGCGGGACCAGCGGGGGGCAGGTCACCAGCTCAAGCACCTCATGCGCAAAGCCCGTTGGCGCTGCGGGACGCCGCTCTTGCGGGTCTTGGCCCGGCATTGCTGCCCGATTGGCTGATCGGGCAAAACCTTCGTGATCGCAGCTTGATCGACTGCTTCCCGACCATGCGGGCCACGGCAACGGATTTTACCACCGGGGCCTGGCTGATCTATCCGAGCCGCAATTTCCTGCCGAACAAGGTGCGTGTCACGATCGATTTTCTACGTCGTCACCTTACCAAGCCGGCCTGACCGGCGCGAGGGCCGGGGCATTTCGAGCGCATCGCCAGCGAAATGCCCCCCATAGCCCTGAGCCAGCTTTACGCGGCCTCGAACATCTCCGGCGGCAGCGCCATCAATGCCTCCGCGCCCGCTTCGATCTTGCGGCGCAGCGCACCCGCCTCGGGCATGATCCGCTCGGCGAAACAGCGTGCGGTCACGAGCTTGGCATCGAGGAAGGCCACATCGCCCTCGCCCGCTGCCTTTAGTTTGGTCGCCGCCGTCACCATCCGCAGCCACATTAGGCCGAGTGCGACGATGCCCATCAGGTGCATATAGCTGTGCGCCCCGGCGCCGACATTGTCGGGGCTCTTCATGCCGTTTTGCAGGAACCACAGCGTCGCCTGCTGCAACTCGCCATTCGCCTTTTCAAGGCGGGTGGCGAAATCGGCGGTTGCCGGATCGGCCTTGCCCGCCGCCACTTCATCCGCAACCACCTTGAACAGCGCCTGCACCGCGCGTCCGCCGTTCTGGGCAAGCTTGCGGCCAACCAGATCCATCGCCTGCACGCCGTTTGTGCCTTCATAGATCATCGCGATGCGCGCATCGCGGACATATTGCTCCATGCCCCATTCAGCGATGTAGCCGTGGCCGCCATAAACCTGCTGCGCATTGGTCGCGATGTCATAGCCCTTGTCGGTGCCATACCCCTTGATGACCGGGGTCAGCAGCCCGACCAGATCGGCGGCAAGCTGACGCTCTTCCTCGGTCGCGGCGGCATGTTCAAGATCGACCTGCAACGCGCCCCACAGGCACAAGGCGCGCAAGCCCTCGGTCAGCGCCTTGGCTTCCATCAGCATCCGGCGGATGTCGGGATGGACGAACAGCGTGTCGGCCTTTTCGTTCGGCTCCTTCGGCCCGGTCAGCGCGCGGCCCTGGCGACGGTCCTGCGCATATTGCACGGCGTTTTGATAGGCGACTTCGGCCACGGCCAGGCCCTGCAAGCCAACGCCAAGCCGCGCCGCGTTCATCATGATGAACATCGCGGCCAGGCCCTTCATTTCCTCACCGACCAGCCAACCGATCGCTCCGTCATAGTTCATCACGCACGTGGAATTGGCGTGGATGCCCATCTTGTGCTCGATCGAGCCGCAGGTGACCGCGTTGCGCGCGCCAAGGCTGCCATCTTCCTTGACCATGAACTTGGGCACCACGAACAGCGAAATGCCCTTCGAGCTTTCCGGCGCGCCCGGCGTCTTGGCCAGCACGAGGTGGATGATGTTCTCGGTCAGGTCATGCTCGCCCGACGAGATGAAAATCTTGGTGCCGGTGATGGCATAAGAGCCATCCGCCTGCGGCTCGGCGCGGGTGCGGATCAAGCCCAGATCGGTGCCGCATTGCGGCTCGGTCAGGTTCATCGTGCCGCCCCATTTGCCGCTGACCATGTTGGGGACGTACTTGGCCTTCTGCTCGTCCGAGCCCTTGACCAGCAACGCGGCAATCGCGCCGTGCGTCAGCCCGGGATACATGGCGAAGGCCATGTTGGAGGAGATCATGAACTCCTGAAACGCGGTCGACACGACATGCGGCATCGCCTGCCCGCCAAACTCCTCGGGAGCGCTGAGCGTGCCCCAGCCGGATTCGACGAAGGCGTTATACGCTTCCTTGAACCCCTTGGGCGTGGTGACCGAGCCATCGTCATGCCGGGTGCAGCCTTCCTGATCGCCCGAATGGTTGAGCGGAAACAGCACTTCGGCAACAAACTTGCCGCCCTCGTCCAGCACGGCATCGACCACATCGGGCGTTGCATTCTGGAAGCCGGGCAGGTCGGCACAAGCGGACAAGCCGACGACATGATCGAGCACGAAGCGGACATCGCGAGCGGGGGGCGTATATTTCGGCATGGGGTTCAGTCCTTCAGGCGGCCTTGTGCGCCATTGGTTTCAAGCAGGGTGACGAAGTCGGCAAGTTCGGTAATCGCCGCATCGATATCGTGTTTTTGTGACTGGAGCAGCGCCATGCGCTCGCGGCACCGTTCGATCGTGGTTGCCTTCTGCACCTGACGACCATCGCCAATGTCGTACAGGTCGATCATCTCGCGAATCTCGCCGAGGCTGAAGCCGACGCGCTTGCCGCGCAAAATCCAGGCAAGCCGCGCGCGATCGCGCTGCGAGTAGATGCGCGAGGTGCCGCGCCGCTCGGGCGCGATCAGCCCCTCATCCTCGTAAAAGCGCAACGCCCGCGCGGTTACGCCAAATTCTGCCGACAAATCGGAAATGGAAAAGTGATCGCGCGTTGGGTGGCGATCGATCACGGCATAGGCAGGACCGCTGGACATAAGCGGTGAATAGTTGACCTTTACGTGAACGTCAAGATCATCCACCGTTCGCGCACAGCAACCGGCCCCGGCTGTCGCGCAGGGTGGACGCCTCGGAGATCGACTCGCTTAGCCGCGCCACATCCAGCGCGGCGATCGAGGCACGATGGATGCACACCTTCTGGCACCCATCGGGCACGCGCGCGGGAAAAACGATTCGGTCCCCCTCAAAGCGGGCATCGAAACTACAGGCCGAATCCCCGCCCTCCCCGCCACGGTCCAGGGTAATATGCAGCGTCTCGCCGACCCGGGTCACCGTGCCCGATCCACCGCAATTCTGCTGTTCGTCATAATCGACGAACACGCCGATGCGGTACGCCGTTGCGCTTGGCACGATGCAAACGCGGTCGCTCTCGCGCGCATACAGGCCGGTGATGTCGGTACTGGCAGGGTCGGGGATGACACCCGCCTGGATGGCAGCGGCTTCCAACCCGACCGGGCTCGGCGTTGCCGCAGGCTTGGGCTCGGCGCGGTGGCACCCGGCAAGGGCGAGCAACACCAGCAGCGCGGTCCGCTTCACGCAGCCGTTACCAGCCGATCGCCCTCGATCCGGCGATAGAAGCAACTCCGCTCGCCCGTGTGGCAGGCGGGGCCTGCGGGATCGACGATCAACCACACGGCATCCTGATCGCAATCGATGCGAATGTCGGCGACGCGCAATATATGGCCCGAGGTTTCGCCCTTCTTCCACAGCGCCGCGCGGCTGCGCGACCAAAAATGCGCCTCGCCGCTTTCGACGGTCAAGCGCAGCGCCTCGGCATTCATATGGGCGAGCATCAGCACATCGCCCGACACGCGGTCAGTCGCGACCGCCGTAATCAGGCCAGCCGAATCGTATTTTGGGTCCAGCACCAGGCCGGTTTCGCGAAGGTCTGCCATGCCACAGGTCTAGCGTGCTTGCCCGCGCCCGTCATCCTCCCGCGGCCCGTTGCTGCGAATCGCCCGGATCATTTTCAAACCTGATCAACCGCGATCGTTCCCCCCGCCGATCTCGTGCGAAAGATAACAAACTGTCGCCGAACGCCGCCGAAACGAACAATGCGACCAATCGCTCCCGGCCATGTGACAAAAGCGCGACAAACCGAATGCCGCTCCCTATATGCGCCCTCGAAGCTCTACCCTCCCCCAAAGGGCCCCCATGCTGACAACCAATCCGTTCGACGTCTCCCAAGATGGAGACACGCTGCATGAAGAGTGCGGCATTTTCGGTATCTCTGGCGCAGCCGATGCGGCGCGCCTGGTCGCACTGGGGCTGCACGCGCTCCAGCATCGTGGCCAGGAAGCCGCTGGCATCACCAGCTTTGACGGCACCGAATTCCACACCCACCGCGCAATGGGGCATGTCGCAGGCAATTTCGACCGCGAAGACGTGATGGTCCCGCTGCGCGGCAGCGTCGCCTGCGGGCATGTCCGCTATTCGACCACTGGCGAAACCGCGCTGCGCAACGTGCAGCCGCTTTATGCCGATCTCGCCTCGGGCGGTTTTGCAATCGCGCATAACGGCAACATTTCCAACGCGATGCGGCTGCGGCGTGATCTCGTGCGGCGCGGTTCGATCTTCCAGTCGACCAGCGACACCGAGACGATCATCCATTTGGTCGCGACTTCCAATTACCGCACGGTCGTCGATAAGTTCATCGATGCGCTGAAGCGCGTTGAGGGTGCCTATTCGCTGATCGTGATGACGCCCGAAGGCATGATCGCGTGCCGCGATCCGCTCGGCATCCGTCCGCTGGTGATGGGCAAGATCGAACAGTCGGACGGCAGCGAGGCGGTAATCTTCGCTTCCGAAACCGTCGCGCTCGACGTTGTCGGTGCGACCTTCGTCCGCTCGATCGAGCCGGGCGAGCTGGTGATGGTGAAAGGCAGCGAGATCACCTCGCACAGCCCGTTCTCCCCCGTAGCGCCGCGCCCGTGCATCTTTGAATTCGTCTATTTCTCGCGCCCCGATTCGATCTCGGAGGACCGCAGCGTCTACACCGTGCGCAAGGCGATCGGCGCGCAGCTCGCGATCGAGAGCCCGGTCGATGCGGACTTGGTCATTCCGGTTCCCGATTCGGGCACCCCGGCGGCGCTGGGTTATGCGCAGGAATCGGGCATTCCGTTCGAACTGGGCATCATCCGCTCTCATTATGTTGGGCGCACCTTCATCCAGCCGGGCGACAAGGTCCGCCACTTGGGCGTGAAGCTCAAGCACAATGCCAATCGCGCACTCATCAAAGGCAAGCGCGTCGTGCTGATCGACGATTCGATCGTGCGCGGCACCACCAGCCTCAAGATCGTCGAGATGATGCGCGAGGCTGGCGCCGCCGAAGTGCATATGCGCATCGCCAGCCCGCCGACGCGGCATTCGTGCTTCTACGGCGTCGATACGCCCGAGCGCGCCAAACTGCTCGCCGCGACCAAGAATCTCGAAGAGATGGCGACCTATATCAAGGCCGACAGCCTTGCCTTCATCTCGATCGACGGGCTCTACAAGGCGCTCGGCGAACCGCAGCGCAACGCCATCCGCCCGAGCCATTGCGATGCCTGCTTCACCGGCGATTATCCGACGACGCTGACCGACCAGGACGATGTGTCTTCAGTCGACCAGTTCGCGTTGCTGGCGGAACGGATGATCTGATCTTTACCGTTCGGACTGAGCTTGTCGAAGCACCGCCCTTTCTTCTAACGATTCAGAAAGTGCAGCCCTTCGACAAGCTCAGGGCGAACGGGAGTTAGCATATGACCGACAAGCCCCTCGCCAACCAGATCGCGCTCGTCACCGGTGCCAGCCGTGGCATCGGCGCGGCGACTGCCCAGGCGTTGGCGGCAGCGGGTGCGCATGTCGTGCTGACCGCGCGCACCGCTGCGGGACTCGAAGCGGTCGAAAGCGCGATCTTCGATGCGGGCGGGTCGGCAACGATTGCCCCGCTCAACCTGACCGAGACCGACAGCATTGCCCGCCTTGGCGCGGCGATCGGTGAACGCTGGCCCGCGCTCGACATCATGGTGCTCAACGCCGCAATGCTCGGGCAATTGTCTGCCGTGCCCGCGATCGATGTGAAGGAAATGGCGCAAGTCCTGACGCTCAACATCAGCGCGCAGGCAGCGTTGATCGCGGCGTTCGACCCGATGCTGCGCAAGTCCAAGCGCGCGCGGGTGATCGGCCTCACCTCCAGCGTCGCACGCGAGCCGCGCGCTTATTGGGGGCTCTACGGCGCGTCCAAGGCGGCGTTCGAAACGCTCCTTGCATCCTATGGCGACGAAATGGAGCGGATCAGCAACGTCCGCACCGCGATCCTCGATCCCGGCGCGACGCGGACGGCGATGCGGCACAAGGCCTATCCCGGCGAAGACCCGAAATCGGTCAAGGAGCCATCGGTGGTGGCCGACCGCATCGTCGCGCTGTTGACCGAGGATTTCGCGACCGGGCATTTCGAGCGGATCGGCTAGGGTCGATTTTTTCGGGGCCGGATCGTTCCACCCGTTCGCCCTGAGCCTGTCGAAGAGCCCGTCCGCAAGCAAGGTGTTCGCGTGCAGTGAGTGGGCTTCGACAGGCTCAGCCCGAACGGGACTTGGGGGCCGCTATTTAGGAGAAATCGACTCCAACGGCGTCCGGCTCGCTCAAGCGCGCTTGACCAGCGTTACTTGCGCGACATCGATGCCGCCGCCGCGAAAACCACCTTCGCAATACATTAGATAATAGCGCCACAAGGCGATGAATTTCTGATCGAATTTCGCTGGTAGTCGACCAGCATTTACCGCTGCGTCGAAGCTCTCACGCCAACGCCGTAGCGTTTCGGTATAATGCAGCCCGAAGCCGTGCCGGTCGTGCCACTCCAGTCCGTGCGCCTCTGCGAGCGCGCGAAACCGGTTTTCCGACGCCAGCATCCCGCCCGGAAAGACGAAGCGCTGGATGAAATCAACATTCGCCGCATAGGCTTCGAAGATCGCATCATCGATCGCGATATATTGAATTGCGGCGCGCGCGCCGGGCTTCAGCGCGCGTGAAATCGCCGCGAGGTAGGTGCCCCAATATTTCTGCCCGACCGCCTCGACCATTTCGATGCTGGCGACGCCATCATATTGCCCGGTCACATCGCGATAATCGGTCAGCGACACCGTGACGCCCGCCAGCCCTGCGGTCGTGATCCGCTGTTTGACCGCCCGCTCCTGCGCAGCCGACAGCGTGATCGCGTCCACCGCTAGCCCACGTCGCGCCGCCGCCTCAGCGAAGCCGCCCCAGCCACAGCCGATCTCCAGCACGCGCGCGCCCGGCGCCAGCGCCAAGCGATCGAGGATCGCCTTGTTCTTGCGCGCCTGCGCCGCTTCCAGCGGTTCCTCGGACGCGATGGGCTCAGCAAACAGCGCCGATGAATAGGTCAGGCTGGGGTCGAGCCATAGCTGGTAAAAATCGTTGCCGAGATCGTAGTGAAACTCGATATTCCGTTTCGATCCTGTGCGAGAGTTGCGTCGTAACGCATTGCGCCAATGACGAAAGAGCCGCATCGTACCCTGAGAGCGCGCCGCCCCGCCAAGCGTGCGTCGGTTGCGCATAAACAGTTCGAACAACACGGTGGGATCGGGGCTGCGCCATTCGCCCTTCGACCAGGCGACGTACCAGCCCGCCGACCCGCCCGTCACCAGCCGCAGCAGTGCGCGCCAGCGCACGAGATCGACCACCGCGTCGGGCCCCGGTGCGCGTCCACCAAGCACGCGCCCCCGCCCCCCGGGAAGAGTCGCCGTCAATGATCCCTCGGCCAAGCCGGCATCGATCCGGTCGAGCAAGCGGTCGAACAGGGTCGCGAGAAGGCTGGCCATCGCGGCTTCCCTTGCACCCTCAGCGCCCACTCGCAAGCGGTTCAACGCACCTGTTTTACCGCCACCAACGCCCGTTCGCGCGCCGCGCGGTGGTCGATGATCTTGGGCGGATAGGCCAAGGGACGACACCCGGCCTCTTCGGGGTCGTGGATCGCCTCGCCACGCACCTGCGCCAGTTCGGGAACCCACCGGCGGATATAGCCTCCGGCGTCGAATTTGGGCGATTGCACGAGCGGCGCCATGATGCGGACGAACATGTTGGCGTCGATCCCCGTCCCTGCGGTCCACTGCCAGTTGACCGCGTTCGATCCGTAATCGGCATCGACCAGACAATCCCAAAACCAGCGTTCCCCCTCACGCCAGTCGATCAGCAAATGCTTGATGAGAAAACTCGCGGCGATCATGCGCACGCGATTGTGCATCCAGCCGGTGGCCCAGAGCTGCCGCATTCCGGCATCGACGATCGGATAGCCGGTGCGGCCCTGTTGCCATGCCGTCAGGTCGGCGCTGGCATCGATCCCGGTGCGCCACGGCAGCGTATCGAGCGTTTGGCGGCCGTTCCGGCTGCCATAATCGGGGAATTGCAAAATAACGTTCTGCGCATAATCGCGCCAGCCAAGTTCGGCGAGGAACGTGTCGACCGATCCCCCCGCCCCGGCCACGGCGTGCCACACTTGGGCGGCGGACACCTCGCCGAAATGCAGATGCGGCGACAGGTGCGAACTGCCCTCGATCGCGGGCAGATTGCGGGTTTCGCCATAAGTGGCGGCATGGCGCTTGAACGCGTTCAGTTTGTGATGCGCGCCCGCTTCGCCCGGGGTCCACTCCGCGCCAAAGCCGTTTGCCCAATCCGGCTTGGTCGGCAGCAGGCCCCATTCGGCAAGCCTGTCGCTATGCGGCCAGTGCGCGGGCGCGGGAACCGCCGATGGCCTGGGCAACGGCGCGCGCGGCGGCATGTGTTGCTTCAGCGCGCGCCAGAACGGGGTGTAGATCTTATACTGCCCGCCGCTGCCGGTAGTGATCGATCCCGGCGGCGCGAGATAATTGCCGTCATGGCAGACGAGGTCGAGCCGCTTCGCCACCGCGCGCTCGGCATTGCGCCACCACGGTTCGAAATGACGGATGCAATGCACGCGGGTTGCGCCGGTTTCGGTGGCGAGTTCGGCCAGCACCGCGTCGCACTTTCCCCGCCGCAAAATCAGGCGCGATCCCGCCACGCGCAAATCGGCTTCAAGGTTGGCAAGGCTGTGATGCAACCACCAACGCGACGCACCACCCATTGCATAGTGTTTGGGCGTCTCGTCATCGAGGACGTAAACCGGGATCACCGCCCCCTCCCTGACCGCAGCCGCAAGCGCGGGCTGATCGGCGAGCCGCAAATCTCGGCGCAGCCAGAGGAGGGTCGAAGCGTCGGTCAACGCTTGGCCAGTGTACCGGGGAAATTACGCGCACAAAGGCACAAAGACACAAAGGATGCTTTCATCGAAACGGGCCTGCGTGATTGCCGATCGCTCAACCCGCTTCCTTCTTTGTGCCTTTGTGCGAGAATTTCTACTCCGCCCGTGCCTCTTTCTCCACCTGCCAGGTCTGGCCCTGGCTCAGCAAATGCTGGAGGTTGGGCGTCTTGCCCTTGGCGGCTTCGATATTTTGCGTGACGACCGCGCTTTCGAAGGTTGGGGCGGGATCGTCGAACAGCACGCCCAAGGCCATCGGGAAGGTGCCGAACGGCATTTCCACCAGCATGTGCGCCAGCCCGCGATTGGTCTGGTCATGGACGATCACGCCCGCCGCCTGCCAATCGCCATCGACCACATCGACGACCTTGAGCACCAGCCGCTCGCGGTCCATCGCCAAGCCCTTGGTGCCGCCATCGAACAGCAACGGCTTGCCATGTTCGACCCACATCTGGTTGCCCGCCGCATTCTTCTTTTCGGTGAAGGGGGCGAACACGTCGTCATTATAGACGATGCAGTTCTGGAAAATTTCGACGAACCCGGTGCCCTTATGGGCATAAGCCGCCTTGAGCACGCCGACGAGGTTCTTGTGGACGTCAATCGCGCGCGCGATGAAGCGCCCGCCTGCGCCCAGCGCAAAGGCGCACGGATTGGCCGGACGATCGACCGAACCGAACGGCGTCGATGGCGTGCGCGTGCCGACGCGCGAGGTTGGCGAATATTGCCCCTTGGTCAGGCCGTAAATCTCGTTGTTGAACAGCAGCACCTGGCAATCGAGATTGCGCCGGATGAGATGCATCGTGTGGTTGCCGCCAATCGACAACGCATCGCCGTCACCGGTGATGATCCACACGTCGAGATCGGGATTGGCGAGCTTAACCCCCGTCGCCACCGCCGGTGCACGACCGTGAATGGTGTGGAAGCCGTAAGTTTCCATATAATAAGGGAAACGCGACGAGCAGCCGATGCCGCTGACGAACACGGTGTTTTCGGGCCGCGCGCCAATCTCTGGCATAGTACGCTGCACCGCTTTCAGGATCGCATAGTCACCGCAACCGGGGCACCAGCGTACCTCCTGGTCGGATTCCCAATCCTTTGGGGTGGATTTGGCGATGGGGGTCATGTCGTTCATCGGAAGAAGACCTGAATGATGGGAGACGGTTACGAAAGGGCGGCCAAGGCAGCGTCGATCGCGGCCTCGATTTCGGAGATCAGGAAGGGCTGACCCGACACTTTGTTGAGCGGCTTGGCATCGACCAGAAACTGATCGCGCAACACCGTCTTGAGCTGCCCAGTGTTCATTTCCGGTACGATGATCCGGTCATAACCCTTTAGCAAATCACCCAGATTTTCGGGCATCGGCCAGATGTGACGGATATGGATGTGCGCGACATTCAGCCCCTTGGCGCGCGCGCGGCGCACCGCCTGATGGATCGGCCCGAAGGTTGATCCCCAACCGACGATCGCCAGCTTGCCCGAGCTTTCGCCGAGTTCGACGATCTGATCGGGCACTGCGATATTGGCGACCTTGTCACGGCGGATTTCGGTCATCTTCTGGTGGTTGTCGGCGCCGTAATCGAGGTTGCCGGTGCCGACCGCCTTCTCGATCCCGCCGATACGATGGAGCAAGCCGGGCGTTCCGGGTTTCACCCACGGGCGCTTGAGCTTCTCGTCACGGCCATAAGGCAGAAAGCCACCCTCGGGCACTTCCTCCAGATATTCGACCGGGAACGGCTTGTAGCTCGCCATGTCCGGCACCAGCCACGGCTCGGCGGCGTTGGCGATATAGCCGTCAGTCAGCAACATGACCGGCGTCATATATTGCACCGCGATCCGCACCGCCTCGATCGCGCAATCGAAGCAATCGGCGGCGGAACGCGCGGCGATCACCGGCATCGGCGCGTCGCCGTTGCGGCCATAGACCGCCTGATAGAGATCCGATTGCTCGGTCTTGGTGGGGAGGCCGGTCGAAGGCCCACCGCGCTGCGAATTGACGATGACGAGCGGCAGCTCGGTCATGATCGCCAGGCCCATCGCCTCGCCCTTCAGCGCAATGCCGGGGCCCGACGACGAGGTAACGCCAAGCTGCCCGGCATAGGATGCACCAATCGCCGAGGCGATCGCCGCAATCTCATCCTCGGCCTGGAAGGTGGTGACGCCATATTCCTTCAGGCGCGACAGGAAGTGCAGGATCGCCGAAGCAGGCGTAATCGGATAGCCGCCGAAGAACATCGGCACGCCCGCCAATTGCACGCCAGCGACCAGCCCCATCGAAATCGACTCGGCGCCCGTAACGGTGCGGTACAAACCGGGCTCGGCGGGTGCGACGCCGATATGCTGCTGCTTCATCGGCCCGGAAAGCTCGGCGGTCTCGCCATAAGCATGGCCTGCATTCAGCGCGGCGATATTGGCCTCCGCCAGCACCGGGGCCTTGGCGAACTTGGATTTCAGCCAGTCGATGATCGGCTGCCGGTCGCGATCGAACATCCATAGCGCCAGCCCCAGCGTCCACATGTTCTTGCAGCGCAGCGCTTCCTTATTGCCAAGGCCGAAGGGCTTCACCGCATCGAGCGTCAATTGCGAAATGTTGAAGCTCAGCAACTGCCACTTGGCGAGGCTGCCATCGGTCAGCGGATTGGCGGCATATTTGGCCTTGGCAAGGTTGCGTTCGCCAAATTCGCCCTCGTCGGCGATGATGAGGCCACCCGCCTTCAACTGGCCGACATTCACCTTCAGCGCCGCCGGGTTCATCGCCACCAACACATCGGGCGCGTCGCCAGCGGTATCGATTTCAGTCGAGCCAAAGTTGATCTGGAAGGCCGAAACGCCGAACAGCGTGCCCTGCGGCGCGCGGATTTCGGCGGGGAAATCAGGGAAAGTCGCCAGATCGTTGCCCGACAGCGCGGTGGACAGCGTGAACTGCCCCCCGGTCAACTGCATCCCATCGCCCGAATCGCCCGCAAACCGGACGACAACCGACTCGGCGGCGGGATGGGCGGAGGCTTCTTGGGGGGTTACTTCATGCGCGGCGGTCGCCATTACGTCTGTCCTGCGGGATATCGTTGTCATGCCCCTTATGCCTCGAAAGGCGGCGGGCCAAGGTAGTTTGAGCGTAGCGGAAGGCAACCGTTGCTTTAGGGCAACGGATCGGGCCCGGCACTGCGTGCATCGCGGTAAGCTTGCCCCAGCGTCAAAATCGCCCGCACATGCGCCTGTGCGAGCATCGCGACGTCATGCCCGTAACCACCGCCAACGGTGCTGGCGAGCGCGATGCCGCGTGCAGCGGCAGCGCGACCGATAAACGCATCGCGCGCCACCAGCCCCTGGCGAGTCAACGCCAGGCGCCCGAGCCGATCGTCGGCCAACGGATCAATCCCCGCCTGATACAGAATCAGGTCGGGCCGATATTCATCGAGCATGGGCAACAGCGTGTGCGTCAGCGCCGCGAGATAAGCGCCGTCCCCCGTCCCGTCCGGCAACGCAACGTCGCGGGTCGAGCGCGCCTTGCGCGCCGGAAAATTCTTTTCGGCATGGATCGAATAGGTGGCGATTCCCGGATGCCCGGCGGTGAGCGCCGCCGTCCCGTCACCCTGATGCACGTCGCAATCGACCACCAGCACCCGCCGCGCATCCTCTTCGGCCAAGCGGACGGCGGCAACGGCAAGATCGTTGAGGACGCAATACCCCGCGCCCGTCGCCGCCAGCGCGTGATGGCTCCCGCCCGCGCTGTTCGCCGCAAAGCCACGCTCCAGCGCAAGCTTGCCCGCCAGCCAGGTGCCACCCGGCACCACCGCCGCACGCGCGGCAACCGACGGCGTGACGGCAAAGCCAATCCGCCGTTCCTTTTCGCGCGGAACGCGGGCGGCAAGCACCTCGGCGACATAATCCGGATCATGCACCGCCTCGAGCCAGCGTAGCGGCATCGCCGCCGGTTCATGCCATTCGATCGCAGCACCTTTCGCGCGCAACAGATCGCGGATCGCGGCATTCTTGCTGAGCTGGCTCGGATTGGCGGATTGGCCGGAAGCAACATAGGCTGGGTGATGGACGACCGCGATCATCGTGCTTAGGTAGGCGCGTAGCTGGCACAGACCAATGGAGAGATGCGTGACCGAACCCTATGTCCGCCCCGATGTCGCGGGTTTCCTCGGATTTCTCAACAATCTGCCCGGCCCGAAGATGCACCAGCTCGAACCGCCTGCGGCGCGCGCCACCTATGTGGCGATGAAGGACATCGCCGATCCTCCGGTGGGCGAGCTCGGCACCATCACCGACCTTATCATTCCCGGACCGGCTGGCGATATTCCGGCGCGGCTGTTCGACGTGGCGGAAAGCCGTGCGCCGGGGCCGCTGGTGCTTTTTTTCCACGGCGGCGGCTTCGTGATCGGAAACCTCGATACCCATGCGAGCTTTTGCGCCGAAGTCTCGCGCACGCTCGATATGCCGGTGCTGGCGGTGGATTACCGGCTCGCACCCGAATCGCCCTGGCCCGCCGCGCCCGACGATTGCGAAGCGGCGGCACGCTGGGCAGCCAGCAGTCCTGCGGGGCTCGGTCGCGAGATCACTGGTCTGGTGACGTGCGGGGACAGCGCGGGCGGCAATTTGGCGATCGTCGTCGCGATGGCGCTGCGCGATACGCCTGCCGCTGTTCCGGTGATCGCGCAATTGCCGTTCTACCCGGCAACCGACACCACGCAGGATTATCCCTCCTACACCGAGTTCGCCGAAGGATATCTGCTGACGCGCGACAGCATGGAGTGGTTCAACGCCGCCTATCAGGCCGAAGCCGAACATGTCCGCACCTCGCCATTGAAGGGCGATTTGGCGGGAATGCCGCCAGCGGTTGTGGTAACCGCCAGCCTTGATCCCATTCGCGATCAAGGCCGCGCTTATGCCGCCGCGTTGGCGCGCGTTGGCGTTGCGGTCGTGTACCGCGAAGCTGTCGGGAACATCCACGGCTTCATTACCCTCCGCAAGGCGATCCCGTCCTCGGTCGGTGACGTGGCGGGCGCGTTGGCGGCGGCCAAGGCGCTGATCGCCGAAGCCACCGCGTAACGCCATAAGGACCGTTCATGACCGATATCGCCACCCTGCCCTACCGCCCCTGCGCCGGGCTGATGATCCTGAACGCTGACGGCAAGATTTTCGTCGGACAGCGCATCGATGCCGAGGTCGAGGCATGGCAAATGCCGCAGGGTGGCATCGACGATGGCGAGGATGCGCAAGCGGCGGCGATCCGCGAACTGGGGGAGGAAACCGGCATCGCCCCCGACAAGGTTGAGCTGATCGCCATCGCGCCCGAGGAACTGTTCTACGATTTGCCCGAGGAACTGGTCGGCAAGGTGTGGAAGGGCAAATGGCGCGGCCAGCGGCAGCGCTGGTTCCTGTATCGCTTCCTCGGCAGCGACGCGGATATCGACATCGCCACCGCGCATCAGGAATTTAAGGATTGGACCTGGGTTGAGCCGTATACCCTGCCCGAAGTGATCGTCGCGTTCAAAAAGCCGCTGTACGAACAGGTGCTTGCCGCCTTCGCCCCGCATCTGCGCTAAAGCGAAGACTCGTGGCGACGAATGCCATTTCGTTACGGCAAAGGGCGCTCTATCAGGCGTCATGCACTTTTTGCTGATCCTTGCCGCGCCCGTCCTGCTGGGCAACGCAGATGCGGAGTCCGCGGCTCACCCCGCCCCGGCAAGCGCCACACCCGCCCCGATCCCGCCTGCCGTGAAGGCTATGCTCGACGCGGCGATTGCATCCAACAACGATGGCGAAATCGTCACCGTCGCCAAATATGCGCGCGCCACCGCCCCCGACGCGGCACAGGCGATCGATGCACAGGTGGCCACCTGGAAGGCCGCGCAGGAGGCGCACAAGCGCGCCAGGATCGAGGATGCCGGCCTGTTCGACCTGTGGCATGGCAAGGCCGAGTTGGGCGGTTATCTTACCACCGGCAACACCCGCGATGTCGGCGTAAGCGCTGCGATCAACCTGACGCGCGAAAGCGTGCGCTGGCGCCACAAGGTCAATCTCGCCGCCGATTATAAAGAGAGTGCGGGACGTACCAGCCGTGAACATTATCTCGCGGCCTATGAACCCAATTTCAAATTCTCCCCGCGCGCCTATGTCTATGGCGCGACCCAATATGAAAGTGACCGTTTCCTCGGTTATTACGACCGGTATTCGGCGTCGCTCGGCGCGGGGTATAGCGCGTTGCGTGGCGGCGGGCTGAAGCTCGATCTCGAACTCGGCCCGGCCTATCGCAAAACCGATTTTACCGATACGACCAGGGAGAATAGCGTCGCCGCGCGCGGCTCGGTCGATTTCGGGTGGAAAGTGTCCAGGGCGATCAACCTGACCCAAGTCGCCTCGGCCTATGTCCAGAAGATCAATTCAACCGTCAGCAGCACGACCGCGCTCAACGCAAAATTGATCGGCCCGCTTGCGGCGCAGCTTTCTTACGCGGTGCAATATGAAAGCACGCCGCCCGTCGGTCGTGTCGGCACCGACACAACCAGCCGCGCCGCGCTCGTCTACAGTTTCTGACGCGCATGGGGTGGAGCGTCCGCGCTCAACCGGCTAGACCGCCTTCATGGTGGGGATAACCAACGAGGAACGCGCGGCAGTCGCTCATGTGGCAACCGCGCCGATGCTGGCGCAGGTCGAGGCCTGGGCGGCGATCAATTCGGGCACGCGCAATCTTTCCGGCCTGGCGCAGATGGCCGATCGGCTCGTGGCGGCGTTCAGCATACTTCCGGGCAACATCGCGCTGGTGGCGGGCGATACCGCGCAGAGCGTCGGTGCCGATGGCAGCGTGACGGTGCTCGATCACGGCAAGCATCTGCACCTCGTCGTCCGGCCCGATGCGCCCGTGCAAATCCTGCTCACCGGCCATATGGACACGGTCTATCCGGTCGACCATGCCTTCCAAACCCTCACCACGCTGCCCGACAGAACGCTGAATGGCCCCGGCGTTGCCGACATGAAGAGCGGGCTGGCGGTGATGCTCGCCGCACTGTCGGCGGTCGAGGCGAGCCCGCTTGCCCCGCGCATCGGCTATGAAGTGGTGATTAATTCCGACGAGGAAACCGGTTCCTTCTCCTCCTCCGCGCTGATAGCGCGCGCGGCGCGGGGCAAGATCGCCGCGCTGACCTATGAACCTGCTTTACCCGACGGTACGCTGGCCGGCGCGCGTGGCGGCACCGGCAATTTCTCGATCGTGGTGACGGGCAAGAGCGCCCATGCCGGGCGCAACCCCGACGAAGGCCGCAACGCCATTGTTGCGGCATCCGATCTGGCGGTGCGGCTATTCGCGCTGCGCAGCCCGACGCTCGCGGTCAATCCGGCACGGATCGATGGCGGCGGGCCCAACAATGTCGTACCCGATCACGCCGTATTGCGAATCAATTTCCGCCCCGCCGACCACGCCGAGATCACCCGCGCGCAAGCTGCGCTCGATCGCATAACCGCAGAGGTGGCGGCGGCGCACGACGTCTTCATCGCGGTCCACGGCAGCTTCAACCGGCCACCCAAGCCGATCGACCCCGGTGCCGCCAAGTTGTTCACCTTGGTCAAGGAATGCGGTGCCGACCTTGGCCTCGACATTGCGTGGCGCGCAACCGGCGGGGTGTGCGACGGCAACACCATCGCGGCGTGCGGCGTGCCGGTGGTTGATACGATGGGCGCGCGCGGCGGCGCGATCCACTCGCCCGATGAATTCCTGATCGTCGAATCGTTGCCCGAGCGCGCCGCGCTTTCCGCACTCACGATCCTGCGTATCGCCCAAAGGGGAGCCCTGTGACTCACGTAATCCGCGCCGCGCGCGACAGCGATCTCCAGCCGCTTTACGAAATGGCGAAATTGACTGGCGGCGGCTTCACCAATTTGCCACCCGACCGCGCTGCACTCCGCGCCAAGCTGGAACGCAGCGCCACCGCCTTCGCCCGCACGGAGGACAGCAAGGCCGATGATCTGTTCGTGCTGGTGCTGGAAAATATCGAATCCGGCGAAGTGCGCGGCACCTGCCAGATCTTCACCCATGTCGGGCAGAATTACCCCTTTTACAGCTATCGGCTCGGCACGCTGACGCAGCACAGCAAGGAACTTGGCCGCACCTTCCGCGCCGACATGCTGGGACTCACCACCGATCTGGAAGGGTGTAGCGAGGTCGGCGGCCTGTTCCTGCATCCGGGCGAGCGTGCCGGGGGGCTCGGCATGTTGCTGGCGCGCAGCCGTTATCTGTTCATCGCCGAGCATCGGATGCGCTTTGCCGATCGCGTGCTCGCCGAACTGCGCGGGATCATCGATGAAGCGGGGGGATCGCCCTTCTGGGATGGCCTTGCCGGGCGCTTCTTCGGGATGAATTTCCAGGACGCCGACCAATTCAACGCGGTGCGCGGGCATCAGTTCATCGCCGACTTGTTCCCCAAACACCCGATCTACATCGCGATGCTTCCCGAAAGCGCGCGCGCGGTGATCGGCCTGCCCCACCCCTCGGGCCGCGCGGCGATGCGGATGCTCGAGAATGAGGGGTTTGCCTACGAAAACTATGTCGACATCTTCGACGGCGGGCCCACCATGCTGGCCAAGACCGACCACGTCCGCACCATTCGCGAGGCACAGACCGAGCGCGTGGTGGCGATTGACGGTGATGGCGGCGAACCCGCGCTGATTTCGAAGGGTCGGCTGGCGGACTTCCGCTGTAGCTATGGATCGCTGCAAACGCGCGATGGCGGGGTGGTATTGGCGCAGGAAACTGCCGCGGCATTGGGCGTTGGCGAAGGCGATTCGGTCAGCCATGTTGCGCGGAACTGAACGGTCATGATTTGCGAAATCAATTTCGACGGCATCATCGGCCCGAGCCACAATTATGCCGGACTCAGCCACGGTAACCTCGCCGCGACGCGCAACGCCGGGGCAACCGCTTACCCGCGCCGCGCCGCGCTGGAGGGGATCGCCAAGATGCGCGCGAACCTTGCGCTCGGCCTGACGCAGGGCATCCTCCTCCCGCACGACCGGCCCAACCGTCGCTGGCTCGCGACGCTTTCGACCACATACGAAAACGCCGATCCCGTGCTGCAGGCGCAGGCGATGTCGGCCTCCGCGATGTGGGCGGCCAATGCAGCCACGGTTTCCCCGGCCCCGGATACGCAGGACGGTCGCTGCCATCTGACCGTCGCCAACCTCGTCACCATGCCGCATCGCAGCCATGAAGCGACTGAGACGCTGCGCCAACTCCGCCTCGCCTTCGCCGACCCTGCCTTCGCGGTCCACGACGCGATCCCCGCGCCCTTTGGCGATGAAGGGGCCGCCAACCATATGCGGCTGTGCGAGCGCCACGATCAGCCGGGGATTGAGCTGTTTGTCTATGGTGTGTCGGGCGGCGGCTTCCCGGCGCGCCAGCGGCTTGAGGCGAGCGCGGCAGCAGCGCGCGCCCACGCGCTAAACCCGGCCCACACGCTGTTCATCGAACAGGCCCCCGAAGCCATCGCAGCGGGTGCCTTCCACAACGACGTGGTGGCGGTGGCGAATGAGCGCGTGCTGTTTACGCACGAACGCGCCTTTGCCGATCGCGACAGCACCTATGCCGCAATTCGTGCGCGCGCGCCCTGGGCCGAAATCGTCGAGGTGCCTGTCGATGCTGTCAGCCTGGCCGATGCGATCGTCTCCTATCTGTTCAATGCCCAACTTGTGACGCTGCCCGATGCCACGATGGCGCTGATCGTGCCGCAGGAAGCGCGCGAGAACGCCGCCGTGTGGCGCTGGCTGCAGGCGATGCTCGCAGGCAACGGCCCGATTCGCCGTGTCGAAGTGGTCGATGTCCGTCAATCAATGGCCAATGGCGGCGGCCCGGCGTGTCTGCGGCTGCGCGTCGTGGCGGACCCGGCGCGGGTCGATCCACGTTTTCTGGTGGATGAAGCCCGGCTCGATCGCATTGCCGAGGTGATCGAACGGCATTGGCCCGATGCGATTGCGCCGGCCGATATCGCCAATCCCGAACTGCTCGCCCGCGTCGGCGCGGCACGCACGGCGCTGTTGAAAACGCTCGAGATTGTCGAGTTAATTTACAATTAACCATCGTCAAAAATCAAAAACTACGCAAATGCGCCATTGGCCCGGCGCTTGCTTAACCGTTCCGCATGTGGACAAAATTTTCTCGCCTGTTCGTCATCAAGAACAAGTTCGAGGCGTTCGCGGTGATTTACGCGCTGGCGCTCGGCGCGGTTGAGCGCGGGGTGCATTACCTCGATCAATATCCCGGCTGGGGCGGGTGGATGCTGTTCGCTGTGTGCCCGCTCGCGGTGTTCATGGCGGGTGGGCGCATCCTCGATTCGGTCGAGCATAACAGCACGGACTGATGTGGCTTTAGTCGCCAACAGGATAAATTGATCGCGCCGCTGCATTTGTGCTCTATCTGCGGCGCACCATGTCCGTCGTCCTAACCCACCTTCAGCGGCTCGAAGCCGAAAGTATCCACATCCTGCGCGAAGTCGTCGCCGAAGCCGAGCGCCCGGTGATGCTGTATTCGGTCGGCAAGGATTCGGCGGTAATGCTGCATTTGGCGAAGAAGGCGTTCTTTCCCGGCGTGCCGCCCTTCCCCCTGCTGCATGTCGACACGACCTGGAAATTCCGCGCGATGTACGACCTGCGTGACCGCGCGGCGCAGGCGGCAGGGATGGAACTGATCGTTCACAAGAACCCCGAGGCTGAGGCGCAGGGCATCAACCCGTTCGATCATGGCAGCCTGCATACCGATCTGTGGAAAACCGAAGGCCTGAAACAGGCATTGACCGCAGGCGGCTATGACGTCGCCTTTGGCGGCGCGCGGCGCGACGAGGAAAAGAGCCGCGCCAAGGAGCGCATCTTCAGCTTCCGCTCGGCCAGCCAGCGCTGGGACCCGAAGGCGCAGCGGCCCGAACTGTGGCACCTCTACAATGCGCGCAAGGCAAAGGGCGAGAGCATCCGCGTGTTCCCGCTGTCCAACTGGACCGAGCTCGACATCTGGCAATATATTCTGGCCGAGGGGATTGAGATCGTCCCGCTCTATCTCGCCGCCCCCCGCCCGACGGTGGAGCGCGACGGGATGCTGCTGATGGTGGATGACGACCGCTTCCGCCTCGCCCCCGGTGAAGTACTGGTCGAACGCTCGATCCGCTTTCGCACGCTTGGCTGTTATCCCTTGACCGGCGCGGTGGAGAGCACCGCCGCGACTTTGCCCGAGGTGATCCAGGAAATGCTGTTGACGACAACCTCGGAACGTCAGGGCCGCGCGATCGACCACGATCAAGCCGCCAGTATGGAAAAGAAGAAAGCGGAGGGGTATTTCTGATGGCTAAGTCTCCCCTCCCGCACGCGGGAGGGGTCGGGGGAGGGCCTTTGCCCCACTCGACCGCTCCACGGCCCTCCCCCAGCCCCTCGCGCGAGCGGGAGGGGAGCTTCGTACCCGACGCGCTTATTGCGTCCGACATCACCGCCTATCTTGCGCAGCACCAACGCAAATCGCTGCTGCGCTTCATCACTTGCGGCTCGGTCGATGACGGTAAATCGACGCTGATCGGGCGGTTGCTGTATGATTCCCGCGCAATCTTCGCCGACCAGCTTTCGGCGCTGGAAGCCGACAGCAAACGCGTCGGCACGCAAGGGCAAAATATCGACTTCGCTTTGCTGGTCGACGGCCTCGCCGCCGAGCGCGAGCAAGGCATTACGATCGACGTCGCCTATCGCTTCTTCGCGACCGAGAAACGCAAGTTCATCGTCGCCGATACGCCGGGCCACGAGCAGTACACCCGCAACATGGTGACGGGCGCCTCGACCGCCGATGCCGCCGTCATCCTGATCGATGCGCGCAAGGGCGTGTTGACGCAGACGCGCCGCCACAGCTTCCTCGTCCATTTGCTGCGCTTGCGCCATGTCGTGCTGGCGGTGAACAAGATGGATCTGGTCGGGTACGATCAAGGCGTATTCGATGCGATCGTCGCCGATTATCGCGCCTTTGCCACAGCGATCGGCATCACCGATTTCACCGCCATCCCGATTTCGGGTTTTGTCGGCGACAATATCGCCAGCCGGTCCGACGCGACCCCCTGGTATGCTGGACCGACGCTGATCGAGCATCTTGAGACGATCGACGTTGAGACCGATGTCGCACAGGCCCGCCCTTTCCGCCTGCCGGTGCAATGGGTCAACCGGCCCGATCTGGATTTTCGCGGTTTTTCCGGCCTGATCGCCAGCGGTAGCGTAAAGCCCGGCGACGCCGTGCGCATCCTGCCCTCTGGCCGAACGACCCGCGTCGCGCGAATCGTGACAATGGATGGCGATTTGCCCGAAGCCGTCGCTGGCCAATCGGTCACGCTGACGCTGGCCGACGAAGTCGACTGTTCGCGCGGCGACGTCATCGCCACCGCCGACAATCCGCCCCAGGTCGCCGACCAGTTCCGCGCGACGATCGTGTGGATGGCCGAAACGCCGCTGTTGCCGGGCCGGAGCTATTGGCTGAAGCTTGGCACGCAAACCGTCGCCGCGACCGTGCAGGAGCCGCGTCACGCGATCGACGTCAACACGCTGGCGGAACTCTCGGTCAAGACGCTCGCGCTCAACGACATTGGTGTGGCCGAGGTCTATTCCGATCGTGATTTAGTGTTCGAACCGTTCAGCGAAGGTGCCGATTTGGGCGGCTTCATCCTGATCGACCGCGCGAACAATGCCACCGTCGCGGCAGGGATGCTCACCTTCGCGCTGCGTCGAGCGCAAAACGTGCATTGGCAAGCGATCGACATCACCCGCGCCGCACACGCGGAACAAAAAGGCCAGACGCCGCGCTTGCTGTGGTTCACCGGCCTGTCGGGCTCGGGCAAATCGACGATCGCCAATCTGGTGGAAAAGAAGCTGTACGCGCTTGGCCGCCACAGCTTCCTGCTCGATGGCGACAATGTCCGCCACGGGCTCAACAAGGATCTCGGCTTTACCGATGCCGACCGCGTCGAAAATATCCGTCGTATCGGCGAGGTCGCCAAGCTGATGACCGATGCCGGGTTGATCGTGTTGACCGCCTTCATCTCGCCCTTTCGCGCCGAACGCGACATGGTGCGCGCGATGCTGCCCGAGGATTTCGTCGAAATCTTCATCGATACACCATTGGCCGAGGCTGAGGCGCGCGACGTGAAGGGCCTTTATGCCAAGGCACGCGCGGGGAAGATCGCCCATTTCACCGGCATTTCCAGCCCCTATGAGGCCCCCGAACGCCCCGACATCCACATCGACACAACCCGGGAAAGCCCCGAAGCGGCGGCTGACCGGATCGTCGAACATATCCTGGGCACATGGAGTCCCGCACTTTGACCGAACAGACCGATGCCCAGCTTGCCCGTTCAGTCGCGCTCGCGGCAGGAGAAATCCTGGTCGGGCTGTGCGCCGAAGGAGCTTGTCCCGATTCCGAACTTGGCGATCGCGGTGATGCCGAGGCGAACGCCCTGATCCTGCGCCTGCTCCACGCCGCGCGCCCCGACGACTTCGTGCTGTCGGAAGAAGCGCAGGATGACGGTGCGCGCTGTGCCGCGCGGCGCGTGTGGATCGTCGATCCGCTTGATGGCACACGCGAATTTCGCGAGCGGCGCGAGGATTGGGCGGTGCACATCGGTCTGGCGATTGATGGCGTCGCGGTGACGGGTGCGGTCTCGCTGCCGGCCGCCCGCCGCATATTCGCGACCGACGATGCCATCGCGCCGCTGCCCCCCGCCCCCGCCCGCCCGCGCCTGGTCGTCAGCCGCACACGCGCGCATCCATTGGTGCTGCGTGTCGCAGAAGCGATCGGGGCCGATCTCGTGCCGATGGGGTCCGCCGGCGCGAAGGCGATGGCTGTGGTGCAGGGCGATGCCGAAATTTATCTGCACACCGGCGGCCAATATGAATGGGACAATTGCGCGCCCGTCGCCGTCGCGCAGGCCGCCGGGCTCCACGCCTCGCGGATCGACGGGGCCCCGCTCCGCTACAATTGCCGCGATCCCTTGCTGCCGGATATCCTGATCTGCCGTCCGGAATATGCGCAACAGGTGCTTGACGCCGTGGCTGCGGAAAATCCCGAAGCGGGATGAACGTCCTCAAAACAGGCAATTGTTTCGATGGTGAATCGGTATTAAGCCTGTTCTGACGGGTCTCCCGTCCGCTCGGGGGAGATACATCGGTGCGGTTGTTTTCGGGACTGTTCCTGCTGCTTGCAGGTCAGGCGTTGCTGGTTGCGGCGCTGCCCGGCAGCGCCCTTGTCTTCAATCTTCAGCGCGGGCAACAAGCCTATCTGGCAGCGCAGGACCGGCAGTCGCTGGCGGCGTTAAGCGCGCTGATGGCGACCGAAATTCGCTCGGGGACTCCACTGGTTGATGCATTGGCGGCGGCGCAGGACGTTGTGGACCGCAATGCGGTTGCGGGCGATGCGCTTGCGCCGCTTAAAAACCGTGTCGCGCTCTATACCCTTGCAGGTCTGCACGTGGCCGGCGCTCTGCCCGATGCCGAGGGGGTCCGCGCCGCCCATCCGGTGATACGCGACGGGCGTCCACTCGCGATTCTCAAGATCGTCACCGGAAGCGGGGCAACCGAGGCAAGCTATCTCTTCGTGCGCGACCAACTCGTCGGAATCGTCGCGGCGATGGTCGCAATTTTGCTGATCCTGCTGGTTACCGGCTATTGGATCGCCGCGCGGTGGACGCGCCCGCAACTGGCGCTGTTCCGCGCGAGCCGAGCGATTGCGCAAGGCGATTTCAACGCCGATCTCACCGAAACCGGCCCCGCCGAAACCCGCGCGACGATGCGCAACCTGGGTCGGATCGCACGGCAGTTCGACCGGCTCGAATCCGCACGGCGTACCTGGCTGGTGGCGGTGTCCGAAGATCTGCGTGTCCCCGTTCATGCGCTTGGCGAGAAGCTGGCGGGAATGCAGAAAGCGACGCCGTCCGCCGATCAGGCGGGATATGAGGAGATTGCCGAAGGCGTGCAGCGCCTGCAGGAAATGGCCGAGGACCTGCACGCCGTCGCGCTGGCTGACCTTGGGCGCTTGCCGGTTACCTTTGCCACGGTCGATCCGGTGGCATTGATCCACAATGCGGTATGGGCGAACAGCCGCCGGGCCAAGGCGCAGTGCGTGTCGCTGGAGCCCGGCCAATTGCCACCAACAACCGTACCGGTGCGGTGGGATGGCGCGCGGATCGAACAGTTGTTCACCGCGCTGATCGAAAGCAGTCTTCGCTACACTCCAGCCGGAGGCCGCATCGCACTCGGATTGGAGGGGCACCGCAACGCCTGGCGGCTGATTATCGACGACAGCGCGCCGGGCATCGATGTCGACCTCGCGCAGCAATTGTTCGAACCCTTTTACCGCACCACCAAAGCCCCCGGTGAATCGGTCACCACTTCCGGATTGGGGCTCGCTACCGCGCAAGCCATCGTTGAGGCCCATCACGGTCGGATCGAAGCGGGGCGCTCCCCACTGGGCGGGTTGCGCGTGACGGTCATCCTGCCTGCGGCACCACCCACCGCGTGATTGTAACGGTGCTACACACTGCGATAATTGTGCGTTGCAACATTTCTATACAATTGTCGTAACGCTGGCGACACGAATCACGCACACGGGACCCCGGAGAGTTCTAGACCGGGGGATCCAATGCTTTCCAAAAATCAGTTCGTCGCGGTGCGTCTGCTTGCCGCGACCGCCTTCTGCTCGAGCTTTGCGCTGTCGCCGGCCTTTGCATCGACCGCGCCTGAGGCAGCACCCGCCGCGCCCGCAACAGCGGCCGACGAAAGCGCGCAACTCGGCGACATCGTCGTCACCGCAGAAAAGCGTCCGCAAACCGCGCAAAAGACGCCGATCTCGATTTCGGTGCTGAGCGGCGCTGATCTCGCCAATCGCCACGTCGTTTCGCTCGCCGATCTTACCGACGGGTCGATCCCCTCGCTCAAGGTTGCGCCATTTTATTCGCGCAACTCGGCGTTGATCGTGAACATTCGCGGCGTCGGCGTGCTGTCGGACGGCAACCAGCCCGCGCGGGACCAGGGTGTCGGCGTGTACGTCAACGGCGTCTATCTCGGGCGTGCGCAGGGCCTTGGCACCGCGCTGTTCGACATTGACAGCCTCGAAGTCCTGAAGGGCCCGCAGGGTACGCTGTTCGGTCGCAACACCGAAGGTGGCGCGATCAATATCACCACCAAAAAGCCAACCGGCGAATTTCACGCGAATGTGATTGCCGGGCTCGGCAATTACGGCAGCTACAAGACCGAAGGGCATATCGATCTGCCATCGGTTGCGGGGATTTCGCTCAAGCTCGATGGCGTTATCAGCCACCGCGATCCGTTGGTGAAGAACCCGTTGTCGGGCGCGTCGGGCTTCAACTTTTATGACAAGCACGGCCTGCGCGTAGAGGCATTGTGGAAGCCAACGGCCGATTTCAGCGCCGATTATGCCTTCGACACGTCTTATGACGCATCGACCTCGCTTTATCTGCAGCTCCTTGCCCGTGGCAGCAACCGGCAGGCCGCGCTCGGCACGCTCCAGACCACGCGCGCCGACGTCGCCAATGTCGGTGCCCCCGAACAGCCCAGCGTCGGCAAGGTGCAAGGCCATGAACTGAACCTGGAATATCATCCGGCGCGCAACCTGACGCTGAAGTCGATCACGTCCTATCGCTACTTGACCCAGAGCCAGTACGATAACGGTTCGGCGGCGACCACGCTGTCAAACGGCTCGGGCGTGTTCACCGGCGTCGCCTTCGCGCGCTACAGCCTGGCCCAGTTCCGCCAGAATCAGTTCAGCCAGGAATTCCAGGCCATTGGCGAGCTCGGTCGCCTGAAATATGTCGCGGGCGCGCTATATTATCGCGAGAACGTCCAGGACAACGCGCAGGCGTTCAACACCAACCAGTTCACCGATGCGGCGGGCAGCACCTACACCATCCTGTCGCTCAACTATGACGCGCAGCGGATCGATCGTGCGAGCCACGTGACCACCACCAGCGTTGGTGCCTTCGGCCAGGCGACCTACACTCCCGCCCTTCTGGACGATGCGATCCACTTGACCGGTGGCCTGCGTTGGACGCGCGACGCCAAGCATGGAGAGCTCTTCACGGTCAACGGTGCGGCTCCGGTCGTATTCGGTGTAAGCGGCACGCGCTTTCTCGACGCGCATTGGTCGCGGGTCGATCCAATGCTCAACGTACTGGTTGATGTGTCGCGCGACATCCACGTTTATGGCAAGTGGAGCACCGGCTATAAATCGGGCGGTGCCAATTCGCGCTCGCTGCAATATCTCGCGTTCAATCCGGAATCGGTGTCGGTGTTCGAAGCCGGGTTGAAGACCGAGTTCTTCAACCGCCATTCCCGCTTCAACGTCTCGGCTTATGCCGGCACCTACAAGAACGTGCAGGTCGATTTCTCGGGCCTGTATGAGACGATCGTCAACGGCGTGCTGACGCGCAGCAACCGCACGACCACCGAAACGCTCAATGCGCGCGGTACGGGCGGCATCCACGGGGTCGAGGCTGACTTCAAACTTACCCCGGTCCCGCACCTGACGCTGGGCGCGTCCTACGCTTATACCTATGTCCGCATCCCCTCGACCGCCAACCCGTTCCCGGCGACCGCAGGCGGCACGGTCAACAACACTCCGGTCCCGGTTTACCAGACCTATACGCCGAAACATGGAGCAAGCGGCACGATCGACTATGAGGTGCCGCTCCAGGGTGCCACGATCCGCGCGCACCTTGACGGCAATTATGACAGCGGCTTCTACGCCAATGGCAACGACCCGCTCTATCTGGGCGCGGGCAACCCCGGCAACGTTTACCAGCCAAAGGGTGATAGCGCGTTCATCGTCAACGGCACGCTTGCGCTGGCCGATATCGACGTGGGCCGTGGCGACGCGCGTGTGACGCTGTCGGTTTGGGCGCGCAACCTGCTGAACGAACAGCATGTGTTCTACAAGGCGCTCAGCCTGACTAGCGGGCTCAACGGCTTCTTCAACGAAGCGCGCACCTTTGGCGGCCAGGTACAGGTGAAGTTCTAACGATATCCGACCCTGGGAGACAGACCATGAAGATCGCGTCGCTTCGGTTTGCGGTCGCCGCAGCCGCCCTGGCCACTGCGCCACTGGTGTGCTGGGGGCATGGTCCGTCTCCCCAAATTCATCCTACCGCAGCAACGGCAGCACCGCATGAGCGGGTGCTGCCGTTGCAGGGTGGCCGAAATTTCCGCGAGCTTGGCGGGTATCGCACCGCCGATGGTCGCCACGTCAAATGGGGCGTGCTGTTCCGTTCGGGCTCGATGCACGGCCTGACCGATAGCGATTACGCCTATCTTGAACGCCGTGGCATCCGCGTCGTCTGCGATTTTCGCGACTCCCGCGAACGCACCACCGAACCCGTCAATTGGCCAACCGCCGGGGCACCACGCGTGCTGAGCGATGATTACAAGCTCGATATGGCCAGCTTCTTGCCTGCTGGCCCGATGAAGGACTGGACCGCCGAATCGACACGTGCCGCGATGGCGGCGAGCTATCCCCGGATGCTGGTACAGTTTCACGGCCAATATCGGCGCATGTTCGATGAATTGCTCGCGGGTCACGCCCCGCTTGCCTTCAACTGCTCCGCTGGAAAGGATCGTACCGGCGTTGCCGCCGCGCTGCTGCTGACCGCACTCGGCGTACCGCGTGAGACCGTTATCCAGGATTATTTGCTCACCAATCGCTATCTCGATGCTGGCGCCTTGCTTGGCAAAGGCGGCACGGCCAACCCCGCCAATCCGCTACGCCAGATGCCAGCGCCCGTCGTGCAAGCGCTGCTTGGCGCGAATCGCAGCTATATCGAGGCGGCGCTAAAGGTACTCGACGCGCATCCCGGTGGCGCGCGTGGTTGGTTGCGTGACGAAATGGGTCTGTCGGCAGCGGATCTTACCCGCCTGCGCCATAGCTATCTCGACTGAACGCCGAGCCCCGCCTGGCGTTTCACGGGCGCTCCATTGCAATGCCGGGAGTTTTCGGTGCCGCCGTCGCCGCGACCCGCCGTGCCTGTCGCGGCATGGTGGGAATACCCGCCAACATCCTGCGATCAGACACTTTTGAAAGAATGGTGCACCCAGAGCGATTCGAACGCCCGACCCTCAGATTCGTAGTCTGATGCTCTATCCAGCTGAGCTATGGGTGCGTGGAGACGCGCTGTTAGCGGCGTCCTTTAAGAGATGCAAGTGCGTTGCGTGACCTTTCTCATCGGCATAGAGCAATTTGTGATGATGCCCCCGCTCCCGCCCGCCCGCCGCGCCCGCCCTGCGCTGGTTTTCGCCCTCATGCTCGCCCCTGCGTTGGCGAGCTGCGCGGTGCAGCCATCGATCCGTTACCCCTCGCTATTACCGCGCGCGATCGAATCCCGCAGCGATGCCGAACCCGACATCGCCATTCCGGTCGCAGTGGCGGACCCGGCGACCGATTCGGTCCTGGCCGATTTGCGCAAGACGCTCGACAAAACCACCGCCGCTTTCGCGCCCGCAGCGGAAGCTGCCGAACGCCTGGCCAGCGTCGCGCAGGGCGACAAGGTCGGCGGAGAACGCTGGATCGCCGCGCAGACGGCGCTGGCGAACCTGGACGGCTATCGCGCGACAACCTCCTCGGCGCTGACCGATATCGATTTGCTGGCGATTTCACGCGCCGCTGACGGCAAGCCGGACTATCCGGCGATCACCAGCCTTCACAACGCGGCCCAAGCCGCATTCGAAGAACAAAGCGCCCGCATTGCGGCCATCGCCGAGCGGTTGCCCGGCGCCTAACGCCCCGCCTTCAATAGCGGCAAGATGGTCGAATAATCGTCCGACCAGGCCGTGAAGCCTGCCCGCGGTTTTATCGGGGCCCAGGACGCATCGTTCGCCTTCAAAACCCGAATCACCCCGGCATCGCGCGATAGCGCGATCCACTGCGACATCGTCCCCGCATCGCGGTTGTTCGAACCGGGGCGATAGAAAAGCTGCACCGCCTGCCAACCGCCGCTCCGCGCCGCCGCCGCGACGACGGGCTCGAGATCGAGGAAGCGATTCGAGATGTGGACGAGCAACAACCCGCGCGGGCTCAGCGTCCGTGCATAAACGGCAAAGGCTTCGCGCGTCAGCAAATGCATCGGCACCGAATCCGACGAAAAGGCATCGAGCGCGAGCAGATCGAGCGAAGCCTTAGGCGCAACGGCGAGGTTCAAGCGTGCGTCGCCGAGTTCGATCGTCGGGCGTGGCAGGCACCGCGACAGAAAGCTGAACTGCCCGGTGTCGCGCGCGATTCGCACCACAGCCGGATCGATTTCGTAGAAGCGCCATTGCTGCCCGGCCTGCGCATAACAAGCCAGCGTCCCCGCCCCGAGCCCGACGATGCCAACCCGCGCACCCGGCCCGTACAGCGTCGGCAGCGCCTGCATCGCCCGGCCAACGCCCGAATGGGCCACATAATAAGCGGTCGG
The DNA here is from genome assembly GCF_041661885.1 of Sphingomonas sp. Classification (GTDB taxonomy): domain Bacteria; phylum Pseudomonadota; class Alphaproteobacteria; order Sphingomonadales; family Sphingomonadaceae; genus Sphingomonas. Next base: position 103,626 of record NZ_JBAZTL010000008.1, on the reverse strand, counting down.
CGTCCGCTCGCGCCCCGGCGAGCCGAGCAATTGCGTTCCGTGGACGGTGGTGCCGTGCGCCAGTTGCCGTTGGGCGGCGTTGTGATGAACCGTATAGATGCCAAAATAGCTGCGCGTGCGCGCGTGCGGCTCCAGCGAAATCAACACGGTATAATATCCACCGAACGCGACCAGCGCCCCCAGCACCGCAATCGCAAAGGCGTAGCGTTGCCCGAGCGCGATCAATCCGACCACCACCAGCGCCGACAGAACCACCAGATGCAGCGTTCCTGCCTGATCCGTTTGCCCGGGATAGGCCAGAACCAAGGCCACCAGCGTCAGCACGGCAAAGGCCACGACGGCGATCATCGCGCGACGGCGGCGCACTGTTCCACCCCACAGCCGTCCCAGCGCGCCGAGAAGGGGTTGCTGCGGCACCAGCAGCGCCGCCGCGAGGATCAGGATCGGATATTCATACGTCCAGTCGAACACCAGCGGGGCCACCAGCGCCGCGAACACCCCGCCGAGCGCCCCGCCCACCGACATCGCGAGATAGAAGCCCGTCAGTCGATCCGGCTCGGGCCTAATGCGGTACAAGGCGGTGTGCAGCGCGACCGAGACCAGAAACAGCAGCGCCAGCGCCATGATCGCGCCGATATAGGGCAAGCCCGGGACACCCCCGACCAATATGCCGCCGAACAGCAAGATCGCGATCGGCGCGATCCGCGTCTGCGTGTCGGCCATCGTGCGATCGGTGGCAAAGGCGATGGTAAAGCTCAGCAGATACAGGCCAAGCGGGATCACCCACAGCAACGGCATCGCCACGATATCGGTGGCGATATAGGTGGAGGTGGCGAGCATCAGCCCGGACGGTACGAATGCCAGCGCAATCCAATATGCGACGCGACGACGGCTCGGCGCAACCGACGAGATCACGGGTGCCACGCTACTCGTGCCCGCACGGGGATCGACGCGCGGCAAGGTCGCGCCGCACAAGGCGACCAACAGACCGACCAGAATATAACCGCTGCTCCACAAGATACGCTGCCCCAACAGCGCCATGCCCGGCTCGACCAGCAGCGGGTAGGCGATGAGCCCCGCAAAGCTGCCGAAATTCGACGCGGCGTATAGCGCATAGGGGTTCTCCCCCTCGCGCAACACGCTGAACCAGCGTTGCAACAAGGGTGCCTGCGCCGAAATCGCGAAGAATAGCGGCCCGATCGAAATACCGAGCAGCCACGGCACCCAAATCGCCGGCTGTGCGGTTGGCCCCGGCTGCACCGCGTTGAGCCCGATCGGCAACCACAGCCCCGCGATCAACAGCACGCCCAGATGCGTCATCGCCTGCTCGCGCGCGCCCAGCCGACCAAGCCAATGCGCGTAAGCGTACCCGCCCAGCAGCAGCGCCTGATACACCAGCATCGCCGAGTTCCACACCGCGGGCGCGCCACCCAATCGCGGCAACGCCATGCGCGCCACCATCGACTGCACCAGGAACAGCAGGAACGAACTCGCCAGAATCGTGATGACGAAGAGCGGGCGAACCAGGCGTGTGGGCATCAGGCGGGACGGTCGATGCGATAGCGGATATGGCGCTTCAGCGGGCTGTCATCGGGGACGGCGGGATGGTCGAAATCGCCCCCCGCCACGCGGTACAGGCCGAGCCGCTCCATCAGGCCCCAACTGCGGCGATTGGCGGCCACGGTGATCGCGGTGATCCGTGGCGTAGCCAGATTGGTCCAGCCCCATGCCAGGCTCACCTCGGCGGCCTCGCGCGCATAACCCTCCCCCCAGGCGTCGCGGCGCAGGCGCCAGCCGATCTCGATCTCGCCTTCGAGAAAGTCATACCCCTGCTGCAAGCCGCAAAACCCCAGGAAGGCCGCGTCGCTTTTGCGTTCGATCGCCCAGAAGCAGAAGCCCGCTTCGGCCTGCCGGGCGACGCAGCGTTCATACCCGGCACGCGCCTGTTCGAGCGTCGCCAGGGGCCCGAGATAGCGCATAACCTCTTCATCCTGCCCCATCGCGTGGAACGGTGCGATATCGGCTTCGCGCCAACCACGCAGGATCAGGCGCTCGGTCTCGATCATGCGGCGGGCCGGTCGATCACGTAGACGACCATCCGCCCCAGCGGATCGCCGACCGTGTAAAGAGGGTGGTCGAAGTCCAGATCCTCACGTCGCACCATGCCCAGCCGCAGCATCAGGCCCCACGACCGGCTATTGGCGGCATTGGTCCAGGCCGAAATGCGTGGGCGATCGGTATTGGCCCAGCTCCAGGCGATGCTCGCCTCCGCCGCTTCGCGCGCGACGCCGCTGCCCCAATAGCGCTCGGCGATGCGCCACCCGATTTCCAACTCATCCGACACGCCCGTGCCGGGATAACCGCTGATCCGCACCCCACACACACCCGCGAGAGCGCGATCGGCCTTATGTTCCACCGCCCACATCGTGTGGCCGTCCTTGGCCTGGTTGACCATCAACTTGTCGATCAGCGCATCAATGTCGGCGCGCGGGCGAACGCCGCCGAAATGCGTCATCATCGCGGGCGTGTTGATAATCGCATTAAACGTCGGCTTGTCGTCCTCCCGCCACGGGCGGAGGATCAACCGTTCCGTCTCGATCACGCGCCGAGCAACCGCGCGGCATGGGCGGCGTGATAGGTGAGTACGCCCGAACAGCCCGCGCGTTTGAACGCCATCAGCGTTTCCAGCACCATCGGATCGCGTTCCGCCGCGCCCGCTGCGACCGCCGCTTCGATCATCGCATATTCGCCCGACACTTGGTACGCGAACACCGGCACCTCGAACGCCGATTTCACCCGTGCAACGATGTCGAGATAGGGCAGACCGGGCTTGACCATCACGCTATCCGCCCCCTCGGCGAGATCGAGCGCGACTTCGCGCAGCGCTTCCTCGGCATTGGCCGGATTCATCTGATAGGTTTTCTTGTCGCCTTTGAGCAGCCCGCGACTGCCGACCGCATCGCGGAACGGCCCGTAAAAGGCGCTGGCATATTTGGCAGCGTAGGACATGATCTGGACATTGTGATGCCCGCCTTCCTCCAGCGCCGCGCGGATCGCGCCGATGCGGCCATCCATCATGTCCGACGGTGCGATGATGTCCGATCCCGCCTCGGCCTGGTTAAGCGCCTGCCCGACCAAAGCCTCTGAGGTGATGTCGTTGACGACATACCCCGCTTCATCGACCAACCCGTCATGCCCGTGCGTGGTATAGGGGTCGAGCGCGACGTCGGTCAGCACGCCAACCTCGGGCACCGCATCTTTCAACGCGCGGATCGCGCGGCACATCAGATTGTCGGGATTGAGCGCCTCGCGCCCGTCATCGGTGCGCAAATGCCCCGGCGTATTGGGGAACAGGGCGACGCACGGAATCCCGAGATCGCGCGCCTCGCGCCCGCGCGCGACGATGTTATCGACCGACCAGCGCGACACGCCCGGCAACGAAGCGATCGGGTCTTCCACCCCCTGCCCCTCGGCAATGAACAGCGGCCAGATCAGGTCGGCTGGGGTCAGCACGGTCTCGGCATAGAGCCGGCGGCTCCAGGCGCTGGCGCGGGTGCGGCGAAGGCGAAGGGCTGGATAACGTGCGGTCATGCGACGCGTTCTGGAACCGCGTGCGTGCGTGCGCAAGTGAGTCGGTTGCTTAGGGCTTTCCAGCGGGCACGACCAAGCGTTGCCGCCGCCAGCCGCCATAGCGATAATAGACCGACGCCATCACCAGCGTGGCGACCGAGCCGAGCGGAAAGCTCCACCACAGCGAATCCGCGCCAAGCACACCCTTGAAAGCGAGCGCAAAGCCCAGCCGCACCGGATACATCGCGACGATGAGCATCACCAGCGGCGCCCACACTGCCCCGTTTGCCCGCACGGTCGAAAACAACACCATCGTCATGCCGAACACGATGAAGTTCCAGCTCGCCAACACCTGAATATGCCGCGCAATCGGCAGTGCCGGGCTGTCATCGCCGAGGAACACCGCCATGACCGGTCGATCGAACGCGATGATCGCCACCACCAGCGTCGTCGTCAGCAGCGCGCTGAACACCAGGCCCGAGCGCGTAATGCGATCGACCCGATCCCACAGCCCCGCGCCGATATTCTGCGCCGCCATGCTGCTCACCGCCGCCCCCACCGCGAGCGCGGGCATCTGGACATAGCCCCATAGCTGCATCGACACGCCATACGCCGCAGTCGTGTCCACCCCATAGCGGTTGACCAGCCCGGTCATCGTCAGTGCCGCAAACGACACCACCAGCATCTGCGCGCCCATTGGCAGCCCCTTGGCGATGATGGTGCGGATCAGCGTCGCCGATGGAACCAGCCAGGTCAGTTCGTGGCCGCGCAGCCGGATCGGCAAATCGCGCCAGTAAATATAGACGAGCAGGCCCAACGCCGCGACATGCGCGGAAATCAGCGTCGCGAGTGCCGACCCGGCAATGCCGAGCACGGGCATCCCGAACCAGCCGCGAATGAACACGGGGTTCAATCCGCCATCGAGCACGACGCTCAGCACCGTGAACCACAACGGCGTGATCGAATCGCCTACGCCGCGCAGCGCCATGCCGAGCAGCACCAGCAGCATCGTCGCGGGCAAACCAAGGAAGATGACGCGCAAATAGGCGAGCGCCAGCGGCATCGCGCTGGCCGGGGTGGCGAGCGCTTTCAGGATTTCGGGCGTGAAGATCCAGCCGAGCGTCGCGATCACCACCGCCGCGCCCATCACCAGCCCGACCGACGCGCCGAACGCGCGGCGTGCGCCCTCGATGTCGCGGCGGCCGATGCTCTGGCCGATCAGGATTGTCGCCGCCATGCCGAAGCCGAAGATGCCGGCAAACATCAGGAACATGATGGTGTTGGCATTGGCGGTCGCCGCCACCGCGCCTTCGCCCAGGAAACGCCCAACCCAGATCGTGTTGATCGATCCGTTGAGCGACTGGAGAATGTTGGCCCCCATTGTCGGCAACGCGAAGGCAAGTAGCGTCCGGCCAATCGGCCCGGTGGTGAGGTCGTGCTTGCCGGGGCGGGTGGGCCTGGACGGGCGGTGCCCGCTTGCCGACGCTCCTTCTTCTCCCCTCCCGCTTGCGGGAGGGGGTGGGGGAGGGCCTGTCATGATAGGTGATCCGGACACAGCCCCTCCCCTAACCCCTCCCGCACGCGGGAGGGGAATTTCAGCCCAGCCGCGCCAGTGCCGCGCTTAGCCGTTCGGCTTCGGCGGCTTTTTCGGCATGGTCGGCGCGGGCCTTTTCGACCGCTTCTGGCTTGGCGCGCTCGACGAAGCTGGGATTGCCCAGCCGCCCGGCGAGTGCGTCGCGCTCCTTCGCGGCAGCCTCAATGCCCTTGGTCAAGCGCGCGCGCTCGGCGTCGAGATCGATCACGCCTTCCAGCGGCAGGACGAAGGTCGCCTCATCGACCACCACCTGCACCGCGCCGCCAGCCGGACCATCCCCCGGCGTAACGTCGATGCGTGCAAGACGCGCAATCACGCCCGCTTGCCGCTCAATCCGCGCCAGTGTCTCGGCGCTGGCATCGCGGATATGCACTGGCATCCGCGTACCCGGCGATACGCCGAGCTCGGTCCGCGCGGCGCGGACTTCGCCGATCAGCCGGATCACCCAGTCGATCTCCTTGCTCGCCTCCGGATCGATCGAGCGCGTATCCGCCATCGGCCATTTGGCGACGATCAGGTCATTCTCGCGTGGGCCCATTGCGTGCCACAATTCCTCGGTGATGAACGGCATGAACGGGTGCAGCAGCACGAGGATCTGGTCGATCACCCAACCGGCAACGGCGCGGGTTTCGTCGGCCTCCGCGCCGGTCGCGGGGGCGTCCATCTGCCCGAGAACAGGCTTGATAAGCTCCAGATACCAGTCGCAGAAGCGGCTCCACACGAACTGGTACACGGCATTGGCTGCGCCATCGAAGCGCAGGTCCGCAAGCGCGAGATCGACCGCCTGCACGCACGCGATCGTCTCGGCGATGATCCATTTGTTGACCGCGAGCGTCGCCTCCGGCGCATCGAGCGTCTTGCTCGCGCCGATGCCGTTGGCTTGCGCGAAGCGGCAGGCGTTCCACAGTTTCGTGGCGAAGTTGCGATACCCCTCGACGCGCTTCTCATCCATCTTGATGTCGCGGCCCTGGCTTTCCATCGCCGCCATGAAGAAGCGCAAAGCGTCCGCGCCATATGTGTCGATCAGCCCGAGCGGGTTGACGACATTGCCCTTGGACTTGGACATCTTCTGTCCATCCGACGCGCGGACTAGGCCGTGCAGGTAGAGCTTCCGGAAGGGCACATCGCCCATGAAGTGGATGCCCTGCATCATCATCCGCGCATCCCAGAAGAACAGGATGTCGAAGCCCGAGATGAGCACGTCATTGGGGTAGCGGCCGTGGAGCGTCAGATCCCCCCCGGAACGGGGGGGGGAACCGTCCGCAGGACGGTGGGGGGGGACCGCCGCGAGCGCTTCCGCTTGTGGCACGCCCCCTCCACCCTTCGCTGAATGCTCAGGGTCCCCCTCCCCGTGCCGGGGAGGATTTTGGTTGGGCCAGCCCATCGTCGCGAAGGGCCACAGCGCCGAAGAGAACCACGTGTCGAGCACGTCGGAGTCACGATAAATCGCAACTGCGCCATCTGCAGTGTCTACCAAAGGGCCGTCCGAAACAAACACTTCGAGATCGCCGTAGTAAGCTTTCGCCGCCTCGACCGCCGCCTCTTCATCAAGTGCAACGAATACCTGGCTGCCGTGAAGCAGCGCACCGCTATCTTCCCTGTGAATATCGTAGGTGATTTGATTCGCGTGTTGATCGAATTTCGGCCCAAACCAAGCCGGAATCCGATGCCCCCACCACAACTGCCGGCTCACACACCAAGGCTGGATATTCTCCATCCAGTTGAAGAACGTCTTTTCCCACGTCTTGGGCACGATCTCGATCGCGCCCGAGCGCACCGCCTCGATCGCCGGTTTCGCCAGCGTTGCGGCGTCGACATACCATTGGTCGGTCAGCCACGGCTCGATCACCACGCCCGATCGATCGCCATAGGGTGTCTGGATCGTGCGCGGTTCGGCGTCGTGTTCGGTGCCGTCCTTGTCGATGTACGGGATCAGAAAGCCCTCGGCCTTCAACTGCGCGACCACCGCCTTGCGCGCTTCCGCCGTCGTCAGCCCCAGGAATGCGTCCGGGATCAGCCCGTCGGCGACCTGCACGACCTGCGCCTTGGCATCGAGCATGTTGAGCATCGCGCCCGCCGCGATGCCGGCACGCTTGCCGACTTCGAAATCGTTGAAATCATGCCCCGGCGTGATCTTCACCGCGCCCGAGCCAAGCTCAGGATCGGCATGGTCGTCGGTGATGATCGGGATCAGGCGCCCCGTGATCGGCAGCTTGATCTGCTTGCCGACGAGATGCGTGTAGCGTTCATCCGCTGCATTCACCGCGACCGCCATATCGGCGAGCATCGTCTCGGGCCGCGTGGTCGCGACTTCGATGAAGCCCGATCCATCTGCCAGCGGATAGCGCAAATGCCAGAAGCTGCCCTTGATTTCGCGCGTCTCGACCTCAAGGTCGCTGATCGCGGTGCCAAGGCCGGGGTCCCAGTTCACCAGCCTTTTGTCGCGGTAGATCAAGCCTTCCTTGTGCAGGTCGACGAACACCTTGAGGACCGCCTTGGAAAAGCCCTCGTCCATCGTGAAGCGTTCGTTCGCCCAATCCATCGAGCAGCCGAGGCGGCGGAGCTGCTGGGTGATTTCCCCGCCGCTCTCTTCCTTCCATTCCCACACCTTGGCGACGAACGCTTCGCGCGTGAAATCGGTGCGTTTCTGTTGGGCGGCGGCCATCTGGCGCTCGACCACCATCTGCGTGGCGATGCCGGCATGGTCGGTGCCGACCACCCACAAGGCATCCTTGCCCTGCAAGCGGGCATGACGCGCGAGGATATCCTGCAGCGTGTTGTCGAGCGCATGGCCGATATGGAGCGAACCCGTCACGTTGGGCGGCGGGTTGACGATCGTCCACGGCTCGGCACCGGGACGGTCGGGCCGGAACTGGCCCGTGCTTTCCCAATGCGCATACCAGCGTTGTTCGATTTCGGCGGGGTCGAAGGTTTTTGGAAGCTCGGTCATAGCGTCCGGCTTTAGCCGCGACGCCACAAAAGAAAAGGGCGGCCCGAGCTCAAAACTGTCCGTGCAGGCGGATCGCAAAGGCGCTGATCCACCCCCCGGTCGCGGTTGTAACCTGGGTTGCCGATCCCCCGATAATCGGCGGTGATGGCGACCGTGTCCCCGCCCCGCCCCCACAACGCGCCCTTGATCGAACCGCCAGCCGAGGCTGGTGCGGTCGACTGCGATGACATCATGAGGCTCGATTTGCCCATCCGCGATTCCCGCGCGCCGCGCAGTTTGATCGTCCGGCGGAAGAATAGCCGCTGCAAGCGCAAATAAGGTTGGCTGGAACGTCAGCGGTCATGATCGACCCGGTCATACGCCGTTTCGATCTCTTTCGGCACGTCGCGGAAGCTGCTCCACGGCAACGCCTTGTGCAACGCCATCGACCATCGCTCCATCCACTCGATTCCTTCCTTGCCGGTATAGGGATCGGCGGTGCGATAGGCCGGGTCTTTCATCGCCTGCGACAGCGTGACCGGGCGCAGATGCTCGCGCTTTAACATCGCGGCCAGATCATCGATCGAATCGGCGTTGAGCCGCGTTGCGTGCAACAGCATGACATAAGCGATGTCGCGACCGAACAGGCCAAGCGCCGCGCCGCGATACCAGCGGATCGTGGTCGTACTATGCGCGAGATAGAGTTCCTTGATCCGCTTTCGCTCGGCCTCGTCATGGCGCGCGATCACATCATCATAAGGTTCCGCAAATTCCCAGTCGTCGGCATCGATCGTCACCGGGGCGATGCGATAGCCGTGCGCACTCAGCCACGCGTCGATTTCCTGCTTCACCGCGCCCGGCGTCCCCGTTTCGAGATAGGGATGCCGGAACCACCCGATCCGACGGTGCCGCGCCTCGAGCAGCCCGCGCGTGACCGGCTCGCCCCGCGCAATATCGGCAATATACGCCGCCGCGCCCAGGCTGTTGGGCGATTGGTGGGAAAATGTGTGGTTCCCAAGATCCATTCCGGCATCGAGCCAGTGCTTCAGCACATCGATCTGCTGCGGGCGGTCCAGATCATCCAGCTTGGATTCGTTGACGAAGCCCGTCGCCGGAATCCCGTGTCGCTGCAATCCGCGCAGCAGCGCGGCGTTGAGGTCGTTCACATAGCCCTGATTCTTGATGATGGTCAGCGCGGGCAGATCATCGAAGGTCAGCGCGATCGTCGCGTGCCGGGTCCGTGCCTCCAACGCGCCGAAGGACAAGAGCATCGCCGCGATGCCGAGCAGCATTATGCCGAGGATCTTCGTGGTGGCCGCTACCTGCCCGTGCAGCGCAGATCCCGTCCGTGTCATATTTTCCGAATGCTCCACGTGACGAGATCGGGAGACTGGCTGGGGCGGCAGGGTTCGAACCTGCGAATGGCGGCATCAAAAGCCGCTGCCTTACCACTTGGCGACGCCCCAATCCGGGAGCGCGGTGCTTTAGGCTGCGAATCAGAGCTTGGAAAGCCCGGATTCACGCTTTTCAGATCACACGCTCAAGCCAACCATACGGATCCGGCGCGTGTCCGCGCTGAATATCGATCAACGCCTGACGCAAACGCTGGGTGGTTTGCCCGGCCCCGCCACTGCCAATCTGGAACGCGCCCTCGCGCATTTTCATCGTGCCGATCGGAGTGACGACCGCCGCCGTTCCGCAAGCGAAGGCCTCCAGCAAGCGACCGCTCTCGGCATCGGCGCGACATTGATCGATCGCATAGGGTTCCTCCCGCACGCGCAACCCCATGTCGCGCGCCAGCGTTAGCAGCGAATCGCGGGTGATGCCGGGGAGGATCGTGCCCGTCAGCGGCGGCGTGGCGATGCTGCCATCGTCGAACACGAAGAAGATGTTCATCCCGCCCAATTCCTCGATCCAGCGCCGTTCGACCGCGTCGAGGAACAACACCTGGTCGCAACCCTGGCGAGTCGCCTCGGCTTGCGCGATCAGGCTCGCGGCATAGTTGCCGCCGCATTTCGCCGCGCCGGTGCCGCCCGGTGCCGCGCGCGAATACTCCTGCGACACCCACAGCGTGACCGCTGGTGCCCCGCCCTTGAAATAGGCCCCAACCGAGGAGGCGATCACCGCGTAGAGATATTCGCTGGATGGCTTCACGCCCAGGAACACCTCACTCGCGATCATGAACGGACGCAAATACAGCGCACCCCCGTCGATATCGGGAATCCACCCGGCCTCCTGCCGCACGATAGCGCGGACCGATTCGACGAACAGCGCGTCGGGCAGCGGGACCATTGCCATCCGCTCCGCAGATTTACGGAAGCGTGCGGCGTTCGCGTCGGGGCGAAACAGCGCCGCACCGCCATCGGGCAAGCGATAGGCCTTGAGCCCTTCGAAGATTTCCTGCGCATAATGCAGCACAGCGGAGGCGCTATCCATCTCGAACGCCGCACGCGGCGTGACCTTGGCGTCATGCCAGCCCGCGACCTCGTTATAGCGGATCGTCACCATGTGATCGGTAAACACGCGCCCGAAGCCCGGATTGGCGATCAAGGCGGCGCGCTCGTTCGCGGGCGTGGGGGCCGGATGCGGCTCCAGCGCAAACGCGTGTTCGCCCGAGGAGGAGCGGCGGTCGAAATTGGCGTTCTGCTGCATGGAAGCCCTGCGACAAGTTGTTACAATTTGGGGGTTGAAGGGCTGTACGGGAGGCGGCAAACGCGGTCAATAATGGCCACCGCAATCGCCTCTGCATCACCGCTTTTCCTGCGCGAACCCGAAATCCGCCGCGGCATGGAACTCATGTACTTCGCGCAAAGCACGCTCGCGCGCTCGACCGAGGACCGGTTGAGTGCGCTGGGGCTGGGCCGCGCGCACCACCGCGCCTTGTATTTCATCGCGCGCCATCCTGATCTGACGGTCAGCGCGCTGCTCGGGTTGCTTGGCATCACCAAGCAATCGCTCGGTCGCGTGCTCAACGAGCTGGTCGACCGTAACCTCGTTGAGACGCGCGTCGGGGAACGTGATCGACGGCAGCGCCTGCTGCGCTTGTCCGACACCGGCAAACAGCTCGAATCCGATCTTTTCGAGTGCGTGCGGCAGGTTTGGGCCGAGGCTTATGCCAGTGCCGGGCAAAATGCGGTCAGCGGCTTTTGGGCCGTGCTGGAAGGCATCACCCCCGAAGAGGTGCTCAAACTCCTGTCGGTTTGAGCACCGTCCGCCGCCGCCCACCACACGCTTATAGCGTCTTCATATATTCCAGCAACGCACGCTTGTCGGCATCGGGCAAGGTCGTGCCGAATTCATGCCCGCACCGGCTGTTGCCCGAATTGCGATCGGCGCAATCGGTCGTCGTGCGGGTATAGGTCGACCCGTGTTGGTCGGCGGCAAGGCCAACCGTATCGGGATCATAATAGCGCCCGAGATTGAAGGTGATCGCGCGCTTGGCCGCAGGCTGCAACAGATCCGCCAGCGAAGCGACCGAGCCATTATGAAGATAGGGCGCCGCCGCCCAGATGCCGTACAACACCCGCGACTCATAGGCATATTGCGTGGTCGCCGGGATCGCTGCCGAAAGGTTGAACGCGCCCTTCAAATCGGCCTGCGCCGCCGATAGCCCGGTCGCGGGTGGCGAGGCCGCCACGCCCTGTGCCGTCGCCAGTTTCGGCACCGACAGGGTCGTATAATTCTGCACGATCGACCCGACGACCGAGAAACCGAGCAGGCTGAACGCCGATTGTTTGGGAAGGATCGGCTTCATCAAGAACGGGATGCTCGCCCCGGTCAAAACGCCCGAATCCGCATCGCGCCCGAGAATGGCATATTGGCGCGAGTCGGTGCCGACATCGACGATCGGGGTGGCCCAGGTCTTCTGCAGCAGGAACCGCGTGACGCCCGGTTTTTGGCCGTGGCACGAAGCGCAACTCCCACCCGGCGCAGGTGCGGAGAACACCACGCTGCCACGTTGCGCCAACGTTTGGTCGATCGCCCACGGCCATTTCGGCGCTCCGATCTTTTTGACCAGCCCCTCAAGCCGGTTCAGTCCATCAAAATTGGCGGAATTGTCCGACAGGAAATTGATGCCGCCGATGTGCCACCATTCCTTCTTGGGCCGATAGACGCCGTAAACGCCATAAACCTCTCCCAGATTGCGCGCGAGCCCGAGGATGTCGTTGCCATTGTCGGCAAAGCCCGGCCACTGCGTCTTGTCCTGGATCGGTGCATTCCACAGGAAGGGATACCGCACCGGCGCATCGGCGGTGCGGATGTTGCCCGGAATCATGTAGCTGGGCGCCGCCCCGAGATCGAGCCCGGTGAGGCGGTTGAAGATCATGCTGACCGCGTCAAGCCGCCCAAGCCCCCAGGGATTGGTCTTCGGCAGGGCGCGGTCGGTCATGGTGCCTTCGCGCAGATACCAGAGCTGCACCGCCTGCTTTAAAGAGGCGACCTCGGCAGGCGACGCGCCCGGACCAAGCACGGCGGTGGCGAAGGTCTTGAAGGAAGCATCGGTCAGCAAAACGCGCCCGACCGCCGCACTCAGATCGGCGAGCAAAGCCTGGAAATCGACCAGCGCCGGGCCACCATCGACCCGATAATCACGGTCGGCAACGGTAATCTGGCGCGTATGGCACGCAGCACAGGTCATCCCGGTTATTTCGCTGCCTGCAGGGCCCGACGCAGTGAAGCCCACCGGCAAACCGACATCGCTATCGGGATTGGGCAGATAACCATAGCGCGCGAGGCTGTCGGCCAGGAACGGCTGCCCATCCGCGGTGGTCAGCGCTTTCAGCCAGGCGAGCGGGATCATTTGCGCGCCCTGATCGCGAGAGTAGAAATCGGCGCGGGTCGCAGCAGTCCAATTGCTGCCCTGATCGAGATAGACTGGCGCGGATGTCGCCGGAGCTCCGGCCGATCCGGGACTGGTCAAGACCAGCGAAGAGCCAAGAACCGAGCAAATAAGTGCCGACTTCAAGCGGTTGTTGCGCATCGTAGCCCCCTACCGATTGCCCAACGACTCTAAGCTCGCTGGATTGGCAGATGCTACGTGGCAACGTAATGGCATGGATGTGCCAAAATACACCGCGAGATTCTTGATTGAAATCTTTCAAGAATATCGAGCAAAATTACACTCTACAGACACGTCATCATCGACGATGTTACCGTCTTGCTTCTGCGGCCATTTCAGCATTGCGCCGCGTCGATGCCGCAACCGTCTCACGCAACAAGGTAAAAAGAGCCTGTTCGTGATCCAGTACGTCCAGCCCCTTGCGCGTCGAACCGCCGGGACTGGCAACGCGATCGGCGAGCGTGCCCGGCGAAACATCGGCAGCGGCGGCCAACAGCGCCGATCCCTCGACCGTCGCCAGCGCCAGACGCCTTGCTTGGTCAACGGGCAATCCCTGCGCAACGCCCGCCGTCGCGAGTGCGTCGATAAACCGGTAGAGAAACGCTGGCCCACATCCGGCAAGTGCGGTTACCGCATCAAAATGCGCCGCCGCGACCCACTCAACCAAACCCAGCGGCGCCATCAGCGCCTCAATCGCATCGCGCAACACCGCATCGCCGCACCGACTATCCAGCGCGACGACGCCCTTACCGATTCCGACCGGCAAATTGGGCATCGCCCGAACGATCGCCCCGGCCTGAAAGCGCTTGGCAAGGGCTGCTTCTTCCACGCCGGCCAGAATGGAAACCAGCGCTGGCACGCCCCGCAACCGCTCCGCAAAGCGCCTGGCAATTTCATCGAGCTGCTGCGGCTTCATCGCGAGGATCACCGCGTCGGGCAAGGCGCCCGCCGGTAGATCGCGCGCTTGCCGCACGTCCGCAGGCAGGGCACGATCGTTGCGATTGACGACATCAACCTGGTTGGCGGCGAGCACACCGCTGTCGATCCATTGGCGGAGCATTGCCCCGCCCATATTGCCGCATCCGATCATCCAGACGCGCGCAATCTTCGTGGTTGGCGCGGCAGGTTGCGCCACTCAGGCCTCGCCCTGCGTCTCGGTCATTGCTGCGGCGAGCGCCTCGGCCGGAGTCTTCCCGCCCCACAGGACGAACTGGAACACCGGATAGAAGCGTTCGCACTCGTCGATTGCGCTTTCGACCAGCAATTCCGCCGCGCCGAGCGACATGGTCCCGCCGCCGGACTCGGTTGCGCCCTCGATCATCGCGGCATGGCGGTACAACAGGATTCCGCTCGCCGACCACAATTCGAAATGGCCGACCCACAATTGCTCGTTGATCAACCCGATCGCTTCATAGATCGCGCCGCGCCGGTCATCCGCCACGCGCACATCGGGAAAGGCCAGAAACTGGATAACGCTATCTTCCTCGCGCCACAGCGCGCGGAGTTCATATTGCGTCCAGCTCCCCTTAACCTTGGCGATGACCTCATCGTCCTGCCGCTCATGCTCCCAGCCATGCGCCGCGAAATAGCTTTCCAGCATATCGATCGGCGCCGCGTCGTCGCGATCGAAATCCGCCTCATCGAGGATCATCGTGCGCCTCCATCACCTACCGTGCATATTGTGGTGACGCAGCATGACGGGCAGCACAAGAATGGAGCAGGTAGGCCAATCGAAAAAACTGTGGAAAAGGTGGAAAAGATCGTCTCAACCTTCCGCCTTGGGGGCAGCCGTCGCTTTCGCTTCGAGCGCGTCCAGCCGCGCACGCAACGCGTCGGCATCGTCGCGGGCCGCCGCTGCCATCGCCTTGACCGCCTCGAACTCGTCACGCGAAACGAAATCCAGTCCGCCAATCCATTCCTTGGCCCGCGCCCGCGCGCCCGCTTCCGCTTCGCGCCCGACACCCGCCAGCGTCCCCGCAGCACCGTTCAGGAACTTGGCGAAATCGTCGAAAATCTTGTTGTCGGATTGCATGAGGAAAATCCCGTGGGGTTCAAAGCTTGATGATCTGGGTGGCGGTAGCCGACGGTGCAAGGGTTTCAGCGTCGGGGTTCAGCGTCATGATCTGGTAGTTGAGATAGCCGGCAAACACCAGCCAGACGAGATACGGCACCAGCAAGAGCCCCGCCATCACGCGGATTCCCCAGAAGATAACGGTCATGGCCAGCGTGAGAACAAACATCGCCACAACGATGCCGAGCGCCACCGTAACCTGATGCATACCGAAAAAGACCGGCGACCACGTCAGGTTGACCACCAACTGAAGAGCGAACACCGTGATCGCCGGGCCGCGCATCCGCGATCCGCGGGCATGAATAATCATTGCCAACGCCAAACCGAGCATCACGTAAATCGCCGTCCATGCCGTTGGAAACGCCCAATCGGGCGGGGTGACGGGCGGTTTGGCCAGCGTCGCGTACCACGCATTCGTCGACCCTGAAGGCGCCAACCGCGCCGACGTGAAGCCGAGTAGCAGCACGAACGGCACCGTCACGACCGCCCAGCGCAGAAACGCCAGTCGCAACTGCTGTTTCGATGCAATCTCTCTCAAGCCACTGTCCCTTTTACGCGCGAATCCGGCAAACACCGCCAGATCCCTTCGCCGACCCATTTACTATAGAAGAACGGCGATTGTGATGCGTGGTTAAATTTTGTGCAACCACCCGCCGCATCATCGCGTAGCGGCAATTAGAAATTCAACATTGCCTTCAGGGCCGGTGATCGGACTTTTGACCAGCGTCGCGACACGCCAGCCCTGCGCCACGATCCAGGCCGCCACCTCGGCACAAACCCGCTCGTGAACCGCCGGATCACGCACCACCCCGCCCTTGCCGACCTCGCCACGCCCCGCCTCGAACTGCGGCTTTATCAACGCCAGCAGGCGCGCGTCCGGTTTGGCGAAGCGCAACGGAGCCTCCAGCACCTTGGCCAGGCCAATGAAGCTCGCGTCGCACACGATCAGATCGACCGGCTCGGGAATGTGCGCGGCGGTCAGGATTCGGGCGCTGGTCTGTTCATGGACGACGACACGCGGGTCCTGCCGCAGCTTCCACGCCAATTGGTTGGTGCCGCTGTCAACCGCATAGACCCGTGCCGCGCCACGCTGGAGCAACACGTCGGTAAACCCCCCGGTCGAGGAGCCGACATCGATCGCCACCGCACCGGTAACATCCCACCCGACCGCATCCAATCCGTGCGCCAGCTTGATCCCGCCCCGCGAGACCCAGGGGTGATCGCGCCCACGCACATCGAGCACGACGTCTTCGGCCACCGCTTGCCCCGGTTTGTCGATCTTGCGCTCGCCGGCAAACACCAGCCCTGCCATAATGAGCGCCTGCGCGCGCGTCCGGCTTTCGGCGAGGCCGCGATCGACGAGGAGTTGGTCAGCACGGGTTTTCGACATGGAAACCCTCCAACGCCAAGCGCGCGGCGCGCGCAAGGGGCTTCGAGTCGCGGACCAGCGTCGATCGCGATTTACGCCCGATCCGGGCTTTTTTGCGATCGGCCGTCAGCGCCTTTTCGGGCTATCGCACGCCGCCGTCTTTCTGGCGCAGTGCTATTGCCTATCTTTTAAGTAGGAATATCTTTGCCACTTGGGAGGCGTGGCCGCGCGGCGTCCCCTAGAGCACGGGTGGCCACGTCTCTCCGCCTGAATTTCGGGTCTTATTGGAAGAGGATCGATGGGAACATTCTCAAATTTCGACCCCGTTCAACCGACCATCCTAACCGTTCCGGGGCTGGGAGGATCGGGCCCGTCGCACTGGCAAAGTCTGTGGGAGCAAGCGCGCCCCGATACGATCCGCGTTGAGCTTGGCATGTGGAACACCCCGCACCGCAACGCGTGGGTCACCAAGCTCGATCAGGCGATTCGTTCGGCGCAGGCCCCGGTGGTGCTCGCCGCGCATAGCCTGGGCTGCCTTGCGGTGGCGTGGTGGGCAGAATTGACGCGACAGCCTTATGGCTGGCCCGTCGCCGGCGCGCTGCTGGTCGCCCCCGCCGATGTCGACCGGCCCGATGCGCAAGCGGAGCTTGCCGCCTTCGTGCCAACCCCCATTGGGCCATTGCCTTTCCCATCGATCGTTGTCGCCAGCCGCGATGATCCGTGGATCACGATCGAGCGCGCGCACAGTCTTGCGGTCGGTTGGGGCAGTCATTTCGTCGATGCCGGGGCGCAGGGTCATCTGAACGCCGCGAGCGGAATTGGCTGGTGGGCCGAAGGGCAGGAACTGCTCGACCGCGTGATTGGTGCCGCAGCGGATCGCCACGGCAAACCGCTCTCCCCCGGTGATGCGCGGTCAATCCTGGCGATCAACGCGACCGACGCAGCGCAGTCTTATTATCTCGCAAGATAAAAGCTTGCGGCCCTGCGCATTTGTGGAAGCGATCGAGTGTGGAACACATTGGGCCGAGGATCCACCGGACGAGAAATTATCTCCGCATCCGAGGGCCGAGTCTTAACCTTCTCCCGCCAATCTGGCGATGTGCCGTTTCGAAAGATCTTTCTCAGCCGATGGGCAGCCCTGCTCTGGGCCGCGGGCATTTTGTGGACGGCGTTCGACACGGTTGGTTTCGGGCCGCCCGCTGCACACGACAAACCCGAAGCGGCGAGCAATGAGAGCGATGCCACCGAGCTGAACGTCAATAATGACGACCTTGCCATTCTCGCCAATGCGATGAGGAGTGACTGACGCCGCTACCAATTGGATGGATCGGCGCTGTACCGCCACCTGCCTCAATCGCGCTTACGGGCGCAACGCCTCGTCGTCGCGATCGCTCAATTCGTCGTCATCGATCGAACCGTCATCAAGCTCGTCCTGAACGTCATCCTCGTCCTCGCTATCTTCGTCAGAATCCTCTTCCGGATCGAGGTCGTCATCTTCCTCGGCAAGGTCGTCATCGTTCATTTCGAGGCCGTCCTCGTCGTCATCGTCGTTCTCGGACGCAATGTCGGGATTGAGGTCGGTCAGCAGATTGCCGTCGCTCGGGCCGCTGCGCGTAACCTCGAGGATCTCGGCGCGCTGGCTCTCGTCATAGCCTTCTTCGTCATAACCGTCGTCGCCGGTGCCTTCGCCCGATACCCGATGTCCACCGATGCTCATTGTCTCTCTCCCGACAGCCCATGCGATGCAGGATCATCACAAACCGCGAACCGCGCAGCCGCTATTCGGTTCCCTTCCCCGCGCAGAAATTCCGTCAGGACGGGCGAAACAACCGCCCGCGCTCAACGATCGCAGCGATGCCAAGGCCGGCGATACCAGCAACCAAAAACCCCGAATGCATCGGCACCGTCGTCCCGTCGAAACTGCGCCCGATCGCCCATCCGATCACCCCGCCCAGCGTTATGCCGAAAAACCCCTGCACGCTGGACGCGATTCCGGCGATTTCCCCCATATTCTCCATCGCCATTGCCGACATATTGGAGGTCGCGAGGCCAAAGCACGCCATTGTGATCGCCTGAACCACGACAAACACCAGCAGCGGCTCGTCGCCCAACCGTCCTATCAACAGGCCAGTGCCAGACGAAACGATCATCACCACCAACGCAACCTGCGAGATGCGGCGCATCCCCAGATGGATCACGATGCGCGAGTTCAGCAAATTGGCCGCAGCCATCGTGCCCGCCGACGCGGCGAATACCGTGCCAAGCAGCCCGGGGCGATGAAACACATGCTCCATGATCGGCTGAATCGAGCTGAGATAGCCGAAGATCGCGCCCTGGCAGATCAGCGCCGCAATCATATAGCCTAGCGAATAGCGATCCATGATCGTCTGTCGCCAGCCGGAAAGCGTCGTTTGTAGAGACAGGGGAGCCCGGTTCTCTGCGCGCAGCGTTTCCGGCATACGAATCGCGAACCATGCGAGACAGAGCAGACCCGCGCCCGCGATCACTTCGAAAATCAGGCGCCACGACCCCAGCAACAGGATCGCCTGACCAATGCTTGGCGCAACGATCGGCACCGCCATGAACACCATGAAGGCAAGGCTCGTCACCTGCGCCATCGCTCGTCCGGAAAAACAATCGCGGATGACCGCAATCGTCACCACCCGGCTCGCCGCCACCGACAACCCGCTGACAAACCGCATGGCGAGCAGCAAGGTAAAACCATTGGCCAGTCCGGCGAGAAGATTGCAGAGGATGTAACCGATCAGCCCGCCAATCAGCACCGGACGGCGTCCGAACCGGTCGGTCAACGGACCGTGGATCAATTGCCCGATCCCCAGCCCCACCACGAACACGGTCAGGATCAACGGGCCATCGACAATCGCGTCCACCCCGAGCCTGTGGGCAATATCGGGCAAAGCGGGCAGCATCGTGTCGATCCCCAGCGCCCCCAGCGAGATGAGCGCGGCAATTAGCGGGACGAACTCGATCAGCCGGATCGGCGGCGAGTCCTGCATCGGGGGATGGTCGGAAACGGACATGCCGATCCCAATGCCCGAGCGCGCCCGTCAGGTCACCCATCAATTCGCCCGCTTGGGGGTCGCCGGGGGCGCGCTATCACAGGCGGGGCGGCGAGGCGCGCTCCAATGGGGCAATCAAATCGAATCGAGGCACGAAAATCTTGACCTCAGGCACCGTCAGCGTTAGTGTATTATTACATTGATACACGAGAGGCTCACCATGTTCCGTTCCGTCCTCTGCGCGGTTGCGCTTGTTTCGCTGGCCGCGTGCGATGGCGCAAAGAGCGGTAGCTCGATTTCGATCAACACCTCGGATGGGGACGGCAATATCGTCGCCGGAATCGACGGGAATGGCGAAGCCGCGATTGATACCCCTTTCTTCAAGGGCAAGATCACGCTGCCCAAAGTGAAACTGGACGCGACGAATTTCGACATGAACGGGGTGCATTTGTACCCGGGATCGACGATCAGCGGCATGAATATCAGCGCGCAGGACAAGCCCGGTGCCAAGGATGAAGGCCATGTACGGGTGGCGTTTACCAGCCCGGCTGCACCGGGCACCGTGCGCGACTGGTTCAAAGGCAAGCTGACGGCCGCCGGATTTACGCTCGCGGCGGAGGGGAACGGCCTCACCGGCAAGACCAACGAAGGCGAGCCGTTCGCGCTCGATCTCGTCCCCGTCGGGAAAGATACGGCCAAGGGCGTCATCACCATCGGTTGACCTCGCCCGTCGGTCTGTTGGTGACGTCCGGGCAAATCCGGTTTATCCGGTGGCTTTCCCATCACGGACGCCTGAATATGCTTGACACTCTCACCGCCCCCGCAACCGCGCAGGTTCCGGCCCTTTCGCTGAACGATCAAGCCGCCGATCCGGTCGCCTTTGCCGCCGCACTCGGTGGATCGTTCGAGCGTTTCGGCTTTGCAGTCGTCGCGGATCACGGCGTACCCGCCGATTTGATCGCGCGGGCGTGGGTGATGACCGAGGCTTTCTTCGCGCTGCCGGAAGAAACCAAGCGCGGCTATTTCGTGGCGGGCGGCGGCGGCGCGCGCGGCTACACACCCTTCAAGACCGAGATCGCCAAGGGCGCGAGCCATGTCGATCTCAAGGAATTCTGGCATATCGGCCGCGAGCTGGCCAAGGGCCACCGCTTCGAAGGGCAGATGCCCGCCAATATCTGGCCAGACCAGCCCGAAGGCTTTCGCGAAACCTTTATCGAGCTGTTCGCAGCGTTCGATACCGCAGGCGATCGCTTGCTATCGGCGATAGCACGCCATTTGGGTTTGACCCCCGACTGGTTCGATCATGCCGTAAAGGACGGCAATTCGGTGCTGCGGCTGCTGCATTATCCCCCCGTCCCCGCCGATGCGCCGGAGGTCCGCGCTGGTGCGCATGAGGATATCAACCTTATCACGCTGCTGCTCGGAGCCGAGGAAGCCGGGCTCGAACTGCTCGACAAGAACGGGAACTGGCTGGCGATCAAGCCGCCCGAGGGCGCGATGGTTGTCAATGTCGGAGACATGTTGCAGCGCCTTACCAACCACGTCTTGCCCTCGACCACGCACCGCGTCGTCAATCCGGCCCCCGATCGGCGCGGCCATTCGCGTTATTCGATGCCCTTCTTCCTGCACCCAGCGCCCGATTTCCTGATCGAGACGCTGCCATCGACGATCTCCGCGGAAAACCCGAACCGCTATCCCACCCCGATCACCGCGCACGACTATCTGCATGAGCGGCTGGTCGAAATCGGGCTGGTGAAAGCCTGACCCACTTCCCCTCTCCCTGCGGGAGAGGGGCAAGCCGCAAAGCGGCGCGGGGTGAGGGCGCGATTCGGGAGGTAGTCACCCTCACCCTTCCGCGCTACGCGCTCCCTCCCTCTCCCGTTGGGAGAAGGAAAGATTTGAACGGAGCTGCATGATGACCAAACCCCTCCGCATCGCGCTTGCCGGTCTCGGCACGGTCGGCGCAGGCGTGATCCGCTTGCTCGACACCAACGGCGCGTTGATCGCGCGGCGCGCGGGGCGGCCGATCGAGATCGTCGCGGTATCCGCGCGCGATCGAAGCAAGGATCGTGGCGTCGATATCGGTCGCTTTGACTGGGTCGATGATACCACCACGCTCGCCCATGCCGATGTCGATGTCGTGGTGGAACTGGTCGGCGGGGCGGACGGCCCTGCGCTCACCCTCGCGCGAACCGCGCTCGGCGCGGGCAAGAGCTTCGTCACCGCCAACAAGGCGATGCTGGCGCATCACGGCCTGGAATTGGCCCGCGCCGCCGAAGCGGCCAATGTCGCGTTGAAGTTCGAGGCGGCGGTGGCGGGCGGTGTCCCCGTCATCAAAGGGCTGCGCGAGGGCGCCGCCGCCAATGAGATCGAGCGCGTTTACGGCATCCTCAACGGCACCTGCAATTTCATCCTGTCCAAGATGGAGGCCGAAGGTCGCGATTTCGCCGATGTGCTGGCCGAGGCGCAGGCGCTGGGTTTTGCCGAATCCGACCCGAGCTTCGACATTGACGGCGTCGATGCCGCACACAAGGTTTCGCTGCTCGCCAGCCTTGCCTTCGGCACGCAACCTGCCTTTGCCGACGTCGCCGCCAGCGGTATCCGCCACGTGCTCGCCGCCGACATCGCCGAGGCGGCCTCGCTCGGTTACCGGGTTCGGCTGATTGGATTGGCGGAATCCGGCCCGAACGGACTGTTCCAGCGCGTCCACCCGCATCTCGTGCCCGTCAGCCACCCACTCGCCCATGTCACCGGCGCAACCAACGCCGTGGTGGCGGAAGGCAATTTCGTCGGACGCCTGCTGTTTCAGGGCGCGGGTGCCGGCGACGGGCCGACCGCTTCCGCCGTCGTCGCCGATCTGATCGACATTGCGCGCGGTGAATTTGGCCCCGCCTTCGCGATGCCCGCCGATGCGTTGCTGGCGCAAGGGCCAGCCGATGCCGGTGACCGGCTGGGCCGCGCTTATGTGCGCTTCACCGTTGCCGACCGCGTCGGCGTGCTTGCCGAAATCGCGGCGGCGATGCGCGACGCCGGGGTATCGATCGAAAGCCTGATGCAGCGCGGCGTCCACGCCGATGGATCGGTGCTGGTCGCCATCGTCACGCATGAGGGCCCCGAGCGCAGCGTCGCGCAAGCGCTGGAACGGCTGCGCGGATCGCAGAGTCTGGTCGGGCAACCGCTGTGGATGCACATCCTCGGCTAGACGGCGCTAGTCGGAAACTTTGCCGAAGGTTGTAGGCGGCGCATCATCCAGAGGGATCGGCACGCGCCGGGATTTGTCGGGCTTCTTGCGAAAGGCGTGCTTTACCCCACGGACCGCGTCTCTGCCGAGCAGGACTGGGTTCGTACCCTCGCTCTGCTCCTCGCAGCAACTGCTTGGCGCAAGCACTTTCTGCGCCAGCCGCACCGCCGCCGTGCCCGCGCCGAGCAGATCCAAACCGCCTGAACAGCCCCCGCTCAACGACGCACACGGCGCCGCTTCCAGCGCGAGCGCGCCTGTTCCGCGCAAATCGGGGTTGGAGGGCCGCGGCTCGTCCAACACCACTTCATTAGGATAAGGCAGTTTCTGCGACGGCAGTGGTTTGCCGCACACCACGATGTCGTCGGGACTGCTGTTTTTCGCGCCGCGCCGGACGCACGGTTCGTTCGGCACCGGCTGCAGGATCGAGAACGAGGTCGGCGCGACCGCCGAGGCGTCTGCCGGAGTGGCGCTTTGCGCGGCGAGGAGCAGCAACAGCATCACAGCGAAGCTGGGCCGCAATCGTGGCAAATTTCAGGCGATTGGCGCGATTTCGAGGCGCGGCAGTTCGATTGCGGGGCAACGGTCCATTACAACCTTCAATCCCGCCGCCTCCGCCCGCTCCGCCGCGGCCTCGTTGATGACGCCCAACTGAAGCCACACCGCCTTTGCCCCCACTGCAATCGCCTCGTCCACCGCCTCCCCGGCGGCGGCCGAATTGCGAAAGATGTCGACCAGATCGATCGACTCGCCAATCTGCGAAAGATCGCGAAATACGAATTCACCGTGCACATGCTCGCCCGTGATCTGCGGGTTGACCGGGATCACGCGATAGCCATGCTCCTGCAAGGTCCGCTTCACGCGGTAGGACGGGCGATCAGGGCGATCCGACGCGCCCACCAGCGCAATTACGCGCGTTTCCTGGAGCAAGGTGCGCAGGTCGGCATCCTGGGTAAGCGGCATCAGCCTTGTCCTTTGATCCAATCGGCGACCTTGTCGGCCACGCCCATGAACGCCACGCCTTCGGGACCGTTCCCCGCCGCCGGGGGCTCCCCAGCATCCGACGCCACGCGCACCCGAATATCGAGCGGGATACGACCGAGAAACGGCAAGCCCAGTTCCGCCGCAGCAGCCTCGGCCCCGCCTGTCCCGAACGGATCGGAAATCTCGCCGCACGATGGGCAAACATAGCCCGCCATATTCTCGATCAGCCCGATAATCGGCACGCCCGCCTTGACGAACAGGTCGATTGCGCGCCGCGCATCGATCAGCGCCAAATCCTGTGGCGTCGATACGATCACCGCGCCGGTCGGGCGATATTTCTGGATCATCGTCAATTGCACATCGCCCGTGCCCGGCGGTAAATCGAGCACAAGCGTGTCGGCCCGTCCCCAATTGGCGTCCATCATCTGCGTCAGCGCCCCTGCCGCCATCGGCCCGCGCCATGCGATCGCCTGGTCGGCGGCAACGAGCATCCCCATCGACAGCATCGGTACGCCATACGGTGTCGGCACCGGCTGCAACACCTTGTCGCGCGCAGTTGGTTTGGCATCGGCAACACCCATCAGCCGCGGCTGCGACGGGCCGTAGATATCGGCATCGACCAGCCCGACGCGCCGTCCGGAACGCGCCAGCGCGATGGCGAGATTGGCTGAAACGGTGGATTTTCCCACCCCGCCCTTCCCGCTCGCCACCGCCAGCACGATTCGGCGCGAGCGCTGGCTGGTCAGCGCAACCCGCACGCCGGAAACGCCGGGAACATCGGCGGCGGCGGCGCGCACTTCCCCCTCCAACGCCTCCCGCGCGGCGTCATCAAGGCCGCTGACATCGACGATGATACTGGCGCGTCCCTCCTCGATTTTGGCGGTGGCGCGCCCCTGGGCGACGCGGAGAAGGGCGGCATCTAGCAAACTACTGTCGGTCATCGTGCGCAGATAGGCGACACGGATGCGCTTGCCACTGTTTTTCGTAAGAACGCGCCCCTATAAAGGTCCCATGACGATCTTATCGGGCTGGTTTCAGCGCCTCTCCATCCTCGCCGCCGACAATAAGGGACCGTGGGGCAGCGGCTCCGGTTCCGACAATGGCGGAGGCGACAGCGGTGGCCCGCGCAACCCGTGGGCGCAGCCTCCCGGCGGCAAACCGCGCGGTGCCATGCCCGGCCCCAGCGCGCTCGACGAATTCCTCAAGCGGGCGCGTGGCGGCGGGGGCGGCTCGGGCGGCGGTGATGGACGTCCGCGCATCCCGGGGGCACCCAGCGCCGGGCAATTGTGGGTGATCGCGATCGGTATCTTGCTGGTCGCGTGGATCGCGCTGACCAGTTTCCATTCGATCGGCCCGCAAGAGCGCGGCGTGGTCACTTTCCTCGGGCGCTATTCGGAGACGCTGGAGCCCGGCATCCGCTTCACCCTGCCCGCGCCCTTTGTCGATGTCGCCAAGGTCGATGTCGCCGCGATCAACACCGATACCTTCCCCGACGACAGCAGCACCATCACCACCGGCAACGATACCGACAAGCTGATGCTGACCAGCGACCAGAACATCGTCGATCTGGATTATTCGGTGCGCTGGCAAATCGCCAACCCGCAGGATTTCGCTTTCCAGATCGCCAAACCCCGCGAAACGCTGCGCGCAACTGCGCAAAGCGCGATGCGCGCGGTCGTCGCTACCGCGACGCTCGACGAAGCGATCGGTGCTGGACGCACCGTGATGGAAATCAAGGTCCAGCAGGCGATGCAGGAAATCCTCGATCGCTATAATGCGGGCATCCGCATCCAGGGCGTCGCCATCAAGGGCGCGCAGGCCCCGGCGCAAGTGGCCGACGCCTTCAAGGAAGTGTCCGCCGCGCAGCAACAGGCGCAAAGCGATATCAGCCGTGCGCGCGGCTACGCGCAGCAGGTGCTGGCCAAGGCCCAGGGTGAAGCGGCGGCCTTTGACGTGATCTACGCCCAGTATAAACTCGCCCCCGAAGTCACGCGCCGCCGCATGTATTACGACACGATGGAGCAAGTCCTGTCCAAGTCGGACAAGACCATCATCGAATCGCCCGGCGTAGTGCCGTATTTGCCGCTACCCGGCCTCCGCCGCCTGCCGCCCGCGCCGTCTTCGAGCGTAGTCGCTCCTCAGACCTCGGGAGTCGCCCAGTGAACCGCGCCTTGTTCCGCAATCCCATCGCCCTTGGCGTCTTCGCTTTGGTGTTGCTGATCGTCGCTGCCAGCACCTTCGCGATCGTGCCGGAAACGCGCCAGGCGGTCGTGCTGCGCTTTCAGCAGCCGGTGCGCACCATCAACGAATATCGCCCCAACGAAGTGTTCGGCCAGACCGGCGCGGGCCTGACCGCGCGCGTTCCCTTCATCGATCGGCTGGTGTGGGTCGACAAGCGCGTGCTCGATGTCGAACTCGACAACCAGCCCGTGCTCTCGACCGACCAGACTCGCCTGGAGGTGGACGCCTATGCCCGCTTCCGCATCGTCGACCCGCTGAAGGCGGTGATCTCGACGGGCAGTACCTCGGTGACCGAACAACGCGTGCAGGACCAGTTGAAGCCGCTGTTCAGCTCCTCGCTGCGCAACGAACTCGGCAAACGGCCCTTCGCCGCTCTGCTTAGCCCCGAGCGCACGCAAGTGATGGGCAACATCCGCGCAGGATTGCAGAAGCTTGCGTCGCAATATGGCGTGCAGATTGTCGATGTCCGCATCAAACATGCCGATCTGCCGAGCGGCACGCCGTTCGACAGCGCCCTCAACCGGATGCGCACCGCCCGCCAGCAACAGGCGCTGACGATCAAGGCGCAGGGCCTACAGACCGCGCAGATCATTCAGGCGCAGGCCGATGCCAAGGCCGCGCAAATCTATGCGGACGCCTTCAACAAAGACCCCGATTTTTATGATTTCTACCGGGCGATGCAGTCGTATCGCTATACCTTTGCGCAGGATGCCAAGGGCCAGACATCCTTGGTACTGTCGCCCGACAATGCTTATTTGAAGGAATTTCAGGGACGGCGCTGACGGATGGCGCGATAACCGTCCATCAGCCGTTCATATTCAATCGCCGTTCAGCATCACCCGGTATCTACAATGGTGATGCTGCCAGTTGGTAGACGAGAGGAAACGACCAAAGTGCGCTACGCCTACGCCATTACCGCCGCCCTGTTGCTGAGCGGCACCGCGACTGCCATTGCCTTGCCGTCCGCCGGGGGCGCGCAGACCGCGCAGAACGAGCCCGCCGTAATCGCCGCCACCGCCCCCAAGCCGGGCGCGCCGATGAGCTTCGCCGATCTGGTTGCGAGGCTCCAACCGGCCGTGGTGAATATCTCGACCAGCCAGCACATCACGCAGCAGCAACCCGCCAACCCGTTCGCGGGCACCCCGTTTGAGGGGTTGTTCGGCCAGCAGGGCCAGGGGGGCAATGGCCCGGCGATCACCCGTGAAGCGACCTCGCTCGGTTCGGGCTTCATCATTTCCCCCGATGGCTATGTCGTCACCAACAATCACGTCGTTGCGCCCGGCGCAAAGGGCGCGACGGTCGATTCGATCACGGTGACGCTGGTCGACCGCAAGGAATATGTCGCCAAACTGATCGGGCGTGATCCAACGTCGGATCTCGCGCTGCTCAAGATCGATGCGAAAAACCTGCCCTTCGTGAAGTTCGGCGATTCGGATGCTGCGCGCGTCGGCGACTGGGTGGTCGCGATCGGTAACCCATTCGGCCTTGGCGGCACGGTGACGGCCGGCATCGTCTCGTCGCTGCACCGCGTCACCGGCGGCGGTGCTTATGATCGCTTCATCCAGACCGACGCGGCCATCAACCAGGGCAATTCCGGCGGCCCGATGTTCGATCTTAGCGGCAATGTCATCGGCATCAATTCGCAGATTCTGGGCAGCACCGGCGGCGGCAATATCGGCATCGGCTTCGCCATCCCGGCCACCGACGCCAAGCCGGTCATCGACAAGCTGATGAAGGGCACCAAGATCGCCCGCGGCTATCTCGGCGTTGGGCCGCAGCCGATCGACGACGATCTTGCCTCGTCCTTCGGCCTGGTCAAGAATCATGGCGAACTGCTCCGCAGCATCGAGCCGGGCCAGCCTGCCGAAAAGGCCGGGCTGAAGGTCGGCGACGTCGTGCTGCGCGTCGATGGCAAAGATGTTACCCCCGATCAGTCGCTCAGCTATCTCGTCGCGAATGTAACACCGGGTAGCCGCGTGCCGCTCGACATCGTTCGTCAGGGCAAACCGCAAACGATCATCGCCACAATCGGTACGCGTCCGCCCGAGGATCAGCTTGCCGCGAAAGCCGCCGGCGAAGACGGCGAAGACACGGACGATAGCGACAACCCCACCGTCGAGCAGGCGGCGGCCAACGCGCTTGGCATGACCGTGCAGACGCTGACCCCGCAAATCGCGCGCACCTTCAACATCGATTCGTCGGTGCAGGGCGTGGTTGTCGCAACCGTCGACCCGTCGAGCGATGCCGGATCAAAGGGTCTGAAGCGCGGCGACGTGATCGTCTCGGCCAATGGTGTTCCGGTCGCCACGCCAGCGGCGCTCGGCGCGGTGGTCGCGCAGGCGAAGGCAGCCGGTCGCACGCAAGTCGCGCTGTATCTGGTGCGCGGTCGCCAGCCCGCCTTGTTCATCGCGGTCAAGCTGAAGAAGTAAGCCGACACATCCCTCTCCCGCCATTCACGCGGGAGAGGGATTTTCCTTCCGCCGCCCCGGTTTTCGCGCGATAGCTTTTCGCCGAAATCGCGGGAGGCTTCATGAACGACACGACCAGCATCTTCATTGGCGCAGGGCCCGGCGGTGCCAACCCGCAAGCGCTCGAACTCAAGCGCGCCAACCGCCACGGCCTGATCGCGGGTGCGACCGGCACCGGCAAGACAGTCACCGTCCAGGGCATCATCGAAGGCTTTTCGCGCAACGGAGTCCCGTGCTTCGTCGCCGATGTGAAGGGCGATTTGTCGGGGTTAGCAATGGCTGGCTCCCCCACCGCCAAGAACCACGAAATCTTCGCCGCCCGCGCACACGAAATTGGCGACGACGCCTGGGCCTATGCCGATACGCCGGTGCAATTCTGGGACTTGTATGGCGAACAGGGTCACCCGATCCGCACCACCATCAGCGAAATGGGGCCGCTGCTGCTTTCGCGGCTGATGGACCTCAACGAGGTGCAGGAAGGCGTGCTGACGATCGCCTTCCACGTCGCCGACAAAGACGGGCTGCTGCTGCTCGATCTCGACGATCTGCAGGCGATGCTGGTTAGTTGCGGCGAACGCGCCGACGAGCTCACCACCACGTATGGCAATGTGTCGAAGCAATCGATCGGCACGATCCAGCGCGCGCTGCTCCAGCTTCGTAGCCAGGGCGGGGAACATTTCTTCGGCGAACCGGCGCTCGATCTCGATGATTTCATCGGCGTGGACGACAAGGGCCGTGGCATCGTCAACATCCTCGCCGCCGACAAATTGATGGCGAGCCCCAAGCTTTATTCGACTTTCCTGCTGTGGCTGATGAGTGAATTGTTCGAACATCTCCCCGAGATCGGCGATCCCGACAAGCCCAAATTGTGCTTCTTCTTCGACGAGGCGCATTTGCTGTTCGATGCCGCGCCCAAGGCGTTGCTTGAGAAGATCGAACAAGTGGTGCGGCTGATCCGATCGAAGGGCGTTGGCATCTATTTCATCACCCAGAACCCGATCGACATTCCCGATACGGTGGCGGGGCAGCTTGGCAATCGCGTGCAGCACGCACTACGCGCCTTCACCCCGCGCGATCAGGCGGCGGTAAAGTCCGCCGCGACCACCTTCCGTGCCAATCCCGGTGTCGATGTCGAAACCGCGATCACCGAATTGAAGGTCGGTGAGGCGTTGGTCTCGCTGCTGCTACCCGACGGATCGCCCTCGCCCGTGCAGCGCACGCTGATCGCCCCGCCCGCCTCGCGCGTTGGCCCGGTCACCCCGGTCGAGCGCGGGGTGATGATCCAGACCGATCCGGTCGGCAACAAATACGACACCGCGATCGATCGCCAATCCGCCGAGGAAATCCTCGCCGGCAAGGCGCAAGAAGCGAGCGCAGCGGCAGCCGAAGCCAAGGCCAAGACCGAGGCCGACAAAGCGGCGGCAGCGCAGGCCAAGGCCGATGCGGTTGCCGCGCGCGAAGCGGAACGCCAGCGTGTCGCGGCGCAACGCGAAGCCGACCGTCAGGCTCGCCTCGCCGCGCAACAGGAGGCCGCCGCTGCCAAAGCCGCCGCCAATTCGCCGTGGAACCGGGCGATCACCTCGGCGACGCGCTCCGCCTCCTCGGCGGTCGGGCGTCAGGTCGCCAATGAAGTGTCGAAGGCGGTGTTCGGCTCCAGCCGTGGTGCCGGGGCCGGGATTATCGGCGGGCTGGTGCGCGGCGTGCTCGGTGGGCTGTTCAAAGGCCGCTGACCGGGCGAGGTCATCGGGAGGAGGCTAAGCGGGGATCACCCCATTGGCCGCCAAGCGATCAAGCGCCTCCGCCGATAGTCCGAGTACCTCGCCCAGCGTCGCGCGCGTATCCGCCCCCGCGCGCGGCGGTGCGCGGTCGTAACGGGCGGGCGTCGCCGACAATTTGGCGGGAAAGGCGACGACGTTCAGGGGCGTGCCGTCCTGCCGCGCCATCGGCTGAACGGTCGCGCGGTGCGCGACATGGGCATCGGCCAGAATCGCGGGCAGGCCGTTGATCTTGCCCGCCGGGAGCTTGGCCGCCTCCATCGCCGCGACCAAATCGTCCGATCTCCACCGCGCGACGGCGGGGGCGAGGTGCGCGTGCAGCGCCGCACGATTGGCGCTGCGCAGCGCTACGCTGGCGAAGCGCGGATCCTCACCCAGCGCCTCCAGCCCCAGTACGCGCAGGAAATCGCGAAACTGCCGGTCATTGCCGAGCGCGACGACGATCTCGCCATCGGCGGTCGCATAATCGCGATACGGCACGATATTGGGGTGGTCATTGCCCATCCGCACCGGGACCGCACCGCCATTGAGATAGTTGGACGCCTGGTTCGACATCATCGCCAATTGCGTGTCGAGCAAGGCGCAGTCGATATGCTGCCCCTCACCCGTCGCGTCGCGGTGGCGCAAAGCGGCGAGAATCGCGACGGTGGCATAAGTGCCGGTGAACAGATCGACAATCGGCACGCCGACCTTCATCGGTGGGCCATCCGCTTCGCCGGTCACGCTCATCAGCCCGCCCATCGCCTGGATCAGGAAGTCATAGCCGCCTTTGTCGCAATACGGCCCGTCCTGGCCGAACCCGGTGATCGAGCAATAGACCAGGCGCGGGTTGATCGCCGAGAGTGCGGCATAATCGAGCCCATATTTGGCGAGCCCGCCGACGCGGAAATTCTCCACCACGACATCGCTCTCCGCAGCAAGGCGGCGGATCAGATCGGCGCCTTCGGGCTGGGCGAGATCAATCGCGAGCGAGCGCTTGTTGCGATTGGCGCACAGGAAATAGGCGGAATCGCCAGAGTCATCGGCGAGCGCAGGTGGCCCCCAGCGGCGTGTGTCATCGCCCTGCCCCGGCTGCTCGATCTTGAGCACCTCGGCGCCGAGATCCCCCAGCATCTGCGTCGCCCACGGCCCGGCGAGCACGCGCGACAGATCGAGCACCTTGATACCGGCCAGCGCGCCGGGTGTGGAAGCCTCGGTCATGCGCCGGTGTCGAGCCGCACCAGTACGACGCCCTCCTGCACTTGCCCGCCAATCTCTGCGTTCAGTTCGGCAATGGTGCCGTCGAACGGGGCGGTCAGGCTATGCTCCATCTTCATCGCTTCGAGCGTGACGAGCTTCTGGCCTTTGGTGACGGTATCGCCTGCGGCCACGTCCACCGCGATGATGCGGCCGGGCATGGGCGAGAGGATTGCGCCGTCGGCGGCGGTGCCTGCGGCGGCGGGATCAAATCGCGCCTCGGTTAGGACGAAGGTGTTCCCGTCTTCAGATACGAGATAGCCATCATCCTCAACGGTAACATACGCGCTATCGTTGGGAGCGATTTCGCGGAACTCAACAACATAGTTTTGCTTGCCGTCATTGAGACGAACGATCGTAGGTGCAGGCAAAGCGTTGGAGCGAAAGCCGCGCAGCCAACTCCAGGCCGACGGAGGGCGCTTGATGTACGTTTCCCGAGTAGTCGTCGAGTCGCCGCCAAGCGACCGATCTACCACCACCGAGGCGACCGATTGCAGCACGCGTTCGGTTGGCCCTGTGTCTGGAACCAGGCCGTCCAATTCCCGGGCAATCAAGCCAGTGTCGACCTTTCCATCCACAAAGTCAGGCTCGCCGAGCAGATTGGCGAGGAACTGCGCGTTGCATTTGACCGGCCAGCAAACGACTTGTTCGCACATCTTGGCAAGCGCCCCAATCGTCCGCTCCCGGCTATCCGCCTTGACGATCAGCTTCGCGATCATCGGATCATAGAAGGGGGAGATAGCATCGCCTTGTTGAACGCCTGTTTCGATGCGCGATTTGACGCCAGTGCTACGTGGACGATCGTAGATCGCGAAGTGGGTCAACGGCCCAGTCGACGGCAGAAAACCTGACGCGACATCCTCAGCATAGAGCCGCGCTTCCATCGCCCAGCCATTGATCGACAGCTCGTCCTGCCGCTTGGGCAGCGCCTCGCCGCTGGCGACGCGCAATTGCCATTCGACCAGATCGACCCCGGTAATCTCCTCGGTCACCGGATGCTCGACCTGCAACCGCGTGTTCATTTCCATGAACCAGATGCGGTCCGCTCGGAGGCCTTCGCTCGCGTCGGCGATGAACTCGATCGTGCCCGCACCGACATAATCGACCGCGCGCGCCGCCTTCACCGCCGCCGCGCAGATCGCCTCGCGCGTCACCGGGTCCATGCCCGGTGCGGGGGCTTCCTCGATCACCTTCTGGTGGCGGCGTTGGAGCGAGCAATCGCGCTCGAACAGATGGACGACATTGCCGTGCGTGTCGCCGAACACCTGCACTTCGATGTGGCGGGGCGAGAGGATATATTTCTCGATCAGCACTTGCGCGTTGCCGAACGAGGACGCCGCCTCGCGCTGACACGAGACGAGCGCATCGGCGAAATCCGCAGGGTCATCGACGCGGCGCATCCCCTTGCCGCCGCCGCCCGCCACCGCCTTGATCAGCACCGGATAGCCGACCTGCGCCGCCTCCGCCGCCAGCCGTTCGGGGGCCTGATCCTCGCCGAGATAGCCCGGCGTCACCGGCACGCCCGCCGCGATCATGCGCTGCTTGGCGGCATCCTTCAGCCCCATCGCGCGGATGCTGTCGGGCTTGGGGCCGACCCACAGCAGCCCGGCATCGAGCACGGCCTGCGCAAAGTCCGCATTTTCCGAGAGGAAGCCATAGCCGGGGTGGATCGCCGCCGCGCCCGTCGCCTTGGCCGCAGCGATGATTTTCTCGCCCACCAGATAGCTTTCGCGCGCCGGACTGGGACCGATATGAACGGCTTCATCGGCCTGGCGGACATGCAGCGCGTTCGCATCGGCGTCGGAATAGACCGCGACGGTGCGGATACCCATCGCGCGCGCGGTGCGGATGATGCGGCAGGCGATCTCGCCGCGATTGGCGATCAGGAGCGAGTCGATCATTGCCGACCCCTGCGGAAGTCCACAAAGTCCACGCTACGTCCCCCCTGTTTTGCCCCTTTGCGCGATGCCGCACGGAGCAGAGCAAGGCGGCGCGTGGGCATGGCAGTGGACATAGGCGAGAGCATAGCCGCGACGGCGGCGTGTAGGATAGCCCAGCCTCGCATTCAGCCCTCGCATCCGGTCGTGCGCGAGGACCAGGTCAGGTTCTGGATCTTCCAACTTCCGTTTTCGCGGACGAGATCGAAATGGTCGTAGCCGCAATGGTGCAGCTTGCCGTCGATCAGGAAGGTATAAGGTGCCCAGACCATCGCGATGTCGCCGTCGATTTCGATCGCGGGGTCACGCACCCGCTCTTCATAGCGCTCGGGCCCCGGGGTGAAGCGCGCCAGCAGCTCCCCGCGCGTTTTGTGGGTGATGGTGGAGGCTCCGCCCTGCTCGGTCGCGATCGTCGCGGTCGCATCGGGGCGCAGCGCTTCGCCGATCGCCGTCGCATCGCGCGCGGCGATGCCGTTGAGGAGCGCCGTGACCGGGGCCAGCACTTGCGCTTCCTCGGTTGCGGGGGGTGGCAGGCCGGTGCCCTTGGGCAGCGGCTGCACCGGCGTCGTCAGCGACGAGACTTGCGCGGCGAGGGCGAGTGCGAAGATCAGGGGCATGAAGAGTCCTTACATGCGGAACACCCCGAACGCCGGGCGTTCGGGGATGGGCGCGTTGAGGGTAGCGGCAAAGGCGAGGCCCAGCACGTCGCGGGTTTGTGCCGGGTCGATAATGCCATCGTCCCACAGCCGCGCGGTCGCGTACCACGGGTTACCCTCGTCCTCATATTTCTGGCGGATCGGAGCCTTGAAGACCTCGGCCTCTTCCTCGCTCCAGCCATCGGCGTCACGGTGGACGGTGGCGAGCACGCTCGCCGCCTGTTCCCCACCCATCACCGAGATGCGGCTGTTGGGCCAGGAGAA
Source organism: Sphingomonas sp. (assembly GCF_041661885.1). GTDB lineage: Bacteria > Pseudomonadota > Alphaproteobacteria > Sphingomonadales > Sphingomonadaceae > Sphingomonas. The sequence goes on along the minus strand of NZ_JBAZTL010000008.1, from coordinate 69,434 downwards.
CAGGAAGCGCGGGCTATAGGCCCGCCCGCACATGCCGTAATTGCCAGCCCCAAAGCTGCCACCGATCAGCACGGTGATCTTGGGCACGGTGGCGGTGGCGACGGCGGTGACGAGCTTTGCGCCATGTTTTGCAATGCCTTCCGCTTCATATTTACCACCGACCATGAAGCCCGAAATGTTCTGCAGGAACAGCAAGGGGATGCGCCGCTGGCACGCGAGTTCGATGAAATGTGCGCCCTTCTGCGCGCTCTCGCTGAACAGCACGCCGTTATTGGCGAGGATCGCGACCGGTATCCCCCAGATATGCGCGAACCCGCAGACGAGCGACGTGCCGTAGAGCGCCTTGAATTCGTGGAATTCGGAGCCATCGACCAGACGTGCGATGATCTCATGCACGTCATAAGGCGCGCGCACGTCGCTCGGCACGATGCCGTACAGCTCCTCCGCGTCAAATTTCGGCGGGCGCGGGCCCTTGAGGTTTACCGCCGCCTGGACTTGCGGCTGGAGCGTGGAGACGATGTCGCGCACGATCGTCAGCGCATGGTCGTCATTCTCGGCGACATGATCGACCACGCCCGAACGGCGACCGTGGGTGTCGGCACCGCCCAGTTCCTCGGCCGAGATGACTTCGCCGGTCGCGGCCTTCACCAAGGGCGGCCCGGCGAGGAAGATCGTCCCCTGCCCACGCACGATGATCGTCTCGTCGGACATGGCGGGCACATAGGCACCGCCCGCGGTGCAACTGCCCATCACGCAGGCGATTTGCGGGATGCCCTTGGCGCTCATATTGGCCTGGTTGAAGAAGATTCGCCCGAAATGGTCGCGGTCGGGGAAGACCTCCGCCTGGTGCGGCAAGTTCGCACCGCCGCTGTCGACGAGGTAAATGCACGGCAAAAGATTCGCCTCGGCAATCTCCTGCGCGCGCAGATGCTTCTTGACCGTCAGCGGGTAGTAAGTGCCGCCCTTCACCGTCGCATCGTTGCACAGGATCATGCACTGGCGGCCCGAGACGCGCCCGATTCCGGCGATCATGCCCGCGCCGGGGACTTCATCGTCATACAGGCCGTTGGCGGCAAGCTGACCGATTTCGAGGAAAGGCGAACCGGGATCGAGCAAACGCTCGACGCGGTCGCGGGGGAGGAGTTTGCCGCGCGCGGTGTGGCGCTCGCGCGCCTTCTCGGTGCCGCCGAGCGCGGCTTGGGCGACATCGGCGCGGAGGCGCTTGACCAGTGCACGATTGTGCGCGGCATTGGCGCGAAAGGTCTCGCTTTCGGGGGAAAGCGCTGAGGTGAGGACAGGGGCGGTCATGCGCTTGCTCCTCCCCGGCACGGGGAGGGGGACCATGAGCATTCAGCGAATGGTGGAGGGGGCGTGCCGCAGGCGGGGGGCTCGCTTGGGGAGAGCCCCCTCCACCACCCGCCTGAAGAAGGCGGGCGGTCCCCCTCCCCGTGCCGGGGAGGATGGGAAGCAACGTGTACCATCACGCCGCCCCGATCAGTTCACGGCCGATCAGCATTCGGCGGATTTCGTTGGTGCCAGCCCCGATGTCGAGCAATTTAGCGTCGCGGTAATAGCGCTCGACCGGCCAGTCCTTGGTATAGCCCGCCCCGCCCAGCGCCTGCACCGCCTCGTTCGCGACGCGCACGGCATTCTCGCTCGCCAGCAGGATCGCGCCTGCCGCGTCGAAGCGCGTGGTCTTACCCGCATCGCAGGCGCGCGCCACGGCATAGACATAGGCACGCGCCGAATTGAGCGCGACATACATGTCGGCGATCTTGCCCTGCATAAGCTGGAACGCGCCGATCGGCTTACCGAATTGCTGGCGCTCGCGGACATAGGGCACCACCACGTCGAGGCACGCCTGCATCAGGCCGAGCTGAATGCCGGCGAGCACGGTGCGCTCATAATCGAGCCCGCTCATCAGCACGCCGACCCCGCCATTGACCGGGCCCATCACATTCTCTTCCGGAACCTCGCAATCGGTGAAGACGAGTTCGGCGGTTGGGCTGCCGCGCATCCCCATCTTGTCGATCTTCTGGCCGATCGCGAAACCGGGCATGTCCTTTTCGATCAGGAAGGTGGTGATGCCACGGCTGCCCTCCCCGGTCTTGGCGTACACCACCAGCGTATCGGCATACGCCGCATTGGTGATCCAGAATTTGGTGCCGTTGAGGACGTATCCCCCCTGCACCTTGTCCGCCTTCAGCTTCATGCCGACCACGTCCGAGCCTGCGCCGCTTTCGGACATGGCGAGGCTGCCGACATGCTCGCCCGAAATCAGCTTGGGCAGATATTTCGCCTTCTGCTCAGGCGACGCCCAGCGTGCGATCTGGTTGACGCACAAATTGGAATGCGCGCCATAGCTGAGGCCGACCGACGCCGACGCGCGGCTTACCTCTTCACACGCCACGACATGTTCGAGATAGCCGAGACCAAGCCCGCCATCGGCTTCCGGCACGGTCACGCCGTGCAGGCCAAGCGCCCCCATTTCGGGCCACAGGCTCTGCGGAAACCAGTCCTCGGCATCTACCTTCGCCGCAATCGGGGCGATGCGGTCGGTTGCAAAGCGCTGGGTCGTGTCGCGGATCATGTCCGCCGTTTCCCCCAGTGCGAAATCCATTTGGCTTATCATTAGGCCTCTCCATGTCCCCGCTTTGCGCACCCGATAGCGCGTGTCGATTCAAATCGTAAGGGTTTGCCAGCGCGCGCTGTGACGAGCGATCGATTTGGCAGGACGAGCAAAATGAGGGATTGGGAGGCGATGAGACGCGCTCGTTCCCAATCCGTATTGCCGCAGAGTCGCGCGAGCGCTCGCCCGGGTGCAGGCCAGTTCGCGCTGTTCGGGGCGGGCGACTTCGCGTGCAATCTTTACTGGCAGAGCGTCTCCTTCTTCCTGCTGTTTTTCTATACCGACGTTCTCGCCGTGCCACCTGCGTTGGCAGGGACGATCTACATGATCGGCGCCTTGTGGGATGGTGTGGCGGATCTGTTGGTCGGCATCCTGGCGCAGCGATCGGGTGCGCGCTACCGCCGCTTCCTGGCGTTTGGTGCATTGCCGCTGGGGTTGGCCTTCATACTGCTGTTTTTTGCGCCGCCGCTGTCGGGCGCCGCGCTCGCGCTCGGGGTGCTGCTGGTGCAAATGGTGTTCCGCAGCTTCTACGCGCTGGTCAACGTGCCGTATGTCGCGTGGAGCGCCCGCTTCAGCCCCGATAGTGGCGACCGCACGATGCTCGCGGGTCTGCGGATGCTGTTCGGCACGGCAGCGGCGTTGATCGTCGCGACCGGGACGCCGTGGATCGCCGTGCGCTTGACCGGAAGCGCGACCAGCGCGGACGGCTTTCTGGCGGCGGCGGTCCTCTATGCGCTGGTCGGCGTGCTGCTATTGCTGGCGGTCGCTTATGGCGCGCGCGCGGCGACCGTCGTGGAGAATGTCGTCGAAAGCGCCTCGATCACCGCGTGCCTGTACGTGCTGGCCCGCAATCGCGCGTTCCTCACGCTCAACGCCGCGGCGATGGCATCGGGCATCGCCGCGGCACTGCTGACGCAATCGGTGCTCTATTATTTTCGGTACGTGCTGAATGACACTGCCGGCGGCGCGCATGCTCTGGGCCTTATGTCCGTCGCCGGGGCCGGAGCGGTGCCGCTGTGGCTGCTGGCGTCGCGCTGGATCGGGTTGCGTGGTGTATGGCTGATTGCGGTCGCAATCGGACTTGCGTGCCTCGGGTTGTTCGGAGCGATCGACTCGCGCCATGCGACCGCCGCGTTGCTCCTGCTGATCGTGCTGCAGGGCGCGTTCAGCGGATTTCATCTGGTTTTCTGGGCAATGCTGCCCAACACGGTCGAATATGGCCAGGCGCAGCACGGCGTGCGGGTCGAGGCGCTTGCCTTCGGCGCGGCGGCGCTGCTCCAGAAAATCGGGCTTGCGGTCGCCGCCGGGTTGCTCGGGCTGTTTTACGGCCACATCGGTTATGTGGCGGGGGCGGTGCAATCGGGGGCGACCATCGCGGGTATTCGCTGGCTCATGCTCTATGCCTGTTCGGGCGGGTTGGCACTGTCCGCACTGGCGATGGTGCTCAACCCGCTGCGACGCGACACGCACGCCGCGATTGTCGCCGACCTTCCGATCGGCGACTGACGCTCAGGCGGCGACCAGCGTGAATTGGCCGGCCACGCCTTCGGCTTGCGCCGACGGCGCCACCCAGACACGAAACAGACCCGGCTCGACCGTCGGTTGCAAGTCCGGCCCCAGGAACAACAGGTCCTCGCGGCGCAAGGTGAATACCACCTCCTGCCGCGCGCCCGGCAACAGCGAGATTTTGCGAAACGCCTTGAGCAGCCGCACCGGCTGGGTGATGCTGGCCGCGACATCCTGCACATACAGTTGCACCACTTCCTCGGCCATATGCGTGCCGTTGTTGGCGATGGTCGCCGTGATCGTCAGCGCTCCATCCCATGCCAAGCGACCGTCCCCCAGACGCAAATCGCTATAGGCGATCCGGCCATAGGTCAGCCCGTGCCCGAAGGCGAAACGCGCGGCGTTGGGCACTTCGCGATAATGTGCCTTATATTCCTGCGGCTCGCCCGGCGGGTTGGGCCGCCCCGTGTTTTTGTGCGCGTAATAATAGGGTTCCTGCCCGGTCGCATAAGGGAAGCTGACGGGCAGGCGCGCCGATGGACCTTCCACCCCGAACAGAATATCGGCGATCGCGGGCCCCGATTGCGAACCCAGGAACCAGGTAACAAGGATCGCGGGCGCATTAAGCACCGCGCCCGACAGCGCCAGTGCGCGACCGTTGCGCAACGCGACCACCACCGGCTTGCCCGTTGCCGCGACCGCCGCCGCCAACGCCATTTGCGGCGCGGGCACGACGATATCATCGCGCGACTGCGCCTCGCCCGACATGCGCTGCCCCTCGCCAATCGCCAGCACGACGATGTCGGCGGCCTTGGCTGCTGCAACCGCCGCTTCGATCCCGCCAGGCAGCGCCTCCTCAATCCCCGACCCTGCCGTGGCGGTGACCAGCGACGGATCGGCAAGCGCGGCCCGTACACCGCTCAACAGATCGACCGATTCCGCATCCGACCCATAGACGTTCCACGGCCCGATCAAGTCTTGCTGCCCTTGCGCGAACGGGCCGATCAACGCGATCCGTTTGCCACTGCGGGGCAATGGCAGCAATTCACCGTCATTCTTGAGCAACACGATCGAGCGCCGCGCCGATTGGCGCGCCACCGCCAGATTGGCCTTGGTGCGTACACGCGTCGTCTCGCGCTTGGGGTCGATGCGACGGAAGGGGTTGTCGAACAGGCCGAGCGCCTGCTTGACCCGCAGCACACGCCGCACCGCCTGATCGAGCCGCGCCATCGGCACCGCCCCACTCGCCACCAATTCGGGCAAGTGATCGCGGTAGAATCCGCTTTGCATACTGATGTCGACGCCCGCCAGAAAGGCCAGCCGCGCCGCCTCGCGCGCATCGGCGGCATAGCCGTGGGCGATCAATTCCTCGTCGCCGGTGTAATCGGACACCACCATCCCGCCAAAGCCCCATTCCTTGTGCAGCACCTGATCGAGCAACCAGGCGTTTGCCGTGGCGGGAATGCCGGAAAGATCGTTGAACGATGCCATTGTGGAGAGCGCACCGGCATCGAACGCCGCCTGGAACGGCGGGAAATACACGCTGCGCAGCGTGCGTTCGGAAACATCGACCGAATTGTAATCGAGCCCGCCTTCCCCCGCGCCATAGGCAACGAAATGCTTTGCGCAAGCGAGCACCGCATCGTCAGCGGCAAGCCCCTTATAGCCCTGAAAACCGCGCACGCGCGCCGCCGCCATCATGCGGCCAAGCAAGACATCCTCGCCCGCGCCCTCGACACCGCGTCCCCAGCGTTGATCGCGCGCGATGTCGACCATCGGCGCAAAGGTCCAGTCGATCCCTGCCGCCGCCGCTTCGACCGCGGCGATGCGCGCGGTGCGCTCCGCCAGCTCGGGTTCGAAACTGCCTGCCTCGGCCAGCGGCACAGGAAATACGGTGCGGAAGCCGTGAATCACGTCGGCGGCGAACAATAGCGGGATTTTCATCCGGGATTCGCGCATCGCAACCGTTTGCATCTGCCGCGCCATTTCGGCGCCATTGCCGTTGAACACGCCCGTCAGTCGGCCATTTCGCGCCTCGGCTAGTTGCGAATCGAACGTCGCCCCGGCCTTGATCGGATTGAGGGCATTCGCAGCCCCACCGGCCCAGGCGGCGGCCAGCAGCGTCAACTGCCCCGCTTTCTCCGCCACCGTCATTTGCGCGAGCAGCGACTCGATCATCGGCGAGCTCGCCGCCGAATCGGCAGCGGCCATCAAAGCCCGCGCCGGGCTTGCCAGCCACGCGGTTACCGCACTGGCACCCAACAACGCCGCCCGGCGCGAAATTCCTGTAATTTCCATCAGTCACACTCCCCGCGATGTCGCGCTCGCCTATTCCAACCTGCGCCGAAACGCACGGTCTTGAACACTGCTTTTGATTGATGTAACCGGTTACATCAAGCAGCGAGATCGGCAGGGCGCATTTGCCCAACCGGCGTTGGGGCGTTTTCGGCAACGCCACGAGGGAGGATGAAGAGGACAATGGCGAATGCCACGATCCGCGATGTGGCGCGTGAAGCGGCGGTTTCCGTCGCTTCGGTGTCGCGCGTGTTGAACGGGCACAGCAATGTTCGCGCCGAAACCCGCCAGAAGATCGAGACGGTTGCCGCCGCACTCGGCTATGTTCCCCATGCCGGCGCACGCAACCTCAGCATGTCGCGCGCTCATGCGGTCGGCATCGTCCTGCCTGACCTCCACGGCGAGTTCTTCTCCGAAGCATTGCGCGGCATGGATCGCGCGGCGTCGGAGCGCGGCTTTCACTTGCTGCTCTCCAATTTGCACGACGGCGACCGCGCGGTGGAAATGCTGCATACCATGCGCGGGCGTGTCGACGGACTCGTCATCATGGCCCCGCATATCGACCCGGAGCGGCTGTTCGCTGGCCTGCCGCCCAGCATCCCTGCAATTCTGGTCAATTGCGCGCCCTCGCGGGAGGACCGTACTGCGCTACGCGTTGACAATTTCGGCGGCGCAGCGGCGATGGTGCGACACCTTGTCGCCAGTGGGCGGCGCGGCATCGTCCATGTCAGCGGCCCGCTCAGCAACGTGGAGGCGCGCGCGCGTGTCGATGGCTATGAAGCTGCGATGCGCGAGGCCGGGTTGATCCCGCGCGTTATCGTCGGTGACTTTATGGAAGAAACCGGCGCTGCGGCAGCCGCCGAGATCCTGCGTGCGCCCGATGGCGTGGACGCGATCTTCGCCGCCAACGACATGATGGCGATCGGCGCGTTGATCGCGCTGCGCGACGCCGGGGCGGATGTGCCCGGTCGCTTCGCCATTGCAGGCTTCGACGACATTCCGCTGGCCCGGCTGATTTCGCCATCGCTCACCACGATGCGCGTCGATATCGCCGGCATCGGCGCACGGGCGATCGCCCGACTGGCCGATGCGATCGCCGGCACCCCAGATCACCGCCTCGAGCTATCCGTGCCCGAGCTGATGATACGTGACACAACCAAAACAAGCCCGCGTCAGTCGGGTGTAAAGCAGGGAAAAGCATGATGAATAAAACCACTTTCCTCCGGCTGCTGTTGGGCAGCGCTGCCGCGGTTTCCGCAGGGGGCATGGCGATCGCGCCCGCCTATGCGCAGACCTCGACCGCGGCGATCCACGGCGCGGTGAGCGATGCTGCCGGCACCGCTTCCGCCAATGCCAGCGTCGTCGCGGTCAGCAGCGACACCAACCAGACCTTCCGCGCGACCACTGACGCTTCGGGCAGCTACACGCTCAACGGCCTGCGTCCGGGTTCGTATCAAGTGACCATCACGGCGACCAATGGCGAGGTGTTCAAGCAACTCGTGACCGTCGGCATCGGCCAGGTCGCGTCGCTCGATGCGACTGTCGGCGCACCCGGCGCGGATGCGATCGACACGGGCAAGGACATCATCGTTACGGGCGGTCGCCTGATCGAAACCAAGACCAGCGAAGTCGCAACCAACGTCACCCAGCAGCAGATCCGCTCGTTGCCGCAGACCGACCGCAACTTCCTGTCCTTTGCCGCACTCGCCCCGGGCGTGCGGTACAATGATAGCGAGACCGACAAGAGCTTCTCGTCGGGTGCTTCGACCACCAGCCAGGTCAACGTCTTTATCGACGGCGTCAGCCTCAAGAACCAGGCACGCGAGGGCGGCGTTGCCGGCCAGCAGAACAGCCGCGGCAACCCGTTCGGCCAGTCGGCGGTGCAGGAATTCCGCGTGCTCACGCAGAACTACAAGGCGGAATATGAGCAAGCCGGTGCTGCGATCATCACCGCAGTCACCAAATCGGGCACCAACGAATTCCACGGCGAAGTGTTCGGGCAATATACCGACAAGGGCCTGAGCGAGAAGGCGTATTTCGACAAGCGCAATAACCGCCCGGAACCGGCGTTCAAGCGCAAGCAGTATGGGATTTCGCTCGGCGGCCCGATCATCAAGGACAAATTGTTCTTCTTCGGATCGTTCGAAGGCAATGACCAGGACCGGGCCTTCAACGTTGCCGCACGCGGTTCGGCATCCCAACGTGCCGCCGTCGAGGCCGCATCCGGGCGCAGGCTGTCCGATTTCGAGGGCTCGTTCGTCAGCCCGTTCCGTGGCAAATTCTACTTCGGCAAGCTGACCTTCACCCCGGATTCGCGCCAGGTATTCGATTTTTCGGCCAGCCGTCGTCAGGAAAGCGATATCCAGGGTTTTGGCGACACGACCTCGTTCGAGACGGCCGAGAACAAGAAGAACACCGTCGACACCTATTTGTTCAAGTGGACCTATTCGGGGGATTCGTTCGTCAACGAATTCAACACCAACTACGTCAATTACCGGTTCAACCCGGCAGCGCTCAGCCCGAACCTTGTCACGCGCGAATTTGATGGGGTTATCACGTTTGGTGGTAAAAATTCCACGCGAAACGAAGTTCAGAAGAACTACACGATCCGTGATGATTTCACCTATAGCGGGTTGGATGGTCACACCTTCAAGGTTGGCGGTCGCGTCGATGTCGTGGATTTCACGTTTGATGACCGTAGCTTTGTTCAGCCCGATTATGTTTACCGGTTGGATCCTGCGAGCAATACCGACTACAGCTTTCCGGCAGAAGCGCGGCTTGGCCTTGGGACCGGTCTCATCAAATCTTCGGATACCGAGATTGGTCTCTACGCCCAGGACGATTGGCAAGTTACCAAGAAGCTGACGCTTAACCTCGGTCTTCGTTGGGATTATGAAACCAACGGATTTAACAACGATTACATCACCCCACAAAATGCGGCAGCGGCGCTGCGCGCGTTGCCGAAAACCTTTTATTTCGATCCAGAGAACTACATCTCGAACGGTCGCAACCGCAGCCCGTTTGCAACCGCGTTCGCACCTCGCTTCGGCTTTTCGTACGATATCAGCGGCAATCAGCGCACGGTGATTTTCGGCGGCGTCGGGCGCTATTATGATCGTAACAACTTCAACAACACGATCGACGAACTGTCGCGCACGATCAACCCGATTGGCGTGTTCCGCTTCTCGCGTGACGGACAACCGCGCTCGGGCTTGCCGACGGTGGCATGGAACCCGTCCTACGGCACGCGCGAAGGTTTGCTGGCGCTGATTGCCAGCTCGACCACCGAAGGGTTGCCCGAACTGTTCGCGGTGAAGAACAACGCCAAGCCGCCGGTAAACGACCAGGCGAGCTTCGGTATTCGCCAGAAGGTTGGCGCATGGCAAGTGTCGGTCACCGGATCGTACATCAAGGGTCGCAACGGCTACACCAACCTGTTTGCCACGCGTACCAACAATGGCTTGGGCAATTGCTGCAACACCGCGCCGGTGGTGCCCTTCGGCTATGCCAACGCGTTGATTGGCTTTGATGGGCTCAGGACGCGCTACAAAGCACTCTATGTCACGGTGGACAAGAACTACACCAAGGCATCGGGTTATGGCCTTAACATCGCCTACACGCTGTCCAAGGCCGAGCAGAACGGCAACGATCTGTTCAGCCTCGATGGTACGACGCCGGATTCTTACGGCTTCCGCGCCCGTCCGGGCGACGAGCGTCACCGGTTGGTGGTTTCGGGTATCGTCGATCTGCCCTTCGGCGTGCAACTCTCGACGCTCAGCACCTTTGGCAGCGGCCAGGCCTATGCCGTTACCGATGCCACCAACGGCTTCGACAACGGTCAGTTGAGGATCAAGTCGGCCTATCCGGAAAAGAACTGCATCGCGGGGCTGTTTGCGTTCTGCGAAGTCAATCTCAGCCTTGAAAAGCACATCGATTTCCGTGGGCTCGGCAAGGATCAGGTCAGTGTTGCGATCGATTTGTTGAACGCGTTCAACAACAAGAATTTCCGCGACTTTGACGGCTTTGTGAACAACGCAATCGATCCGGGAACCGGGCAGGTTTCCGATCCGCTCGATCCGGCCGATGCTGCCCATGCGGGTAACACGTCGACCTTGCCGCGGCGTATCCAGTTCCGCCTGGGGTATCGCTTCTAATACCCTTCCTCCCCTGGCGGGCGGCCCTCCCCGGGTCGCCCGCCGTTTTTTTGTACCGTGTATTCAAAGGTTTTCTGCATGATCGACCGGCGTCATTTCCTCGGCACCGGCGGCCTCGCGCTCGCCGGGCTGGCAAGCACCGGCCTCGCTGTTGCTCCCCGCGCGCTACGTGGCGAAGCCTTGATCGCCGACATCCAGCACCGCACCTTCCGTTATTTCTGGGACACGACCGATCCCGCAACGGGCCTCGCGCCCGATCGTTGGCCGACGCCGTCTTTCGCCAGCATCGCCGCCGTCGGCTTCGCGTTGACGGCATATCCCATTGGCGTGGTGCATGGCTGGATTAGCCGTGCGCAGGCGCGCGCACGCACGCTCGCCACGCTGCGCTTCTTCGCCGAAGCCCCGCAGGGCCCCGCCCCCACCGGTACCGCCGGGCATAAGGGCTTCTTCTACCACTTTCTCGACATGAAAACGGGCACGCGTTTCGGGCAGACCGAGCTTTCGACGATCGACACCGCACTGCTGCTTGGCGGCGTGCTGTTCGCGCAAAGCTGGTATGATAGCGATCACCCCGACGAGCGCCGCATCCGCCAACTCGCCGAACAAATCTATGGCGCGATGGACTGGAGCTGGTTCACCCCGCGCGCTCCCTTCATCGCAATGGGTTGGCACCCGGAGACCGGCTACATCCGCCACGATTGGGACAGCTATAACGAATCGCTGTTGCTGTATCTGCTCGCGCTCGGCTCCCCGACCAATCCGCTGCCCGCCGAGACATGGGACGTATGGACCGCGCGTTTTGCTCCGGCGTGGAGCGACCGCTGGGGCAAGCCGCATCTCGCTTTTCCGCCTTTGTTCGGCCACCAATACAGCCAGACCTGGGTCGATTTTCGGGGTATCCGTGACCGGTTTATCGCCGCCAGGGGCCTCGACTATTTCGAGAACAGCCGACGCGCGACCTATGCGCAACGCGCTTACGCCGCCGCCAACCCCGGCCATTTCGTCGGCTATGGTGCCGATTGCTGGGGCCTGACCGCGTGCGACGGCCCAGGCGACTTTACCGCCACGTTCAACGGACGCCCGCGCGAATTTTTCAGTTACTCGGCCCGCGGCCCGGGTGACCGCGATGACGGTACGATTGCCCCCACCGCCGCGCTCGGCTCGATCGCCTTTGCCCCGGAAATCGTGGTACCCGCCGCCGAGACGCTGCACCGGCGTTATGGCCACGCCATCTACCGCAAATTCGGCTTCGCCGACTCCTTCAACCCGACGCTGACCGCCACATCTCCTGCGGTGCGTGAAGGGGTGGTGATGCCCGGTGCCGGATGGGTCGCCAACGATCATCTCGGCATCGACCAGGGGCCGATTGTCGCCATGATCGAAAACCGCCGCTCGGGCCTTATCTGGCGGACGATGCGCCGCAACACCCATATCCGACGTGGTCTGGCGCGGGCAGGATTTTCGGGCGGCTGGCTGGCATGATGCTCGCGGCATTGCTGTTGGCGGGGGCGGCGCAAATCGCGCCGCTCGATGGCTTCGAGACGCTCCAGCCGTGGAAAGCCGACGCGTCAAACGGCGTCGGTGCCGAGATCGATTCGGTGCCCGGCGCGACGGGCACCGCATTGCGGTTGCGCTATGATTTTCACGACGTCGCGGGCTATGCCTTTGCGCGCCGCACTTTGCCAATCGACTGGCCAGTCAATTATGCGATCCGCTTGAAGGTGCGTGGCACTGGCGGCGTCAACGACTTGCAGATCAAGTTTACCGATGCGAGCGGCGCCAATGTCTGGTGGTATCAGCGCCGCAATTTCCGCCCGTCCGCCACCTGGCAAACGCTGGTGCTGCGCCCGCGCGACCTCAGCTTTGCGTGGGGGCCAAGTAGCGACACCACCCTGCGGCACACCGCGGCAATGGAGGTCGTGCTGGTGCGTGGCCGCGACGGCGGAGCAGGCGAAATCGCGATTGACGATTTGACCTTTGAGCCGCTCCCGCTCCCCGGTCCGCTCCCCTCCCCCCACGCAAGCGACGCGGCGGTGCTGGACGGCGATCCCGCGAGCGCGTGGCGCGGCCACGGCGGCGAGGGCGTGACGGTGGATTTTGGTGGTGCCAAGCCGCTCGGCGGCGTGGTTCTGCGCTGGGCCCCCAACGCTGGCGCGGCGCGCTATACCCTTGAGGCGTCTGACACCGGAAGCGACTGGCGCACGCTGCGCCAAGTCGATGCCGGAGACGGCGGCGACGATCCGATAGCCCTGCCCGAGACCGAAACACGCTATCTCCGCGTCTCCCTCCCCGCCGACGCGCCGCCTGCGGCGCTCGCCGAGATCGAGACACGTCCACCCGAATGGGCCGCGACGCCCAATGCCTTCGTCGCAAGCCTGGCCAAGGCCACGCCGCGCGGCACCTTCCCGCGCGGCTTCTCGGGCGAGCAGCCCTATTGGACGCTCGTCGGCTCGGCCAATGGCGGCCCCGCCGGGTTGATCGGCGAGGATGGCGCAATCGAGGTCGGCAAGGGTGCGTTTTCGATCGAGCCGTTTGTCGTCGCCGATGGGCGCACCTTCGGCTGGGCCGACGTAACCGCGACACAATCGCTGGAAGACGGCGCGTTGCCGCTGCCGCACGTGCAGTGGCAAGGGGCCGGGTGGCGGCTCGACACCAGCCTGTTCATCGACAGCGCCGCGCCGCGCCTGCTTGCCAAATGGCGGCTGACCAATACCGGCACCACCCGCCGCACCCTGCATTTGCTGCTCGCGGTGCGCCCGCTCCAGGTCAATGCGCCGACGCAGTTCCTCGGTCAGCCCGGCGGAGTCAGCCCGATTTCCCGGATCGTCTGGCAAAACGGCACGCTGACCGTCACCGCTCCGCCCGCAATCGAAGGCGATGCCGCCACCACGCGAACGCTGCTGCCTCTCGTCGCGCCGACGCGGGTAGCAGCGCGCGCGTTTGACCAGGGCGCACTCGCCATTCCCGTCACTGGCGGCGCGTCGGCGGTCGAGGACCCGACCGGTCTCGCCACCGCTACGCTCGGCTATGACCTTATGCTGGCCCCTGGCGAAAGCGCAGACGTACCGATGGCGATCCCGTTTGCCGATGCGCCCGCCCCGCTCGACCGTGCGGGCTTTGACCGCGCCCACACCGCGACCGTTGCGGCGTGGCGCAGCACGCTTGGCGCCGTCACCCTCACCGTTCCGCCATCCCGCCAGGCGGTCGCCGATACCGTGCGCACCGCGCTGGCGCATATTCTGATGAGCCGCACCGGCCCTGCGCTGCAACCCGGTACGCGCTCCTATGATCGAAGCTGGATTCGCGACGGCGCGATGATGTCCGACACGCTGCTGCGGCTCGGCCTTAGCGCACCTGCACGCAGCTTTGCCGACTGGTACGGGACCAAGCTGTTCGCCGACGGCAAGGTGCCGTGCTGCGTCGATCCGCGCGGCCCCGATCCGGTGCCCGAGAATGATGCGAATGGCGAATATATCCATCTCGTAACCCAGCTATATCGCTTCACCGGAGACCGCGCCGCGCTCACCCGCGACTGGCCAAGGATCGACGCCGCGCGTCGCTATATGGACAGCCAGCGCGCCAGCGAACGCACCGCCAGCAGCCCGGCGTTCAGCTTCGGCCTGATGCCGCGTTCGATCAGCCACGAGGCCTATTCGGCCGAGCCGCAATACAGCCTGTGGGACGATTTCTGGGCGCTGACCGGCTATAAGGACGCGCACTTTGCCGCCACCACGCTCGGCCGTCCCGAAGCCGGTGCCATTGCCGCCGCGCGCAATCAGTTCGCGGGGGACGTCCACGCCGCGATCAAGGCTTCGACCGCCAAGTTCGGCATCGACTTTCTCCCCGGCGCGACCAGTCTCGGCGATTTCGACGCGACTTCGACGACGATTGCGCTCGACCCGGCGGGTGAACAGGCCGCGCTCGATGACACATTGCTGCGCAACACCTTTGCCAAACAATGGGCCCGCGTCGAAAGCCGCAGCGCGCCCGATGCAAAATGGGCCGACTATACGCCCTATGAGTTGCGCAACGTCTCGGCCTTCGTGCGGCTGGGCTGGGCGGAGCGCGCGAACCGGTTGCTCGATTTCTACATGGCCGGGCGGCGTCCGGCGGCGTGGAATGGCTGGGGCGAAGTCGTCGGTCGCCTGCCGCGCGAGCAACGCTTTATCGGCGACATGCCCCATGCCTGGGTTGCCTCCGACTTCATCCGCGCTGCGCTCGACCTGTTCGCCTATGAACGCTTTGCCGATCACGCGCTGATACTGGGAGCGGGGCTGACCACACCGTGGTTAAGCGGACACGGCAGTGCCGTTTCGGGCTTGCGTACTCCTTATGGAGCGCTCGACTTTGCGATTCACCAGACGGGCCAAACGCTGACCGCCACGCTCGCGGGAACCGCGCGACCGCCCGGCGGCTTCGTGCTGGCATTGCCCTCGTCGAGGCGCCCGCGCTTCGCCACGATCAATGGCCGCATCGTGCGATTGGCAAAGGATGGGCTCCATATCCCCGCGACCGGCGAAAAGCTGCGCATCGTTATCGCAACCGATCATCGGGGGTCGCCCGCGCCATAGAAGCACAGGGCAACGCCGCCCCACAGCTTTCCGTGTTTTACAACGGCGCGCGTTCGCTTAACGTTTGGGATATGCTCTCCTCGCTTCTTCTGCTCGCGGCAAGCGCCAGTCAGCCAATGGCGGCGGCGCGGGTTACGTTCGATCTTGCAGGGGAGCGGTCCGTGCAGGTTTCGGGATATGCCGATATCGCCGCCGCCAGAATGCTGAGCGCGGACGATCTGGTTCGGATTGCGTCTATTTCCAAGCTGGTCACGGCGATTGCGGTTTTGCGGCTGGTCGAGCAGCACCGGCTAAATCTCGATGCCGATGTGTCGGAGGTGCTCGGTTACCGCTTGCGCAATCCCGCCTTTGCCGACCGACCGATCACGTTGCGGCTGTTGCTGTCGCACCGATCGAGCCTGACCGACGGGGTCGACTATGTCCTGCCGCTCGACGCCGATCTACACCGCGTGCTCGCCGATCCGAAAATATGGGATGCCGAGCACGCGCCAGGCGCCTATTTCCGGTACACCAATTTGAACTTTCCCGTGATCGCAGCGGTGATGGAACGCGCGACCGGCGAGCGGTTCGACCGGTTGATGCAGCGTCTCGTGTTTGCGCCGATGAAGCTTGATGCTTGCTACAATCTCACCACCTGTTCGGACACGGCGGCACGGCGGGTCGTGGTGCAATATCGGTCGGGGACGGTGACCCGCGATGATTATCACGGGCTGCGCCCATCTTGCCCGGTCACGCCCGCGCGGGATGGCACCTGTGACCTGTCGCAATGGCGCGCGGGTAAAAACGGGGCGACCTTCGCGCCGCAAAGCGGGCTCTACATATCGGCACATGGCCTTGCCCGGATCGGGCGAATGCTGCTCGACGAGGGGCGGATTGATGGAGTGCGCATCCTGACGCGGCGCTCGGTCAAACTGCTCGAAACTCCGCAATGGACGTGGAATGGCGATAGCGGGGCGGGCAGCAATGGGGAGACCTGGCATGGGCAGATGTGCCGCTATGGCCTGGCGGTCGCCTTCCCGGCAACGCCAGTGGCTGGCTGTCACGACGATCCTTTTGGTGACGGACGCGCGCGTTGGGGGCATCTGGGCGACGCTTATGGGCTGAAATCTGGGCTGTGGATCGATCCGCGACATCGCTCCGGTATCGCCTATTTCGCGACCGACGTTCCCGCCGTCCCCGGCACGCGCTCGGCCTATAGCCGCACCGAGGAAACGCTGGCGCAAGGTGTTGCTCCATGAACCTGCGCCACATCGAAATTTTTCATGCGGTTTATGTCAACGGCTCGGTCAGTGCGGCGGCGCGGGCGCTCAATATCTCGCAACCCTCGGTCTCCAAGACGCTGCGCCATGCCGAATCGCTGCTCGGTTTTCCGTTGTTCGAACGCGCGACGGGCCGTCTCGTGCCGACCGAGGATGCGCATATCCTGTTCACCGAAGTCAGCGAAATTCAGGACCGGGTTTATGCGCTGCGCGAGGCGGGGCGGAACCTCAAGCGCGGAACCGGCGGAATTTTGCGGGTGTCGGCGCTGCCCTCGCTCGCGCTCGACGCGCTGCCGGTTGCGGTCGCGAGCTTCCTGCGCAGCCATCCGACGGTGAAGTTCGACCTGCAAACGGTCCATCATGACGATTTGCTGCGCAAACTGTACGAGCGCGAGACCGACATCGCGATCGCCTATGCGGTGCCGCCAGCCGCGCCGATCGGGCATCGCTGGCTTGGCGAAGGGGAACTCGTCGTCCTCTACCGCGAGCAGGACATGCCCGATGCGCCGCCACGGCTCGAGCTGGAATGCCTGCGCGACAAACGCTTTATCAGCCTCGCCGCGAGCGGCCCGATCGGACAATTGTTCACGCAGGAATTGCAGCGGCTCGATCTCGAGCTCGACGAAGTGGTGTCGGCGCGAACCTTCTACATCGCGACCGCGCTGGTGCGGCAGGGCGTGGGAATGACGGTGGTGGACAGCTTTACCGCGCAGGCCTCGCTCAGTCCCGGTTTGTCGGTGCGGCCGCTGAAACCGCAACTGGCGTTCGATGTCCATGCGATGTTCCTGCTCAACCGCCCACCGACCGCGCTGGCCACCGAATTCCTCAAGACATTGGCGCGCGTAATCGACGCGGCCTGAAGCAACCGCATAACGAAAGGCTATGCCGCGCGGCGCACTCGTTATGCTTTGGCTGTGGCTGCCGCCAGTACGGTGGGCGGCATGATCCCTGGACCCTATTTGCTGTATCTTGGCCACAGCACCGACACGATTGGCATCAAGACCTCACGCGGCCTCGCCACCTTCCGCCCGGCGGATTGCGTCGGCGAATTTCGCTATGACGATTGTCCGCTGACACTGGGCCTTGACCGGCTGACGATTGCGGAAGGAGCGGCGGCAGGCGCGCGCACCCTGGTGCTGGGCATCGCCAATTCGGGCGGTACGATGGGGGAGGATCTGATCGCGGATGCCATCGCCGCGCTCGAAGCGGGGATGAACGTCGCCGCCGGACTGCATCAGCGCCTGCGCGACGTGCCACGGCTTTCAACGCTCGCCCGCGAGCGTGGCCTTGCCTTGTTCGACGTGCGCGATCCGCCGGAGAATCTGGTGGTCGGAACGGGATACCCCCGCGCCGGTCATCGGCTGTTGACGGTCGGCACCGATTGTTCGGTCGGCAAAATGTATGCGACGCTCGCTTTGACCACGGCGCTGCGCGCGCGCGGCATCACCGCCGATTTCCGCGCGACGGGACAGACCGGCATCCTCATCGCCGGGGGCGGCATACCGGTCGATGCCGTGGTGGCCGATTTCATCTCGGGCGCAATCGAGCAACTCACCCCCGCGCGCGATGACGATGGCTGGGACGTGATCGAAGGGCAAGGGTCGCTGTTCCATCCCGCTTTTGCGGGCGTCTCGACCGGATTGCTGCACGGCGCGCAGGCCGAGGCGATCGTGCTGTGTCACGAACCCGATCGCGCGCACATGCGGGGCCTGCCCGGACGCGCCTTGCCGGATCTGGAAGAATGCCTGGCGATGAATCTGCAGGTCGCGCGCCTCACCAACCCGCGCGTGCGCGCGGTCGGCGTGTGCCTCAACACCTCCGCGCTCGACGCAACGGCAGCGCGCGCGCTGTGCGAACGCACCGAGGATCTGCTCGGCCTGCCCTGTACCGATCCGATCGCCTTTGGCGTCGATCCCATCATCGATGCGCTCCATGCCCCGCACGCTTGACGCGCGACACGACCGTTTCGCGTTGCACACGCCGTTCCGCATTGCGCGCGGTGTTAAGACAGCGGCGGACGTCATCACGGTAACGATCACGCAGGACGGATATGTTGGCCGCGGCGAGGGCGTTCCCTACCCGCGTTATGGCGAGAGCGTCGCGATTTCCCTGGGCGAGGTTGCGCGCGTGCGCGATGCCATTGAGGGTGGCGCGGACCGCGCGGAGCTGCTCGGTCTGCTGCAACCGGGCGCGGCGCGCAACGCGATCGACTGCGCCTTGTGGGATTTGGAGGCGAAGCGCACGGGCCACGCGGTTACGACGATGATCGACGGGCCTGACCCCACATCAATGGCAAGCGCGTTGACGGTCGTCATCGACACACCGGCGGCGATGGCACGGGCGGCCGCCCTGATCGCCACCGCGCCGCTCATCAAGGTCAAGGTCAACCACGAGAACCCCGCCGCCCAACTGCGCGCAGTGCGCGCCGTGGCACACAATGCCACGATGATCGTCGACCCCAATGAAAGTTGGGACCGCACCCTCGTTGAATCGATGCAGCCGCTGCTGGTCGAACTCCGCATCGCGCTGCTCGAACAACCGGTGCCGGCCAAGGACGATGCCTGGCTCGCCGAATTTGCGCCGCTGGTGCCGATTTGCGCCGATGAATCGGTCCATACCGTCGATGATCTCGATCGGATTGCCGCGCGCTATCAATGCGTGAACGTCAAGCTCGACAAGGCTGGCGGATTGACCGCCGCACTTGCCCTCGCCCACGGTGCCCGCGCACGCGGCCTGGGGATGATGACGAGCTGTATGGTCAGTTCCTCGCTATCGATCGCGCCCGCGCTGCACATCGCAATGCTGTCCGATTTTGTCGATCTTGACGGGCCATTGTGGCTGGCGGAGGATCGCGATGGTGGGGTGACGGATAAAGGGGGCATCCTGTCGCCACCGGCCCCCGGTTTCTGGGGTACGCCATGAATATCAGCCGGATCGGATTGTTGATCGGCGTAGCGCTGGCGTCGATCAGCGCGTCGACCCCGCCTTCCGCCGACCTGATCCTGCGCGGCGGCACGATCTATACCGGTTCGGACGCACCGTTCGTCGGCGACGTGGCGATCGAGGGTGACCACATTGTCGAAGTCACGCCGCATGTGGCGCGCACCGCCGCGCGCGTGATCGACGCGCATGGCATGATCGTGGCACCCGGTTTCATCGACCCGCACACCCATATGGGCGATGATCTTGCCTCGGACGATCCGGCGCGGCGGCTGATCCCGATGTTCCTGATGCAAGGCGTGACGACGGCGTTCATCGGCAATGACGGCGGCGGCGCGATCGACATTGGCAGCGTGCTCGACAGCGCGCGGACACGCCCGGTCGGGATCAATTATGCCAGTTATACGGGTTTCGGCACGATCCGGCAGCGCGTGATCGGCGAGGCCAAGCGCGCACCGACCCCGGATGAGCTGGCCCAGATGCAGGCGCTGGTCGCAACCGCAATGTGCCAGGGCGCGATCGGGCTTTCGACCGGGCTGTTTTATGCCCCGCAAAGCTTTTCCAGGACCGACGAAGTGGTCGCGCTCGCCGCCGAAGCCGGCAAACGGGGCGGCTTTTACGACAGCCATATCCGCGATGAATCGAGCTACACCGTCGGGCTGTTGGCGGCGATCGACGAGGAGATCGAAATTGCGCGTGCCGCGCATATTCCGGCGCATGTCTCGCACATCAAGGCGCTTGGCGTCGATGTGCAGGGCCAGGCCCCGGCGGTAATCGCGCGGATCGCGGCAGCGCGCGCGGCGGGGCTTAACATCACCGCGAGCCAATATCCGTGGTCGGCGAGCGGCTCCAGCATGGTCGCCTCGCTCGTTCCGTTATGGGCGCAGGACGGCGCCCGCACGGCGATGCTCGCGCGCTTTGGCGACCCCACGCAGGCCACGCGGCTGCGCGCGGACATGGCCGAAAACATGCGCAAACGCGGCGGGCCAACCAAGCTGTTGATTACCGAAGGTGCCGAACGCAACCGCACGCTGGCGGAGGTAGCGGCGGCGACCGGGACCGATCCTATTACGGCGGCAATCGCGGTGATCCGCGTTAGCGACCCGGGCGTGATTTCGTTCAACCAAAGCGAAGCCGACATCGCCGCCTTCATGCGGCAACCCTGGGTGATGACCGATTCCGACGCATCGCCCGGCCACCCGCGCGTTTATGGCAGTTTCGCGCGCAAATATGCGAAATATGTCGTCGCCGATCACGTCCTGACGCTGCGTGAAATGATCGAGCGCAGTTCGTCGCTAACCGCCGACACCTTCGGCCTGACCGGGCGCGGGCACCTGAAAGCCGGCGCCTTCGCCGATGTCGTGGTGTTCGATCCGCGCCGCTACGCACCGCGCGCGACTTACGAAAAGCCAACCGAGCTTGCGGTCGGCATCCAGACGGTGCTGGTCAACGGCATCCTAGCGGTTGACGGTGGCAAGCTGACCGGTCGTGCCGCCGGACGCGCGCTGCCGCATCACCCGCCCGCCGGAACCTGTCCCTGAGCGTCAGTTCGTTTCGCTATAATGCTGCGGATTGCGGGTTCCGGGCGCGGGCAGCGGCGCGGCCCGATCATCAGCCACGCCTGCCCGATAGAAGCGGATATTGTCGAGTTGCAGCCACGCCTTGCCGCCGGGTTGCCCTTCGAGCCGGACGATCAGCGCGCGCAATTTCGTGAGATCGAGTGCTGCGTTCCGGTCACGGCTGGCGAAGGCGCTGAACGGGATGTGGAAGCTGTGCTGCACCTCCCCCGCTTCGAAACCGGTGCGGAACCAGTCATCATCGTTGATCGCATAGCTATCGAACAACAGATCGTAGCGACCACTGCCGCGCGCATCGAACGCGACACCGGTGAAGCCACGCGCATCGGCGAGCTGCACCGCGCCTTGCGTGAGCGGCAACACCAGTTGCGCGAACGGACGCGGCTTGGCCCCCATATGCGCGATGAGGAAGACCGGACGATCGGGCGACTTCGGATCGTCGCTGCCCGGTCGAACAAAATCGAGGTGGCTGTGGTCGACGCCGGAATCGGTACTCTCAACCGGCAAGGTGTCGAGATCGGTACGTCCGTCTTTCCGCGCGCCGGTGTCGATTGGCCCCGGCATGATGTGGAGCGGCAACGGTGTTGGTGCCGCCCCGTTCACCAGCGCGCGCAGCGGGGCGAGCGCGATCTCGCGCCCCGACACGAACACGCGCGCGACCTTCCACAAATCGGTGATGCGTTCATCTGGCCGCCCGTCGATCAGCACCAGATCGGCACGCTGGCCCGGCGCGATTCGTCCGTTGTCCGCCGACTGCCCCAGAATATCGGCACTGGTCGCGGTCGCAGCGACCAGTGCTTCGGCGGGTGTGAAACCGAGCTTGGTCAACCACCAGATCTCGCGCAGCGTGCCGGGGCCGTGATACACGCCCTCGATCCCGGCATCGGTGCCGACCCCGATACGCACGCCCGCCGCCTTCAGCCGCCGGACATTGTCCTGCATGATCGCCCAGCGCTTCGCATCATAAGCCGCGACCGGCTTTGATGATTGCGCCGCATGGCTTGCTTCGAACGCCGCCTCGGGTGGGGTCAGCGCGCGTTGCTCCTCGGGTTCGAAACGGCGGGTCTGCTGCGGCTCATACACCACCAATGTCGGGATATAGGCGGTGTGGTTGGCCTTCATCTGCGCGATCAAATCATCGTCGATCAGCGCATCCCCCGCCCCGTGCCCCACGGCATCGACTCCAGCCATCGCGGCGACACGGTCGCCCTGCACGGTTACCGTATGGGTGATGACCGGCAAACCGGCCTTGTGCGCATCGGCCACGATCGCAGAGAGCGTCGGCACGTTCATGCTGTTGAGATCGCTGTCGCGCCCATAGCGCCAGCCATCGGCAAAGACCTTGATGAGGTTGGGCTGGTACGGCAGCGCGGTCGCCATCGCAACATGTGCGGCGGCGGGGGTTGCGGCCTGCAGCGTGAAGAAGGCACCCCAGCCATATTCGGTGCCATGCCCACCCGGCACGCCCACGCGCACCGCCAGCTCAAGGTGCGGTGCCGCCACCGCCCCCGAAGCGACCATCTGGCGGATCGGCGCAATCATTTCGCCCGACACCGAATAGTCGTTCACCGACGTTACGCCTGCCAGCAGATAGCCGGCATAGGCCTTGCCCAGATCATCGGGCGCATCGTAACCCGGCGAACGCAGATGCGTGTGGAGATCGTGTAATCCGGGGATCAGCGTAAGCCCCCGTGCATCCACGCTGCGCGCGCCACGCGGCTTGCGCAGATGCGGGCCGACCGCGACGATGCGATCCCCGCGCACCAGCACGTCGCCGATTGTCGCGGGCGCACCGCTGCCATCGAACACCCGTGCGCCACGGATCATCACCGCATCGTCGGGGCCCGCAGCGATACCCACCGCCGCAATCGACGAAAGTGTCAGAAACGCAGCAACCCACTTCATCGCGTAACCTTGTGCATGAGCGTGCGATCCAGAAAATCATCGGTTGCCCGATAGCTCGCCAGCCAATCGGCGTAGCGGAAGAAGTCGTGGCGCTCATCGGGAAAGACGAGTTGTTCGAACGGCACCTGCCGTGCGGTGAGTTCGCGCGCGAGCAGCAACGACTGGTAGAAATCCACGCTCTTGTCGTCGTCGCCGTGGATCAACAATACGGGCGAGCGCCACGACGCGATCGCGCCCAGCGGTGAGGATTGCCACTGCAACTGATGCGCCGCCGCCTCTGCCTCTGGCGACAGTGTCTTCTCGACCGGGCGAACCATCGCGTGGACGCCGTGGAAATCCACCCCGGCGGCGAACAGATCGCTGTTGCGGGCGAGCGCTAGCGCGGTGAGATATCCACCCCAGCTCCCGCCCCAAATCCCGATCCGCGCCGGATCGACATCGCTGCGCGCCGCCAGCCATTTGCCTGCGGCCAGCACGTCGCGATATTCCGATGCACCGCCACGCGCCTGGCCCGGTGCCTCGCGAAAATCGTGGCCGTACCCGGTGCCGCTGCGATAATTCACCGACAGCACGTCATAGCCCTTGGCCGCGAAATGCTGGTTCAGGATGTAGGCGTTCGAATAATAATAAGAGG
The DNA here is from genome assembly GCF_041661885.1 of Sphingomonas sp. Lineage (GTDB taxonomy): Bacteria > Pseudomonadota > Alphaproteobacteria > Sphingomonadales > Sphingomonadaceae > Sphingomonas. The sequence goes on along the minus strand of NZ_JBAZTL010000008.1, from coordinate 45,964 downwards.
TGTGGAAGCCGGGCAACATCTGCCGACGCGGGCCACCATGCACATAGACCAATGCCGGATGCTTGCCGGGGCCGCGCGCGTGGAACAATTGCGCGTGGACCAGCACGCCATCCTCCGCCGCGAAGGTGACCGTTTCGGGTGCCGTAAACCCCGCGACCGTGGCGGTGGCGTGCAGCGGCGCGAGACCTCCGCCGACCAGCGCGGGGTGCGCAAGTTGCGTCGCGCTGGTCGCCATCACCGCGAGCGTATTCTGGGCAAAGGTCGGAATCGATTCGCTCCCCGCGCCTTGCGTCAGCCGCGCCGCCGCGCCGCCGGTGAGCGACACCGTCCAGATGTGACGCCGTTCGAGGTCTCCGGCATTGGCGGCATAAACCAGTGCTTTGCCGTCCGCCGACAAGAGAAAGCTCTCCAGCTCGAACGTACCCGGCGTGAGATCGCGCGCGGTGCCGCGCACCGGATCGAGCGCATAAGCGTGCAGCCAGCCGCTCCGCTCCCACGGGAAGACGATCGTGCCGTCCGTCGTCCAGAACAGATTGCGTGCGCGGGTTCCGGCATAGGCTCCGCCAGCCCCTGTCGGTGCCGACCATAGCGTTCGCGCGGCACCAGTCGCAAGCTCGACGCCGCGGATCGACCAATAGCGCCCGCTATCGTCCGTGGCGGTGGCGGGAGGATCGACGAAGCGGATATAGGCGATGCTCTTGCCATCGGGGGCAAAACACGGCTCGACCGCGAAGCCCAAACCGGGATCGAGATAGCGCAACCGCGCCTCCCCGCGCGCCGCGACGTCGAGCAAGGCGATGAAGCTGTGGTCGCCGCGTTCGTCCACGAACAGGAGCTGGCTACCGTCTGGTGACCATTCCAACCGCGAAACCTCGCCAGCAACCGACGCCACACGCCGCGCGCCCGCCGTCTGGCTCCACAGCCAGATCTCGCCCTTGCGCGTATAAGCCAGCCGCTCGCCATCCGGTGCGAAAACCGGTACATGGCCGTCGCCCACCGGTTCCGCTGCGCCGCCGGTGGTGGATGTTATGAAAATTTGTTGCTTGGGCGGGTTTGCGCTGGCCGCGGTATTGGGGATGCTGCCATCGGGAAATTCGGGATCGCCACCGCGCACAAAGGCGACCCTTGCGCCATCCCGCGTCAGCGCAAGATCGGACAGTTGCTGCCCGTCATCCTCGGTGAAAGCGGTGATCGCGCGTGCAGGCATATCCCGCGTCGCGACCCAGATGTTGCGCACGCCGCCCGCATTCTCGACCCAGGCGAAGCGCGGCGTGTCGGCGGCACCGACCAGCCCACTCGCAATCGGCAAGGCCAAGGTCGCGGCCAGATCATCGGCCAGCGCCGGTCGTGCCAACAGCAGGGCGCAAAGCCCCAACCCCAATGCGATACGCCGTGTCATACCCGCATAGTGGAGCCGCGCACGAGTGCCGACAACCGGCGATCGGCCCGATCATGCGCAACGGTTATACCGGGGGCAACGCTCTGTATGTGCCTGCCTGCATTGTTTGTCGCGCAATTGGTCCTAGGCTGCGCGCATGTATCGTCCGCTCATCACGCCCTTCGTCCTGCTGCTCACCACCGCCCTGCCGACGGCGCTCCACGCCCAATCCGTGCTGCAGAGCCGGGTTGAGGACACGTTGCGCAGCGCCAGCCCCGGCACGCGCTTTGGCTTGGTCGTGGTCGACGATACCGGCACCGAAATCATCGCGATCAACCCCGATCAGCGCTTTATCCCCGCCTCCAATACCAAGCTGTTCACCACCGCCGCCGCCTTCTGGTCGCTAGGCGGGCTTGACCGGCCCGACGAAACGGGCGGCGCGGCGGTGCGGATCGACCAGACCGGGAACCAGCGCGACGTGATTCTGGAAGGGCATGGCGATGCGCGCCTGTCGAGCGCCCCCACTTGCACGGTCGATTGTCTTGCGACGCTCGCCGATGCGGTTGTCGCAAAGACGCGCGTGGTGCGCGACGTGGTCGGCGATGACAGCCTGTATCCCGACGAGCGCTGGAGCCCTGGGATGAGCTGGAACAACATCCCGACCAAATCGGGCACGGCAACCTCAGCGTTGACGCTCGACGACAACGAACTGCCGATCACCGTCGCACCGACCACGCCCGGTCGCCCGCCAGCGATAACGTTGCCGCCTTATTACACCGTCGAAAATGGTGCGTTGACGACAGCGACGGGGGCGACGGCAATCACCTTCGACCGCGCACCGAACGGCACGGTGGTGCGCCTCGGCGGGACGATCGCGGTCGGCAACAAGCCCGAGCAATTGCGCCTCGGCATCGATGATCCGGCGCACCATGCTGCATGGGTGCTGCGCAACATGCTGGTTGCGCGCGGTGTCCGCGTTACGGGCGGCGTCAGCGTGCGCCATCGCCCGAACGGGCCGGGCGATGACCCGGCCATTCGCGGTAGCGCGCCCGCAGCGCGAGCACCCGCTGCAACACCACTCGCGCGACTGACGCCCCCGCCGTTGATCGAGGACCTGACGCTCATCAACAAGGTCAGCCAGAACCTCCATGCCGAGCTGATGCTGCGCCGAATCGCCGTGAAAAACGGCAGCGGATCGATCGCCGATGGACAGGTCGCCGTGCGCGCGATGCTTGCCCAGGCGGGTGTGCCGCGCGTGGCGTTCGACTTTGCGGACGGGTCGGGCATGTCGAGCTACAACCGGGTCACCCCGCGCGGCGTGGTGACCTTCCTACGCTGGGCAAGCGCGCAACCCTGGGGCACGGCGTGGCGCGCGACGCTGCCGGTGGGGGGCGAAGGCACGCTTGCGCGCCGCTTTGCCGGCAGCGCGCTCGACCACAGACTGTTCGCCAAAACAGGCACGCTCAACGCCACCAACGCGCTGTCGGGCTATATCATCGCCAAGAGCGGGCGCACGCTGACGATGGCGCTCTACGCCAATGACGTTCCCGAAGGCGCGAGCGCGATCAAGGCGATGGATGCAGCGTTGCTCCTGATCGCATCGCAAAACTGAGAGACGGGTAATGACCGATTATGTCGCCGACTTTCGTGCCCACGGCTACGCCGTGATGCGCGGCTTCTTTTCGCCCGCCGAGGTTGCGGCGATCGGCGCGGCGATGGACCAGGTCTATGCCGAGGGCGTCGCGCACGGCCGGAGCTTTCGCCACGGCAATTTGTTCTACACCGTTCGCCCCGGCCTCGACGGTGCGCCGCATGTGCCGATGGTGCAGTGGCCCTCCTACCATGTCGCGCTGCTCGACCAGACGCGGCTCGATCCGCGTTGGGCGACGCTGCTGGAGCCGTTGATCGGGCGGGACATCAAGCAGATCATCAACCAACTGCATTGGAAACTGCCCGATCGCAGCGGCGATTTTGCCTGGCATCAGGACGCGAAATCGCGTCGCCCGGCTGCGGCGTATCGCAATCTCGGTAGCTCCTACGTCCAGACCGGCCTCGCGATCGACCCGCACAATCCAGGCAGCGGCGGTATGCGCTTCATCCCCGGCAGCCACACGCGCGGGGCCCTGCCGCTCGACCCCGCCGCCTCGCTTGGCCGCTCGCCCGAAGACAGCGCGCTCGACGCGGCGGGCCTGTCGCCCGAGGACCAAGTCGACCTGATCCTCGAACCCGGCGATATCGCTGTGTGGAGCCCGTATCTGGTCCATGCCTCGGGCACCAACACCGCCACCCACCTGCGCCGCTTCTACATCAACGGCTATGTCCGCGCCGAGGATTGCGACCGCGGCGAATGGACCTTCCGCGACGGCCAGCCGGTCGCTTTGGGCGCGGAGCAGGCGCTGGTGCATTACGAGCAATTGCGCGAACGGCCCGAGCCGCATTTTGTTTAAGGGGGGAAGCGATACGTGGGACGACCAGAGTTGAGCGGATAAGAGACTGGCAGTTTGTGGCTCGCATCGTTTAGAACGCGCCTGCAAGATCAACCCAGGCAGTGGTCCCAATTGTGTTTGATATGGAGATCAAGGCTGGGAGCAACCGTCTGTTCGATTATGACTGCCGGATCGTGGTCAACGGTATTCGAGCCACTTTTGCACCTTGGCGGGACCGGCTCACCGTAGGAATCGGACTGTTCGTTATCATAGCGGTTGTGCGGGCCTGGTTCGCAGATCGCCCGTGGACCGTTGCTGCATGGGTCGGCTTGGCTGCCGGTGGCCTTATCGGCGTAACAGCGGGGCAATTAATTGCATCGCGTTTGGCTTTCCATGCCTTTGACGGTGCGTTAACGGCGGATGCCCTGCACTTGCCGACACGCCGACGCTACATAATCGTGTGGCACGCCATCGGGCTTGGTATTCTGGCAATCGTTACGCTGGTCGTCCGGCCCTCTCTGGTGATCGTGAGTTTGCCCGGCTATGCGGCTGGCGCGCTCATCGGTGGTGGGACGTTCGGGTTCGCCGTACCCGGGCTCGCCATCGTAAAGCTACGGTACGGGCGAACGGTCCGATCATGGGCGCAACGCCCGCACGCAGGAATTGTCGCTGCGGCGACCCTATGCTTGTCGCTGATGTTGCTGGCTCGCTTTCTCGGCACCAACGCCCTTATTGCCCTCGCCAGCATCGAAGCGGCCATGCTCGCCTTAGCGTTGACGGTCGTCGATGACGGGATCGTTCGCTTCCTGACGGCCAACGGGCACCGTTCGTGGCGGATCATCGCTCGTCAGGCGCGCGGCGTTGTTCTGTTCACGGTAGTGGCTGCGCCAATCTGCGCATTTGCCTTTGGTACTATCGTTGCCGGGATCGTCGCTATCGTCTCGACTGCGGCCCTGGTGCTGATGACGACGCGCATCCTTGCCTATCGCCTCCACGGCAAGCGCTCCGCCGATGTCCTTGTCTCGGTCCTGATGGCGCTTTTGATGTTGGTGGCCTTCTCCATGCCCGCCATTATGCCGCTCGTCGCGATCGTCATGGTCTGGCAGTTGCAGCGGCGCGCAGCGACAAGGACGTGGATGCTCGCATGAACCCGATCGTCCGCCTCGAATCCGTGTCCGTCGAGCGCTCTGGTCAACGTGTCGTTCACGAGGTCGATCTGACGGTCGGGCGCGGATCTTGGTTCGGGCTGATCGGCGCCAACGGATCGGGCAAAACCAGCCTGTTGCGGGCGCTCGCGGGCCGATTGCCCTTTGCCGGTGGATCATGCCGCATTGATGGCGATGAACTGATTCTCGATCGTGCGGCACGCGCCACACGCGTCGGATTCTCGCCTCCGCCCGACAAGTTGCCGGATGCTTTGCGCGTGCGCGAAGCGCTCGAACTGATCGGTGGGGGTATCGACGAAATTTTACCACGCCTTGGTCCGCTGCGTGCAGCACTCGCGCTGGATGCCCTGCTCAACCGCTGGATCGGTGACTGCTCGGCGGGAATGCGCCAGCGGATCGCAATCGCTTTGGCCTTCGTGGATGCCCCCGCACTCGTGATATTGGACGAACCCTTCAACTGGCTCGATCCCGTGGCCAGTTTTGATCTGCGCCAGGCGCTGCGCGCGATGGTCGATAACGGCCTGACACTGATGACGGCTTTACATGATCTCGGCACGCTCGCCGCCGCCTGCGATACCGGGTTGATGCTCGCGGATGGCCGCGTCGCAATGGCGTTGGACGATAATCTGCTTCGGACAGCCGCTCAAAATCCCCAGGCATTCGAACGACAAATGATCGATCTGCTGCGGTCGAACGGCGATGAGGTGAACGGTCGCTTTGGGCTTGGAACAGGGGTTAGTGCATTATGAGCACCTGTGCGAGCAATCTGAGCCGCATTTCGTTTAGGTGGGAAAACGGTTGGCGGAAGAATCGAGATTGGTGGTTTGCTGTCGGCCTACGGAAAAATAAGAATCATAAACGGATACTCGATCACGCAGGATCATTCGCCATCCTTGCCTTAGCCCTTGCTAGGCTTCGCTCGCAGAAAATTGTCATGAAAAATTTGGCGCGCTTCTTGTCCTTTCCAAGGTACGCCGCGATAATTTCGCGCCAGAGCTGGGCATCATTATATTGCAGATTGCTCATCTCAACCTCCGATCGGTGCTGAAGTTAGATGGGGTAAGCGCTCTCCACTGTCCAGTGGTGTAATTGTCGGCGCCAAGTGGCACGCTCCAATGGTCCGGTTTGGATGGTTTGCGTCCGTTGGATGATTCTTTAGAGACGGATACGCCAAGTATCCTGCGGATGCCGTCGGATTTGCCTACGCCAGAACCACGCCACAGCAGAAAACGTCAGCGCGACTCCGATAAGGCTCGGCAGCCACCCATTTTTCTGTGCCGACACGAAACCGTTCGCCGCGATTAGAAAGGCGGGCACGGCCAACGCAAGCCAATCGCGTGAGGTGATCTTTCGCATAGATAGACTCATAGCTGACCGTAGGAACGGCAGCAACTGGGCCAGGCCGTGTAAAAACGTGTTCGCCGGTGCGGGCCCATAGTTTTGGAGCGGCGCGCTGAAGGTTGAGCGTTGACGCTCAGGTCTGGATTGCTGCGATCAGCGGCCGTACGCCCAAGATGGCAACCAGCCTTTTGAAGTTATAGGCGAGGATGTGGAGGCTGGCCTCCGTCCTGACGTGCTTGAGTGTTTTCATTTGGAAGTGCGTCGAGCCCATCCAGGCCTTCAGCGTGCCGAACGGATGCTCGACAGTCTGTCGGCGGATCCGCATTGCCTCTGGCGCACGATCCAGGCGCCGCTCCATCGCCTCGACGACCGCCTCATGTTCCCATCTTCGGACCCGGCGTTCCTTGCCGGTCGTGCATTGGTCATGAAGCACGCAAGTCTGGCAGTTCGAGCTCCAGTAGCTATGGAGCGTCATGCCGTCCTCGACCGAGGTGTAACGATAGATCAGATCTTCACCGGCGGGGCATCGATAGACGTTTTCCTGCTCCAGATAGACGAAGTCCGGTTTGCCGAAACGGCCTTGCGCCTTTGCCCCTGAGGTCAGCGGTCTGGGCACGAAGGCGGTAACGCCGATGCCCTCGCAGGTCCGGATATCCTCGCTTTTGAAATAGCCTTTGTCGGCGATGGCATCCAAGGTGTCGACGCCCATGGCCGCCTTGGCTTTCGCCGCCATGGAAGAAAGCTGGCCGCGGTCATTGCCGATATTCAGCAGTTCGTGCGCGACAATGAGGTGATGCTCGGCATCGACGGTCGCCTGCAGATTATAGCCGACGATGCTCGTGCCACGGCCCGCGCTCGTCATGGCGCGTGCGTCGGGATCGGTCAGCGACACCTGCTGGTCCGGCGCGTTCCGCACTTCCTCTTCACGCGCCGCAAGATCGCGCATCTGCGCCCGCAGCCGGGCGATCTTCTCCGTCAATCGCTTCGCCTTCGGCTCGGCAATGTCGCTCTCCTCGCGATCGGTGCGATCAAGCGCGTCGAGATACCGATCGATATTGTCCTGCACCTGCTTCATCCGCGAGGCGACCTTGGCGGCCGTGTAGTTCTTGTCGCGGTTGTTGACTGCCTTCATCTTGCTGCCGTCGATCGCGACGACCGCGCGCGTGAACAGCCCCAATTGCCGGCACAAGACGATGAACTGGCTGCATACAGACCGGATCGCAGCGCCATTGGCCTGGCGGAAGTTGGCGATCGTCTTGAAGTCGGGCGCCAACCGCCCCGTCAGCCACATCAACTCGACGTTGCGCTGTGCTTCGCGCTCGAGCCGCCGGCTCGACTGGACCCGGTTCAGATAGCCGTAGAGATAGATTTTGAGCATCGTCGCTGGATGATAGGCGGGGCGGCCGGTCTCGGCCGGCGTCATGCCTGCGAACTCCAGTGCCTCCAGATCCAGCGCATCGATGAAGGCCTCGACTGCCCGAACCGGGTTATCTGCCGACACATAATCATCGAGCGATGCTGGCAGCAGATAGTCCTGCCGACGGTCTTCCCCTTGGACGAAACGGCCCATCCCAAAGCCTCCCGAAACGCGAGAGAACCATACCAGATTCCGACGTTTTTACACAGCCTCGGGCAGAAACTGCCGAACGGCCCGTCATCCCCCCCCTAACCCACCGCCCCCGCCACCGCATCGCCAGTCGCCGGTCGCAGCGTGAAAATCCCGCTATCGAAATGCCGCGTCGGGTGGACGCGGTTGGTCAGCAGCGTCCAGGCATATCCGCGTTCGAAATCGACCCAGAGGCCGGTGCCGGTAAAGCCGGTATGGCCGATCGTCTCGGCGGAACAGGCGCCTCCGCCCGACCAGCCGTCAAACTTGCGCTCCCACCCGCAGGTGCGATGCTCGTAGAGCGGCGTGCGGATCGCAGCGCGCATGGCGGCTGATGCGCCGCTCCCGTCGAGCAGCCCGGCGGCGAAATCGAGCACGCCGCCGACCGTGCCGAACAGCCCGGCATGGCCGGTCTCCCCGCCCAGCGCCGCCGCATTCTCGTCATGTACCTCGCCCTTCAGCACGCGGCCGCGCCACGCGCAGCGTTCGGTCGCCACCGCAGGGCCAGGCGGTGGCCCGAAAGCGAGCCCCGCACCGAGCGGCCAGGCCGAGAGCGGCGCGCCGGTCAGTCGCTCGACCGCGATGCCGAGCAGGATGAAGTTGATGTCGGAATAAACCGGCGACCCGTGCCGCCATGCGCGCTGCAGCACGAAGGCGCGCAGCCGCTGCGGATCATCGCCATAGGTGTAGATCGGCTCGACGGCGGGGAAAAAGGTGCGGTGGGCCAGGCAATCGCGGAAGGTCAGGCGGCGCTCGGGCGCGCCCGCAATGTCATACTGCCGCAGGTCGGGGATAGCGTCGGTCAACGGCGCATCGAGATCGATCCGGCCTTGATCGGCCAGGTGCAGGATCATCGTGGTCGTCGCGATCACCTTCGAGACCGAGGCGAGATCGAACCAATGCGCTTCGGTCAACACCTCCGGCTCGGGCAGCAGCGCGGCATGGCCCGCGACCCGCACCGCGCGCCTGCCGTCAGCAGTGACGATGCCGAGCGTCGCGCCGGGAATACGCCCCTCGATGACCGCCGCCGCCGCTGGCGCGAAGGCGCGTTCGATGTCGATCATGCCCCCTCCTCCCGCGCCTGCACCCGCGCAATCAACGGCAGGAACAGCACCGCCGCCAGGCTGAGCCCGCCCGACAGCCAGAAAAACCCATCAAAACCGATATGCCGCGCGATATTGCCGCCTGCTCCGGCCAGCAGGCGCGGCAACAGGAAGGCAAAGCCCGACAGAAACGCATATTGCGCGCCGGGATAGCGCGGGTTCACCAGCATCGACAGGAACACGACGAAGATCGCCCCTTCCATGCCATGCGCAAATTGGTCGAGCGCGGTGGCGATATAGATGACATGCGGGCTCGGCGGCTGAAACCACAGCCACACGAAGATCCAATTGCCCAGCGCCGACCCGATCGCCCCCAGCGCCAGCGCACGCGTCAGCCGCAAGCGCACCGCCAGCAACGCGCCCACCGCGACCCCCGCCATGCTGCTCGGCAAGGCGACGAAGCCATCGGCAATCCCCATCGTGGTCAAATCATAATGCGCGGCGATTTCGAGCGGCTTGGACAAAGCCAGCGTAAGCACGTCGCCCATCCGGTAGAAGCTGACAAAGGCCAGCAGCGGCAGCACCGGATAACCAAAGCGCCAGAAGATATCGACATAAGGCCCAACCATCGTCGACTGCCGCGCCCATGCCCCCGACGGCAGATGAACGATACGCGGCAGCAATGCCGCCATGATGACAAACGGTAGCAGGCACAGCACCAATACCGTGCTCGTGGCATCGGTTTTGGCGCTGATTCCGATCGCGACCGCCGCCCGCAGCACCAGCGCCCCCGCCCCCGCCGCGAGGAGCAACGACAGCCCCAGGATTACGACGCTGGCTCCAAGCCCCGTCGCCAGCGCAACGCCCCGCGTAGGCAGCCCCGGCATCCTCGCACGGGGCCATTGCGGGCGCATCATCGCCAGGATCGGCAAGGGCGCGAAGGCGCCTGCGGCGATCACCAGATAAGCCCAGGTCCAATTGGCATGGTCCGCGACGATCAGCGCGCCACTGCCCGCCGCGACCATCGCGCTGCGATACCCCCACAGATTGGCGGCGGTCAGCGGGCCCTGCGTTTCCGGGGTGGGAGCCAGTTCGATCCGCCACGCATCGGCCGAAACTTCCAGCGTCGTCGTCCAGAACGCCAGCAGCAGCGCGAACAGCCCGGTCAAGGGCAGGCTGGCGTCGCTTGAGGTGAACGCCATCGCCACCATCGCGGCGAAAATGCCCAATTGCGAGAGTATGATCCACCCCAGCCGCCGACCGAAGAACCGCCCGAACCCCGGCACCGAATATCGATCGAGCAGCGGCGCCCACAGGAATTTCAGCGTCGGCAGCAACTGCACCCAGCCGAAAAAGCCGATCAGAACCAGATCGACGCCATGCTTTGCCAACCGCGCCGACAGGATCGTCGAAAACATGTAATAAGGCAGCCCGGCGGAGAAGCCGAGCAGCAGGTACAGTGCGAAATGATTACGCCCGGATGTTCCTCCGCTGGCAACGGTCGGCGCTTCCGGCAGTGATGGGCCGGATAAAACCGCCGACATCGTAATCCCCCTGTGCAGTTGCTTCTGCCGGGCCATGCTCCCCCGCCATCGTGCCAGCGTCAATGCCGCACATGATGCACGCGCGCCACACTTTCCGGCAAATAACGCGGCGGCGATGCCCGCAGGCTATGGCACACGCAACAGAAACTATGGCGCGTTGCAACATTCCTGTTACCTAATGTCCGGGGTTGCGCGGGGGCGCAACATTAGGGGATCACCAGATGTTGAAGGTTACGTCGCTCAAGACTTTACTCGTTTGCGGCACGGCGTTTACCGCCCTTTCCTGCCTGAGCGCGGGGACAGCGGTCGCGCAGACGACGCCCGATGCGGCCACTCCGACCGGGGCGGCCTTGCCCAAGACGGGCGCAGGCGAAGTCTCACGCAAGGCGGATTCAGCCGACATCATCGTCACCGGTTCGCGGATCAAGCAGAACCCGAACGACAGCGCCTTGCCGCTGCAAATCATCACCACCCAGGAATTACAGCGCAACAGCATCAGCAGCCCTGAACAGTTGATTTCGCTGCTGACCGACAATGGCAGTTCCGCCGACAACCTCGCCAGCAATTCGGACGTGGTAACGTCGGAACGGCGCGGCAATAACGGCGCGTCCTTCGCCAATTTGCGCGGCCAGGGTCCGGCGGCGACGTTGGTGCTGCTCAACGGGCGTCGCGTTGCGGCGCAGGGCACGACCGGGGCCGCCGTCGATGTCAATCAAATCCCGTTCGCGGCACTTGAGCGCGTCGAGGTGCTGAAGGACGGTGCCTCGGCAATCTACGGCACCGACGCGGTGGGTGGCGTCATCAACTTCATCACCAAGAAGAATTATCGTGGCTTCGGCGCGACGGCGTTCTCCGACGTAACCGAAAAGGGCGACGCGCCGATCTATCGCCTGTCGGCGATCGCGGGCTTTGGCGATCTCGACAACCAGGGCTTCAACGTGATGGGGACGATCGGCTATAGCTGGGTCTCCCCGCTTGAGGCGCATTCGCGCAGCTTCGTCAACACCTTCCAACATGACCGTGGCCTTGGCGTCGATACACGCGGCACACCGTTCGCGACGATCGTCAACCTCGCGGGCACCAGCTTTGCCACATCGTCCGCGTTTCCGCTGATCCCCGGCACATCGGTGCGCGCCACCGGCGGCATCAACGTGCTGCGCCTGCCCGGCCAGGCGGGCTGTAACGCGGTGACCGACCAGGACATTTACGATACCCAGGTGTGGGGCGCGCCGGGCAATGGCCTCGCTTGCTCCTTCGACACGGGCAAGAACGTGTATCTCCAGCAGCAGCTCAACACGCTGACCTATCTGGGGCGTGCGGTGAAGCGGTTCGGCGCGCATGAGATCGCGCTCGAAATCACCGGGTCGAGCGCGGACTCGGTGAAGCGCTTCTCGCCGGTGCAAATCACCCCCAACACGTCCACGCAAAATTACCGATATTCGCGGGTCGCCGGCGTCAACGATGTCGCATTCGACAACCTTATCGGCCGCATCAACGGCGTGTTTCCCGGGTTGCTGAACGCCAATTCGACCTTCTCCTATCGCTGGCGGTGCGTCGAATGCGGCGAGCGCGAAATCACCACCACCACCACCACGTTCCGCGCGGCATTGAACGCAACCGGGCCGTTGTTCGGCGACTGGGATTACAATGCCGGCATCTCTTATGCCGATAGCATCTCGGCTTCGACGCTTGGCACCGGATATTATTATCAGGACGCACTGGTGGCGGCGCTCAACAGCGGCGCGGTCAATCCGTTCCTGTTCCCCGGCCAGACACAGAGCGCCGCAGGGCTTGCGGCGATCCAGTCTGCCTCGGCGCAAGGTGTCGTGCTTTACGGCGGTAAATACTCGGTCAAGCAAGGCGACGCGTCGGCCTCAGGCTCGCTGTTCGACATCTGGGGCGGGTCGGTAAAACTCGCGGCGGGTGTCGATTTCCGGCGCGAGGAATATAAGTTCAACGGCGATCAGCGCGCGGTGCAGCGCACGATCATTGCCGCGCCGTTTGACAATGGCAACGCGCTCAACGGGGTGCATCGCGACATCAAGGCGGTGTATGCCGAATTGCAGGTGCCGCTGTTCAAGGGATTCGAGGTTTCCCTTGCGGGTCGCGTCGACGATTATTCGGGTTTTGGCACCACGACCAATCCGAAAATTTCGCTTAAATATCGGCCTTTCAAGCCAATCCTGTTCCGCGGATCGTACAATACGGCGTTCCGCGTGCCGTCCTTCAACCAGATTTTCAATCCCGATACCGACTCGGTTTATACCGGGTCCGACTTTGCCGATCCGAGGAACTGCCCGAACGGCACCGTCAACGTGGCAATTGGCTGCCCGTCGCTCAACAACAACGTCAACATCCGCAGCGGCGGCAATTTGAACCTTGGCCCGGAAACCGCGACGCTTTTCAGCGCCGGCGCGGTGTTCGAGCCCTCGCGCCATTTCAGCGCGACGGCCGATTTCTGGTCGATCAACCGCAGCAACACGATCCAGGTCTTGCCGCTGCAATATCTGTTCGCGAACTATAGCTTGTTCCAGGATCGCTTCATCCGCGATTCAACCGGCAGGCTGACCGTTATCGACCAAACCTATGCCAATGCGGGCAATACCCGGACGCAGGGCATCGATTTTACGGTGCGCGGCAGCCTTGATGCGCTTGGCGGCACGTTCGCGGCGGGGTTCGACGCAACGCTGCTGCTGAAGAAGGAAGAAAAGGTCAACGCAAGCGCCGCCACGATTCAGCAACTCGGCGTTTATTCGCTCGCCTCGGACCTTGGCCTGCGCTGGAAGCATAACGCCTTTGTAAGCTATTCCAACAACGACTTCAGCCTGGCGCTCACCCAAATCTTCCGCTCTGGGTACAAGAACCAGGTTCTACCGGGCGTTCTGGCGGGCACGTTCGATCCATCGAACGACATTACCGACGTTTCCGATTACATCTATTACAACCTTTCTGCCGCTTATACCGGGATCAAGGGGTTCAAGCTGACGCTCGGTGTACGCAACCTGTTCAATACGGACCCGCCGTTCGCGATTTCCTATGACAGCAACAACGGCAGCGGCAGCTCGTGGGAACCGCGCGTTGCCGATCCGCGTGGCCGCTCGTTCACCGTGCAGGCCGAAGTGAAGTTCTGACCAGCGGAGAAACGACGATCGTGATCGATCTCCCCACGCGCGCAACCGGCGGAGGCGCGCGTGGGGAGGCGGCGGCCATGCCACCCATCGTGCGCATCGTCGCCATCTCGGGCAGCCTGCGCCGCGCGTCGATCAACACCGCGCTTCTCGAGGAAATCGCGGCGCTTGCCCCCGCAGGGGTTGTTGTTGAAATGGTGTCGCCGGGCGCGCTGCCGTTGTTCAATCCCGATCTTGAATCGGACCTCCCGCCGACCGTAAGAACATTCCGAGAGCGTATTGCAGCGGCCGATGCCCTGCTGATCGCCAGCCCCGAATATGCGCACGGGGTCAGCGGGGTCATCAAGAACGCGCTCGACTGGCTGGTGTCATCCGAGCATTTTGCGGGCAAGCCGGTCGCCGTGCTGAATGCCGCTGCGCGGGCACATCATGCCGACGCGGCGCTGCGTGAAATCTTGTCGACCATGTCAGCCCGGATTGTCGATGACGCCTCCGTTACCGTTTGTCCGCCAATCACCGGACCATTGGCGGCGCCATCCCGCGCGCGTGTCCGGGAAGATCTGACGGCTGTGCTGAGCGCACTGACGACCGCAGTTCACCAAATGCAGGGGTCGAAAACGGCGCGGATAGTGTAACCGTTCGCCGGTGGTTTGCGAACTATTACGTAGCACATTCGGCAGATCGAGCGGAGGATCGCGATTTTGGACGATACGCCAGTGCGCGCGGACGGGAGCCGGCCGCGCTGTTTTCGCGTTGCTCACGCCGGCGCTGCGCTTCCGGAGCTTCCGCGCGCACGGGTACAGCTTGATGAGCGCCGGGCGGCGGCGCTGGCCACGTTGCTTCCCTTGCTGGGATGTGGCGAGGAGGCGGCGGGAATGGCGTTTGACGGCCTTGCCGAATGCCATGCGCAGGATGATCCCACCGCCCGGACGCTGCGCGACATTGCCGCGGAAGAGCGCCTTCATGACCGGCTGATCCGACAGGTGCAGAGCGGCTTGCCCGAGGCGGCACAGGACCGGTCGCCAATCGAGGCGGCACGGCGGTTCCATATCGGTCTGGTTCGCGGCGGCCCGGCATTGCACCTGGCCCGTATCGCCGCGCTCGATTCGGCGGTGTGCCTGATGTTCGGGCGACTGCTGCGCCACGATGGCCCGGTCGCCGCCGATCCCGAAATCCTCTCGATCCTGCGGCGTATCCACCGCGACGAGGCGCGCCATGTCCGCGTGACACGCGGTCTCGCGCTCGATCACGGACTAACCGTGGCGATGCGCGATGCCGCAGCAGCCGCTCGCGGTGGACTTGCGGCGATCCTGCGGCTCGCCGGGGACGCTTTCGAGGCACTCCATGTCGACCCGGCGGTGCTCGACCGCGATCTTAGCCGACTGCCCGACGGACTGCTCAAAACATGACCGCAGCAACGCTCCAGGGTCACCCCTGGCTGTCGCAGGGCAAGATTGCGGTGCTCGGCACGGGACATGCGCTACCCGGCGCGCCGGTGACGACAGCGGCGCTGCTCGACCGGATCGCGGAGCGCTTCGACCTTTCCCGCCGCCGCGAGGCGCTGGCGGTGGCGCGGCGGATGGCCATCGACACGCGCCATGTTTGCCGCGATTTTGCAGCGGCTGACGAGGTGGCGCGACCGGGCCATGCCAATCCCGATCTGGCCGCCGCTGCGGTGAACGCCGCACTGGCCGATGCCGGCCTTGCGATCGGCGACATCGGGTATCTGATCGGCCACACCGCAACGCCGCTCCAACCGCTGCCGAGCAACATCGCCTTCGTCGCCGATCGGCTTGGATATGGCGGCCCCCATATCGAACTGCGCCAGGCCTGTACCGGCTTTGCCAATGCGTTGATGATCGCGTTCGGCTTATTGGCGGCACCGGGCGCGCGTCCGGTCGCGATTGTCGGCTCGGAAACCGGCTCGCTCTTCTTCGATCCCGCGCGGATCGCCGAGGATTCGGGGCAGTTGGTCAATATGGTGCAAATGGGGGACGGTGCCGGTGCCATCATCCTCGGTCCGGCGACCGATGGCGGCAGCAGCATTTCGGCGGCATGGTTTGGTGCGATCGGTCTTGGCCGTACCCCCGGGCTCCAGATGCGCGCCACCGGCCACCGCGAATTCGACCATGATTTTGCGGCGATCCTCGCATCCGGCACGCGATTGTTCGATGCCGGGCGGGAGGCAGCGGCGTTGCACGGGGTGGTGCCAGAGGCGGCGGATATCATCGTACCGCATCAGGTCAGCGGCCGGATCGGCGAGCAAAGCGCCGCGCATTTCGGTCTTCCGATCGAGCGCGTCTTCGTCAACGCCGACCGGCTCGGCAATACCGGTTCGGCGGCAATCTGGCTGGCGCTTGCCCAATTGCGCGAAACCGGGGCCGAAAGCGGCCTGCGCGCGCTCATTCTTGGGGCCGAGGCCACCAAATATATGCATGGCGGCTTTGTTTATGACCACGGCTGAACCGCTGGTCGAGGTTGTTGGCCTGGCCAAGAAGTACCGCACACGCACCGTCGTGCGCGATGTGACCTTGCGCCTGATGCCCGGCGAGATTGTCGGATTGGTTGGCGCCAATGGTGGTGGCAAGACCACGACGCTGCGCATCCTTGCGGGGTTGCTCCGCCCCGATTTGGGCAGTGGCGCCGTATTGGGCGACGACATCCGCGCTTCCGCCACCGCGCGACGCGCCCGGATCGGTTATATGCCGCAACGCCTTTCGCTTTACCCCGAACTGACCGTCGCCGAGAATTTGCGCTTTCGGGCCGATGCCCACGGACTTCCCGACGCGCGCGGCCAGGTTGAGGCCGCCGCCTTGCGCTGGGGGCTGGCTCCTGTGCTCACCACCCGGTTCGAACGGCTGTCGGGTGGATGGGGCCGGCGCGTGCAATTTGCCGCGACCTTGCTCCATGCGCCCCCCTTGCTGTTGCTCGACGAGCCGACCGCCGGGCTGGATGTCGTAACCCGCACCGATATCTGGCGCTGGTTGGTCGAGCTGGCCACGCGCGGCCACGGCATCGTCATCGCCACGCACGACCTTGCCGAGGCCGAGCGCTGCCCGACGATATTGCATTATCGCGATGGCGTGGTGGAGGGACCGATCACACCGAAGGTTTTAATCGACAAGAGCGGCGCGAGGACACTTGAGGCGGCGGTCGCGGCGTTGGCGACGGCAGCACCGCAATGATCGGCTTGCGACGGATTACGGCGATCGCCCGGGTCGAGGTGCTGCGACTGCTACGATCCCGCACGACCTTTACCCTGTTGGTGGTGGTGCCTGCGTTGCAGGTGCTGCTGTTCGGCTATGCAATTCGCCCCAATGTGGCGAGCGTGCGCGTTGCCATCGCCGCACCGACACCCGCCAACGCCGCCGATGCCGCGCGCGCGCTCCGGCGCTTGCCCGGGCTGGAAATCCTCGATGGCCCTTCGACACCCGGTGCCGCCGAGCGCGCAGTCCGCAGCGGCCACGCGTTGATTGGCATCGAGGTGCCCGCGCTGCGCTCTTTCGCCAATCCGACCCAGGTCCAGCGTCCGCTCCGTATCGTGGTTGACGGGACAAACCCGGTATTGACCAACGTGGCCGTCGCCCGGATCGAGGCGGGATATTGGCATGGGCTGGCCGAGCGCGCGGATGCCGCCGACAGCGGGCCCGGCTTTGCGGTGGAACGGCTGTATAACGCCGATGCGCGCGCGGACTGGACCTTTCTGCCCGCGCTGATCGGCGTAACGGTGATGATCGCAATGGTCATGCTGGGCAGCCTGAGCCTGGCGCGCGATCGTGAGACGGGCAGTTGGGAAGCCTTGCTCGCGCTCCCGATCAGCCGGGGAGACACCTTTGTGGGCAAGCTCCTCCCCTATGCGGCGATCGGCACGGCACAGGGTTTGCTGGTGCTGGCCGCAGGCGTGCTGCTGTTCGGTCTGCCGGTGCGCGGCAGCGTGGCTGCATTGATCCTCTTGCTCCCCTTGTTCGCCGCAGCGCACGTTGCACTGGGCTATGCGATCTCCGTCCGGGTAAGAACGCAGCTTGCCGCGTTGCAGGGCGCCGTCGCTTTCTATCTGCCGGCGATGCTGCTGTCGGGCTTTCTGTATCCGTTCGAAACCTTGCCGGAATGGGCACGCTGGATCGGCGGGGTCTTCCCGCTTACCCACTTCATCCGCGCCGCGCGTGAGGCGCTGCTGCGCGGCGGGCACGCGGTGGACATACTCGCCCACGGCTGGCCCATGCTTGTGTTCCTGGTGGTGGCCAGCACGGCGGCATTGCTGGCGCAACCGCGCCAGCTCAATTGAGCACGCCTGTAACCGGACCTGCCAACGCACCGAATGGAAGTTCAAGACCCCGCCGGGGCATTTGGGAGTTCGGTCATGTCATTCTTTCGCGCCGCCGCCGTCGCTCTCGCGACCTCTATCACCGTCAGCGCCGCCATGCCTGCACAGGCGGCCGAGTTTGCTCCGTTCGATCGCGCACAGTTTGAGGCAGCGCAGGCACAGGGGCGCCCGATCCTGCTCGACGTTCATGCCTGGTGGTGCCCGGTTTGCGGGTCGCAAGCGCGGACGATCAAACGCGTCGCAACGCCTGAAGCCTATCCCAAGCTGATCGTGTTCCGCATCAACTATGACACGCAAAAGGATGTGTGGCGGAGCTTTGGCGTCCGCAAGCAAGCGACGTTGATCGCCTTTCACGGCAAGCGCGAGACCGGGCGGATTGCCTATATGACCGACAAGGTGAAGATCGCCGATCTCATCGCCTCGACCGATCGCTGATCCGTGGCAAGCGGTCTCAGTCCAGCCCTCGCCTTTGCGGCGGGGGCACTAACCATCCTGTCGCCCTGCGTTCTGCCGCTGGTGCCGATCGTCATCGGCAGCGCGGCGCAGCGCCACAAATGGGGGCCCTTTGCCCTCGCGGTCGGCCTGGTTGCGTCCTTTACCCTGGTTGGTTTCGCGGTCGCCGTGCTCGGCGCGTCTTCGGGCTTTGACGGCGAAATCGTGCGGCAAGTGGGCGCGGTAATCCTACTGCTGGCAGGCGTTGTTCTGATGATGCAACGGGTGCAGGATTTGCTCTCCCGCATCGCGACACCGCTCGCCTCTTGGGCCGGGCAGCGCCAATCCGGGCTCGAACGGTTCGGCCTCGCGGGGCAGGCCGGGATCGGGGTGTTGCTCGGGCTCGTGTGGAGCCCGTGTGTCGGGCCGACGCTGGGCGCGGCGACCGTGCTCGCCGCGCAGGGGCAGAACCTCGCCGAAGTGGCCCTGGTGATGGCGGCATTTGGCGTCGGCATCGCGACCATGCTGCTGCTGATCGCCACCGCAACGCGCGGTTTCCTGTCGCGGTGGCGCGGTCGCCTGATGAGCACGGGCAAAGGCGGCAAGCGTGTGCTCGGCGCGCTGCTCATCATCGTCGGTGTGCTCATTCTGACCGGCGGGGACCGGCTGTTTGAAGGGTTCATCGTCAGCATCTCGCCCGACTGGCTCACTGACCTCACCACCACATATTGATCGCCAGCGCTCCCCCTGCACAGGGGGCCATTGCCTCCCCAATCGCCAAGGAAATTTTGATGTCGCTCGCTCGCTTTGTTCCCCTCGCCGCCGTCCTTTGCATCGCGGCCCCGGCTGTAGCGCAACCCGTCAAGCCATTCAGCCTTGCCGCGCTCAAGGCGGCGCAGGCGCGGGGCCAATCGGTGTTGATCGATGTGTACGCGCCGTGGTGCCCAATTTGCCGGGCGCAGGCACCGACGATCGACGCTATGGCGACTGATCCCGCTTATGCGAAACTCCAGATCCTGCGGCTCGATTACGATCATCAGACGGCAGAAAAGAAGGCGCTCGGTGTTTCCCGGCAGAGCACGCTGATCGCGTTTCAGGGGGCCAAGGAAACGGGCCGTGTGGTTGGCATTACCGATCCCGCGCAAATTCGTGAGCTGGCAATAAACGCGCTCCGCTAAGGTGCGCCGCACCATGCTCACGCGCCGAGGCGCAATCGCGGCCCTTGGGATAGGTGTGGTGGGTGCCGCTGCGTTGGCGCAGACAAATGCTGCGCCAACGTATGAGGATCCCGATGATCTTTATGCGGCCCTTGCCAATCAACCCGTCGAGCGGATTGCGCAGGCGGGTGGTGAAATTGCGCTGGTCTTCGCCGACGGTGCGCCCGGCGTGGATCGCGAACGTGTTCGTGCCTGGATCGGGCAAGCGGCCGATGCGGTGACCCGCTATTTCGGGCGCTTTCCGGTACAGCATTATGGTCTCCTCGTCATCGCGCAGGACGGCGATAGCGTGGGGCACGCCACGACCTTTGGCTATGCGGGATCGGCGACACGTATTCATGTCGGGCGTTCGGCGGACACCGCGGCGTTCGCGCGTGACTGGATTCTGACACACGAGATGCTGCACGCCGCCCTGCCCGACCTTCCCCGGCGGGCGTTGTGGCTCCAGGAAGGCAATGCCACCTATATCGAGCCGATTGCGCGGGCGCGCGCCGGGTACCTCTCCGAGCGGGAGGTTTGGCGTCAGTCGCTCGTTGGTATGCCAAAGGGCGAACCCGGCCCCGACGATGACGGCATGAACGGCACGAAAAGGTGGGCAAGGCTGTATTGGGGCGGCGCAACCTTCTGGCTGCAGGCAGAGGTCGACATCGCGCGCGCAAGCGGTGGGCGACACTCGCTGCGGGACGCCATGCGCGCGATCAACCGACAGAGCGGCGGCAACCATGTCGACTGGACACCCGAGCAATTGATGGCCGCAGGCGATGCGGCAACCGGGACCAACACGCTCACCCGCCTCTACACACGCTTCGCCGGGCAACGCGTGGTAACCGATCTCGACAGCCTGTTCGCCAGTCTTGGTATTGTCGATCGCGACGGTGATGTGGTGTTCGACGACGCGGCCCCGCTGGCGCATCTGCGCCGCAGCCTTACCCGCCGAGCGGCGTAACAGCGACGAAAGCGGGCCTGCGAACGAGGCGGGGATACGCTCCGTCAGCCGTCATCCAGATCGAGGAACGGAACAACGTCGTTGTCGGTCGCAAACCAGAGCCCGGACTGAACGTCCTCCGGTTGCTGGCGCGCAATCGCCACTGCCTCGGCCAGCGGGCCATAGAAGAGCGTTTGCGCAACCGGGTCGCTCTCATCGAGATAATAGAGCCGGACGGTCGTAGTGGAGGACGTACTGCGCATCGGCGGATCATGGAACCGCGCCGCGATCCGCGCAAGATTCAGCTCGCGGCAATCGTTGCCTCGGCGGCGGCGAGCACCCCGACCAGATGCTGCACGGTGGCTCGCAATTCGGTCAGGTCCCCAGGTGACAAAGCGAGGCCGCTCACCAGCGTCAAGGGCACATCGCGCGCCGCGTCCCGCAGCGCCTCGCCTTGTTCGGTCAACCCCACCAAAACGCGCCGTTCATCGGTGGCGTCGCGCTGGCGCGTTACCAGCCCCGCCGCCGCCATCCGCTTGAGCAACGGCGTCAGCGTCCCGCTGTCGAGATGCAGCCGCTCGCCGAGCGTACCGACGCTTTGCGGTGCCTGCTCCCACAGCACCAGCATCACCAGATATTGTGGATAAGTTAGTCCGAGCTTGGCCAGCACCGGGCGATAAAGCCGGCTGAACAGGTTGGAGGCGGCATAAAGCGGGAAGCACACCTGCAGGTCGAGCCGCAGGAAATCATCGTCTTCGCGCATTGCCGCCTCCGTGTCGGTCACCTGGTGGTAACGGTGATCTTGACGTCGATATTGCCCTTTACCGCATTAGAATAGGGGCAGACGGCATGGGCCGCCGCGACGATGGCCTCCGCGCTGGCCTGGTCGAGCCCGGTAATCGTCACGTCGAGCGCGACCGAAAGCACGAAGCCGCCCGACGCGTTGGGCGACAAGCCAACCTCCGCCGCCACGACGATGTCGCCATCCTTGACCTTCTCGGTCTTGCCGCGCGTCACGTGGATTACGGCATTTCCAAAGCAGGCGGCATAGCCGGCGGCAAACAATTGCTCGGGATTGGTCGCCCCGCCCTTGCCACCGAGCGAGGTGGGGAGCGCGAGCTGGAGGTCGAGCAGGCCGTCCTCGCTGCGAACTGTACCGCCACGACCGCCGACGGCGGTTACCTTGGTGTGATAGAGCGTGCTCATGATCGTCTCCTTGAGAAAATGCGGGTGTCGGACGCACATTTATATTGTGTACAATTTAATTGATTACAAGTAATATCGACAGGTGCATTTTTCCGCGGAAAACCCCACATTGTGGTTCAACGCTCCTCCAGCCCCAGATGGTGCCTCATGCCAAAGCCGATGAAGATCGATTTCGTTTCCGACGTGTCCTGCCCGTGGTGCATCATCGGGCTGCGCGGGCTGGAGGAAGCGCTGTCGCGGACCAGCGACTTGATCGACGCCGACATCACCTTCCAACCCTTCGAGCTCAATCCGCACATGGGCAAGGACGGCCAGAATATCGGGGAGCATGTCGCCGAAAAATATGGCGCGACGCCGGAACAGTCGGCGGCCAACCGCGCGATGATCCGGCAACGCGCCGCCGATCTCGGCTTTACGATGCACATGAGCGACACCAGCCGGATCTACAATACCTTCGACGCCCACCGACTGCTGCACTGGGCGGAGCTTGAGGGCAAACAGGCAGCGCTAAAACGCGCACTGTTCGAAGCCTATTTCACCAATCAACAGGACCCGTCGGACCATGCGGTGCTGGTCGCAATTGCCGCGACGGTTGGGCTCGATCCCGCACGCGCCACCGAGATTCTCGTAAGCGACGAATATGCGCGCGAGGTTCGCGCCGCCGAACAGCTTTGGCAGTCACGCGGGATTAACGCGGTCCCCGCGATCGTCATCAACGAGCGCTATCTCATTTCGGGCGGACAACCTCCCGAAGCCTTCGAGCAGGCCCTGCGCGAAATTGCTGCGGCCTGATTACCGGGACAACGCAAGTGCCGCCCGTGCGGAGGAGAAGCGCACTAAAACGCGCGTGGCGTCGGGGTATCGGTCACCCCGTCGCCCGCACGAAGGCATCGCGGAATTGCTCGAGTTCGTGCGAGTCGATGTCCGAAACCGCCCAAAATTCCAGGCCCCCGCTCGTCCAACGCTCCAGACCATAGCCCTCGCGCCGGGTGATGATGCCAACAGGCGACGAAAAGCTGCCCGCAGGCAGCACGAACAGGTTGATGGTGTGCAAACGCCGATGATAGACGATCGCCGGGACAACCCGGCCATCCAGATAATCCAGCCGCCCCCCGACCAGCGGAAATCCCTGTCCGGCGAGTTCGGGCACCGGCGGCGCGAAATCGATCCGCCCGTTGAACCACGGTTTTACGACGTGCCGGTTCGAAGTGGCGACGTCGGTCAGGTGATTGGCCAACAACGACCGTACATGGTTGGCGACAAGTTGATCCTGTACCGAGCCCGTGGTGAGTTGCGGCACGGCAACCAGCAAAGCCAGGCTCGCCGCCAGCGCCGTTACGGCGCCTCCCGCCATCCACGAGCTGACCGATTTCCGGACCGTCGGTGGAACAGAGCGCGATTGCGCAGGCCGCTGCGCAGCTATATCGGCCTCGATCCGTGCGCGCAGCGATGATGGAGCCCGGTATTGCAGCGCCGGATCGCGCGCCTGCTCGCTCACCCTCTCCAGCCGCGCAAATTCTTCAGCGCAGCCGACACAGCTTTTCAAATGCGCCTCAAATGCGACGCTGTTCACCGCATCTAGCTCACCATCGAGCAGTGCGTGCAGGTGGAGCAGCCGGTCCTCACACGCGGTCATGCGCATTCCTCCTGCGGCGCGTCGCGCTGCGGCAACAGCAATGTCGCGAGCATATCCCGCGCCCGCGCCAGTCTGGACATCACGGTTCCGATCGGAACCTCGGTCACGGCGGCAATTTCACGGTACGACATCTGTTCCATTTCCCGCAGGACCAGCGCCTCCCGGAAGGGTTCCGGCAGGGCGGCGATCACGGTGCGAACACCTTCCACTTCCTGTTGACGAAGCAATGCGGCTTCGGGCGTTTCCCCCTCATCGGGATAATTGTCGATCGCCGCAGCCTGGCCCTCGCTCAGCCCCGCCTGATCGATCAGAACCCGGCTGCGCGCCATTGCGGCACGCGCCCGGTCACGCCAGCAATTGCGCACGATCGCGAACAGCCACGCCTTGGCCGACCCGCCCTGATAGCTTCCAAAGGCACGGAAGGCGTTGAGAAAGGCTTCCTGAGCGATGTCTTCCGCCGCTGTCGGGTCCGCGGTGAGGTAACGCGCCAAGCTATAGGCCGCATCGAGGTGCGGTAGCATCACCTCGCGAAAGCGCCGTGCCTCGTCCGAAACGGCGGCATCCCCCGCCCGCGCCCGCCCATTGAAGACAAGCCGGGGCCGAAATATGCTGCCGCGCCGGTCCATCACGCCACTCCACCGCGCATCGCTTTGCCTCTCTTAAGCCGTGACCATCACCTTGCCCGTCATGTGCGGATGGAGCGAGCAGAAATAGCCATAGGCTCCCGCCTTGGTGAAGGTGAAGGTGAAGGAGTCACCGGTATCCAGCACCTTCGATTTGAACAGCTTGGTGCCCGAGACAACCGTGTGGGGGATGTCGTCGTCATTTACCCAGGTTATGGTTTGCCCAACCTTCACCTTCAGCGTTTCCGGCCCGAAGGTGAAGTTGGAGATGTGGACCGTCGGCGCGGCAACCGCCGCCGCCTGCGCAAGCGCAGGCCGACTGACTGCAGGAGCCGCGACCGTTCCAGCAAGGGCGGCCAAAAGAACGATACGGTAAGGGAACATCGGGGGTATCTCCAATTAAGCCGAAAGCGTTTTGTCGACGAGCGCAATCTGATGCTCGCCACGCTTGAAGGTCGCTTCGGTAATGCCGAGCAAGTCACGCAATTGCCCCGCCGGAACCACTTGCGGGCCGGGTGACGGCGCCGTGCCTGGCATAGGCTGCGGGAATGCGGTCGACCGGGCGGTGTGGAAGATCATATTGCCCTCCACCTTCTGCGCGATCTGGTGGATGTGGCCGTTGAGGATCGTGACCGAGCCGAAGCGCCGCAGATGCGTCAGCGCCTGCGCCGAATCATCGGTGCCCCAGCCCCATTCAGCGTAGAGAATCCACAGCGGAATGTGTGCGAAGACGACAATCGGCGTCGAGGAGGCATGGCCCGCCAGATCCTTCGCCAACCAGGCAAGCTGCTCGGCCCCGAGCCGCCCGGCACCGCCGGGCTTGAGATCGGCGACATTGACCAGGCCGACAAAGTGGACGCCCTTATGGTCGAAGCTGAACCAGCCAGCGCCCTTGCTGCCCTTGCCGTAGCGCGCGAGGAAAGCCTTGCCATTGCCCTCGTCGAGCATGTCGTGCTCGCCCGGAACATGGAAGGTCTGGATACCGGCCTCTTTCAGAATCTGGTCGGCATCGTCGAATTCCTGGTCGCGCGACAATTGCGTGATGTCGCCGGTGTGGATGATGAAGTCCGGCTTTTCCGGCATCGCGATGACCTTGGACACCGCCTCGCGATAGGTCGCGCGCGCATCCGGATTGGCGGGCTTGGCGAAACCGACATGGCTGTCGCTGAGCTGAAGGAAGGTGAAGCTTGCCGCCGCACTGCTGCCCTTGCCAGCGCCCAGCATCGCGCTGGAGGCGACACCGCCGGACAGCGCCCAGAGTGCGCCGGTGCCGGCCCAGGCCATGCACTTCAAGGCATCGCGGCGATCGGTTGGATTGTCAAAAAGGTCCATGATGTGCACTCCAAGATGGGGGTTCAGGAGAGAAGACGGACGCACTCCCGCTTTTATTCCAGGCCCGAGAAAAAAGTCACCGACGCCGCACTCGTGTGAAGGCCCCCCCAAGGACTGGGCAGGTCTCATTCACCGTGCCCAGTCCTCATATAGAGCGGAATCCGCGGCCCGGACCAGAATGGGCCCTACTCGGCCATGCTGACCGGGCGGCCTGCAGACACACCTTCGTTCCGCGCCCTGCCCGCTTTTCGCACAGTCCCGGTCGACCACGGCAGCATCGATTGCAGCACTTCGTCTTTGACCACGATACGATGGAACAGCGCCGCGAGAACATGCAGCGCGATCAGCCCGAGAAGAACCCAGGCGACGTTTTCGTGGAGATCGTGGAATAGCCGGGTCAGCGCCTTGTCGCGCTCCATCACGACCGGCATCGTGGCCCCCAGAACCACGAACGCCTTTCCGCGCGTGAAGCTTTGCACCAGCCCGGTTAGCGGCTGAACGAACATCAGGGCGTAGAGCCCATATTCGCTGAGTTTCGCCGCCCCTTGCTGCACCTGCCCCATCGTCGCGGGGAAAGGCGGCAAATAAGCGCGCGATAGACGCCAGCCCAAGCGCGTCACAGCCGCGAGCAACAATGCGACGCCAAGCGAGCGGTGCAGCGTCAACAGCAGCGCCGCCGTCTCCCCATCCTCGACCGCTTCCAGGCTCCAGATACTGGCAAACAACCCGACGATCAGTAGCACGGTGATCCAGTGCAGCCCGATCGTCACCCGGTCAAAGCGTCGCGGTTTCGCCCGCGCCTGCGCGCAATCCTCGCTGTCAAACGTTGAATATGTCATGATCGATCCCGGCGCGAACGATCGACCCGGCCGTAATTGGCCTCGGGGATGTTGCGCATGGTGGCAGACGGGCGCCACTGCGCTTTTATTCCCGAGCCGTCGCAATACCGACGTCACGTTGCCCTGTGAGATCGATGCCCGCAAAATGGCTCCGCGCGGCATCGATCATGGCCCGGACATTGACCGATGCACGGCGATTGGCCTGATAGACCAGATGCACCGGCATCAACGGCGCGGCGACTTCGTCAAGGACCGTCACCAACGCGCCATCGGTGATCGCGTCGATCGCCTGATACGACAATACGCGTGCGATGCCCAAGCCCGCGATTGCCGCCGCAATCGCCGCATCGGCGGTGTTGACGACCAAGCGCGGTTCGATCCGGATCGCCGGGGAACCGGACGGGCCGAACCGCCATTCCGGCGCGCGGTCGATTTCCGCGAACGAAATCAGGTCATGATCGTGCAGGGCCGGGATATTCGCCGGAGTGCCGCGCGCGGCAAGGTAGGCCGGGTTCGCCACCAAAATTCGCCGCACTTCCGCAACCTTGAGCGCGTGCAGCGCACTGTCGGAGAGGTCGCCGATCCGCACCGCGACATCGATCCCTTCATCAACCAGCCGAACAACGCGATCGACCAGCGTCAGCGACACACGCAGCAGCGGATGCGCCCGCAGCAAGCCGTCCACCAGTGGCAGAATATGCAGCCGTCCAAAGCAAGCCGGCGCGGTGATGACCAGCGTTCCACCGGGCGTGGCACCATCCCCCCGCAACGCAAGCGCCGCATCGTCGAGCTCCAGCAGCGCCGCGCGACATCGCTCGAGATAGGCCGCGCCATCCTCCGTCAACCGGACCGAGCGGGTTGTGCGGCGCAGCAAAGCCGTGCCGAGCGACGCCTCAAGCGACGCCACCGCCCGGCTCGCCGCAGTCGGCGAAATTCGCAAAAGGCGCGCAGCCTCGGCAAAGCTCGCCCGGTCCGCCACCGCAACGAAGGTTCGCAACTCATCAAGCCGGTCCATAATTATCCCGAAATTCGCATGAGTGAAGTGTATAATGATCCAATTATCACAACCCGCCTCAAATGCCATCTTCTATGGGCAGGCCGCATCCAGCCGCTTGCACGGAGAAAATTCGATGTCCCGCCTTGCTATTCTTGCTCGTGAAGACGCCCCCGCCGCATCGCAGCCGCTGCTCGACGCTGTCGAAAAGCAGCTTGGGTCGGTTCCCAATCTTTTCCGCCTGGTCGCCAGCAGCCCCGCAGCACTGGAGGGCTATCTCGGTCTCAACGGCGCGCTTGGCCATACGCTCGATGCCAAGACCCGTGAGCGGATTGCCATCACCACGGCCCAGGCCAATGGCTGCGATTACTGCCTGTCGGCGCACACCTATCTGGGTCTCAACCTCGCCAAAATCGACGACGCCGAAATCGCGCTGAACCGCGCCGGTCACTCGGGCGATGCGAAGGCCGATGCGGCGATCGTGTTTGCGCGTCAGGTCCTGACTGCGCACGGCAAGGTCAGCGATGGCGATGTCGCCGCTGTCCGTGGTGCGGGCTTCTCCGATGCGCAGGTGATCGAAATCGTCGCCTCGGTCGCGCTCAACGTGCTGACCAACTACATCAACAATGTCGCCGAAACCGACATTGATTTCCCCGTGGTCAGCACCGCAGACGCGGCCTGATTGTTTTGGCCGCCGGCGGGGACCTTCATAGGTTCCCGTCGGCGGCATTCCCTGTTGGGGAGTCCCCAGTGCCCTACGGTTTCCTCGACATTGCAACGACCCCCAGCGTTCACGCGGCTCAAGCCGCCAATGGCAGCGCGGGATTGTACGATAACGTCGGTGCCAACCGCACCTTCGATCGTTTCGGTCCTGCCGAGCGCGCCTTCATCGCCGCACGCGACAGCTTTTACATGGCAAGCGTGTCGGAAACCGGCTGGCCCTATGTCCAACATCGCGGTGGGCCGGCGGGCTTTTTGAAGATGATCGACGAGACGACGCTGGCCTTTGCCGATTTTCGCGGCAACCGCCAATATATCAGCCTTGGCAATACCTCGGTGAATGACCGTGTCGCGCTGATTCTGATGGATTATCCGGCGCGACGGCGGCTTAAACTCTATGCCCGGATCGAAGCGCGCGATCTCGCCGCAGACGCTGC
The DNA here is from genome assembly GCF_041661885.1 of Sphingomonas sp. Lineage (GTDB taxonomy): Bacteria > Pseudomonadota > Alphaproteobacteria > Sphingomonadales > Sphingomonadaceae > Sphingomonas. The sequence goes on along the minus strand of NZ_JBAZTL010000008.1, from coordinate 17,647 downwards.
CCTGGCAGAGGCCCTCGCCTTACCCGGCTATCGTGGCGTCCCCGAACGGGCCTTCGTCTTGAAATTGGAAGCGTTCGACTGGAACTGCCCGCAGCATTTGACGCCACGCTTTACCGAGCGCGAAATCGCCGAAGCGGTCGCCCCGATGCGCGCACGCCTCGCCGAACTTGAAGCCGAAAACAAAGTTTTACGCGACCGCATCGCCAATCGGGGAGATTATATATGACCGTCGAAATTCCGCGCCCGCCGCTCCCGCCCTTTACCCGCGAGACGGCGTTGCTGAAGGTCCGCGCGGCGGAAGATGCCTGGAACAGCCGTGATCCGGCCCGCGTGGCACTCGCCTATACGATCGACAGCGAATGGCGGAACCGCGACCGCTTCTTGCGCGGGCGTAACGCAATTATCGACCTGCTCACCGAAAAATGGGCGCGCGAGGAAGAGTATCGCTTGGTCAAGGACCTGTGGGCCTTCACCGACAACCGCATCGCAGTTCGCTTTCAATACGAATGCCGCACCGATGGCCAATGGTATCGTTGCTACGGCAACGAGCAATGGGAGTTTGCGGAAAACGGCCTGATGCGTCGCCGCGAGGCCTCGGTAAACGACGTGCCGATCGCCGAATCGGAGCGTCGCTTCCTCTGGGATGGCCCGGTGCCACGCCCGGAAGGGTATCCGGGGTTGCACGGGGTCGCTTGACGCGACCCCGCACGGACCCGTTACAGGCGCTGCGCCGCCAAAATGCGGCCGCCCTTGCCCTGTTGGACCAGAATCGCCTCGCGCAAATCGGCGCGGGGGGCTTGCGAGATGCGATAAGATTGCGCACGCCCGGTCCAGGTCCCGATCGCCTCGAGCGAACGGACGACATTGCGATGCGGCAGGGTTCGCCCACCATTTTCGCCCGCACGGATCGGCACGAGCTGAACGCGAGGATCGTACCGGACCAGCCACACCGTTGCCGGTGCAGACGTGGTGCCCGCCGCCAGCGTAACGCCGCCGGCCCCGCGCGCGATGGCCGGGCCCGATGCGCCGCGTCGGCTGGCACGGATCACCGATGCCAGTTCCTGCGCATTATCGCCGACCAGCGAATCGTGACCGTCGATGATAATTTGCGGGGTGAACACCTGCCCACGACCGCCCGCGCGCGCGTAATCCCATTGCCGCGCGGTAAAGGCTGGCTGCGCGAACGTGTCCTTCCAGCCAAGTTGATCCCAATAGGTTACCCCGAAATTGAGCGCGAGGATATCGGGGCGATCCGCGATGGCATTGACGTTCGCGTTTGCCGGCGGGCAGCTTGAGCAGCCCTGGCTTTCGAACAGTTCGACAACCGTTGGATGTGCAGCATCGGCAGCATCCGCCGCCGCCGGAAGAAACGATCCCACGCCTGCCAGTGCCGCTACGAACACAGTGGCAATCCCGGCCGTCAGGCCAAGGCGGGAAGTCAAACCAGTCATTATCGCTCTCCTGCGCGAGCATAGGATTGGAAAGGTGGCGATGCCGCACCGTTGCGCTGCATTCCTTCCATGTGGCGTTGCTCACCACCGGCACGGCGGAAACTGCTTGGGTCGGCGCCGTAAGCCGCCGAAAAGGCCCGGCTGAAGTGGCTGCGGCTGGCAAAACCGATATTGGCGGCGATCATCTTCACCGGCAGCCGAGTGCCATTCAGCAAATCGGCCCCTTGTTGCAACCGGGCCCGAGCAACAAACGCCATCGGCGTCATCGCCAGGTTCGCCGCGAATTCGCGCGCAAAGGCCGATCGGCTCATCGACGCTGCACCGGCCAGGCTGGATACGGTATGCGGCGCAGCCGGATTTGCGATGACCGCGAGGATCGCTTTGCCCAGGCGCGGATCGCGTAGCGCGCCAAACAGCCCGTTGCTGCCCTCCGCGCGCAAAAACGTCTGCCGCAGGGTCATCACGACACACACCCGCATCAAGGCATCCGCGAGCGCACGAGACCCGTGCCCTCCTGCTTCGACCTCGGCGATCATCAGATGACAAATTTGCTGGATCAGCGCGGACTCGCCCAGCGTCTCGACGATGGGCTCGCTCACCGAATCCAGCAGCCCGAATGTCCCGCTGACGCGCGCCGAAACCGTCCCCGTCGCGATCAGAAGATCTTTTCCCGCAACGCCCGCCACCGGCTCTTGCGCGGGCACAATCGTGCGCTCGATGCCGGGCGGCAGGAGCACGATGCTTCCTGGCCCGCAAACGACATCAGGCTGACGCGGAATCACCAGACGCATCGTCCCGGCAAGGACATAATGCACCTCGATACCGTCGCTGCGATTGCCGGTCAGCGAATGGCCATGCTTCAGCGCCAACCGGAAAAAACTGTTCACCGAAACGTTCAGCGAGCTCAGAATTGTGTGGAATTCGGGTTCGTTCATCGGATCCTCCAACTCCCAATTTCGTTGCGAGGCATCCAAAGGTTACACGTGCGTTTCGATTTTAAAAATTCTGTCGAGCGACCACGCACCGCCGCCACGCGCGATCAACGGCAGCAACAACGCAGCCCAGCTCAAATGCGTCGACCACGCATCGGGGTACACGAACACTTCGATTACCAGCGTCATCCCCAGCAGCGCTGCTGCGGCGGGGCGGGTGAACAAACCCAACACCAGCAGGATCGGGAAGATATGCTCCGAATATGCCGCCATCGGCGCCGCGATGGTGGGCGAAATGAACGGCAGCGCGTAATCGGTCCGAAACAGTTCGTAGGTGGAATCGGTCAGCGTCAGCACGCCCGTGACCTTGGTCCGCCCCGAAAGGAAGAAGATCGAAGCGATCGCCAGCCGCGCAAGCAACAGCAAAAGCGCGTCTGGAACCAGCCGTGCAAACGCACCGCCGGCGCGGCGGTAAAGGTCGAGGATCATGATGGACTCCGATCAGAAAGGGTGGGCGTAAATGCGCCGCTCTCCATCAGGCGAGCGAACAGTGTTTGAAGATCAACCTCCGGGTCAGCGTCGAACGCCGCAGCTCCGGCACCGACCAGAGGTTGCCCGGCGGCAACGGCTTTGAGAAACGCCAGCCCGCCAGGCCCCACCGCATCGATTTCAACGGCCTGACCGGGTCGGGTCACCAGGGCGGTTTCGGGACGCCATTCGATCATCTCGAGCGCGTTCGGGTCTTCCGACGCATGGGCGTGCCAGATACTGACAGCGGGCGACGCGAAAGGCGCAAAGCGCGTTGCCGGATGCAGCACAAGCCGGGTTTCGTCATTCACCCCTTGCTGCAGCAATGCCGCGCCATCGAGAATTGCGGCATCCGCAGAAAACAGGCTCTCCAACCACAGGCGCTCCAGCGCCGCGACATCCGCGATCCACAGGATATCCTGGACCGGCGGATAACTCCGCAAAAACATCGCGAATCCCGCCCCGACATGACTGAGGCGCGGTTCGCATGGCGGCGACACCTGCAAATATGCCTGGGCACAGGCCGCGAAGGGCTCTTCGCCAAACAATGCGAGAACCACCGGATAATTGGCGGCCAAGGCATCAATTGCAGCCCGCGCACCGGTGTTTCGGTGGATCGTCAAGGCGGCGGGTTCGGCAACCGTGGCCGCGCGCAATGCCGCCGCGAAGTCGCGTTGAAACGCGACCAGGCTAAGCATCGACCAGCTCCGCGCGCGCGCTATCATAAGCGAGCAACGCCGCTGCGCGATTGCGTTCCACCATCAACTGCTCAAACGGGGGTATATGGTCGTCGCGCTCGATCAAGGTGGGGCGAGCGCCGATGCGGTCGATCAAGCGCGCGTAAAGCTGCCACACCGCATCGACGATCGGAGCGTCGTGCGTATCGATCAACAGTCCGGTCGCGCCATCAGGATCAGGCGAATGGCCGGCAAGATGAATTTCGCGGATCGCCGCCGCCGGCAGCGCGTCCAGATACGCCTGTGCATCACCCCCGAGATTGTGCGCGGACACAAAGGCATTGTTGACGTCGAGCAGCAATTCGCAGCCGCTTCGCTGTACCATTTCGGCAAGGAAGGTGGCTTCGTCAAAAGCGTGCCCCGGCAGGTCGATATAGGTTGAGGGGTTTTCAACCAGCAGCGGACGCCGCAGCACGTCCTGCACGCGCTGGATATTGTCGACCACGCACGCAAGCGCCGAACGGGAGCGCGGAAACGGCAAAAAGTCACCGTGCTCGACCCCGCCGGACCGCGTCCAGGCGAGGTGGTCCGACACGGCACACGGTTCAATCCGCTCCGCGAGACGGGCCAGGCGCGCAACATGGTCGGGGTCGGGCGGCGTTACCGAGGCAAGCGACAACCCGACGCCATGCAGCGAGACCGGGTGCTCGCGCCGAACCGCCTCCAGCGCGGCGAGCCGGGGCCCGCCGTCCATCATATAGTTTTCAGAATGAACCTCGAACCACAGGCCCGGGTTACGCGCGGCAAGCACCGCATCGAGATGCTCAAGCTTGAACCCCAGGCCTGCAGTGAGGGTCATGGCATCAGGCCTTCGGAGTCAGCGAACCGAAGCCCTTGGGCGTCTTGATCTTGGTGCAGGTGCCAGCCGGAACCAGCTTCCACGCATCGCCCTGATAGTTGCGGACCGAAGTACCCGCGCAGCTCGTGCCGGCACCGGCCTTGCAGTCATTCTTGCCGGCGAGGCTGACGCCGTAGCACTTTTCCATCGGCTTGGCGGCGGTCTGCGCCTGGGCAGCACCGGCACCGAGCGAGGCAACGAGCAGCGCGGTGAGCGCAACACTGGAGCGAGAAGTCATCGGATCATCTTCCTTGTAAGCTTGAAGCGGCGAAATCGCGCCTGCCGCACACCGATCTGGGAAGGGGGGGGGTGATCGCTGCGCGGCAGGCGGGAAGCCGCAGGGGCGCGGCCTCAATCGCTATTCGCCGGGGCGCACTTCTCGGTTACAACGATCCATAAAAACCGACCGTCGCCCGCGAAATCAAAAAATGTCTCGCGATTCGAACGGTTGGCTGTAACCAAACGTTGGGACGACGCGAATGGCCCTTAGGAGTGCACGTGCGGGCGAGTGAAGAACAACTGCGAGCGATGATGCTCGGCGGTCTCTCAGGGGACGCCCGGGCCTATCGGACCCTGCTGGATATCCTCGCGCCTTTGCTGCGCTCCTTTTTTGGCCGCCGCCTTCGTGATGCTGCGGAAGATGTTGAGGATCTCGTGCAGGAAACACTGATTGCCATTCACACGCGACGCGCAACGTACGACACAAGCCGACCGTTCACGGCATGGGCGTATGCGGTCGCGCGCTACAAGATGGTCGATCACTTTCGGCGGCGGCGGGCGACTGTGCCGATCGAGGGGCTGGAGGATATTCTGGCGGCCGAAGGCTTTGAAGACGCGATATCGGCCCGCATGGATGTCGACAGCCTGCTCGACGTTCTTCCGGAAAAGCAGGCTCGGGCAATTCGCGAAACCAAGGTCGATGGCCTCAGCGTTGCAGAGTCGGCCAACCGGCATGACATGAGCGAATCAGATGTGAAAATTTCGGTGCACCGCGGGCTGAAATCGCTCGCCGCCCGATTGGGACTTTCGTGATGAACACCGACGACCTGATCCAATCGCTCTCGACGGGCGTCCGCCCCGTTGCTCCGCACATGATCGAGCGGCGGCTGTTCGTCGCGCTCGCAATCGGTGGCGCCATTACCGCGCTTGTCGTGGTGCTTGGCCTTGGGTTGCGTCATGATTTGACGACCGCGATGTATGGTTATGCGATCTGGATGAAATGGGCATACACGCTGTCCTTTACCCTGATCGCGTTGTTCGCCACCTATCATCTTGCCCGCCCGGAGGCGACGCGCAGCCGCTGGTTGTGGTTGCTTCTGATTCCGGTTGGCCTGCTTTCTGTCATTGCGGTGATGGAATTCGCGGCAGCTCCCCAATCGCATTGGCTGACGATGTGGCTAGGCGATAGCTGGCGGCGATGCTCGATGCGGGTGCTGATTTTGGCCGCGCCGATTTTTGCCGGGTTGATCTGGGCATTTCGGCGATTTGCACCGACGCGCTTGCGCCTTACCGGTGCCGCGGCGGGCCTTGCTTCGGGTGCCTTTGCCGCACTGCTCTACAGCTTTCGGTGTGACGAGACCTCGGCGGCATTTGTGTTGACGTGGTACACGCTCGGCATGGGCGGCGCCGCAGTGTTCGGCGCGCTGGTTGGGCCACGTTTGTTGCGCTGGTAGAAATTCCTTCAACGAAAATTGTAACCCGACCGAACACACCGCCGAATAGGAAAATGCCACTTCGGCAAACCCTTTCGGAGAAAATCTCATGATCACTTTCAAAGCCGCAAGCATTGCTAGCAGCGTCGCTCTCGTTGCTGTCGCTGGTGTTGCCGTGACGGCCCCTGCCCAGGCTGCTGGCAAGGTTGTTCACTGCTACGGCGTGAATAGCTGCAAGGGTCAGTCGGATTGCAAGTCCGGCGCGCATGAGTGCAAGGGCCAGAACGAGTGCAAGGGCCAGGGCTTCAAGGCGCTGACCGCGAAGGCTTGCAAGGCTCAGGGCGGCAGCCTGACCGAAACCAAGTAACGGTTGAGGTTTGCGGGGCCGGTCGTCCTCCTGACCGGTCCCGTGACACCGGGGCCATCCCATTCCGTTGGCGAAGGGATGGCACCGCGTCCTCCCTTTTGACTGCATGGTGAGCCCGTTGCCCGATCCCATCGCGCCTTTTACCGGCTTCGGCCTTGGCCTGCGTCCGCAGCATTACGACGACTTCTTGACGCGGCCCGTGCCGCTCGATTTCGTCGAGGTTATTTCAGAAAATTTCATGATCGACGGCGGTCGCCCGCTGGTGATGCTGGAGCGCGTTCGCGAACGCTGCCCGGTTGCGTTGCACGGTGTTTCCATGTCGATCGGATCAGCCGACGGCCTTGACGAAGAGCATCTTCGCCGACTGTGTTCGCTGGCGGACCGGATCGATCCGCTATGGGTTTCGGATCATCTGTGCTGGACCGGTTTCGGCGGGTTCAATTCGCACGATCTGCTGCCCCTGCCCTATACCGACGAGGCGATGGACGTGGTTTGCGCCAATATCCACCACGCGCAGGAGGCACTTGGCCGCGCGCTCGTGATCGAAAATCCGTCGAGCTATCTCACGTTTCCGGAATCGAACCGGACCGAATGGGAATTCATCGCCGAAATGGCGGCGCGTACCGGCTGTTATCTGCTGCTCGATGTGAACAACATTTTCGTCAGCGCCACCAATCACGGTTTCGACCCGATCGCCTATCTCGATGGCATCCCCGGTGATCGTATCCGCCAGATGCATTTGGCCGGGCATAGCCACGGCAAGACGCTGCTGATCGACACGCATGACGCCCCCGTTCCTGACCCGGTATGGTCGCTTTACGCCGAAGCGTGCGCGCGCTTTGGTCCTACCGCGACGATGATCGAACGCGACGACCACATTCCACCGCTCGATGATTTGCTGGTCGAACTGGCGATCGCGCGGGAGATTGCCGGCGTGCGCCACGCGGTGGCGGCATGAGTCTGGCGCTCCTGCAACGCGATTTTTGCGGCTGGCTGGCGGACGCGCCAAACCAGATTACGCACCATGTCGCGGAGACCGCCGAAGAGGGCCTTGCGGTCTATCACCATGCCTATCGCGCTCAATTGATTGATTGCCTGCGCGATACCCATGAAAAATGCGCCGCCTGGCTGGGCGAAGAGGCGTTCGAAGCGGCGGCGCTGCACCATATTGCGCTGCATCCACCGAAAAGCTGGACGCTTGGCCGGTATGGCCACAATTTCGCGGCGTCGCTTTCCGCCCTATATCCCGACGATCGCGAAGTGGCCGAGCTGGCATGGCTTGATTCAGCGCTCCGCCAGGCGTTCGACGGCGCCAACGCGTCCCCGGTCGATCTCGCCACGCTGGCTGACATTGACTGGGATGCTGCGGTGCTGCGCTTCGTGCCGACACTGACCATCGGCAAGGCACTCACCAATAGCGGGGCGATCTGGTCGGCGATTGCTGAGGGTAACACCCCGCCCCCGGCCCAGATTTTACCCCAGGTCGGCGCTTTGCTGGTTTGGCGGCACGAACTGTCCCCGCATTTCCGCAGCATCGAAGAGCGCGAACGTGCGATCCTTTCGCTGGCCTTAGCGGGCTTGCCCTTTTCGGCCTTGTGCACGCAATTGGTGGACGAACTTGGCGAGGAAGACGGCGCCGCGACCGCGGCAGATTTGCTTCGTACCTGGCTTTCCGATGGCCTGATTTCACATATCGCCTGAACGGAGCCAGCCGCGCTATTTCCACTCGAGCAGTGGTGCGGTCTCCAGCGTCAACAAACGTTCCACATAGCGCTCAAGATAGGCTTCGCGCGCCGTGGCATCGATCCGCCCCGGGCCATAAACCGCGAAGGGGGCGATCACGCTGAACCCGGTAAAGCCGAAAATACCCCGATGAATCGGGAAAAGCACGTCCTCGATCGGCGCATATACCCCGCTGTCCGAATAGACGTCTTCCAACCCGCCGAGCGACACCGCACACATCGCGCGCTTGCCCGCAAAAAATCCACCCTCGAACCAGCGCCCGCCACCATAGGCCCGGCCAACCGCAAACACGCGATCGACCCAGCCCTTCAGGATCGCGGGCAGGCCAAGCCACCAGATTGGAAATTGGAATACCAGCACGTCGCACCAGGCGAGTTTGTCCATTTCGGCCTGAAGCGCGGGAACGAACCCATTGTTGGCGCTGGCATAAGCCTCCTCGGCTTGCTGGCCCAACCGGTCCGGGTTGGCGACGGTGACGAAGTTGCGGCGATCCGACACCGGGTCAAACCCCATCGCGTAGAGATCCGAGACCTGGACCTCATGCCCCGCAGCAAGGAGCGCCGCGACACCCGCGCGCAGCAGCGCTCCGTTGAAGCTGCTGGGTTCTGCGTGCGCAAATACAATCAGAACCCGCATCGATACTCCCCTGCCCGTCGCCGCGCCCAGCAATCAGGCGATACCGGCCAGCGCCAATACCGCGTCCATACCCCGCCCGACAAATGCCGGGCCCGGTTCGATCGGCTCGCGCGGCACGCCGAGTCGATTCACCCACGCGGTACGATAGCCGAACCACGCCGCGCCCGCTGCATCCCAACCGCCAAAAGCGGCGAAGCCGATGCGCGCCTTGGGCAGCGCGAACGCATCGAGCGCCATGCCATAGGCCGCACGCGCGGGCTTGAATTGGCGAACCCGATCGGTGCTGAGCACATGTTCAAACATCTCGGTAATGCCACTGCGCGCCATATTGGCCCGAAGCGTTGCCTCGCTAAGGTTCGACAGGAAGGCCAACCGAACACCGGCGGCGCGCAGCTTCATCAACGCCGGGCGCACATCCGGCCATGCCTCAAGCTCGCTATACGCCCCGACCAACATATTCCGGTCGCGCTCGGTCAGCGCGATTTGCAATGCTTCTGCGGTATAGCGCAGCGCGGAATCGGCCAAGGCGTCGAACCCGTCATACTGCCCGGCGGCGGTGTAGAGCCAGGCATAACCGAACAGCTTGGCATTCCATTGCTGCGCCAGCGCTTCGCCCCGCTCAGGAAACAACCGTTTGGCCAGCGCACCGACCGGACGCGGGTCGAAGATTGGAAAACCATCGAACCCGATCGCATCGACGGCGGTTGCGGGGGCAGCACGCCCGGCGGTGGGCAACAACGCCGCGCCCAGGGCAAGCGCTCCCATCGCATCACGGCGGGAAAGCGTCATCGGAACATCGGACATAATGGTCTTCCTATTGGTCACAAAGATCTGGTTTCCCCGCCGTCCATCCGCAGGCTTGCCCCCGTCATCCAATGCGCGGACGGCGACAGCGCGAAAGCGATGAGCGCAGCGATGTCTTCGGGTCGACCGAAGCGCGAAATTCCCGCCTCACTGGCATAGGTCGACATTGCATCTTCAAGCGGTATTTTGCGGGTCGCCGCGAAATGTTCGATCATCTTCAGGCGTCGCCCAGTCAGCACTGCGCCTGGAAGAATCGTATTGACCTGGACATTGTCGGTAAGCCCACGATCGGCAAAAGCCTTGGACAGGCCCGAAATCGCCGCGTTGATCGCCGAAACCCCGGCCAGCATTGCCTTGGGCGCTTCGGCGGTTGCGCCCGACATGAAAATCAGCGAGCCCGCCGACGCCATTAGATGCGGCCACCCCGCAATGGCAAGGCGACGCGCACCGTGAAATTTGAGCGCGAGCCCGTCCTCCCATTGCGCATCCGTCATTTCCAGCACGTCAGCCTGCGGCACTGCGCCAGCGATGTTGACGATCGCGTCGATCCGCTCGCTCGCCGCCAGCGTCTGCGAAATCACCTTCACCGCCGCATCCCGATCGCGCATGTCCTGCGCAATCGGCAGCGCCGTCGCCCCGATGGCGCGGATCTGGGTTGCCGTCTCTTCAAGATCGGCTTCGGTGCGAGCGACCGGGACGACCAGATCAAAATCGCTTGCAAGACGAATGGCGGTGGCCCGACCGATGCCTCGGCTGGCACCGGTGACGATGACAGTACGAGACGAAGCCATTACCGCATCGCCCGATCGATCAGCAGCGTATCGGTAAACTGACGAAACGCCGCGAGCTTGCCGTCGGTGACCGTCCAGACATGTGCGAAGGCGATATCGAGCGCCTTGCCCGTAACGCTGTGAACCCCGCTATACCGTCCGATCGAGATGACAACGTCGCCGGCATCATGAAACGTCGCGGGCGTCACCAACAGGTCCTGCCAGTCAGCCAGCATCGGCCCGAGGATACCCTCGGCAACCGCGGCGGGGCCACGACCGGCCGCACGGTAGGGCCAACCTTCCATCCCGACCCAGTTGATATCATCGGCCATAAGGCCCAGCGCTGCGGCAGCATCACCACCAGCCAGCGCGGTGTAGAAGGCTGCGACCGTGTCGCGGTTGTTACGCATCATGCTGTTGATCCAAAACAGAATCGTCCGCCGCCGGATGCACATTCGAACACCGGCTGGCGAACGGAAAGAAGGGTGTGTTGCCGGTGGGTTCCAAGGGGGGATGGAACCGCACCGGCAACGTATTTACCGGACGGGAAGGGTTTTATTGTCCGGCAAAAGCGATCTTGATTTCGCTGGCAACCAGCGGGACGTTTTCTTCAAGCGCGAAGTGGCCGCCGTCGAGCCAGACGAGCTTCGCCTTCGGCAGATCCTTCTTGAACGCCTCGGCACCCGCCGGGATGAAGAACGGATCGTTCTTGCCCCAGACGATCAGCGTCTTCGGCTGATATTTGCGGAACGCGGCGTGCCAGCTCTCATAGAGGCCAACGTTGGTCTTGTAATCGGCCAGCAGATCGATCTGATACGCATCGGTGCCGGGACGGTCGAGCAATGCCTGGTCATGCACCCAATTGTCCGGGCTGATCGCCTCCGGGTTCTTCGCGCCGAAGCTGTACTGGAACTGCGTCGTCTCGGGCTTCAGGAAGGTCCGCGCCGCCGCTTCGGTCGTCGCGTCGCGCTTTTCCCAAAGCGGCAGGAACACCTGCTTGGGCATATCGCCAACGCCTTCGAGATAGGCGTTCGTGTTCTGAACGACGAGGCCCTTCACCCGCTCCGGGTGCGCAGCGAAGATCCGGAAGCCGATCGGGCCACCATAATCCTGCATGTAGAGCACATAGGAATTCAGGTGCAGTTGATCGAGCAGCCCGGAGACATGCGCGGTCAGGTTATCGAAGGTGTAGGAGAACTTCGTGTTCGACGGCGCGTCCGACTGGCCGAAACCGACATAGTCCGGCGCGATTACGTGGAAGCGATCGGCCAATGCCGGAATCAGTTCGCGATACATATGCGACGAGGTCGGGAAGCCGTGCAGCAGCACGATCGTTGGCGCGTCGGCGCGCCCTGCTTCACGGTAGAAGATCTTCAGGCCGTCAACCGTCGCGGTGCGATACTGCGTCTGCGTCGAAGCTGCTGCAGGAGCGGCCTCTGCCGGAAGCGGGGTAGCAGCCAAAACACCGGCTGCCGAGGTTGCCAGCAATGCGCCGGCGGCGGAACCAAGAGGATTTGTCATCGCGTGTCCTTATGTAACCTTTTAAACGGTTTTTATAGGTGACATTCTAAAACACACCTGTCAAGAACGATTTTATAGGTTACAGTTTGATGGCGTCACCGGCTTGCGGTCGACGCAGAATGGGATTGCAATGCGCCAAGAGCCGTTTTCAGGGGAGTTTCGCGAGGGAATGCCGTTCCTTGGCGGCAGTTTGTGGATCGATTTCGTCAACACCACGCCCATCATCAAAGGCGAGCTGCTCGATCTGATCGGAACCGAGTCGGCGCTGTCGCATTGGGCCGCGCAGGCCAATATCGGCACGCCCGATACCGAAAACCGTGACGATCCAGCCGCGCTTCACGCATTGCGCGCGCAATTGGCGGACGCGTTCGACCGACTCGCCGCCTCCGAGCCGCTTCCGGCGGACCTGATTGCCACCATCAACGGCTTGATCGAGCGATCATCGGTGCGGCGGCGCATCGGGGCCGGTGCGGCGGTCGAAGAGCATGTCGAATATGGCGGCCCACCCGTGGCAAGCGCGGTGGCCTGGGACTTTGCCCATTTTCTCGACGCGTTCGAGCATCAGCGAATGCGCCACTGCGACAACCCGGCCTGCACCATGCAGTTTTACGACGTCGGCAAGAATAATCGCCGACGCTGGTGCACGATGTCCCTGTGCGGCAACCGCGACAAAGTTGCGCAATATCGCGAGCGCAAGGCCATCGCCCGGCAGCACTGAACCGGCGCTAGACCGCCAGACGCTGTTTCAGGCGCGGTACTGCATAATCAAGAAAAGCGCGCAGTTTCAAAGGCACCAGCCGTGCGCTCGCATGGACGAGGCTGATCGGTGTCGGCTCGGGCTCGAACCCGCGCAGTACCGTTACCAGATACCCCTGCCGCTGTGCCTCGACCACTTGATAACAGAGCACCCGGATCAACCCGGCTCCCGCGATTGCAGCCTCGATCGCCGCTTCGGACGTCGTCACCGCCAATCGTCCGTGGATCGGGAATCGTCGAATTGTCTTGCCGATCTGAAACGGCCACGCTTCGGGCACGGACAGTCGGGTGCCCGACAAACACTCATGGTCCGCCAAATCCTCCGGGTGCTGCGGTGTTCCCCGATCCGCAAGATAGGCTGGGCTGGCGCAGATGACCGGGCGAATGTCACCGATCCGGGTCGCCACCATGCTGCTGTCGGGAAGCCGACTGATCCGCACCGCAAGATCGATCTGGTCGTCGCCAAGATGCAGGATCTCATCGGTCAACCGCAAGCTGATGCCCACGTCGGAATAAGCGCGCAGAAACGCGACCACGATGGGCGTCAGGTGCATCCGGCCAAAGGCAATCGGCGCGGTGATGGTCAGGTCACCGCGCGGTGCGCGATACTCCCCCGACGCCGCCCGTTCCGCCTCCGCCAATGCGTCGAGCAGCCGCCGACATTCGGGGTAATAGGATTGCCCGCTTTCGGTCAGCGAGACTCCACCCACCGAACGATTGAGCAAGCGCACGCCAAGCATAGTCTCCAGATCGGACACTTTACGGCTGATCGTTGCCAGCGGCATACGCGTGCGCCGCGCGGCGGCAGAAAAGCCGCCCGCCTCCACCGCAGCGACGAACGCGGTCATCGACTCGAACCGATCCATTGTACTTCCCATATTATGGGAGGATGCTTCCCGCGTACACCGGATATTTTGCGCGATCGGAAGGGGCTATAGCAGGCTCCATCGGCGGCAGGCGACCCTCACGGTCATAAACCGCCCCCACCTCTATCCTGTGAGAGCGATAATGAAGAAAATTGCCCTGGCCGCAATCGCGACCGCCCTCCTGACCACCGCCAGCTTTGCAAAAACACCGGTCCACGTTCCTGCAACGGCGGTGACGGCGGCGCCCGTCGTCACCTACCACGTCGCCAAGGTTCGTGGGCTCGACATTTTCTATCGTGAAGCCGGTCCCGTCACCGCGCCGACGGTATTGCTGCTGCACGGCTTCCCAAGCTCATCGCACATGTTCCGCGATTTGATCCCGCTGCTGGCCAAGAAATATCATGTGATCGCACCCGATTACCCGGGCTTCGGCCATTCAAGTGCGCCCGCGCCCGAAGCATTTTCCTATGACTTTCCAACGCTCGCCAATGTGATCGATGAATTCACCGGAACGATCGGGTTGAACCGCTATGTCCTGTACATGCAGGATTACGGCGGCCCGGTCGGCATTCGCCTCGCGATGATGCATCCCGAGCGCGTGCGGGGTCTGGTCGTCCAGAATGCCGTCGCCAATGTCGAGGGGTGGAACCCACAGATTGTCGGCGGCTTCGCCCCGGCCTGGAAAAATCGCACGGCTGAGAGCGAAAAGGTCTTCCGCGGCGCGTTCACCGCTGAGGCAACCAAGTTTCAATATGTCGAAGGCGTTTCGCGCACCGACCGGATCAACCCGGACGCGTGGGTGTTCGATCAGTCCTTGATCGACCGGCCCGGCAATGACCGGATCCAGGTCGAATTGCTCTACCAATATCAGCACAATGTCGAACTCTACCCGCAATGGCAGGCGTTTCTGAAGGCAAAGCAAATACCGACGCTGGTTGTGTGGGGTGACAACGACCCGATTTTCACCACCAAGGGACGTGACCTGTTCAAAACACTCGTGCCGTCGACCGAGGTTCATTCCTACCCCGCCGGACATTTTGCTCTGGAAAGCCACGCGCCCGAAATTGCGACGGCAATGCTGACATTCCTGGGTCGCTTGCCATCACGGCCTGCGCGCTAGGGCCGCCTTTGCGGTCGCGCTGCACATCGCCAAGGCGAAAATTGGCATGAATCGTCATGGCCGCTGGATGGACAATGTTTCCATCCGGCGGCTTTCGCGGTGTTTCCAATAGGTAACGGTCTCACGATCGCCTTGCCCCCGGATAGGGCTTATGCGCTGATCACACACGGTAGAATGGCACCGTAAACCAATCTGGGCATAGCTTCGCTCAACCGCCAAACTGTCTAACGGGTCGGGGTACCTCATTAGGGCCGAGGTTGCTGATGAAATCAACGATGTCGGCGCAATAGGCGGCTTCGGTCATGGCAGAGGGGATGTATGGGTTACGGTGCATCTTAACATCGGGTGTCGCTGCGATTGCCCGCACCCAGCCTTCTTCATCGTTTTCGGACAAGAGCACTGTAGTGGCACTGGCCACTTCGCGATGGGCTGGAATGTCTGTCGCGATGGCCGGTACACCCAACGCGTTCGCCTCAAGCAGGGGCAACCCGAAACCCTCCGCAAGGGAGGGGCACAATACGCCGGCAGCACCCAGCATCAACGAAGCCAGCGCCGGGCTCGACAAGCCGATTACGTGGTGAACTCGCCCGGCCAGCTCAGAATCGAATGCCAGCGGGGCCAGAATGGAGTCGGCATCTTTCCCAGGAGAGCCAACGATGACGAGATGCGGCGCTGCAGGCCCCATAGTTGCCATCAGATGTTGCCAGACGCGCAGCAGCAGTGCGTAATTTTTGCGGGGCTCGACTGTAGAAACCGCCAGGAAATAGCGTGTGCCGGACAACTCTGCGACGGCGGATTCGACATCAACAAATGCCGCTGACAATGGCAGGGATCGCACCAACCCCAGTGGGCAGGGTCGACCGAATTGCTGCATCACCGCAGTTACACTATCGCGCGTGTAGGCGGAATTGAAGATCACGCAATCCGCATGTTCCGCTGCGGTCCGGATCATTTGCCGGTGATACATGGGTGCTTTTTCCCCGACCAGGTGCGGATAGTCGATGGGAATGGCATCGTGCACCATCATGGCACAGGTAATGTCAGGGCGCTTCGCGAGCCAGTTGAAGAAATTTGGCATTGCCAGCCCCAACTGTCCAATGTTGAGATAGATCGCGTTGCTCGGGACTGCTCGACTTGCGATGCGATGGGGAAACAAACGCGTCGCCGACACCATGTCAAGCATACGCCCAACCTTGCTCCGGAACGAAAGAGGCAATACCGGATGCACCGGTCGCGTGGTTTTTTGATTCTGTCGATGCCCGATATGATCCAACAAATGCTGCAATTGGAGGTCAGCCATGAGGTCGACATCCTCCGCCCACAATTCTTGGATATATGCCAGTAATTTCCTGACCTTTTCCGCCGAAAAAGCATACACGCCAACAGGTGTCGGTAATATTCCAATATTTTTACTCGACAAATCATCAAAAAGATATCGAGCAAACGCCAGGTCAATTCTATCTATACCTCGCGGCGTTAAAAATGCTGGACCGATAAATAAGCGCACTACATCGTAAGCAATAATGGGGCGCATAAAAAACCTTATTAATAGCCACTATTATATCATATAATATCGTAATAAGTGTTATATATGAATTTTTTCTATCGTGGAAATCTATATTAATTATATATGCGATAGAATCATTTACAAAAAATAACGCCATCACACAACAAATTTGCGCGAGTCCGAAGCCGACGCGGCATCCTCTCGCTCTGCCCTCGCATCATTAGCTTTCGGCGATTCTCACGCGAAGCCGGCCTATCACGCGACGAAAAAAGCATAATTGCCATGACGCATCGCCAGAACATATAGCCTGTACTGCAACAGCGAAATCGGGCAAAGCCACGCGCCAGCCCTGAAATTCATACGCAGAGGATTTGCAGTTGAAGACTTACCGACGCGTTGGATCAGGTCAGGAAATTCTCCACTCCGATCTTGAGGCAACACTGGCGCAATTACCTCCGATTCAGCTCGAGGCGAACCGGAAGGCCGAGGGGTATAATCAAACACAGGATGAACCCCAACGCGTTGAGTCGGTCGATGAGCCTGAACAACCGGTCCACCACGTACGGGTGAACAATAGCTTCCTTGCGACCCAAGAGCGCAATATCTTGCGGGCGCTTGCCGCACGTACACCGTCTATCGTAACTCCTGACCAGTTGACCGCACTGGGACTTCTCGGCGCCCTTCTGGTATTAATCGGATTCGCCGCGAGCCGCGCCTCCCCTTGGTTCGTTTTTCTTGCTATCCTTGGACTCTTCCTTAATTGGCTCGGTGACTCACTCGACGGTACGCTCGCCCGTTACCGCAAGATCGAGCGACCCGACTTCGGCTATTTTCTCGATCACTCCTGTGACCTTGTTTCACAGACCCTTATTTTTGTTGGACTTGGGCTTTCTCCGTATTTTACCCTATTTTCTTCGCTGCTCGCGCTTTCAATGTATCTATTGATGACCAGCTTTACCTATCTGAAGGTATTGATCCTAAAAACCCATCACCTGTCCTATTACGGAATGGGCGCGACCGAGTTACGCTTGTTGCTGACCGCCTGGGCGCTGTTCGGCCTATGGAGCGGCCCGGGGTTAGTCGACGCCCGGTTCGCTGGCTTGCGCGTTATCGACATGACAATTTTTGTCTTGTGGTCATTGGTATTTCTGGCCTTCGTATGGAAGGTTTGGTCGGATACCAAGCGGTTTCGAGAAATCCTCGATAAGTGATCCGCTCCCTCCTGTGCAACCGTCGAAGGGACGTTTTTGCGGCGGCGCTGGCTTGTGACCTGCCCCCCGCTGGTCCCGCAATCATAACGAGAGTCTGTCGGATTGATATTCTTGCTCGCCCGCCGGCACAAGCGCGCCGGGCGGGACGCTTCTATTTTGCAGGAACGCCCGGCGCGCTTGTGCCGGCGTTTGGTTCCCCAGCGACGAG
>NZ_JBAZTL010000007.1:0-268486 GCF_041661885.1 Sphingomonas sp. | reverse complement strand
ATGCGCCGAAAGCCGCTTGAGATGCTCTGATAAGCCGAACAATCCTGCCTGACGCATCGCTGCCTCCTGTCAGGCCAAATGAATCAAATCAGACCGGAAATGTCGAGGGGTTGTTGGAGGTGCCCAGGTGCCCAGCTGGATGAAAGACGGCGGGGCACGTCATCCCCGATAACGCCGGTCATCCACCCTCGCGATCCCATGCGACAAGGGAAAGTACGGCTTGATTCGGCGCATCTGCGGCTCGCTCAGCAATCACGGTTCCGACATCGGCAGCGACTCATCAACCCCGCCAGCGAATCAACATGCTAACCCTCACGCAAGTAATTTAATGGGTCTTGCACCTAATTAACCGCGCTCTTTACCAAAAAGAACGGGGTGAAAATCTGCGCTATCGTTTGTAGAAGCCTGATCGGCTCATTGGCTCGCGCTCCAGCTATATAAATTACATCTTTGTTCTCAAGGATAAATTTCTGCGCAAGAAAATAACTTCTCGGTTTCAACATGTTGATGTGATAAACCGTGGGCCGATCTTTACCATCTGGCGTCTTTTCATAGCGGAAAACGAAGACTGCAGCGGGATCGGCGAGATTGTCGTTAGGACCACCCGCCAGCGCCAGTGCCTCAATCATTGAAACGTGGCGGGTGGGGAGGTCGTAGCGGTTGATTCGGTTCGCGGTGCCCATCACCGAATAGCTGCGGGGACGACGTAGTACTTCTACCCGGTCTCCAGGTTCCATTTCCATACCACCGCCATTGGAATAATCGAGCCCTTCCAGCGGCGCTTCCGAAACCTGCCCCTGGCGAACAATGCGAACCACCAGATCAGACATACCGGACCCGCGATAACCGCCGGCTAGCGTTATGACATCCAGTAGTTTCTCATGGGCAGGGCTTAGACGGAACCGCCCGGGACTCGTAACTTCGCCACCAACGATCACCGCGCTGCCATTAGCGGATTCCTGTCTTACAATTACTTGCGAATGTTCCGATTGCCCTGCCATACGTTGCTCGATTTCGTGCTCCACGTCGCGGGGACGTTTTCCGGCGACGGAGATCACCCCCACATAGGGCAGACGAATAGTCCCCTCGCTAGTTACTTCAAGTGGACCGATCTGCTGGTTTTTTGCAGCCGGTTCGAAGTTACTGTCATTGCTGCCTATGGAACCGGCAGAAAAGATGCGCACGCCGATCTCATACAAGGAGACGTTGAGCACATCTCCCGGAGAAATGGCGTTAACATCGACCATATTGTGCGTGGGCAGCGCCTGTAGGGTGGGCGGGTCAGGCGTGGCGGGTACTGCATCGATGCGATCAACTTCTACCAATGTGAAGGCACCATTGGTTGCGTCCTTGACTATCGCATGGCCCTGCGGGCCTGTTTTGGGCAAGGTCGCACATCCTCCCAGCGGGACCAATGCCAGCGACGCCAGCATATAGCATTTGCGAGAATGCAGGTTCGTATTGGTAGGGCGCATTTTTATCGATATCCTTGGGGTAACGCGACTAGTTATTGCGCTTTAGCCATATTCCGATCGGCTTGAAGAGCCCTCCGATGGAGCCTTCAACCAGAATAGCCCTATTCTCAACCGGCAGCCGGGATTCTTCGATTTCGAATTCACAATCGAATCCGAATTTTCCAGCGCTTTCCACCAGTGTACGACCAGAGACAAGTATCTTACTGCCATTCAGGACATCGAATTCCATCAAATTACCGGCGGGATGCTCGTCCACCTCAAATTGATAGCGTGCGTGCCAGTGGCCGGGCGGCAAATGGAGAAACGGGCCGAAAGTCAGCATTCGACTCGGGCCAGTCAGCGGGATGGCGTCGGTTGAGGGGAAGGTGGGGTCTCCGGGTTCCAAAATACAATCCGCAGGCCAAAATACCTTGTCGATCGCCCCGGAATGATAAGAAATCCCCAGCTTTTCGAAAAGCGTCTGGGGTGCGGTGGGGAGGGGCTCCGCCGCAACAGGCGCTGAATGAGCGTATTGAACCAAGGCGTGGATTGCAGCTTCCACTGTCGACCAAGCGGCGTAGTCGGACAGCATTTCCTCCCTGGTCGCCTCCCATGCTGAAGGTTGAAGCCCAAGCCAGTCAGCAACTTCGTCTATCCACTCAGCGAGATTTTTCGCCTTGTCCAGCGCAATCGAGCGTACATGTTCCAAGCGCAAAAGCGGCTCCAGGCAAGAAAACGACTGGGAGACGAAGCGCGCCGCCTGTAACGCGTCTAAATCACGCGCAACCATGCAGAATTGGGCAGTTTCCGCAAAGTTGCCAGTAATCACTATAATGGGGGCCTGTGTTGCCAACAGCGCCTTTCGGGCTTGGCCATCGGGCGTGTCGAAGAAGGGTACAGTTAGTTCGTTAGAGGTTGCTTCGGTCAGCCTTTGACAGTCTTCTTCAGTATTGAAGGGAATAACCTTGACTCGATCACGCGTGCGCCGGAGTATTTCCGTGACGCAATGAATGGTGAAAATACTTTCCGGGGAAGGCAGGCCGCCGATTGCCAGGGGAATGGCGTCAGCCTGCCCAGCGATGACGTTTATTCCGCCGGAAAATTCAAAGTGTTGCATATATACTGATCGCCAAGTCAAGTTCATCGAACACTTGGCCATGTCCACGTTTTAGTACCAAGGCTGAACTGCAATATTCACGGATAATACCCATATCGTGGCTGACCAGGATCATTGCGGCGTCTTTACGATCCACAAATAATGCCTCATGACATTTGCGATGGAAGCGTTGATCGCCGACGGATATTACTTCGTCAATCAAATAACAGTCGAAATCAATGGCGAGCGTCAAGGCGAAAGCCAATCTGGCGCGCATTCCTGATGAATATAGTCGTACAGGGAGTAGCAAATTGGACCCTAGTTCAGCGAAATCGTCGACTCGCTCGATCGTCTCGCGGATTGGTCTATTGTAGAGACGGGCGATGAAGCGGATATTGTCAAGACCGGTCATCGCTACTTCGAAGCCGCCACCGAAAGCCAGCGGCCAGGACATCGACATGCCACGCCGGATCGTACCCCGGTTGGGCCGTTCGACACCTCCAACGATCTTGACCAGGGTCGACTTGCCCGCACCATTTCGACCAAGCACCGCCATTTTCTCACCCGGACCGATGGTAAAGCTAACGTTACTCAGGACGTGCTTGGGCCCAGTTGGGGTATCATAGGTCTTGAAAAGACCATCCGCGACGATCACCCGTTTTGGTTGCTGGGCGGACAGCCTAGACGGCAGGAACCGAGTCAATGGTTGCGAAGTGAGCGGGAGGGTCATTTCATTCATCGTCGAATACCAACTCGGCCAGCGACAAGATGATCCACAACAGGCAACTTGAAACCAGCACGGTCAACAGAAAGTTGAGCCAGCGGCGGGGATAGCGAGCCTCGTCGGGGAGGTTAGGCCGTGCGATTTCCTCGAGGTAAAGTTGTTGACGACTGGCGCTGTCTCGGGCGCTAGCGAGTTGGAAGCTAGCCGCCGTCAGCTGTTTTTCCGCTATTTCTCGGCGCGCAACAAGCGCTTCGTAGGCACGCAACCGATCTGCCAGCGAGCCCTGACCGCCCGCAGTGGCTCCAATCTGGCGATAGAGCTGATTTTTTAAAGCACTTCGGCGAGTCTCCAATTGCCCGATCAACGGACTCCGCGGCGCCGAGCGGCGCGTCTGACTCAATTGCACCTCTACCTGCGCGAGTTCAGCCGCCGTTCCGGACTGGAGTTTAATCGAAGCCCCGGCATCCAGTTGAGGCTCGATGATATGGTTGCGGTTACGCACCTCGTTCATCTGGGCAAGCACACCCCCAACTTCGGACGACGCATGGGCCACATCGCGCTCGGCCCCGCCGACGATATTCGCGTGCGCTCGCTGGTTTAGTCGGTTGACCATGCCTTCTGAGGCATCGAGCAGGCGTTGGGCAATTTCCCGCGCATCAGCGGGCGCGAAGGATTGCACCCGGATATGGATAATGTCGGTGGCGCGGTCGAATTCGGAATCCACATATGCTTGGAAATGCCGGTAAAAATCTTCACGGCTACGGCCGGCTAACAAAGAGGGAAAAGCGGCGATCGGGTCTAGATTACGGTGGGCGAAGGTGCGCGTTACCAGCCCATCGCGATTGATTTTGTCCAGTATATCGCGGGATTTCAGATAGGCAACAACGGCTTCACTGTCGTCCGATGTACCGACGCTGCCTCCCTGGCCGAGGCTGACGATGCTCAGCCGGTCATGTGGAGTTTCGCTGGAGCGGACGACGAAAACGACCTCCGAGGCATAGCGTGGGGTCGCAACGACGAAATTATAAAGGATCGAAGCCACGACCGGGGTAACAAAGACCAGCCCGACAAGCCAACGCCGCAGGCGTTGCAAGGGCGTGCTGATCTTGTCGACAGAGACATCCGACGATGGGCGCTTGTTATCGTCGAGCCGGACCAAGGCGTATGAGGAAGGGAGCTTGGCCATCAAGCTATTCCATTTCGATATGCTTTTGGGCCTTTTGGACAAGGACCCAGCCAAGCGCATTGAGCGCGATACCCCACAGCAAGATTTGCCAAGGATTCCAGAAAGTGGGAATAGCCTGGCCAAACATCCCGGCGCGATACATCTCGCATGCCTGAACTAGCGGTGAAATTTGCACGACTTGTCGGGCCGCGGGGGGCAGCCAATAGACCATGTAGAACACACCGGTCAGCGGCAAGATCAAATACATTACCGGTTGTACGAAGCGCTCAAGCGTCACTGACAGATGCGTCATACCGGTGATAATCAAGGCCACGCCGAAGGTAAGGAAGCACATCAACGTCCAAGCCCCGAGCAGCACCAGATAGTCACTCACCGGCGCAACAAGGCCCAACAACGCCAACGGGATATATGCCGCGAAGAAAGCCATTAGTGTTCCGACCGATTCCAAAAGGCCGCGGGCGACCAAAATGTCGATTGGCTTGACCACGCGATGAAACAGAAGACCTGAAGCTTGGCGAAAACTGTTGGTCAGGCGCGATGTCATGTGACGCCATAAGGTTAGGAAGGTGTAGCCCGTCAACACTAATGGGACCACGCGAACCCCGTGATTGCGTTCACCATAAATCAGCGACCATGAGGCAACTACCCCAAGCGTCAACACCAGAGGCTCCAGTACCTGCCACAGAAAACCGACGTTACTATGCCCGAACCGGGCCATCAGTTCGCGGATGAACAGGGCGTTGATAACCCGTCCCTTAAGCGTAATGCTGTTAAAATAGCTGCGCATGATCTGCCTCAGTCAAGGTTGAGGTGTTCGCGGCTGCCGGACGCCAGCAGGTACAGCATCAGAAAGGACCAGCAGCTCAGGAGGGCTACGGTCAGGAAATAGCGCAATCGCTGCGGCTCGAGTGCTTCGTCGGGCAGATTTGGGCGAACGACGGTCCCGATATAGATTTGTTGTCGGATCGCTTCCTGTCGGGCGGTTTCCATCTGGGCTTGGGTGGTCTCATAGACCTTTCCGGCCAATTCCTGCTTGACCTTCAACTCCTCGAAATTACCGAGTTTTTCGGACAGACCGTCTCTTCCACCGGTAAGTTTTCCCTGTTGTTCGCCGATCTCGCTTTCCAGCGCGACGATCCGGTCCCGCACGGTGGGAATCGACGGGTTGTTGGGAGCCTTGGCCAGCATCGTCTGGAGATTGACCCGCAGCATCGCCAGTTTCTGATCCAGGATCGTGCCACGGTCGACCGCAGCCCCGGCGCTTTTTACCGGATCAACATTTTCCGAGGTGTTGCGGTAACGAGTAAGCGCGAGCGTGGCGTCGGTAAGCCCGGCCTCTGCTTGGCCGAGGGCTTTCTGGGCCTGGTCGAGTGTATCGCGCCGGGCGCGGATGTTGAGAATGTTGATCTGCTCTTCGCTCAGTGCAACCAAGGCATCCATGATCGCCTTTGCGTCCACCGCGCGATAGGCGCTGACCTTCACCGTGGTGATGCCGGTTTCATCGTCCTTCTCCACCGTCAGCTGTCGCTTGAAATAGCGGTAGAACCCCTCGTCAGTGTCGCGGCCCCAAGGTTGGTAGCGGGTTAGCGGATCGGCCTCGGCACGAGCATATACGGCGCGCAGGTTTACCTTGCGCATCACAGCCTTCATCGCGTCGCGGGAATAGAGATATTCTTGAATCGCATAAGCATCGTCATTGGCGCGAGCGATGCCAAAATCGCGCAAATAGGCGGATATTCCTTCAGAGGCAGGCTTGTTAACGCTGCGTACGAGAAAGCGGCTTTCGGAAACGTAGCGATCGGAGACGATCAGCCCGTAATACACCGCCGCCGCCGAGGTAGGCAGTACGAACGTGCTTAAAAAAAGCACCCAGCCGTAATGGCGCATCAGATAGCTGCGCCATCGCTTCCATCCTTGTGGCCTAGTCATCACTACACGTCCACGCGGACGGGGTTTTCCGTTCCTTGGCGAATCCGCGTGATCGCCGCCGTGGTGGACAGGCCGGGCAAAAGATCTATCAAATGCACCCTGCCACCATGTGCCTTTACCACATCGGCACCGATGACTTGATCCTCGCGATAATCCGCCCCCTTGATGAGTTCGGTTGGCAACAGCAACTCGATGAGCGAAAGCGGGGTGTCGGTGTCGAACATCACCACCAGATCGACGACATCCATTGCAGACAGTACGGTCGCGCGCGATGCCTCGTTCTGGACAGGTCGTGCCGGCCCCTTGAGCCGGGAAACCGATGCGTCGCTGTTAAGCCCAACTACCAGACGGTCGCAGCAGGCCCGGGCTTGGCGGAGGGTATGGATATGCCCGGCATGGACAATATCGAAGCAACCGTTGGTAAAGCCCACGCGCAGGCCCTCACGCTTCCACGCACGGACTACCGTGAAAGCTTCCTCTGGTGTGCAGACCGCGCCAAAAATCGACGGCTGCGCGTCGCCCGCGGTATCATCTAGTTCCGCCACGGCATGGGCGAGTTCGGTGCTGGAAAGTACTGCTGTACCCAGCTTACGGACTACCGCGCCCGCGCCAGCATTGGCGATCAATGCAGCGTCTGCCATTTCGAGTCCGCTTGCGACTCCGGCGCAGAAGATCGCCAGCGCCGTATCCCCAGCGCCTGAGACATCATAAACCTCGGTTGCGGTCGCGTGGAGGTGGGCCACGTCGTGGCCGGGGCGGAACAGGGCCATTCCCTCTTCCGAAAGGGTCAACAATATCGCGGCGCCCGTCACTTCCATCGCAAGCGCGGCGGCTACCTCGCTACTAGCGAGATCATCACAGAGCAAGCCGCTAAAGGCCGCGAGTTCGCTACGGTTCGGTTTGATAACCGTAGCTCCCGCATAAGCGGAGAAATCACGTCGCTTGGGGTCCACGATCACGGGCTTACCCAATTCGCGGCTCCGGGAGATGACATGGCGCAGTATGCGATCCGTAAGCATCCCCTTGCCATAGTCTGAAAGTGCCACCACGTCGTAATAGTCGATGACGCGGTCAAAATGGGCGACGATTTGATCCTCGATCGCTTCTGGCAGCGGGGTGGAGTTTTCCTCGTCGCATCGCAGCAATTGCTGACTGCCGCTGATGAAGCGCGTTTTGAGTGTGGTTGGGCGATAGGGGCATTCCACCAAGAACGCGGGATCGCCGCCCTTTCCGACCATCAGCTCAGAACACAGGCGCCCGGCTTCGTCGGCACCGATTGCGGCGATCAGCCCAGCATGGCCTCCAAGCGAAACGATATTCGCGAGAACATTGCCGGCACCTCCCAGCATCTTCTCCTCTCGCATAATGTGGAGCACTGGGACCGGAGCCTCGGGGGAAATGCGCGAGACCGAGCCATAGCGGAAGCGATCGAGCATAAGATCGCCAACGACGAGAATATGAGCATTCTCGAACAAAGCGTGTGCGAATGGGGCAGGGGACACGATAGCTCCGCTTACCAAGGGGTGCCGCTGAACGGGCGGTGACCAGCCGCATAGCGCAGCACTTCAGAAAAACCGAACATAATGTGATACATGCTTGATGCGGGAACATGATCGCATTTGGGATTTAGCGAGGGGGCTTCAAGATAATCAATCCATAACCCTACCGGTAACACGGTAGCGGGGCCGCTCGGTCGCGGTGTGAGGAAGTGATCGAAAATTCGCGCCAAATTCGCCGTCAATGCTGCGTCATCGAAACCTGGACCTTCACCCAGCCGCTCACGCATGACGACCTGGGCCTTCAAATATTCGGTATTGGGCCAGATCCGAAGATCGGGTGCCAGCACTTTGCCTGAAGGGTCCACGGCATCCCGGATCAGTCCGGTCGCGGGATCGTGCCCGTGCGTTTGCGCGAAGGCGAACAGGCGGTCGGCGATAGCGAATGCCTCGGGTTCCTCGGCGAGTTCGCCATAGCGGCACAGCAGCCAAACCCATTCGTAATGATGCCCCGGTTCTATCCGAATCGAGCCAGAACGACGATCAGGCTGCCATTCGGCATCGAAGAATTCCGACAGCGTGCCGGTGGTGGCATCAAAGAGACTGCTCCTCGCTAGGTCGAACAGTTCGTCGGCCAGCATCCGGGCTTTCCGGCTACCGGTGAAGGCCGCAAGGAAGATAGCCGCCTCGAACAAATGCATGTGCGGGTTTTGCTGATGCGGTCCAACATCCCCCTCACGCGCAAGAAAACCGCGCCCGGACGGGGAGCGCATCGTGTTGGAGAGCTGCGCAATCGAGGCTTCGGCTATCTCCACGGCCTGCGTGTCGCCGGACAGCTGGTACCACCAGGCAAAGGCAAACAGGCCGAACGCAATGTCGTAAAGATCGGCGGTTGCATCGAGCATCGTACCAGACGTCGCCAGCCGCGACGCGAACTGGCGGTCGTCGCGCAGGCAATGGTTTTTGAGGAACGCCGTACCGTGGCTTGCCGCCTCATGCGCACCGGGCGCTCCCCCGATGGCGGCATGGGCAAAGACATAGGTCTGTCGTCCGGTAACCCGGATCCGCTTAAAGCCGGGATCGAGCGGCGCCCCCCTCCAGTCGAAACGTTCGACATAGCCACCGTGGCGATGGTCGCACGCGGCTTCGACCAGAGCGGAAATGGTGGTATTTATCCATCCTCGCGTTTTTATAACTGCATCGTTTAGGAGCACGTCCGAAGCAATTGCCTGCTGCATGGAAGTTTGACCAATCACAGATCGCGAATTTCGATCCGGTTTAGACGAACGGCGGAGCTAGGGGAGCCACTCCGAAGTACAATTTCGAAGAAGCGAGCGTCTTCCATCAACGGTACGTGCAGGGTCTTCTGGTTCTCCTTCAAGACAGCGGAGGAAACTTCGAAACCAAATTCGCGGGTGAATGCTATCCGAACCTCGCCTTTGATATCGCCGACAAATTCCACTTCATATGCGCCTGCCGGAAGGAACCAATAGGGACCGTGGCTGATCACCTCACCCGGTGCCGCGCTCAACCAACCATCGTTATCCGCTTTGGTTAGGATATTGAACGACGGTTTTTCGAGCAGCCAGACCGAGGTGTCGGGCTTAACACGCGCCGCCACAATGTAGGAATCGCCTCCTGAATTGAGATCGTCACGCGTTACGTCTTCTAAATGACCGTTGTAACCAATGCGCCAGAACTGCAAGCCATAACTCTCGAGGATGCTAAGTACATCGTCGCTGTTTCCATGTCCTGCGAGAAGCGACGGAAAGAATTCAAGTACAAGCTTTATATCGGGGGAGCGAGAAATTACATCGCGCATTCCACGCAGGGTTGCTGCTTCATTACCCTCGACATCAAGTTTTGCGCATTCGACGACGATATCCCCCGGTAGGACGCTATCGATAGAAACCAACGGAACGTCTATAAGTTGGTTGTCCGAACCTTCCTCCGTCCCCTTGGCCAACGAGCCGCCGCCGATGCCGGTGTATGAGAAGCCAAATTTGGCCACCCCCGCACGATCCGAGACCGCTTTATTGACGACGGTGGTACGCTGCTGAATACCATTAACATAGGTGCTCTTACGGATAAAATCGATAAGAAATGGATTGGCTTCAAACGAGTAAACATGACCATTGGGACCAATTTGGCTACCCGCGAGCATGGTATAGAATCCAAAATTGGTACCGATATCTAAAAATACAGAATTTGGCTTAAAAAAGCGCTGCAATACCTTCATTACTGACGGTTCAATCCATCCGTCTGTAATAATGTTCATTCCTGAACCCGTATCTCGTCCATCTATAAATATACGCTGACCATTGCGCAACGATGTAATCATAAGATGATTGCCAAGGTTAATGGTATTTTGATTGCTCATCTCGTTTATATGACGCGTAAGAAGCAGGAGCGTCGATTGAATTTGTTCGATCTTAGAGTTAATGGAATCGGACACTATCAATCTCCGTTATAAGTTGTAGAAATTATTAAAGATAGCAATAAAATATATATATCATCAATTAATTTATTTTAAATAATAATTATCGTAAATATAGTTCACTTGAACTAAGTCGACCTGTTGTTATCCCAAGTCTCGCAGATATAGGTTTCCTAGTGAATCTGCGAAACTTAATCGAGGCAAATTCATATCCTCGCGAACGTTGACCCACGCCGCTACCTCGGCGCGCTCCGGCACACCGTGGCCGGTCAAGACATGCGTCACATGTGCAACGCCAGCCCGCGCTCCCGCCATCACATCAGCGAGCGTATCGCCGACCATCGTCGAGTCCGCCAGTCGCAATCCCAGATCGTGCGCAGCAGCCAGCAGCATTCCGGGCTCGGGCTTGCGCCACGGGTGTACCGGATGGAAGGGGCAAACGTAGGTAGCGTCCACCAGCCCTGGGCCGAGTGCCGCGAGCACTGCCGCTTCAACCGCCCGATAGCGCTCCGGCGATACAAAGCCCCGCGCTACGCCGGATTGGTTGGTGACTATGATCACGGCATAACCAGCCGAGCGGAACGCGGCTATTGTTTCCCTGGCGCCGGTGAGAAGCGAAACCCTGGCGGGATCGTCAAGATACGGCACATTGTCGATCACGGTGCCGTCGCGGTCGAGGAACAGAGCCGGCCGCCCGGTGAGATCAACGTGACCATGCCGGGTCACCCAGCCGCGTTCAGGCAAGTCCGTCGTGTTCACGCTTCAAGCATTTCGGTGAGAGCGGACAGCACCGCGTCGGTGCTGATCGCGGCCACGCAAGGGCTAACAGAGCGCAAGCCCGATACGGCGCAGGCCTTGTCCTCGTTGCGCCAGCACGGCACGCAGGCGAAACTGTCCTTCCGGTAGAGCGTCTTGACCCGGCGATGATGCCGCGTCAGTGTATGGGCATCGGTTGGTCCGAACAGCGCGACCACCGGCACATCAAAAGCGGCGGCAGCGTGGAGAAAGGCGCTGTCCACACTTACCATCGCCTCGATCCGCGAAACCAGCGCCAGCGACCGCCCCAGCGGCAAGCCAGCGGTGGTGGTGATGCCGTCCCCCTCAGGCAGGCCATTGGCGACATGGTGGAACACGAGCACATCATGGTCCTGCGCGATTGCCCGAATCATGTCGGTGATCGCAGGATGATCCTTGTAGCTGTCGCGAGAATAAGGCTGGACGCCCACCAAGGGGCGCTTCCCGCCACCGGCCTTGCCGATGCGGTTGCGCTTGAGGAAATCGTCGCAAAAGGCTTCTTCGTCGCCGGACAAAAAGTGATTGATCTTCCAGCCCTGCTTAAGGAGCCGCTTGCGACCGACCCGCATTCCCAGCGCGAATGTTTCTACCCGGCCTTTCTTGATTTCCGGAACTCTCCTGCTTTCATAGCGGCTTGCCGGACATTGGCTGAGGTTGAAAAACAGGCGATAGGAGGAAATGTCAATCGGCGGACCATCGATGTCAATCAGATTGACATTGGGGTGGTGCTCAAAGATCGGAAAGAACTTTCGAGGAATGGCAAAATCCACCGGGAGGCCATAACGGATAGCGTTGGCTTCCAGTCCTGGTGCCATCATCAGCAGATCACCGATACCACCCATCCCGCGCGCAACCAGTACCCGCCCATCCCGGTTGCGCGTCAGCGAGAACGGATCACCGGTTTTGCCGCCGGTCATTAGTGAACGGTAGCACAGACCCAGTATCAGTCGACAAATGACGATGCGAATCATCATCAGCGCAAAGCTGACCGGTCGCCGACGACCGCGCAGGCAGTCAAGATAAGCTTGCGAGGCCCAACGAATCATCGCCGACCGCAGCGGTATCTCCGGTTCCTTGCGTCCAAACACGACGAAAGGGGCCATTTTGGTACCGGCCTGGACCGGGGATAGTTTGCGGACGTTAGCGGCGAGCCAGCGCCCCACAGCGATGAAGGACATATTCGTGTCCCCCAGGGTGCCTTGCAACAAATGGGCTTGCGCGAACAACTCGATAAGCTGGAGGAATTGTCCGGAATTGTCTTCCAGCGCGTAGGGTCGTTGCGCGTGGAACGAAACCAACCCCAGCACGCCCTTGGCGTCCCCCACAAACAGGCGGACCCGGGCGCGTAGCAGCCGGGCACCCATCGCTTCGCCGGGATAAATTCGCTGGCAGAAATCATGAAAGTCGCCGACCAACTCCTCGAACCGATGAGTTAGCTTCTTGTCGCGCGTGCGAAAATAGGATCGACTGGCTTCGAATACGCCGGAAAGGATGAGTACGATTTTTCCGCAATCGGCTGGGCGGATAATGGGGTAGCCCGCGACGGTTAACCCCTGGCTTTTCAGCGAGGCGACTAGGCGTTCGGCTTGCCGGAAATCCGCAAAGGATGCCTCGTCCAGAAATTCCGAGAAAAACTCACTTAAAAGGCTGCTATCTGATGAGACTGGTTTAAAATCGGTGGCTTGGGGAGCTAGCTGATCCATGTGTATTTGATACCGATAATAAACCACTGGGATAAGTCGAATTCCATTGGCAGTAGTTTTAGCCAGACGCAAGCTCGCCCGCGCCAATCGCGGTGTATTTTTATATTTTTATTTAGGAAGCGAAGAAAAATTAATGAATTGTCTATAATTTATTAGACAAAAGTACATAACCCTTGCCCCAGCAACGATTATTTACGACTCTATGCAAGGGGGCGTTAATATGAACTAACCATCCGATCAAGCGGAGAAGGGAGCTTTCCACCGATTATTGCGGACCAACCGGCATTTTTTGGCCACAGTTATTCCTAGCGCGTTGGCTTGATCGCTTGCCACAAGGCTTCCTTGTCGGAGAGCGATAGGCCGGGGAAATCGCTCCCTGCTATGGCTTCCATCGCCTTGAAACGGCGTTCGAACTTGGCATTGGCGCCACGCAGCGCCGTCTCGGGGTCGACGCCCAGCTTGCGCGCCCAATTGACGACGGAGAAGAGCAGGTCGCCGACCTCGTCCTCGGTTTCGGCAGGCGTGCGGGCGGCCTCGATTTCGGCGATTTCCTCGTCGATCTTGGCACGCGGCCCTGTGGCGTCGGGCCAGTCGAACCCCACGCGCGCCGCGCGGTTTTGCAACTTCTCGGCGCGAAGCAGGGCAGGTAGCCCCAATGCAACTCCGTCGAGCGCGCCAGCTTGCGTATCCGCATTACCCTTGGCGGCGCGCTCTTCGGCCTTGATCTGTTCCCACAGATGATGGCCACCGTCCGTGACATCGCCAAAGATATGCGGATGGCGACGCTCCATCTTGTCGCTGATTGCCGCCACCACATCGGGCAGTGCGAAGTGACCGGCTTCCTCGGCCATGCGCGCGTGAAACACGACCTGCAGCAGGAGATCGCCGAGTTCGTCCTTGAGCTCGACCATGTCACCGCGCGTGATCGCGTCGGCGACTTCATAGGCTTCCTCGATCGTATAGGGCGCGATGCTGGCGAAATCCTGCGCGACATCCCATTCGCAGCCGGTGTGCGGGTCGCGGAGCCGCGCCATGATCGAAACGAGCCGCTCGATCATGAAAAGGGCCCGTCCAGCGCACACGCACAAGTATCGGAGAATCCGATAATATACATTATGTTAAATTTAAGCCAGTTCACCCGAACAATCCCCCCAGCGCCGAACCAGTCCCGAAAGCGCCCTGCCACAGCACAACCAACACGAACAGGATGCCGAAAATCGCCACCCAGGCGAGCGCCATCTTGATCGTCTCGCCCAGCGGCAACCGGCGTGCGGCCAACGCGCTGACCGGCAGGATCAGCATCAGCGCATAATAGATCACGTCCATGCTGTTGTCGGTCATACGTGCAACTCCAGCCCGTCATATCCCGGCTCGACACCCGGCGGCAGCTCGCTCAGCAAAGTGGCATAGTCCATCGACTGATCCATGTGCGCCAGCACGGCATGACGCGGTCGCAGCATGTCGATCCAGCCAAGCGCGGTCTTCAGATCGGGGTGTGACGGATGTGGCTTGCGGCGCAGCGCATCGACGATCCACAGGTCGAGCCCCTCATATAATTTCGCCATATCGGGCGTCATCGCGCTGAGATCGGTCGCATATCCGATCGACCCGGCAATGTTCTCAAAGCGCAATCCGGCCGATTGGAATGGCCCATGCGGCTGATCGACCACGCCGACCGTGATATCGCCGACAACGATGCTGTCGGGCAGTTCCTCGATCGCAACCGTCGGTGGATAATCGTCCCAACCGTGGAAGACGTAGCTGAAGCGCCGTTTCAACGTCGCCATCAAATCGGGCCGCGCCAGCCCGCGCACCGGCCGCCCCATTGCGTGAAACACCTGGCGTAAATCGTCGATGCCGTGCGTGTGGTCGGCATGGTCGTGCGTCCAGATCACCGCATCGAGCGTCGATACATCCGCCGCCAGCAACTGTTCGCGCATGTCGGGGCCAGTATCGACCAGAATGCGCGTCGTCTGCGTCTCGACCAGGATCGATGCGCGCATCCGGCGATTACGCGGGTTGGTCGGGTCGCACGCGCCCCAGTCATTGCCGATCCGCGGCACGCCGGTCGATGTGCCCGATCCCAGGATCCGCACCTTCATGCGCGGGTCTTGGTAAACAGTGCGTGAAAGTTCTCCGCCGTCGCCGCCGCCAGCGTTTCCAGCGGCTCGCCGCGCAGCTTCGCCAGGAACGCGGCGGTATCGGCAACGAAGGCCGGTTCGCCCGTCTTCCCGCGATGCGGCACCGGTGCCAGGAACGGCGCATCGGTTTCGATCAGCAGGCGATCGAGCGGCAGCCGCGCGGCGGTTTCCTGCAGATCCCTGGCGTTCTTGAAGGTCACGATGCCCGAGATCGAAATGTAGAAGCCAAGCTCCAGCGCGATATCGGCAAACGCCCCGCTCGCGGTGAAACAGTGGATGACGCCGGGATAGGCCCCCTCCTCCATTTCCTCGCGCAGGATCGCGGCGGTATCGTCCTCGGCGTCGCGCGTGTGCACCACGATCGGCAAGTGCGCTTCGCGCGCAGCCGCAATGTGCGCGCGAAAGCTCGCGCGCTGGCGCTCACGGTCGCTATGTTCGTAGAAATAATCGAGCCCGCTTTCGCCAATGCCAACCACGCGTGGGTGCTGCGCGCGTTCGACCAGGCGGGCGGTGCCGATATCGGGATGCTGGTCGGCTTCGTTGGGATGGATGCCGACGGTGGCCCAGACATCGGGCTCGCGCTCGGCGGTGGCGAGCACTGCGTCCCATTCGCTCTCGCGCGTCGCGATGTTGAGCATGGCGTGGACGCCGCGCGCGCGCGCGCGGGCGAGGATCACATCCTGCTGCTCGCCCAGCCCCTTATAATTGAGGTGGCAATGGCTGTCGGCGAACATCAGGCTTCGACCGGCGCTTCGAGCCGTGGGAACACCCCGACCGGTGCTGGCAGCGTCAGGCCGGGCGCGAGCGGGTGGCCCAGCGCTTCAAAACGGCGTGCATCGCCCTGCTGCCCCAGCAGATCGAGCAGTTTGTCCGCCCCATTGGGAATCGCCCAGCGCGCCAGAATCGCGATGCGCCGCACCGCATCGGCGGCATGATACAGGATCGTGTCGGCGCGCGCCGGATCGGTCTTGCGCACGCTCCACGGTGCCTGATCGGCGAAATATTGGTTGGCATCGCGCGCTGCCGACCAGATCGCGTCGAGGGCAGTGTGCAAGGCCAGATCGCCCATCGCATCATGCATCCCCGCCTCGGCGGCAGCGACGCTGGCGAGCAGCGCATCCTCGGCCTCGGTGCGCTCGCCCGCCGGGGGCACCACGCCCCCGCACGCCTTGGCGATGATCGACAGGCAGCGTTGCGCGAGATTGCCAAGATTGTTGGCAAGGTCGGCATTACAACGGGTTACGATTGCTTCTTCCGAATAACTCCCATCCTGCCCGAAGCTGACTTCGCGCAGCAGGAAATAGCGTAGCGCATCGACGCCAAAGCGATCGGCCAATTCCATCGGGTCGGTGACGTTGCCGACCGACTTGGACATCTTCTCGCCCCGATTGAGCAAAAAGCCGTGACCGAACACCGCGCGTGGCAGCGAAATGTTCGCACTCATCAGGAAGGCTGGCCAATAAACCGCATGAAAACGCACGATATCCTTGCCGATCACATGCAGATGCGCGGGCCAGAAGGTTTCGCACAGTTCGACATCGTCGGGATAGCCGACGCCGGTCAGATAATTGGTCAGCGCATCGACCCACACATACATCACATGGCCGGGGCTGCCCGGCACCGGAACGCCCCAGTCGAAACTGGTGCGCGATACCGAGAGGTCAGACAGGCCACCCTCGACGAAGCGCAAAATCTCATTGCGGCGCGCCTCGGGCAGGATGAAATCGGGCTGTGCGGCGTACAGGTCGAGCAAGGGCTGCTGATATTTGGAGAGCCGGAAGAACCACGTCTCCTCCGCCGTCCATTCGACCGGCGTGCCCTGTGGCGACAGCTTTGCACCGCCCTCGCCTTCGACCAGCTCCTTTTCGTCGTAAAAGGCTTCGTCGCGAACCGAATACCAGCCTTCATAACGATCGAGATACAGGTCGCCCGCCGCTTCCATCGCTTGCCAGATCGCCTGGCTGGCGCGGTAATGGTCGGCGTCGCTGGTGCGAATGAAGCGATCGCACGAAATCTCCAGTTTCCCGGCCATTTCCTTGAAATAGCCGCTCATTTCATCGGCCAGCGCGCGTGGGGTCAGGTCCCGCTTGCGCGCTTCCTGGACCATTTTCAGGCCATGTTCGTCGGTCCCCGTCTGGAAGCGGACTTCGCGGCCCAATTGGCGCTGATAACGCGCGATCGCATCGGTCGCGATCGCTTCATAGGCATGTCCAATATGCGGGCGTCCATTGGGGTAGCTGATTGCGGTGGTGATATAATAAGGGTCGGCCATGTCGGCCTCCTAGAGCATCGCCCGCCGCAATTGAAGCCTTGCCACAGGTTTTCAGCGCGCCAGCCGCGCGATGATCCCCGCCATTTCATACACCGTCGCCTGCGCATCGAGCGTCAGCGCGCGCGCAGTCGCGGCAAGCGTGCGCGCGGCGTCATAGCCGTCGAGCGCGATGCGCAGCCGTTCGCCGTGCCGTTCCGGGGCCACGCCCGCGATGAAGGCGGGTGCGCGGTCGAGGAACGCCTCATAGCGCGCCTGCGCGGCCTTCAGTGCCAGCGACTTGGCGAGGCGGACGCGGCGACCGTTGCTCGGGTCGCCATCGCGCGCGATCGCCGCCAGCGCTTGATCGATTGCCGCCAGGTCCAGCCCGGCGAAACCGAGCGCCCGACCGGGCGATCCGTGCGCAACGCGGATCAATGCCGCCACTTCCGCCGGGTCCGCCGAGGGAAGCTGTTCGTGCAGTACGGACGTCATGGTGGCATCGTCGAGCGGATCGAAGCGCAATTGGCGACAACGCGAGCGGATCGTCGGCAGCAAACGCCCCGGCGCGTGGCTAATCAGCAGGAAGATCGTGCCTTCCGGCGGTTCTTCCAGATTTTTGAGCAAGGCGTTGGAGGCCCCCGGCCGCTCCAGATCGTCGACCGCGTCGATGATGACGACCCGCCTGCTCGACATCGACGGGCGCGTCGCGAACATCGGCCCTAGCGCGCGGACCTGCGCAATCGGGATACTGCGCGCGAGATCAAGCCCGGTCTTGTCGCCCTCTTTGGGCTGGCGCGCCAGTACGCGGTAATCAGGGTGCGATCCGGCCGCGATCAGTTTGCGCTGCGCGTTGCTCTCGGGCACGTCGAAGCCCGGCGGCAATTCCGCCCCGGCGCCTTCGGCCAGCATCCGCAGCGCGGCGGCACGCGCGAAGGTCGCCTTGCCAATCCCTTCTGGCCCCGCGAACAACCACGCATGGTGCAGCGCCCCGCTCGCCATTGCGGCGGCAAAGGCCTGATGCGCGGCATCATTGCCGAGCGGGAGCGTCATGGCAGCAAATCGGAAACGGCGGCAAAGACCGCGTCTGCGACATCGTCTATCCCTGCCGTTGCTCCGACTAAACGGAAGCGCTGCGGTTCCTGCTTGGCAAACCGGCGAAAGGCGGCGGCGACATCGGCGTGAAACGTATCGCCCCGCGCTGCGAACCGATCCGCTGCCGCGCCATCGCGAACCGCCGCGCGTCTCCGCCCTTGCTCGGGCGACAGCTCCAGGACCAGTGTCCGATCGGGCAGCAACCCACGCGAACCGAAGGCGTGGAGCGCCAACACCGCGGCATCGTCGATCCCGCCAGCCACGCCTTGATAGGCGCGGCTGCTGTCGAGGAAACGGTCGCAAATCACCCAGCGTCCAGCCTCCAGCGCCGGACGGATTGTTTTTTCGACATGGTCGGCACGCGCTGCGGCGAACAGTAACGCCTCGCTATGCGCGCTCCACCGCGCCACCTCGCCCTGCATCAGCAAAGCGCGGATCGCCTCGGCCCCTTCGCTGCCGCCGGGTTCACGTGTCACCAGCGTTTCGATCCCACGCATCGCCAGCGCATCGGCGAGCAAGCGCGCCTGAGTCGATTTCCCCGCCCCCTCGCCACCTTCCAGCGAGATGAAGCGCCCGATGCCCGTCATCGGCTCAAGCGCCGAACAGGCTCATCAACCCGGCCCAGGCACGCCCGAAAAAGCCCGCCTCGGCCACGTCATTGGCGGCGACCAACGGCAGGCGCTCGGCTGGCATCCCCGGCGTTACCACCACCAGATCGGCGATATGCTGCCCGGCCTTGATCGGGGCCTTGATCGGGCCGTCATAGCTGACCGTAAGGCGCATTTCGCCCGCCGTGCCCGCAGGCACCGTCGCGGAAAGATCGCTCGGCGCGACCAGCCCGACCTTGTTGGAGGTGCCGAGCTGGACCTCGGCGGTCTCGATTTGCTTGCCCTTGGCGAGGATCGGCTTGGCCTGCCATGCGCGGAAGCCCCATTCCATGAACTTGACCGATTCCTCGGCGCGCTGACCCGACGTGCCAAGGCCCGCCAGCACCATCACCAGACGACGGCCATTTTGCTGTGCCGACCCGGTAAAGCCGTAGCCGGCCTCATCGGTATGCCCGGTTTTGAGCCCGTCCGCACCGCTGACGCGACCGAGCAACGGATCGCGATTGGCCTGGTCGATCGGCTTCTCGCCACCCAGCGTTTTGCCCCAGGTGAAGCTGCGCAGCGAATAGAAGCGCTTGTAGAGATCGGGATAATCCTGGATCGTCGCGCTCGCCAGCTTGGCGAGATCGCGCGCGGTCACATAGGTGACGCCATTGTCGGGCCAGCCATTGGCGGTGCCGAAATGGCTGTTGCTGAGGCCGAGCTTGGCCGCCGCGCGATTCATCCGCTCGGTAAAGGCCGATTCGGTGCCCGAAATCCCTTCCGCCAGCACGACGCAGGCATCATTGCCCGATAGCGTAACGATGCCCTTTAGCAGATCCTCGACGCTGACATTCTCGCCCGCAGACAGGAACATGGTCGAACCTTGCGAATGCCACGCGCGCCACGTTTCGGGCCGAACCGGGAATTTGGTATCGAGTTTCAACTCGCCCGACTTGACCATCTGAAACGCGACATAGACCGTCATCATTTTGGCCATCGATGCCGGTGGCATCCGCCGATCGGCGTCCTTCGAATACAGGATCGCGCCCGATGACAGGTCCTGCAGATACGCAACCGGGGCTGGCGTCTGGAACTCGGGCGCGGCGATGGCCGGGCAGGTCACGGCGACGGCGATGATGGCGGCGGCAGCGAACAGTTTTGGGCGGGAAAGCATGGGGTCCGGTCTCGTTCTTTTCATGCGATGGGGAATTAGTTGGTCTGGAAGATTTGCGCATCGTGATAGCCGCGCCTGGCGGCACCGTCACGCGCGCGCTGCGCACTGGCTTTGTCGGCAAACGGGCCCAATTGCACGCGGAAAAGCCGCCCAAGCGGAACAACACGCCCGCCCAGTTCCTTCGCCAGCTCTGCGGCACGATCCGCGGAGGACAAGGCCGCCACTTGCACGAGGAAACCGCCCGTTCGGGTTGCCACACGCGGCGGCGGCGCTGCGAGGCGTGGCTTGATAGGCGTCGTCGCCTTCGGAGGCTTCACCACGGGTGCCACAGAAACCGTTGGTCGCGCCGGCAATTTCCGGCGCAGTGCGACCAGCAGCGCT
This sequence comes from Sphingomonas sp., assembly GCF_041661885.1. Classification (GTDB taxonomy): domain Bacteria; phylum Pseudomonadota; class Alphaproteobacteria; order Sphingomonadales; family Sphingomonadaceae; genus Sphingomonas. The sequence continues at coordinate 248,037 of NZ_JBAZTL010000007.1, read as the reverse complement.
GGCGGCGCATCCAGCCGCGCCGATGCGACCCGCCCAGAGCGCAACGCCACCTGATCCTGCGGGCTCGCCACCACCGCACGCACCCGCACCGGCGCGCGATCACCAATGCCCAAAGCCTGCGCAACGCCTGGCGCCACCGACACCACGCCCCCTTCGGTGTCACGCGCAATCACCAGCGCGACGACGATCCGCCCGGTATCGAGCGCGGTGATTTCCACCGGCGTGCCCGGCGGGACGCTGGGGTGCGCCACCGCCATCGTCACCGCGCTCCAGCGCGGTTCGGGGGCGATTGTCAGAAACCCGGCATAGCCGACCGAATCGTCCTGCACTTCCCCCGACGTTCCGCGCGGCCCGTCGCCCGCCGGCAAATCACTGGCGGAGGCGATCGCGGGGGGCGACGACACTTCGTGGATTTTGGGCGCACCGCGGTGCTGCGCCAAGGCTGGTGCCGACGCTCCCAGCGCCAGCGCGACCGCAAGCCGCGTCCTATTGCGCGATGGCATCGGCGAGCAGTCCAACCGAAAGGGCATAGAAATTCGAGCAATTATAATCGAGGATCACACGGTAATTGCTGGTCAGCAGATACGCGGTGCGTCCGGGGCCATCGGGTTCGAGCAAGGTTGCCAGTACCGTGTCGCCTGGCCAGGCGCGAGTCTGCGGGGTCACGCCGAGCGCGCGCCACTCCGCCATCGTCTTCCACCCGCTATGGCGCGCAAACACCTTGAGACAGCGCGGCGAGAGCAAGCGGTTGGTAATCTGGCTGCGGTCGAAGGTGGACGGAACTGAAACCGCCATCCCCCACGGTTGCCCCGCCCGCCACCCGGCATTGGCGAAATAATTGCCGATCGACGCCAGCGTGTCGGCGCGGCTCGACCAGATATCCACGCGCCCGTCGCCATCACCATCGCGCGCAAGGCGCAAATAGACCGAAGGCAGGAATTGCGGTCCCCCCGTCGCCCCCGCCCAACTGCCGATCAATTGCGCACGCGACACGCCCCGATCCATCATTTGCAGCGCGGCGATGAATTCATCGGCAAACAAATCACGCCGCCGCCCTTCATAAGCGAGCGTGGCCAGCGCGCGTGGCAGATCGAACCCGCCCATCACCCGGCCATAGCTCGTTTCATGCCCCCAAATTGCGACCATGATCGATTCGGGCACGCCGATTTGTTGCTCGATCCGTTGCAGGCGCGGACGCTCGGCCTGATAGGCAATGCGCCCATTGTCGATCAGCGCAGACGTCAAATGCTGAGCGTAATAGGGCGCAAAATTGGGTATCGACGCATTCGGATTCGCCCCCGGCTGGGCGCGGTCGAGATCAATCACCCGCTGGTTGAGCGTCAACGTCGGAAAAACCGCGTCGAGCGTCGCCCGGCTGACCCCCTTTGCCGCCGCCTGCCCCCGCAACGACTGCAGATAGGTTTGAAACCCCGCTTCGTCCTGCGCGACCGCAACGCCGCCCGCGCCTACGCACATCGCGAGCGCGGCCAATACGGTGCCGATCCGGCACCAAAAAAATCTCCATCCCTGCATCGTGCAATCTTGGCACAGCGCCCAGCCGACATGAACCCCCAAAGGCCCGGCATCGACCAGAAACCTTGCACATTTCGTCCGGTCGCCGCTAAGCGGGGCGAACGCCTGCTGCGGTTACGGCGGGAATCGGTCGCAGCGCGGCCCAGTGAACGTGGAAGAGTGTCCGAGTGGTTTAAGGAACCGGTCTTGAAAACCGGCGAGGGTGCAAGCTCTCCGTGGGTTCGAATCCCACCTCTTCCGCCATTTTCTGGAATGTCGACAGTCGGGCAAGGATGCGACGTCAAGTCTTCGCCACTGTCATATTCCCCTACCCCACCGCAACCAATCTGCTAGAACATCGCCATGTCGCGCCCGCGTCCATGCGGCCGCTGGTTCGGGGATAATCGTCATATGGCACTCATCATCGCAGGGCTGCTCGTGGTCGTGGTGCTGCTCTACCTCATGCTCGGCATGAAGGTGGTGCGACAGGGCTATCAATATACGATCGAGCGCTTCGGCAAATTTATCGCGGTGGCGCAGCCCGGCCTCACCTTCATCGTGCCGCTGTTCGACCAAATTGGTCGCAAAGTGAATATGATGGAGCAGGTACTTGATATTCCAGGTCAGGAAATCATCACCAAGGACAATGCGATGGTCGCGGTCGACGGTGTCGTGTTTTTCCAGGTGCTCGATGCGGCCAAGGCGGCCTATGAGGTGAGCGACCTGTATCTCGCGATCATGCAGCTCGCGACGACCAATTTGCGCACCGTGATGGGCTCGATGGATCTCGACGAGACGCTGTCGAAGCGCGACGAGATCAACACGCGGCTGCTGATGGTGGTCGATCATGCGACCGAGAGCTGGGGCGTGAAGATCACGCGTGTCGAGTTGAAGGATATTCGTCCGCCCGCCGACATCGTCAACGCGATGACGCGCCAGATGAAGGCCGAACGCGAAAAGCGCGCGACGATCCTCGAATCCGAAGCCGCGCGGCAGAACGCGATCAACCGCGCCGAGGGTGCGAAACAGTCACAAATCCTCGAGGCCGAGGGGCGCCGCGAATCCGCCTTCCGCGACGCCGAAGCGCGCGAACGCGCCGCACAAGCCGAAGCAAGCGCGACCAAGGCGGTGTCCGACGCGATCGAAAGCGGCAGCGTTCAGGCGATCAACTATTTCATCGCGCAAAAATATGTCGAAGCGATCGGCAAATTCGCCACCTCGCCCAATGCGAAGACGATCCTGTTCCCTGTCGAAGCGACTCAGTTGATGGGGACGCTGGGCGGGATTGGCGAGCTGGCGCGCGAGGCGATTTCGGGGAGTCCGGCTACACCGCCCACCCCCGCTACGCCGCGTCCACGCGGACCGTTTGAGGACAAGCCACAATGATGCTGTTCGGCGTGGAATGGAGCGACGGCGCGCTGTGGTTTGCCGCGGCGTTGGCATTGGTCATTGCCGAGATGCTGGCGCCGGGCTTTTTCCTGATTTTTCTGGGTGCCGGTGCCGCCCTTGTCGGCGTGGTCGCGCTGATCGTGCCGGGCTTGCCGGTTATCGTGCAGGCGCTGGTGTTTGCGGCGGTGACCGGGGCGCTGGTGACGATCGGATGGCGTTGGTATCGCCGGTCGGACCGACCCTCGACCGATCCGCTCCTCAATGATCGCGCAGCGCGGCTGATCGGCAAGCGCGTGCCGGTGTGCGAGGCGATCGTCGATGGCGAAGGGCGCGTTACGGTTGGCGACGGTGCGTGGAGCGCAACCGGGCCGGATGCTGCGGTCGGCACGACGGTGCGGATCGTGGGTGCCGATGGCAGCGTCCTGCGAGTCGAGCCCGCCTGACGCTGCCCTTGGCTTTACTTTTTGCCGAAGAAGTTGGCGGCGAGCCCTTCGAGTTCGCCAAGCACACCCTTGCCAGCGGTGCCCAAGGGCCCATCCAAAAGCGTGGCGAATTGCGCAAGCGCGCCTTCACCGCCAATGTGTCCGACAATCTGTTGCAGGATGTCGGTGGGAAGGCCGGTGGTCTCCGCCGCCGTGGCAACGGTGTCGGTCGGTGCGGCATGAGCCTGGCCCAGCGCGGTGATCGCCGATTCGACCTGTTCCGGCGTCAGCCCGACCTTGGCCGCAAGGTTCTTTACATCGACATTTTCAGTGACTTGAGCGAGCAGTCCGTCGAGCAATCCCATGAGCGCATCCTTCCCAGGCTGTTCCGAGTGCGGCGAAGTTAGCATGGGCCCGGCAGCGAGGCGAGATCGGGCGGGACGAAACCGCGCCGCGCGGCCACCGAAAACAATCGATCGCGCGAATAAAAGCGTAGCGGCCAATCGCGCCGTCCCGCGGGCGATCCGAGCAGGGCGTTGACACACGCGACCAGCGGCTCGTCCGAAGGTCGCGCCGCCAGATGCGCCCGCACGCCGCTCAGATAGGCGCGGGTAATCGTTTCGTGATATCCTTGCGTGTCATCATTCACCCCGCCGACCGCGACGTTGTAGCTGCGGATGATAGCGGCAATCTCCAAATCGATCGCAATGTCGGGCCGATCGCGCACCAACCATGTGGTTGCGGCGAGATGCGCCTCATGCGTCCACTCGGCGCGCGGCAGGCTGTGGTCGAGCAGCCCCTGCCCCACACGGCGAATGGCGTCATCGTCGGGGAATGGGCGAAAGGGTAGTTCGGTCATCGGATCGGGCTTTCCGTTTGGGGGCGCCCGATCCGAAAGACCGGGCAATCAGGCTGGAGCGTGAATCTTGGGGGCCGATTGTCGGACCCCCTCATCGACATGATCGGCGAATTGCGCGAAGTTTTCCACGAACAGATCGACCAATTTTGCCGCCGTGGCGTCATAGGCGGTCTTATCGGCCCAGGTTGCGCGCGGATCGAGGATCGCACTGTCGACACCCGGCACCGCAACCGGCACCTTGAAGCCGAAATTCGGGTCGGTGCGGAACTCCACGCCGTTCAGGCTGCCATCGAGCGCCGCGTTGAGCAGGGCGCGCGTCGCCTTGATCGGCATACGGTTGCCAACACCGTATTTTCCGCCGGTCCAGCCGGTGTTGACCAGCCAGCAATCGACCCCGCCCCTGGCGATCCGTTCCTTCAGCAAATTGCCGTAGACCGAGGGATGCCGCGCCATGAACGGCGCGCCAAAGCAGGTCGAGAAGGTCGCATCGGGTTCGGTCACGCCAATTTCTGTCCCCGCCACGCGCGCGGTGTAGCCCGACAGGAAGTGATACATCGCCTGCTCGGGCGTCAGCTTGGCAATCGGCGGCAGGATGCCATAGGCGTCCGCCGTCAGCATCACGACATTGCGCGGCACCGGCCCCATATTGTGTTCCGACGCGTTGGGGATGAAATCGATCGGATAGGCGCCGCGGCTGTTTTCGGCCAGGCTGGCATCGTCGAGATCGAGCACGCGCGTCACCGGGTCCATCACCACGTTTTCGAGGATGGTGCCGAACCGCTTGGTGGTGGCGAAAATTTCGGGCTCGGCGTCGGCCGAGAGGCGAATCATCTTGGCGTAGCAGCCACCCTCAAAATTGAAGACGGCGGTGTCGGACCAGCCATGCTCGTCATCGCCGATCAGCGTGCGGCTGGCATCGGCGCTGAGCGTGGTCTTGCCGGTGCCGGACAGGCCGAAGAACACGGCAGTGTCGCCATCCTTGCCGATATTGGCCGAGCAATGCATCGGCATCACGCCCGTCGGCGGCAGCAAGTAGTTGAGCAGGCTGAACACCGATTTCTTCATCTCGCCGGCATATTTGGTGCCGCCGATCAGGATCAATTTGTCGGTGAAATTGACCGCGATGATCGTTTCGCTGCGGCAGCCGTGGCGTGCGGGATCGGCACGGAAGCTCGGCAAATCGATGATCGTGTAATCGGGCACGAAACCGCGCAGTTCCGACTCTTCGGGGCGCACCAGCATCGTCCGGATGAAGCTGTTATGCCACGCCAGTTCGTTAATCACGCGCACATTGACGCGGTGCTCGGGCTGCGAACCACCGAACAGGTCCTGGACGAACAAATCTTCCTTGTCCCGCAGGGCGGACAGAAAATCGGCCTTCAGGACAGCGAAATGCTCGGGCGACATCGCCTTGTTGCTTTTTCCCCACCATACGGTGCTCTCGGTCTCGGCATCACGGACGATGAACTTATCCTGCGCCGAGCGCCCGGTATGCGCGCCCGTTTCCACCACCAACGGCCCGTCCGCCGACAATTTCCCTTCGCCGCGCGCGATCGCGGACTGGATCAGGCGGGCGGTAACAAGGTTCCAGTGCAGATTGGCGCGGGTCTCGATGCCCTGGGCCTCAAGCCCTGCGGTCGGGGTACGGTCGCTCATTGTGTGGGGTCTCCTCATTGTCCCATGCGGGCCAATTGACCTCGCATCTTTATTATGTGCCGTATCGTGGCGCATATCGGGCCGCCATCGCGCGGTCAAACCTCTCGCGTTCAGCTTGCATTGAGGCCGGGCGTATAATCGATTAGGCATCATGCCAAAGGACAAGGACATCCCCCGCCGATGACGGCAACGATCGCGCTGGTTGATGACGACCGCAACATCCTCACCTCGGTTTCCATCGCTCTGCAGGCAGAGGGTTTCGTGACGCGCGTCTATTCGGATGGCGAGACGGCGCTGAAGGCGCTGATCGACAATCCCCCCGACATCGCGATCCTCGACATCAAGATGCCGCGGATGGACGGGCTCGAGCTGCTTCGCCGATTGCGCGAAAAAAGCACGCTGCCGGTGATCTTCCTCACCTCAAAGGATGACGAACTCGACGAGGCGTTGGGCCTGGCGATGGGGGCGGACGATTATATCGCAAAGCCCTTTTCGCAGCGGCTGCTGATTGCCCGGATTCGCGCAATTTTGCGGCGTGCGGAGGTGACGCAGGGCAACGGGGGCGATGGCGAAGCGACGCCCGAAACCTCGCTGGTGCGGGGTCGGTTGGCGATGGATACGGCGCGGCACCGCGTCACCTGGAATGGCGACACCGTCACGCTGACGGTCACGGAATTCCTGATCCTCGAAACGCTGGCGCAACGCCCCGGCATCGTCAAAACGCGCAATCAGTTAATGGATGCCGCCTATCATGACGACATTTACGTCGATGATCGCACCATCGACAGCCACATCAAACGCGTCCGCCGCAAGTTCCGGCAAGTCGATTCCGAATTCGACGCAATAGAGACGCTCTATGGAGCCGGCTATCGATTCTCTGAGGAATAAGGCCGCTTTCATTGGCCCGGCGAGCGAGGAGGAGGACGCCCGCGCGCTGTCGCTGCGCTGGTCGGCGCGCGTTTCCCTCACGCCGCGTATCCTGTTCGTCAACGTGTTCGCATTGGCGATGCTCGCGGGTGGATTTTTCTACCTCGATTCGTATCGCAGCCGCATCGTCGATGGGCGCGTCACGCAATCGATCCGCGAGGCGCGCCTGATCGCCGAAGCGGCTGTCGCCGTGCCGCCCGGCCAACGCGCCGATCTCGCGTTCAAACTGGCGCAGGACATGGGCGCGCGCGTGCGCATTTACGACAAGGATGCGAAGCTCGTCATCGATACGCGCGCGCTGGGGTTGCGCAATTTCGTGCTGCAGGACCCCGACAAGCAGGACTGGCAGCAAGCCGCCGCGCGGTTCCTTGACGCCATGATCGACACCGTGGTCGGAACCCCGCGCGCGCCCTTGTATCGTGAGCGCAGCAACGGGCTCGCCTGGCCCGATGTCCGCGCGGCGCGTGCCGAGCCTGCCGTCGCCGCGACGGTGTGGCGCGCGCCCGATCGCACCCCGGTGATTACCGCAGCTTCGGCTTTTCCGGGCGGAAATGTGGTGATGACCACGATCAACGCGCGCGACATTACCCAGACCGTCCGGGTTGAACGCTTTCGGCTCGGCGTGGTCTTGCTGATCGTGGCGATCGTGTCGGTGCTGCTGTCTTTGTTCCTCGCGCGCACCATCGTGCGACCGCTGCGACGGCTGGCCCGTGCCGCGGTCCGCGTGCGGCTTGGGCGTGCGCGCGAAGTGGTGGTGCCGCGCCTGCCGGAGCGGCGCGACGAAATCGGTATGCTGGCCCGGGCCTTGTCCGACATGAGCCTTGCACTGCGTGCGCGCATCGACGCGATCGAGGCTTTCGCCGCCGATGTAACGCATGAGATGAAGAACCCGCTCGCCTCATTGCGCTCGGCGGTCGAGGGTATGGCACTGGTCAAGGACCCCGAGCTTCAGGCACGATTGCTCGCGATCGTGCGCGATGATGTGCAGCGCCTCGATCGCTTGATTACCGACATTGCCGAGGCATCGCGTCTCGATGCGCAATTGAGCCGCGCCAAGTTCGAGCCCATCGATCTGGGCGCGATGATTTCGGCGCTCATCACCAGCCGCGAAGCGCGTGGGATCGAACGGGGTATTCGCCTGCGGTTCGATAACCAGGCATCCGAACCGCTGACCCTTCTTGGCGAGGGCGGGCGGTTGGAGCGCGTGCTGGAAAATCTGTTTGAAAACGCGGTGTCCTTTTCGCCCGAAGGCGGGGTCATCACCGTCACTGCGCAGCGTGAACATGATTTTTTGACGGTGGCGGTGGAGGATCAGGGGCCGGGCGTCCCGGAGAGCGCGCGCGAGCAGGTGTTCCGCCGATTCCAGTCGCTACGCCCGGCGGGGGAGGCATTTGGCAAGCATTCGGGGCTGGGCCTTGCGATCGCCCGCACGATCGTCGAGGCGCACCAAGGCACGATCGTCGTGGAAGGGCGCGCCGACGGCGCCGAGGGCGCGCGCCTGGTCGTGCGCCTGCCCGCGCGGAATATCACATGAAGCAATCGCGTCTTTATGCGACCTCGGTCGCGATCGGCGGGCGGGCGGTGTTGCTGATGGGGCCATCGGGATCGGGAAAATCCGATCTTGCCTTACGGCTGATCGATCGCGGAGCCGATCTGGTCAGCGACGATTACACCGTGCTGGAGGCGCGCGATGGAACGCTGTTCGCCACCGCGCCGGATACCATCGCCGGCAAGATCGAGGTGCGCGGGATCGGCATCATCGAGATGCCCAGGGTTCACGACATCGCAGTGGCGCTGGTTGTATGCCTTGATGGCGTGGTGGAACGTATGCCACTGCGCCCGAAGGCAATAACCGTTGCCGGGGTGGATTTGCCGGAAATCACGCTCAACGCTTTTGAGGAATCCGCCGCGATCAAGGTGGAATTGGCGCTTCATCGCGCTACAAAGGGATTATAATGCGCGATCCGAAGGACATCTTGCTCGTCACCGGCATGTCGGGCGCCGGGAAGTCGACCGTTTTGCGGACGCTTGAGGACCTCGGCTGGGAAGTCGTCGACAATTTACCGCTGCTGTTGCTCGACCGACTGCTTGGCGCGCCGCTGCCGGAGGGGGCAGAGCAATCGACGCAACCGCTCGCGCTTGGCATCGGCGCACGAACCCGCGATTTTGATCCGCAGCGCATCGTGCAACGCATCAAGCAACTGCGCGAGGTACATGGTCACGATATCGGCACGCTTTTCCTCGATTGCGCGGGCGGCGAACTCGAGCGGCGCTATTCGGAAACGCGGCGGCGGCACCCACTGGCGCTCGATCGCCCGGCGGCGGACGGTATCGCCCGCGAGCGTGAGTTGCTGGCGCCGATCCGGCGATGGGCCAATCGGCTGATCGACACCACCACCTTGTCCGCCAATGAGTTGGCGCAGCAGGTGCGCGCGACCTTTTCCGGCGAGGGACTGGGCGAGCCAACGCTTTCGGTGACATCGTTCGGTTTCGCCCGCGGTTTGCCGCGTAACGCCGATCTCGTGTTCGACATGCGGTTCCTGCGCAATCCGCATTGGGTCCCGCACCTGCGACCGGGCACCGGGCTGGACCCCGAAGTTGCCGCCTATGTTGCCGATGATCCAGCCTATGCCGCCGCGGTTGGGCAAATCGAGTCGCTGCTGCTGCTGTTGCTTCCGCGCTACAGGGCCGAAGGAAAATCCTATGTTACGATCGCATTTGGCTGCACCGGAGGGCGGCATCGCTCGGTGCATGTGACAGAGCGGGTAGCGGCCCGGTTGCGTGCGGAGGGATTTTCGCCCACGGTCGCCCATCGAGATCTTGACGCTGCGCCCCAGGACTCGCTCGAAGGCGCACCGGACGAGACGCAAAATAATGGGGCGCGTGTTGCATGAGCTGGGCGGAGCGATGATCGGGCTGGTTCTCGTGACTCATGGCCGATTGGCCGAGGAATTTGTAACCGCGATGGAGCATGTCGTGGGCAAGCAGGAGCGTGTCGCGACGGTCGCGATCGGTCCTGATGACGACATGGAGGCGCGGCGTAATGATATCGCTGCGGCTATCGCGCGCGTCGATGCGGGGCGCGGCGTGATTTTGCTGACCGATCTGTTCGGCGGCACGCCCTCCAACCTCGCAATTTCGCTGCTCGAACGCGGAAGGATCGAAGTGATCGCGGGTATCAATCTGCCGATGCTGATCCGGCTTGAGTCGGCGCGCAAGTCGATGAAGGTCGTTGATGCGGTTGCGGCAGCGCGCGAGGCCGGTCGCAAATATATTTCGGTTGCGTCCGAAGTTCTTGGCGAGGCAGCGGCCTGATGGCCGTCAGCCGCAGCGTCCTCATCACCAACAAGCGCGGGCTGCACGCGCGCGCAAGTGCGAAATTCGTAACGCTGGCGGCGGCGCAAGCGTGTGAATTGCAGGTCGAAAAGGATGGGGCCGGGTCGGTCACCGGCACCTCGATCATGGGCCTGATGATGCTTGGCGCGGCGATGGGCGACACGATCGTGATTTCGGCCGATGGCGACGATGCCGAGGCGGCGGTTAGCGCGCTGTGCGATCTGGTGGAAGCCAAGTTCGGCGAGGATTGACCGCCCCGGCGCAGCGCCTGCTTGCGGGCGGCGCTGGCGGAGGGCATGTGGCGGGACATGGACGTCGATACCCCCTGCTTTGATCCCTTCCGCGCGCCGGGGGGACTGTAATGCCGCGCGAAATCACCGCTTATTCCAACCCGCTCATCAAGCGCGTGCGGCTGCTGCGCGAGAAGCGACATCGCCGTGAGGAGGGGCTGTTCCTGGCGGAGGGCCTGCGCATCCTGACCGAGGCGCGCGAAGCCGGACGCATTCCCCAATATCTGTTCTTCGCCCGCGACAGCGCGGCGCATCCGCTGGTGCAGGCGCTGGTCGCCGATGTCGAGGCGGCGGGCGGCGAAGCGATCGAGACGGTGCCCGATATCCTCTCCAAACTGTCGGGCAAGGACAATCCGCAGGCAGTGGTCGGCGTCTTTCCGGAATTTGCGCGCGATCTGGCGAGCCTGGATCGCTCAAGCGCGCCGATTTGGCTGGTGGCCGAGCGACTGCGCGACCCCGGCAACCTTGGGACGATCCTGCGCACGGGCGACGCGGTTGGCGCGGGCGGCTTGATCCTGATCGGGGAGTGCGTCGATCCCTTCTCGGTCGAAGCGGTGCGGGCGAGCATGGGCGCGCTGTTCACCGTACCGGTCGTGCAATGCGAATGGGCGGAGTTCACGCAGTGGCTGCGCAGTGGACCGGGGCAATTGGTGGGACTGAGCCTCGACACCAACAGCGACTATCGCGCGGCCAGCTATACCGCCCCGACCTTCCTGCTGACCGGCAATGAGGCGCAAGGAATGCCCGACACTTATGCGGCGCAGTGCGATCTGTTGGTGAAGATCCCCATGCTGGGAAAGGCCGACAGCTTGAATGCGGCAGTCGCCACCGCAGTGATGGCCTATGAGGTGCTGGCGCAAAGCCGGGCTACGTGACCGATTTAGGCTGGTGCCCCCGAGTGGATTCGAACCACCGGCCTGCGGTTTAGGAAACCGTCGCTCTATCCGACTGAGCTACGGGGGCAACGGCGAAAACCCTAGGTTTCTGCGGCACTCCGGTCAATCCAGAACACGCGAAACACGCGGGGAGCAACGGTTTATGTCGGCACAACGGGGGGCACAGTCTGTTCCCGCTCCGTACGCGAAGCACTCTCATAGCGACCCGGTTTTACGTCGTGCACAGCGCCGTCGCGCATCCTCGGGCAGCCAAGCTCGGCGCACAAAAAGTGGCACAGCGATCTTGTACCCAGGCGGAAGGGTGTTGCCAAAAAAGTTAGTGACCTTTCGTCGACATAGCGCCAACGTACCTCATTCCATTTTTGGCCGGCGCTATTTCCGTTTGACCGTCGTTGAGATAGAGCGACGACATGATCTCGAGACAGAGACAGGAGTTTTTTGATGCCCGTGGCCGAACGCGCCAGCCATCTTCGCCGTAAGTCGGAGCCGGCGGTAAAAACTGCTTCGTCCAAATTAATTACACTTAATATCGAAGATTTTTCGTGCATCCGAGCAGCGAAATTCGAACTCGCTCCTGTAACGGTTCTTATTGGACCCCAAGGCAGCGGAAAGAGTCTCACGATAAAGCTTTTCTATTTTTTCATTGATATATTCAGTCGACAGATCGTCTCTAGCGAGAGAGACTTGGATATCGATGAATTTAAAAGAGAAACCGTCCGCTTATTCAAGACATGGTTTCCGCCCGGAGCGTGGGGGAAGCGCCGCTTCAACATCACTTTCGCGGCTGGCCCTTACCAGTTTCGCATTCTCCGTCGCATGAGCAAAGGGAATGTCGCCGATGACGTTACGGTCACGTTCTCTGATCGTTTCAAGTCCCAATACGACAGTCTTTTAGAAAGCTACAGAAAAAATCGCGATCAAATAACGGATAGATCTGAACTTCTCCATCGATCGACCGAAGCATCTTGGCACATAAGAGGAAGGTTCCATGCGGCCTTGACTTCCGAATTGGGTCCACTGTTTATCGAGTCTCAAACATTTGTGCCTGCCGGCAGGGCCTTTTTCACCAGCATTGGCCGATTGGTGGCTGCTATTGAACAGGGTAGCAGCCTTGACCCGGTCACGATCAGATTTGCCAAATTATTTGCAAACTTGCGCGACTTTGCGTCGAAGGGAGCTTTATTTGGACGAAGCAGCTCTCAGGATAACGCACAGCGTCGAAAGATGATGATCGACCTCTTTGGCGGTGAGATCAAATTCGAGCGTGATCTGGAATTTGTTGAGACGCAAGATGGGCGAAGGGTACCTTTTACTGCACTGTCCAGCGGCCAGCAGGAATTACTGCCTATGTGGCTATTGATTGATTTCTATGCCGGTCGACAACCTGAGCGAGATAGAAGCAGCGACCTTTTCTATATCGAAGAGCCTGAGGCTCATTTGTTTCCCGAAGCCCAGAGTCTTTTAGTAGACTTCTTAATTGGTCATCTTGTTTCAAAGCGAGCTCGCCGAAACTTGATCATTACCACTCACAGTCCATACATTCTCGCTAAGTTGAATAACTTTCTAAAAGCAGGAAGCTTAGGCAGAACTAGGCGTAATGCGGAGGCGGTAGACGAGATAGTTTCCCGTGAGTACTGGCTTACCCCAAAAAGACTAAAGGCATACTCTATCCATGATGGTTTGATGAATGATCTTATGGATGAAGAAGGTCTAATTGACGCTCGATACATAGACGAAGTTTCAAACTCCGTTGGCGAGACTTTTTCTAAATTACTAGACATCGAATTTCCGGAGGTCGGATCGTGAGGCGCGCGGTCACCGCGTGCGTAACCGATAATAGCGATAGCAACATTACTTTAAAGGAGAATGGTCGCCGACTTAACATAATAAATGAAGGCAATATTTCGTACTTGGTTGTGAAGGTTGATGGCTGCTTAATCACCGATGGCATACGAGCGGATTGGATTATCACCAAGATTGGAACAGGGAGCATCATACTTGAACTAAAGGGTAGAAATATCGACCAGGCGTTAAAGCAGCTTTTTGCGACGTTGGCCCACGACAACTGCCGCGATTGGATCGAATCAAAGCGATCTCTAATTATAGTTTGTAGTCGTGTCCCCTCGTTTGACACCACCATAGCTAAGGCGCAGGTCGTGGCACGTCGGGCTGGAGTGAAGCTTAAAGCGATCTGTGTGAGCGCGAGCCTCACTTTCGACGAACTAGTAAGTTGATGTCGTCGGTTGGTTTATCAGGGGATTGGCAATCGTTGCCCTAGACCAGCGTGACACGACAGGACGTGGCTAAGCCCCCCATTATGACGCCTCTGGGTCGGCATCAAAATCGTCATGTTCGGTCGGTGTAGGGGCCCGGCCGCAGTAGCGTGCGCGCCCCGCCCCGCCCCGCCGAACCTGAGCCTGATGATCGCAGTATGCGAAGTCGCGGCCTGGAAGACTGCAACATAAGACTCGTCGGCGCCGATCCTACAGCCGATCCATGGGGCCCTCTCTCCATCAGGTAACCGAGCTGGATTCTGCGATGCTGAGCACCGCGGCGACATTAGGATCTGCGAGATGGCGGGGTTCAGGGACGAGATCGACCTGTTCTACGAGCGCGCACAACGCCATCTCAAACCTGCGATTGCTCTTCGATCTGTCCGTGTTCGCGAAGTCGAGACCAACGACCGAGAGGCTCATTCGTGCTGTAGCATTCCCGTATGTAAGTGCAGCGGCCAGAGGAAATAGTAGCTCGCGGGAAAACCCCAATCTCCCCAACATGCCAGCTTTTCCGCCATTTTTGCGCCAACATTTACCCCAATATTTCTATAACCTGATTATAGCTCTTAGACCCAACATGATCAGATGAAAAAACAGTGATATTTCAATGGGATTGGTTCATTCCCTTGGAAATGTTGCTGAAAGTTGGCGTTGAACGACAATCGAAAATAGACGCGCTTTCAAAACGTTATATTCGATTTCGGATAGAGATTAGCGAGATTAGGGTTTTCCCGCATGGCGGACCCCCTCCCTAGGAGGCGCGTTGGTATTTTCGCGAAGTCTGGGCGTTCTCGGCAGCCAGCGTCCGTATAAGGCCAAAAAGGCCTCCCAGCTGCATCGATCTGCAACACCGATCGAGGTGCGAAATGGCGACTTTCCGCAGGCGTGGCTCCCCCTCGGGGGAAAACCGATTTCGACTGCAACAAAAGGCATCCGAAAAGTGGGCGGGCGAGGTGGGGGGAAAAGCGCTCGTTTCGGGGCGGCAGCGCCGCCCGGTCGACGTGTCCTCCTCGTGTCGCCGCAGGGTCGGAGGTCGGGCGCTGAAGGCACAGGAGGGGAGCGACGCGCCTGCAGCAAGCCGGTTCATATCCCGCGAGGCTACACGCTGTACGGGGCTCCTAGCGCCTCGTTGATGAGGGGTGTTCGTCTGGAGCGCTGGTCGGGGGAGAAATGATCTTGCGCGAGAGGAAATGTTCCTCTTATGTTCATGCCTCTAACGAGGAGCGAGTAGCATGCGCCAGGTTGACCGAGACGAACTGATCCACCTGCTGTTCGATGGCATGCGCACATGGACGCCGACGCTGCGGAAGATGTTCGTGTCATCGATCGAGGCCGAGCGATCGAAGGGCCGGTACATCGCAGCAGGGCTGCTCGCCGACCGGTTGAAGGACCTGGACATCTTGTCGCAGGCCCCACCCCCTCCCCCTTTTCGGTTTGCCAATTTCGAGGGCGGCTCGGGTGTTCCGATGGTCGAAGCGGAAGACTAGCCATGCAGCGCCGAGGATCGATTCGCGCGATTGCCCGTCTGCTTGAGCAGATCCTGGTCGGCGCGCTCCTTTGCGCGGCGATGGTGATGACGGTCGCGACATTGGTCACGACCGTCATCGGTTGGTTTCGGGCCTAGCCGATTCGATAATTTGAGATCAGCAGCTCTGCCGCCTTGGTCGAAGCGCCCGATCCAACTGTATAGGTCGTGTCGAACTCGCGCATGGCGAACGCCCCGAACACCGTCCGCACCCCCGGCGTGTCGTTGATCGACAGCAGGAAGCGCCCCTTTATCGTCGCCAACTGCGCCGCCAGGCGCTCGAAATCCGCGCGGCCAAAGACGTCCTGGCCATAGTCCATCTCACACCCCCAATAAGGCGGATCGAGATAGAAGAGCGTGCCGGCGGTGTCATATCGCCGGATGAATTCGGCATAGCCCAGCTGCTCGATCACGACACCGGCAAGCCGATCGTGGATCTCGGCGAGCAGCGGCTCCAGCTTGTGAACGTTGAAGCGAGCGCCCTGTGTTGCATCCACGCCGAAATGGCGGCCATTCACCTTCCCCCCGAACGCCAGGCGCTGGAGATAAAGGAACCGCACCGCGCGCTGCAGATCGGTCAACCGCTCGCCCGGCATCGCCTTCAGCCGATCGAACTCGGCCCGGCTGGTGACGCGGAACCGCAGCATGTCGAGCAGATACGGATAATGCTCCTGCAGCACGCGGAAGAAGGTCGCGATGTCCCCCGACACGTCGTTGATATATTCGGCGCGTGGCCGACGCCTGCGCCGCAGGAAGATCCCGCCCATGCCGACGAACGGCTCGGCATAGGCATCATGGTCGGTCCCGTCGATCAGCGGCACCAGGCGGCGCGCGAGGTTGCGCTTGCCCCCGATATAGCCGCTGGCCGGGGACACGGGTTGGACGTCGATCATGGTGTACATGTTGGATTTCTCGCTCTCTTAGGATCCCGCCCGGCGCGCCGGGTGCGGGACGGCCGATGGCCGATCAGTCGTGGCGAGATGGATCCTCGTCGGTTGGCCGGATGGCAGTCCGGTCTCCCCCGCCCGGCCTTTGCGACCGGGCGGAATTCTATGCAGCGGCCGCGCGCACGCGCGGCTTGAAGCGAATCGCCTCCACGCCCAGGTCGTCGTTCACCGCCAGCCATGCCTCCTGCAGCGGCGCGATCTCCAGCTCGAAGAACATGTCGACCGCCTCGCTGATCTTGCCGAGCTGCGATCCTTGCGCCGGCACGATGCCGAGCACCGAGGGCGGCGTCCGGTGCGCTGCCAACACGTCGTCGCGCGTCGCGTTCTTGATGCCAAGGAACTCGTCCTTCGCGCCTACCTCGGCGATCGGCAGGATCTTGAGGCTGCCTTCCTTGCCGCCGGGCGCGTGGACGAACAGGTTCTTGAAATTGCCCGGCCCCTTCGACTTCTTGAGCGCGTCGCGCAACGCCTCGGTGTCGTTCTCGTCAATATCGCCGGTCGCGTAGAGGATATAGCCGGCATGGCTGCCGTTGAGGTAATAGCGACGCCGGAAGAGCGTCGCTGCCTCGTTGAGCAACGCCGACTGCAGCGCACTGAGATATTCGGGCACGCCGTAAATCTCCTGGTTGATGTCGGCCTGCATCACCTGCACCACGCTGCCCGGCCGGAACTCGGTCTCTTGCCGAAAGCCGGGCACGTAGAAAAACTGACCGTCCTCCAAGCCCCGGCGCGTATATTTCGCCAGCGCATGGTCGAGCCGGATCGTCCCGCCCAGCACATTCTTGCGCGCTTCGAGATAGGCATTGCCGAACACCAAATGATCCTGCGCGGCCGCGCTGAACGCCTTGCGGCTTAACAGCGGCGTCGGGTCGAACGACGCCGCCAGCAAATTGCGCTTGAGGATGATCGCCGAGCTGTGGTGCGGCGAGACGCGAAAGGCGCGCGCCAGGCCGTCGAGCGAGATGGGCGGCTCATACCAGCGCCCGTTATGCACGCACTCGATCAGATCCATAATCTCGCGGCGGTTGAGCACCGGCTCGGGATCGCCAAAACTGAAGGCCAGGGTCTGGTCGCCGCGCGGGTGATCGGCAGCGCGCCCGGCAGCGCCGAACTGGGGCAGCTCGTTCATTCGAAGATCTCCATGCGCGTCTTCGGCCGCGCTCTGCCGTCTAGGGGTTCGTTGATGAAAATGTGCATCGCCGCCCAGGCGAGATCGGCATGGCCGACATCCTCGGTACGGCTCGCCTTGAAGGTGATCGCGCGGCCGCTGCCGGTGAGCGTTTTCTTGATCGACAGGAACGACGATTGCAGGTCGATCCACCCCGCATCCCATTCGACGCGCTGGCGCGAAATCGTGTGCTGCGCCTTCATCACCATGGTGACCTTGGCCTCGACCGAATATTCGATCTTCACCACGCCGCGCATCTTGTCGCGCAGCAGCTGATAGACCGCCGCGCCGACGCCATTGGCGTCGATGCCGAGATAGGTGCAATTGTAACGGCTAAGGATCGCGACGATCATGTTCGCCTGCGCCTCGAAATCGAGCCCGCGGAACTGGTGCCGCTCCAGCAAGCGGAACTTGCCGCTTGGGCCCCCTGGCGGCAGCGCGATCACCAGCGCGGCATTGTCGCCGTCCTCGCTTTCCTGCGGATCATAGCCCGCCCACACTTCGCGCTGGCCGACCGGTCGCTTGGCGATCGGGTTGAAATCCTCCCATTCGATCATCGTGTCGACCGAACAGCGCTGCAGCTCGTTGAACTTGAACGCCGACAGGCTGTCATCGACGAACTGGCACATGAGCAAATTGGCGAATTCGTCGGGCGCATATTCGATGCGCAGCTCATCCACGTCGAACAGGTCGCAACCGCGTTCCGCCGCATCCTCGATCGTGACGATTTGCCGCCAGACATTGTCTTCGCACCGTCGCCCGCACTTGAGCGCGGCATGAGAGACATCGATCTCGATCCGGTCGGCTTTCTTGACGCGCCGATTGCGCCGCTCGCCCGTCCAATAGGGATGCGCCTGATGCGCCACGCTCGACGGCGTCGAGAAATAGGTGCGGCGCCAGCGCTTGTGCATCGCCATCGCGCTGGCGACCTTGTTCAATTCCTCGAACCCATAGGTCCAGAAGAATTCGTCAAAGTAGAAATTGCCGTGATAGCCCTGCGCCGTGCGCGCATTGGTGCCGAGGAAGATCAGCTCGGCCGCAGGCTCGCCCTCGGGAATCGTATCGGCGGTGAGAACGATCGGGTCGCCCTGCAGCTTGACCCCGACGCGCGCCGCAAACTGGATGATGTAGCCGCGAAAAATGTGCGCCTGCGCCTTGGAGGCCGACAGGAAAATCTGATTGCCGCCCCCGCGCAACGCGTCGAGCAGCGCCTCACGCGCGAAATACCAGGTCGCGCCGATCTGGCGCGACTTCAGGATCATGCGGGTGCGTTCGTCCTTCGCCCCCCACCAATCCTCCTGATAGCCGAACAGCTCGTCGCGGAAGATTTCCTCGAGCTGCTCGACCTGCTCGATCGTGAAGTGGTTCTTGACCGGCTTTTTCCGGTCACCGCTGTTGCGATTGGCGACCTTGTCGTTCAGATCGCCCTCGTGTCCGCCCGGCGCTTCGAAACGCCGGATCCGCGCGCCCGCCACCACCTGGCGCATCAACAGGTCGATTTCCTTGAAATCGCCCCCGGTCTTGTTGTCCTTGGCGATCAGCGTATTGAGGCGGCATTCCAGCGCATCCTCGATCTTGGACAGCGAAGGGGCCTCGTCCCACTTCTCGCGGTCCTTCCACGCCTGGATGGTGTTCCGGTTGAGCCCCAGCTCCCCGGCGATCTGCGTCACGCCCCAACCGCGCCAATACAGGCTGCGCGCCTGCCGACGCGCATCGACCGCGATCGGCATCGTTGATGCAGGCAGTGGCATACCGGTATCGGGCGGAAGCGTGTTCATGCTGCGCGAACCTAGCCACGCACCCCGCCCCCTTCGCAGGCCCGGCTTTTGTAGAAACCCAATCTACAAAAGCCCTTGCTTGAGAACTTGGCGCGCTTCGGTGCCTTTTGCGGGCTCTAGCC
Source organism: Sphingomonas sp. (assembly GCF_041661885.1). Lineage (GTDB taxonomy): Bacteria > Pseudomonadota > Alphaproteobacteria > Sphingomonadales > Sphingomonadaceae > Sphingomonas. The sequence continues at coordinate 228,934 of NZ_JBAZTL010000007.1, read as the reverse complement.
GCCACCCCGAACAGGATTGGGCGGCACCGTCACTGATCCGAGGGACCGACCGCTATGGGCACCAAAAGCAAGTTCTTCCGCGCTTTCGTTGCGGGCAACACGATCAGCGACGGGCGCGTGATCACCGACGAGATGATCGACCAGGTCGTGTCGACCTTCAACATCGACACCTATTCGCCGCGCATCAATATCGAACATCTGTCGGGTTTCAGCCCCGAACCGCCCTTCAACGGCTATGGCGACGTCGTCGCTGTCAAGGCGCAGGTCGATGACTTCACGATCGACGGCAAGGTCGAAAAGCGCAAGGCCCTTTATTGCCAGGTCGATGCCAACGACCAGTTGGTCACCTTGGTCAGCAAGGATCAGAAGCCCTTCCCCTCGGTCGAGCTGACCCCCAGCTACGCCGGGACCGACAAAATCGGGCTGATCGGGCTCGCCTTCACCGACACGCCCGCGTCGATCGGCACCCAGCGCCTGCAATTCTCGCGCACCGCGCCCGGCACGGTGTTCGCGGCATCGCCCGACCCGGTTGCTCTCGAATTCGAGGATGCCCCCGCCTCCGATCCCACCAAGGTCGAGAGCGCGATCGCAGGCTTCTTCTCCGCGCTGACCGCACGGTTCAAACCTGCCGATCCCGAAAAGCCCAAGGAAGAACCCAAGCCAAAGCCAGCGAACGATAATGACTTCGCGGCCTTCGCGTCTGCCCTGCAGACCACCATGTCGCAGTCGCTCGCCGCCGCGCTCAAGCCGGTCACCGATGCGCAGGCCAAATCGGACGCGGCCTTCGCCGCGCTGAAGGACCAGCTCGAAAAGACCGAACACCCCGGCTTCCATCGCAAGCCAGCCTCGGGCGGCGCGGGCACGGCCGTCACCGACTGCTGATCCCGCTCACCCCTTCCCCCCGACCGATCTCGCCCAGGAGCCCCCGATGCGCAACGAAACCCGCCTTTTGTACAACGCCTATGTCAGCCAGATCGCGCTGCTGAGCGGCATTCCCGACGCCACCACCCAGTTCAGTGTCGCCCCGGTGGTCGAACAGAAGCTGATCGAACGTATCATGGCGTCGAGCGATTTCCTGTCCAAGATCGGCAACGTCACCGTCACCCAGCAGGAAGGCGACAAGGTCGGCATCGGCGTCACGCGCCCGATCGCCAGCCGCACCAACACCGCAGGCGGAAACCGTCGCACCCCGACCGACCCGACCGACACGTCGGACCTTGGCCGCTATCGCTGCGAACAGACCAACAGCGACACCGCGATCAAATATGCCAAGCTCGACGCCTGGGCGCACCGCCCCGAATTCCAGACGCTCATTCGCGACGCGATCCTGAAGCAAAAGGGGCGCGACCGCATCATGATCGGCTTCAACGGCACCTCGGTCGCCGCACAGACCGATCGCGTCGCCAACCCGCTGTTGCAGGACGTCAACAAGGGCTGGCTGTACAAGATCCGCACCTTCGCAGCCGAGCGCGTGCTGAGTGACGGTGCCCTGACTACGGACGCCACCAAGGCAATCTATGTCGACGACACTGGCACCGTCGGCACCACGGTCGATTACGTCAATCTCGATGCGCTCGCCTTCGACGCGGTCGAGATGATCGACGAATGGCACCGCGACGATACCGACCTGGTCGTCATCGTCGGTCGCGATCTGCTGCACGACAAGTATTTCTCGATCGTCAATGCCGCTGGCGACAAGGCGACCGAGATGCTCGCGCGCGACGTCATCCTGTCGACCAAGCAGGTTGGCGGAATGCCCGCCGTGCGCGTGCCGTTCTTCCCGGCCAACGCCATGCTCATCACCACGCTCGCCAATCTCGCCATCTATACGCAGGCGGGCACTACGCGCCGCCAGCTGCGCGACGAACCCGCGCTCGATCAGATCGAGAATTATGAGAGCGTGAACGAGGCCTATGTGGTCGAGGATTACGGCCAGGTCGCGTTCGTCGAGAACATCGTCATGGGCAAGAAGCCGGCCTGATCGGCCCCGCCTCCACGCCCCTCCCCCTGTTCGCCCTCCATAAACGAGTACCGCAATGAGCCTCGCCAGACAGCACCGGGATCGAACCCTGGCCGCAAAATCGGCGGTTCACTCTGCTATGGAGGGCGGGCTTGCCGGTCCCGTCGCCGATCTCGCGCCGACGGCTGCCGACACCGCCCACGCGCAGATCAGTATGCGCCTCACGCACGATCTGCGCCGCCTGAAGGAAATCCAGTCGATCGAGCGTAAGATCGAGGCGAAGCGCGAGATGCTGCCGCACTATCGCCCATGGATCGAAGGCCTGCTCGCCGCATCCGAAGCAACCGGCGAAGGCGTGCAGGATGAAGTGCTGCCGACGATCATGATCTGGTTGATCGATGTTGGCGATTTCGAAGCGGCGCTCCTGCTCGCCGACTATGTACTGCGCCATAACGTCGCGCTGCCAGCGCGCTATGCGCGCTCGGCCCCGGCGCTGATCGCGGAGGACATCGCAGCCGCGGCCCTGAAAGCGCAGATGGCAAACGAATCGTTCGACGTGGAGATCCTCTACCGGGTCGAGGAACTGACCGCCGACCACGACATGCACGACGAAATTCGCGCGAAGCTGCAGAAGGCGATCGGCTTCGAGCTGGCCGATCACGCCGAAGCCTTTGCGGAAAACGGCCCCGACCGGTCGAAGATGGTGGATTTGGCCGAGCAGGCGCTCGTCCACCTTCGCCGCGCACAGCAGCTCCACGATCGCGCCGGCGCGAAGGACAAGATCAAGCGGCTCGAAAAGCTGCTTGTACCGCCCAAGACCGAAACCGCCGGAACGACCGGCTGATCAGCTCGCCCCCGGCGCTCGGGGGCGGATCATGCGCGACGGGAGGGCCTTCGGGCCGAGGGCCGTCAGCGACTCGATCCTCACCCCCGTAGGCCCGTTGGCCAAGGATCGATGACGATGTTCGAAAGCCTGGCGACATTCCTGTTTGCGCTCCTGGTCATCTGCGCGATCGGCCTCGGCGCGCTGCTGTCCCTTACCGGGGCGGTGATGCTGGCCTTCCTGCCGGTCGATCACAGCGCCGCCCTGGTCGCGCTGCGCCAGGCACTGGCGATCCTCGCCTTCGGCGTTGCTGGCTTTGGCTGGGGTGCCGCCACGCTTCCGGGACTGCTGCTATGAGCGGCTTCGTCTGCACCCCGTCGGTCATCCCCGCGCTCGACACCACGCCCGAGCCCGTCATCACCAATGACGGCTGGTTTCCCGACGTCGACCCGGTGCTGTTTCGCAAGCAAATGCGCCTCCGTGATAGCGTCACGCCCGAGCGCCTGCGCGAGGCGATCCTCGGCGCGATGATCGAGATCGGCAATGGCCTCGAAAGCTGGCGCGCGCCGCTCGAATTGGCCGGGGCGACGACCCTCGACGCGGTGCCCGCACCACAGATCGGCGGGGAGAGCCGCCTGGTCGTGCTCTATCGCCGCGCGATCGGCGCGCAGGCCAAGGCCGATCTGGTCGAGCGCTACCGCGATACCGATCTCACCGGCGCTGGCCAGCGCCAGGTGAGCGACCTCGATCAATCGGTCGATGAACTGCGCCGCGACGCAATCCATGCCGTGCGCGACATGCGCGGCAAGACCCGCACCTTTGTCGAGCTGATCTGATGGCCAACACCAGGTCAGACACGCTCTACGCGCAACAGGGCGACACGCTCGATGCGCTGGTCTGGCGCGAACGTGGCTTCGGCGGGGAGGATCTCGCCGGCCTGCTGGCAACGAACCCCGGCCTTGCCGAACTCGGCGCGATCCTGCCGCTCGGCACAGCCATCACCATACCGGAAAGCACCGCGCCAGCGCCGCGCACCCTGCCCCTTATCCAGCTGTGGGATTGACGATGGACAAATATCTGCACGGCTTGCTCGAAAACGCCATCGCCCTGCTGGCGGGGCTCACCCCGGCCGCGCTCGGCGCGGCGGTCAGCCTGTCCTATGAAAAGGGCCTGAGCTGGCGCGAACGCTTCACCCAGCTCGCGGTCGGCACGGTGGTCTCCTATTTCGCTGGCGGCTTCGTGTCCGCTGTGTGGCCGTGGGGAACCATCAACCCGTTCGTGTTGCAGGCGATCACCTTCACCACCGGCATGATCGCCTTCAAGGCCACCCCCAAATTCATCGCCAGCTGCAGCGATGCGCTCGCCGCCCTCCCGGCGAATGCGGTCGATCGCGTCCTCTCCTGGCTCCCGCGCCGAAAGGATGATGCATGACCTATGGCTTTGCAGATCTCTGCCGCGAGATCGCGCGCGACGAAGGCGATCGGCTCCGCGTCTACCGCTGCACCGAGGGTAAGCTTTCGGTCGGCAAAGGACGCAATCTCGACGATGTCGGCATTTCGCAAGAAGAGACCCGCGCATTGGGGATCACCGTCGCCAGCATCATCAAAAATGGCATTACCCAGGCACAGTCCGATGCGCTGTTCGCCAACGATATTGCCCGCAGCGAAGCGGATCTTGATCGCCGCTTGCCTTGGTGGCGGACGCTCGATCCGGTGCGCCAGCGCGTGTTGCTGAACATGTGCTTCAACATGGGGATCGGCGACGGCGTGAGCGGCCTGACCGGCTTCCGCAATACGCTCGAGCTGGTGCGTACTGGTCGATACGAAGCTGCAGCCGCGGCGATGGCACAGTCCAAATGGCACCGTCAGGTCGGTGCGCGGGCGCTTCGCCTCGAGGCGATGATGAAGACCGGGAGGGTAGCCAAATGAACATCGTCAAATCCGCTGCCGCTGGCCTGTGGCGGCTGGTCGCACCCAATACCGAATGGCTGGTGCTGCTCGCCGTCGCATCCCTTGGTGCCTGGCTCTACGCCCAGCTCGGCCAGATCCACGCAGATCGTGATCGGTTGGCACATTTCGCCGAGGTGACGTGCGCGGCATCGGGAACCCCCTTCCCCGCCAGCACGGTCGAGGCGAAGGACAAGAAAGGAAAGTTGGTGGCGATAGCGTATCCAGCAGGCAAGCTCTGCGGCGAACGCGTCCTCAACCTGGCGAAGTTCGAACGCGAGACCGATGCTGCCACGGCACAGACGCTCGCCGACGCCATGTCGCAACATGACGAAAAGTCCGCCGACGACGCGGCGCGCGCTGCACGCGATGCCAAGGCCGCGCGCGATTCAACCGAACGCTTGGAGAAAGCCGATGCCGAAATCGACGACAGCAATCGCGTGGGCGGCAGCTGGTTTGATGCTGTCAATGACGTTGGCGGGCTGCGCCCGGCACGCCGGTGAAATCCGTGCCGAAGTCCCCAAGCCCGTCGCGGTGGTCGTGAAGGACACGCCTCCTGCCGAACTGCTCCGCTGCCCGGAATCGACCGAGGGTTTCCCCCAAGCCGACGCCGTAATGGCGCGCCCGACGCGGGCTGCCATCATTCGCCTCGCCAAGGCCTATGCCGGGCTGCGGAGCCAGCTTGAACGCCTGATCGACTGGAACGCCCCCAAACATTGCTCAGGCAAGCCCGAATGAAAAAGCCCGAGGGCCTGCGCCGGTTGCTGCTGAAGGTGGTGCCCGGCCTTGCGGCCGATCCCTCCAATCTGTCGATGTACATCGACAAGGGCTCGATCAGCGCGCGCGCCGGATCCTTGTCGTTCGAATATGGCTACACGCTCAATGTCGTGGTGCAGGATTATGCGGGCGATATCGATGCCTTGATGGTGCCGATCCTCGCTTGGGTGGCCGAGCAACAGCCGGATTTGATCGAACGCGACCCGCGCAAGCCGTTTTCCTTTGAATGCGAGATCCTCGACACCGACGCGGCCGACGTCTCGATCGATCTGGAATTGACCGAAGCGGTGCGCGTGGAGCGTCGCGCGGGTGGCGGCTATCTGCCAACGCACCTCGACGAACCCTCGCGCGACGATGCCTTTCCCGGCGTCTGCGGCGTCAATCTGTGGCAAGTGCTGCTGCGCGAGGAGATGAACCCGCCCAGCATCCTCGCGATTCCCGAATGAACGACGATTTCCACGAGATCGAGCAGCTCGCCGGCGCGCTGCTGCGCAAGCTCGGCAGCGGCGAACGGCGCAAACTGTTGCGCCGGATGGCGCGCGAGATCCAGAAGAGCCAATCGGCCCGCATCGCGCGCCAGCAGGAACCGGACGGCGCGCGCTACCTCGCGCGCAAGGAAAAGAAGCCGCCTGCCCCCGGCACCTACGCCGTCAAATTCCTGTATCCGCGCGGCGCGCCCGAACCGCGCTTGGTGTTCATGAAAAGCTGGGTGCATGAGGGCGGGCTGTTGACCGGCTTCGACATCGAGGCGGGCGGCATTCGCAGCTTCTTTTGGGACAAGGTTGATCGCTGGCTGCCGATCACGCCCGAGGAACAGAATAAGGGCGCAGGAAAATTCCGCCGCAAGGGCCGCATCCGCCAAACCGCGATGTTTAGGAAACTGCGTGCCGCCCGGAACCTGCGCGCCGATGCGACCGATCAGGAAGCATGGATCGGCTTCACCGGTCGCGCGGCCGAGATTGCGCGCGTCCACCAGGATGGCCTGCGCGACAAGCCTGCCGCCAAGGCAAAACCGGTGCGCTATGCCAAGCGCACCCTGCTCGGTTTGACCGATGCCGAGCGAACCAAGGCGCTCGATCTGTTGGTCGACTTTGTCGCATCGGCCTGAGCGGATGCGGTCTTTTGTAGGAACCCAATCTACAAAAGCGCGACGTAGCGTTCCGGCACCAGTCGCGACGACATGGCGGACATGGCCGTCACCTCCAGCATTTCGAGCAGCGTTGATCTGTCGCGCTTGCCGCCACCCACGGTGGTCGAGCAACTGTCCTATGAGGCGATCTATGGCGAAATCCTCGCCAGCCTGACCAAGCTGCTGCCGAGCTTCGATGCGACCGTCGAATCCGATCCTGCGGTCAAGATCCTGCAAGTCGCTGCCTATCGCGAGCTGTTGAACCGCCAAAAATTCAACGATCGTATCCGGCAGGTGATGATCGCTTATGCGACCCAAACCAACCTCGATCACCTCGCCGCCATCATGGGCGTTGCCCGGCTCGAACTTGCACCGGCCGACCCGGATACCGGCGCGGCGGCTGTCATGGAGGGCGACGATGATTTGCGCCGTCGCGTCGTGCTTGCGCCGGAAAGCTTCAGCGTTGCCGGGCCTGAAGGGGCCTATATTTTCCACGCGCTCGCAGCCGATGCCACGATCCGCGACGCCAGCGCGATCAGCCCGGCTCCCGGCCAGGTGCTCGTTTCGGTCCTGTCGCGCACCGGCAATGGCGTCGCCTCTCCCGATCAGATCGCGGCCGTTTCGGATCGACTGGCCGCGATCAGCGGCAACAAGGTCCGCCCGCTGACCGATCAGGTGGCAGTCGCTTCGGCGACGGTGGTCCCTTACATGATCGACGCCGCGCTCACGCTCTACTCTGGGCCTGACGAGACCGTGGTGCTGGCGGCGGCGCAAAAGCGCCTGGGTGACTGGCTCGCGCTCAGCGGCGGGCTCGGGATCGATGCGGTCCGCGCCGCGATCATCGCCGCGCTGTTTGTCGAAGGCGTCCAGAACGTCGCCCTCCACGCACCGGCGGCGGACGTCGTCGTCGACCAGACTCAGTCGGCACATTGCGTAGGCCTCTCGGTTACGGTCGCTGGCCGTGACGCCTGATTTACTGCCCCCGAACGCAACCCCGCTGGAGCGCGCGCTTTCATCCGCCATCGCGCGCCCGGATGCGATCGCCTTCGACATTGTGGCCCTGTGGGATCCCGCAACTTGCCCGACCGACCTGTTGCCCTGGCTTGCCTGGGGGGTCTCGATCGACCGTTGGGATCCCGACTGGAGCGAAGACGAAAAGCGGGCGGCGACCGCACGCGCGATCGAGGATCAGCGTCACAAGGGTACACGCTGGGCGGTCGAACAAGTGCTGCAACGCTTCGACGATCTGCTGCAACTGGTCGAATGGTTCGAGGCGACGCCGAAGCGCGCGCCCTACACCTTCGAAGTACGCTTGCCGCTGGTCGATCGCGCCGGCGTGGCGGGCGGCAAGCGGACAAGTGCTGCAGTCGCGCAAGCGATCGTTGCCGAGGTCGCCCGCGCCAAGCCGGTGCGCGCACATTTCGATTTGGTCCAGACGCTCGAACTGGTCGGTATCGCCGCGCCGATCATGGCCGCGCAGGCGATGTCCTACGCCCGCATCGTCACCAACAGCGTCAACGCGAGCGACACCACGCCCTGGGCATATCTCATCCAGGACGAGAATGGCGAGCCGATCACCGACGATACGTTCGAACCGCTCGACGGGAGCCCCGCATGACTGCCTTGAAATGCACGCTGACCGATGCGGGCCGTGCCGCGATGGTTGATCCGGTGACAGGCGGCACGCGCGCCGTGCGTATTGCAGCCGTCGGCGTAACCGCCGCGACCGTGCTGGTGGCGCCGACGCTCACCGCCCTGCCCGGCGAAATCAAGCGCATCGCAGCCGTATCGGGCACTGCCATCGACGCGACCACGGTGCATTTGACGATGCGCGACAGCTCGACCGACGCCTATACCTGTCGCGCGATCGGCGTGTACCTTGCCGATGGAACCTTGTTCGCGGTCTATGGCCAGGCCAGCGCTATCCTCGAAAAGATCAGCGCCTCGGTCTTCTACATCGCGCTCGATCTGAAGGTGCTCGCCGGGCAGGCCGATCTGATCCAGTTCGGGGACGCCAATTTCGTCAACCCGCCCGCATCGGAGTCGGTAAAGGGCGTCGCCTATCTCGCCACCATTGCCGAGGCGCTGGCGGGCGCGGTCGCCGACAAGCTGATCACGCCTGCCACCATGAAGGCGGTGCTGGACAATTATGTCGCCGCGTCCCGCCTCGGCGTGGCGGGCGGCATCGCCACGCTTGGCCCCGATGGCAAGCTGCTGCTCTCGCAGCGCCCTCCTGTCGACCTGATCGACGTGTTCGCGGTCGCCAACCAGGCGCAAATGCTGGCGCTGGCGGCAACGCCCGGCGATTTCGCGGTGCGGTCCGACAATGGCCGGGTCTACGTGCTGCAGCAGACCCCGGCGACGGTGCTTGCCAACTGGTTGGAGATCTCGACGCCTGCCCCGGTGTCGAGCGTCAATAACAAGGTCGGCACGGTCGTGCTTGGCCCCGATGATGTGGGCGCAGTGCCGATCGGGCGGACGATTTCCGTTGCGGGCGGCCTGTTGCAAGGCGGCGGTCCCTTGACGGGCGACCGCACCATATCTTTGCCGGCGGCGACGCAGGAACAGTGTGCGGCCGGTATTCGCGGCGATCTGGTGGTGACACCATCGGGCCTTGGGCCGTTACTCGTACTGATCAACGACAAAGTGTCGGGCGGGCGCACCATCGGCACTTCGGGCCTGGTCAGGGGGGGCGGAGGCCTGGCCAACGACCTGACTTTGACTGTCGATCCCGCCAGTCCGTCCGACCTGTTTTCGGGCGTTCGAAACGACCTCGCTGCCACCCCCTACGGCCTGGCAAATTTGCCGCAGAGCCTTACGCCCAACGGCTATACCAGCCTGCCCGGCGGATTCATGATCCAATGGGTGCAGCTTCGGCAGATCTTCACGACCGAGGCGTCGGTCTACGTCACCTTCCCGATCGCCTTTCGCAATATCGCTCTCCCGATCGTGGCAATGGGCCATACCGACACCGCCTCCACCCTGCGCGATCTCTGGCCCCAGCGCGTGGGCGTGCCCGATCTCTACGGGTGCGTGATCCAGCTTCAGTCCGGCGCTGACAGGGACCGGCGACTCGATGGCTTTGATTTGATCGTGATGGGCAAATGACTAGCATCTCCCCCCTTTTCTGGAGCCCGTCGACTGGCGGCTTCTATCATGCCGAAATCCACGGTGCCGATATGCCCGAGGACGCGCAGCGCATCACGGCGACCCGCCATGCCGCTTTGCTTGAGGGGCAGGCCACGGGCCGCCAGATCGTCACCGGGGCCAACGGCAAGCCCGCGCTGACGGCGATGCGCACGCCAACCAAGGCACAGGTGGTGGAGCGAACCATCGCGGCCATCAAAGCCCAGGCGCGGCGCAGGATCCTCGCCATCGCCAGCCTGGAGCGCCAGGCGAATGACGCGGCGGCGATCGCCACCCACCTTTTGTCCGCTGGCACCGATGCGACCGAACTGCAGGCCGCGCTCGATCGCCGTCGCCGCATCGACGCGATCCGCGCCGCCTCCAATGCGCTTGAGGCGATGATTTCCACTTGGTCGCTGGCCGCGCTCGCGACCTTTGACGCCAGCGCCGATGCGCACTGGCCGACCGACGCGCAGGAGTAATAGCATGGTCAAGGCCACTCAGTTGCCCATTCTCGAAAACCCGACCGGGGCAGAACTGGCACTCGTCATCAGCAACGGCACCTTCAAGGCGGTCGAACTCGATCGTCTTGAGGATCCGATCGGGGCCGCGCGGGACGCGGCAATCGGCCAGATCGATGCCAAAGAAACCCAGGCGCTGACGGCGATCGGCGAACAGGTCCAGCTCGCAAGCAATCAAGCCGATTCTGCCAAAGTGGCGGCGGGCTCTGCAGGTGCTGCATCGCGAGCGGAGGCCATCAAAGCAGCCTATCGCCGCGATCCAAACGCCAATTTGTACGATTACACCAAGGTGACGCCGTCGGCATCGATCAACACCGCAAACGGTGCGGTACAGGCGCAAAATGTCAATTTCACGGCTGGAGACTTCATCCCGGTCATTCCGGGCTTTAGCTTTTCGACACTCAACCCGTTGCTGGGCGGTGCATTTTACACCGACGCGACGCCCGCCAACTTTATTGCAGGGTCAGGGTTCGGCGCAGTCGCGGCAGGCGGATCGGTCGCCACTCCAGCAACCGCTAATTTCATGCGACCGACCATTTCGTCGCTCAACACCGGCCCCTCATATCTGAGGCAGACGCACATCGTCCACGGCCCGACCCCGCCCGCCATCTATCGCAGTTTCGACACTCTCGACACGGCTTCGATGCGCAGGCTGATCGATGTGGTGCGACGCACGCGACCCGCCACATCGACCGGCAATTTGCATGACGCCACCAAAACGGCATCGGGCGTCTCGATCAATCAGGGTAATGGTTTAACGCAGGTCTTTGCCAATCACTTCGCCGCATACATCGCAGTGAATGGCGGCGAGATCCTCTATTTCACGCATGGCGGACCGGCAGGTAATGGGAACGTCCTATGCTGGCTGGACGCGTCTGGCGCACCGCTAAGCTATGCTGACGGGTTTCTTCCCTACACCCCGTACACCGTACCGCAGGGGGCGTTCACGCTCGGCTATTCGTTGTCGGCTGCGGCGTTCGATCCGCTCTACGCCATGCGCAACCCGCAGACGACGCTGGGCATTTTCCGCAACGGCATTCCCACTGTCCGCGTCTCCACCACGGAAACAAGCGTCGGCCTTGGTCAGTCCGCCAATCGCGCGATCCGCGCCAACACGCCCGCCAAATTTGACTTGTTCATCGCGAGCGATGTCTCGGTCGGATACGTCCTCAATAGTGGCGGAGGGCTGGTTGCCGATAACAACTATGTCACTACAGCGTACATCCCGTTGGATGACCGCCAGCAGATTTGTTGCTCTGTCGATTTTCTTCCAGGCTCCAGCGCATACGGCATGTGTTTCTACGACGCTGACGGTAATTTCATCTGGTCAGGGTGCGGAAGTGCTGTCGCCGCGACCACAAACAACTCTTTTGATATTATGGTTTCCGGCTTGTCGGACCCGTCAAATCCCGGTGTGGTCGGGACTGCTGGGGCCAATAGCCTGACGCTTGGCGCAGCGATCAACGTTCCGGGTATCCCGGCCCGAAGCTACATCTCGGCTGTGCCCAGTGGCGGCGGAAACGGCAAATACACCTTCACGAATGCCGCCAATGGGCCAGCGACGGCTACGGCAACGGGTGTCCCCCTCAATTGGGGCGGCGTATTGGCCGACGTGCCACGATCCTTTCCGGCCAACGTGGGCATTTCGTCTGTCCGGTTTCCCCTGTCGACCTATAACAATCCCGCCAACATCGTGATCGCGAATGGCGCGACAAACTATGCAGGGGCCGGTTTCATCGGCTGGGCCGATGTCCAGCGCCAATATCCCTTCTTCAACAAGAAGCTGGGTACGACTGGCGACAGCATTTTCAACGGCACCAATGGTGATAACAACGTCCAAGAAGGGCTTGCCGCCGCGATGCGAGCAATCCCGACGATCATGGGTGCGGTGGGCGGTTCACGCATTTCGGAAGCTCTGCTAAGCTATTATCCGCCGCATTCCACACAATCATCGTCGCCGCCTACGCGGGCATGGACGAATGCTGACATCGCCAATATCGATGAATTTATTTCGAACCATATCGCCAATGACTTTGCCATTCATGGCTCGAATGCGGCGACGACAAACATAGAGACAATTTGGCCTAACTGGGGCAGCACGCCAATTGGTGCCATTACCGATCGATGGATTCCGGCCCATTTCACTGCCGCTGTCAACGGCACATCGATCACGATCACAAACCTGATCTTCGGCACTCTGCAACATGGCTTGCCGCTACATGGGGACAGCGTTGGTATCGGCAATACGCTCGTCGATCTCGGCGGCGGTAATTGGGGCCTATCCAAAATAGCGCCAGGATCGTCCGGCAACGCCAACGTCTATGGCGGCACGGTTTGTGGGGACCTATACGATCTCCACGTCCGCCATCTCAGCGCGGCAAACTCGTATTTGCGCAAAATCCATTTAGGACCGATGCCGCGCTTCGAGGATATCAAATATAACGGATTTCAGACAGGGCCGTGGCCGGGAAATCCGCGCAATGCGCTGGGCCATGCCCTGTCCGATTACAATGATATGATGCGGATGTGCGGCGAAGCGTTTGGATTTTACTTTATTAATCTATTTTCTATCCTCGGGCTCGACGAGAACAACTACAACGCGTTCCTGGTAGATGGCCTACACCCTGGCCGAACGGGTGAGTTGGCAATGTACATTCCACGCATCGCCGCTGCCATCAACCGTATCGGGTTTTGACCGCGATGGCGACCGAGTTCCGGATCCACGGGGACAATGCAAAGCTCGACCGCAGCGCCAGCCATGGGTGCATCATCCTGCCGCGCGCGGTGCGCGAAAGGATGTGGGCGAGCGGCGATCGGATCGTGGAGGTGGTGGCATGATTTCGTTCGAAACGCTCGTCCTGGTCGCATTGCTGGTGATCGGGCTTGTTGTCGCCGCAGCTGGATTGATGGGCGGACTTGCCGGTTCCATGTCCTCGGCACCCGCAGCCGGGGCGTCGGCGGAGAAGGGTGGGTGCGCAGCACTGATCGTCGGCATCGTCATCGTCATCGCCGTGTCGGCGAAGCTGTGGGGGCTGGCGTGATCCGCCCGCCAGTCAGTCCATAACGCGTCGGCTTTTGTAGATTGGTTCTCTACAAAAGCGGCTTCGCGCATAGTTGCTGCACCCACGCCATGCTCCCCGCATGAGCGACCCGGCCGATATCCAACGCTTGATCGGCGACATGATGCGCTATGGCACGATCGAGTCCGTCGATCGTGCCAAGCAGACATGCCGCTTTCGCACCGGCGACATCATTACCGGCGACGTGCCGTGGCTGGCCGCACGGTCAGGCGCGACCAAAAGCTGGTCGCCGCCCAGCGTCGGCGAACAGGGCGTTCTGTTCTGCCCCGAAGGGGATACGCGCGCGGGCTTCGTCATGCCCGGCCTGTTCTCCAACGCCCATCCCGCCCCCACCACCGACGACGTCGAACTGGTCGAATATGCCGATGGCGCGCGCATTGGCTATGACGCGACAGCGCATGCCCTCACCGCCATCCTGCCCGACGGCGCGACGGTCCACATTGAGGCCACCGGCGGGGTCGCGATCAAGGGCCCCCTCGCGATCGAGGGCAAGCTCACCGTCACCGATACGATCGACGCCCTTGGGGAAATCTCCGCCAAGGGCATCGCCCTCTCCACCCACAAACACGGCCAGATCAAGGCGGGGACAGACACGTCTGGAGTGCCGCAATGAACGGCATGAACGCCCGCACCGGCGCACCGCTCAGCGGGGCCGCGCATATCGAGCAATCGGTCGCGGACATTCTCGCCACGCCGCTCGGCACACGCCTCGCACGCCGCTGGTATGGCTCGTTCATCCCCGAACTGCTCGATCAGCCGATGAACGCCATGCTGCCGCTCCGCCTCTACGCCGCGACCGCACTCGCTTTGTACCGCAACGAGCCGCGGCTGCGCCTATCCCGCGTCGCAATCGCGCGTGGAGCGGCACCCGGCAGTGCGGTGATCCGCATCGTCGGGACCCGCACCGATGTCACCAACCCACGCCGCACGGTCGATCTTACCGTGCCCGTTCGCTCGCTCACCGCCCTCACCGCCTGAAAGGATTCCCCGACCATGTTGCAACACGGCGTCACCGTTACTGAAATCGCCAACCAGTCGCGCGCGATCAAGACGATCGCCACGGGCGTCATCGGCCTGGTCGCAACCGCCACGGCACCGGCCGGTGCCGCCACTGCGGCACTCAACGCCGCCTTCCCGCTCGATCGTCCGGTGAAGGTGACCGACATCCTCGGCGCGATCGCGGTCGCGGGCACGGGCGGCACGCTCGCCGGTGCCTTGACCGCCATTGCGGATCAGGTCCGCACCCCCGTCGTGGTGGTGCGCGTCGCGCCCGGTGCCGATGCGGCCGCAACCGATGCCGCCGTCATCGGCACGACCGTGGGTGGCCTGCGCACCGGCCTGCAGGCGCTGCTCGCCGCCGAAGCCCAGGTCGGTGTGCGCCCGCGCATCATCGGCGTGCCGGGGCTCGATCGCCCCGCAGTGACGGCAGCCCTGGTCACCGTCGCGCAGAAACTGCGCGCGATGGCCTATGCTGCGGCAATCGGCGCGACCCAGGCGGACGTCATCGCCTATCGCGCCACGTACAGCGCGCGCGAGCTGATGCTCCTCTATCCCGATTTCCTGCTGGCGGACGGCTCGACCAGCCTCGGCGTCGCGCGCGCGCTCGGCCTGCGCGCGCGGATCGATCAGGAATCGGGCTGGAACAAGACGCTGTCCAACGTTGCGGTCGACGGCGTCGTCGGCCTGACCAAGGATATCGGCTTCGACCTGCAGAGCTTCGACAGCGACGCCAATTTGCTCAACGCCGCCGGCGTCACCACTATGGCGCGCATCAACGGGTCGCTACGCTTTTGGGGCAACCGCACGTGCGCACCGCTCGACAGCGATTTCACTTTCGAAAGTGCAACACGCACTGCGCAGATCCTCGCCGACACTATGGCAAACGGCGTACTCGGCTATATCGACAAGCCGCTGACGCCCAGCCTTGCCAAGGACATCGTCGAGGACATTAACGAGGCCTTCCGCAAGATGACGCGCGGCGGTTTTTTGCTCGGTGCGAAGGCGTTTGTCGATCCGGACAAGAACCCGGTCGACGCGCTGAAGCAGGGCATCCTGTCGATCAGCTACCGCTACACGCCGACGCCCCCGCTCGAGCATCTCAACCTGCTGCAGGAAATCACCGACGAGTATCTGGCCGATTTCGCCGCGCTCGCCGCGACCGCCTGATCGCGCCCCCTTCCCTTCCTGATTTCGGAGAATTTCGATGGCACTACCCCGCAAGCTCAAGAACCTGATGCTGTTCAACGCAGGCCGCGCCTATATCGGCGAAGTCGCCTCGGTTACACTCCCCAAGCTGACCCGCAAATTCGATGAATGGCGTGGCGGGGGTATGGATTCCCCGGTCAAGATCGACATGGGCGGAGAGGCTATGGATCTTGAGTGGATGTGTGGCGGCCCAATGCGCGACGTGCTCCGGCAATATGGCACGATCGGGGTGGCCGACGTGCAATTACGCTTCGCCGGTTACTATCAGAACGACGATACCGGCGACGGCGATGCCATCGAGATTATCGTGCGCGGTCGTCACGAAGAAATCGATATGGGCGAACAGAAGCCCGGCGATGGCGGTGATTTCAAGGTTAAAACCACCATCGCTTATTACAAGCTCACCTGGAACGGCGTTACCGAAATCGAAATCGACGCGCTCGGCATGGTGCTGATCGTCGGCGGTGTCGATCGCCTTGCCCAACAGCGCGCTGCCCTCGGCATCTTCTGAGGCCGCGCAACGCCAACCCAACCCACGCCGACATCAAGGAAAGCCAGATGACCGATTCCACCTTCCGCACCGTCACGCTCGACACCCCGCTCAAGCGGGGTGACGAGACCATCACCACTGTGCAGGTCCGCAAGCCCGGCTCGGGCGAATTGCGCGGACTCACGCTCATGGCGCTTAGCCAGCTCGATTATGCCGCGCTCGAGACGCTGTTGCCGCGCATCACTACGCCGATGCTCACCAAGGCCGACGTCGCCAGGCTCGACCCGGCCGACCTGATGCAGCTTGGCGGCGAGGTGATGGATTTTTTGCTGCCGAAGGCCGCGAAGCAAGCGGCCTCCCTGCCAGCATAGACGATGTCATGGCGGATCTGGCGACCGTGTTTCACTGGTCGCCAGACGTCATGAACCCGATGAGCGTCACCGAGCTGATGGCCTGGCGCGAACGCGCGGCCGTGCGCAACACCCCCGACCGTTGAAGGCGCGATAATGGACCGCGATCTCCGTATCCGAATGCTGCTGCAACTGGGCGACAAGGTCACCAAACCGCTGCGCGACATGGCGGCCGGATCCTCGCGGGCTAACCAGGCGCTGAAGGCGACCCGCGACCGCCTGGCCGAGATCAAGCGTGCCCAGGCCAATATCGCGGGCTTCCGTGAACTTAAGGCTGGGCTACGCTCGACCGAGGCGGAACTCCACGCGACGCAAACCCGCGTCGCCGATCTCGCCCGGAAAATGGCAGCGGCCGACACCCCGACCAAGAAGCTCGCTGCGGAATTCGCCAAGGCCAAACGCGAGGCTTCGGCGCTGAAGGACAGTTTTGAGGGGCAGAGCGCCAAGCTCCAGCAAATGCGGGACCGGCTCGCCGCCGCCGGCGTCTCCACCTCGAGCCTTGTCGGGCACGAGCGAAGACTGCGCGAAGAGGCGGCACGCACCAATGCCGAACTGGGCGAGCAGGAGCGCAAACTCACCACGCTCGCCGCGCGCAGCAAGCGCTTCTCCGCCGCGCGCGAGAGCTTCGGGCGCATACAGGGGCAGGCAACTGGCCTCGCCGCCGGAGGCGCATCCAGCATCGCAGTCGGATTGTCTGTCGGTCGCCCCCTGCTTGCCACCACAAACGATGCGTCCGAATTTGAATCCTCGATGACAACGATCGCGCAGAAAGCCAACCTCTCGCGTATCGAAGCGGTTAAAATGGGTGCGGGGCTGCTAGTCGCTGCGCGCGCAGCAAACCAGTTGCCCGAGGCGATTCAACAAGGCGTCGATACGTTGGCCGGTTTCGGTTTGGACCCGCGTAAGGCCGTGGCGATGATGCGACCGATCGGGCGCGCCGCTACCGCATATAAGGCAGAGATTGCAGACCTTTCCGCCGCTGCCTTTGCCGCCAACGACAATCTGAAAGTTCCCGTCGAGCAGACCGCGCGCGTGATCGACATCATGGCCGAGGCGGGCAAAGCGGGCGCTTTCGAGATCAAGGATATGGCGGGGGCGTTTCCTGCGCTCACCGCAGGCTACCAAGCGCTCGGGCAGACCGGCACCGGTGCTGTGGCCGACCTCTCGGCCGCGCTGCAAATCGCGCGCAAGGGCGCTGGCGATTCGGCGACCGCCGCCAACAACGTCGCCAATCTCATCAATAAAATTGCGTCCCCGGCAACGATCAAGGCATTCTCGAAGTTCGGCATAGACCTGCCCAAAGCGCTGAAGAAGGCCTATACCGAGGGCAAGACGCCGCTCGAAGCCATTGCGGAATTGACCAAGAAGGCGACCGGCGGGGACCTCGGCAAGATCGGCTTCCTGTTCGAGGATGCACAGGTCCAGCAAGGCCTTCGACCGATCATTCAAAACCTTGAGGAGTATCGGCGCATCCGCAAACTCGCTGGCGGAGCCAGCGGAACGACAGACAGGGATTTCGCGGAACGCATGGGCGACGCTGCGGAGAAATCGAAAAAGCTCGAGGTCAACGCAAAGGCGCTGAGCATCACGCTCGGCAATCAATTGCAGCCGACTGCGAACGGGATCCGCGACCGACTGTCCGAGGTAGCGGAAAAGACCAACCAGTGGGCACAGCGCAACCCTGGCTTGACCAAAACCCTGTTGATCGGCGCTGCGGTCCTCGCAGGGTTGTTCCTGATTTTGGGTGTGGGCGGTATCGCGATCGCCGCCATCTTTGGGCCGATCGCTATCCTCAATGCCGGTCTGATCGCGATGGGAGTCGCCGGTGGTCTCGCTTCGATCGGCTTGTTGCCCATCATCGGCATCGCTGCAGCCGTCGTCGCTGGTATCGCCTTGCTCGCGGGCGTGGCCTATCTGGTTTACAACAATTGGGGCGCGATCAGCAGTTGGTTTGCCGGGATCTGGTCGGAATTGAAGGCCGGCGCGAACAACGGCATCACCGGAATCCTGGGCGTGATGCTGAACTTCAGTCCGATTGGCATCTTCTATCGCGCTTTTGCCGGGGTTCTCTCCTATTTGGGGATCGATATCCCGGCGCGGCTCACCGACCTCGGCGGCTATATGCTTCGCGCGCTGATCAACGGCATTTCGGGGGTTCTGCCATCGCTTCGAAACATTAGCGCGATGATGATGGAGGGCCTCCTTTCGCTGCTCAACCCTGCCCGGCTTGCCCTTCACATGGTCAACCTCGGAAAAACCGCGATCACCGCCTTCAAAAATGTCCTGGGCATTCACTCGCCCAGCCGGGTCTTCGCCGAACTTGGCGGACACGTAACCGGAGGGCTGGCGCTCGGCATCGATCGGGGTGGCGCGGCCCCGGTTAGCCGCCTTGACGCGTTGTCCCGCCAGATGACGGCAGCCATCGCGGTGGGCACGGCGGTACCCGGCCTGGCCATCGGCGCGGTTGACGCCGGTGGAGCGCGTGGTGCGGGTTCTCAACAAACCCAAACAGCCAAGAGCGAATACCACTTCCACATTGTCCAGCAGCCAGGGGAGGACGCGAATGCCCTGGCGATCAAGGTGCGCGAACAGATCGAGCAGATCGAGCGCGAGAAGGCCGCCCGCGCACGCTCCAGCTTTGCCGACACGCCCGATTGGGAAGGTGACGCATGATCCTGTCACTCGGCCTGTTCACCTTTTCTGTGCCGACGCTGGCTTATGACGAGCTGCAGCGCAAATCCGATTGGCAGCACGCCCGCTCCGCGCGCGTCGGCGTGCGAGATGCCAGCCAATATGTCGGCCCTGGCGATGACAAAGTGTCGCTCAACGGCACCGCCTTTGCCGAACTGTCGGACGGTACGGCTTCGCTGGACGATTTGCGCGTCATGGCAGGCAGCGGAGACGCCTGGCCGCTGGTCGATGGCACCGGCCGCGTTTACGGCGCGTTCGTGATCGAGGCGATCGACGAGCGCCAGAAGTTCTTCCTGCCCGATGGCACGCCGCGCCAGATCGATTTCGGCATTGACTTGATGCTGGTCGAGGATCCCGCGTGACGATCGCCAATATCCCCGATTTCCGCGTCACGCTCGACGGGGAGGATCTGACTGGCAAGCTGCGCCCGCGACTCGTCTCCCTCACCTTGACCACCAAGCGCGGCGAGGAAGCCGACCAGCTCGATATCGTGCTGGAGGATACCGATGGGCGGCTTGCCCTGCCCAAAGCGGGCGCGGTGCTGCATGTCGAACTGGGCTGGAAACAGGGCAGCGGCGTGCAGCCCGGCTTGTTCAACAAGGGCAGCTTCAAGGTCGACGAGGTCGAACATGGCGGCCCGCCCGATCTGGTAACGCTGCGCGCACGCTCCGCCGACTTCACCGGCGATTTGCAAACGCGCAGGGAACAAACTTGGCATAATACCACGCTCGGTGCCGTGGTCGGCGATGTTGCGGGTCGCAACGGCCTGCAGCCACGCTGCGCCGCGTCGCTATCGGCCATCGCGCTCGATACCGTCGTGCAGAGCCGCGAAAGCGACATGGCGTTGGTGCGGCGCCTGGGCCGCGAACATGCTGCGGTCGCGACCATCAAGCGCGGCGCGCTGATCTTCGCGCCGATCGGCGCGGCGCAGACCGCCGGCGGCAACGCCCTGCCCGGCTTCACCTTGCCGCGCAGCGTTGGCGATCGCCATAGCTATCGCGTCGAAAAGCGCGAGGAATCGGAAGGCGTCACCGCCTCCTGGCATGACCATGCCGAGGCCAAGCGCAAGGAGGTGACGGTCGGCAAGGCAAGCAGCGCGCGCAAGCTTTCGCGCGTCTATTCCAGCGAGAGCCACGCAAAGCGCGCCGCCACCACCCAGCTCACACGCGCCAAGCGCCAGCCCGTCTCGCTATCGCTCAACCTCGCGCTTGGCCGCGCGGATCTCTACCCGGAACAGAAGGGCAGCGTATCCGGCTTCAAGGCGGAGATCGATGCGGTTGACTGGCTGATCGCGGAGGTGACGCACAGCCTGGGAGATCGCGGATTTTCGACGGCCCTCAAGCTCGAAAGCGCGCCATGATCCGCTAGGATATCAGTCCCAAAGCTGGACGATCCGCCGTTCTTTCGTCGGTGGCGGGGCTGGAGCCTGGCACGCGGCCTCCTTCTTGTCGAACTCGCGGATCAAACCGTTGCGCATCTGTTCGGGCAAGCCCGGGCCGAACTTGCCGGCCTGCCGTCCAGCAGCAAGCGCTGACACACAAATCGGGCTAAGGCCCGGCTTGGAGCTGGTTATATCTACCTTCGGCTCTGGATCGACACAGACGCTAGGCGCGGTGTTTAGAGCACTGTGAACCGCATCATGGCAGGCTGTCACCGTGTCAACGGCTGCAGCCTGCACACCAATCAGCAATATGCCGACGGCAATAAGCATCAGATCGTCCTTTCGTCCTTGGCTGCGCGCTATTGGATCGCGCAGCTCGCCAGCATCGGAATCGAAATTACTTCGCTGACACCCTGGCAAAGCAAGGTGATTTTCTGCCCTTTGGACAGATCCCGCGCTTTCGGCTTGTCCGCGTCGACCAACGTCGCCTGTGCGCTGAGAAACTCGTTCTGGGTGCGCAGCTTCACCTTCGGGTCGTCAACCAGATCGAGGTCGATGCCGTCAACGGTCCCTGTCACCAACAGCGGACGATTGCCATAATCCGACTGCGCTCGGGCTTCATTCGCTTCATAGGCGCGCGCCAGTTCGACCGCAGATACTTTCAGCGGCGCGGGTGCATCGGTAACTGCAGGCCCAGCCGCTGCGTTGCCCCGTCCTGCGCTGCCGGGCTTTCCCATGGAACCGATCACCCCGAGCACGATCAAAATCCCGATGATGACCAAGCACCCGATCCCACCATTGCGCAGCATGGAGCCCTTTTTCTTCGGCACCGGCGCGGGGCTTGTTCCGGCCAAAACCGCCGCCTTCTGTTTAGCGAATTCGTCCTCGCTCAATACACCCTGATCGCGCAGTGCAGCCAAGCGCGCGAGTTCTTCCGAAACGTTCGTCATCTATTTCCCCCTGTTGAATGCTCACCTTATGTCAAAGACGACGCCCGATGAACACCACGCGCCCGACCACGTGCATTTCCCCATCGTTGGCCTGGTCGGGCAGAACGCATAGCGCTATTTCATGAGCTTGGTGTCAACACCCACCTTGCTGCTCGCTTCAAACAACTCCGCGACGCAGAGCATTACACCAGTTTGCCCTGTCTTCAGATTATCGACCATATCTGAAACAACCGATGGCTTCCCGTCACCATCCGCGACCTGCATTGCCTTTTGCATGCCCATCTGACGGAAAACGTAGGCACTGGAGCAGGTCTTTATTCCTTTTTCGACCGCGCTTGCGGCTTCGTTACTCAAACCGCTTGGGACCTGCAGATCCTGAATCGCGGTGGACGCTTGTCCACACGCTTCCTCTCCTTCCTTCGCAACCTGATAGGTCGCATACTGATCCCCGGTTTTCGCAGCAATCGCCATGGCACCGATCGCCTTGTCGCACGGCCCACCACTCTTCAGCACCTGCCGGTACAGCTCAACGAATTCCCGCTTGGTTTGCTCGCTCGATGCGTCCTTCGCTTTTTCAACCGCTGAAGCGCCGGCCGTCTTGGGAGGCGATGAAGGGGACGCCGCGATGGCAGGAGTAGCCGAGGGTGCCGTTGCCTTAACAGCGGTCTCTGGAATAGGCTTCGGCGGGCTTGCGACCAACCCGAATATTACGGCGGCAAGGCCCCCAAAAGTGAGGCGTAACGCCCAGCGGCGTCGCGCGCGGAAGACCTGCACCGGAATGAACATCACGACGCCAACCAAAAGCGTTATGAAACCTAACGATCCGACAACTGCGCCTAGAGTTTCCAATGAGCCCCCCGCTCCTGCAATGACTATGTTCGCCTTATGTCAAAGACGACGCCCGATAAAGACCACTCGCCCCACGACGTTGATTTCATCATGCTGCGCTTCATCCGTGGGCACATTATCATTGTCCGACAGGATCGATACGTTGGGGCCGCGCACCCGAATACGCTTGATCATGGCGATATCGCCAATCGTTATGGCCCATAGCGCATCCTGTTCGCGGATCGTGCGTTGCGACCGGTCGATTAGCACCATGTCGCCGTCGAGCAGGGTCGGCATCATCGAATCGCCTTTCCCTCGCGCGAAGGTGAGCAAGGCCGGGGCCGTGCTCGTGATCGCCTCGATCCACGCACGCGGAAAATAGCGAGCCTTGGTCTCAACCATGCCGTCCGAATAGGTGCCGCCCATCCCGAAGGCGAGGTCGATCTCCTGGATCTGAACCATGTCGAGGTGGTCGGCGATCGATTGCGGGGTCGGCGTGGGCACCGCACCCGCCGATGGATCATCCGTTTCGCCGGTGAGATACGCCGGGGTAGTACCCAGCTCCTGCGCGATCTTGTGGAGATGCGACGATCCGCCGGGGTTTTTGCTAACGATCTTGGCGATTGCACCCTGGGTAACATGGACACGACGGGCCAGCTCGCTCTGGCTTAGCCCGGCTGCCGCCATTCGCTCAAGGACTCGGTCACTGTGGATCATGCCGTACAATTATCACCTTAGTAATAGATCCCAATCGGACTTTCGTACTTGACGGGGTATTCCTACGGTAATAGGTGTCAGACATGGATCAGCTCCCCACACCGTTCGAGGCCTTGCAAGAAGCCGTCCGCATCGTTGGCGGCCAGTCCGCTTTAGGTCGTCTGTGCAAAAAGGCTCAGCCTACCGTTTGGAAATGGCTGCAAAGTAGCAAGCGACTCCCAGCAGAGCAGGTCCTGACCGTCGAGGCCGCTACAGGCATATCCCGCCACCTATTGCGCCCCGACATCTATCCCGAAGAGCCATCATACGTCGGCCTGACTGGCGATCATGATGCTCGTGTAACGGGCGGCGCGCCGATCGTCCCCTGCGATCGGCGCGCCCTTTTGCAGCGAGACGCGGCATGACGAAGCGCCGCACCCCGCTCACCTTCTCCAGTGCCATCGCCAAGATCGGCGCGTATCTCGGCTATGATGTCGCCGGTGCCGCGTGCGGCCGATCGGATCGCAGCGTCTATGCCTGGGCCGATCCGAAGGAAGAGTGCTTGCCCACGCTCGGCCAGGCGCTGGCGCTCGAACGGGCCTATCGCGCCGCTGGCGGCGAAGGGTCGCCCATCCTGGAGGCCTTCGGCCACCAGCTCGACCTTGCCGTGCTCGAGCAATCGTCCGAGCGCACCGCTTTGGCTGGCGATTATGCCAGGCTGGCCCGCGAATGTGGCGAGGCGATCGCGACGGGCATCGCCGTAGCCCAGTTCGGATCGGGCGACCGCGAGGTCCATGCCGCGCTCACCGAGGCCGAGCATGTCCACACCGCCATCGGCAGCGCCATCCGCCGCCTCAAGAAATTCCTACCGAATGGCGCGGGGCTGCTCGGCGGAAAAACCGGGGGAGTACCCACAGCGTGAACAGGAGACGACCAAGGGCTGCGGCCATCAATTGCCCGCATTGCGGGGGCCGCGCCATCATCCGCAGCAGCATCATGTTCTCACCGCTCGTGCGCGAAATGCGCATGGCGTGCGACGATGACGACTGCGCCCACACCTTCCTTTGCCAGATTTCCGTCGTGCGGACGATCCGGCAGAGCCTTCGGCCCAACCCGAACGTCTCGCTTCCACTCGGCAATCCCAATGTCGGACGCGGAAGTCTGCGCCAGCCGGAACGGCCAGCGAACGATGACGTGCCCAGCCCGGCCAATGACGATTGTCTGCCGATCCCGGCTGCGCGCGACGCCCTGCCGCCGCCAGGCATCCGCCCCATGAGCGAAAGCGGATGAACCGCGCGGCTTGAGGCCGCTCTCTCCCCGTCTCCCGAACCAGCACCTCCCCGACCCGGCCGCAGCTCCCCCGCTGCCGGGAACGGCATCCCCTTGCCTGAAAGACGTCACCCCACCCCATGCGCCCCGATTTGCTCACCGAACTGACTGCGCGCCTGAAGCGGGACTATGCCTTTGAAGAAAAGGGCACGTACCTTCGTCGGGGCAAATGCCCGGAATGCTCCAAGGGCCAGCGCGAGCTGTGGACCTGGGCGGAAAAGCCCTGGGTTCTGAAGTGCGGCCGCATCGATCGGTGCGGCTGGGAAGGCCATGTCAAGGAACTGTACCCCGACATCTTTGACGATTGGTCGAAGCGCCACGTCAAGACCGAGGCAGCGCCCAACGCAGCGGCCGATGCCTATCTCCTCCACGCGCGCGGCTTTGATCTCATGGGGCTGCGCGGGGCGTACAGCCAGGAATGGTATCAGGATCAGACCCTCAACATCGGGTCCGCCACCGTGCGCTTCCCGCTGCCGGGCGGGGGCTATTGGGAACGGCTGATCGATCAGCCCGGCCGCTTCGGCAAGCGCAAGGCCAACTTCTCCTACGGCAACAGCTACCGCGGCCGCTGGTGGCAGATGCCCAAGGTCACGATGGAGCAACTCGCCCTCGTGGACGAGCTGTGGCTGGCCGAGGGTATCTTCGACGCGATCGCGCTGAACCAGACCGGCAAGGTCGCCGCGGTCTCGCTCATGTCGTGCAACAACTATCCCGAGGCGGCGCTTGCGGATCTGCGCCGCGCAGCAGCCGCTGCGGACCGCGCCCCGCCACGCCTCATCTTCGCCTTCGACGTGGGCAAGGCGGGCACCGAATATACGCGCCGCTTCGTAAAGCAGGCGCGCGAGGCAGGGTGGATCTGCGCGGCGGCGCAAGTGAAGCCGGACGGCGAGGGCGACAAGCTCGACTGGAACGATCTCGCACAGCGCGACCGCCTCACCCGCGAGCAACTCGACGAATATCGCTGGAATGGCGATGTCACCATTGCGGGCAGCGCCAGCGAAAAGGCGCTGCTCATCTATCAGCGCCACAAGACGCAATCCTTTCCGCTCGTCTTTGGCGGTCGCCAGCTTTGGGCACAATTCTCGATCGAGCGCATCCAGGGCATCATTCAGCAATGGATGGAATCGTCGGACGCCGAGTTCGCGACGTTCAAGGCGCTCCCCTTCCAAGAGCAATGGAACCTCGCTGCCGCCGAAGCCGCCGAGATTTCCGAGCTGGCGAACTGCACCTTCCGCACGCTCTATTTCCAGCGCGACCCCAATCTTGAGGAAGGTGCCTATTATTTCCGAATAGATTTCCCGTCCGATCGGGCGAGCGTGAAGGCCACCTTTTCAGGGGCAGCCTGCGCCGCCAGCGCCGAATTCAAGAAGCGCCTCGCCTCGATCGCGCCTGGCGCGCAGTGGACCGGCAGCCAGTACCAGATCGACAAGCTGATGCTGCGCCAATGGTCGACCATCCGCATGGTCGAGGCGATCCAGTTCACCGGCTATTCGATCGATCACAAGGGGTGGATCCTCGGCGACATCGCCGTCCATAACGGCCGCGTCTATGAGCCGAACGAGGAGGATTATTTCGTCCTCGGCAAGCAGTCGGTCAAACTGCGCACGGCCGAGCGGATGCTCCGCATCACATACGATCCCGACAAGCTCGATCTCACCTGGGTGCCGCGCCTGATCGCAGCCTATGGCCCCAAGGGCGTGGTGACGCTTGCCTTCTGGTTCACCGCGCTCTTTGCCGACCATATCCGCTCGATGCACGACAGCCTCGCCTTTCTCGAGGCGACGGGCATCCCCGGCACCGGCAAATCCACCTTGATCGAATTCCTGTGGAAGCTGTTCGGCCGCGCCAATTACGAAGGGTTCGATCCGACCAAGGCGACCAACGCCGGCATCGCCCGCACGCTCGGCCAGGTCGGCAATTTGCCCGTGGTGCTGATCGAGGGCGACCGCGCGCAGGATGCGCCCCATGCGCGCCGCTTCGAATGGGACGAGCTGAAAACCGCCTATAACGGTCGCGCCGTCCGCACCCGCGCCATCGCCAATGGCGGCATGGAAACGTTCGAGCCGCCCTTTCGCGGCGCGATCGTCATCGCGCAGAACGATCCCGTCGAGGCGTCGCCCGCAATGCGCGAACGCATCATGGGCATCCACTTCGACAAGTCGATGTTCAGCCCGGCGTCAAAGGCCGCTGTGGAGGCACTATCGGCCGTCTCGGTCGAGGATGTGTCGGGTTTCCTCATCCACGCCGTGCGGCGCGAGGAAGCGATCCTCGCCGCCTATCGCGAAGGCTTCAAGCGGCACGAAGCGGCGATGCTGCGGCATCCCGGCATCCGCAACGGGCGCCTGGCCAAGAACCACGCGCAGCTCGCCGCGATGCTCGACGCCATGCGCCTGGTGGTGACCAACCTGTCCAACCGCGACGTTGGCGACGCGCACGCGCTGATCCTGACGATGCTGGAGGAACGGCAACGCACCGTCGAGACCGATCATCCCCATGTCCAATTGTTTTGGGAACGGTTCGATTACATCGCCGCCAATGAGGGCCTCACGCCCGAACGGCCGATCAACCACAGCCGCACCCCCGACGTCCTCGCCGTCAGCCTCACCCAGTTCGAGCAGAAATGCGGCGACATGCGCCTGTCGCTGCCTTGCCCGATCACCGAGCTGAAGCGCCTGCTGAAGACGTCGAAAGCCCGCAAGTTCGTCGCGAACAAGCCCGTCAATTCGGTCACCGAAAAGACCGTCAACTGCTGGGTTTTCGAGAACCCGCTCCACCCCAAGCCCAACCCCCACACGCGCTGAGAAAGGCTCGTCAAGATGCTGCACGTCCCCATCACCCCTGCCATCGCCCGGCTGCAACTGCCGCCCCTGAAACCCTCTGCCTATCTCAAGCTGCGCCGTGTCGCCGCTGGTCTTTCCATCGCCGACGTCGCGCGCATCATCGCGCCCGATAATGCCGACCGTCGTGAGGCCGTGGCGCTGGTGGCCTTGCTGGAGGCGGGCGGATCTGTCGCCCGCAAGCCGCAAACGCTGCGCACGCTGCAACGCGCATTCCGGTTCGATGCTGCGGTCTATCGTCAACTGGCGGAGGCCCCGGTTGATCGTCATCCCACCGTGTGCCGCACCTGCGGCTGCAGCGAATGGGATCCGTGCCAGGACGGCGACGGCCGCTGCGGCTGGGCGAGCCCCACCGCCTGCACCCGCTGCGCGGAGCGCCTGTCATGACGATGATGACAATGCGCGCCGTGCCCGATGGCAATGGCGGTTTCCGCCACGTGCCCACCCCGTTCGTCCCCGTCGTTGTCAATGGCGGCAAGGGCAAGAAAAAGAAGGCGATCCGCCCGCCCGATCCGATCGTGACGAACGGAGACAGCGCGGCCGAGCAACTGCGGCTGTTGATCGAACGCGTCGAGCGGATCGATGTGGAGATCGCGGAGATCCAGGCCGACCGGGCCGAGGTTTTGGGAGAGGTCAAGGCGGTCGGCTTCGACCTGAATGCCTTCCGGGCGATCATCGCCCTGCGCAAGCAAGAAAAGCACCACCGCGACGAATTTGAGGGCCTCCTCGAAACCTATCGCGTCGCGCTCGGGCTCGATTGATGGCCCCACCCCGTCCGCTGCGCACCGCGCTGCTCGCGATCGGCGCGCTGCTGCTCGCCCCGATCCTGTTCGTCGCCTTCATCGCCACCATCAACAGGAGGTCCTGATGCGCCCTGTGATTCCGCGCGTCCACCCGATGCGCTGCACCTGCCCAACCTGCCGCCCGCACCTTCCCTCGCGGCTATTGTGGATATCCACCAGCATCCTCGCCTTCGGCGGATCGCTGGCAATGGCGATCGACGCATCGGGCAACACGCCCGCCCTCGCGCAGATGCTGGGGCTGCTGTCGTGAGCGCGGCCGTCGTCTCCCGCTATTTCTGGCGGACCACCGAGGATCGCCTCGTCCAGCGTGAATATCCGCTTGGCGGCGCGAAACAGGTGGCGCGGCACCTCCCGCATCGCTCGCTGGGCTCGATCTACGAACGCGCTGCCTTGCTCGGCCTGCGCCGCCCCGGCCGTCGCGGCCGGGCGTCAACACACGGGGAGCAAGCCAATGGCTAAGCGCGTGCATCGTTGCGACGTGCCCGGGTGCGGCACGGAGCGCACCCGCTGGCAACGCCTGTGCACCCGGTGCTTCACCCGCCTTCCGGGTGAGATGCGCACCGGCATCATCGATGCGCACCACCAGCACCGCGATGCCGACTGGCGTCGCCTGCGCAAGGCAGCGGCCGTCTATCTCGGCTTCGCCAACCTGACCTCCAAAATCCCGCCAACCCAGCAACACCGCGTGCCCCTCGCCCGCGT
The DNA here is from genome assembly GCF_041661885.1 of Sphingomonas sp. Lineage (GTDB taxonomy): Bacteria > Pseudomonadota > Alphaproteobacteria > Sphingomonadales > Sphingomonadaceae > Sphingomonas. The sequence continues at coordinate 200,250 of NZ_JBAZTL010000007.1, read as the reverse complement.
GATCGAGCTGCAGCAACGCCTCCTCGGCGAAAGGACCGACGCATGACTTCGCTCACCTTAGACTCGATCGATATTACAGCCGATCAATCAATCACTCTGTCTTACAGCAAGAAGGCTAACGAATGGTGGGCCGTCCTGTGGCGTGAAAAGGGCGACATCGTCTTGCTGGCGCGCGAAGGGAGCACGCCGATAGCTGCGCTGGGCGAGCTGCTCGTCGCGATGAACGCATCTTGCGTGAAGCGGCCTCTATGACCGGCATGCTTCCACTGGACCAGTCGTCCCAACCCCGCCGCCTGCGCGCCCACCAAGTGCGCACGCTGTCGGCGTTGCAAACGGCGCTGCAGGACCTGGTGCGCGAGGCCAACGACCGCCGCGCGGGCGGGCCGATCAACCTTGTCGATTTCGACCCGCTGCACGGTGTCACCGTCTCGCTCAACGACGACGGCAAGGGTCAGCTCTTCGTCCGCTTCGAAAAGCGCCGGAATGCCGAGGCGGCTCTCGTTCGGGAGGGGGCATGACACCACCCGATCTGCCGGTTCGGACGGGGATTGCTGGTGCGCAAGCAATCACGGGGCTTTCCTACAGGACGCTGCAAGATTTAGCGTCGCGAGGAGAGATTCCTGGCGCGTCCAAGCCTGCCGGGCGATGGCTGTTCATCGTTGCGGATCTGCGGCGCTGGTCGAATCGCGTAAATCGGGCAACAAAGGCCAAATGTCGAACCTCTACCAACGCAACGGCATCTGGTGGGCGCGTTTCAAGGTCTGCGGTGTCGAATACCGGGAAAGCCTACGAACACGTGCTGAAAAGGTCGCGCAAAAACGACTGAAAGCCCTTCGCGAACGCGTGGAGGACGAAGCGCGATTTGGCCTGGCCGGGCCTGTGACTTGGCCCGAGGCGGTCGTCTCATGGAACGAACACATCGAGCGCCAGATCGGCGCGGCCACCTTCACCCGCTATCTGGTAAGCCTCAATCAGGTTCGCACATTTCTTGACAACAAGTCGGTGCAACAGATCGACCTCGCCACCATCCGCGAGCTGGTCAAGGCTCGCCAGCGCCAGGGTGTGAGCAACGCGACGATCCGGCGCGACCTCACCGCCATATCGAGCGTCCTGGCGCATGCGATCGACGAAAACTGGATCGAGGACAACGTCGCCAACGCCTTCAGTCGCCAGCGGCTGCCTGAGCGCCGCGACCCGATCGTGCTGCCCACCTCCGAAGCGATTGCCCTGACGATCGGCCGACGCCGGACGCGCTTCGGCGATATGATGCTCTTCGCGCGAGAAACCGGCATGCGCGAGGAAGAGATTGCCGGGCTCGAGCACGGCGCGATCGACATCAAAAACCGCACCGCCACCTTCACCGGCAAGGGGCGACGGCTGCGATCGGTGCCCCTGTCGCAACTGGCGATCGACATCGTGCAGCGCCAGCCACGATTCCTCAAATGCGTGTTCGTGTTCTGGCACCTCGGCGAGGACGCCGAAGGCAAGCCGGTCGGGATGCGCTACACCAACGTGTCGTCGAACTTCGGCGACTACACCCGGCGCGCCGAAAAGCGCGCGCAGCTCGCCGGCATCGAATATCGTCGCTTCCGCTTTCACGACCTCCGGCACCTCTTCGCCGTCGAATATCTGCGCGACGGCAAGGGCGGGATCTACGACCTGCAGCGCATCCTCGGACATGGTAGCGTCAAGACGACGGAGATGTACCTCGCCTTCCTGACGCCCGAGCAAGCATCGACCGCAATGATAGGGGTGGCACAAAAAGCGGCACACAAGCGACGGTCTGGCAGATCGGAATAGGCCAAAACCCTCAGAAAATCGCCGATTTTTGGGCCTTCGGTGCGCACCGTAGCGAGGTTTAGGAAACCGTCGCTCTATCCGACTGAGCTACGGGGGCGCCGCGCGCGGTGGTACTGTGCGGCGCGGACGAAATCAATTGACCGTATCGGGCGGGACGACCGGCAAAGGCAAGGCCGCGATCGGCACGCCTTCCTCGACCAGCGCCTTCGCTTCGGCCAAGGTCGTTTCGCCGTGGATCGGCGTCGCGGCGGTTTCACCGACATGCATCGCCCGCGCGCGATCGGCAAAGGCGCGCCCTACCCATTGCGATTTCTCAAGCACCTGCGCCTGCGCCTGTGCGAGCGCGTGGAGCGCGGCTTTCATCGTATCCGGGTCGAGTGCTGGCGGAGTCGGCGCATCGGCGCGCAGCGCGGGAACGCTGCGGCTATTCCCCTTGGCAGCAACGTTGGGAGCCATCACCGCCTTGACGATGTCATCATCGCCGCAAATCGGGCAAACGAGCAGGCCGCGCGCCTGCTGATCCTCAAATGCTGCGCTTGAGCCGAACCAGGCTTCGAATATGTGCGCCTGACGACAGCGCAAATCGAACACGATCACGCCGATGCGACCTCCGGGATCGCGCGGCGATGCGCGAGCACTGGAATGCGCGCGCGGACATCGGCGACACGCGCCGGGTCGATCTCGGCAAAGCCCAAACCAGCCGCCTCGCCCATATCGAGGATAACCTCGCCCCACGGGTCGATCACCAGCGAATGGCCATAGGTTGCCCGACCATCGGCATGGACGCCAGTTTGCGCGGCGGCGATAACATAGGCTGCGGCCTCGATCGCGCGGGCGCGCAGTAATATGTGCCAATGCGCAGCACCCGTCGGGCGGGTAAACGCAGCCGGCACCGTGAGCACCGTTGCTCCCGCGTTGCTCAGCGCACGGTACAAATCGGCAAAGCGCACATCGTAGCAAATCGACAGGCCCAGCGCCCCGACCGGTGTCTGCACCACCACCGCGTCTTCGCCGGGCGCATAGCTTGCCGATTCGCGCCAGCTTTCACCGGTCGGCAAATCCACGTCGAACAGATGCAATTTGTCGTACCGCGCGCGGATTTCGCCGTGATCGTCGATCACGAAGGCGCGATTGGCGAGCCGCCCGCCTTTCCCGAGCACCGCAAGCGACCCGATATGAACCCAGATGCGGTGTTCCGCCGCCGCAATCCGCACCGCCGCCAGCACGACATCGTCGGCTTCATGGCGCAACACCTGCGCGGCGCGCGCGCGGTCCCGGTCGAGCAAGCCCGACATTTCGGGTGTGAACAGCATCTCTGCGCCCGCTCGCGCCGCTTCCGCCACCGCCGCTACCAGCGTTTCGGCATTGGCAACGGGATCAATCCCGCTGGTAAGCTGAGCGAGCGCGATCTTCATGCCGTGAGGAGAGCGTCCAATTCCCCGGCACGCTCCAGCGCGGCCAGATTGTCCGACCCACCGATATGGCGACCATCGATGAAAATCTGCGGAACGGTGGTGCCGCCATTGGCGCGTTCGAGCATTTCGGCGCGCTTGGGGCCACCCATCGTGATGTCATATTCCTCGGGCGTAACGCCCTTGGAGGCGAGCAGCTTCATCGCGCGCGAGCAATACGGGCAGAAAGCTTTGGTGTAGATTTCGATCTTAGGCATGGCGCAGAAATGTGGGGTGTACCCGCCATTGTCAATGTCAGCCGCGTCAATCTGCCGAATCGAGCACGCGCGCCCAGCACAGGATCGTTACTTTGGCCGCGCCGGCACGCAACAAAGCGGCGGTGCAACCGTCGGTGGTCGCGCCACTGGTGTAAATATCGTCGATCAATACCACCGCCTTGCCGCGCAGCCGCGCCGTGGGATCTACCACGCGGAACACCCCGGCGACGGCCCGCGCCCGCGCCTTTGCCCCCATCGCCCGCAGTGGCGGCGTTGCCTTCACCCGGCGCAACAGCAGCGGATCGTTCGCGATGCCGCTCACCCGCGTGAGCGCGTTCGCGATCAAGGCAGCCTGGTTGAAGCCGCGCGACCACAAGCGCCAGCGATGGAGCGGCACCGGCACCAGCACATCGGCATCGTCGGGTAACAGCCGCGCCATTTGCCGGCCGACCGTCTCGGCAAAGGCCGTGCGTCCGCCATATTTCAGGCGGAGCGCGACCGTGCGCGCGACATCGCCATAAGCCACCGCGGCGCGCACCCCGGCATGGCGCTGGGGATCGGCGATACACGCCGCACACTGCGCCTCCGCGCCGCGATCATAAGCGAAGGGGGTATGGCAGGTTGCACACCACGGCGGCGCGAGAAAGCGCAGCGCCCCCCAACAGGTGGCGCAGAAGCGATGATCCTCGCCCGTCACCGCACCGCAGCCGGGGCAGCGCGGCGGCAGCGCGAAGTCGGCGATCAAGCGTAATGGGGCGAACCAGGGCGACACGGCCCCTTGTCGCCCGGCCGCTACAGCGGCACAAGCCGCGCGATGAGCGTCCCTGACATCTTCGACCGCACCGCCCGCCAGCGGCGTCGCGACCGCGCTGCGCCGACCTTCGCCGAGTTCGATTTCCTGCGTGCAGCGATGCTCGACGGGATTGCCGAACGGTTGGCGAGCGTGACCCATCGCTTCACCGACATGCTCGATCTGGGGTGCTTCGACGGCGCCCTGCCCGCCCCAGCGGGGGCGAAGGTCACGCGGTGCGACGCAGGTGCACTCTTTGCCGCGCAATCCGGCGGGGTGCAGGCGGATGAGGACCGCCTCCCCTTCCCCGCCGAGTCGTTCGACCTGGTGATCTCGGCGGGAGTGCTCGACAGCGTCAACGATTTGCCTGGTGCCTTGACGCTCGCGCGGCGGGCGTTGCGGCCTGACGGCCTGTTCCTTGCTGCTTTCTGTGGTGCCGGTACGCTCTCGACCTTGCGCAGCGTCCTGCGCGAAGCCGAGCGGGATCGTCCGGCCGCGCGCATTCACCCGCAAGTCGATGTGCGCTCGGCGGGCGATTTGCTGATGCGTGCCGGATTCGCACTGCCCGTTGCTGATATCGAGCCGCTGACGGTCCGGTATCGCGGGATTGGCGGCTTGCTGCGCGATCTGCGCGGGATGGGAGCGACCAATATCCTGCGCGACCGCACGCCGCTGCGCCGCGACACGCTCGCGCGCGCAGCCGAGCTGTTCGCTGCGCGCGCCGACCCTGACGGCAAGACGCCCGAGCGATTCGACATTATCTATTTGACCGGCTGGTCCCCGGCTCCGTCGCAACCGCAACCGGCGCGCCGTGGCAGCGCGACCACCTCGCTCGAAGGCGCGTTGCGCCGTATTCCGCCCAGCGACGACGCCTAGCGCGCGAGCCGCACCAGCATTTCATCGAGCGCCGAGAGGAAGCGCGAACGGTCGGCCTTGGCGAACGGCGCAGGCCCGCCCACGACATCCCCGCCCGCGCGCAGATCGGCCATAATCGCGCGCACCGCGATCGCATTGCCGATCGACGCCGTGGTGAACGGCTTGCCATTGGGTGCCAGCACGCTCGCCCCTGCCTTCAGGCAGCGGTCGGCGAGCAGGATGTCGTTGGTGATGACCACGCTCGCATGATCGGCGCGTTCGGCGATCCAGTCATCGGCTTCATCGAAGCGCGTGCCCACGACGATGCGGGACAGTAATGGATGCGCGGGAATGCGGATCGGGCTGTTGCTGACGATGGTGACGGCCACCGTGCGCCGCAGCGCGACCTTGTAGATTTCGTCCTTCACCGGGCAGGCATCGGCGTCGACATAGATGTGCAGGCTCATAATGCGCGCCTACGGCAAAAGCCGCGCCGGATCGACAGGAACTCGTCAGGCTGGCATCGAGCCAGCAAGAACCCCGCGTGCAGGAGACTGACAGATGCCGCTCTACGAAATCGACGGGCTCCGGCCCACGCTTGGCACCAATGCCTGGGTTGCGCCGAGCGCCGAGCTGATCGGCGACGTACAACTCGGCCCCGATGTCAGCATCTGGTTCGGCGCGGTGATCCGGGGCGACAACACGCCGATTCTGGTCGGCGCCCGCAGCAATATCCAGGAAGGCGCGATGTGTCATTCCGATCCCGGCGCGCCGCTGACGATCGGCGAGGATTGCACCGTCGGCCATCACGCGATTCTGCACGGCTGCACGATTGGGGATCGCGTGCTGGTCGGGATGGGCGCGGTCGTGCTTAACCGGGCGGAGATCGGCGCGGGCTCTATTGTCGGCGCGGGCGCGCTGGTCACCGAGGGCAAGGTGTTTCCGCCGGGCAGCCTGATCGTCGGTAGCCCTGCCCGCGCGGTCCGCGAACTCGATGAAAACGCGCAGGCGATGCTGCGCGTCTCCGCCGAACATTATGTCGCCAACGGTCGCAAATATGCCGCCGGGTTGAAGCGGGTCGATTAAGACCCGCTTTTGGAACCCGCTCCGCGCGTCGCCCAAGCGGCGATGTCGGTACGAATGCGCGCATTCACAAGGTTGCGCGCCGCCATTCTTGCGACGGTTGCCTTGGCTGCACCGCGTGCGGCGGGGGGCAGATTGGCCGTGGCGAAGGCGGTGATTTTACCGGGCATCGCCGGTTCCTGCGAGCCGCCGCCCAAGCTCACCACGAAACCCGCACGATTGCTGGTTTCCACAAGCGTATTGACCAGCGCGAGGTTTGCGACCGCAAAATCGAACGCCATGTCGGGGTGCCCTCCCGCGACCGAGCGCAACAGGCTCGCCTTTTGCGGGGCCGAGAAGTCGTTGGTTTGCAGCAACCCCAGCGCGCGCTGCGCCAGCGCGTCGTTGTCGGCGGCCCCTAACAAGCGGACATAACCGTTCTTCACCACCGGATTCTTCTCGGCCACCGTCAGCTTGAGCAGCGCATCCCACTCGGCCGAGGTTGCATTGCTGGCATAGGCGCCGAGGATCGGCTGACGGATCGCCGCCGGGATGGCATTGGGGTCGTTCACCAGCGCCGCAAAATAGCTGCGCGCTTTCTCCGCGACGACCGGATCACCCTTGTCTCCCAGGACCGCGATCAGCGTTTCGCGCAGCGTAGCGATAAGCGGCGACTCATCCTTGGTGGCTTGAAACCCGACACGCTGCATCGCCGGCGCCAGCGTCGCCACGATCCGTGCCCGCATCGCCGTTTTGGCCGCGCCTTTCGGCAAGCGTGCTTCAAGTTCCGACAATTGCGCCGCGATCGTTTCCCAGAGCAGGGGATTGGCATCCTCACCAACCGCAGCAACATCGGCGAAATAGCGATCGAGCCGCTGATTGCCGCCCTTCGCCAACGCGAAATCATCGCCGAGCGTGCCGAGCTGATCGGTCAAGGCGAGGCTGGCGAAGGTGCGTACGATGGCGGCATGGGTCGGCGCATCGTAAGCGACCCGCACATAGCTGCCCTTGTCGCGATTGAGCACGACCGTGCCACAGCCCTGCACCGAAACCGGGGTCGGCTTGGCACCGCGCACAACCACCCGCGTCACCGGCTGGCCAACCACGCCGAGCGCCAGCGGCACACGCCAGTTAAGCGCTTGTTTGGCGGTGGCATCATAAGCGAAGCGCCCTTGCGTCAGCGTCATGCGCGTGGTGCCGTTGATGCAGCGCGCGCCCGTCATCGAGACGAGCGGAACCCCCGGTTGCAGCGTGAAATCATGGGCAATTTCCGCCACCGGCTTGCCTGCTGCCGCGGACAGTTCGCTCCAGAGCTGGTCGGTTTCGGTGTTCGAATATTTATACTTCGCCATGTAACGGCGGATGCCGTTGCGGAAGGTGTCGGCGCCTAAGGTCGATTCCATCATGCCGATAACGGCCTGCCCCTTCGAATAGGTAATACCGTCAAACGCCTCGCCAATCTGGTCAACGGTTTCGACATGGCGGATGATCGGGTGCGTACCGGCGGTGGAATCGACCTGCAACGCGCCCTCGCGGTCCTGCGCTACTGCCGTTGCCGCCGCATACCAATCGGGGTTGAGGTCGATGCTCGACTTGTTCTCCATCCACGAGGCGAAGCCCTCGTTGAGCCACAGATCGTCCCACCATTTCATCGTGACGAGATCGCCGAACCACTGATGCGCCATTTCGTGCGCGACAACGGTGAAGATGCGCTGTTTGCCGCTCTGCGTCGCGCGCTTCTGGTCATACAGCAATTCGGGCTCGAAATAGAAAATTGCGCCCCAATTCTCCATCGCGCCGAAGAACTGGCTGGAGCCTGGCCCCGCGATCATGTCGAGCTTGGGCAAGGGATAAGGTTGGCCGAAATAGTCGTTATAATAGGTCAGCAACCGCTTGGCCTGGGCCAGCGCATAATCCCCCTGATCGACCACGCCGCGCCGGGTGATGATCCCGATTTCGGTCTTGCCCGCCATCACCGTCTTGCGCTCGACATCACCCATGCCGAGGAACAGTAGATAGCTCGACATTTTCGGCGTTTCCGCGAAATGGTACAGCGTGGTGCCGTCGCCTTGCTTGGTCACGCTGGTGGTCGGCATGTTTGAAAAGGCGGTTTGGTCGCCGGGCGCAACCGCCGACAGCGTGAAGGTCGCTTTGTAACCGGGCTCATCCCACATCGGGGCGAAACGCCGCGCGTCGGGGGCCTCGAACTGCGTTACCAGCATTCGCGCGGCGGAACCGTCGGGATTGGTATAATCGATCGCAAACAACCCCGAGGCGGAGGTGTTGATCGTTCCGGTCCAGGCAAAATGAAGGCTGTGGCGCCCGACCGAGGCCAGCGTCGGCAGGGTCAGCGTCAACTGCTGCTTGGTCGTGTCGATCGTGAAGGGCACCGCCGCACCGTCAAGCGTCGCGGTGCCGATCTTCAATTCGGCGGCGTTCAGCACGATCGTCTTCGTTGCACGCGCAACATCGATCGTTACGGTTTCCTCACCCGAAAAGGTCATCGCCTTGGCATCCGGCCGAACCGTGATGTCATACGAAACCGGCGCAACACCCTCCGGCAATTGGCCTACGGCAAAGGCCGGCGATGCGACTCCGATCATCAAGGCGGCGGCGAGGGTCAGCTTCACTTGGTTGCTCCGGAAACGAATGCGAAGTTCGGCCCAATACCCCTTTCCCCCGTCATGGCAAATCGAGGGTGCTGGACAGGCGTATCGGTTGCGCTATGAAACGGACATGAGCATTCCACCCTTGTTCGACCGCCTGCGGCTTCCCGTCATTGGATCGCCGTTGTTCATCATTTCCGGGCCGGAGCTGGTGATTGCCCAGTGCAAGGCGGGAATTGTCGGGTCCTTCCCGGCGCTCAACGCGCGCCCGCAGGCGCTGCTCGACGAGTGGCTTCATCGTATTACCGAAGAGTTGGCCGCACATAATCGCGACCATCCCGAACGCCCTGCTGCCCCCTTTGCCGTCAACCAGATCGTCCATCGCTCCAATGAGCGGTTGGAGGCCGATCTCGCGACCTGCGCCAAGTGGCAAGTGCCGATCGTCATCACGTCGCTCGGTGCGCGCGAAGACCTTAATACCGCCGTCCATAGCTGGGGCGGCATCACGCTGCATGACGTGATCGACGACCGGTTTGCCCGCAAGGCCATCGAAAAGGGAGCCGATGGTCTGATTGCGGTTGCGGCAGGCGCGGGCGGACATGCCGGGCGGCTGTCGCCGTTCGCGATCACGCAGGAAATTCGCCAGTGGTTCGATGGCCCGCTTGCCTTGTCGGGGTCGATTGCCACCGGCGACGCGATCCTTGCGGCACAAGCGATGGGTGCGGATTTCGCCTATATCGGATCGCCGTTCATCGCGAGCGTCGAAGCCAATGCCGAAGCTGCGTATAAACAGGGTATCGTCGACGGAAGAGCCGCCGACATCGTCTATTCCAACCTGTTCACCGGTGTGCACGGCAATTATCTCCGCGCCTCGATCGTGGCGGCGGGCATGGACCCGGATCATCTCCCAGAGGGTGACCTCAAGACAATGGACTTCGGCACCGGCAATGGCGCCAAACCCAAAGCCTGGAAGGAAATTTGGGGATCGGGCCAGGGGATCGGCGTGATCGATAAGGTCGAGCCCGTCGCGGCGATGGTCGATCGGTTCGAACGTCAATATGTGGCAGCGCGCGAGCGATTGAAGCTGTAGTAGCAGGCTGCGGTTACCCGGCCAACATCGCTAGAACGCCAGAGCGAGGCGGTCCTGCATGGTGCGTGCCGGGCTTTCCATGATCTCAACTTCGTCGGCCTGGATCTGATCGAGTCGGGCGACCCGGCGATGCAGGTCCACACTGGCGGCGATCAGGGTACGCGCCGCCTCAGGCATCGCCGATACGATCGCCGCGTCGCTCATTGGTGCCGGCCCCAAACGTCGCGATTCATCCAACGCCTCGCGCGGGGCCATCTCCCCGGCATCGACCGCGCGTTGGGTCAGCAGCCAGGCAATGACGTGCATCAGCCGCGTCGTGACCTTCAACGATTCGCAACTGAAAGAAACCCGTGCCAGCGGATCGAGCGCTTCGCGGTCGGCGCGCCCGCCTTCGTCGAAATAGCTGCGCGCCTCATCAGCCAGCACCATTGCATCGATATAGAGCGTGTCGATCACACGGCGCTGTATACGCGAATCATAAGCCCGGAATCCCATCCCCACTACCTCGCATAAACAAAGCCTTAACGGTAGCGGCTCAAATCGCGCGTGGATCGCGTGATCCGTCTCAAAACGGGAGCTTCGGCATCGTCAGGCAATAATATCCGGGACAAGCTGGTCCTCGAGCATGGCGATTTCGTCGCGCAACCGAAGCTTGCGCTTTTTGAAGCGTGCCAGTTGAAGCTGATCGAGCGATCCCGAACCGATTAAAGCGCCGATCGCCGAATCGAGATCGCGATGTTCGACGCGTAACACCTCCAGCCGCTTTGCGATCAGGCTATCGTCCATCGTGTCCCCATTCGATGACGACACCTTAGCAAATCATCGCGGCGCAGCACGGATAAAATCGACCCGTCGTACAAATCCGCGCGCACATCGTGCGTCGCTCAAAAGAAGGAGAGACAAACCAAGCGCGGCGTGTTCTATTCACGTCCCCAAGCAGCAAATGAAGGAGGTACGCATCCCATGCAGACCGCGCATCAATCGGCTCTCTCAGCCAAGCATGCAGTCCTCGATCGCCAAATCGCAGCCGAAGCGCAACGCCCCTTGCCCGACGCCGTGGCTTTGGCTGCGCTAAAGAAACAAAAGCTTCGAATCAAGCAGGAATTGGCGCAAATCTAGCGCATGGCGAGCCCGGGTGCCGGACGCCCGGGCTCAGACCGCGAAAACCTGCCGCCGCTATTTCAGCGTAGCGGACGCGGAAAAATGGGCTTCACGAACACGGGTGTTTGCGCCCCCTGCCCGACGCGCTTGCGGGCCAGCATCGGATCAATCTGTCGGTCGAACGCCACGCCGATTCGGCCCGCCGCAGACCAGGCGATTTGACCGGGCACCCAGCCGACGCCGCGCACATCGAATTCGACGCGCAACCCTTGCGCAAGGCCGTCGGGATATTCCGCCATCAGGCCACCGGCAGAGAGATTGCGCACCCGAAGCGGACGCACCGAATTTTGCCCGACGATGCGGAAATCCGCCATCAGGAACAGGCTGTCCCGCGTGTCCTGACGGTTCTGCGCGCCGTCCTCAGTCGAGACGTGGAAAGGGTCTTGTGAATACTGGTCCATTGCCTGAGATGTGCCAATCTTGGTTCAGGCCGAGATTAGCCGAGCAATGGTATCCAACATCTTAAGATTAGCGCGGCGTGGATCAATCCTCGCGCGAAATCTTTTCGTGGCGCTCGTGGCGTTCCTGCGCCTCCACCGTCATCGTCGCGATCGGTCGCGCCTCAAGCCGCGCCAGTGAAATCGGCTCCCCGGTCACCTCGCAATAGCCATATTCCCCCTCGTCGATTCGGCGCATGGCCGCTTCGATCTTGGAGATGAGCTTGCGTTGCCGGTCACGCGTACGCAGTTCGATCGACCAATCGGTTTCGCTGGATGCGCGATCGGTCAAATCGGCTTCGCGCAGCGTATCGACCTGCAATTGCGACAGCGTCCCCGCCGCCTCGCGCAGGATCGAATCCTTCCACCCTTGCAGTTTTGCGCGGAAATACGCCTGCTGACGGGGGTTCATGAACTCCTCGTCGGCACTTGGCCGGTAGCCATCGTCACTGCCGACCTGCGGCACCGCGAATTTTTCGGAATCGTCCAATCTATTCAAGACAGTCGCCATCCCACACTCTCCCCCTCCAGGTCACGCGGTGCTTTGCGCACCTCTGGACCAGCCCCGGGTCAATCTACCTGGAGCGGGCCTATAACCATGCCATTGACGCTCCACAAGCAATCCTGACGCACTGACCGCGATGGCCGCCATATCGCGCGAGGTCGGTCGCCTCCGGCCTGCATGGCTCCGTCTGGCAATCACAAGAAACCGCTTCAAATTTCCTGCGATCTGGAAATCGCTGGATCACGTCGATCAATAGTTAATGACAAATCTGTCCCACCACAAAACATTAACCATAAGCCCTCCTGTAAAATCGCATATTTACAGGTCGTCGGACTGACAAAGTTGGTTAACGATATTGCACTTAACGCTTTGTTGGGCACTTTGCGGAATAGGAAAAGCATATTTACGTGAGATCGGTCGTGTACGCGATACCGAAATCGTCAACGAGAGAATAGCATCATGTCCGTACGGATGGCCTTGGCGAAACTCTGTGCCTGCGCCTGCGGCGGGGCGATTGTTGGTGGCGGTGCCGTTCACGTGGCCGATGGAGCGCGCGCGCGGAGCACGTATACCCACAAGGTGACCAAGCGAATCGTGCGGCGCACCACCACGGTTGCGGCAGGTGGGGCGCGCATTGGCGGTGCCGGTGCGCGGGTACGCCGCGTTGTTACACAAACCCGCACCACAACTCAGCCGCAAGTCGTCTATTTGACAGCGCAGGGTGCGCCCATCCCCGTAAGCCCGCCCTTTTCCGGGTCGGGCGGATATTCGGGCGGCGGCGGCAGTGGTGGTACAACCGTGATCGGCGGCAGCGGCGGATTCGGCGGCGGAGGGTTCTTCGCGGGTGGATTCTTCGGCGGCGGCGGTGGTGGTGGTGGCAGCATCGTAATCTCGTCGACCTCCACCGGCGGCGGCACGTCGAGCGGCTCTGGCGGTTCGAGCGGCACCGTCATCAACATCTCATCGGGCGGCTCCTCGACAAGTTCCTCGACCAGCGGTGGATCGACGTCGACCGGCGGGTCTTCCTCGTCCACCTCCACCGGTGGGTCCTCGACGTCGAGCGGCAGCGTCTCCAGCACATCCTCCAGTGGTTCGGTCAGCAGCACCTCGTCCTCGGGTGGCTCGGGGGGCTCCTCGTCGAGCACGGGTGGCGCAACCGTGTCGAGCACGTCTTCGACCGGGGGTTCATCCTCAAGTGGCAACGTTTCGTCGGCGTCCGGTGGGTCCGGCGGTTCGAGCGGCAACGTGTCGTCCGCGTCGGGTGGGTCTGGCGGATCAAGCGGCAACGTCTCTTCTGCCTCGGGCGGGTCGAGCGGGAATGTGTCATCGGCCTCAGGCGGTAGCAGCGGCAACGTTTCGTCGGCGTCTTCGTCGTCATCCAGTGGCAACGTGTCCTCGTCATCCAGTGGCAACGTTTCTTCCGCCTCAAGCGGCAACGTCTCTTCGGCATCGAGCGGCAACGTCTCCTCGTCGTCCAGCGGCAACGTTTCCTCCGCCAGTTCGTCCAACGGTTCGAGCACCAGCACATCGTCTGCCAGCTCGAGCAGCTATGGGTCCAGCAGTCAGGGCTGGAGCTCCAATGGTGGCTGGAGTTCAAACGGCGGAAGCAGCAGCCAGGGCGGAACGAGCAGTGGCAGCACAGGATCGAGTGGCGGCCCCCCGGCTCCGGTTCCAGCACCGCCAATGGTGCTGTTATTCGGGGCGGCGGCAGCGGCGCTGGTGGCGCGCAAGCGCTTCACCAAGCGGGCGGTTACGCCCGCCTGATCGCACTATCCGACCGGCGCGCGCACGGCAGTTCCGGAACGCCTTGCGCGCGTCACGCGGCAACGCCATAGCCCGGTCATGCACGATATTCGCCTGATCCGGGACGATCCCGCCGCCTTCGACGCAAGCCTCGCCCGGCGTGGGCTTGCCCCTGTTGCTGCCGATTTGGTGGCGCTTGATGAGCGTCGTCGCGCGCTGATGACCGAGGCGCAAGTCGCGCAGGCACGGCGCAACGAAGCCTCGAAGGCGATTGGCGCCGCAAAAGCCGCAAAAGACGAGGCGACCGCGGCTGCGTTGATGACCGAGGTCGCCACGCTGAAGGAGCGGCTGCCCGCAATCGAGGCCGAGGAAAAGGCGCTTGGCGAATCGTTGAACGCGCAGTTGGCGGCAATTCCCAATCTGCCGCTCGCCGATGTGCCCGCAGGCGCCGATGAGGCCGGAAATGTGCTGGTGGCAAGCCACGGGACGCCCGGCACTTTCCCCTTCACCCCGCGTGAGCATGACGCGATCGGCCCCGCGCTCGGGCTCGATTTCGAAACCGGCGCGGCGATGTCGGGCGCGCGCTTCACGCTGGTGCGGGGTGCGGCAGCACGGCTGCACCGCGCGCTCGGGCAGTTCATGCTCGATACGCTGTCGGGCGAACATGGCTATGAGCAGGTCGTGCCCCCGCTGCTGGTACGCGACGAGGCGGTGTTCGGCACCGGGCAGCTCCCCAAATTCGCCGAGGATCTGTTCAAGACCACCGATGGCCGCTGGCTGATCCCGACCGCCGAAGTCAGCCTGACCAATATCGTGCGCGAACAGATTTTGAGCGAGGCCGAACTGCCGCTGCGCTTCGCAGCGCTCACCCCCTGCTTCCGCTCCGAAGCGGGCGCGGCGGGCCGCGACACGCGCGGCTTCATCCGCCAGCATCAGTTCGAAAAGGTCGAGATGGTCTCAATCGTTACGCCTGACGCCTCGGAGGCCGAGCATGAGCGGATGACGGCGTGTGCCGAAGGCTTGCTCAACGCGCTTGGCTTGCCGTTCCGCCGCATGAAATTGTGTACCGGCGACATGGGCTTCACCGCGGCGCGCACCTACGATCTTGAAGTGTGGCTGCCCGGACAAGGCCAGTATCGCGAAATTTCGAGCTGCTCGACCTGCACCGATTTCCAGGCGCGCCGCATGAACGCGCGCTATCGGCCAGAGGGCGAGAAAGCGACTCGCTTTGTCCACACGCTCAACGGTTCGGGCCTCGCGGTTGGGCGGACGCTGGTCGCGGTGCTCGAAAACTATCAGCAGGAGGATGGCGCGGTGGCGATTCCCGAAGTGCTCCAGCCGTACCTCAAGGGGCTCAACCGGCTGGAACCGGCACGCTGATCTCTCCCGTTCGCGCTGAAGCTGTCGAAGGGCTGCCCGCTTCTCGCGCCCGGCTCGCAAGGGAAAGCGGCGCTTCGACAGGCTCAGCGCGAACGGGTTTGGCGGAACGCTCCAGCAAGAGCCTGCGGGCAAAGGACTGAACGATGCGCATCCTGCTGACCAATGACGATGGCTATCACGCCCCCGGGCTCAAAATTCTGGAGGCGATCGCGGCCCGTTTCTCCGACGATGTGTGGATCGTTGCACCGGCGGACGAACAGTCGGGCGCGGGCCATTCGTTGACGCTCACCCGTCCGCTTCGCGTGCGCCAGCATGGCGAAAAGCGCTTTGCCGTGGCGGGCACGCCGACCGATGCCGTGATGATGGCGCTGGCGCGAATCATGCGCGATGCCAAGCCCGACCTGATCCTGTCCGGGGTCAATCGCGGGGCCAATCTCGCCGAGGACGTAACCTATTCGGGCACGGTTTCCGCCGCGATGGAGGGCGCATTGGCGGGCGTGCGTTCGATCGCGCTGAGCCAGGTCCATGATCGCGAGGGGCTCGGTGACGCAGCGCCGTTCGAAGCCGCCACTGCTTGGGGCGAACGCGTGCTCCGCCCGCTGATCGATGCGCCATTGGAGCCGCGCAGCCTGGTCAATATCAATTTTCCGACAGGCCCCGCCAATGCCGTGAAGGGAATCAAGATCGTCCAGCAGGGGCTTCGCGATTACGGGCGACTGCAGATCGTCACCAACCGCGATCCGCGCGGGTATGACTATCATTGGTTTGCGCTCGGTCCGACGGTGGAAACACCCGCCCATGCGACCGACCTTGAAGCAGTGGCCGACGGTTTTGTTGCGGTAACGCCGCTGCATCTCGACCTGACACATCGGCCATCGCTTGCTATGCTGGGGTCGTTGTACGAGTAGGGGGTAGAGTATGGGGCATCGCGGCAAGACGCTTGGCATCGCCATGCTGGTCCTTGGAACCCTCACCGCCTGCATTCCCAATCCCGATCGGCCACAACGCGGCTATGACGCGCCATCATCGTATCAGCCGCGCGACGATCAGCGGCCCTACGAGCCGCAAGGCGGGGAGCGCCTCGACCGCGAGCAGGATCGATACGAACCGCAGCGGATCGACGCAGGCGTTTCCGCCCTCCCCGCTCCGCCGCCAGCCTGGCAAGCGCGACCGGTAACCCCCGACGCTGAAACTATTGTGGCGACAAGCTATATCGTCCAGCCCGGCGATACGTTGCGCGCTGTCGGGGATCGCACCGGTGCGGGTTCGGAAGCGATCGCGCGTGCGAACGGCCTGGCCGCGCCGTTCGTGATCCGGCCCGGGCAACGGCTCGATATTCCCGGTGGTCGTTATCACCTGGTCCGCGCCGGGCAGACCGGGATTGCGATTGCGCGTGCCTATGGCGTCGATTGGTCGCGGATTGTCGCCGCGAACGAGTTGAACGCCCCCTACACGCTGCGAGTAGGGATGCGAATCGCCATCCCCGGCACGGCAAACGGCAGCACCGCCGCCGAACGCGCGGCGGCCTTTCGCCTCGATATCGACGATATCGTCACCGGCAGCGAACCCGCTTTGGCGGCGAACGACCGACCGGTACGCCCTTCTCCTTCGTCGCGGCGCGTATTGGCCCCGACCCAGGCAATCGCCGAGCCTACGCGGTTGATCGGTGGCTTCGCTTGGCCGGTGCGGGGGCGCATCGTCGCCCATTTCGGGCCTGGTGCGTCGGGCGAGAAATATAACGGCATCAAGATCGCCGTGCCCGTCGGCACGCCGATTCTCGCCGCGGCAGATGGCGTGGTCGCTTATGCCGGCAGCGGTATCCCGACGCTCGGCGGGCTGGTCATCGTGAAGCACGGCGATAGCTGGACGACGGTGTACGGCCATGCCAGCCAATTGCTGGTTCAGCGCGGCCAATCGGTGCGGCGCGGGCAAACGATCGCGCTGTCGGGCGATTCGGGGCTGGCCGACCGACCCGAACTGCATTTCGAGATGCGCAAGGGCCGCACCCCGGTCGATCCACAACGGCAATTGCCGGGGATTTAATTCGGGGAAAAATCGGCTATTCGCCCGGCATGACCGAGCACACATCCGCCCTTCTCCGCCTGCTGTCCGAGCGTGGCTATATCCACCAGATGACCGATGCCGCCGCGCTCGATGTTTTGGCGAACAAGCAAACCGTACCCGGCTATATCGGCTTCGATCCGACCGCGCCGTCGCTGCACGTTGGCAGCCTTGTCCAGATCATGCTGCTGCGCCGCCTCCAGCAAAGCGGGCACAAGCCGATCGTGTTGATGGGTGGCGGCACCGGCAAGATCGGCGATCCGAGCTTCAAGGACGAAGCGCGCAAGCTGCTCGACCATGATGGTATCGCCACCAATGTGGCCTCGATCCGGCGCATTTTCGAGCGCTTTCTGGTGTTCGGCGACGGGCCGACCGACGCGATCATGCTTGATAACGCCGAATGGCTCGACAAGCTGGAGTATATCCCCTTCCTGCGCGATGTCGGGCAGCACTTCTCGGTCAACCGGATGCTCAGCTTTGATTCGGTCAAGCTGCGGCTCGACCGCGAGCAGTCGCTGTCCTTCCTCGAATTCAACTACATGATCCTCCAAGCCTATGATTTCCTGGAACTGTCGCGCCGCGCCGACTGCCGCCTGCAAATGGGCGGATCGGACCAATGGGGCAATATCGTCAACGGCATCGAACTGTCGCGCCGCATGGACGGGACCGAGGTCTACGGCATCACCACGCCGCTCATCACCACCGCCGATGGCGGAAAGATGGGCAAGACGATGTCGGGCGCGGTGTGGCTGCACGAGGATCAACTGTCGCATTACGATTACTGGCAATTCTGGCGTAACACTGATGACCGCGATGTCGGGCGCTTCCTGCGGTTGTTCACCGATCTTCCGCTCGACGAAATCGCGCGCCTGGAAGCGTTGGAAGGTGCCGATATCAACGCCGCCAAGATCGTGCTCGCCAATGCGGCAACCGCGATGTGCCGTGGTGAAACAGCCGCTGCCGAAGCCGCCGAAACCGCGCGCCGCACCTTTGAGGAAGGTGGCGCGGGCGGGGCGCTGCCGACCTTCGCGGTGTCGGGTGCGATCGGCATCGTCGATGCGCTGATTGGCCTCGGCTTCGCGAGTTCGAAGGGTGAGGCCAAGCGGCTCATCAAGGGCGGCGGTGCGCGCGTCGGCGCGGACAAGGTCAGCGACGAGATGCTGATGATCGCGGTTGGCGACGAGTCGGTCCGCATCGCGGCGGGCAAAAAGCATCACGGCCTGCTGGTGCGCGCCCAAACGCCAGAGAACCTTTGAAAAATATAACGGTTAGCGCAAGTTAAGCTGCTTCGTTGCGACCTGTTTTACATTCGCCGCCGTACCTTCGCCACACCCATTAGAGGGGTTTGGCAATGGCGAAGGCACTGGCAGGACAGTTCGCGGACAAACGCGCGCTGGCCCGCGATGAGGTACATTATCGCGCCCGGGCTTATGGTCCGGACGCACAGCAAGTGTCGTTGCTGATCGTGAATTTGTCGGCGCTTGGCCTGATGGCACGCGCCGAAATTCCCTATGGCGCGGGCGAGCGCTTGCGCGTTGCGTTGCCGGTGGTGGGCGTGGTCGTCGCGGAAATCCGCTGGTCGCTCGGCGGGCGGATCGGGTGCGAGCTGGAGCAACCGATCGACCTCGCGGATTATTATGAGGTGCTGGCGGTGATGGTGCGCGGCAAATAGCTAAACCCGTTCGCCCTGAGCCAGTCGAAGGGCCCTGGCCCTCCCGCGTGGCACCGCTCGCCTGTCGGGAGCGGGGCTTCGACAGGCTCAGCCCGATCGGAATTTGGGTGGCCCGGTTAAGAACAGTCGATTCTAGCGCAGTTCAACCCGATCGCAGCAACGCGACGCCCGCGTCGCGCTCGAATAAATAGAGCGCCGTTCGCGCCGCCTGCCCGCGCGCGCCGTCGAGGCCGCCGTCGCGGTCGATCAGCAGCCGCGCATCGTCGGTGGCGATCGGCAACAGCGAGGTCAGCATCTCCGGTGTCGCCAGCCTGAACCCCGCCTCGCCCGATTGCCTGGTGCCAAGCAATTCGCCCGCACCACGCAACCGCAAATCCTCTTCGGCAATGCGGAAGCCATCATTGGTCTCGCGCATCAACGCCAGGCGCGCGCGCGACGTTTCGCTCAGCGCCCCGCCGCGGATCAACAGGCAGTTCGACCTGCCAGAGCCGCGCCCAACGCGCCCGCGCAACTGGTGCAATTGCGCCAATCCAAAACGATCGGCATGTTCGATCACGATCAGCGTCGCATTGGGCACATCGACCCCGACCTCGATCACCGTCGTCGCCACCAGCACGCCCAACTGCCCGCTGGCAAAGGCGGCCATCGCCGCATCCTTTTCGGCGGGCTTCATCTTGCCATGCACCAGCCCGACACGATCGCCAAAGCGCGCGCGCAACGTCTCGGCGCGCGCTTCCGCCGCCGCGAGATCGCTCTTCTCGCTCTCCTCGACCAACGGGCACACCCAATAGGCCTGGCCGTCATCGGACAGGTGCCGCCCGAGCGCATCGACGACATCGCCCAGCCGGTCCTCCGAAATCACGCGCGTTTCGATTGGCTGGCGCCCGGGGGGCATTTCGTCGAGCTGGCTGACGTCCATTTCGCCATAATTGGCGAGCGTCAGCGTGCGCGGGATCGGCGTCGCGGTCATCGCCAGCAAATGCGGTGCTGCCTTGGCCTTGGCCTGCAACATCATGCGCTGGGCGACGCCAAAGCGGTGCTGCTCATCGACCACCATCAGCCCGAGATCCTTATAGGACACCGCTTCCTGGAAGATCGCGTGCGTGCCGATCAGGATGTCGATCGTCCCCGCCGCCAGCCCCATCAGCGTCGCCTCGCGTACGCGGCCCTTGTCGCGCCCGGTCAACACCGCAACCTCGACCGGCAAGCCCGCCAGCATCCGCCGCAGCGACTCATAATGCTGCCGCGCCAGGATCTCGGTCGGCGCGAGCAACGCCGCCTGCGCGCCCGCTTCCACCGCCGTCAGCATCGCCAGCGTCGCCACCAGCGTCTTGCCCGCGCCGACATCGCCTTGCAGCAGCCGCAGCATCGGTTGCGCCTGCGCCAGATCGCCCTCGATCTCGCGCACCGTGCGCGCCTGCGCGCCGGTCAGCGCATAGGGTAAGCGCAACGCCTCGCGCAGCTTGCCCGTTCCGACCAGCGCCCGCCCGCGCCTGGCGCGCGACGATTGGCGCACCAGCATCAGCGCAAGCTGGTTGGCGAAGATTTCGTCATAGGCCAGACGCGTACGCGCAACGGTGTCGGACGGGTCGGAATGCACCCGCGCCAGCGCAGCACGCCAGCCGGGCCAGTCATGTTTGGCGAGCAAACCCGGCTCGATCCATTCAGGCAAATCGGGCGCGCGCTCGATCGCCTGCGCCGCCAAATGCCCCATCCGCTTGGAGGTGATCCCCTCCGACAGCGGATAGATCGCCTCGCGCTCGGGCGTGTCCTCGGCTTCTTCCAGTGGCAGCACATAGTCGGGATGCACGATCTGCAATTCCTGGCCATAGTGCTCAAGCCGCCCGGAAACTCGCCGGGGCTCGCCGATTGGTGCCAGTTTCTTGGCCCAGCCCGAATGGCCGCCAAAATAGACGAGGCTCACAGAATTGCCGCGCGCATCGGTCGCCTGCACCCGCGTCGGCCCGCGTCCGGCGCTCGAGCGATAGGATTGTGCGGTCAGCGTGATCGCGATCGTGCGCCCGGCATCGGCCATGTCGAGCTCGTCGCGCGCCAGCCGATCGACCCAGCCGGTTGGCAAATGAAAGGCGACATCGACCACGCGCGACAGCCCGAGCCGGTCGAGCGGCTTGGCCAGGCCCGGGCCAATGCCCTTCAGCGCCGTGACTTCGGCGAACAATGGATTGAGGATATCGGGCCGCATGACTATCTGGGGTGCTCTTACCCCTACCCGGCCACCGCCGCCAGCACCTGCTGTCGGCGGGCGTCGGGCAATCTGCGTTGGACGCCCATGAACCGCGAAACCCGCCTCAAACGCCTGCGTTTCCGCAGTTGGCACCGTGGCACCAAGGAAGCCGATTTGCTGATCGGCGGCTTTTTCGACGCGCGCTCGGACGGATGGAACGATGCCGAGATCACGCTGTTCGAGGAATTGCTGGAGGAACAGGATGTTGACATCATGGCCTGGGCAATCGGCACCGAAGCGTGTCCGCCGCGCTATCAGGGCTCGATCGTCGATGCGCTGAAAGCGCTGAACTACGTGCCGATCGCGGAATAGCTGGCGTCACCCCGGCCTTGTGCCGGGGTCCACCCAACCACTCGAGCGGTCGTCCTTGCTGCACCGTGGCCCCCGGCACAAGGCCGGGGTGACGGATTTCGAAAGTACCAATGCCCAACCTGTCGCACATCCTCACCGCCAAGAGCCCACTCACCCTTGCGGGTGTGCCCACCGGGTTCGAGCCGTGGCTGCTCGCCGATCTCGCGCGTGCCGCCAAGACGCGCGCGGTGTTCGTCGCGCCCGATGAAGCGGCGATGCGCGCGATCGCGGCGACCGCGCCGACTTTCGCGCCCGACCTCGAAGTGCTCACCTTCCCGGCGTGGGACTGCCTGCCCTATGACCGCGCCTCGCCGACCTTGCGCGTCATGGCCGAGCGCATGGCGACGCTCTACCGCCTGCAACAGCCGCCCAAGGGCCCGCAATTGCTGCTCACCACCGTCAATGCGGTGGCGCAGCGCACGCTGACGCCGTTCCGCATCCGCCAATTGGTCGCGCGGCTTGCGCCCAAGGAGCGGATCGGGCGCGACCGGCTGGCCGCGCTCTTGCAAGCCAATGGCTATGTCCGCGTCGAAACCGTTGCCGATGCGGGTGAATTTGCCGTGCGCGGCGGGTTGGTCGACCTCTTCCCGAGCGGCGAGGAACAGGCGCTGCGGCTCGATTTCTTCGGCGACGAAATCGAAAGCGTCCGCACCTTCGACCCTGCTGACCAGCGCACCACCGGGCGCGTCGAGGGTTTCGTGCTGCTCCCAGCCTCCGAAACGCTGATCGACGAGGACAGCGTCAAGCGTTTCCGCGCGCGCTATCGCGAACGTTTCGGCGCGACCGCGACCGGCGACCCGCTCTATCAGGCGATCAGCGACGGGCGGCGCTTGGCGGGGATGGAGCATTGGCTCCCGCTGTTCGAGGACAAGCTCGCGACGTTGTTCGATCATCTGGGCGACGGCGCGGTCATCCTGCGCGATGCCGGGTCGGTCGCCGCCGCCGAACAACGCTTCGAAGCGATCACCGATTATCACGCCAACCGCGTGAAGGCGCAGTCGAGCGACCCCGGCAGCTATCGCCCGCTGCCCGCCGCCAGCCTGTATCTGACCGCCAACGACTTTGCCGGGCGGCTGGACGAAGCCCCCGCGCACCGCATCACCGCCTTCCACGAACCGGAAAGCGCGAGCGTGATCGATTTCGGCGTGGACGGTCCGCGCGATTTCGGCGCCGAGCGCGCCAATGGCGCAAACGTCTATGAGGCGGTGGTCGAGCATCTGCGCGGGTTGGCGCGCGCGGGGCGGAAAGCGGTGCTGGCGAGCTATTCCAACGGCGCGCGCGAGCGACTGGCAGGGCTGCTAAAGGATCATGGCGCGACCAACCTGAAGCTGGTCGATACGTGGCAGGAGGCGCTCGGCGCGTCTGCTTTTGCTTCTCCCCTCCCTGGAAGGGAGGGGTCGGGGGTGGGGCGCTCTGAAACGGGCACCACCTTCCCTACGGGCCAACCCACCCCCAGCCCCTCCCTTTCAGGGAGGGGAGGACAAGGCGCGACGGTCGCCCTTATCATCCTCCCCCTCGACCACGGCTTCAACAGCCCCCAGGTCGCGCTCCTCACCGAGCAGGATATGCTCGGCGACCGGCTCGTGCGCCGCAACAAGCGCAAGAAATCGGCCGATGCCTTCCTTGCCGAGCTGGCGATGCTCACACCGGGCGACCTCGTCGTCCATGCCGATCACGGCATTGGCCGCTATGAGGGATTGACCTCGATCCCGGTGGGCCAGGCCCCGCACGATTGCGTCGCGTTGACTTATGCCGGCGGCGACAAATTGTTCGTGCCCGTCGAAAATCTCGAAGTGCTGAGCCGCTACGGCTCGGATAGCGAAGGCGCGAGCCTGGACCGGCTCGGCGGCGAGGCGTGGCAGCGTCGCAAATCCAAGATGAAGGAGCGCATCCGCGAAATTGCGGGCGAACTGATCGCAACCGCCGCGGAACGCGCGCTGCGCCCGGCCGAAACGATCGATCGCGACAGTAGCTACGCCGCGTTCGTGGACCGCTTCCCCTATGAAGAAACCGACGATCAGGATCGCGCGATCGAGGATGTGATGGGCGATCTCGGCAAGGGCACGCCGATGGACCGGCTCGTCGTCGGCGATGTCGGCTTCGGCAAGACCGAGGTGGCGCTGCGCGGTGCCTTCGCCGCCGCGATGGCGGGGCTGCAGGTCGCGGTGGTGTGCCCCACCACCCTGCTCGCGCGCCAGCATTTCAACAACTTCACTTCGCGTTTCGAGGGCTTTCCCTTGAACGTCGGCCGCCTCAGCCGCCTCGTGCCCGGTGCCGAGGCCAAGGCGACCAAGGAGGGCCTTGCCGATGGCACGATCGACGTGGTGGTCGGCACCCACGCGATCCTCGCCAAGGGCATCGAGTTCAAGCGTTTGGGGCTCGTCGTGGTCGATGAGGAGCAGCGCTTCGGCGTCACCCACAAGGAACGCCTGAAGGCACTCAAGAACGACGTCCATGTCCTGACGCTCACCGCAACGCCGATCCCGCGCACGCTGCAAATGGCGATGTCGGGTCTGCGCGAACTCTCGGTGATCCAGACCCCGCCGGTCGATCGCCTGGCGGTGCGCACCTATGTCATGCCGTGGGACCCGGTGGTGCTGCGCGAGGCGTTGCTGCGCGAACATTATCGCGGCGGCCAGAGCTTCTTCGTCACCCCCCGCATCGCCGATCTGCCCGATATCGAGGCGTTCATGCGCGATCATGTGCCCGAGGTCCGCTACGTCGTCGCGCACGGCCAGATGGCACCGACCGAAGTCGAAGAGCGGATGTCCGCATTCTACGACAAGAAGTTCGAGGTGCTGATTTCGACCACCATCGTCGAAAGCGGGCTGGATATCCCGAGCGCCAACACGATGATTATCCACCGCGCCGATCGCTTCGGCCTCGCCCAGCTCTATCAGCTTCGCGGGCGCGTCGGGCGCGCCAAGACACGCGCTTATGCCTATCTCACCACGCCCGAGAATCGTATTTTGAGCGAAACCGCCGAAAAGCGGCTCAAGGTGCTGAGCGACCTCGATACGCTGGGCGCGGGCTTCCAACTCGCCAGCCACGATCTCGACCAGCGTGGTGCTGGCAATCTGCTCGGCGACGAGCAGTCGGGCCATATCAAGGAGGTCGGCTACGAACTCTACCAGTCGATGCTGGAGGAGGCGATCATGGACGCCAAGGCCGGTGGGCAACGCCTGCGCCCCAAGGATTTCAGCCCGCAAATCACGATCGACGCGCCGATCCTCATCCCGGAGGATTATGTGCCCGATCTCGATCTGCGCATGGGCCTCTACCGCCGCCTCAACGATCTCGAAGACCAGAACCAGGTCGAGGCGTTCGCCGCCGAACTGATCGACCGTTTCGGAAAATTGCCCGATCCGACCGAAAACCTGATCCGCATCATCGAGATCAAGCTCAACGCCAAGAAGGCCGCCGTCGCCAAGATGGACGTGGGGCCCAAGGGTGCGCTTGTTACCTTCTTCGACGACACTCCGCCCAATGTGCCGGGTCTGCTCGCCTGGGTCGGCAAACTCGAGGGCGTGGCGCGGCTCAGGCCCGACAGCAAATTGGTGGTGTCGCGCGTGTGGGGCGATCCAAAGGCGCGGCTGCACGGCGCGCTGCAATTGTCGAAGGGGTTGGCCAAGGCGGCTGGGTAAGGAACGCCCGCCCTTCCCTCTTTCACGTCCCCGGCGGAGGCCGGGGAAGCGCAAACTCAGCGGAAATTCAGAGCAATCTTAGGAAAGCACCTCCGCTTAGGAGCTATGGTCGGCAATAATCCGCCACCCGCCCCGCTCCTTGCGGAACACCAGCGACGTCACCCCCGATTGCACGCGACCGTCGCCTCCGCGCAGGGTGTAGCGACCGATATACAGCGCGTGGGCGCGGTCGAGCATCCGGAAGTCGAGCGTGGCGAAGCTCAATGCGCCCCGCTTCGTGCCATCTCCGAAATCGTAGCGGGTGCGATAGCGTTCGGCCATCACCGCCTTGCCGCGCAAAACCCCCTCCTTGGTGACGAAGCTGGTATCCGGCGCGTCCGAATAGATGCGCATGAAGCGCGCCAGATCCCCGGCATTCCAACCGGCGGCGCTATCCGTCATCGCGGCCTCGACGCCGTTCTGCGCGGTGGTAACCACAATCGGCGCGGCAGATGCCACCGCTTGCGATGGGGCGGATGCAGGAACCACCGCGATCAGCCCAATGGCGACATACTTCCACATGCCCGACACTCCCCTTCAGCCGGTGACCAACGCCACCAACGCCGCCACCGATACCGCTTCCGAACAAAGGAAGCCCTGATAAATCTGGCATCCCTCCGCCGCGAGCGCCTCGAGTTGGGCTTCGTTCTCGACCCCTTCGGCAATTACCGTAAGCCCGAGCGAGCGCGCCATGTCGATCACCCCGCGCACCACGACACGGTCGCGCGGGGAGCCGGTAATATCCTGCGCCAGTTTCTTGTCGATCTTGAGATAATCGAGCGGCAGCGCCTTCAAATAGGCCAGGCTCGAATAGCCGGTTCCGAAATCGTCGATCGCGATCCGGCACCCCGCCCCGCGCAACACCGACAACAGGCTCGACGCGATGCCCAAATCCTCGATCAACCCGCTCTCGGTAATCTCCAGCGTCAGCCGCGCGCGCGGAAAACCGCTGCTATCGACCCGGTCGAGGAACAGATCGGCGAAACCCGGCCGGGCGATGTCCCCCGCCGTCAGATTGAGCGACAACCGCAAACCGCCAAGTGACGCCGGCCACGCGGCAGCCTGCGCCAGCACCAGCTTTTGAATATGGTCCGACAGCCCGATGTCGAGATCGGCACGCGCCGCCGCCGCGAACAACGTCTCCGCGCCGATGGTGCCAAGCGCGCGATGCTCCCACCGCGCGAGCGCCTCGACCCCGATGATCTCCCCGCTCGAGACCGAAACTTGCGGCTGGAACAATATCCCGATCTCGCCGCGGTCCATCGCCTGATTGAGCTCGACCGCAAGCCGGTCGATCGGGGCACCGTCGCCATCGGCATCGGCCACGCGCATCGTCGCGCTGTCCGACTCGCGCGCTTCCGCCAAAGCCTCGCTCGCGCGGCGCAGCAGCGTCGCGGCGGTGTCGCCCTCCTGCGCCTGGGCAAGGCCGATCCGGCACCCAAGCACGGCGATCGATTCACCGGTGACGAACGGTCGCGCCAATTCTCCGGCAATGCGCGCCAGCGCAAGATCGATCCGCAGGCGTGGCGCGCGCGCGGCAACCACGAAGGTCGAACCGCTCATCCGCGCAATCAACCCGTCACGACCGAGCATTTCGCGAACGACATCGTCAATCCGCTTCTGCGCGCTGCGCAACAACGCGTCTCCCGCCGCGCGACCATAGGCCGTGTTGACCATGTCGAAGCGATTGAGCGCGACCAGCATCGTGTGCAGTGGAATCTCGCTCGGGCTTTCAAGCTGTCGAGCAAGCCAACGCCGCGCGCTGCCCGCATCGCGCGCGCCGGCCAGTGCCTCGCGTAACTCGGCGGCGGGTTCGGGCGCGCTGCCGAGCGGCTCGACAACCGCGTCGATCCGCTGCCGATCCACATCCCATTGCAAGTGTTGGACGATACGGCCAATCCCCTCGGCATCATGGGCAAAAGCGGTGGCCGGGCGCGCGGGCGACATGCGTCGCAAGGCCGCCAGTGCCGCCGCGCGATCCCCTGGCTCAAGCCGCCGCAACACATCGCGAACGCCGGGTTCGCGATCCATTGCCAGCAGGGCCATCAAGCCCGGTGTCAGTACCAGTGCCTTGGCCGCCAGATCGTAGCGCCAGCCCAATGCCGTAAACACCGGCCCCGCCGCCCATTCGCGCGCCATGCGCTCGGCGTGACGGGCAGCGAACCGCAGCGCCTGCAAAAATTCCGCCTCGCTAAACGGGCTGGCGAGGAAATGGGTCGCGCCTGCTTCGAACAACGCCGAGATGGTCCCGACTTCGCCGCGCGACACCAGCACAAGCATCGCCCCGCCATTGGCCTCGACCGCGCCGCTGAGCATGGTGGTCGCACCGAGCCCATCCTCGGGCGCACCACGCGCGTCGATAACCGCGACGGCGGCCCCGCTCGACAGAAACCGTCGTTCGGCCCCGCCCGCGCGCCGCGCCGCCACCACCTGCCACCCCGCCCCGGCCGCGAGCGAGGCCAATTCGTCGCGCTGACGAAAGGACAGAATGAAAAGCGGGGCAGGATGCGCAGCGGTCATGGGCAGACCCTAATGAAGCACCGTTCATTAAAGAAGAGCGACCTTTACGTAATGCAATGCCCTTGTTCCCACAGCCATGAAGGCTTAGCTCCATAGCTGATGCTCGCCACCCCCGCCCTTATCGATCGCCACGGTCGTACGATCAGCTATTTGCGGATTTCGGTGACTGACCGCTGCGACCTGCGCTGCCGCTATTGCATGGCCGAGCAGATGACGTTTCTGCCCAAATCCGCCGTCCTCAGCCTCGAAGAAATCGCGGTGATCGCCGAACGGTTTATCGCGCGCGGTATCAGCAAGATCCGGCTTACCGGCGGGGAACCGCTGGTCAGGCGTGAGGTGACGGAATTGGTGAACCGGCTTGGTCGCCATGTTGGTGCCGGACTTGATGAATTGACGATGACGACCAACGGCAACGCCCTGGCGCAGCACGCTTCCGCGCTGGTGGCGGCGGGGATGCGGCGGATCAATGTCAGCCTCGACAGCCGCGATCCCGAAACCTTCCGCTACATTACCCGCCACGGTGACGTGGCGCGGGTCATTGGCGGGGTTCTCGCCGCGCGCGATGCGGGGTTGGCGATCAAGATCAACATGGTCGCGCTCAAAGGACTGAACGAACATGAAATTGCACCGATGCTCGATTGGTGCGTCGCGGAGCAACTCGACCTGACGCTGATCGAAACGATGCCGCTCGGCCAGATTGACGAAGACCGCGCCGATCGTTTCGTGCCGTTGACTGCGGTATTCGACGATCTTGCCACGCGCTTCGCATTGGTTCGCGATGTGCACCGCAGTGGCGGGCCAGCGCGCTATTGGCGGGTCGACGGGACCGGAACCAAGCTCGGGCTGATTTCACCGTTGACCGCGAATTTTTGCGATACGTGCAACCGCGTGCGGCTGACGACCGAGGGCATACTATACACGTGCCTGGGGCATGACGATCAGGTCGATCTCAAGGCGATCTTGCGTAGCGAGGGTGTCGGGGGGCTTGATGCTGCGCTCGACGCCGCGATGCGCACCAAACCCGCGCGTCACGAATTCAATATCGATGCAACCGCGCCCGCGGTCACGCGGCATATGAGCGTGACGGGCGGATGAGTTCGCTGCAACGCCGTGCGCTCGTCGCCTCGCCGACGCCCCAGGCGCAGGAAGCGGCGGCGGCCCTGGCGGATGCGCATGAGTGGGTTCGGCCCGAAGAGGCGGACGTGATCGTCGCGCTCGGCGGCGACGGTTTCATGCTCCAGACGCTCCATGCGATGCTCGAACGCCGCAAACCCGTCGTACCGGTGTTCGGCATGAACCTTGGCACCGTGGGTTTCCTGATGAACGAATGGCGACCGCACGGGCTTGATACCCGGTTGGAGCGGACCAAGCCGTTCAAGGTCGTTCCGCTCGCGATGACCGCAACGACCGTCGATGGTGAAACATTCGCCCTGCCCGCGATCAACGAGGTGTCGCTGCTGCGTGAGACGCGCCAGACCGCGAAACTGGAAGTGACGGTCAATGACCGGGTCGTGCTGCCCGAACTGGCCTGTGACGGCATCCTGGTGGCAACACCGGCGGGTTCTACCGCCTATAACCTGTCGGCGCAGGGCCCAATTTTACCGCTCGGCTCCAACATGCTGGCGCTGACCCCAATCAGTCCGTTCCGTCCGCGGCGCTGGCGTGGCGCGATCCTGCCTGACAAGACGCGAATCACGCTGCGCGTGCTCGAACCTGCCAAGCGCCCGGTCAGCGCGGTCGCCGACCAGCGCGAGATTCGCGATGTCGCTGTGGTGGAAATCGTGATCGACCGCACGCGTGAGCTGACCCTACTGTTCGATCCCGAACACGCCCTGGATGATCGCATCACGATGGAACAGTTCGTCTCCTGACGACCGACTGGCCCGCAGCAGAGCTGGCGTGGTTTCCCGAGCACCGATGCTGGAAAATGGCTCCCTGAGTAGGATTCGAACCTACGGCCGCTCGATTAACAGTCGAGAGCTCTACCGCTGAGCTATCAGGGAACACTGCGGAGGCGGGCCTATAGCAGCGAGATTCGCGGACGCGCAAGGCCCGTTTTCAGCTTTTATTGCAATGCGCCAAAACTGCCCGGCCAGCGTGGATATGGTGCCCCGCCCGCGACCACGGTGACACCGCCACGGAAGCTGTTTGTGAGCCCAATGGAGAGCCGCTCGCTCCATCGCGCGTCAGTGTCCATTCATCTGCAACGGTTTATACGATTCGCGACCAGCGCGGTCACCCGGAGCCTTGCCACGGGCGGATCGTTCTGCGCTTCATGGCCCTGGCTTTGTGGCCCGTCGGTGAGGTTCGCCGGTGGGCCGCGTCATTGGAGATCGACATGCCGCTACCTTCTTCTGCCCTACGCACATCTCTCGCGGTAGCGCTTGGCGCCGTGACCCTGCTGACGTCGGCGTGCGCGACCGAATCGACCTACCGCCCGGCGACGGGCCGTGGTTTTGAACGCTCGGGCTATAGCGACCGCCAAATCGAGGAAAACCGCTTCCAGGTCAGCTTCTCGGGCAATAGCTACACCTCGCGCGACACGGTCGAGAAATATCTGCTGTACCGCGCCGCCGAGCTGACGGTGCAGCGGGGCTATGACTATTTCATCTTCGCCGATCGTGATGTCGATCATCGCTCGCGCGTCTATTCGACGCCCAGCTTCAGTGGCGGTTATGGCTTTGGGGGCTATGGCTTCGGTGGCTATTGGGGCCCGAGCTGGCGCTATCGCGGTCGCGGCTTCGGCTGGCGCACCTGGGACCCGTTCTTCGGCGATCCCTTCTTCGACCGTGGCGTGGATATCGATACGATCGACAAATATGAGGCCAATGCCGAAATCATCGTCGGCAAGGGCCCCAAGCCCAAGGATAACATCAAGGCGTTCGACGCCCGCGAAGTGATCCACAATCTCGGGCCGAGCATCGTCACCCCCAAATAAGCACCCATGAAAAAGGCCCCCTTCCGATTACGGAAGGGGGCCTTTTTTTGTGCCTGCAATCAGCGCCGTGCGGCGGTCAGATCACACCGCGCCGTGGCAATGCTTGTACTTGCGCCCCGAACCGCATGGGCACGGTGCGTTGCGGCTGACCTTGCCCACCCATTCCGAAGGGTCTTGCCCAAAATCGCTGCCATCGGGCAGCGGGATCGAGAGCGGGGCCAGGCGCGTGGTGATATGCCCGCCGGTGCCGCCATCCTGGTCCATCGTGTCGTCCTCGCCCGTGAACGGGTCGAAATGCGAGGTGATGAAGTCGGGCAGCGTCGGCAGTTGCGGCGCCTCCTGGACCTGGAAATGCGCAAAGGCAAGCGTGCGGGTCACATCCTCGCGAATGTTGGCCAGCATCCGTTCGAACAGCGAAAATGCCTCCTGCTTATATTCGTTAATCGGCGTTTTCTGCGCATAGGCGCGCAAGTGGACAACCTGCCGCAACGCATCGAGCGTCGACAGATGTTCCTTCCAGTGATGGTCGAGATTTTGCAGCAGGATCGACTTCTCGACCCGCACCCAGGTTTCCGGATCGAGCGAGGCGGCCTTCTCGGCGATCATCTCGTCCGCCATCGCCTGTACGCGGCTCTCGATAATTTCCGGGTCGATCGCTTCCTCTTCCAGCCATGCCTCGATCTGCGGCTCGATGTTGAGCGTTTCGGCCAGCGCGGCCTTCATGCCGACGATATCCCATTGCTCGGGATAGGTGCCCGGGGGGCAGGCCCCGCCGACGATGGTGTTGACCGTTTCGGCGCGCATGTCAGCGACTACATCGCCCACCGTCTCGGCATCCATAATGTCGGCGCGCTGCTCGTAAATGACCTTGCGCTGGTCGTTCATCACGTCGTCATATTCGACGACCTGCTTGCGGATGTCGTAGTTGCGCGCTTCGACCTTCTTCTGCGCGGTCTCAATCGCCTTGGACAGCCACTTGCTGCCGATCGCCTCGCCATCGCCGATGTTGGAGCGCATCATTCGCGCGAACAGCGTGTCGGGTCCGAAAATGCGCAACAGATCGTCATCAAGGCTCAGATAGAAGCGGCTGAGCCCCGGATCGCCCTGGCGGCCCGAGCGGCCACGCAACTGGTTGTCGATGCGGCGGCTCTCATGCCGCTCGGTGCCGAGCACGAACAGCCCGCCCGCCGCCAGCACATTGGCCTTTTCATTCTCGATTTCGGCCTTGATCCGCTCGATCGCGGCATCGCGCTCGGGGCCTTCCTCGAGATCGGTCAGCTCGTCATTGACGCGAAATTCGAGATTGCCGCCAAGCTGAATATCGGTGCCGCGCCCGGCCATGTTGGTCGCGATGGTGACGGCGCTCTTGCGGCCCGCCTGCGCGACGATGTGCGCTTCCTGTTCGTGGAAGCGCGCGTTGAGCACCTTGTGCGCAACCCCTTCCTTGACCAGAAAATCGCTCAGCAGTTCCGACTTTTCGATCGAGACCGTGCCAACCAGTACCGGCTGGCCGAGATCGGCGTGATGCTTGATCTTCTTGGCGATCGCCGCGAACTTGTCGGCGGTGTCCTTGTAGAATTCGTCTTCCTCGTCGATCCGCTTGACCGGAACGTTGGTCGGGATCGTCACCACGTTCATCTTGTAGATGTCGTAAAATTCCGCCGCCTCGGTCGCCGCCGTGCCGGTCATGCCGGCGAGCTTTGGATACATGCGGAAATAATTCTGGAAGGTGATCGAGGCCATCGTCTGGTTCTCGGGCTCGATCTCGACGCCTTCCTTGGCCTCGACTGCCTGGTGCAGCCCGTCCGACCAGCGTCGGCCATCCATCATACGACCGGTAAATTCGTCGATGATGACGACCTTGCCATCCTTGACGATATAATCGGTGTCGGCCTTGAACATCACGTTCGCGCGCAACGCCTGGTTGAGATGGTGGACCACCTGGGTGTTTTCGAAATCGTAGAGGTTCGCGCCCTCCAGCAGCCCGGCGGCTTCGAGCATCCGCTCGACCTTTTCGGTGCCGTCCTCGGTCAGGATGATCGACTTCTGCTTCTCATCCTTCTCATAATCCTCGGTCGCCAATTGCCTCACAACCAGATCCACCGAGCGATACAGGTCGGACTTGTCGTCGGTTGGGCCGGAAATGATCAGCGGCGTGCGCGCTTCGTCGATCAGCACCGAATCGACCTCGTCGACGATCGCCATTGCGAATGGGCGCTGCACCATCGATTCGCGATCGTACTTCATGTTGTCGCGCAGATAATCGAAGCCGAACTCGTTATTGGTGCCGTAGGTGATGTCGGCGGCATAGGCTTCGCGGCGCTGTTCGTCGGAAAGGTTGGGTACGATCACGCCCACCGTCAGCCCCAGGAAATTATAGACCTGCGACATCCAGCCGGCGTCGCGCGCGGCGAGATAGTCGTTGACGGTGATGACATGCACGCCCTTTCCGGGCAGCGCGTTGAGATAGGTGGCGAGCGTCGCGACCAGCGTTTTGCCCTCACCCGTGCGCATCTCGGCGATTTCGCCGCGGTGAAGCACGATGCCGCCGATCATCTGCACATCGTAATGCCGTTGTCCGAGCGCGCGCTTGGCCGCTTCACGCACCGTGGCGAAGGCCTCGGGAAGCAGAGTGTCGAGCTTTTCACCCGCCGCCAGGCGTTCGCGGAACCGCGCGGTTTGGCCCGCCAAATCTTCGTCCGACATGGCCGAAATGGTGGGTTCGAAGCCGTTGATTTTGGCAACGATCGTGCCAAGCGATTTGACGTACCGGTCGTTGGACGACCCGAAAAGGGATTTGGCAATGCCGCCGAGCATGGAGAATTCCTGATAAGAAACGCATCCGCCGCAGAGCAAGCGGCGATGCTGAAGGTCGATGGAAAAACCGGTTCCGCACGCAAGCGGACCGCATCAGGACGCTATTCGCGACGGCGCCCTGCATAGAGCGGGCTGGCAGGCATCAGCGCGAAGGCAGCCAGATCCGGCGCGCGACACAGCGCCTTGAGCGCGGCTACCACATTGGCCGGCCGCAATATGCTGGAGCGAACCGGAGCGACTCGCGTCGCAGCCTGAACCACCGCCGCCGCCTGATGCAGTTGCGCCCCGGGCGCACGCGTACCGGTCGCCCCGGTCAGGGCGCCAAGCAGGGCGGAGAGGATCAGCAGCAGTTCCAAGGTCGCACGTCACCCGTCGGTGGAACCGAGGCGCTTAAGGCCAATTCCGCCGCGCGTCCAGCACCGCGCGGCAAAAGCCGAACGGTTGCAATATAGCGACGAGGCCCCATTTTATTGTGCAACGCAGCATAAACTGCGGTACACTCCCTCATGAAAGAAACCGCGTCCCGCAAGTCGGGCCGGATAGAGACGTCGTATGCCTGGTTTATCCGAAACGCTGTCCCGGCTTGCCGCTGCGCGCGCCAACGCCACCCAGATGCCGATTCCGGACTCGGACAGGCTGGCAGATATCGCGAATTTCGGCAGCGATCCCGGCAATTTGCGCGCGCGCCATTATATTCCGGCCGGGTTCAAGGCCGGGGCACCGCTGGTCGTGGTTTTGCACGGCTGTACGCAGAATGCGGCGGGATACGATCA
This sequence comes from Sphingomonas sp., assembly GCF_041661885.1. Lineage (GTDB taxonomy): Bacteria > Pseudomonadota > Alphaproteobacteria > Sphingomonadales > Sphingomonadaceae > Sphingomonas. Next base: position 166,092 of record NZ_JBAZTL010000007.1, on the reverse strand, counting down.
CGGCTCGGGCTGGTCCACGCTTGCAGACCGGCATGGCTTCGCGCTGCTTTACCCCGAACAGCGCCCGGCCAATAACCCCAACCGTTGTTTCAACTGGTTCGCCGCCGACGATATTGCGCGCGACCAGGGCGAGACGCTGTCGATCCGCCAGATGATCGCGCACATGATTGCCGATTATCACATCGATCCGACGCGCGTGTTCGTGAACGGGCTGTCGGCGGGCGGCGCAATGACAATGGTCATGCTCGCCACTTATCCCGAGCTGTTTGCCGGTGGCGCGGTGATCGCCGGGCTCCCTTATGGCACGGCCACATCGGTTGGCGCCGCCTTGCAACGGATGCGCGGCAGCGGCTTGCCGGAACAGGCAGCTCTCGCCCAATTGGCGCGGGACGCCGCGCCGACGCCGCTGCGATGGCCGCGTTTGTCGGTGTGGCACGGCACGACCGATCAGACCGTAGCCCCCGACAATATGGAGGCGATCGTCGCGCAATGGGCGGCGGTGCAGGGTATTTCCCTCGACGATGCGCAGCACGATCATGTGAACGGGCAGGAACGGCGTCGCTGGATCGGCCCGCGCGGTGCCGTACAGATCGAGGCTTATAGCATTGCCGGGCTTGGCCACGGCACGCCAATCGATCCGGTCGGCGAAGGTGCCTGCGGTGCGGCGATGCCCTTCATGTTGCCAGCCGGGATTTGCTCGACCCGCCACATCGCGGCTTCCTGGGGCATTGCCGATGGCGTGGGTCGCAACGTCGAGCCGCGCCGCGCACCGCCGCCGCCGCGCGTTGCCGCCCGCCCGACTGCCCATGTCAGCGTCGCGAAAACGATCAGCGATGCGCTGCGCGCCGCTGGGCTGATGCGTTGATTCTGCGGCTTGTCTCCCCCGTGCTGCCGGGTATGACGGCGGCATGACCCGTTCCCCGCTCGCCCGCCCCTTCCCCAATTTACCGGCAATTGCCGGGGTCACCCCGCATGTCGCCCGCGCGCAGTATAAGACGTGGGATCGCTGCGACCTGACCTTCATCACGCTCGATCCGGGTACAGTGGTCGCGGGTGTGCTGACGCAAAGCAAATGCCCCTCGCCCGAGGTCGAATGGTGCCGCGCCGCGCTTCCGCTCGGCCAGGCACGTGCGGTGGTGATCAATGCTGGCAACGCCAACGCCTTTACCGGCCAGCGCGGGCGCGCGGCGGTAGAAGCGATCGCCGCGCGCGCCGCCGGGCATCTGGGGTGCCAGCCCTCCGACATTTTTGTGGCCTCGACCGGGGTGATCGGCGTGCCGTTGCCGATCGACAAGGCCGAGGCCGGGCTCGACGCCGCCTTCGCCGCCACGCCCTGCACCTGGCAGGACGCCGCCAACACCATCGGCACCACCGACACCTTCGCCAAGGGCGCGATGACCACGGCGGTGGTCGATGGCCGCACCGTCACGCTCGTCGGCATCATCAAGGGATCGGGCATGATCGCGCCCGACATGGCGACGATGCTCGGCTTCCTGTTCACCGATGCCGCCGTCTCCCCCGCCTTCCTGCAACGCGCGCTCAGCGACGCCAACCGCGCCAGCTTCTCGTGCATCACCGTCGACAGCGACACCTCGACCAGCGACAGCGTGCTCGCCTTTGCGACTGGCAAAGCCGGCAACGCGCCGCTGACCAGCGATGAAGACGCCGGGGCCGACGCCTTCCGCGCCGCGCTCGCCGACCTCTGCCTGCAGCTCGCGCATCTGGTGGTGCGTGACGGCGAAGGCGCGTCCAAGTTCATCGAGATCGCCGTCACCGGTGCCGGGAGCGACGCCAGCGCACACACCGTCGCGCTCAGCATCGCCAACTCGCCCCTGGTCAAAACCGCCATCGCGGGCGAGGACGCCAATTGGGGCCGCGTGGTAATGGCGGTCGGCAAGGCCGGCGAACCCGCCGAGCGCGACTTGCTCAGCATCCGCTTCGGCGACACCCAGGTCGCCACCGGCGGCCTCGCCGTCACCGGCTATGACGAAGCCCCGGTCGCCGCGCACCTCAAGGGCCAGGACATTGAGATCGGCGTCGATCTCGGCCTCGGCGACGGCAAGGCCACGGTGTGGACCTGCGACCTCACCCACGGCTATATCTCGATCAACGCCGATTACCGGAGCTGACCACCCCATGCTCACCATCTGGGGTCGCCTCAATTCGCACAATGTGAAGAAGGTCGCGTGGTTCGCGGAGGAACTGGCGCTCCCTTATGTCCGCCACGATGTCGGCGGCCAGTTCGGCATGGGCGACGCCTATCTCGCGCTCAACCCGAATGCGCTGGTCCCCACGATCGAAGACGACGGCTTCGTCCTGTGGGAATCGAACGCAATCCTGCGCTATCTGGCGGCGCGCCATGGCGGCAAACGCTGGTGGCCCGAAGATCCGGTGCAGCGCGCGCAGGCCGATCGCTGGATGGACTGGCAATTCGAATATGGCGACGCGCAGCGCGGGGCCTTTCTCCACCTCATCCGCCGCCCGCTGGCGGAACGCGACCCCGCCGTGATCGCGGCGTCAGCGGCAGCCTGTGCCGCAAAGATGCAGATCCTCGACCACGCACTGGCGCAGACGCCATGGCTGTCGGGTACGGACTTTGGCATAGGCGATATCCCGATGGGCACCTACGCCCATAGCTGGTTCATTCTCGATATCGCGCGCCCATCGGTGCCGCATGTCGAGGCATGGTATGCCCGGCTGACCGAACGCCCGGGCTATGCCGCGCAGGTGATGATCCCGCTGACCTGATCCCGCGCGCGGGAGCGCTGTAGGTCTCGGAAAATCACAGTCCCGCGCCGCCGCAGGCCAACCCACCCCCAACCCCTCCCTTTCAGGGAGGGGAGACGCGGCCATTCCCTTCTACCTCCCCTCCCTGAAAGGGAGGGGCTGGGGGTAGGTCGCTCTCCGTATCGTGAAACAGCACGGCAACGCGGACCAAAAAGTCCCTCTCCCCTCGGGAGAGGGAGGGAGCGGCAAAGCCGCGGAAGGGTGAGGGCGAACCGACGGATAATGCCCATTACCCACACCCTTCCCTCTCCCGCTGGGAAAGAGAATCCGGTCGTGAATGCATCTACGCAAAGCCCCTCTAGCGGCCGAACCGAGGCCTCTGTAAATCAGCCAAAACCAGACATTTTAGGGCTCCTCACCTGTGCCATCGGAATACGAGATCTATTTGGTTCGACACGGTGAAACCGAGTGGAACGTCGCTGGCCGCTTCCAAGGCCATCTCGATTCTCGCCTGACCGAAAGGGGGCTAGCGCAGGCAGAGGGATACGGCAGGCAACTTGCCACACTCGAGGCCAAGATCGACGTGTTGGTGGCCAGCCCGTTGGGCCGCGTCCGCGAAACGACCTCCATTATTAGATCTTTTGGGAGATTTCCTGAAACAGAGTGGGAGCCTCGAATTGCCGAGGTTTCGGTCGGCTCCTGGGATGGGCTCACACACGTCGACATAGATGCTCAGTGGCCAAGCCGGTTGGACGGAACAACTCCCTTCGACTGGTTCTTCCGATCACCTGACGGCGAGAGTTACGATTCCGCGCTGGCACGCGTGACTGAATGGATGGATAGCTTGGACGGTAACGTACTTGCAGTTTCCCATGGACTGATAGGACGCCTTATTCGAGGCGTGTATCTCAATCTGAGCAGGGAGGAGACTCTCGCCTTACCCGTTCCGCAAGACGTAATATGGCGATTAGCCAAAGGGCGAGTAGAGCCGATCTACGTTCGCTGAACGCGCGCCCCCATGCCGCGCAGAAGATGAGCCCGCTCACCCCCGCGCGGCACAACCCGGCAATCTCAGCCCAGCGCACCCTCCAGCCAAGCCTTCAACCGCCCCTTGGGCTCGGCGCCAACCTTGGTTGCGGCGGGCACGCCGTCCTTGAACAGGATCATCGTCGGAATGCCGCGCACGCCATATTTGCCCGGCGCATCGGGGTTTTCGTCGATGTTGAGCTTGGCGATGGTAACCTGCTCGCCCAGTTCTTCCGAAATTTCCTCGAGGCTCGGCCCGATCATCTTGCACGGGCCGCACCATTCTGCCCAGAAATCGACCAGCACAGGGCCGGAGGCATTGGTGACGTCGGCGGCCCAGCTTGCGTCGGTGATTTTCTTGGTAGCCATTCTATTTCTCCTGATGTTGCAGCGAAGGTAGGATGTCGCGCCCGTCCACTCAAGCCGGTGCGTGCTAGCTTTGCTCCGCGCCGGCAAAGCCCGGCTTGTGCGCATCCAGCAGCGATGGCGGCAACCGGTGCAGCACCGGGGCGCTGGTGTAGAGCAACGCCGCCTCGATCAGCCGTCCGGGGAAGATCACCGCCAGTGCCGCGACATAGGCCGCCATCTGGCGCAGGTGATAAGGCGGAATGGCGTCGGGCGTGGCGGGCACGCTGCGCCCGGTCTTGAAATCGACCACGCGCACCAGATCAGGCGAGACCAGCAGCCGGTCGACCGTACCCGACACCACAAAGCCATCGGGCAGCACCGCTGCGATGGGTGCCTCCGCCAGCGCCTCCGGCCCGAACAGATCGGCAAAACCGGGATCATTCAGCACCGCCAGCACCGGTGCGGCAATCTCCGCGCACGTGGCCGGGTCGGCCACCGCCCCGGCGGTTGCCAGCCAGCGCGCGGCTGCCTCTGCCCGCGCCTCGGGCGCGACTGTCGGCAAGCGTTCGAACAGCGCGTGGATCAGCCGCCCGCGCTCCGCCGCCGCGCGCATCGCCGGGGTCGGCGGCGCGTCGGCGACCGCATCATCGCCGAGCGACGATGGCGCGAGCGGGCGCGGCGGGCGCGCTTCGACCGGGGCCGCGCGGCGCGCCCAGTCGGGCACGGGTTCGGCGGCCACCGCCGCCCGTGCCGCGCGGCGGTCTGGCGCGACCGGCTTTTGCGGCACGCGCCCGGCGAAGCTGCGCTCCTCGTGCTCCGGCACGTCCAGCGTGGCCATCGCGCGCGCGGCGGCGGCATACCAGCTTTGCGCGGGAGCCTCGCCCTGCGCGCGTGGGCCAACCGACCCGGCGATCACCAGCCGCTCCTCGGCGCGCGTCGCCGCGACGTAAAACAGCCGCCAATGCTCTTCCAGGTCGCGCGCGGCGGTTTCCTCGACCAGCGCGGCCAGCGGTCCCGTCGCCTCGCCCTTGCGCGGGCGGATCACCGGCAGTTCCGCCGCCATCTCGCCCGCGCGCCATTTGAGTGTCGAACGTGGCGCGCGCGTCGGATCGACGGCGGCATCGGCGAGGATCACCAGCGGTGCCTGCAAGCCCTTCGCACCGTGCGCGGTCATCACTCGCACCGCATCGAGCGGGGCGGAGGGATCGCGCTTGATCTCCACTTCGCCCCGATCGAACCAGTCGAGGAAGCGCTGCAAGGATGGCGTTCCGAGCGCTTCGAAATCGAGCGCTGCGCTCAGCAATTCCTCGATCGGGTCGCGCGCCTCCTGCCCCAGCCGCCGCACGAGGTTGCGCCGCCCGCCGAGCGGCCCCGACAGCAACTCTTCCAGAAATTGATAGGGCGTGGCGATGTCGGCGCGGTCGAGCATCGCGAACAGCGGCGCGATCTCCGCGCGCGGTTCGGCGCGGGCAATGTGCCGCCACAGGCTGACCGCGCGCTTGGGCGCGGCGTGCATCAGCCGCTCCTGGCTCCAGCCGATCAGCGGCGACACCAGCAGCGACGCCAGCGACAAATCGTCATCGGGCTGCAGCACGAAGCGGATCGCGGCGAGCAGATCCTGCACCGACAGCGGTGCATTCAGCCGCAAGCGATCGACCCCCGCCACCGGAACGCCTTCGGCATAGAGCCGCGCGACGATCAGCGAGGCCAGCTCGCCGCGCCGCTTGACCAGGATCATAATGTCCTCGGGCCGCAGCCTGCGCCCCTTGCTCTCGAGCATCAGCGTGCCGATCCAGCCCTTGATCGTCCGCGCGATCCGGCGAGCGAGTTCGCGGGTGGAATCGGAAATCCAGCTTTCCTCATCCTCCTCGCTGCCGCCCGCCACCACCAGCGGCCACAAAGTCACGGTGCCGGGCCCCGGTACTTCGCTGGCATGGATTTCGCGGTCGGCGATCACGCCAAGCCCCGGCTCGGGCAAAGCCTCGATCGCGGCGTCGACAAATTCGAGCACCGGGCGTGTCGAGCGGAACGATTGTGTCAGCGACAGCCGGTGCCACGGGCGCGCCCGCATCGTGCCGGTTTGGCGACGTTGTTCCTCATCCGCCGCCCACGCCTCGCGCGCGAGCGTGCCGAAGCGGTGTTCGGCGGCGGCGAAAAATTTGGGGTCGGTGCCCTGGAAGCCGAAGATCGCCTGCTTGAAATCGCCGACGGTGAACAACGTGCGGACGCGCTCGCCATGCGATCCTTCGCCCACGAAAAACTCCTCCACCAGCGCGCGGATGATCGCCCATTGGTCGGGGTTGGTGTCCTGCGCCTCGTCGATCAGCACATGTTCGGTCGCCTGATCGAGCTTGTAGCGCACCCATTCACCCATGCCCGGCTGGCCGAGCAACGCGATCGTCGCGCGGATGAGATCGTCGAAATCGACCGCGCCCAGCCGCCGCTTCGCCTGATCGTACGCTGCGGCATACTCCCGCCCGACCGCCAGCGCCGCCGCGAGCAAATCGGCATAGGCCGCGCGCTCGCGCAGGCCCAACAGATGCGCGCACGCCTCCCCCACCTCGATCGCCAGATCGGCATAATCGGGGTCGGTAGCGAGCAGCTTGGCCGAATATTTGCGCGGCTCGCGCTTGGCGGTGAAGGGTACACCGATCAGGTCCCCCAGCATCCGCGCGCGCATCTCGGGCGTCGCTTCGATCCAGCATTCGGCGATATCGGCATGGTTGCCGCCCGTCGCCGTGCCCCACGCCCGGTTCGCCGCCGCCAGCCGCGCGACCGCATCCACGTCGAACGCACTGTCGCCGCAAGCATAGGCGATCTCCGCCTCGATCTCGCCCACCGGCAGATCGAGCGCGCGGCGGATGAACGGGCCGACGCCCGCGCCCATCGGCAGTTCCGCCATCGCGGCGGGTGCCCGCGCGCACGCCAGCAGGAAGCGCTCGGCCTCGCCCTCGCCCAAGCGCAGGCTCAGCGCGCCAACAGTAGTGACGGTGGCATCGCGCCCTTCGGCCTCCGCCGTGACCAGCATTTCGGCCAGCGCATCGCGCGCCATTACCGCTTCTTCGCGCGCCTCGATCGGGCGGAAGCCCGGCACCAGCCCAGCCTCGACCGGGCAGGCGGCGAGCAGGCTCTGACAGAAGCCGTGGATCGTTTGAATGCGGATGCCGCCCCCCGGCGCATCGAGCACCTTGGCGAACAGCGTGCGCGCACGGGCGCGGAGTTGCGGCGAAGGGTCCTCGCCGAGCGCCACCAGATCGGCCACCAGATCGGGCTCGGGCATCCGCACCCACGCCGCCAGCCGCTCGCCGATCCGCCCCGCCATTTCCGCCGCGCCTGCCTTGGTAAAGGTCAGGCACAAGATCGCGCCGGGATCGACGCCACGCAGCAGCAAGCGATAGACGCGCGCGGTCAGCACCTGTGTCTTGCCCGTCCCGGCGGAGGCGGACAGCCAGACATGCCCGCCCGGATCGCTGGCGCGCGCCTGCGCGTCCTTCAGAACCGGGAGCGGTCGGCGGGTGTGGGATTCGGTCATGCGTTTCCTCCCCTCCCTGGAAGGGAGGGGATCGAGGGGTGGGTTGCTCGCAGGAGGAGCGTCGCGCCAGCCACGGGCCTACCCACCCCCAGCCCAGCGCCGGGTCGGTCAGGCTCCCAGCCTGACCTGAACAGCGCGGGGCGCTGTTCACCCGGCGCTCTTACAGGGAGGGGAGCAACAGGAGATGCCTCACTCACGGCCATACCATTCGTCCCGGCGCATCAACTGGTCATATTCGGCATAAGGCGCATAGTCCGGGTGCAGCTTCGCCTCGAACGCGCGCGCGCCGGTTAACCAGTCGGCCACGGCATCGCTGAAATGCCGCGCGGCGAGCGTAGTGAAATCTTCGGGCACGACCTTGTCGCCCTTGCCCTCGGCATCCACGGGCGAGGTGACATAGCCGAACGCATCGCCCTTTTTCGACAGCGACCAATATTCGAAGCCGCGCGCCTTGCCCGCAATCCCGGCATAGCCGCCGCGCTCGGCGATCAGCCCGAGCAACCCCAATTGCAGGCTGAACCCCTCACGCACCGCCGCCGGTGAGGGCGGCTTGCCGGTCTTGTAGTCGATCACCGCCAGCGCCCCATCGGGCAACCTATCGATCCGGTCGAATTTCCCCGTCAGCGTCACCCCCGCAATCGCGATCTCGCCCGATTGCTCGACCGCCAGCACGGTGCGCCCCGCGTCGATGTTCCTGCCCATCTGCGCGACGATCCAGTCGATCGCCTCCATCAGGCGTGGTCGCCACAGCGCGCGCTGCATCGGATGCACGCCGTCGAACCTCGCGCGCGCGCGGTCGTGCAGTTTGTCGAGCGCACAGGCATCTTCGCGCGCCCAGCGTTCGAGGATGTCATGCACCGCCGTGCCGCGCCACGCTGCGCTGGGATCGGCATCGACCGGGTCGAGCTGCGTTAGGCCAAGGATGCGCTTGGCGTAGAACGCATAAGGATCGGCCTTCAGGCGATCGACATCGGTCACGGCAATCGCCTTGGGGCGGCGTTCGGCGGGCGGCTCGGGCATCGGCTTGGCAGCGGGCAGATGCTCGCCCGGATCGTCGAGCGCGCGCGCCCAGCCTTCCAGCGCGGTCGCCCGCTCGAAACGGTCGCCCGCCAGCGCCTGCAAGCGCAGCCAGAAGCGCGAGGCGATCGCCGGTTGCGTACCGCCGCGTCGCGCCCGCGTCATCAGCGCAGCGGGCGCGCCGAGCGCCTGCGCCAGATCATGCGCCGCCATGCCGACACCACGGTCGAGCCCTGGTAACCCCAATTCGATGCGGATGCGCGGTGCCAGCCACGGGTCGGGAGCGGGCAAGCCGGGCCAGGTTCCTTCATTCAGCCCGCCCAGGATCATGACGTCAGCCGTCTGCAAACGCGCCTCGATCAGGCCGTAAATGGCCAGGCGCGGATGCCCGCCCTGCGGCGGCCGCACCGCGACTTCGTCCATCAACGTCTTGAGCAACGGGCCAAGGCTGGCCGGGTCAATCACCGCCGGACCATGCGCGGCATGGTCCTCGGCCTCACGCAGCAGCTCTGCCGCCGCGCGCCCGGCGGGGCCCGCCCACAAGGCATCGCCACACAAGGCCTGCGCTGCCTCGCGCAAGGCGCCCAGCAATTCGGCAATCGGTCGTGCGCCGCCATCGAACACGCGTTCGATCGGTTCGAGCAGCGCCCGCGCCTCGGGCCACCACGCCGCCGCCTCACCGCGCCGCGCGGTGCGCAGATGCAGGTCGATCCCCGCCAGACCCGCCGCCGGACGGGGCCCGCGCAACACACGATCCAGCGCCCGCACGCCATCGAGCCAGTCGCGCCGCGCATCACCAAAGCGCACCAGCGGATGCTTGAGCAAGGTCAACAACGCGAGCGGCGCAAAGCGCTGCGTCGCCGCCTCGGCCAGCGCGGTCAACAGCGTCCCCGACGGCAGGATCGACAGCGGACGCCCCGCCGAATCGTCGATCGCGATCCCCCAGCGCGCGCAATGCGCCGCCACCCGCCGGGCCAGGCTACGATCGGGCGTGATTAGCGCGCCAGTGCGCCCTGGCGTTTCCGCCACCTCGCGCAAGGCAAGCGCAATCGCTTGTGCCTCCTCCCCCGGCGTCGCCAGTTCAGCCGCCGCAATACCGCCCAGTCGGCGCTGCTCAGGGCCGAGCGTGGTCCATTTCGCGGTAAACTCCGCCGAAGCCAGCGCATTGGCGACCGCCTTGCCGCGCGCGACCGTGGCGTCATGGTCGCTGCCGTCGCGCCATTGCCGCACTTCGCCGCGGTTGACGCTCATCCGTTCGAGCAACAGCTTCAGATGGAATTGCGGGTGCGTCTCGATCGAGCGGCGCGTGAGCCCGGTCACTGGATCGGGCGCGTGCGGCCCGAGCGGCTGCCATTCGATCTCGTCCATCGCGGTCGCGAGATCGGCCAGCACCACCATCCCGCGCGGGCTGTCCGCTACGCAGCGCAGCAGCCGCGCGACGGCGGGGGCACTATCGGTGATGCCGGCTGCGCAGACGAAACCGGCGGGCGGAGTGCGATCCCAGCGCTCCGCCAGCCGCTGCAACAACACCCCGCGCCGTTCGGCGGCGTCGATCCGCCCGATCCGCTGCAATTCGGCGGGCCAGCGGTCGAGCACCACCGCGAACAGATCGAGCGCGCGTTGCCAATGCGCCGACATCGCCTCGCTCAGCTCAATCTCGCGCAACCGGCGCGGGGCGATTTCCTCGACCAGCAATTGATCGAGCGTGCGCGCCAATTCACCCGCCAGCCGCACCGCCTCCGCCGCGTCGATCGCTTGGCCCGCGCGCGCGCGTTCCTCGGACACCAGCCGCGCGAGCATCATCCGCCGCTGCAGCGGCGCGACCGCAGGCGGGACCGGCACCGGATCATCCGCCGGGTCGAGCGCCGCGCCCACCGCTTCGTCGAGCGCGGGATCGCCGAGCGCGACCATCCGCGGCAACAACAGGCCACCTGCGCTCGCGCGTACAAAGGCATCGGTCAGCGCGCGTTTGGCGCGATTGTTGGGCAGCAGCACCAGCCCGCGCGCAAGCCCGAGATCATCGCCGCCAAATTGCCGGATCAACCCGGCGGCCAAGGCATCAGAAAAGGCGCGATGCGCCGGAATGGTGAAGAGCGTGGGGCCCTTCGCCTCAACCATCGGCCAGCATCGCCTCCGTCAGCGGGATTGCCGCCGGCGTACCGACATCGAACCACAACCCCTGATGGACCAGGCCATAAGCCCGGCCCGCCGCGATCGCGCGTTGCCAGAACACCATCGTCGAGAACGGCCCCTCTGGCCAATCCGCGATCACGCGCGGTGACAGGATTTGCACGCCGGTATAGACGAACGGCGCAAGCCGCCCGGGTAACCGCCGCCCGAGAATACGGCCATCGGCGGCAAGCCGGAAGTCCCCCAACCCGCGATGATGATTGGCCCGCGCCAGCGGCACCATTAGCAGCAGCGCATCCATCGTCGCCTCGTCCCAGCGCGCCGCCAGCATCTTGATGGCATCGGACGGGCCATCGACCCACAGATTGTCACTGTTGACGACCAGGAAGGGCGCGTCGCCAATCAAATCGCGCGCCTGCACCAGGCCGCCGCCGGTTTCCATCAATTGGCCACGCTCGTCGGACACGGCGATATCGATCCCGGTAACCCGGTTTTGCAGATGCGCCTCCAGCGCGTCGGCAAGATAATGGACGTTGACCACCGCGCGTTCGACCCCGCTCGCGCGGAGCCGGTCGAAAACGTGATCGATCAGCGGTTTGCCCGCCACTTCGACCAGCGGCTTCGGTCGTGTCGCGGTCAGCGGACGCATTCGCTTGCCGAGCCCCGCCGCCATCACCATCGCGGTCTTGGGCACCATGCCGCCCGGCTCGGGCCGGATATTGAGGGTGCGCTTCGGCGTCATCATGCTGCCAATACCATTGGATCGCCGCGCAATTCGGCGGGGATCGTCGCGTCGAACCACGCCTTGACCGGGGCAAGTTCCGGATACGCCAGATCCCGGTTCAGATATCGCCATACGCGCGGGCACAAGGCGGCATACCGCGTCTTGCCGTCGCGCTGCCACAGCCGCGTGAAGATACCGATGATCTTGGCGTTCCGTTGCGTACCCAGCACATGATAGGCGACATCAAACGCATCGCCCGCGCCGGTCGCCGCCTTGTAGCGCGCGAGCATGGCCGTCTCCACGCGCTCGTCCACGTCGCGCCGTGCATCCTGCAGCAGCGATACGAGATCATAAGCGGGATGGCCCGCAAGCGCATCCTGGAAATCCAGCAACCCCAACGTATCGTCGCCGATCAACATCAGGTTTTCCGCGTGATAGTCCCGCAAAACCGTAACCACCGGCCCGGTAAACGCATGGTCGAACACCGCATTCCATGCGGCATCATAAGCGGCTTGATCGGCCTCAATCCCAAGCGCGGGGCAATACCATTCGGTCAGCAAATCCGCCTCGCGATGCAGCACCGCGCGATCATAAGAGGGGACCACCGCCGGCTCTTCCCGATGCAGGCGAACGAGCACATCAATCGCCGCTTCATAAAGCGCAAGCTCGCGCGACGCATCGTTATCGACGGTTTCGCGCATCCGAATGTCGCCGAAATCCTCGATCAGCACCAGGCCAAGGTCGAGGTCAATCCCGTGGATCGCCGGTGCCGCAAAACCGCGTTCGCCCAGCCAGCGCGCGATCTCGATAAACGGTCGCGGGTCCTCATGCGGCGGCGGCGCGTCCATCAGGATCGCACTACGCCCATCCTTCACCGCGCGGAAATAGCGCCGGAACGAGGCATCGCCCGCAACCGGCAAAATTGCCGCATCGGCCCACCCGTTTGCGGCCAGGAACGCGGCGGCCGCCGCCGGGGGTATCATATCTGCTGCCATCGATCCTTCCAGCCAGCGGGCACGTCGGCTGTCAAGCGGCGGGTGCCATCGGGCAGCATCTCCAATGTGAGCGCAAGCGCCTCCGGCCACCAGCCGGGCGCGCGTTCCGGCCATTCGACGAGCAGCACCGAATCGCCCGCGGCCTCGTCCAGCCCCAGTTCGCCAATCTCGTCAGGGCTCTCGATCCGGTACAAATCGACATGCTGCACGGGCAGGCGCACCTCAGGCGGGGCATAAGGCTGCACGATCGCAAAGCTGGGGCTCGGGGCTTCACCCTCCAGCCCCAACGCAGCGAGCAGCCCGCGCGCGATGCTGGTCTTGCCCGCCCCAAGCGGACCCGACAAGGTCACCACATCGCCCGGGACGACCAAATCGGCCAGGCGCACGCCAAAGCCCTCACTCGCTTCGGGATTCGAAAGAATCATCTCAACATCCCGTCAGCCGCACACCGAGCGTGCGCGAAACCGTGCAATGCTGCCCGGTCGGAGAATGGGCATAGGCCCCTGGTACATACGCATATCGCCCCCGCACCGACATCACCTGCGCGGCAGCGATACGGTGATGAGCGTCCCCTGCCCCGGCTCCGATACCAGATTGATCGTGCCGTCATGCGCCTCGACGAATTGCTTAGCGAGCGGCAAGCCCAGCCCCAGTGCGCGCTCGCCGTCGCGCGTAATACCGGGTTGCGCGAATCGATCGAAGGCGCGCGCCACCGCCTGCGCGCTCATCCCCGCACCATTGTCGGAAACCACGATCCGCACGGTCGCGTCGGTGCCATCGGTGTGGAGCAGGATCCGCCCTCCGGCGGGCGTGCCCGCTACGGCGTGGCGCAACAGATGTTCGATTACTTGCTGCAGGCGCTTCCCATCGCCCGTCGTCACTCCGGTGGATGGCTGGATTTCGACCGCGAAATCGAGCTTCCGTTTCAGCGCCAGTGGAGCAACCGCATCTGCCGCCGCCCGCGCCACCGGTGCCAGATCGATCTTGCGCATTTCCAGTTCGGGAGCCTTGCCCTCCGCCTGGGTCAGGTCAAGCACTTCATCGACCAGCATCCCGAGTCGTTCGACCGATTGCAGGATCGCCTCGACATACCCCGTGGCCGACGCACTCAGTTTCCCCGCATAGCCTTCGTTGAGCATCTCGGCGAAACCGCTGATCGACGTCAGCGGCGTGCGCAATTCATAGCTCATCGTCGCCACGAACGAGGTCTTGATCCGGTCCGCCACTTCGAGCGCTTCGTTACGGTCGCGCAGCGCGCGTTCGATCCGCCGACTGTCGGAAATGTCGAGCATCGTGAACAGGCCATTGCCATCGGGCAGGGGCACCGCCGCAAATTCGAAATGCCGCCCATCGGCAAAGGCCACCCGCCCGCCGCGCTGTTGCCGCTCGACCGTTGCCGCGCGGACAAGATCGGCGATCAGTGAGGCGCGCGCAGGGTTGGAAAGCTGGCGTGACGCGGCTTCGGCGAGCACATCGACACGCGGATGCGTGGCCAGAAATTCCTCTTCAAACCCCCATACCAGGCGGAACTTGTTGTTCCACAATTGCAATCTGCCATCGGCGGCAAATACGCCGAGTGCCTCATACAGATTTTCGAAGGTCGCGGTGCGCACGCGCAGCAGGGTGTCGCGCGCGCTCGCCAACTGCACCTGTTCGGTGCGATCTTCGAAGATCAGCAGCAGGCCGCCATCGGGCAGCGGCTGCGCGACAACGCGCAGATGGACGCCGCCCGGTAAATGCCACTCTTCCTCATGCCCGCCCCCCGCCGCCAGGAACCAGTCACGGCGCTCTGCTTTCCAGCCGGGAAAATCGCGAACTTCGGGGAGACGTTGGGTCTCGCGCATCCGTTCCAGTACGCGGTCAAATTCCGGGCGGTCGGCGAGCCACTCCGCCTTCATCGCAAACAGTCGCCGGAACGGTTGATTGCAAAACACCAGCGATCGGTCGGCGGCAAATTGCACCACGCCCGCCGAAAGACGGTCGAGCATCCCGCGTTGCGCGTCATCGAATCGTTTCAACCGTGCGCGTGCTTGCTCCAGATCCTCGATGTCGATCGCGAAACCCGCGACCCCACCAGTCGACAGCGGCGCATCATAGACGCGCAGCATTCGCCGCTCGCCGCGGATGGTCGCCGGCATCGCTTGCGATTGCACGGTGCGCGTGTCGCGCGCCTGCACCGCATTGGCGAGCGGCCCGCCAACGCCCGATCCCTCAACCAGTTCAAGCCCGCGCGCAATCACGTCTTCGGCGGACGCACCCTCGACCGCGCCGACATATTGCGAATTGACCATCGCCAACCGCAAATCCGCCCCGCGATACCACATTGGCATCGGCGCCGCCTGAATGACCCCGCTCAGATCTTCATACAGCGTGGTCGCATGACCGACCGCATCGCCCAACCGCGCGATTTCGGCTTCACTTTCGGTCGCATCGAACACCCAGAGGATGACGCAGCCCGGGGATTGAAACAATTGCGGAGCCCGCGCGCCGCGGATCATCAGTACGCGGGCGGACCCCCGTGCCTGCACCACGCGCGAAAACTCGCGACCCGATTTCTGCGCGGCAATAATGTCGACCCCCAAAGCGGCCAGATCCTTACCGTCGAGCCCGCCGTCACTCTCCGCAAGGTCGTCAAAATACCGCGGCGTGTTTGCAAGGCCGAGCCAGTCGGCCAACCGCTGTGGACATTCGATGCGCCCATCGGCCCGGATCACCATCGACAGCGCAGGCGCGGATGCGAGCATGGCCTCAAGCCGTGCGTTGTTGGCAAAAGCGTTCGCGGCTTCACGCTTGGCGCGCAGGCCCGAGAAGAGACTCCAAACGGTCCCTCCGATCAGCACCGCCAGCGCAACACCGATCCCCGTGACGCTTATCGCCGAAAGCTCGTTCACCACGCAGGGCCCTGATCCATGAACGACCCATAAGCTAGACAGGCTGCGCGCGGGAAGGCCTCATAAACAAAACGGCCGCCACGGATTTCCGTGACGGCCGATTCTTTTCCAGATTTTTTGGATTTCAATACCGGTAATGATCCGGCTTGAACGGCCCCTCGACCGGCACGCCGATGTAACCGGCCTGCTTCGGGGTCAGCTTCGACAGCTTCACGCCGAGCTTTTCCAGATGCAGCGCGGCCACCTTCTCATCGAGATGCTTCGGCAGGACGTACACTTCGTTCTTGTAATTCTCGCCCTTGGTCCACAGCTCGATCTGCGCCAGCGTCTGGTTGGTAAAGCTGGCCGACATCACGAAGGACGGGTGGCCCGTCGCGCAACCCAGGTTCACCAGGCGCCCCTTGGCAAGGATGATGATCTGCTTGCCATCGGGGAAAGTGACCAGATCGGTGCCGGGCTTCACTTCGTTCCACTCATAGTTCGACAAGGCGGCGATTTGAATCTCGCTGTCGAAATGGCCGATGTTGCAAACGATCGACATCGGCTTCATCGCCTTCATGTGATCGGCGGTGATGACGTCGGCATTGCCGGTCGCGGTGACGAAGATGTCGGCGCGCTTCACCGCGTCGTCCATCGTCACGACCTCGAAGCCCTCCATCGCCGCCTGCAGCGCGCAGATCGGATCGATTTCGGTGACCATCACGCGCGCGCCGCCGTTGCGCAGCGACTGGGCCGAGCCCTTGCCCACGTCACCGAAGCCAGCGACCGCCGCAACCTTGCCCGCCAGCATCACGTCGGTGGCGCGACGGATCGCATCGACCAGCGATTCCTTGCAACCGTAAAGGTTGTCGAACTTCGACTTGGTGACGCTGTCGTTGACGTTGATGGCCGGGAACGGCAGCTCGCCCTTCTTGGCGATTTCGTACAGGCGGTGCACGCCGGTGGTGGTCTCTTCCGAAACGCCCTTCAGGTTCTTGACGGTCTCGGTCAGGTAACCCGGATACTTGGCGACGAACGCCTTCAGCGCGCGCTGGAATTCGACTTCCTCGTCATTCTCCGGCTCGCCGAGCGTATGACCGGCTTCGAGCTTCGCGCCCCACAAAGCGAACATGGTCGCGTCGCCGCCATCGTCCAGGATGATGTTGGCGGTTTCGCCCGAGGTGCCTGCACCCCAGTTGAAGATGTCACCGACATAATCCCAATAATCGGCCAGGCTCTCACCCTTGATCGCGAACACCGGCACACCCGTCGCGGCGATCGCGGCAGCGGCATGGTCCTGCGTCGAGAAGATATTGCACGTCGCCCAGCGCACCTGCGCACCCAGCGCGGTCAGCGTTTCGATCAGCACTGCGGTCTGGATCGTCATGTGCAGCGAGCCGGTAATCCGCGCGCCCTTGAGCGGCTGCGATGCACCGAATTCCTCGCGCAGCGCCATCAGGCCGGGCATTTCGGTCTCGGCGATGTTGATCTCCTTGCGGCCGAAATCGGCAAGGGTGATGTCGGCGACGACATAGTCGGTCGGACGGTCGAGAACGGTGGCCACGCGGGAATCTCCGGATTGGTTGATGGCGCTGCCCGTAACGCGGGTTCGCGCCCAAATCAAATATAAAGATGTCTTTATATCTCCCCCTTGCCCACGTCGCCGTGTCAGGTTGCGGGCTCAGCCCTGGGTGGTTTGATCGCGGTGCGCAGATTGACGATCCGGTTGAGCAGGTCGAACCAGAAGGGCGCGCCCAACATCGCTGCCAATGCCGCGATCAGCCAGCCGCCGATACTCTTGGGCAGGCCATCACCGGCCTCGTAACAGCCGTTGTCGGTGGCGGCCGAAAGCGTAAAAATGTTCGCAACCTGGCATCGCGCACTCCATCCGACGGGAAGCCCGACATTCTGCAACTGGGTCGCCGTCACCGCGAGTGCGTCCTTGCTTTTGGCATCGGGCGACAGGATCAGCGGCGCGAAGGCGGCGACGTCGGCACGCACTTGCTGGTCGCGCGCAAGCCGATTGCCGATCAACACCGGATTGATGTTAATGATGGCAGCAGCAGCGAAGCCCAGTCCAAGCAACCACAATTGTGTCTGCCGCTTGTAACTGCCGCTGACGCGATCCATCGCGCTATCGAACCACGCCTCAAGATCGGCACGAGCCTTGTCGCCTTCGGCCCGCGCGGGATCAAGCGCAGGAGCAATTGCGGCCTTGACCGCCGCGGGCAGCGCTTCGGGTGCCTTGGCCAGCGCGATCACCGCCGCCGCGAAATTCGCGGAGGGGATGTACGAGGGCAAATGGCGACCTTTGCTGCGATACGCCCCGGGGAACAGCGCATAGATTGCGGGTTGTTCATAAAAACGTTCGATTGCCGCAGGATCGCCGCCGAGTAACTCACCGATCGTGCTCTCGAGCAGTTTGGCGCGTGTCTTGAAGATCGCTTCAACACCCTCGCGGACCGATGTCATGATAACACTAAAAAAGCTAAACGTGAGAACAAGACCCAACGCAACTTCAAGCACGACCGAGCCGAACATCGCCATCCCCCCACAGTTTCCCCCGGGTCTTATAGTATAAGCGGCGACGCAAAATACAATGGTGTCAAATACCGTGCCTGCTGAGCATAGTAACTTTAGGAGCCGTTACAGATAACATAATATAAGGTAACGCTTATACTGCGACATCTGCCTTCGCTCGCCGCCGCCTTATGCCCGCCCCGTTTCGTTCGCGAGCAACCGCGAATCGATGCCCGCACTGGCAAATCCGGCATCCCACCGGGCATCGGCGTCGCAGGCATAGAGCAGATCGAGGTTACCCGGCACGTTCAACCAACCGTGCCGGGTCATCTCGCCGTCAAGCTGCCCCTCACTCCACCCGGCATATCCCAGCGCAACCAGCCAGCGCGACGGGCCACGCCCCGCCGCAATCGCCTTCAACACGTCGGTCGTTCCCGAAAGTGCCCATAACGACCCTGCCTGACCGACCACTTCAATCGTATCCTGCCCGGCCCAATCGAGATCGTGCAGCACAAAGCCGCGTCGCGGTTCGACCGGGCCACCAAGATGCACCGCGACGTCGGGCGCTACGCCAGGATCGATCTCCAACTGGCGCAACACCGAATGCAGCCCGAGCCCATCGATCGTGGTGCCGACGCCGATACCGAGCGCACCTTCCGCATCGTGCGCGCACATCGCGATCACCGCACGATCGAAGCGCGGGTCGCCAATGCCGGGCATCGCCAGCAGAAACTGGCCAGTGAGGTTTCGCGCACACTCCATGCCGCCATTCATACGCGGTGACCGCGTTGCTCGCCACGCTTGAAATTCGCGCGCGCTTGCACGACGTACAGCGCGCCGCTCATCCCCCTTTTCCGGGCGGCCCCAATAGGAGAGTTTCCCATGACGATCAGCGTCGGCGACCGCATTCCCACAGTCACGCTTACCAAAGTCACCGCCGATGGCCCGAATCAGGTCAGCTCGGACGAATTCTTCAAGGGCCGCAAGGTCGCGCTGGTCGCGGTTCCCGGTGCCTTCACCCCGACCTGCTCGGCCCGTCACCTGCCGGGCTTCGTCGACAAGGCAGACGAAATCAAGGCCAAGGGCGTGGACGAAATTGCCTTCACCTCGGTGAACGATGCCTTCGTAATGGGCGCATGGGGCAAGGCGAGCAACGCCGGTGCCATCACCATGCTCGCCGACGGCAATGCCGATTTCGCCAAGGCGGTCGGTTTGACCTTCGACGGCTCCAAATTCGGCATGGGCGAGCGCAGCCAGCGTTATTCGATGCTGGTCAATGACGGCGTCGTGGAACAGCTCAATATCGAAGCACCCGGTGCCTTCGAAGTATCCTCGGCCGAACATCTGCTGAGCGAAATCTGATCGCTTCGCCCCGGTTTGCGCCGGGCCGACCGATAGGTACGTTTCGACGCCCACCATGCGGAACCGGGTGCCGCCCTCAAGGGTTGCGCAAAGGACGTTCCAGGAAAGGCCCATGCCATGACCGATACGACGACCGATTCGATCAAGACCCCCGCCAACGACACGATCATCGAACAGGCCGAAGGTCTGTTCGAGCAAGCCAAGGGCGCGCTGAGCGATGCGTTCGAGGCAACCGTGGACGCGGTGAAGGAACATCCGCTGGCTGCCGTGGGCATCGCCGCAGGGGCTGCTGCGGCGGTAGCCGGTGCCGCGTTTGGCGCGAGCAAGCTGCTCGCCAAGGATGACGAACCGGCTGGCTCCTCCAAACCGGCTGGTTCCTCCAAGAAGGCCTAACCTTGGCCAAGGGGCGTGTCGGCCAATACGCCCCTTGGTCTTGCGTACGTAACGATAGCGGCGTAGCGGCTATCCATGACGCACGCTTCCAACCCCGCCGCCACCATCGTCGCCGAACTCGACCGGCTCTATCGCGCCTCGGTCGATCGTCTCCAGGCGGCGCTCACCACCTATCTCACCACCGGCACCCCGCCCTCGCCCGAAAGTCGGCTCGACGGCAGTTTCGCCTATCCTGAAATCCATCTGCGCTATCGTGGTGGCAACCACCGGCCGACGCCGGTCCGGTCCTTCGGGCGGCTGGTGACCGAGGGCGATTACGCGATCAGCGTGACCAAGCCCGCGATCTTTGCCGACTATCTCACCGAACAGTTGACGCTGCTGATCGAAGATTATGACGTTACCGTCGAGGCGGTCGAGGGGCGGCAGGAAATCCCCTTCCCTTACGTGATCGATCCCGGCCATGCGCTGAGCCTGGACCAGGTTTCCGCGCTGGAACTGGCCCGCCACTTTCCGGCAACCGAACTGGCGCATATCGGCGATGAGATCGCCGACGGGCTCTATGCTGTGGCTGACGGGGCGCGCCCGCTGGCGCTGTTTGATGGGCTGCGCACCGACTTTTCGCTTGCGCGGCTGCGGCACTATACCGGCACGCCGCCCGAGCATGTCCAGCGTTATGTGCTGTTCACCAATTACCATCGCTATGTCGACGAATTCGTCCGCTGGGCGTGTGCGCAGCTCGACCCCGATGCCGACGGCAAGCCAAGCCGGTACACCGGCGTTTCCGGCGCGGGCGGCGTGGTGATGCGCGCGGGCGACGATGTCGAGGCGATGCTGGCCGATACGAGCGCGTGGCGGCGGCACCAGATGCCGGCCTATCACCTGATGGCCGAAGACGGCACCGGCATTACGCTCGTCAATATCGGCGTCGGCCCGGCCAATGCCAAGACGATTTGTGACCATCTCGCGGTGCTGCGGCCCGAAGCGTGGCTGATGATCGGGCATTGCGGCGGGCTGCGCCCGAGCCAGCGGATCGGCGACTATGTGCTGGCGCACGCTTATCTACGCGACGATCATGTGCTCGACGATGTGCTGCCCCCGGCGATCCCGGTGCCCGCGATTGCCGAGGTGCAATTGGCGCTCGCCCGCGCCGCCGAGACGATTTCGGGGCAGTCCGGCGACGAGTTGAAGCGCCGCCTGCGCACGGGCACGATCGTCACCACCGACGATCGCAACTGGGAATTGCAATATTCGCGCTCGGCGCTGCGGTTCTCGCTCAGCCGCGCGGTGGGGATCGATATGGAATCGGCGACAATCGCGGCGCAGGGCTATCGCTTCCGCGTGCCCTACGGCACCTTGCTGTGCGTATCGGACAAGCCGCTGCACGGCGAATTGAAGCTGCCGGGCCAGGCCAACCGCTTTTACGAACGCGCGATCAGCGAGCATATGCGGATCGGCATCGAGGCGTGCGAGGAGCTGCGCCGCGAAGGCAAAAAACTGCACAGTCGCAAGCTGCGCGCCTTCAACGAGCCACCGTTCCGCTGAGGCTATTGGAAACTGCGCGGCGCTCGCGCGTTACGGCTGCCTAGAGCATCGTGCCGTTAATCTGACCCATATCCTGCTGCCTTGAAGTAGTTTTGGCATTCGTTGGGAGGGTAGAGTTGGCAGATATCACCGATGGCGTCGATCAGGGCATCGAAGGTTCGGGCTGCGGCTTTTCGGAGCAGGGCTTTGAGTTTTGAGAAGGCCATCTCGATCGGGTTCAGATCGGGGGAGTATTGGGGCAGGAAGAGCATCCATGCGCCACGCTGTCGCACAACGGCCTGGGCATGTGCGCTTTTATGCACCGATAGGTTGTCGAGGATGACAACGTCGCCCGGCTGCAATGTCGGTGCGAGCTGGGTCTCGATGTAGGTGTTGAAGGCTTGGCGATCCATCGCGCCGGGGATCACCCAGGGCGCGGTCAGCCCATCATGACGAAGACCGGCAATGAAGGTCTGCGTACCCCATTTGCCGAACGGGGCGCTGGCCTTGAGACGCTTGCCCCGCCTGGCCCGCCCGCGCAGCCGGGTCATCTTGGTGTTGACCGAAGTTTCGTCGATGAACACCAGCCGCCCAGGCGCTTGCCGCATGGCAGGCTGACGCTCGTTGATCCAGATCCGGCGCCGCTCCGCGACGTCAGCGCGTGCGCATTCCGATGCCATCAACTGTTTTTTTATATGTGAAGCCCGCGCGGCAGAGGAGCCGCGAGATCGAGGCCTCGGCTGCCACCGCTCCGCGCTCGGCCAGGAGCCGGGCCGCCAATTCCGGCATCGTCAGGTCAGGTGTCGCTTCGACCGCTGCCACCAGATACTCCCGGTGATCCGATAACGGCCCTTTGCCCGCCGGACGACCCTGCCGACGCGCAGCAGGCGTTCCTTCACCAACTGCCCGCGCCGTCCAACGTATTGCAGAACTCACACTTACTGAAAACCGCGCCGCCGCCGCCCGCCGAGAACTCCCAGCCAATACTGCCGCAACCACCCGAACTCGTAAATCGTCCGATCGACATATCCCCATGATCCACCTCCTAAGAGGGTGAATCACAATCCAAAGGTCTTGGAAATCCCTTGATTCATAAATTCAATCCGATGCTCTAGTAACGATCCGATCGTAAACGAACACGCCCTCCGCCTCAGCCGCGTACCCGCTAGCTGCAAGCATACCGTCTGCCGTGGTGATCCCAACCCGAATGGCATCGCCATCCGCTTCTACTTGCGGGATATAGCCGTCAAGCAACGGCTGATGTGTCACCCGGCTTGCGCCTGCCGTCATCAGCCATGATGCAGGACATATTCTCCAGCGATTTGTTAAGAGATCTCTCAACACATTGTCTTCATGACAAAGCTTTATATAAATCCGTGGTATAGTGATTGTTTGCGCCAGATCGGCAATCGCCGGGATTGCATCGGCAAAGACATAGCGACACCATTCCTGGTCCGACCGTGTATCCACGCGCCAGCCGCCATGATCGGCCACCGGTATCGGCAATCTCCGTGCAAGCGAGCGGGCGTGGAGCCAGCCTGCGACCAGATCGCGATCGACGCGCTCAGCGCTGGCAGAAGCGCTCATAATCACGCTCGGCCATGCGGACTTCGTAGATCGCCTGTTCGCCCTCGATCGATTGTTCCAGCACCTCGCCATGCGCGTGGAGCCAGGCCGCGCCTGCACCATCGCCGGCATCGAGCAAGATGGTGTAGCGGCGATGGCTCGAGGTCAGCAGCGCGGCAACGGTATCGAGCAAGTCCGACACCCCTTCCCCGCTGAGCGCCGAAATCGCCGCCACGTCATCGCGCCGCGCGGCTTCGCCGAGCAGTTCGACGCGCTCATCGGCGTCCAACAGGTCGAGCTTGTTCCATGCCTCGATCCGCGGGACCGAGAGGTCGACGCCGATATCGCGCAGCACCGCCTCGACATCGTCCTTCTGCGCGATCGTATCGGGATGCGCGATGTCGCGGACATGGATCAGCAAATCGGCCGACACCACCTCCTCCAGCGTCGCCTTGAACGCGGCGACGAGTTGGGTCGGCAGTTCGGACACGAAACCGACGGTATCCGACAGGATTGCCTTGTCGATTCCCGGCAAGGCGATCTGGCGCAGCGTCGGATCGAGCGTTGCGAACAGCAAATCCTCCGCCATCACGTCAGCCCCGGTCATGCGGTTGAACAGCGTCGATTTTCCGGCGTTGGTGTAACCGACCAGCGCGATCACCGGCCACGGCGCGCGCTGCCGCCGGTCGCGGTGCAGCCCGCGCGTGCGCGAAACCTGGTCGAGCTCCTTCTTCAACCGCGCCATGCGATCGCGGATCAAGCGACGGTCGGCCTCGATCTGGGTTTCACCCGGGCCGCCAAGGAAGCCGAAGCCGCCGCGCTGGCGTTCAAGGTGGGTCCAGCTCCGCACGAGCCGCCCCGCCTGATAATCGAGATGGGCAAGTTCGACTTGTAAACGCCCCTCGGCGGTCGCCGCGCGCTCGCCGAAAATCTCAAGGATCAAGCCGGTGCGGTCGATCACCTTGGCCGACAGTGCTTTTTCCAGGTTGCGCTGCTGCACCGGGGTCAGGCTCGCGTCGAACACGACCAGCTCTGCTTCCACCATCCGCACGGTGGCGGCGAGCGCCTCGAGCTGTCCCTTGCCGATCAGCGTCGAGGGCTGCAGCGCGCGAACCTTGATCGCGACGCGATCGACCACTTCGACATGGATCGCCATCGCCAGCCCGGCGGTTTCGGCCAGCCGGGCATCGGCATCCCGCGACGAAATACCGGTGTCGGGATAGACGACAACGGCCTTGGCACCCCGCGCAACATCGTCGCGGTCCCGTTCAAAACCTGTGGTCAATCGTCGTCCGAACCTGCGGTTTCATCCGCCAGATTGAGGGGATGTGCGGGTTGAATGGTGGAGACCGCATGTTTGTACACAAGTTGTGCCATGCCGTCGCGCTGCAGCAACATGCAGAACAGGTCGAACGCCGCGATCTGGCCTTGCAACATCACGCCATTGACCAGGAACATCGTGACATTGTCTTCGGATTTGCGCACCGCATTGAGGAAGATCTCCTGCAATAGCGGATGCTTCTTCTGCGCCTCGCCGACGGCATTGACGATGGCATCGACATCAACGGTATTGGCCGGCATGATCGTCGAAATCGCGTGCTTGTAGATAAGCTGCGACTGCCCGTCGCGGCGCAGCAGCACCGAGAAATTGTCGAACCAGGTAACGATGCCCTGCAGCTTCACGCCCTTCACGAGGAACATCGTGATCGGGGTTTTGGTGCGCCGCAGCGCATTGAGAAACAGGTCTTGGAGAGAGGTGTGCTTGTCGGCCATCGGTCGATCCTTTGTTTTTGGCGGGAGGTTCCCGCGGTGCGCCGGTTCCGGCGTCAAATTAGGTGGCGTACCCGATAGCTATTCTAAGCATGTGCGAGCGGTTCGTCCACCGATCCGGTCGATTAATCGTCGCGTGCCTCGGTAATGCCGAGCAGCTTCAGCTTCCGGTGTAGCGCAGACCGTTCCATGCCGATAAAATTGGCGGTACGCGAAATGTTCCCCGAAAAACGGCGGATCTGGACGCGCAGATACTCCCGCTCAAAGGTTTCGCGGGCTTCGCGCAGTGGCGCACCCATGATCGCGGTCGCCCCGCCGCCCAGTTCTCCCGGGTCGCCGAGCACATCGGGTGGCAGCATATCGAGATCGATTTGCCCGATCCGGTCGCCCGGCGCCATGATGATGGTACGCTCCACGATGTTGCGAAGCTGGCGCACATTGCCGGGCCATTCATAGGATTGCAGCGCGACCATTGCGTCGGGTGCGACGGCGGGCGTGGGAACGCGTCGTTCGGAAGCATAATGCGCCATGAAATGATCGACCAGCGCGGGGATATCCTCGCGCCGCTCGGCCAGCCCCGGAATGGTGACGGGCACGACATTGAGCCGGTAGTACAGGTCCTCGCGGAAGCGCCCTTCGGCGATCTCATGCGTCAAATCGCGCGCGGTGGCGGACACCACGCGCACATCGACCTTGACCACGCGCTGCCCGCCAACGCGGCTGAAACTCTGGTCGGTGAGCACCCGCAGAATACGCCCTTGCGTCGCCAGCGGCATGTCGGCGATTTCATCGAGGAACAGCGTGCCGCCATGCGCCTGTTCGAGCAGCCCGGAGCGGACGAGTTGCCCTCCCTCCTCGATTCCGAACAATTCCTCCTCGACGCGCTCCGGGGTCATCCGTGCGGCGCTGACGACCACGAACGGCGCATCGGCTCGCTGACTCCAGCCGTGGAGCAACCGCGCGGCGACTTCCTTGCCGACGCCGGCTGCCCCCATGATGAGCACGCGGCTCCCGGTTGCGGCAACGCGCTTCAGCGTTGCGCGCACGCCGTTGATCGCGCCGGAATTGCCCGTCAAATCGGTATCACGGCCGACCACCGCGCGCAGGCTGGCGATCTCACGGCGCAGGCTTTCGGTTTCGGTCGCACGCGCGACCATCAGCAACAACCGCTCGGCCTCGAACGGTTTTTCGATGAAGTCTGCCGCACCACGCCGGATCGCGGCGACGGCGGTATCGAGGTTGCCATGCCCTGAAATCATCAACACCGGAATCGACGGGTCGCGCCGCTTGATCTCGTCGAGCAGTTCCAGCCCGTCGAGCCGCGAGCCCTGCAACCAAACGTCTAACAACACCAGCGACGGCCGCCGCACCGAAATCGCCTCCAGGGCGGAATCGCTGTCAGCCGCGACGCGCGCGCCATAGCCTTCGTCTTCGAGCACACCAGCGACCAGATCGCGAATATCGCGTTCGTCATCAACGACAAGGATGTCCAGGGGCATAAGTTCAGGTCCGGTTTTGCGAGAGTTGCAGGGGTGGCGTTTCGGCGATGCCCCCATCGCCTCCATCACCGGTGTCGAGATTGGCCAGCATCTTGGTGTCGAAACTGACCGTTACGATCGTGCCGCCGCCCGGTCGGTCGGCAAAGGTCATCGTACCGAAATGTTCCTCGACGATCTTCTTGACGATCGCGAGGCCAAGGCCCGTACCACGCGCGCGCGTCGTGACATAGGGCTCGACGATCCGATCGCGCGCGGCGGGCAGGCCGATGCCGGTGTCGGCGACGATAATGGTGGTACGCTCGGCGCTTTCCTCCAGCGTCATCGCGATGCTCGCCTCGGCGGCGCCGGGATTGGCCTCAACCGCCTCGACCGCGTTTTTGACGATGTTGGTCAACGCCTGCCCGATTTGGCGCCGGTCGCACACCAGCATCGGGCCGGGGTCATCGTGCGTCAGGCTGAAGACCACGCCGGGATGCGCGACTTCGTGCAAGAACAGCGTTTGCCGCGCAAGATCGACGAGCGATTCCTCGCGGAACACAGGTTTTGGCATCCGCGCGAACGAGGAGAATTCATCGACCATGCGCCGCAAGTCGCCCACCTGACGAACGATCGTATCGGTCAGCCGCGCAAAAGTGGTGTCCTCGGGGTCGATCTGCTTGCCATAACGGCGCTGGAGCCGTTCCGCAGCGAGCTGAATCGGGGTGAGCGGGTTCTTGATTTCGTGCGCAATGCGCCGCGCGACATCGGACCAGGCCGCACGGCGTTGATCGAGCAATTGGCCGGTAATGTCATCGAAAGTCAGGATCGGCCCTTCGACCGCGCGCGTGACCTTCACCGCCAGCGTGCGGGCCTCGTTCCCGGCACCGATTTCGATGATCGCCTCGCGCTCCGTCCCGTCGAGCAGATTTGCCAGTTCGGGTGAGATTACCTTCAACGGTTTCCCCACCGGCGCGTCCTCGGGCCCGTCGAGCAAGATGATCGCCGAGCGGTTGATGAGACGTATCGTCCCGTCCGGCGCGACCGAAATGACCCCGGCGGTGACGCCCGACATCACCGCCTCGATCAAAGCGCGACGGCTTTCGAGGGCCCCGGTTTGCGCCTGTAAACGCTCGGTCATCTGGTTGAAGGCGCTGGTCAGCGTGCCGATTTCGTCATCGGTTTTCGGTTCGGGAACGCGGGCGGTAAAATCGCCCGTCGACACCAGATCCGCAGCCGCAACCAGCGCGCCCAGCGGCCTAACGATGCGATCCGCCACCTCCAGCGCAATCCACACCGCAATCGCGATGATGAGCAGTGAGATGCCGAGCAGCGCGGCGTTGAATTTCAACTGCAGGGATCGTGAGCGCGCCAGAAAGTCGCGATAGCTCGAGAGCACTGCAGCGCTGCGCTTTGACTGCGCTTCCATCACCCGTACGTCCGATATGGCTACGGTTAGAAGATATACGTTTGTGGTTCCCGGCACGGCCACAAGCGTTTTAATTCTGTCAGCTTTTACCGTTGTAATGCTCGGAATGCGCTGCTGCACGTCTTCAATATCAGACCGGCTTATTTCCCTGGACAAGTCCATCTGGTCCGGGTTGACACCTATGATGATCTGAGGGCGATCTTTTGCATATACAAACAGAAATGCGTCGGAAAAACCTCTGTAATAAACCTGATATTTTCCAAAAGAATAAGGATAATCAGCCGCGCGAACCTGGTTATCCTGAAAATCCTTTCCGATATCTTGCGCTGCAATCACGGTTGCAACCTGCCAGCGCTGCAACATTTGCTGGTATGATGTTTTCGCGACTCCGGTAGCATTTTCGATCATGCTACGAGCCTGATCGGAGTACCAAAATTGCACACCATATTGAAACAGCAGCGACGCGAAGATCACCACAAAAAGCGTCGGCACGGCTGCGATGACCGAAAACAATCCGACCAATCGCACGTGCAGACGTCCACGTCCCCCGATCGGCAAACGCGACGCACGCCGCATTGCGATGCGGCGTCCAAGCAATACGAGCAGTGCGATGCCCGGCAGCAAATTTGCGAGCAACAGGGAGGCCACAAGTGCCGGGCTCAATAACGCGTCCGCATTGCTACCCCGCGCAATGAACAGATAGCTCGCTGCGGCAATCAGGATCGCAATGGCGAGGACGGTGAGTTCCAGGAAGCGCGCGACGTGGAACCGAGGCGACACGCCGTTCGTACCCGGAACCGAAAGCACAGACTCACTCATAGTGACATTCCTACAACGCTTGCGTTGCAAGGAAAACACACAAAAATGGGTTAGTCCCAAACCCGGACCGGATGAGCGCGCACGACCGTCCCGATCAGGGATCGATACCCAACAGGTCGAGCCGTTTGCGCAGCGTATTGCGGTTGATTCCCAATGCCCGCGCCGCGCGCAACTGGTTCTGGCCGTGGCGCGCGAGCAGCGCCTCGATCAACGGCCGTTCCACCTCGGCGATGATGCGGTCATACAGCGTGCCGTCATCAAGCGCCGCGGGTTCCTCGATTGCCAGCCGCTCGATCCGTGCGCGAATCGCGGCCTCGATCCCCGCATCCCCGATCATCGGCGTCGATGGCAGCGCACCACCCAGCATCGCGCGCATCTCATCCGCGTCGATTCGCTCGTCACGCGCCAGCACGGCGATGCGCCGCATCATATTTTCCAGCTCGCGGACGTTACCCGGCCAGTCATAGGCCTCGATCACGGCGACCGCGTCGGCATCGAGCTGCTTGCGCGGCAAGCCGTCTTCTGCCGCCCGGTCGAGAAAATGGCGGGCGAGCAGGGGAATGTCCTGCCGCCGCGCACGCAAGGCGGGCAGCAGCACCGGCACGACGTTCAGGCGATAAAACAGATCCTCGCGAAACTGCCCTACCGCCACCAATTGCGCGAGATCACGATTGGTCGCGGCGACGATACGCACGTCGGCGCGAATCGTGCGCGCGCCGCCAACGGTGGTGAACTCGCCCGATTGCAGCACGCGCAACAGCCGCGTTTGCGCCTCCATCGGCATGTCGCCGATTTCGTCGAGGAACAAGGTGCCGCCCGCCGCCTGTTCGAAGCGCCCCGCCGATCGCGCCTGCGCGCCGGTAAAGGCGCCGCGTTCATGGCCGAACAATTCCGCCTCGATCAACTCGCGCGGGATCGCGGCCATGTTGAGCGCGATGAAGGGCGAGCGGCGGCGCGGCCCCAAATCGTGGATCGCCCGCGCGACCAGTTCCTTGCCGGTGCCCGATTCACCCGAGACCAGCACGGTCAAATCGTTCGAAACCACCCGCGCGATGATGCGGTACACATCCTGCATCGCGGGCGAGCGGCCGATCAGCGGCAGCGCGCGATCCTCCGCCTCGATCGGCTCGGCCACTTCGCCCGATCCCCGCGCAAGCGCGCTCTGGACGGTGCGCGACAGCACATCGAGATCGAACGGTTTTGGAAGATAGTCGAACGCGCCGACTTCGGTGGAGCGCACCGCCGTGGTCAACGTGTTCTGCGCCGACAGCACGATCACCGGCAGCCCCGGATAGCCGCGAACGACGCGATCGACGAGATCGAGCCCATTGCCATCGGGCAGCACGACATCGGTAATCAGTACGTCGGGGGCTGCCGTGGCAAGGTGTATCTCGGCCTCGGCCACCGTCGCCACGACGACCACGCGGTGGCCGTCGCGCTTCAACGCCTGCCCCACCACCGTGCGGATGGCGGCATCATCGTCGACAACCAGGATGCGTCCGGTGCGGGTCATGCGCCCCCACGCGGCAGCATGATGCGAAATACGGTCATTGGCGGCGTTCCTTCACGCGCAAACTGGATGATCCCCCCCATATCGCGCACCAATTTGTCGACAAGCGCAAGGCCAAGCCCCTGCCCCTCGGGCTTGCCCGAGATGAACGGGTCGAACAGATGCTCGGCAATGTCGGCGGGCGGCCCCGGGCCATTGTCGATCACGCAAATCTCGATCGGCAGCGGTCGACGCGGTTTGCCGGGGGCGGGCGCGATCGCCATCCCGTGACGATAAGCGGTGGCCAGCGTGATCCGCGCATCGGCTTGGTCGCGCACCGCCTCGCTCGCATTCTTGAGCAAGTTGAGCACCACTTGCAGCGTCGCATCGCGATCTATCTGAACCGGTGGCAAGGACGGATCGAAGCGTTCGTCGATCACGACGTGTTGCCCGAAGCCGGCCAACGCCACGCGCCGTGCGTGATCGAGCAGGGGATAGATATTTTCAGGCGCGAGCTGCAAGGGCCGCGTGTCGGTGAAATCCTGCATCCGGTCGATCAACGCCGCAATCCGATCGACTTCGGTGGTGATGAGCGTGGTCAGTTCCGCCGCACCCTTGGCCTTGGACAGCAATTGCGCCGCACCGCGAATGCCCGATAGCGGGTTCTTGATTTCATGCGCCAGCATCGCCGCCGCGCCGATCGCCGCACGCGCAGCCGAAGCACGATCGGCATTGTGGCCCATCCGCCGTGAGGCGGCGGCGTGGTGCAGCGTGATCGTTTGCCAGCCGGGATGATCGGCAATGCGCGATACGCCATAATCGACGCGCACCTTGCCGCCACGCCGCAACACGATTTCGATATCGAACGCCGCGAAACCGTGATTGTCGCGCGGATTCTCGTCCTCGGGCGCCTTCAGGATTGACGCCAAGGGCTGGCCGAGCATCGCGCGCTCGGACAGATTGAGCAGCGCCTCGCACTCGGCATTGGCATGGGCGACGCGCGACTCTGGATCGACGACGAGCACCGCCACCGGCAGTGCGGCGAACAGTTCTGCGAAATCGGGGCCTTGGGGCGCGCTCACGCGGCGGCGCGGCTGCGCCAGGGAGCGTAAAATTCCGCAAGCATCGCCTGGACCACCTTGGGATCGGCAATCTGGTTCACGCGATTGCGGAACTCGGCAGACCCATGCAGCCCGCGCGTGTACCAGCCGATATGTTTGCGCGCCATATTGACGCCGGTCTCATTGCCATAATGGCTGAGCATTGCTTCGTAATGTTCTGCGATAACGGTATATTGTTCCTCGATCGACGGGTCTTCGACGCGGCGACCGCTGGCGAACCACTCCATCACCTGCCCCAGCAGCCACGGGCGACCATAGGACCCGCGCCCGATCATCACGCCATCCGCGCCCGACTGGTCGAGCGCTGCTTCGGCATCCTCGATCGAGCAGATGTCGCCATTGGCGATCACGGGAATCGTCACCGCGTCCTTCACCGAGCGGATGAACGCCCAATCGGCATTCCCTTTATACATCTGGTTGCGCGTGCGACCGTGAACGGTGACGAGCTTCACCCCCAGGTCTTGCGCGATGCGCGCGAGTTGGGGGGCGTTCAGGCTGTTATGATCCCAGCCCATCCGCATCTTCAGCGTGACGGGCACGCTCACCGCCTCGACCACGCCCTTGATGATCGCACCGGCATTGTCGAGATCGCGCATCAAGGCGGAACCCGCATCGCCATTGGTCACCTTGCGCACCGGGCAACCCATGTTGATATCGATGATCGCGGCGCCACGATCCTCGCTCAGCTTCGCCGCTTCGCCCATTTCATAGGACGTACAGCCGACGAGCTGCATCGACACCGGATCCTCGATCGGGTGCCACGCCGCCTTTTGCAGCGACTGGCGCGTTTCGCGAATCGCCGCCTGGCTCGCGACCATCTCGGTGACGTTGAGGCCCGAGCCATAGCGCCGCACCAAAGTGCGAAACGGCATGTCGGTGACGCCCGTCATCGGCGCGAGGATCACGGGGCTCGCAATCGTCACGGGGCCGACGCTCAGGGGGCGGAGAGTACGCGAAGTCACGGGATGGAATCTGCCTGAAAAACGGGCAGGCTATAGGCGAAAGCCCGTCTTGCAGCAAGGCGGGCTGGCGGGCGGTCGCGGCTTGGGCTAGGCGCGCGGCATGACCTCGACCAAGACCGCCGCCATCATCGTCGCCGCCGGCACCGGCGTCCGTTCGGGCAGCACCGTTCCAAAGCAATATGCCCGCGTTGGCGGCAAGGCGGTGCTGGCGCACAGCTATGCCGCCTTGCGCAACCACCCCGCGATCGACCGCGTCATCGTGGTAATCGGTGAGGGCCAGGAGCCTGCCTTATACGACACGATCGGCAGCGCTGAACATGTCACAGGCGGCGCAACCCGGCGTATGTCGGTGCTGGCTGGGCTCGAAGCGCTGACAAGCGCGCCCCCTGCCCGCGTGCTGATCCATGATGCTGCCCGCCCGTTCCTGAGCGCCGCCGTGATCGACCGGCTGATCGCGGCGCTCGACACGCATGACGGCGCTGTCCCCGCTTTGCCGGTGGCGGACACGCTTGCGCGCGGCGAGAGCGAGCTGGGCGAAACCGTTCCCCGCGACGCCTTGCACCGCATCCAGACGCCGCAAGCCTTTCACTTTGCCACCGCCCTTGCCGCGCATCGCGGCTGGACCGGCGACGAACCGACCGACGACGCGCAAATGCTGCGCGCCGCCGGTGGCCGAGTCGCGCTGGTCGAAGGAGATTCCATGCTCGAAAAAATTACCCATCCCGCCGATTTCGCGGCTGCCGAGGCGCGGCTTGCCGCCACGATGCGCTCCCGCACCGCCACCGGCTTCGACGTCCACCGTCTTGAGGTGGGCGAGGAATTGTGGCTGGGCGGCGTGCTGATCCCGCATGACAAGGGCCTGTCGGGGCATAGCGACGCCGATGTCGCGCTCCACGCCATTACCGATGCGCTGCTCGGCACGATCGCGGCGGGCGATATCGGCACGCATTTCCCGCCCAGCGACCCGCAATGGCGCGGCGCGGATTCGGCGCAGTTCCTGCAGCACGCTGCCTCGCTGATCGCGGCGCGCGGCGGCATTATCGACTTCATCGACCTGACGCTGATCTGCGAGGCCCCCAAGATCGGCCCGCACCGCATCGCGATGCGCGACCGTATCGCGGAACTCTTGCGGCTCGACGCGGATCAGGTCAGCATCAAGGCGACGACGACCGAGCGATTGGGCTTTACCGGGCGTGGCGAGGGGATCGCGGCGCAGGCCGCCGCCACCGTCCGGGTTCCAGGGGAGCGATAACGATGGATACCATCCTGCCCGCCGAACTGGTGGAGGCCGCCCGTAAGGTGGTTACCGCCAATCTCGCCGCCGGTCGCCGCGTGGCGCTCGCCGAAAGCTGCACCGGTGGCTTGGTCGCCGCCGCAATCACCGAAATCGCGGGGTCGTCCGAAATGTTCGAAAGCGGGTTCGTCACCTATTCCAACGACGCCAAGCTGGAGATGCTGGGGGTAAGTGCCGATGTGCTCGAAACCTTCGGTGCGGTATCGGTGGCAACGGCGTGGAGCATGGCGCAAGGCGCGCTGGAGGCGAGCGGTGCCGATGTCGCGGTCGCGATTACCGGCGTCGCAGGCCCCGGCGGAGGCACCGAGAAGAAGCCCGTCGGCACGGTCGTGTTTGCGCGCGCTGAACGTGGCGCCGACCCTGGGCATGTCGTTGCCGACCGCAAGGATTTCGGCGATCTCGGGCGTGGCGGCGTGCGGCTTCAGGCTGCGTTGTGCGCGCTCGAACTGCTGCTGCCATCCGAAGACGATACCGCCCCCGAAGTCGAGGAAGCCCCGTAAAGCACCGCAGCGCGATCCTCGAACGCGCCGATCATCTTGCGGAGCGCGGTGCCGAACACCTGGCCCGCGAGCATTTCGAACACGCGGTTCTTGAACGCAAAATCGACCGTGAAATCGACCGCGCAGCCGCTGCCGTCGGGCCGGAACACCCATTCGTTGCGCAGATATTTGAGTGGCCCGTCGAGATACTCGACCTCGATCCGGTCGGGCCGGTGCTTCTCGACCTTCGACGTGAAGGTTTCGCGCAGGCCCTTGAAGCCGACGATCATGTCGGCGACCATTTGCGTCTCGCTGTTCGAGCGCACCCGGATCGCCGATACCCACGGCAGGAACTCGGCATAGCGCGCGACATCGGCGACCAGATCGAACATTTGTTCGGGCGTGTAAGGCAGCCGCCGCGTTTCGGAATGGCGTGGCATCAGCGCTGGGCGAGCTTTGCCTCCCGCGCGGCGCGCAGGCGGGCGAAATCGTCACCGGCATGATAGCTCGACCGCGTCAGCGGCGAACTAGCGACCAGCAGGAACCCCTTGGCGCGCGCGATCGCGGCATAGGCGTCGAACACGGCGGGGGTGACGAAATCCATCACCTTGGCGTGGCGGGGAGTGGGTTGCAGATACTGCCCCATCGTCAGGAAGTCGATCTCGGCCGAGCGCATGTCGTCCATCACCTGATGCACTTCGAGCCGCTCTTCGCCCAGCCCCAGCATCACGCCCGATTTGGTGAAGATCGAGGGATCGTGGCGCTTCACGCTCTCCAGCAGACGCAACGAGGCATAATAACGCGCGCCGGGGCGGATCGTCGGATAGAGGCGCGGCACGGTTTCGAGGTTGTGATTGTACACGTCGGGCCGCGCCGCGACGATCGACTCGACCGCCGCCTGCGTCTTGTTGCGGAAATCGGGGGTGAGAATTTCGATCGTCGTGTTGGGCGTGGTGCGGCGCAGCGCCTCGATTACCTTGACGAATTGCGACGCACCGCCATCGGGCAGATCGTCACGGTCGACCGAGGTGATGACGATATGTTCGAGGCCCAGCTCGGCGGCGGCATCGGCGGTGTGCTGCGGCTCGAGCGCATCGACCGCGCGCGGCATACCCGTCTTCACGTTGCAGAAGGCGCAGGCGCGCGTGCAGGTGTCCCCCAGGATCATCACCGTCGCGTGCTTCTTGGTCCAGCACTCGCCGATATTGGGGCAAGCCGCTTCCTCGCACACGGTGTTGAGGTTGAGGCGGCGCATCATCGCCTTGGTTTCGCCAAAGACCGCGCCGCCGGGCGCCTTCACGCGGATCCAGTCGGGCTTGCGTTGACGCGGGCGGGCGAGCGGGGACATCTCGTTCATGGCGCAGCAGATAGCGACTGCCGCGCGCCCTTGCCACCCCCCCATGACGCCGGATACACGCCACGTATGACCGATTTTGCAGATCTGATTGGCGGATATCACCGCTTTCGCGACAGTGAATGGACCCGCCAGCGCGACCGTTGGGCCAAATTGTCCAGGGGCCAAAGCCCCAAGGTGATGGTGATCGCCTGTTCCGACAGCCGAGTCGATCCCGCGCAGGTGTTCGATACCTCGCCCGGTGAAATTTTCGTCGTCCGCAATGTCGCCAATCTCGTTCCGCCGTTCGAGTTGGACGGCAGGCGTCACGGTGTATCGGCCGCACTGGAATTTGCGGTAACGCAGTTGGAGGTTTCCGAGGTCGTGGTGATGGGCCACGGCCAATGCGGCGGCGTCCATGCGGCGATGACACAGGCCTTTGCCGGCAAGGCGCCGGGCGAAGGCGGCTTCATCGATCACTGGGTCGACATGCTCGACGACGCGCGCGAACGTGTCGTGGCGCAGCATGGCACCGGGCCCGACGCGATCCATGAACTCGAACTCGAAACGGTCCGCGTCAGCATCGCCAATTTGCGGACCTTTCCCTGCATTCCGGAGCGGGAGGCGGCTGGCACCTTGCGTCTGCGTGGCGCCTATTTCGCGATTCATGATGGCGTGCTGCATCTGATGGACGACGACGGTGCGTTTACGGCCGCGTGATCGCTTGATTGGGAAATACCATAGCGAATGCCGCCCAAAGCTGGTCGGCCAAACGTTGCCGGGGTGGCGCGGTTGCGCTAATCACGCGGCATGAAACCAAATACGCTTCGGCTGCTACGGCGCTATCACCATTATCTGGGTTTGTTCTTTGCCCCGATGATCCTGCTGTTCGCGATCAGCGGCGCGTTGCAGACGTTCCGCTTGCAGGAAGCCAAGGGGTATGGCGGCACCCCGCCCAACTGGATCGTTTGGCTGGCCAGCGTCCATAAAGATCAGGGCCCGCCGCGCGAACGCAAGGCGGAACAACCCAAGCCCCCTGCCGAAGTTGGACAGCCAGCCAAGCCGCGCCCGGAAGCCAGCGCCAGCAAGCGCCCGTCGCCGCTGCCGCTGAAGATTTTCGTGGTGTTGCTGTCAATCGCGCTGAGCCTGTCGACGATTACCGGCATCGTGATCGCGCTTGCCAGCCGCGCAA
Source organism: Sphingomonas sp. (assembly GCF_041661885.1). GTDB lineage: Bacteria > Pseudomonadota > Alphaproteobacteria > Sphingomonadales > Sphingomonadaceae > Sphingomonas. The sequence continues at coordinate 129,998 of NZ_JBAZTL010000007.1, read as the reverse complement.
TGCGCCGGATTTCGATCATCCTGCTCGCACTCGGCACCGTGGTGCCGATCGTTCTGCTCTGGGTTTAACGACGATCAGGTAGCGGGCGTCGGCGGTAGCCCCAGCGCCGCCCGCGCCACCTTTTCCGTTTCCGGATCAAGCGTCGGCGGGGTCATGTCGACCCCGGCCTCAAGTTGCGCGGCGATGGCGGTCAACGCCGCGATCCGCCCGGCTTTCTTGTCGTTACCGTCAAGGATCGTCCAGCGCGCCCAACGCGTGTCGGTGCGCTTGAACATGTCGTGCATCGCATCGAGATAATCGGCGCGTTTTGCCCGGTTGCGATAGTCCTCAAGGCCGGTTTTCCAACGTTTCCACGGATGGTCGAGCCGGTCCTTCAGGCGCATGTCCTGTTGTTCCTGGGTGATGTGGACGAACAGCTTGACGATCGTCGTGCCCGAATCCGCCTGCTGCGCCTCAAACTCGTTGATTTCGTCATAGCCGCGCTTCCACTCGGCTTCGCTCGCATACCCCTCGATTCGCTCGACCAGCACGCGCCCGTACCAGCTACGGTCGAACACCGCGATGTCGCCCTTGGCGGGGAGCTTTTGCCAAAAGCGCCACAGGAAATGCCGGTCCAGTTCGTCCTCGCTCGGCGCCTTGATCGGCCAGACCTCGAAATTGCGTGGGTCCCAATCGGCGCACAGCCGCTGGACGATCCCGCCCTTGCCCGCTGCGTCCCAACCCTCAAGCAAAACGATCGCGCGCTTGCGGTGGACGATATGCGCGACCTGAATGTGCGCAAGCCGGGTTTGCAGCGCGACGAGATCGGCTTCGTAGTCGCCCGCATAGGGCTTGCCCGCCTCATAATCGGACAAGGAAATCGTCATAGCGCGGAAACCTTCAACCGCAGGCGCAGCACGCGGTCATTCGCGGTCAAAAACAGCGTGCGACCGTCTTCGCCAAAGGCGCAATTGGGGATGGGCGCGCCGGTGGCGATCAGTCCGAGTGGTTCGGCATCGGGGGTGAGGATCATCATCCCGCCCGGCACACTGTTGAAATGCGTCCCGTCGCGCGCGATCTTCATGCCGTCAGGCAGGCCGGGTGCGGCGTTGGCGAGCATCTGCTTGGCATCGAGCCACAGCGTGCGCGCGGTCGGCATCCCGTGCGCGTCGAGCGCATAGGCCATGATCTGCGGCTCCCGCTCATCGGAAACCGACACGAACAACGTCTTGCCGTCGGGTGACAATGCAATGCCATTGGGCCGCGTGAGCGTGCCGTCGACCAGCACCGCCGCGCCGCCGGGTGTCCAGCGATAAACGCCGTTATGCGGCTGTTCCTTGAGCGGTGATTGGTCGCCACCGACCAGCCCATAAGGCGGATCGGTGAAATAGATCGCGCCGTCTGCGGCGACGCACAAATCGTTGACGCTGTTGAAGCGCTTGCCCTGATAGCGATCGACCAGCACCGTCCGGCGCTTGGTCTTGAGATCGAGCCGCACCACCGCGCGCGATCCGCTGCCCGCGATCAACAGGTTTCCGGCGTGATCGAGCGTCAGGCCATTCGAGCCGCCCTCACGGATCGTCGCTGGATCGGGCGCGGCCGCATCAGAGGGCAAAAGGAATACCGATGCCCCGGTGCTGCGCGACCAGCGCCGCATAATGTTTGCGGGCGGGTCCGAGAATAGCAGATAGTCCCCACGCGGCACCCATACCGGCCCTTCGGCCCAGCGGATGCCGGTGGCGATCGTCTCGATCGGCGCATTCGGATCAAGAATGCGGTCGAGCCCCGGTGCCAGCCGCAGAATATGCGGCGTGACTGCGGTGCCGGAAGCGATCTCGGCACCGAGCACCGGTGCCGCCAGTAAGCCGAGCCCCGCGCCGATGACGCCACGGCGGCTCCACTGCCCTGCTGTAGCGCTTCCGGGCATCCTCAGCCCTCTTGTGCCCGCGCGCCATCACCGGTCACGCGGATGTTGAGTTCCTTCAACTGTTTGGGCGTCGCGAAATTGGGCGCGCCCATCATCAGATCCTCGGCCTTCTGCGTCATCGGGAAGGTGATGACCTCGCGGATGTTGGGTTCATCCGCCAACAGCATGACGATGCGGTCCACGCCCGGCGCCGAGCCGCCATGCGGCGGTGCGCCGAACTTGAAGGCGTTTATCATGCCCGCAAAATTGGTGTCGACATCGGCCTGTGTGTACCCAGCAATCTCGAACGCCTTGTACATGATCTCCGGGCGATGGTTCCGGATCGCGCCTGACGACAGCTCGATGCCGTTGCAGACGATGTCATATTGATAGGCGAGGATGTCGAGCGGGTCCTTGGTTTCCAGCGCTTCCATCTCGCCCTGCGGCATCGAGAAGGGGTTGTGGCTGAAATCGACCTTCTTGGCGTCCTCATCATATTCGAACATCGGGAAATCGACGATCCAGCAGAATTCGAAACGCTTCTGGTCGAGCAGCTCGAGCTGCTCGGCGACGCGGGTGCGCGCGAGACCGGCAAGTTTGGCCGCTTGCGCTGCCTTTCCTGCCGCGAAGAAAATACCATCATTGGGCCCAAGGCCGAGCGCAGCGGCAATCGCCTGCATCCCTTCTTGCCCATGATTGTTGGCGATCGGCCCGCCGAACACGCCGTCCTTCTGCGTGGCATAGCCAAGGCCGGGGAAGCCCTCGCTCTGCGCCCAACTGTTCATTTCGTCGAAGAATTTGCGGCTCTTCTCGGCAGTGCCGGGCGCCGGGATCGCGCGCACGACATCGCCCGCATCGACCATCGACGCGAAGCGACCGAAGCCCGAGCCCTTGAACTGCTCCGACACGTCGCTGATGACGATCGGGTTGCGCAGATCGGGCTTGTCATTGCCGTATTTCAGCATCGACTCGCGGTACGGAATGCGCTTGAACGGCAGCGGCGAGACGGTGCGACCCTTGCCCTGCCAGTTTGCGAATTCCTCAAACACGCCGTGCAGCACCGGCTCGATCGCGGCGAAGACATCGTCCTGGGTGACATAGCTCATCTCGAAATCGAGCTGATAGAATTCACCTGGGCTGCGGTCGGCGCGGGCATCTTCGTCGCGGAAGCAGGGCGCGATCTGGAAATAGCGGTCGAAGCCCGCGACCATCAGCAACTGCTTGAACATCTGCGGCGCCTGCGGCAGCGCGTAGAACTTGCCCGGATGCACACGGCTCGGCACCAGATAATCGCGCGCACCCTCGGGCGACGACGCGGTCAGGATCGGCGTCTGGAATTCGGTGAAGCCCTGGCCGATCATGCGCTGGCGCAGCGAGGAAATCACGTTGGAGCGCAGCAGGACGTTCGCGTGCAGCCGCTCGCGCCGCAAATCGAGATAGCGGTATTTGAGGCGGATATCCTCGGGATATTCATTCTCGCCGAACACCGGCATCGGCAATTCCTGCGCCGCCGACTGCACCACGACGTCGCGCGCACGAATTTCGATTTCGCCCGAGGGAAGCGCCGCGTTCACCGTTTCGGGCGAACGCGCCACCACATCGCCGGTGATGGTGACGACCGACTCGGGCCGCAGCTTGTCGAGCACCGCATGGGTCGGGCTATCGCTGTCGGTAACGATCTGGGTGATGCCATAATGGTCGCGCAGATCGACGAACAGCAAATTGCCGTGGTCGCGCTTGCGATGGACCCAGCCGGAAAGCTTGACCGAGACCCCAACATCGGTGGCGCGAAGCTGGGCGCAGGTGTGCGTGCGATAGGCGTGCATGGCTCTTCTTCTCTTGGCATCACCCCGGCGGGAGCCGGGGCCACTGGCGATGGCGCCGTAACGCCGCCGCCGCGTGATCCCGGCGGATACCGGGATGACGGTGAAATGGATGCCCGCGCTTCCCTCCCTCACCCACCTTTGTCAACCCGCGCGGCGCTCGCTATGGGGACTGTATGCATATCCATCCGCTCATCACCGACAGTGCAACGCTCGCCAATCTCTGCACCCGATTGTCCCAGGCCGATTTCGTCTGCGTCGATACCGAGTTCATGCGAGAAAACACCTTCTGGCCGGAGCTCTGCCTGATCCAGATTGCCGATGTGAACGAAGCCGCCGCGATCGATCCGCTCGCCCCCGGGCTCGACATGACGCCGCTGCTGCAATTGCTGGTCAACAATGAGGATGTGCTGAAGGTCTTCCACGCGGGCGGGCAGGACCTCGAAATCGTTTATAATCTCACCGGCACCACCCCGCATCCGCTGTTCGACACCCAAGTCGCGGCGATGGCGCTGGGGCAAGGCGAACAGGTCGGCTATTCCAATCTGGTCGATGCGTATCTCGGCATCACCGTCGACAAGGGCGCGCGCTTCACCGACTGGAGCCGCCGCCCGCTCGACGCGCGGCAAATCGAATATGCGATCGGCGACGTGACGCATCTCGCCAAGATTTTCCCCAAAATGCTCGATCGCCTCCGCCGCACCGGGCGCGGCGCGTGGCTCGACCAGGAAATGGAGCGCCTCGGCGACCCCAAAAATTACGCCAACGACCCCGAGGAAGCCTGGCGCCGGATCAAGGTGCCAAGCCGCAAGCCCGAAGTGCTCGGCCGCCTGAAGGCGCTGGCACGCTGGCGCGAGATTGAGGCGCGCAGCAAGGATTTACCGCGCGGACGGATCGTCAAGGACGAAACCCTCGCCGATCTCGCGGGCCACGCCCCGCGCAAACAGGCCGATCTCGCCAAGGTCCGCGGGCTATCGGCCACCTGGGCGCAGAACGACATTGGCGCGCGGTTGATGACGGCGCTGGAACATGCGCAACCGATGTTACCCGACGAACTGCCCTCGCGTGACGACCGCAAGCCCGGCATGGGCAAGGATGGCGCGTTGGTCGCCGATTTGCTCAAGCTGCTGCTCAAGATCCGCTCGAAGGAAATCGACGTCGCCGCGCGGCTGCTCGCGCGCACTGATGATCTCGACGCGCTTGCCGCAGGGCAGCGCAGCGGGCTGTCGATCCTGGAGGGCTGGCGCTTCGATCAATTTGGCCGCGATGCGCTCGATCTGGTCGAGGGGCGGCTCGCTTTTGCCGTCGTCAACGGCAAATTGAAGATGACGCGCACCGAAAAAGTCGCCTGACCGTCAGGCGCATTTGTCGGGGGTTGACCCGGCAATAGCAATCGCGGCCATGCCGGTTTCGTCTCGGACGGAGGTCGGCGACGCGATGCCGCGCCGCCGACCCATGCCCTGAGTGGTTCAGAAGCGATCGGCGTTCATCACCTTGGTCCAGGCCGCGACGAAGTCCTTGGCGAACATTTCGCGTGCGTCATCGGACGCATAGACTTCAGACACCGCACGCAGTTCGGAATTGGACCCGAAGATCAAATCGACCGGCGTCGCGGTCCACTTTTGTGTGCCGCTTGCACGATCCCGACCGACATACAGGCCCGGCTCCTTGTCCGATTTCGACCATTGCATCGACATGTCGAGCAAGTTGACGAAGAAATCGTTGCTTAGCTGGCCCGGGTGGCTGGTGAACACGCCGTTGGCCGATTGGCCGGCATTGGCGTTCAGCGTGCGCAGGCCGCCAAGCAGCACCGTCATTTCCGGCACCGTCAGGTTGAGCGTATCGGCCTTGTCGATCAGCATCTCGGCGGGCGAGAGCCGGGCTTGCGGGCTGTACCAATTGCGGAAACCATCGGCCTTGGGTTCCAGATAGGAGAAGGAAACCACGTCGGTCTGCTCCTGCGTCGCATCGGTTCGACCGGGCTTGAACGGAACCGTAACCGGGGTGCCCGCCTTGGCAGCCGCCTGCTCGATCGCGGCATTCCCGCCGAGAACGATCAGGTCGGCTAGCGAGACCTGTTTGCCGCCCGCATTCGCCTTGTTGAAATCCTTCTGGATCGCTTCAAGCTTGCTCACCACCTTGGTGAGTTCCGCCGTGTCGTTGACGGCCCACGCCCGCTGCGGGGCAAGGCGAAGCCGCGCTCCGTTCGCGCCGCCGCGCATGTCCGTCCCCCGGAAGGTCGAAGCCGACGCCCATGCCGTGCGGACCAGTTCCGGGCCGGTCAGCCCCGAAGCCAGGATTTTCGTCTTCAACTGCGCGACATCGGCATCCGCGACCAGCGGATAGCTCGCCTTGGGCAACGGGTCCTGCCACAGGAAGGTCTGGGTCGGCACGTCCTTGCCAAGGTAGCGCGCCTGCGGGCCAAGGTCGCGGTGCGTGAGTTTGAACCAGGCGCGAGCAAAAGCCTGCGCAAACTCTTCCGGGTTGTTCTGGAAACGCTCGGCGATTTTGCGGAAACCGGGATCTTCCTTGATCGCGATGTCGGTGGTGAACATGATCGGCGCGTGGCGCAGGTTGGGAACGTGCGCATCGGGAACAAGTCGCGCCGCCGCCGGATCGGTCGGGGTCCATTGCGTCGCGCCTGCCGGGCTCTTGGTCTTCACCCAGGTATAGCCGAGCAAGTTTTCGAGATATTGCATGGTGAAGGCCGTCGGGCTGGCCGACCAGGCACCTTCCAGGCCGCTGGAAATCGTGTCCTCGGCATTGCCCTTGCCGCACATGTTTTCCCAGCCCAGGCCCTGCTTCTCGATTCCGGCGGCAGCGGGTTCTGCGCCCACGCACCCTTCGGGCTTATGCGCGCCATGCGCCTTGCCAAAGGTGTGTCCGCCCGCGATCAACGCCAGCGTTTCCTCGTCGTTCATCGCCATATGGCCAAAGGCGCGGCGGATGTCGGCGGCGGCGCCAATCGGGTCGCCATTGCCGTTGGGCCCTTCGGGGTTGACGTAGATCAGGCCCAACTGCGTCGCCGCCAGCGGCTCCTTAAGGTTGCCCTTTTCGTCGCGGCGCTTGTCGGTCAAAAACTTGGTTTCCGGGCCCCAGAAAACCAGGTCGGGCTGCCACGCATCGACGCGACCGCCGGCAAAGCCGATCGTCTTGAAGCCCATGTCCTCCAGCGCGACATTACCGCTCAGCACCATCAGGTCACCCCAGGACAGCTTGCGACCGTATTTCTGCTTGATCGGCCACACCAGCCGCCGCGCCTTGTCGAGGCTGACATTGTCCGGCCAGGAATTGAGCGGTTCGAAGCGCTGCTCGCCACCATCGGAGCCGCCGCGCCCGTCGCCAACGCGGTAGGTCCCCGCGCTATGCCACGCCAAACGAATGAAGAAGGGGCCATAATTCCCGTAATCGGCCGGCCACCACGGCTGGGAGGTTTTGAGAACCTTGCGGATATCGGCCTTGACCGCTTCGAGGTTGAGCGTGGCGAATTCGGCGGTGTAATTATAACCCGCGCCATAAGGATTGGACTGGGCTTCATGATGCCGCAGCACGGTCAAATCGAGGCTCTGCGGCCACCAATCCTTGTTCGACAGCCCCGCCTGCGGCGCAACGGGCCGAGCTGCCTCCTGTGCTTGCGCCGAGGCTGCGGAAAGCGTCGGCGACGCTGCCACCGCCAAAAGGGCGAAGATAGAGACATGTGATTTGAACATCGATGATTCCCCTGCGATTCTGTTGCTGAATGCAGGGCCGCTCTTATGGCGGCGTCGATGACCGTAAAAACCGATTGATCGGATTACAGTTAGTGAGAGCGGCAATCAGTATGGTGACCGATCCTCCGCGCAAGCATCCAGGCAGCTATGGCGCAATCAACGCCTTGCGCCCAAGTGCCGCCGCCAGCGCGTTATGCCGACGTTCCACCGTCTCACTGTAAAGCGCGCGATCACCCGGTGCGACGCTGAGCGTGAGCGTGGCGCCATCGTCGGCAAGCGACGAGCGTTGCAACGGCCCGGCCAGCCCACCGCTCATCCGCTGCCCGAGCCGCATCGCCAGCCCCCACAACACCGCGTGGCGCAAGTCCGTCGGCGTGGCGAGCACGCCCAGCGGCTCGGGCGTTTCGGTGCCACCGCCAAGGCTGGTATAGAGCGCCTGCGCCACCAACGCGCGGCCCCGCGCATCGATCGCCACCCAATTGCCGTGCAGCGCGATTTCGACCCCGCGTTCGGCGCGAAATTCCGGGTTGGCGCGCCAGCCGACATCAGCGAGCAAGCACGCCGCCAGCCGCAGCCGCGCCATGTCGGGCGTATCGTTCGTAAACAACGGCGCGATCCAGCCATCGAGCAAATCGCCATGTTCGGCAAAACGCCCATGCCGCCGCCCCTCGTCACGCGTCGCGACGATCAGCGGGTCCTGCGCGCGCACGCTGTCGTCGAGCGCGCCATAGAGCAATCCCTCACGCAAGCCGAAGGCGGAAACGATCGTCGTTTCGATCTGCAAATGCTTGAGCAGCACCACCAGCAGCGCCGTCGCATCGCCCAGCGTCGCCGCACGCCCCGCCGACAGGCCGGGGATTGCGCGTAACCATGCCTTGTTCACATGGCTGATCGTGCGCCCCATCCGCGCGACCGCCTCAGCCGACATCGCATATTCGTGGATCACGGGCAGCGAATAGCTGCTCAGATGCATGTCCAGCCGCGCCAGCGCGCGCCACGATCCACCCACCAGATACAGCGGCAGCCCTGCGCCCTTGCCGGTCCACCCGGCGGCATCGAGCAAGCGCGCGACTTGCCGTTGCAGCGCGCCCTGCCCTTTGTCCCGCAGCGCGCCAAGCCGCAGCACGCCAAGCGGGAAGGACACGCGCTCACGCACCGCTCCGCCTCCGATCCGGATCAGTTCCAGGCTGCCACCGCCCAGGTCCCCAACGATGCCATCGGCCTCCGGGATCGCCGACAACACGCCGTGCCCGGCTGCGGTGGCCTCCTGTTCGCCCGACAGGAGTTCGACTTCGAGCCCAAGGTCGCGCGCGGTATTGAGCAGAACCCTGCCATTGGACGCATCGCGGACGGCAGCGGTGGCGACGGTGCGCAGCCGCGTTACCTCCATCTCGCGCGCGACCGCCGCGAAACGCGCAAGCGCATCACTTGCCACCGCAAGCCCCGATTCGGCGATCGCGCCGGTCTCGGCCAAACCGCGCCCAAGACCGGCCATGACCTTTTCGTTGAACAGGATCGCGGGCAAGCGTTCCGGCCCCTGATAGACGACCAGCCGGATCGAGTTGGACCCGATATCGATGATGCCGGTGCGCGGTTCTCCCGTGACTTCGGGTTTTGCCTTGCGGAACAGGAGCGTCGCCATCGGGCGCTTAACGCCGGTTTCGCAGCGACAGCTTCGGCACCGACCCGTTTGCGGCGAGCGAAGCACCGCGACCCGACAGCGACGGATTGGTCATGAAATAACGGTGCAGGTTGAACGGACGCTCACCCGGCTGGACTCGAACATAACTGCCATCGGCTTGCAATTCCCAGCTTTGCTCATTGTCGATCAAATTGGCGACCATCACCTGATCGAGAATCTGCTTGTGGACGGTGCGGTTTTCGATCGGCAGCATATATTCGATCCGCCGATCGAAATTGCGCTGCATCCAGTCCGCCGAGGAAATGAACAGCTTGGCACCGTCATTGGGCAATGCCTTGCCATTGGCAAACGCCCAGATGCGGCTGTGTTCCAGAAAACGCCCGATCACTGATTTGACACGGATATTCTCGGACATGCCGGGGACGCCGGGTTTCAAACAGCAAATGCCGCGTACGATCAGGTCGATCTCGACCCCGGCATTGGAGGCTTCGTACAATTTCTCGATCACGGCGGGATCAACCACCGAGTTCATCTTGGCCCAGATTGCGGCGGGTTTGCCCTCGCGCGCATTGGCGATCTCGGCATCGATCAGCCGCATCAGGCGCGGCCGCAAATCGCGCGGCGACAGGCTGATGAGCGTCATATTCTCGGGTTCGACATAGCCGGTGATGTAGTTGAACATCTGCGCGGCATCGCGCCCGAGCCTGGGGTCGGCGGTGAAGAAGCTGAGGTCGGTATACACCTTCGCGGTGATCGGATGGTAATTGCCCGTGCCGAAATGGCAGTAGGTGCGATATTGCCCGTTCTCGCGGCGGACGACCATCGAGACCTTGGCGTGGGTCTTCCAGTCGATAAAGCCATAGACGACCTGCACCCCGGCGCGCTCCAGTGCGGAGGCCCACAGCAGATTCTGCTCCTCATCGAAGCGCGCCTTCAGCTCGACCACCGCAGTCACCGATTTGCCGGCTTCGGCGGCAGCAATCAGCGCGTTGATGACGGCGGGCTGCTTGCCGGCGCGATACAGTGTCTGCTTGATCGCGACCACATCCGGGTCGGCGGCGGCCTGTTTCAGGAAGGCCAGCACCACGTCGAAGGTTTCATACGGGTGGTGGACGACGATGTCCTTGGCGCTGATTGCGGCGAAACAATCCCCGCCATATTCACGAATACGCTCGGGAAAGCGCGGCGAAAAAGGCGTAAACTTCAGGTCCGGGCGATCCTCATCGACAATCGCCTCAAGGTCACCGACGCCAAGAAATGCGCCGCTTTCGGTGACGAACGCATCCGATCCGCCAAGCTCGTCGCGCAGCACCGCGCCCAGCCCCTCGGGCATCCCGCTTTCCAGCTCGAGCCGGATGACCCGGCCACGGCGGCGGCGCTTGATCGCGTTGGCGAAATAACGGACGAGATCCTCCGCTTCCTCCTCAATCTCGATATCGCTGTCGCGCAGCACGCGGAACTCGGCACCGCCGATGACGCGGTAGCCGGGGAACACCAACGGCGCGAAGCGCTTCACCAGCGATTCGACCGCGACATAGCGCGCCTTCTCACCCGGCAAGCGGATGAAGCGCGGCATCGGCGCCGGGATCATCACCAGTTCGCGGATCGGCTGCTCGTCCGAAATCCGCACCAGATCGAACATCACCGCCAGCCCTTTATTGGGCATGAACGGGAAGGGATGCGCCGGGTCGAGCGCTTGCGGCGTCAGGATCGGGAAGAGCTGTTCGCGGAATTGCGTCTCCAGCCAGTGGAGGTCCTCGGGCGACAGCGCTTCGTCGATCGTGCGCGAACTGAGCACCGCGATGCCGGTTTCGGCGAGCTGACGCCGCAGGTCACGCCACACGTCGCGCTGGCTCGTTACCAGTGCATCAGCTTCGGCCACAATCGCGGCAAGTTGCTGCCCGGAGGTGAGGCCATCGCTCGACAATCGGGCGACGTCCTGCATTTGCTGTCCCTTCAGGCCCGCCACGCGCACCATGAAGAACTCATCGAGGTTCGAGCCCGAAATCGACAAAAACCGCAACCGCTCCAGCAGCGGGTGCGCCGTGTTGCACGCTTCCTCCAGCACACGCCGGTTGAAGGCAAGCCACGACAGCTCGCGATTGAAATAGCGATCGCTGCCCTCGCTCCCGGCAAAAGGGTCGTCGTCGTGGTCCAGGCTCGCGATATGGGCGGGTCGGGTCATGGGTTTTCCATCGATTCGGGTGCGCGACCGGGGATCAACCCCGCGTCCTCCAATGTGGCCCGTGCGAGCGGAATCGACAAGCGTTTGTGGCTTTCCAGCACGACTTGATCGAGCACATCGACCGCGCGCAGCAGCGCAACATGCGTCCGCTCAACCCTGACGACCAGCCATTGAATCAGCTCGGGCCGGGCATCGAGCCCACGCCGCAGGAACTGGCGTTCAAACAGCGCGCGCATCAGCGCCTCGTCCGGATCGCCGATCCGGATCGTGGGGCTTGCGGTGAGCCGTGACCGCAAATCGGGGAGTTTGATCGACCAGTCCGGCGGCGGCGCATCGGCGACGATCACCACCGGGCGACGATCCTCCTGCGCGCGGTTCCAGGCGTGGAAAATCGCCGTCTCGTTCTGGCGTTCGGCATCGTCGATCAAGCCGCCACCAGTCTTCGCCGCGAAAATCCGCGCGAGCAAACTCCGCCCCGATTTTCGCGGACCGGTGACGACCACCGCCATTACCGGCCAGGTGCTCCAGCGTTCGAGCTGTTGCACGGCGCGTTGGTTGGAGGAGCCAATCAGGAATTCGTCGTCACGAGGATCGGCGGGCCAGTCGAGCGGCAACGCCATTTGGGCCGGCTGCATCACATCAGCCCGTCGCGTTGTCAGCCGGGGGCGGCGCTTGCCCGCCCGTCGATGGCTGCCCCGATCGCCGGATGCGCAGCGTCGAACCGCTGGCGACAACCGTCCAGCCGCGTGCCTCCAGCGCGGCGCGCAGCACAGCGGGATCGGCATCGAAGCCAACCCGCATCACCGACACGCCGCCAATGGCAAGGCTGGTGGTGATTGCCGAATGTACCCCAGGCACCGCTTGCAACGCCGCTTCGGTTGCGGAGACCGACCCGGCACTGGGCGTGTCGACCTGAACGGTGATGACACCCCCGCCCGCGCTCGGCTGGGCACCAATCGCCGAATCACTGGTGCCGACATCGCTTGGCGTATCGGTCGGGGTTGGTGCAGCAACCGGCGCAACGAAGGCCAGGCCAGGATCAACCCCGAGCAACCCTGCCCGAAGCGCCGCCTGATAGGCGTCGTCGATCCGCTTGATCCCGGCATCGAGCAGCACCGGCAGCGCATCGCCGCGATCGACACGCAACGAAAATTGGGTGAGCAGCCGGTTGTCCGGACCGTGCCGCGCCTCGAACATGCCGATGATCGGCCCACCCGGCCATTCGCGGCGCAGCGTAACCTTGGGGATGAGCACATCGCTCGCGCCATATTGATCGAGCACCACGCGCCACCAGCCGCGGCCGGGTCGCTCGACCTGCCCCAACGTCAGCAACAGTGCATCGCCGCCAGTGCCGCTTGGGCGAACATAATCCACCGTGCTGTTGCCGGTGCGATAGCGCCGCCACGCATCCTGCCAGGCGGTGCGTTGTTCAAAACCCGTGGCGACCCCGCCGCTGATCTCGATCGGGATGGTCAACATCGGCGCGGATCGTACCGTCCCGGGAGCGATCCCGAGGATCGCACCGGCCTTTGCACGGCTGAACAACACGCCGAGCCGCGCGACATAGCGGTTGGGGCCGATCTGCTCGTCCTCGACGACAATCCCCGAAACCATTGCGTCGAGCGCCCCGTCGGAAAGGACCCCGCCGCTTTGGCCCATGCGCTGCGCCAGCATCGCCCAGCCCTTGCGCTGCGCGATCCGCCAGCCTGCATAGCGCGCGGCATCGGCGGTCTTTCCGGTCACATCAACGTCGATTCCGCTCACTTCATAGCTGCCCGAACTGTCGGCGGAGGCAAGCCCCTGATCTGGGTCGTCGACCTGCGCGAGCACAAGCCCACCCGTTACCGCAAGGGCAAGCGCTGCGGCGAATTGCAGGGGGCGAGAAAGGCGGCGGATCGACATGTCGGCGCCCTTTTGGCGAAGGAGGCGTGGAAATCCAAGCAGGATATGGCTAGGCGGACATCATGAGCGATACGAACCCGGACGCGACGTCCTATACCTATGCCCAAGCGGGCGTCTCGATTGCGGCGGGCAATGCCCTGGTGCGGGCGATTGCGCCGCTCGCCAAGTCCACCCGACGATCCGGCGCGGACGCCGAACTCGGCGGCTTTGGCGGCTTTTTCGATCTCAAGGCGGCTGGCTTTGTCGATCCCTTGCTGGTCGCGGCGAACGATGGCGTCGGCACCAAGCTGAAACTGGCGATCGACCATAATGCCCATGACGGGGTGGGAATCGATCTCGTCGCAATGTGCGCCAACGATCTGATCGTGCAAGGCGCCGAACCGCTGTTCTTCCTTGATTATTATGCGACCGCCAAGATCGATCCGGCGGTGGCCGAGCGCGTGATCGCCTCGATCGCCGAAGGATGTCGGCAGGCGGGCTGCGCGCTGATCGGCGGCGAGACCGCTGAAATGCCCGGCATGTATGCCGCCGACGATTATGATCTCGCAGGCTTCTGCGTCGGCGCGGTCGAGCGGGACCGCGTGCTGACCGGGCAAGACATTGCGCCGGGCGACGTGCTGCTCGGCCTGGCGTCGTCGGGCGTCCACTCTAACGGCTTCTCGCTGGTGCGCCGCCTCGCCGCCGACAAGGGCTGGAAGCTCGATCGCCCGGCTCTGTTCGATGCCGATGTGCGGCTGATCGACGCGCTGATGGCGCCCACGCGCATCTACGTAAAGTCGCTGTTACCGTTGCTGGCCGAGCGCCGGATCAAGGGGCTCGCCCATATCACCGGCGGCGGCCTGCTCGAAAACGTGCCGCGCGTCCTGCCCGCAGGCGTCCACGCGCGGATCAACGCCGATGCCTGGCCGCAGCCGCGGCTGATGGCGTTCCTGCAGGCGCAGGGCAATATCGAGCCCGAGGAAATGGCACGCACCTTCAATTGCGGCATCGGCATGGTTGCGGTGGTGTCGTCGGATCAGGTCGAGGCCGTAACGACCGCGCTGACCGCTGCGGGCGAAACGGTGTTTACGATCGGCGGTGTCGAAGCGGGCGGGCGCGGTTGCACCGTGACGGGCTCGCTCGAAACCTGGGGCGGCCGCAGCGCCTGGACCGCGACGCACAATCATGGGTGAGACGCACCTGCTCCCGTCCCGTCCACGGGAGGGGCTGGGGGAGGGCCTGACCTCCAACAGCATCGTCTCGCGCGAAGACACGGCCCTCCCCCAACCCCTCCCGCACGCGAGAGGGGAGTCGTGAACCGCAAAGTCGGCATCCTGCTCTCAGGCCGTGGCTCCAACATGATGGCGCTGGTCGAGCGCGCGCGCGGCTATGACGTTACACTCGTCGCCTCCGACAAGCCCGATGCCGCCGGCATCGCCTGGGCGCGCGAGCGCGGCCTCGCCACTTTCACGCAATCGCCCAAGGGTGTGCCCAAGGCCGACTATGAAGCGGCGATCGACGCTGCCCTGCGCGCCGCCGGGGTCGAGGTCATCGCGCTCGCCGGGTACATGCGGCTGCTGTCCGACGCTTTCGTCGCGCGCTGGCGTGGGCGGATCATCAACATCCACCCCTCGCTGCTGCCCAAATATAAAGGCCTCGACACCCACGCCCGCGCCATTGCTGCGGGCGATGCGGTGGCGGGCTGCTCGGTCCATGTCGTGACCGAGGAACTCGATGGCGGCGACGTGTTGGGGCAGGCCGAGGTGTCGATCCTGCCCGGCGACACCGCCGACACGCTTGCGGCACGCGTGCTCGACGCCGAGCATCGCCTTTATCCTTCGGTTCTGGCAGACTTCGTTACGCGATGAGCCCCGATCCCGCCCTTCCGCTGGCCAAAGTCCGCGCGCTCGCACTGGCGTTGCCGCAAACGGTCGAGCGGATGTCGCATGGATCGCCCGGCTTTCTGATCGAAAAGGGCAAGTTCTTCGCCTATTTCTGGCATAACCATCACGGCGACGGCGAAACCGTGGTGATCGTCAAAACCAGCGGCCGCGACGAGCAAGCGACGCTGATCGAGCTCGACCCCGATTGCTATTACAGCCCGCCATATCTCGGGCCATCGGGCTGGGTCGCGATGCGGCTCGATCGCGCGGATGTCGACTGGGACCGCGTTGGCGACCGAATCGCGATCAGTTGGGAATTGGCGGCGCCACGGCGCTTGCTGGAAGCGGGTGGACGATGAGTGATGCTATGCCGGAAACCCCGTCTCCCCGCGACCCCGCGATCGACCTTGCCGCGACCGAAGCCGTCGCCAAGGCCGAGGCCGCCGCGACGCGGCGGCGCTGGATCAATTTGGGGGAATTCATTGCGGTCGCCGGGCTGCTGATCGCGGGCGGCAGCCTGTACCTCAATTGGTCGGATCACCGCGCCGACCAGGCCGACAAGCAAGCCAATGCCGCCAAGGCGGAGCGCGATTCGGCGCGCTTCGACGTGCGCGCGGTGCCGACGGCCAACGGCGCGGCCCTGCTCCTCCAGCATGACGACCGCCACGCCATCCGCGACGCGACCGTCACCTTTCCGAGCGCCCTCGCGGTCGGCAGCAAGGACACTGTCGGCGATACGATCGATCGTGAATGGTTCAAACATGCGTTGTTGAAATCGATCGAGGACTCGCCGGACAAGAAGTCCGGTCGCCTCCCCGTCCTGATCGTTCTGACCTATTGGGACGGCGATACCCCGCGAACGACGCGTGGCATTTATGACATTGGCTGGAAGAGCGAAGACGGCCCGATCCCCGTGCTCTCAGGCCGTTCGCTCAAACTCGAAAGCCTACACCTGCACGAGCTTGGCGGCACGCAAGCCCGCCTCGACGCGGTGTGGAACGGCGTCAAGCCAAAGGCGAAGGCATAGCCGAAAGATCCAGCGCGTAGATCGGGTCGATATGCACTTCGGTGCCGACCTGAAATTCGCGCGTGCCGATTACGCGGAAGCCGTGCCGTTCGTAAAAAGTGCGGGCGCGCGCATTCTGCTCCCACACGCCGAGCAGCAAGCGTTCAGCCCCCAACCGCGCAGCGTCCTCAATTGCGCGCGCCATCAGCGCTGGGCCGACACCAGTCCCATGCGCCTGCCGCAGCGAGTAGATACGGCGCAGCTCGATATCGGTTGGCTCCAGCGCAATCGGGAAATTGGGGCGCGTGAGAACCGCATATCCAAGCGGCGCATGGCCCGGCTCGATCTCGGCAACGGTCACGACGATCGCGGGGTCGGCGAGCCAGACCGCAAAGGCATCGGCGCGATTGTTCTTGAGACAATGCGCGAGCAAATCCGCGCCATCCAGGGACGGCGCATAGGTATCCAGAAAGGTTGCATTGGCGACGAGCGACAGCAGGTCGGCATCCGCCACCCCTGCCTGTCGCACGCGCCACTGCACGGCCAAGCTCAGCCGACGATTTCTTCGGGCTTGAAGAAGTATGCGATTTCGATCGCCGCATTCTCGTCCGAATCCGAACCGTGGACGGTGTTGGCTTCGATCGATTCGGCCAGTTCCTTGCGGATCGTGCCCGGTTCGGCATTGGCGGGGTTGGTCGCGCCCATGATGTCGCGGTTGCGCTGCATCGCATTCTCGCCTTCGAGCACTTGCACGACGACCGGGCCCGAAATCATGAACTCGACCAGTTCCCCAAAGAACGGGCGTTCCTTGTGGACGGCGTAGAAGCCCTCAGCCTGCTCGCGCGTCATCTGGATGCGCTTTGAAGCGACGACGCGCAGGCCGGCTTCCTCAAGCATCTTGGTGACGGCACCCGTCAGGTTGCGGCGCGTGGCGTCGGGCTTGATGATCGAAAACGTGCGGTTCGCGGCCATGACCGTGAAGCTCCTGTGTTGATGGTTGGGGGATTTTGGAAAGTCGCGTGTCCCTAGTCGCGGGGACGCGGCAAAGCAAGTCTCTGGGTAAGCCTCTGGACAAGCCTCAGGCCGCTTGCTCCCAGCGGCCATTGTCGTTCTGCTTCCAGTAACGGCGTTCGATTTCGGGACGATCGGCCAGCGCTTTCCACACCGCCCGCGCCGCGCCGATGCGGTCTTCATCGAAAAAATGGAAGGCGCGGTCGAACCCCAGCGCTTCCTCGCGCCAGATGCCGTCTGCCAGCGCGATGTTGCGGGCGGTGTTCGCCGCGACCGGCTGCTCGGCGATCAGGATAGGTTGCGCGGTATCGCCTTCGCCATCCGCCTGCGCGTGCGGCAGGAAACTGTCAGGGGCGTACGTCCACAACAGCCGGTCGAGCGCACCACGCTGATCCGGGCTTTCCGCCACCACCAGCAGCCGCCCGCCGCCCTCGACCACGCGCTCGGCAATGCGCGGGAGAACGCGATCGAGTGGTTGAAGCGTCAGGTGGTAGAAATCGACTTGCACTTCTTACTCACCTCCCCCAGCCCGGTTTCAAACTCCCCTCCCCTAGCCCCTCCCGCAAAGCGGGAGGGGAACTCAGCCTCAGCCCTCGAAATTGTCCGCCACGAACCGGTCGAGCAAGCGCACGCCATACCCGGTCGCGCCCTTGTCATAGGTCGCGCCTGGCTTGTCGGCCCACACCATGCCGGCGATGTCGAGATGCGCCCATTTCACGCCGGGTTCGACGAAACGCTGGATGAATTGCGCCGCCGTAATAGACCCTGCCCCGCGCGGGCCAACATTCTTCATGTCGGCAATCGGGCTGTCGATCAGCTTGTTATACGCATCCGACAACGGGAAGCGCCACAACAAGTCACCCGTGGCCTTGCCCGCCGCCAGTAATTGATCGGCCAGCGCATCGTCATTGGCAAAGCAGCCGGCATGTTCATTGCCGAGGCTAACGATCATCGCGCCGGTCAGCGTGGCGAGATCGACGATCGTCTTGGGGTGATGCGTGCGCTGCACCCAGGTGATGACGTCGCACAATACCAGCCGCCCTTCGGCATCGGTGTTGAGCACTTCGATCGTCTGGCCCGACATCGAGGTGAGCACATCGCCGGGGCGGATCGCATCGCCATCGGGCATGTTCTCGACCAGGCCGCACACGCCGATAACATTGGCCTTGGCCTTGCGCCCGGCGAGCGCCTTCATCGCGCCGACCACCGCGCCCGCACCGCCCATGTCCCACTTCATGTCTTCCATGCCGGGCCCGGGCTTCAGCGAAATACCGCCGGTATCGAAGGTAACCCCCTTGCCGACGAATGCGAGGGCCGGATCGCCCTCCCCCGCGCCATTCCATTTGAGCGCCAGCAATTGTGCTTGCTTGGCCGAACCCTGCGACACGCCGAGCAACGAGCCCATGCCCAGTTCGCGCATCTCCGCCTCGCCGAGCACGGTGATCTCCAGGCCCATCCCCGCGACTTCGGCGCGCACCTTGGCGACGAAGGTTTCGGGATAGATCACGTTGGGCGGCTCGGCCACCAGCGTGCGGGTCAATTCAAGGCCTTCGGTCAGCGCCTTCTGCTTGCTCCACGAAGCATCGGTGCCGTCGGGCGTGCCGTGCAGCACGATTGTCGTCAGCGTCGGCTTGGATTTCTCGGGCAGCTTGGTGCGATAAATGTCGTGCCGCCAGCCACGCTGCGCCGCCGCTGCCGCGAAGCGCGCGGCGGCCTTTGGCGTGGCTCCGGCGCTGGCAAAATCGACGCTGACCGACTGCACGCCCGAAGTGAGCAGCCGCGCGGTCAACGCGCCGCCTGCCCGTTCCAACTCGGGCTCACCCGCTGCCCCGGTCCCCAGCAGCAGGACACGACGCACGCCACCGGCACCATCGGCCACGAAGGTCTCGACCACACCAGCCGCTTCCCCCTCGAAACGGCTCGCCTGCGCTGCCGCCTTAACCAAATCGAGCGACGCTGCGTCGATCAGTGTCGTCGCGAGCCGGGTGAGCCCGTCTTTCTCGACAAGGAGGGCAATGGCGGCAGCGGGCGCTGGCGCGGCGCTGGAAAAATCGATCTGCATTACGGGGAGGCCTCGGTTACGAAAAATGCGATGAGTCGCGTGTTCTTAGGACAGCCACGCCGCGCTGGCAAAGCGGCTACGCCGAATTCACCGCAGCACGATTGCAGCAGAGCGGTGTCGATGCGATAGGGCGGGATCGATCAGCGGCAACCGGGGTACATCCGGGGCCTTCTCGCAACAGGGTGCTTGTTCCGACGTGAAGCGTGCCGTTCTCCTTGCCACTTGTGTGTTCCCCGCTGTGTTGCTCGCCGTTCCGGCGCGCGCGCAGGATTTGCAGGCCCGCCCGGTCGCGCCGCCGCCCCCGTCCGCCACGCCGAGCGCGAACGACAATCAGGTGCAGTTTACTGCGGGTAACCTGGAATATGACAGCAAGGACGACGTCGTCACCGCGATCGGCGATGTCCGCATGTATCGCGCTGGCAACCGTCTGCGCGCCGACAAGGTGGTGTGGAACCGCAAGACCGGCCAGGTCCAGGCCAGCGGAAACATCGCTGTCGTAAACCCGGGCGGCGACACTGCTTATGGCGATTCGATCGCCCTGACCGATGCGCTGAAGGACGGCGTCGTCGACAATATGTTGCTCGTGCTCGAAAAAGGCGGGCGGCTGGCGGCGCGCAAGGGCACGCGCTCGCTCGATGAAGTCGTGGTGCTGGAGGACGCGGCCTATACGCCGTGCGCGGTGACCGATTCGAGCAACTGCCCGAAGGAGCCGTCGTGGAAGATTACGGCGGTTCGCGTGCTGTATCGCCCCGATCGTGAACGGATTTATTACACCGGCGCGCGCATCAATCTGTTTGGCTTGCCCACGCTGCCTTTGCCCGCTTTCTCCAACCCGGTCGGGGGAGGCAATAATAGCGGCTTGCTCACCCCGGATTTCCGCTACGGTCGCGTCAACGGTTTCGAATTCGCGCAGCCTTATCATTTCGCGCTGGCCCCAAATCGCGGGCTGACGATCACGCCGCGCTTCTTCAGCGCGGTGCTACCGTTGCTCAAGGCAGAATATCGGGAACTCAACACGCTCGGCGCCTATACGATCACGGGCTATGCCACGGCGAGCCCGCGTAGCGTCGACCTGTTGACGCCAACCGCGCCCGGCACACCCAATTCGTTCCGCGGCTATCTCGATGGCGTCGGCCGCTTTCAGCTCAACGAGAATTGGAGCGTCAGCGGATCGCTGCGGCTGACCACCGATCGCACTTTCCTACGTCGCTATGACATTTCGCGTGACGATCGTTTGCGGACCACCGCCAACCTCGAACGCATCGACACCGACAGCTATTTCGCGATCACCGGCTGGTACGTACAGACATTGCGCGTCTCCGACCGGCAGGGCCTGCAACCGATTGCCCTGCCCGAAATCGACTATCGCCATCGGTTCGCCGAGCACCTGCTTGGCGGCACAATCGAGTTGCAGGCGAACAGCCTCGCCATTTCACGCCCGGCTGGCCAGGACACGCAACGCGCCTTTGCCAGCGCGCGCTGGGATCTGCGCAAGCTCACCCCCTGGGGCCAGGAAGTGACCTTTACCGCCTTCGGCCGGGGCGATGTGTATAATGCGCATGATACGCTGGCCACCACGGTCGCGAGCTATCGCGGCAATGAAGGGATCAGCGCCCGCGCAATCGGGGCGTTTGCGATCGACGTAAAATGGCCGTTCATCGGCACTTTCCTTGGCGGAACGCAGCGGCTTACCCCCCGTTTCCAGATCGTCGCCTCGCCACAAACCACCAATTTGGCGGTGCCGAATGAGGATGCCCGCTCGGTCGATCTGGAAGATTCGAACCTGTTCGCGCTCAATCGCTTTCCGGGTTATGACCGGTTCGAGGATTCGACGCGCTTCACTTATGGGGTGGATTGGGCGGCGAACCTGCCGGGTCTGTCGATTTCGACCAATATCGGCCAAAGCTATCGCTTGAACAATCGCGAGACGCTGTTCCCCGATGGGACAGGTCTTTCGGGGCGTGTGTCGGACATCGTTGGCCGCACCGAAATCCGTTATCACGATTTCGTGTCGATCACGCATCGCTACCGCCTCGACAAAGGCAATCTCGCGATTCGTCGCAACGAGGTCGATGCGACCGTTGGCACGCGGAGCACCTATGTGCTGGTCGGCTATCTCCGGCTCAACCGCAATATCGACCCGACGCTCGAAGATTTGCGCGATCGCGAAGAAGTGCGGTTGGGCGCGCGGGTGCAGCTTACCAAATTCTGGTCGGTATTCGGATCGACCGTGATCGACCTGACCGATCGGAACGAAGACCCGCTGTCGCTCGCCAACGGGTTCGATCCCGTGCGGCACCGGCTGGGTGTGCAATATGAGGATGACTGTCTGCGCCTGGGGGTGACGTGGAAACGCGATTATCAGGACACCGGCGACGCACGCAGCGGCAACAGCTTCCTGTTGACGCTGGCATTCAAAAATCTTGGCCGCTAAGCACTGGTTCAGGCGGCTGGTTGCACGGACTTTCAACGGGCTCCTTGGGTCAGGCAGAACTGCAGGCCGCACGGGATGGGATTTTAACTACGTGAAGACTGATATCACCAAGAAGACCGGCGCAACCACCACCGGCCTGGGGTCGTTTGGCCGCCGTTTGGCGCTGAGCGCGGCACTGGTCGCCCTTGTATCGACCAGCGGTGGTTCGATCGCGCAGACCGTGCCCGACGATGCAACGCCCGTCGTGGGGCTCGACATCCCGAAGAATCTGCAGATTTTCGGCAAGGTCGATCCCAACGTCCGCAAGCCGACCGCGATCGTCAACGGTGCTGTCATTACCGGCACGGATATCGACCAGCGCGTGGCGTTGCTGGTGGCCGCGCGCGACCTGAAGCTATCGCCCGAGGAAATGCAGCAATATAAACTGCTGACCGCGCGCCAATTGATCGACGAAACGTTGCAGATCCAGCAGGCCAAGACCGCCGAGGTCAAAGTCGCGCCGGATGAGGTGAGCAAGAGCTACGAAACCGTCGCGCGCAATTTTGGCAAATCGATCGCCGAAATGCGCATCTACCTTAGCGGTATCGGTTCGTCGGAGCGCTCACTCAAGCGCCAGATCGAAGCCGAACTGTCGTGGAACCGCTATCTGCGGCGCAAGGTTGACATCAATGTCGGCGACGAAGAGGTCAATGCCATCATCGAGAAGCTGAAGAAGCAGCAGGGTACGACCGAATATCACGTCCGCGAAATCTACCTGAAGGCTGATCCGGATCGCGCGCAGGAAGTGTTCAACCAGGCGCAACAGATCATCGTTTCGATCCAGAAGCGCGAAAAAGGCGACGATACGTTCGGTTATTATGCGCGCCTGTCCGACGCGACGACGCGCGCGACCGACGGCGATCTCGACTGGCTGAGCGAAACCCAATTGGCGCAATTGCCGCCGTCCTTGGTCGAAGCGATCAAATCGATGACGCCCGAGCATCTGGCTGGCCCGATCGAGGTGCCGGGGGGGTTCTCGATCGTCTATCTGGTGGATACCCGCAAGGTTGGCGTGGCTGATCCGCTTGATGCGAAATTGACGCTTAAGCAGCTCAGCGTCCTTTTTGCCGAGGGCACGACTGCGGCGCAGGCCGAGGCGCGTGTGGCCGAATTCGCCAAGCTGAGCCAGACGATCCACGGCTGTGGTGAAGTCGCCAAGGTTGCGACCGCGCTCGGTGCCGATGTGGTCGACAATGATTCGGTGCGGATCAAGGATTTGCCGGGGCCGCTGCGCGACATCATGCTCAAGCTTCAGGTCGGTGAATCGACCCCGCCCTTCGGGTCTGCCAAGGATGGCATTCGCTCGCTGGTGCTGTGCGGTCGCGACGAAGCGACCGGCCCGCGCATTCCTGGCGTCGAACAGGTACGAACCTCGATGGAAAATTCGCGGGTCAACTTGCGCGCGAACCAGTTGCTGCGCGATTTGCGGCGCGACGCGATCATCGAATATCGCTGACCGGGGGACAAACGCCATGCTCGCGCCGCTCGCCATATCGATGGGAGATCCGGCGGGGATCGGCCCCGAGATCATCGCCAAGGCCTGGGCGCAGCGCGTGGCGGCGGGTTTACCGGCCTTTTTTGCGACCGGGGATGCCCGCGCGGTTGCGGCGGTGTGGGATGGCCCGATCGAGCCGATTTCGCATCCAGAAGATGCCAATCGCGTGTTCGAAACGGCATTGCCGGTGCTGACGGTCGAGGATGGCGGCGAGATCGTCCCCGGGATTCCCGATGTCGAGGGCGCGCGCTGCGCACTGCGCGCGCTGGAGCTTGCCGCCGGGTTGGTGCGCTCGGGTGCCGCGCGCGCCTTGGTGACGGGGCCGGTGTCGAAGGCGCAACTCTATCAGATTGGTTTCAATCATCCCGGCCAGACCGAGTTCGTCGCCGAACGCTGCGGCATTGCGGGCGAAAATGCCGTGATGATGCTGGCCGGTCCTGATTTGCGCGTGGTGCCGATTACCACGCACGTTCCGCTTGCCGCCGTCAGCGATCTCTTGTCGGTCGATTTGCTCGTGTCGAAAGGGCGGGCGACCGCACGCGGACTGGCGCGCAATTTCGGTATTCTCAATCCGCGCATCGCCTTTGCCGGGTTCAACCCCCATGCGGGCGAGAGCGGCGCAATCGGTCGCGAGGAGATTGACCTGATCGCCCCCGCAATCGAGATTCTGCGTGCCGACGGCATCGATGCGACGGGTCCGTTTGCCGCCGACACGATGTTCCATGCCCGCGCCCGCGCGACTTATGACGCGGCGATGTGCTGTTATCACGATCAGGCGCTCATCCCGATCAAGACGCTGTATTTCGATTCGGGCGTAAACATCACGCTTGGGCTGCCGATTGTGCGGACATCGCCCGATCACGGGACGGCTTTCGATATTGCGGGCAAGAACATTGCCGAACCCGGTGCGACGATCGCCGCAATCCGGCTTGCGGGCGAGGCAGCCGAACGCCGCGCCGCCGCCGACGCGTGAGCCAGGCTGACGCGGCGCCACCGCGCCCTAACCTTCCGTCGCTGCGCGACATCATTGCGCGCTATGGCCTGAATGCGAGCAAGGCGTTGGGCCAGAATTTCCTGCTCGATGCGCAATTGCTGGCGCGGATTGCGCGTATTCCGGGGGATTTGCACGATGCTGAGGTGCTGGAAATCGGCCCCGGTCCCGGCGGCCTGACCCGCGCCTTGCTCGCAGCGGGCGCGCGGGTCACCGCTGTCGAGCGCGACCATCGCTGTATCCCCGCACTCGCTGAACTGGGCGAGGCGTTTCCGGGCAAGCTGCGCGTGATCGAAGGCGATGCACTGGAAATCGACGCCGCCGCGTTGTTCGAGGGCAAGCCGCACATCGCCTCCAACTTGCCGTATAATATCGGCACGGCGTTGCTGGTGCGCTGGCTGTCGGCGGAGTGGGCTCCGTGGTGGCAAAGCCTGACCTTGATGTTCCAGCGCGAAGTCGCCGACCGCATCGTCGCGCCGACCGATGGCGAGGCGTATGGGCGGCTTGCGGTGCTCGCGCAGTGGCGGTCACGCGCCACGCTGGCAATGCCGGTCCATCGCTCTGCCTTTACCCCGCCACCCAAGGTAATGTCAGCGGTGGTGCATATCGTGCCCTCAGACGCGCCCGAAGGCGTGCGCTTCGCGACGCTGGAGCGGCTGACGGCGGCGGGGTTCGGGCAGCGCCGCAAGATGCTCCGGCAAAGCCTGAAGGGCGTGGCAGGCGCACTCGAAGCACTGGAGCGGGTTGGTATTGACCCGACCCGCCGCGCCGAGACCGTCAGCGTTGCCGAGTTCGTCGCCCTGGCGCACGCGCTGGGTTAACTCGCTCCTCCCCGGCACGGGGAGGATTGGGCACCCCCGCTCAGTCTTTCTTTACGGTCGCCCCGGCGACGGTCGTAGCGGCGGTCACCACTGCCGGCCCCTTGGCGATGGACGCCGATAGCGCCGCTACCTCAGGACATGCGCGCTTGCTGCACACCGTCTTGATCCGCGCCAGATTTTCCCGCGCGCGCGCAACCGCACCCTTGGCGACCAAAGCCTCGCCCTGCCCGCTGAGCGCCACCACGTCATTGGGGTCGAGCGAGAGCGCCTCGCGATACAGCCGAATGGCCTTGCCCGGCAGGCCCCGGCTTTTGGCAACCTCCGCCAGCGCCACGAAAGCACCGCGATTGCGCGGATCAACCGCCAGTGCGCTTTCCAACGTGTCGGTCGCCGCGTCGAGATTGCCCGCCGCCTGCAGCGCACGCCCGCGCACGAGCAGCGCCATCGAGCGACCATCGATCGTATCCTCACCGCGTTGCCCCTGCACCGCGGTCGCAACGGTGAGCAGCGTCAGCGCAGCGGCGACGGCGACGGACGTATAACGCATGAGATACTCCAGCTTTGGCACGGCGACAGAGCTATCACGCGCGTTGCAATCGCGCGACAAAAAAGCCGTCGGTCGCATCATGTGCCGGTGTCAGCCGCGTACCCGCCCCCTGCGCACGCCCTGCCCCCAGATCAAGCGGCTGCGCCCGCCACCCCGGATTGGCCGCGAGGAAGGCCGAAACTTGCCCCGCGCCTTCCTCATCGAGCAGTGAACAGACGATGTAGACAAGGGCACCGCCGGGCTTGACCAGTGTCGCGCCGACTTCGAGGACATGGCGCTGTGTCTCGACCAGCCGCTCGATCCGGTCGGGGGTGAGCCGCCAGCGCGCCTCGGGATTGCGTCGCCACGTGCCAGTGCCCGAACAGGGCGCATCGATCAGCACACAATCGGCACTGCCCACCCAATCGTCGAGCATTTCGACCTCGCGGCCCGGATTGAGCAGCCGCGTTTCGATGATGCCAGCGCGCGCGCGTTCTGCGCGCGGGGCCAGGCGGGACAAGCGCGCACGGTCGGTATCGGTGGCGAGCACGGCGCCCTGCCCGTCCATCGCCGCCGCCAGCGCGAGCGTCTTGCCGCCAGCACCTGCACACAGATCGACGATACGCTGGCCCGGCTGCGCCCGCGCGGCGAGCGTCACGAACTGGCTGCCCGCATCTTGCACTTCGATCGCGCCGTGATTGTACGCCGGAAGCTGTTCGACTTGCGTGCCCGACGGCAAACGGAGCCCGTTGGGCAGGCCCGCAATCGGTTCCGCACCCGCAATGTCGATCGCTTCGTCGATGGCGCGGTTGATGCGCGCGTCGAGCGGAGCACGATCGATCAACGCCGGAAATTCGGCATTGTCGAGGCCCGACTGGCGCAAGCGATCGAGGATCCAATTGGGGGCAATGCCCGTCTTGGCGGGCGTTTCGCCTGTGCCAATCACCGCTGGGCCGTGGCCGACACCGTCAAAGGTCGCGGCAATGTCCGGGTCCTTTCTGGCCAGAGCGAGCATCGCCGCGCGCCCCGATGCCGGACGCTCGCCAAGCTCCCGGATCGCAGCATAGACGAGATCGCGAACCGCGCGGCGGTCCTTCGAACCGGCATACCGCCGCGTCGCGAAGTAGCGCGCGACCAGCGTATCCGCCGCCGCCCCCGAATCGCGCGCGCCGGCGATGATCTGGTCGAGCAGCTCGATTGCGGCTTGGGTACGGGCAGATGGGGTCATGGCATCTTTCTCCCTCTCCCCTTCAGGGGAGAGGGTCGGGGGAGAGGGGCTGCAATGGGAAGGCGGCGCGACACGACCCCTCTCCCCAGCCCTCTCCCCGCAAGCGGGGAGAGGGAGATGCACTTAGCGCGTCGGGTAATTCGGCGCTTCGCGCGTAATGTCGACGTCGTGCACATGGCTTTCCTTCAAGCCCGCGCCCGTAATCTGCACGAAGCGCGCGCGCGCCTGCAAATCCTCAAGCGTGGCCGAGCCGGTATAGCCCATCGCCGCGCGAATCCCGCCAACAAGCTGATGGATCACGTCCTTGGCCGGGCCCTTGAACGCGACCTGACCTTCAATGCCTTCGGGCACCAGCTTCATCTGATCCTTGATGTCGCCCTGAAAATAACGATCGGCAGAACCCCGCCCCATCGCGCCGACCGAGCCCATGCCGCGATACGATTTATAGGCGCGGCCCTGATACAGGAAGGTCTCGCCCGGCGCTTCCTCGGTGCCCGCCAGCAGCGATCCGATCATGCACGCAGAGGCACCCGCCGCGAGCGCCTTGGCAAGATCGCCCGAGGTACGCAGGCCGCCATCGGCGATCACCGGCACACCCGCTTTCCGGCCGATTTCGGCGCAATCCATCACCGCCGTCAATTGCGGCACGCCGACACCCGCGACAACGCGCGTGGTGCAAATCGAGCCCGGCCCGATGCCGACCTTGATCCCATCGGCCCCGGCATCGATCAGCGCGCGCGTCGCTTCGGCGGTGGCGACGTTGCCGGCGATCACCTGCACTGAATTGGACAGCTTCTTCACCCGCTCAACCGCGCGCGCCACGTCGCGATTATGGCCGTGCGCGGTATCGATCACGACGAGGTCGAGCTCGGCATCGACCAGTGCCTCGGTGCGCGCGAAGCCCTTGTCGCCCACCGTCGTCGCCGCGGCAACGCGCAAGCGCCCGGCGGCGTCCTTGGTGGCGTTGGGATAGGTGACGGCTTTTTCGATATCCTTGACCGTGATGAGGCCAACGCACCGATAGGCCTCGTCCACCACCAGCAATTTCTCGATGCGGCGCTGATGCAGCAAACGCCGCGCTTCTTCCTTGCCGACACCGGTCGAGACGGTCGCGAGGTTTTCGTGCGTCATCAGCTCGGACACCGGCTGATGCGGGTTTTCGGCAAAACGCACATCGCGGTTGGTGAGGATGCCGACGAGCTTGCCATCAGCCTCTACCACCGGGATGCCGCTGATGCGGTTACGCACCATCAACGCCTGCGCCTCGGCGAGCGTTGCGGAGGGCGTGATCGTGATCGGGTTGACGACCATGCCGCTTTCGAACCGCTTGACCGCGCGCACCGCGGCGACTTGTTCGTCAATCTCAAGATTGCGGTGCAGCACGCCGATGCCGCCCAATTGCGCCATCACGATCGCCATATCCGCCTCGGTCACCGTATCCATTGCCGAGGACAGGATCGGGATGTCGAGCGCGATACCCCTGGTCACGCGCGTCGCGGTGTTGGTCTGGCTGGGCACGATGTCGGATTCGGCCGGCACGAGCAGGACATCGTCGAAGGTTAAGCCGAGTCGAATGTCCATGAGATGCCGTGTCCTGCGCGTGGTGGGGAGCGAGTCGTGGCGGTCCATGTAAACGCCGCCCCGCCGATACGCTAGGGGTGTGGCAACAGAGTGCGAGCGGCCGGATACAGGATAGCTTTACGGTTGCAACGCACACGTCGCACGCGGCGGCTCGCAGAAAGCAATGCCGTGGGAAAAATTCGCGAAGCGCCTTAACACGCTCTTGCGAAATATGGTGGAGCCGAGGGGGATCGAACCCCTGACCTCTGCAATGCCATTGCAGCGCTCTCCCAGCTGAGCTACGGCCCCATCGCGTTTTCGAAGGTCCGTAAAACCGGACCTTCAGCGGGAAGGCGTCGCCCCTACCGAGGCGGCGCGCCCTTGGCAAGCGGCCAATGCGCCGCTTGCCAAAAAAATCATCGATTACGCCCGAAAATCAATGATCGTCGTCACTGGTCGGCGCTTCCACGCCGAGATCGTCGTCACCGCCGAGATCGACCTCGTCATCAGGCGAGGGCTCCTCGTCTTCACCGGTGTCCAGATCCTCGTCATCACCAGCGAGATCGTCGTCCTTCTTGATCAGCTCGGGCTTGGCTTGCTCGAACGGCAGCGGCTGCTTCGATTTCAGGATCGGCTCCGGCTCCCAATGCGCACCGCAATTGATGCACGTGACGGGATCGTCCTTGCCCAGATCATAAAAGCGAGTGGCGCATTTCGGGCAGGTACGTTTCGTGCCCCATTCCGGCTGGATCATATGCCGAGTTGACCTTCTTCAAGATGAAAATGAGATTTTGCGACCGCGACGCCGCAAAGTGGGGCGCGCCTTGCCATAGCGCAAGCGCACTGTCAAAGCGCGGGGCCGATGGCACATCCTACACCCGCTCCGCTTGAAATCAAACCCTCCGGTCCGCTCACCGGCCGCGTTCGCGTGCCGGGCGACAAATCGATCAGCCACCGTTCGCTGATGTTTTCGGCACTCGCGGTCGGCACCAGCCGGGTGACCGGCCTGCTGGAAGGCGAGGATGTCCTCGCCACCGCCGCCGCGCTGCGCGCGATGGGCGCAAGCATCGTCCGGGGTGATGATGGCGTGTGGACGATCGATGGCGTCGGTGTCGGGGGCCTGTTGCAGCCTGCGAACGCGATCGAGATGGGCAATTCGGGTACATCGACGCGGCTGTTGATGGGGCTGGTCGCCAGCCATCCGATCATCGCCACCTTTATTGGCGATGCCTCGCTGTCGAAGCGTCCGATGGGGCGCGTTATCACGCCGCTATCGCAAATGGGCGCGGAATTTACCGCGAGCCCGGGCGGACGTCTGCCGCTGATGCTGCGCGGGATCTGCCCCGCCATTCCGATCACCTACACGCTGCCTGTTGCCTCGGCGCAAGTGAAGTCGGCGGTGCTGCTGGCCGGGCTCAACACACCGGGCATCACCCGCGTGATCGAACCCGTGGCGACGCGCGACCATAGCGAGCGGATGCTGCGCGGCTTCGGCGCAAATGTAACGGTGGAACCATCGCCGCAGGGGCGCATCATCTCGATCACCGGGGAAGCCGAACTTGTCCCCCAACAGATCGTCGTGCCGGGCGACCCCTCCTCCGCCGCCTTCCTGGTCGTCGCGGCGACGATCGTGCCGGGCTCGGACATCGTCGTCGAAAATGTCGGCCTCAACCCCACCCGCGCCGGCCTGTTCACCGCGCTGCGCATGATGGGCGCCAGCATCGAGGAACGCGACCGGCGCGAGGTTGGCGGCGAGCCGGTCGCGGACCTGCGCGTGCGCCATGCCGCGCTTACCGGCATCGAAATCCCGCCCGATCTCGCGCCGAGCATGATCGACGAATATCCCGTGCTGTTCGTCGCTGCCGCTTTCGCCTCGGGGCGGACGATTGCGCGCGGGGCCGACGAATTGCGCGTCAAGGAATCGGACCGCATCGCCGCGATGGCGGCGGCGCTCTCCACGATCGGCGCGCGCGTCGAAGAGGTCGAGGATGGCATGATTATCGACGGCAGCGGCGGCGATCCGCTCCCCGGCGGCGGCACGGTGGCGACCGTGCTCGATCACCGCATCGCGATGAGCATGGCGGTGGCGGCGCTCAATTGCCGCACAGGCGTCACGCTAGACGATGCGAGCCCGGTCGCGACCAGCTACCCCGCCTTTTTCGCCCAGATCGCGCACTTGCAGGGCGGCGCGGAATGATCGATTCGCGTAGCGCCGATATCCTTGGTTTCGTGGGCGCGCTGACCATCCTTGCCGGTTTTGCCTATCAGACATTGCGCAATGCCGCGCCGAACCTGTTGTCGAACGGGTTGAACTTTCTCGGTGCATCGCTGCTGGCGGTGTCGCTGATGGTGAACTACAACCTCCCCGCGCTCGCCCTTGAACTGGCCTGGGCCGCGATAGCTCTTCTTGGATTGGTTCGTATTTTGAGTTTTCGCCGATGATTATTGCCGTCGATGGACCTGCCGCGTCCGGCAAGGGCACGATCGCACGCGCGCTGGCCCACCATTATGGCTTGCCGCATCTCGACACCGGGCTGCTGTATCGCGCGGTTGCGGCGAATGTCGCGCGGCTGGAACTCGACGGTTCGATCGAGGCCGATGCGGTCGCCGCGTGCGATTTCGACGATGCCCTGCTCGATGATCCGATCTTGCGCAGCGACGCGATCGGTTCGCTCGCTTCGATCGTGTCGGCGCATCCGCTGGTGCGTGCTGCGTTGTTCCACCGGCAAAAGCGCTTCGCCTATCAGCCCGGCGGCGCAGTGCTCGACGGGCGGGACATCGGCACGGTGATCGCCCCCGACGCCGACGCCAAGCTGTTCATCCGCGCCACCCCCAACATCCGCGCCAAGCGCCGCCATGCGGAACTGCGCGCGCACGGCTCGACGATCAGCCTCGACAAGGTGCTGGCGGACATTCGCGCACGCGACCTGCGCGATTCGACACGGTCCAACGCCCCGCTGGTTCCCGCCAACGATGCGGCCTTGCTCGACACCAGCTTCCTCTCGATCGAAGCCAGCGTGCAACGCGCGATCGCCATCGTTGAGGCGAGAACCTCGGAGAAAGGTTTAGCCTAAACGCTAAATCCGGACGCAGGCACCAAAACGACCTGCGCGCTTCACAATTCCGTCCCCTGGCCCGGCGGAAGATCCGGATAATAAGCGATGTAGTCGGCGATACAGTCCTTGTAGCTATCGTAACCTTTTAGGCTCCATTGGTTTCCATCACATGCTCGCGCGGCTGCAAGCTTGGCAGCATTTGTTTGTGCTGAAGCAATTTGGGATACCCCCAGCACCGAAACAGCGAGAACAGTAAATAATGTGACCTTGAGCTTCAGCATAGCGTCCACTTCCTTTTTGATCTTCACGACTCATTGCCGCGAGCGCGTAGAATGGAACACTGTATCGTTAGAGCAAGCTCAAAATGGTGCCCACACGCTGCCTTAAAACATTTATCCAGCAGCTCGGCTCCAAACGGACAAAATAATGAACCAAACCGATTCGGTTTATTGTTCATACCGTTTTCTAACTACCGGCTAAACCTCCCCTGGATTTAGCGGCCACCCAAAATAGGCCTACTGGCTTTGTGGGGTTTGATGACGATAGTGGCGAAACTGCGATTATTCCCGGGTTGAAGCGCCACCCGGAAACCTTCGGTGGAGCGGGTAAGCTGTGTGCGGCCCACCAAAACTTGAGTTGGGTGCACTCACCAATAGGCTTGCGTATTGCACCCCACCTCCGCTCGTGCTTACTGCACGACGGCAGGCTTGGTTTCCTTGGCCAACCTTTCGTCGACGATGCTTGTGTAGCTGGCACTCAGTTTTCGACAGGCTGCGGAATCGATAAACGGATTGGGCGTCGGGTGCTGCTCGAAGCGCGCAAAGGTAACGTCGCCACCCGCATTGTCAGGATGCGCGGTGAACAAAATATCGCAGGGCAACGCGCCGACCCGGGCAATCGTGCTCCGGAACGTGGTGACAATTGCATGGTGCGCCGGATCGGAGAAGCGATAGCCTTCGACCGAAACCGGATTGATGCTGGAGGCGAACACCATGTTCAGGCAGCGCCCGTTTTCGCAGGAGCGCCACCGCCAACTCATGCTCCCGGCGGTATGGCCGGGCGTCACCACTGCGGTTACGCTGACCTTGCCGAGCCGGATCACCTCGCCATCGCGCACAATGCGCAGCGGGCCGGTAACGGCAGGCAGATCGGGTAACTGGCCGAATTGCGGATCATCGGCATCGCTATGCCCTTGCCGAAGCGCTTTGGCGGCTGGCGCACTGGCCACAAGTGTCGCGCCACTGTCGCGCGCCAGCGCGGCCAATCCACCGGCATGGTCATAATGCGGCTCGGTGCTGAGGATGAACTTCACGTCGCGCAGCTTGAAACCGAGCGTGCGGATATTGGCCTCAACCGCGGCAACCGATTGTGGTAGCGCGGCATCGATCAGGATCAGCCCGGCGCCGGTATCGATCAGCGCGACGTTCATCTTGCGAAAGCCGACCAGATAGGTGTTGCCATAAATGCGCGCGGGCGGCTGCGGTGCCAGCCAACGCGCGGCATAGTCGGGGGCAATCGGCCGGGTCAGCGGGTCATCGGCGAGCTGCGCGACGGCGCTGCCACCGATCATTAGCAACGCGCCCATCCCAATCGCCAACCGGTAATTCCGCATCGCGTTCTTCCCTTGATCTTTCTAGCGTTGGTATAGACATTGGCACCGCGCCTTCAACGCCGCGCTACGGCTTGCCCGCAATGGCATCCTGCGCTATAGCGCGATCGTCCGGTGAGCGGTGTTCACGGAGGCTGGCGCGACAGGCATGTCCTCTCGCGCCCTTTTCGCATTCGCGCGACTTGTCCCTCCCTACCCTCCGATCGACGGATGTCGGGTTGCGCATACGGCCAGCCCGACACCATAGGCCAAGACCGCCGGAGACAACCGGCTGGCCGGAACATGATTTAGGAATACAACACTTTATGGCCACTCAGGCAAACCCAACTCGCGACGATTTCGCCGCCCTGCTCGAAATGACTCTCGGCGGTGCCGACAGCTTCGAAGGTCGCGTCGTCAAGGGCACCGTTACCGCGATCGAGAACGACCTCGCCGTCATCGATGTCGGCTTGAAGTCGGAGGGCCGCGTGCCGCTGCGCGAGTTCGCGATGCCGGGCCAGAAGGCTGACCTGAAGGTCGGCGATGAAGTCGAAGTGTTCGTTGACCGCGTCGAGAACGTCCACGGCGAAGCGATGCTGTCGCGCGACCGCGCCCGCCGCGAAGCCGCCTGGGACACGCTCGAAACCGAATTCGCCAAGACCGCCCGCGTTGAGGGTGTTATCTTCGGTCGCGTCAAGGGCGGTTTCACCGTTGACCTCAACGGTGCCGTGGCCTTCCTGCCGGGTTCGCAGGTCGACATCCGCCCCGTGCGCGATGTCACCCCGCTGATGGACATCCCGCAGCCGTTCCAGATCCTGAAGATGGACCGCAAGCGCGGCAACATCGTCGTGTCGCGTCGCGCGATCCTCGAAGAAACCCGCGCCGAGCAGCGTTCGGGCCTGATCCTCAGCCTCGCTGAAGGCCAGATCATCGACGGCGTCGTGAAGAACATCACCGATTACGGTGCGTTCGTTGACCTGGGCGGCATTGACGGCCTGCTGCACGTCACCGACCTCAGCTACAAGCGCGTCGGCCATCCGTCGGAAGTGCTGAACATCGGCGATACCGTCCGCGTTCAGATCATCCGCATCAACAAGGACACCCAGCGCATCTCGCTCGGCATGAAGCAGCTCGAGAGCGATCCGTGGGAAGGCGCCGCCGCCAAGTATCCGGTCGGCGCGAAGCTGTCGGGCCGCGTTACGAACATCACCGAATATGGTGCGTTCGTCGAGCTCGAGCCGGGCATCGAAGGCCTGGTCCACGTGTCCGAAATGTCCTGGACCAAGAAGAACGTCCATCCCGGCAAGATCGTTTCGACCTCGCAGGAAGTCGACGTTGTCGTCATCGAAGTCGATCCCGACAAGCGCCGTATTTCGCTTGGCCTCAAGCAGGCGATCAGCAACCCGTGGGAGGCCTTCGCCGAAGCGCATCCGATTGGTTCGACCGTTGAAGGCGAAGTCAAGAACGCGACCGAATTCGGCCTGTTCATCGGCCTCGACAACGATGTCGACGGCATGGTCCACATGTCGGACATCGCCTGGGGCGTGTCGGGCGAAGACGCGCTCAACCTGCATCGCAAGGGTGAGGTCGTTCAGGCGATCGTGCTCGACATCGATGCTGAGAAGGAGCGCATTTCGCTTGGCATGAAGCAGCTTGAGCGTGGTGCTCCGGCAGCCGGTGTAGCAGCAGCGGGCGGCAACGCTTCGTCGGGCCTGAGCAAGAACGCCATCGTCACGGTCACCGTGCTCGAAGTCCGCGATGCGGGCCTCGAAGTGCAGGTTGGCGACGACGGCGCGACCGGCTTCATCAAGCGCACCGATCTCGGCCGCGATCGCGACGAGCAGCGTCCGGAGCGGTTCCAGACCGGCCAGAAGTTCGATGCGATGGTGACCGGTTTCGATCGTTCGAAGAAGCCGACCTTCTCGATCAAGGCGATGCAGATCTCCGAAGAGAAGCAGGCCGTGGCGCAGTATGGCTCGTCCGACTCGGGTGCGTCGCTGGGCGACATCCTCGGCGCCGCGCTCAAGGCGCAAGGGGCCGACAGCAAGAAGTAAGGCCAAAGGACGGGGCTATTCATCCAAATGGAGTAGCCCCGTCCTGTCTTTTTACGTCGTTTCGTGTCTATCGTTTCCCATAGACTTACGATAAATAAAGTCCGAAGCGGCCACTTCATTCGATTGGAACCAGGCTGCGGCGGCAAGGAAACGACGCGATGATCCGATCAGAACTGGTACAAATATTGGCAGCCGAAAATCCCGATCTGTCGCTGCGCGACATCGAGGCGCTGGTTACTACCTTTTTCGATGAAATCACCAAACGGCTGGCCGTGGGAGGCCGTGTCGAATTGCGCGGTTTTGGTGCCTTTTCCACCCGCGCACGCGATGCGCGCACCGGGCGCAACCCACGTACCGGCGAATTGGTCGATGTGGACGCCAAGCGCGTCCCCTATTTCAAGCCGGGCAAGGAAATGCGCGCGCGCCTCAACGTCTAAGCGACTTGACGCAGCGGTCACGGTACGCTTGGAACGTCATTCAAGCGGACGTGGCGAAATTGGTAGACGCACGGGACTTAAAATCCCTCGCCCTCAGGGTGTGCGGGTTCGAGTCCCGCCGTCCGCACCATTTAATATCTAAAGACTCGCCCGAATCCGCAATCCAGCGCAAAGGAAGCGCATGAGCTGGGTGGCACCAGCGGCTGCGGGGTGGCACAATGGCAGGGATGACACACCGCCACCCGCACCGATCAATGCGCCGTATCATCGAGGTTGCCGCGCTAACCCTGCTTGCCGGTTGCGGCCCGCGTGCCGATGACGGGCCAGTCACCGTCAGCGCGATCGGAGGTGCCCCGGCGCTCGTCGATCCGGCGC
This sequence comes from Sphingomonas sp., assembly GCF_041661885.1. GTDB lineage: Bacteria > Pseudomonadota > Alphaproteobacteria > Sphingomonadales > Sphingomonadaceae > Sphingomonas. The sequence continues at coordinate 94,306 of NZ_JBAZTL010000007.1, read as the reverse complement.
GCGGGGTGCTCGACACACCCGCACGGGTGATGCTCGATTCGACCGCGCAAGGCCTGGTACGCTTCGATGCAAGCGGCCAGATCGAACCCGGCATCGCCGAGCGCTGGAGCGTGATCGACCAGGGTAAAAGCTATATCTTCCGCCTGCGCGACGGCGAGTGGAATGACGGCGAGCGCGTGGCCGCCGCAGACGTGGTCAAGGTGCTACGCCATCAAATCGCGAGCAATTCCCGCAACATCCTGCGTCCCTATTTGACCGCGATCGACGAGATCGTGGAAATGACGCCGGAAGTGATCGAAATCCGCCTGAAACGCCCACGTCCCGATCTGCTCAAGCTGTTCGCCCAGCCCGAACTCGCGATCTTTCGAGCGCGGCCTCCCAGTGGCAGCGGCCCGTTCCGCGCCACGGCCCAGCGCGGGCGCGGCATTCTGCTCCGCCCGGCGTTCGATCCAGCGCGCAGCCCCGACGACGAAGTGGTCGAACCGCCCGCCGCTGCCAATATCCATCTGATTGGGGAACGGGCGGCGCGCGCGATCGTCCGCTTCGAACGGCGTGAGGCACAACTCGTCACGGGGGGAACCTTTACCGATTGGCCCTTGGTGGCGCTCAGCCAGGTGGCACCGCTCAACCGCCGCATGGATCCGGCTGCCGGGCTGTTCGGGCTTGCGATCGTAAATCGCGACGGCGTCCTTGCCGACCCCGCCAATCGCGCGGTGATCGCCCGCGCGATCGACCGCGCCGCCTTCACCACGGCCATTTCATCCGATTGGGCGGTGATCTCGCAATTGCTGCCCGAGCAGCTCGATTCCGCCGCGCCGCCTGCGGTCCCGGATTGGGCCCAACCCGCCGCCGACACAGACCCGAGTCCCACGGCCCGCATCGCGCAGTGGAAAGGCGCGCATCCAGGCGAGGTCCGGCTGCGGATCGCCTTGCCCGATGGTCCGGGCGCTACGTTGCTCTACGGTTATGTCGGCGCGGCGTTGGTCTCGCTTGGCATCGTGCCCGAACGGGTTGCCGCCAATGCCCCGGCGGACCTGCGCCTGATCGACGAGGTCGCGCCCTATGACAGCGGTCGCTGGTACGTCGCAACCGCTTGCCAGCCTTGCAGCGAAGCCGCGCAAACCGCCATCGACGCCGCCCGCGATGCGGACTCGCCACGGATGCGCGCGCAACAAATCGCGGCGGCTGACGCGGCACTCGCCAACGATGTCGCCTTCATCCCGATCGCCCGTCCGCTACGCTGGTCGCTGGTCAGCGTGCGATTGAAGGCGTGGACCGGGAACTCGCGGGCGTGGCACCCGTTGAATCATCTCCGCAGCGACACCAATTGAGATGACATGGCCAACACCACCACGCGCATGAGCCCCCCGCCCCTCGGCGCCCTCGCCTCCAGCTATGCCGGGCGCGATCCGGCGGCGGTGCGCAAGCGGATCGAGGCGATGGAGCATTTGCTCGAAGGGCTGTTCACGGTCCCGCTGCTCAACCGCAAGATCGGGCTCGACGTGATTCTTGACCTGATCCCGATCGGTGGTGACGCGATCGGTGCCGCGATGGGCGCGTGGATGGTGTGGGAGGCGCGCAACCTCGGCATGTCCAAGCTGCAGATGGCGCGGATGTTCGGCAATGTCGGGATCGATTTTCTGCTGGGGCTGATCCCCGTGGTAGGCGCGGTTCCCGATTTCCTGTTTCGTTCGAACACGCGCAACCTGAAAATCATCAAGCGCCACCTGGACAAGCACCATCCATCGACTGCCGTTATCAACGGCTGATGGTGCTTCTCCGGGGTAGTGCTCAGCGCTTTCCCCGCCAGATTTTCACCGTCGCATTGTCGGCGACGCCGCCAGAGCCCGCCTCACAGCGCGTATAGGCAAAGCGTTTGTCGAGACACAGCCACAGCTCGTCCAGCCATCCCCGGTCATTGACGGTGACGCGTACGGCCTTGGCCGGAACGCCGGGATTGGCCGCCGCAATCGCCTCGGCCAACTGCCCGGCGTTGAGCGGAGTGCGCGACAGCGCATCCATATCGGGGTAACGCAGCTTGGCATAAAGGCCGGTCGATTTGCTGAAATAGGCATCGGGCGTGGTGCCCATGCAGGTGCCGTGCTTGGCCCATTCATGCTGAAGCAATTGCGGCGAGGGAGTCGAGCAGACATGCTGCTTGATGAGCGTCGTCGGCAACAACGCGGTGGCGGTGCAATATTGCGGCCACTCCTTGCCCACCCCGTCCGGCCACAGGCCGTGCAGCGTAAAGCCGAAGCGATTGCCGCTTTGGCACTGGAACTTGGCGGAGGGATCGCGGAAATTCTTGTGGCAATATTCCGGGGCCCAGGTCAGCGCGAGCGTGTAGCCGGTAATCGGACGCAACCGTTGCGGCTGACTGGCTGAAGCGACATCGGGGTGTGGACGCGGCAACGTTGCGGGAACGGTGCATTGCAGGCTTTGCGCATTCGCCGCGACCGGCAGCATCGCCAGCGCCCCGCATCCGATCGCCAGGTAAATCCGCATCGTCCGCCCTTTATGCTGCTGTAAAATCCAGCCCGATATCGGCTGCCGGAGCCGATTGCGTCAAGCGCCCGACGCTGACATAGGTCACGCCGGTTTCCGCAATCGCGCGGATCGTGTCGAGCCGCACCCCACCCGAAGCTTCGGTCGGTACGCGCGCCGCAACCTGCGTTACCGCCGTGCGCAGCGTCGGCACGTCCATATTATCGAGCAACAGATGCGTCGCCCCTGCTGCCAACGCCGGTTCGATCTGGTCGAGCGCATCCACCTCGACGATGATCCGCACGATTCCCGCCGCTTTCGCGCGTGCGACTGCCGGGCCGACCCCGCCCGCCACCGCAACGTGATTGTCCTTTATCATCGCGGCATCCCACAGGCCCATGCGATGATTGGTCGCCCCACCCATCCGCGTCGCATATTTCTCCAGCGCGCGCAGGCCGGGAATGGTCTTGCGCGTGTCGAGCAGCGTGGCGCCAGTGCCCGCAATCGCATCGACATAAGCGCGCGTCATCGTCGCGATGCCCGAGAGATGCTGCACCGTGTTGAGCGCCGATCGTTCCGCCGTCAGCATCGCGCGGGCGAACCCGTGCAACCGCAGCACATCGGTCCCAGCCGGCACGCTCTGCCCGTCCTCGACCAGCCGCTCGATCTCCACATCGGGGTCAAGCGCTCGGAAGAAGGCCTCGGCGATCGGCAGCCCGGCGACGACGATGGCATCACGGCTGTCCATCACCCCGGTAAAACGCGCATCCGCCGGGATGACGGCGGCAGAGGTAATGTCCCCGCCCGGCCCCAAATCCTCGGCGAGCGTGGCTTGCACGAAGCCCGCAAGGTCGAAACGGTCGAGCTGAAAGGTCATGCCTTGATCGGACCAAGATCGCCCTGCCCGACCGTCCCGCTGGCCATCGCGAGCATCGCATCGAGGCTCTTCTTGGCCCGGAGCCGCAGCCCCTCCTCGATTTCCACGCGCGGGGTCAGGTCGCGCAACGCGAGATAGAGTTTTTCCAGCGTGTTCAGCGCCATGTACGGGCAGACATTGCAGTTGCAATTGCCGTCTGCGCCCGGCGCGCCGATAAAGGTCTTGAGCGGCGCCGCTTTCTCCATCTGGTGAATGATGTGCGGCTCGGTCGCGACGATCAGCGTGTCGCCCGCCATCGCATCGGCAAAGGCAAGAATGCCGCTGGTCGACCCGACATAATCGGCATGATCGAGAATGTAGGGCGGGCATTCGGGGTGCGCCGCGACCGGCGCGCCGGGGTGCTGCAATTGCAGCTTGAGCAATTCGGTTTCGCTGAACGCCTCGTGCACGATGCACACGCCCGGCCACAACAGCATTTCGCGCCCGGTCTTGCGCGCCAGATACCCACCAAGGTTCTTGTCGGGCCCGAAGATGATCTTCTGGTCGAGCGGGATCTGGCTCAGGATCTTCTCCGCCGATGAAGACGTGACGATCACGTCGCTCAGCGCCTTCACCTCGGTCGAGCAATTGATGTAGGTCAGCGCGATATGATCGGGGTGTGCGGCGCGGAAGGCGGCGAACTGATCGGGCGGGCAGCTATCCTCAAGACTGCACCCGGCATCCATGTCGGGCAGCACGACGATCTTGTCGGGGCTGAGGATTTTGGCGGTTTCCGCCATGAAGCGCACGCCGCAAAAGGCGATAACATCGGCATCGGTGGCAGTAGCCTTCTTGGACAGATCGAGGCTGTCGCCGACGAAATCGGCCAGATCCTGAATTTCGGGTTTTTGGTAATAATGCGCGAGGATTACGGCGTTGCGGTCCTTGCGCAGTCGGTCGATCTCGGCTCTCAAATCGAGACCCGTCAGGCTTCCGCCGATACCACCACGTGCGTCCATCACCATGCTCCCGCGTTTACCGGCTTCACATGGACGCGCGGGGCCGCCCGATCAAGAGAGTGGCGGGAATGGCGGATAGGCAAGCGGGGCGACTGACGCCCCCGGAGAACCCGCCGTCGCCGCGTGATACAGCGCGGTGCCGACGGGACTGTAGGCGATCGCTTCGACCAGCAATGTCGATCCAACGATCGTGCCGAGGCCCCACCACCAGGCGGGATGCACTTTGCCGCTACGGCGCAGATCAGCGATGATACCGATGACGGGGAAGATCAACACCGCCAGAAAATCAACCTCATAGGCATAAGGGATCAGAAACGGCATCGGCAGCAACCGCCCGTATGCCGGGCCCAGCAACAGCGCCATCCCCGAGAAATGGAGCCGTCGGTGCCACTCCGTCTGCCGCCGCCGCACGATCGCCGCCGCCGTCAAACCGGCGAAAGTCAGGATCGATACGGGATTCAGCACCAGGAACAGAGCCGGCGGGAAGAAGAAGGGCGCATGGCCCAGCCGCACGAGGCGCACCGTCACCACCGTGCCGAGCACGACCATCGCGACGATCCAGCCCGCACCGATCCATCCCAGCCGCCGATGCAGCGTGATCGAGCCTCGCGCGACCAGCGCATTCTGCGTCACGTACAACACCACCCAGCCCATGAAAACCACGGCATGGGCATGGACAATCGGCGGCGAGGCGAAGCTGGAGCGCCCGGTAACGATCATCAACGAAAACCCCGCGACGACAATCGCCGCCATAATCAGCGAGGTGACGAAAAAGAACCGATCGTCTTTTGCAACAATCGGATGTGGTTCCGCTAAAGATGCCATGCCCGCCCCCCGACGAAACCGAATCGCTACGGTATCATACCATTGAAGGAGCGATTAAGGAACCGCGCGACGCGCTATTGCCGGTTTGCCAGCACCTCGGCGATGGATTTGGTTGTATCCCACACTTCGCTCGCGTCGCGCCCTTCGTCGGCAAAGCGCACCTTTACGATCGCATCAACACCGGCCGCCTTGAGCGGCAGCGCGAAGCTCCGCTCCACCGCGCGGCGCGTGGCATCACGGGCAAGGCGAATGGGCACCGCTTCATGCGCCTGACGAACCAGCTCGCTTTGCCCGGCGGCGCGGTCCGCGGCTTCAAGCCGGGCGTCGGCATCGGTGATCTTCGACAAAATCCCGCCTTCGCCATATTCACGGATCTGGGTGAGATCGATTTGCGGCGCCGATGCCTCCACCGCAGGCAAGACGACGCCGAGCGTCCGCGTCCTGGCGTCCCAGGTTACGTCCCGGGCGGACAATTTTGCCATATCGACGTGATATTCAACCGTCCCCGGCATGATGAGCGTCTTCTTGGCCTGCAAGCCGAATTGCGTCTGCGTCGATGTCGACACCGCGACGAACCGCGCCGCGAAGGCCGACAGGCGGTTCTGCTCGCGCAGCCCCTGCAGCGACCCGCTGGCGATGGTTACGGGATCGGGGCCCGCGAGCTTGTGCTCGACCATCGCGCCGATGCCCCACACCAATCCCAGAATGAACACCGCAATCAGCGCCAGCGCTGCTGCAAATTTGCCGACAAAGGTCATCCCGTCACGCTCCACACATCCCCCTCGGCAGAGACTTCACCGCGCTGCGCCAGATCGATCAAATGCGCCAGGACCGAACGCTCGGCGGCGGGAAACAAGCGACGGTCGATCCCGACATACATCCGCTCGACCATCGTGCTGATCGTGGCGGGGCCGGTGCGGAGCAACCGCAGGATTTGCCCCTCGCGTTGCTTACGATGCCCGAGCATTCCCCGCACCAGCCGCTGCGGATTGACAACGGGATCGCCATGCGCGGGGTAATAGATGCGGTCGTCGCGGTGCATCAGTTTCTCGAGGCTCGCCATATAGGCGGCCATGTCGCCATCGGGCGGCGAGACGATGCTGGTCGACCAACCCATGACATGATCGCCGGTGAACAGCGCCCGGCTCTCGGGCAGCGCGAAGGCAAGGTGATTGGAGGTGTGGCCGGGTGTGGCAAGCGCCGTCAGCGTCCAGCCATCCCCCGCCACGAAATCGCCCTCCGCCAGGATACGGTCTGCCACATAATCCCGGTCAAACGAAGCATCGCTACGAATGCCCTCATCATCAAGCGCGAGTGGTGCGCATCCCACAATCGGCGCACCGGTCACCGCCGCGAGCGGGCGCGAACCGGGGCTATGATCGCGGTGCGTGTGCGTCAGAAGGATCGCCCGTAGCGGGCGCCCGTCGATCGCCCGCATGATCGCGTCGATATGGTCGGGCGTATCGGGGCCAGGATCAATCACCGCGACGTCGGCGGTACCGACCAAATGCACCTGCGTGCCGGTGTGGGTGAAGGGCGACGGATTGGGGGCGAGCAAACGCGCGACAAGGGGCTCGAGTTGCTCGGGCACACCGGGAGATTGCTCGCTCATCCTATGGAGATGGCGGGTCGCGCGGGCGGACGCAAGCCCGCGCGACCCGGCGTGGTTATTGCACTTTGGCGATGTCCGCTTCGATCTCAGCGATGGCGGTGTCGATCCCTGCCACGGCTTGCGCGCGTGCCTCGGCCCCCATTTCGGGCGACCGCAGCATCTTTTCGCGCGCCGCGCGCAAGCCGGTCAGCGCCCCGGCATAGGCCTTGCGCTCGATATCCTTGCTGTTGGCCGCGATTGCCGCGCCCTCGGCAGCGACCTTTTCAATACGGTTCGAGCAAATGATGATGATTTTCTTGCCGTCTTTTTCACGGTGCAGAACCATTTGCCGTTGGTCGCCCTCAGGTTTGCAATCCGTGGTGGAGATTTCGGGAATGGTTTCCAGCCCGGAGATATTGTCCAGCGTCACCTTGCCGTCCTTGTCGCGCCGGATGACCCGAATGACCTTGTGATGGGTCTTGCCGTCATCGGAGATGGTCGTCGTCGTATCGGTGGTGGCCGTCGTGGTGGTGCGCGGCGGAGCCGGGGCCACGGGCGGCGCAGGAATAGCGACGGGTGATGGTTGCTCGGGAGCGGCAGCCGGAGCGGGCGGTGCCGATGATTGGTCGAGGCGTGCTAGATCGACACCGGTCGCGCTTTCAACCGAAGCGCGCACCTTGGCGGCGGCAGCGGTGCCCGACGCGGTCAGCCCCAGCCCTGCGGCCAGCAGCAGCGACAGCGCACCTGCGCCGCTTATCACGCGAACCGGCGAAATCTTGTTGGTCGTCAACATCCTCAATCTCCCTTTCAAATCATCGATGGTGTTAAGGTGGCACGTCGCCGAAACCGCACCGCCCAAAAAGGTCGGGTGCGCGGCCTTCAGGATCGCGCAAGCATAAGTGTGGCGGCGCATCGGGCTCATGCCGGCAAGCACCCGCGCGTCGTTGGCAATTTCCTGGTCGGCACGAAACGCGCGGAAGGCGCGCCAGGCGATGGGATTGAACCAGTGCAGCGCGAGCACCACCAATGCGACCCAATTGGCGATCAAGTCGCCGCGTGCATGGTGGCCAAGCTCATGCGCCAGCGCGAGATCACGCTCCTCGGGTTCGTAGCGCTCCGCGAAATCGCGCGGGAAGGCGACGTAGCGCCGCACGATCCCGAAGGCGAGCGGACCGCTCGCCGCCGCGGTTTCGATCACGCGTACCCCGCCGACATCCTCCGCGGCGGCAGTTTGATCGAGCAGGTGACGGCAGAAGCGAAAGTGCCGCAAACCGTTCCAGACCAGAAATCCGATCGCGCCTGCGATCCAAATGGCAGCCAGCAGCGGCGGCAGGAGCGATCCCCAAAAAGCCGATGCGGGGGCGGCCGCGCTTTCGCCGATCGGATCAACGAACAGGATGGTCACTTGCTCGCTTGCGCGCAGGATGGGGGCAACCGCCGCTTCGTGCCATGCGGCAGGAAGCGGCGGCAAAACCAGCCGGAGCGCCGGCAACAGCCACAAGGCATAAGCGATATCGGCGCCGAACAGCTTGCGCACCGGCGCGCGCAGCAGCAGCACCGCCACCATCAAAACGGTCGATGCGATCAACCCCTCGATGAGCCAGCCGATCATGCCTTCAGCTCCTTCAGCAACGCCTCGATCTCGGCAATGTCCTGTGCGGTGAGTTGGTCGCGTTCGGCGAGGTGCGCGACCAGCGGGCTCAGTTTGCCGCCGAACAGGCGGTCCATCAGCTTGCGCGATTCGCCCGCGACATAATCTTCGCGTTGCACCAGCGGACGATAGCGATAGCGCCTGCCATCTTCCTCATGCGCAATGATATTCTTGGCGAGCAATCGCCCGAGCAGGGTCTTGACGGTATTGGCGGTCCAGTCCCGCGTGGTCGGAATGCGCTCCGCCACGTCCTGCGCGGTAAGCGGGCTTTCGTCCCACAACACTTCCATCACCGCGTGTTCGGCATCGCTGATCCGCTCGGCCATTCGACTCGACTCCGTATTGACTACAACCGTAATCGTATCGTTTACGTTCGTAGTCAACACCCAATTCTGCCCTACCGGATCGGGATTGCCGCTGGCGCGCCGCGTCGCGCCGGGCTAGGCCCCGGAGCATGATTAGGCACGGCGAAAGACATGTGGTTCAGCGGATCGGCTGGCTGCGCGCGGCGGTTCTCGGCGCGAATGACGGCTTGCTGTCGACCGCGAGCTTGATCGTCGGCGTCGCCGCCGCCGCCGTGCAAAGCCAGAGCGCGATCCTCGCCACCGGTATCGCCGGGCTGGTGGCGGGTGCGATGTCGATGGCGGCGGGCGAATATGTATCGGTCAGCTCGCAGGCCGATACCGAAGCGGCCGACCGCGCGCGCGAAGCGGCGGAATTGCAGGACGACCCCAAAGCCGAAACCAACGAATTGGCGGCAATCTATCGCCAACGCGGGCTCGACAAGGCGCTGGCGATGCAGGTCGCCGAACAATTGATGGCGCACGATGCCCTGGGTGCGCACATGCGCGACGAACTCGGCATTCACGAAGCGATCGAAGCACGCCCGGTACAGGCTGCGCTTGCTTCCGCCGCAAGTTTTGCGGTCGGCGCGATTTTCCCGGTGCTGATGGCCTTCCTGTTCCGCGGCACCGCGCTGATCGAGGCGGTGGTCGTCGCGACGTTGTTCCTGCTGGCCGCGCTCGGGGCAGCGGGCGCCCATGTCGGCGGGGCGAGCCTGTGGAAGGGCGCGCTGCGCGTCCTGTTCTGGGGTGCGCTCGCAATGGCGGTTACGGCCGGGATCGGGCATGTCTTCGGAGCGCAGATCTAGGCCGCGTCGCCGGTCACTTGACCGCTTGGCCTCGCCAGCCCTAATCGACCCGAAAAAATTGAAAGGCCCCGCCGATGCGCAAGCTTTACCCCGACGCCGCCGCTGCCCTGGAGGGGGTACTTCACGATGGAATGACGATCTGCGCAGGCGGATTCGGCCTGTGCGGCATTCCCGAGCGGTTGATCGACGCGATCCGCGATGCCGGAACCAAGGACCTGACGATTGCCAGCAACAATGCCGGTATCGACGGCGAGGGCCTCGGCAAATTGCTGCGCACGCGCCAGGTGAAGAAGATGATCTCGTCTTATGTCGGCGAGAATAAGGAGTTTGAGCGGCAATATCTGTCGGGCGAGCTGGAGGTGGAATTCTGCCCGCAAGGCACGCTGGCCGAGCGGTGCCGCGCTGGCGGTGCGGGCATTCCCGGCTTCTACACCAAGACCGGCGTCGGCACGCTTGTCGCCGAAGGCAAGGAAGTGAAGAGCTTCGACGGCGAAGACTATATCCTCGAACGCGGTATCCGCGCCGACCTTGCCATCATCAAGGGCTGGAAGGCCGATGAAAGCGGCAATTTGATTTTCCGTAAGACCGCGCGCAACTTCAATCAGCCAATGGCGACGGCAGGCAAGGTGTGTGTCGCCGAGGTCGAGGAAATCGTACCCGTAGGCACGCTCGACCCCGATGGCATTCATTTGCCGGGAATTTACGTCCAGCGGCTTATCCTTGGCGCGCCATACGACAAGAAGATCGAATTCCGCACCGTCCGCGAGGCGGCGTGACCGTTTTGGCGGAGGCCGCTTCCACCAGCCGACGAGGCATACCGGTAGCGCTTGCCGTGGCGCTTGCGGGCTGCGCGACGGTGCCGCGTGGCGCGCCGACGCCACCGGTCGCTTCGGTCCCCCCGGCCATGCAATATCTTTACGGCTCGGGTGAAGCGGCGGCACAAGCGGCGCAAGCGTGGCGCGGGCTGGTTTCGTTCGTCGCGCAACAAGTCGCGGCGCCCCCCACCGACTCTGCCGTTCTCGCCGCCGATGCCACGCTGGCCGATCCCAAATGGGTCCCATGCGGCACCAAACCCAAGGCTGCGGTGTTCGACGTGGATGAAACCGTGCTGCTCAACCTTGGCTTCGAGGCCAACGATGCGTTGCACCCCGCGCCGTACAGCGCGAAACTCTGGGATGCCTGGGAACGCACTGGCGGCAGCAAGGTCGCCGCGCAGCCGGGGGCAATAACCGCGCTCGCGGCGCTGCGGAAGCTGGGCGTGACGGTGATCTTCAATACCAACCGCGCCGCCGCCAATGCCGATGCGACCCGGATGACGATCGAAGGGGCCGGCCTTGGCCCCGCGCTTCACGGCGAAACGCTGTATCTTTCGGGCGACGACGCGGCGGGTAGCCGCAAGGACGGCCGCCGCGCCACGATCGCGGCGCGCTATTGCGTCCTCGCAATGGGTGGCGATCAGCTTGGCGATTTCAGCGATTTGTTCAACAGCGGCCTGTCGCCCGCCGCCCGTCGCGCAGCCGTATTGGACGGGCGCATCGCCGCCAAATTCGGCGCGGGCTGGTTCGCTTTTCCCAACCCCGTTTACGGCACCGCGCTGAAGGGGGGATTTGACGATGTCTTCCCCGCCGACACGCGTTGGACGCCGCCTGCTACTGGAGAGAAATAATGGCCTGGACTCGGGATGAAATGGCGGCGCGCGCCGCACGCGAATTGCAGGACGGGTTTTACGTCAACCTCGGCATCGGAATCCCGACCCTGGTCGCCAATCACATTCCTGCTGGAGTCGAGGTTACGCTCCAATCCGAAAACGGTATGCTGGGCATCGGCCCCTTCCCGCTTGCCGGTGAAGAGGATGCAGACCTTATCAATGCCGGAAAGCAAACCATCAGCGAATTGCCCCAAAGCGCCTATTTCAGTTCATCCGACAGCTTCGCGATGATCCGTGGCGGCCATATCGACCTGACCGTGCTCGGCGCGATGGAAGTCGCGGAAAATGGCGACATCGCCAACTGGATGATCCCGGGCAAGATGATAAAAGGCATGGGCGGCGCGATGGACCTGGTCGCGGGCGTCAAGAAGATCATCGTGGTGATGGAGCACACCTCCAAAAATGGCGATCCGAAATTCATCCCCGCCTGCACTTTGCCGCTGACGGGCAAGAATGTCGTCGATATGATTATCACCGATCTCGCCGTGTTCCAGCGACCCGACCATCAATCGCCGTTCAAACTGATCGAGATGGCCCCCGGCGTTTCCGCCGACGACATCGCCGCGAAAACCACCGCCCGGTATGTAGGGTGAAACGCTGGCTGCTCGGCGCGGTGTTGGCAATCGGCGCGGTCGCCGCGGCGGTTGCCATATTCGTGTCCCCGCCGGGCATCCTCAGCCTGCTCGATGCGTTGGCGGGTGGCGGGCGCGGCGTTTCGCGCCCCGGCACGGCGATTCCCTTCGGAAGCCACGGCCAGACGCTCGACATATGGCGACCGACCGAGGGCGGTGCGGGCCCGCGCCCCGTCGTGATCTTCTGGTATGGCGGTGGCTGGGTTGATGGCAACCGCGCCGCTTATGCCTTTGCCGCACGCGCCTTTGCGCGCGCCGGGTTCGTCGTGGTCGTGCCCGATTATCGCAAGGTTCCCGCAATCCGCTTCCCCGCAATGCTGCAGGACGGCGCGCAGGCGGTGCAATGGACGCGCGACCATATCGCCGATTTTGGCGGGGACCCGGCGCGTATCGCGCTGTCGGGGCATTCGGCGGGGGCCTATACCGTTGCGATGCTGACGCTCGATCGCCGCTGGCTGGCCGCCGAAGGCGTTGACCCGGCGATCGTGCGCGCGGCGGTTCCGCTATGTGGCCCCTATGATTTTTATCCGTGGACCTCGGACCGGGCGCGCGCGGCGTTCAAGGGGGTTGCAAACCCGGCGATGACACAGCCGATCCATTTCGCCCGCGCCGACGCGCCACCGATGTTGCTGGTCACGGGCACAGCCGACACGACGGTACGGCCCCGCAACGCGCTCCGTCTGGCGGCGGCATTGCGGGCGCTTCATGCCCCCGTTGCCGTCCGCAATTACCCCGATCAAACGCACGAAGCGATCGTCATGGCGCTGTCTTTGCCGTTTCGAGCGCGCTCGCCGGTCTTGAGCGACGCCGTTGCCTTCCTGCACGACATGCTTCCTGCGCAGGGGAGCGCTTCACCTCGAAATGGCGCACACGAACGGTCGGCTGCGCAATAAACAGCGCGTAAAACTTGCAGCGACGCAGTTTTCGGTTAAAGCCCGCGCATGGCTAGCCGTCCCCTCACCTTGTACGAAAAGATCTGGGCCGATCACGTCGTGGAACGCCGCGACGATGGCACGTGCCTGATCTATATCGATCGCCACCTCGTCCATGAGGTGACCAGTCCCCAGGCTTTTTCGGGCCTTCGCGCCAATGGGCGCACGGTGCGGCGCCCGGACCTTACGCTGGCGGTGCCTGACCACAATTTGCCGACGACGGCACGGCGCGATGCAACCGGCGCGCGCCTGCCGATTGCCGACCCCGAAAGCGCCGCGCAACTCGACGCGCTGGAGCGCAACACCGCCGATTTCGGCATCGACTATATCGATGCGACCGCGCCCGAACAAGGCATTGTCCATGTCGTCGGCCCCGAACAGGGCTTTACGCTGCCCGGCACGACATTGGTATGCGGCGATAGCCACACTTCGGCGCATGGCGCGATGGGCGCGCTCGCCTTCGGGATCGGCACGAGCGAGGTCGAGCACGTGCTCGCCACCCAGACCTTGCTGCTCAGCCAGTCGAGGACAATGGAAATTCGCGTCGACGGCACGCTCGGCTTCGGCATCACCCCCAAGGACGTGATCCTTGCGATCATCGGCAAGATTGGCGCGGCGGGTGGCACCGGCCATGTGCTGGAATATACCGGATCGATTATCCGTGACATGTCGATCGAGGGACGTCTGACGATCGCCAATATGTCGATCGAGGCGGGTGCGCGGTCCGGCCTGGTTGCGCCCGACGAAACCACCTTTGCCTATCTCAAAGGGCGCCCGCTGGCCCCGGCTGGCAACGATTGGGACAAGGCCATCGCCTATTGGCGCACATTGCCGAGCGACGCTGGCGCACGCTATGACCGCACCGTCACGCTCGACGCGACCGACATTGCTCCCTTGTTGACCTGGGGCACCAGCCCCGAGGACGTTGTCGCGATCACCGGCATCGTGCCCGATCCGGACAGTTTCGAAGACCCGGCCAAGCGCGATGCCGCGCGCAAGTCGCTCGCCTATATGGGCCTGGCCCCCGGAACCGCGATGCAGGATGTCGGGATCGATTATGTGTTTATCGGCAGTTGCACCAACAGCCGGATCGAGGACCTGCGCGCCGCCGCCGCCGTCGCCAACGGTCGCCACGTGGCCGACGGTGTCCACGCCCTCGTCGTGCCGGGCTCCGGGCTGGTAAAGCGGCAAGCCGAAGCCGAGGGGCTCGATCGCATCTTCCTTGCCGCCGGTTTCGAATGGCGCGAACCCGGCTGTTCGATGTGTCTCGCGATGAACCCCGACAAGGTGCCCGCCGGGCAACGCTGCGCTTCCACTTCCAATCGCAATTTCGTAGGGCGGCAGGGTCCGGGGGCGCGAACGCATCTCTTGTCCCCGGCAATGGCGGCGGCAGCGGCGGTTACGGGCAAATTGTCCGACGTACGCGACCTGGTGAAATATCCCGTGGGAGGGGGTTGAATATGAAGCGTGTTCTGGTTGTGCTCATCATGGGCACCGTGTTGAGCGGTCTCGCCGCTTATGCCGCCACTGCAAGGACCAGCGCGATTGGCGTGTCGGTCACCAAATAGCGACCGGAAGGCGGCACCGACGCTTGTGCCTTGCCTGATCGGTCGGCAGACTGGGAAAGTGCCATGACGAAAATGTTCCGCAGCGCCTCGGGCGGATGTGCTCAGGCGAGCGCGCGGTGATGCAGCCGGTAACCCGCGTATCGGGCACGGCCTACCCCTGGGGCCAGAAGAACGTCGATACCGACGTCATCATCCCCGCACACTGGCTCAAGACCGTTACGCGCGAAGGGCTTGGCCGGGGCGCCTTCGAAACCGTGCGCGCACAGACAGACAACGTGTTCGACGATCCACGCTATGCCGGCGCACCGATCCTGATCGCAGGCGACAATTTCGGCTGCGGATCGAGCCGCGAACATGCCGCCTGGGCGCTGGCCGATATGGGCATCACCGCCGTTATCGCGCCAAGCTTCTCCGACATTTTTTCCGGCAACGCCTTCAAGAACGGCATCGTCACCGTCGTACTGCCGCAGGATGCGATCGACCGGCTGATCGAGGTCGCGCAGGACCAGCCGATCACCGTCGATCTTGAAACGATGACGGTTACCACCCCCTATCAGGACCGTTTTCCGTTCGAACTGGATGCCTTCCGCCGCCAATGCCTGATGGAGGGGCTGGACGAAGTCGGCCTCACACTGGCAAGAGATACCCAGATTTCGAAATACGAAGCCGGGGTAGCAGAACACCGGCCGTGGATGAACGGAGAACGGGCACATGCGGGCATTGTTGTCGAAGGCACCGGGCGGACCTGAAACACTAGTTATCGACGATCTGCCGGATCCCGTCGCCGGCCCCGGCCAGGTGGTGGTCGCGGTCAAGGCCTGCTCGATCAACTATCCCGACGTCCTCATCATCGAGGACAAATATCAGTTCAAACCGCCCCGCCCGTTCGCGCCGGGTAGCGAAATCGCCGGGGTTATCGACAGCGTCGGCGCAGACGTCACCGACTGGAAGCCCGGCGATCGCGTGATCGCGATGACCGGATCGGGTGGCCTGGTTGAAAAGATCGCCCTGCCCGTCGCCAGCCTGTACCGTTTGCCGGAAGGCCGCAGCTTCGCCGAAGGTGCGTCGCTGTTGCTGACCTATGGCACCACGATCCACGCCCTGCTCGACCGCGGGCATCTGGCCGAGGGGCAGACGTTGCTCGTGCTGGGCGCAGCAGGTGGCGTTGGGCTGGCTGCGGTAGAGCTTGGCAAGGCCTTCGGCGCGCGCGTGGTCGCGGCGGTGTCGTCCGAGGAAAAGGCCGAGGCCGCCCGGCAAGCCGGCGCCGACGACACCATCGTCTATGCCCGCGCGCCGTTCGACAAGGACCAATCCAAGGCCCTGGCCGAGCAGTTCAAGGCGGCTGGCGGCAAGGGCGGCTATAACGTGATCTACGATCCCGTTGGCGGCGACTATGCCGAGCCTGCGCTGCGGTCTATCGGCTGGGAGGGGCGGTATCTGGTGGTCGGCTTTCCCGCCGGCATCCCCAAATTGCCGCTCAACCTCACCCTGCTCAAAAGCTGCGACGTGTGCGGCGTGTTCTGGGGTGCGTTCGCGGCGCGCGACCCGGAGGCCAATCGCGCGCATATCGAGCGGCTGTTCTTGCTGTGGCAAGACGGCCAGATCGCGCCGCGCGTCACCGAAACCTTCGCCTTTGCGGATGGTGGCAAAGCCATCGCCAAGATGGCCGCACGCGCGGCCATCGGCAAGCTCGTGGTGACGGTGTCGGAGTAGTTTGGGTTTCGATGCCTACCCTTCCCAGGCGGGCGCCCGGGAAGGGCTGAGGAAGCGGACATATCCCGCAAATCCAACAAAAGCCCCCGCCATCGCGCCAACCCAGACCGCGCCGATCGTCTGCCACAAAAGATAGACGTTCAACGCCGCGATCACCGTGCAGATTGCGTAGCCAATCACCTTGACCCAAAGGGGATTGGCGTACTCCCCCATCCGCGCGCGGCTGCTCGTCACCATCATCAATGGGAAGATCGCGAAGGGCAATTGCATCGACAGCACGACCTGGCTGATGACCAGCAATGCAACGGTATCTTTGCCGCCCGTCGCCGAAATCACGATCAGCGCCGGGATGATCGCGAGCGAGCGCGTCACCAGCCGCCGCAACCACGGCGCGATGCGAATGTGGAGGAAGCCCTCCATCACGATTTGCCCGGCAAGCGTTCCTGTAATGGTGCTCGACTGGCCCGACGCGAGCAACGCCACCGCGAACGCCGTCGCCGCAGCTCCGCCCAGCGCCGGACGCAGCAACTGGTGCGCGTCCTGCAATTCCGTCACCACGACGCCGCTGCGCCAGAACACCGCCGCCGCGAGTACAAGAATCGCTGCGTTGACGAAAAACGCGGCCCCCAGCGCCAGCACCGTATCAATCGTGTTGAACGCCAGCGCCGCCCTGACGTCGCGCACACCCTTGCCGAACGCCCGCGTCTGCACGATCGCCGAGTGCAGATACAGGTTATGCGGCATGACGGTCGCGCCCAATATGCCCAGTGCAACGACCAAAGCCGCTTGATTCGGGATCGATGGCGTGACCGCGCCGAGCGCAACCGCGCCCCAATCGGGCTTCGCAAGATAGATCGTATAGGCAAAGCACAACGCGATGGTGGACACGAGCGCGATCACCACCGCCTCGATCTTGCGGAATCCCCAATTGATCAGCAGCAGCAACAACAACACATCAAACCCGGTGACCAGCACGCCCCATAACAACGGCAAGCCCAGCAACAGGTTCAGGGCAACCGCCGAGCCAACCACCTCCGCCAGATCACAAGCGATGATGGCGATCTCGCACAGCAGCCACAGGGCGATCACCACCGGCTTTGGATAATAATCGCGGCACGATTGCGCCAGGTCGCGCCCGGTTACGATGCCGAGCCGCGCGCACAACACTTGCAGGAAAATCGCCATCAGGTTGGAGGCGAGGATCACCCACAACAGCGCATAACCGAACTGGCTGCCCCCGGCGAGATCGGTGCCCCAATTGCCGGGGTCCATATACCCCACCGAAACCATGAAGCCCGGCCCGGCAAAGCCAAGCCATTGCCGCCAGCGCGGACGCCGGGCATCGCCGGTTTCCCACACCTTCAGCGTGCGATGCGCCTCGGGGAGCGACGGCATGAATGCGTTCTGATCGATAGGAGGCGGCGCAACCGCGCGCAGTAATCGTCCGGGAAAGATGGGCATCGGCAGTATGCAGTTCCCGATTAAGGCACAAGCGAACGGGCGTACTTATACCGCGCGCGACCGATTCAACCACCGTGAAGCCGCGCACGCAAGCCCGCTGTGCGACATTCGTACACGCTGGCATGGCGGACGTTGCGCACGGCCCGCGTCGCGCTTATCTCGGGGGAGATATTCGACAGGCCCAAGGGACCATCCACATGACCACTTTCGACGATCGCGAGCGCGCTTTTGAGACCCAATATGCCCGCGAAGAGGAAGTTGCCTTCCGCATCGTGGCACGGCGCAACCGTTTGCTCGGGCAATGGGCGGCAGCGCAAATGGGGCTGACGAAGGAAGAATCAGAGGCCTATGCCACCGCCGTCGTCCAGGCCGATTTCGAGGAAGCCGGCGACGAGGACGTGATTCGCAAGCTCGTCAGCGATCTGACCGCAGCCAATGTCGCGATCGACGAAGCCGCGATCCGGCGCACGATCGAGGAAAAGACGGTCGAGGCGCGCCGTCAGTTGATGGGTTCCGAATAATGCCGATGGCGGCGGACGAAATCGAGGCGTTGATCGTCGCGGGTATTCCCGATGCGCGCGTCGAAATGACCGATCTGGCGGGTGATGGCGACCATTGGGCGGCCCGTGTCACCGCCGAAAGTTTTCGCGGGCTACCCCGGCTGAAACAACAACGCGCGGTCTATGCCGCGCTTGGCGACCGCATGGGCGGGGTGTTGCACGCGCTGCAACTCACCACCGCCGTGCCTGTACAGGAGTGAAACGATGAGCACCGATCCAGACCAGACCCGTATCGCCGACCTTGTCGGCAAAAATGATGTCCTGCTGTTCATGAAGGGCAGCCCGCTGTTCCCGCAGTGCGGCTTTTCCAGCCGCGCGGTTGCGATCCTCAATCACCTCGGCGCCGAATTCGACAGCGTCGACGTGCTGCAGGATCAAGGCATCCGTCAGGGCATCAAGCAATTTTCGGATTGGCCGACGATTCCCCAGCTTTACGTAAAGGGCGAGTTTATCGGCGGCTCCGACATCATGATGGAAATGTACGAAAGCGGCGAACTCGCGACGCTGCTGGAGGAGCAGGGCCTGGTGAAGGCCGATTGATTGCCGGGTCGGGCGGGCCGCGCTGATGCGCCGGCCCGCCCTGCTGAAGCGATTACCGCTCGGCATAGTTTAGGTGTAGCAGGCTGCGTGCCAGATTCCCCAAAGCCCTGATTTTCTACAACTTTGGTAGTTAACGAATCCTTTGCACGACGCAGCCCTGTCAAAATTTCCGACATTCGCGGCTGCCCGGCCTGCTCCTTCTGCGCAAGTATGTGCTGCTCGTGAGCGCCCTACCCAAATCGTTACTTCGTCGCTAAAAACCGGCGATGACCCTCGCCCCTCTCCCCCGCACCGGCGGCCGTATCCTGGTCGATCAACTCGTCGCGCAAGGTTGCGACCGTATCTTCACCGTTCCCGGCGAGAGTTTCCTCGCGGTGCTCGATGCGCTGCACGACACGCCCGAAATCGATCTGGTGGTGTGCCGACAGGAAGGTGGCGTCGCCTTCATGGCCTGTGCCGATGGCGTGCTCACCGGGCGGCCGGGCGTCGCCTTCGTCACGCGCGGCCCGGGTGCGACCAATGCCTCCATCGGGGTGCATGTCGCCTGCCAAGACTCGCAGCCGATGGTGTTGTTCATCGGCGATGTCGATCGCGGGACCAAGGACCGCGAGGCGTTTCAGGAAATCGATTTTCCCGCGATGTTCGGCCCCATCGCCAAATGGGCCGCCAAGATCGACGATGCGCGCCGCATCCCCGAATATGTCGCGCGGGCCTGGAATGTGGCGATGAGCGGGCGGCCGGGGCCGGTGGTACTGGCGCTGCCCGAGGATATGCTGCTCGATCAGGTCGTGGCGGTGGATCGACCGAGGGTGGAGCGGGTGGATTCGATGCCCGATCCCGATCTGGTCGCGCGTGCGCTCGACGCCATCGGGCAGGCCAAGGCCCCGATGGCGATCGTCGGGGGTGCCGGTTGGGATTTGGCCGCCGGTGCCGCGTTCGGCCACTTCGCCCAGCTATGGGGCATTCCCGTCGCCGCAGCTTTCCGACGGCAGGATGCCATCCACAATACCCATAAGGTGTGGGCCGGCAACCTCGGTTATGGTCCAAACCCCAAACTGGTCGCGCGGATCAAGCAAGCCGACGTGCTTTTGGCGGTCGGTCCCCGCCTGGGAGAAGCGACCACCGACGGCTATACGCTCCTCACGCCCGATCATCCCGGCCAGACGCTCATTCACGTCCACCCCGATCCCAACGAATTGAACCGCACCTATCGCGCCGACATCGCAATCTGTGCGGGCATGTGGCCGATCGCCGACGCTCTGGTCAGCGCAGAGGAGCCGCCCGAGCCGCGCGCCGATGCACGAGAAGCCCATGCCGACTATCTCGCCTGGTCTACCCCTGCCCCGCGCGAAGGCGTGAAACTCGATCTCGGTCCGTGCGTCGCGGCGATGCGCGAACAGCTTCCGGCGGACAGCATCATTTGCAATGGCGCGGGCAATTATTCGGGCTGGTGGCACCGCTACTGGCGCTATGAGCGCAACAGCCAACTCGCCCCCACCGCAGGCGCGATGGGCTATGGCGTCCCCGCCGCCACCGCCGCCGCGCTGCGCCATCCGGACCGCACCGTCGTCGCGCTGGCGGGCGATGGTTGCTTCCTGATGAACGGCCAGGAACTCGCCACCGCAGTGGCGCACGGCGCGAATATGCTCGTCCTGGTGATCGACAATGGCGCTTACGGTACGATCCGAATGCACCAGGAGCGCGAATTTCCCGGTCGCGTGAGCGGCACTGTGCTCGCCAACCCCGACTTTGCGGCACTTGGCCGCGCTTATGGGTGCTGGGCCGAAACGGTCGAAACGACGGCGGAGTTCGCCCCGGCGCTTGCCCGCGCGATGGCACAGGACGGGGTGCGCCTGCTCCATCTCAAAACCGACGTCGAAACCATCACCGCCGGCACGACGCTGACCGCCATGAAAAAGGCCGCCTCGCGCTAGCGAAGCGGCCTCCTTTCACCAAGTTGGTCGGGCTTAGATATCGTCGCCGAGCGCGCCCTTGATCTTGCCTGCGGTCTGCTGGGCCTTGCCCTTCAGCTCCTGCGCGGCACCTTCGGCCTGCGTATCAGGATTGTCGCTATGCTGCTTGGCCTTGCCAATGGCTTCGTTGACGTTGCCTTTGATCTTGTCGATGAGTTCGCCCATGAGAGCTTCCTTTCCGTCCTACGCCGCGAAGTGGCGATGTCGGTGAGGCGACATCAGCGGCTTCTGGAAGTAAAACGGCTTGGAATCGAACAGGTTCCCAAGAACCTTATCGGCGCGAGCGTAGCGCTCACGCGTAGCTCCTATGGCGCCACCTTCTTAAGAAAGGCGAGCACAGGCTGCCAATTGCTCTCGGCACCCTTCGGATCCCGTTTTGCGATCAGCGTGGACGAACCATGTACGCCGTCTTTGGGTACATAGCGTGTTGCCAAGCCGGGCCGCATTGCACCGGCAATTCCCTTGGCCGCCGCAACCTCGTCCGAACTTGGCGACGATGTGATATAAGCCGGCACGGCTACCTTCGCCGCAGCCGCCCTTACCAGCGCCTTGTCGTCAAAATACTCTCCGGGAGAAAAGGCCAACACCGCCTTGATCTTGCCTGAATTTTTTACGGCAAGCGGGAATACGAGCGACGACGAATAGCTGCTGCCCCACACCACGACCGGCACGTGTTGCGCCACGCCCCAATCGACCGCCGCCTGCAAATCCTGCGCGGCATCGAGATAGCCCGGCTGGCCCGCGACATGCGCTGCGGTTTCATTCGCGCCGTATAGCGTGCCACCCGACCGTTGATCGATCGCCAAAGCGCTATACCCCGCCGCGACCAAACGCGGCGCAATCGTCGCATATTCTCCCTTGCCCGACCCCGCCTGATGAAACAGCAGAATGACGGCCTTGGGATGTGCTGCCGGATAATAGCTGCCGAAGACGGTGACGCCGTCCGCCGCCTTCAGATGCACCGCTTTCGCTTCCGCTGCAAAGGGTGCCGCGACAGCTTTTTCACCCGACGCCTCACAGGCCGTAACCGCGCTGACCGCGAACAGAATGGCGAAAATGCGGACCACGATCATTCCTCAACAAACAGGGGAGCAAAAGGGCGCCGGACACCATGTCCGACGCCCCGTCGATTTTACATGCTCATGCCATCGCAGCACGACATCCCGCAACACACGCCGAGCGCGCAACAGGCGCTGGACACCGCCGTTACGACTGCGGCGGGCGCCGCGGCATAAGCCGAGCTTGCGGTGAAGATGAGGCTGACAGCCGCGATTTTTGCCAAACGAATCATGATATTTTCCTTTGAGAACAGAATTTTATTGAAAACTATATTCTCAGGCGCTTCGCGGCACGGGGGGTTCTGGTCCATATCGGAATGCTCGGGGTTTGGGGCTTGCCCTATTATGCAAGACGTTCGCCGCATCGAACCGGAGCGGGAGCGCAACCACTGCGGGTAAGGTCGCCACGCAACGATCCGCGCACGCGGCGACGCACGGCGCGCCCGTATCGCAACATCCCGGCGCCATCGTACAATCCGGCATGGTCGGCACGCTTTGGCGAACTGGTGCCGCAACCGCTGCAACCCCAAGCAACCCCATCGCGACGACGAGGATTGCGAACAGCAAGTGGAGCAAGGGGCGCAGCATCATATACAGATACGTTTCCCGCAGCACTTTGGTTACGCCAGCCGCATCAAAGCCTTAAATCAGCCCTGCCAGCGGGCTCGACGGATCAGCATAGCGCCGCTTGCCCATCCGCCCGGCAAGATATGCCAGCCGCCCTGCCTCGACCCCCGCCTTCATCGCCGCCGCCATCAGGATTGGGTCCTTCGCCTCGGCGATGGCGGTGTTCATCAGCACGCCGTCGCACCCGAGTTCCATCGCCAACGCCGCATCCGACGCCGTGCCGACGCCCGCATCGACAATGACCGGCACCGACGCGCCCTCGACAATCAGGCGAATCGTCACCTGATTCTGGATACCGAGCCCCGATCCAATCGGTGCGCCCAGCGGCATCACCGCCACCGCGCCGGCATTTTCCAGCCGTTTCGCCGCAATCGGATCATCGACGCAATACACCATCGGCAGGAAGCCTTCCTTGGCCAGCACTTCGGTGGCGCGGAGTGTCTCGACCATGTCGGGATAGAGCGTCTTGGCCTCGCCCAGCACTTCCAGCTTCACCAAATCCCAACCGCCCGCCTCGCGCGCCAGGCGCAGCGTGCGAATCGCCGATTCGGCATCGAAGCACCCGGCGGTGTTGGGCAGATAGGTCACCTTTTTGGGGTCGATGAAATCGGTCAGCATCGGGGCGTTGCGATCGGACACGTTGACGCGCCGTACCGCCACCGTGACGATTTCCGCTCCCGATGCCTCCAACGCCGCCGCGTTCTGCGCGAAATCCTTATATTTGCCGGTGCCGACGATCAGGCGCGAGCGGAAGGTGCGCCCGGCGACCGTCCAGGTATCAGCCTTCACCGCAGGCGTGTGATCGCCGCCGCCGACGAAATGGACGATCTCGAGTTCATCGCCATCCTCGACCATCACCTGCGCAAGCGTCGAACGCGGCACCACCGCCAGATTGCGCTCCACCGCAACCTTCTCCGGCGACAACCCAAGATCAGCGGCAAGATCGGCAAGGCTCAGCCCGGCGCGCACACGGCGATGTTCGCCATTGAGCTGAATGGTCAGGGTTCCGTCGGTATGGGGCATATCTGATCGGGGGACTGTCCCCGCCTCCGTTCGGGCTGCGCGTGTCGAAGCCCTGCTCCGCCCTCACGCGGGAGAGGACGAAGAGCCCTTCGACAAGCTCAGGGCGAACGGGCTATGGCTGCGCATCACCTAGGCGTCTGCCCTGCGTCATTCAACCGTCAGCGTCATTCAACCGGAAGACTCACATGCGCGAAACCATCTTCGTCCTCAACGGCCCCAATCTGAACCTGCTCGGCACGCGCGAGCCGGACATTTACGGCCATGATACGCTCGATGACATTGCCGGGCAGTTGGAGGATCGCGCACGCGAGCTCGGGTTCGACATCGATCTGCGCCAGTCCAATCATGAGGGACATTTGATCGACTGGCTGCATGAGGCGCAGGCGCTGCCCGCCAAGGCGGTGCTGCTCAACGCCGCCGCCTTCACCCACACCTCGATCGCGCTGTATGACGCGATCAAGGCGATCCACACGCCGGTGATCGAGGTCCACCTTTCCAACCCGCACGCGCGCGAAGCTTTTCGGCACGTCAGCCGTATCTCCCCTGTCGCAAAGGGCACGATCTGCGGCTTTGGCGCGCTTTCGTATCTGCTGGCGCTTGAAGCGGCGGCGCGTCTCTGACAGGACGCGTCCCCAATAAGGGAGATTAGGGTCGTATGGCCGAAGACAAACACAATGACGCAATGCGGATCGATGTCGATCTGGTGCGTCAGCTCGCACAGTTGCTGGATGACACGCAGCTAACCGAAATCGAAGTCGAGGATGGCGGTCGCAAGATTCGCATCGCGCGCAAGGCGGCTGCCGTGGCGGCAGCGGTGCAATATGCCCCCGCGCCCACAGCCGCCCCGACGGCCTCGACCACCGCACCGACGGAAATCGTCGCAGCGCCGCAAGCCGCGTTCAATGCGGTCAAATCGCCGATGGTCGGCACCGCCTATCTGGCACCCAATCCCGAGGCGAAGCCCTTCGTCAGCGTTGGTGACAAGGTTGCCGCAGGCGATACGCTGCTCATCGTCGAGGCGATGAAGGTGATGAACCCGATTCTCGCCCCCAGCGCCGGCACGGTGAAGGCCATTTTGGTCGAAAGCGGCCAGCCGGTCGAATTCGACCAACCCCTCGTCGTGGTGGAATGATCGCCACCACCCCGTTCGGGCTGAGCTTGTCGAAGCCCTGCCCTCCTCTCGCGCCCGCTCGCCTGAGCCGGGCAGCCCTTCGACAGGCTCAGGGCGAACGGTGCCTCGGGTCTGCGGATTGGACAATTACGAATGCCTGAAATCAAGAAGCTGCTGATCGCCAATCGCGGCGAGATCGCGCTGCGCATCCACCGGGCGTGCCACGAAATGGGCATCCAGACCGTCGCCGTGCATTCGACCGCCGACAGCGATGCGATGCATGTGCGACTCGCCGATCAGGCGATCTGCATCGGGCCGCCAAGTGCTGCCGAGAGCTATCTCAACATCCCCAACATCATTTCCGCCGCCGAAATTTCGGGCGCGGACGCGATCCATCCGGGCTACGGTTTCTTAAGCGAAAACGCCAAGTTCGCCGAGATCGTCGAGGCGCACGACATCATCTTCGTCGGCCCCAAGCCCGAACATATCCGCACGATGGGCGACAAGATCGAGGCCAAGCGCACCGCAGGCGCGCTCGGCCTGCCGCTCGTGCCGGGTTCGGCCGGGCCGATCAGCGATCTGGCCGAGGCCAAGGAAATCGCGGCAGCCGCGGGCTATCCGGTCATCATCAAGGCGGCGTCGGGCGGCGGTGGGCGCGGCATGAAGGTCTGCACCTCCGAGGATCAGCTCGAAACGCTGATGCAGCAGGCGGGCAGCGAGGCGAAGGCCGCGTTCGGCGATGCCACCGTCTATCTCGAAAAATATCTCGGCAACCCGCGCCATATCGAATTTCAGGTGTTCGGCGATGGTAATGGCAACGCCATCCATCTGGGCGAGCGCGACTGCTCGCTTCAGCGCCGCCACCAGAAGGTGCTCGAAGAAGCCCCCTCGCCCGTGCTCGGCGAAGAGGACCGCGCACGCATGGGCGGCATCTGCGCCAGGGCGATGGCCGATATGGGCTATCGCGGCGCGGGTACGATCGAATTTCTGTGGGAAAATGGCGAGTTCTATTTCATCGAAATGAACACGCGCCTGCAGGTCGAGCACCCGGTCACCGAGGCGATTACCGGGCTTGATCTGGTGCGCGAGCAGATCCGCATTGCCGAGGGGCACGGCCTGACGCTGCGGCAGGAAGACGTGCAGTTCCGTGGCCACGCGATCGAATGCCGCATCAACGCCGAAGACCCACGCACCTTCGCGCCGTCGCCGGGGCTGGTAAAGCAATTCCACGCGCCGGGCGGGATGAACGTGCGCGTCGATAGCGGGCTTTATGCCGGGTATCGCGTGCCACCTTATTACGATTCGATGATCGCCAAGCTGATCGTGTACGGCACCACCCGCGCCGGGGCGATCCGTCGCTTGCGTCGCGCGCTCGAGGAGTTCGTGATCGATGGCCCGACCACGACCATCCCACTGCACCAGGCCCTGATCGAAGACCCCGAGTTCCAGGCCGGAAACTATACAATCAAGTGGCTGGAAGAATGGCTCGCGCGGCAGGATGTGTGAACCTTTGTCGCGCTGGCGGGTGTCGTAGCCTTGCCAGCGCGACACAAAAAGAAGAACCTCCCCTTGGCGATCAGACACGCATGACGCGTGCAGCCCAATCGCCACCGCCTTCCCTAAAACGGGAACCAGGGGAGGAAAGCAATGCGTTGGCAACGTCTCGGTTACACCGCACTCGGCGTATTTGCGCTTTTGCTGCTCGCCTTCCTGTATTTCCGAACGCCCGACACGGACCCTGCCGCGATGCGCGCCAAATACGGCGCACCGCCGTCGCAATTCGTCGATCTTGGCGGTGGGTTGACGGTTCATTTGCGCGACACCGGCCCGCGCGACGCTCAAGCGCTGATGCTGATCCACGGTGCCAATGCGTCGCTCCACACTTGGGAACCATGGGCCGCGCGACTTGGCGACCGCTACCGTGTCATCCGTATAGACTTGCCCGGTCATGGCCTCACCGGTGCAAGCCCGACGGGCGACTATAGCCCCAAAGCCCTCGCCAGCGTTATAGAGCGTGTTCGGGTCCGCTTGAACGTGGACCGCTTGATCGTGGTGGGCAGTTCCATGGGCGGTGGCGTGGCGTGGCACTATGCGCTTCTAAACCCGGGTCATGTCCGCGCGCTCGTGCTTGCGGATTCGGTCGGCCAGCCAAATCGGGCCGCAGGCAACCCGTCGCTCGTCTTTCAGGTTATGCGAGTCCCACTCCTGCGCGATCTGGCGCTTGCCATCACGCCGCGCGACATGGTCGCCGATGGGCTGCGGAGCGCATTTCATGATCGGCGCCAAATCAGCGATGCGATGGTTGACCGCAGTTGGGAACTCTTGCGCTATCCCGGCAACCGCAGCGCGATGCTGGATCGGTTTACCCAGCCCTCGGATGTCGCGAGCGTCGCCGACCTGCGGCAGTTGGCGATGCCGACGCTGATCCTGTGGGGTGCCGATGATCGAATGATCCCCGTTTCTTCGGCACAGTGGCTTCACGCACACATCCCCGGCAGCAAGATCATAATCTATCCAAATACCGGCCATGCGCTGATGGAAGAGCGTTCCGACCAAAGCGCCAGCGATCTCGCCCGATTCATCGAGGCGCTACCCGCAGATAGCGCAGCAGGCCGCGACCTAGGAGGGTGACGGACACGAACCACCTCGCTAAAGGCTCTGCCATGACCGACATCACCCCAGAGATCGTCGCCCAGCACGGGCTGTCCCCTGAAGAATATGACCGTGTGCTGCACGCGATGGGGCGGGAGCCCAATCTGACCGAGCTTGGCATTTTCTCGGTCATGTGGTCCGAGCATTGCTCGTACAAATCCAGTCGTATCCATTTGAAGAAGCTGCCGACCACCGGCCCGCAAGTGATTTGCGGCCCTGGCGAGAATGCCGGCGTGGTCGACATTGGCGATGGTCAGGCGGCGATCTTCAAGATGGAGAGCCACAACCACCCGTCCTATATCGAGCCGTATCAGGGTGCGGCGACCGGCGTCGGGGGCATTTTGCGCGATGTCTTTACGATGGGTGCGCGGCCGATCGCCAACCTCAACGCCTTGCGGTTCGGGCGACCCGATCATCCCAAGATGCGCCACCTTATTTCGGGCGTGGTGCATGGCATTGGTGGCTACGGCAATTGCGTGGGCGTGCCGACGGTTGGCGGTGAAGTGAACTTCCACCCCGCCTATGACGGCAACATCCTCGTCAACGCGATGACGGTCGGCGTCGCCGAAACCAACAAGATCTTCTATTCTGCCGCCTCGGGCATTGGCAATTCGATCGTTTACGTCGGTTCCAAGACCGGCCGCGACGGCATCCACGGCGCGACGATGGCGTCGGCCGATTTCGGCGAAGATTCGGACTCCAAACGCCCGACGGTGCAGGTCGGCGACCCTTTCACCGAGAAGCTGTTGATCGAGGCGTGCCTCGAATTGATGGCGTCGGACGCGATCGTGGCGATTCAGGACATGGGTGCCGCCGGCCTCACCTCCTCCTCGGTCGAAATGGCGTCCAAGGGCGGCGTCGGCATCGAACTCGACATGAACGCGGTGCCGCAGCGCGAAACCGGCATGACGCCCTATGAGATGATGCTGAGCGAAAGCCAGGAGCGGATGCTCATGGTGCTCAAACCCGGGCGCGAGGATTTCGCCGAAGCCATCTTCCGCAAATGGGAGCTGGATTTCGCGGTGATCGGCCATGTCACCGACACCGGCCATATGGTGCTGAAGTTCAACGGTGAGACGGTCGCGGACATCCCGCTCGCCCCGCTTGCCGACGAAGCGCCGCTCTACGACCGCCCCGCCGCTTCGAAGGAAGACTATCAGGCTTGGGCCAAGGTTAAGCCGCTTGGGCATATCCCCGAATCGACCGACATTGCCGCCGATCTGCTGACGCTGATGGGGTCGCCCGACATCGCCTCGCGCCGGTGGATCTACGAGCAATATGATACGCAAGTCGGCGCCGATACCGTGCAGCGCCCCGGTGGCGACGCCGCCGTCGTCCGGGTCCACGGCACGCAAAAGGGCTTGGCGATGAGCACCGATTGCACGCCGCGTTATTGCTATGCCGACCCTTATGAAGGCGGCAAGCAGGCGATCGCCGAATGCTATCGCAATCTCTCGGCGGTGGGCGCGACCCCGCTTGCGGTGACCAACTGCCTCAACTTCGCCAACCCGCAGCGCCCCGAGATCATGGCGCAGTTCGTCGGTTGCCTCGATGGCATGGGCGATGCCTGCCGCGCGCTCGACTTCCCGATCGTGTCGGGCAACGTGTCGCTGTATAACGAAAGCAAGGCGACCGGCGGCGGCTCGGCGATCCTGCCAACCCCCGCCATCGGCGCGATCGGGCTGCTCGCTGACTGGTCGAAATCCGCCACCATTGCGTTCAAGGGCACGGGCGATGTCATCGTGTTGATCGGCGAACGCTCGGGCCATCTCGGGCAGTCGCTATGGCTGCGTGAAGTCCACGGTCGTGAGGAAGGGGCACCGCCCCCGGTCGACCTGGACGCCGAGCGTCGCAACGGCGCGTTCGTCCGCGCGCATATCGCGAATGGTGCACTCACGGCGGTGCATGACGTGTCCGACGGCGGCATCGCGGTGACGGTCGCGGAAATGGCGTTGGCCGGCAATGTCGGCGCGATGCTGCACGCCCCGCTGCCATGCGGGGTCGCCTGTGCCCTGTTCGGCGAGGATCAGGGTTTGTACGTCGCGACCATCGCCGACCATCTGCTACTCGACACGCTCACCGCCGCCGATGCGGCTGGCGTCGCGATCGAGCGAATCGGGCGCACCATCGCCAACCGGTTGATCTTCGAACTGCCCGACGACGATTATGTCGTCACGCTTGCGGACCTGCGCGCGGCGCATGAAGGCTTCTTCCCGAAGCTGATGGGCGATGTGGCCCCCGTCGAAAGCTGATAAAATCGATGCGAATGGATCGCAACAATCTTGCAATCCATTCGCATTAGCGTTACATCCGACTCTCCGAAGGGAGAGCCAATGGTTGTCTGCATCTGCAATGCCATCCGTGAACGCGATGTCCGCGCCGCCGCCCGCAACGGGTCGCGCACGGCGTGCCAAGCCTATCGGGCGATGGGGTGCCAGGCAAAATGCGGCCAATGCGTGCCCGTTGCTCGCGCGATTATCGACGAAGAGCGCGCCGTCGCCTAAGATCGTCCGCGAACCGCAAAAAGGGCGAATACATGCAGGGCGATATCAAGGTCATCGAGTATCTTAACGAGGCACTCAAGAACGAACTGACCGCGATCAATCAGTATTGGCTGCACTATCGGCTGTTCGATCATTGGGGCGTGCGCCGGCTTGCGGCGTTCGAACGCCATGAGTCGATCGACGAGATGAAACATGCCGACTGGCTGTCGGAGCGCATCCTGTTTCTCGATGGTTTGCCCAATTTCCAGATGCTCGGACGGCTCCGCATCGGCGAGACGGTCGAGGAAGTGCTCAAGGCCGATCTCGCGCTCGAAATGGACGCGCTGCCGCTATTGCGCGACGCGATCGAGCATTGCGAAAAGGTGCGTGATTATGTCAGCCGCGACCTGTTCCGCCGCATCCTCGACAGCGAGGAAGAGCATGTCGACACGCTCGAACGCCAGTTCGAAATGATCGCGCGCATGGGCATCGAAAATTACGTGCAATTGCAGAGCAAGCCTGCCGACGACGAGGGGTAAACCCTCGCTCGCTTTACCCCCTCCCGCGCGGGAGGGGTTTTACTCGACCCCGTTCCCAACCCCATTCCACGCGCCGAACACGTCGATCATTTGCGGCGTCAGCCAGCCGAAATGGTAGTTCAGCATATAGAGCGACCACAGCACAGTCGCGACGATGGTTACGCGGATCGCGACCTTGCGCGGGTGGAACTCATGCGGGGCGCTCTCGGCCTGGCCGGGGACACGCTCGACCCCGGCCTCATCGCTGGTCTTGACCCCGAAGGGCAAGACGAAGAACACCGAGAACGCCCAGAACAGGAAATAAATCGCCAGCGCCGAGGTCCACCGCATGTCGATCAGGCCTCGATCAGCAGCACGTCGACATTGGGCTTCTTGCCGGTCCAGCGCGTCGCGACTTTCCGCGCGGCGAGCCGGATGCTTTCGCGCAGTTTCTCGCGGTCGCGCCCGTTTTGCTTGGCGGCGACGATGACGGCATCGACCGTCTCCTCCAGGAACGGATCGCGGTCTTCCTCGACCGGGATACCCTGAATGCGCACTTGCGGTGTGCCAATCAACCCGCGCGACCCGATCGCCACCGCGACCGAAATCTGCCCGTTGATCGCCAGTTTGCGGCGTTCGTTGATCGTCTGGCCGTCACCCGGCAGAATCACGTCGCCGTCGAGGACCAAACGCCCAACCGGCGCATTGCCGATCTTGGTCGGCGCGCCAGGAGCCAGCCGCACGATGTCGCCATTGGTTTGCACCAACGCGCGCGGTACGCCCTCGGACAGGCCAAAGCGCGCTTGTTCCATCAGGTGACGCATTTCGCCATGCACCGGCATCAGCAGCTCCGGCCTCATCCAGCGATACATTTGCAGCAGCTCGGGGCGGCCCGGATGGCCCGACACATGGACGTGCGCCTGGCGATCGGTAATCATAATCACGCCCTTCGCGGCGAGCTGATTCTGGATGCGACCGATCGCGACTTCATTGCCCGGAATCTGCTTGGACGAGAACACAACCATATCGCCGCTATCGAGCGAAATCGGATGCTGGCCATTGGCGACGCGCGCCAACGCCGCGCGATCCTCGCCTTGCCCACCGGTCGCCACCACCAACACCTTGTCACGCGGCAGTCGCATGGCGGCTTCGGCGTCGATCGTCTCAGGGAAATCCTTCAGATAGCCGGTCGCGCGCGCGACCTTCAGGATGCGGTCGAGCGAGCGCCCCTGTACGCTGAGCTGACGTCCCGTCTCCCGTGCGACCTGGCCAAGCGTGTGCAACCGCGCCGCGTTCGACGCGAACGACGTTACCATCACACGACCCTTGGCCTGGCTGATTACGCCCATCAGGCCCGACAGCACATCGCTTTCGGAACCCGATGCTTCGGGATTGAACACATTGGTCGAATCGCACACCAGCGCGAGAATGCCGCCATCGCCAATCGCTTCGAGCTGCGCGGGCGACGTTGGGTGGCCGATCACCGGGGCGGCATCGAGCTTCCAGTCGCCAGTGTGGAACACCCGGCCATAAGGGGTATCGATCAGCAATGCGCTCGCCTCGGGAATCGAGTGCGATAGCGGCACGAAGGTCACGCCGAATGGCCCAAGGTCGACCTTGGTATCGGGCTTGATGACCTTCAGCTTGACGCGGCTCGCATTGCCCTCCTCCTCGAGCTTGCCGCGGATCAGGCCAGCGGTGAAGGCGGTTGCATAAAGCGGTACGCCAAGGTCTTCGGCCAGATAGGGCAATGCGCCGATATGGTCCTCGTGGCCGTGCGTCAGCACGATGCCGACCAGATCATCGAGGCGTTCCTCGATGAATTGCAGATCGGGCAGGATCACGTCGATGCCAGGATATTGCGGATCGGCAAAGGTGATGCCGCAATCGACCATCAACCACTTGCCGTTGCAGCCGTAGAGATTGACGTTCATGCCGATTTCGCCCGACCCGCCAAGGGCCAGGAACAGGAGTTCTTTCTTTGGTGTCGTCACGGAGGGGTCTGTTCTTTCAAAGATGGCCGCGCGAACGCGAACCGGGGGATGTGCGCGGTCAGGCGCGGAATTTCGTAGAGATCGGGGAAGCGGGGCACCGCACACCCACAGGGTTCTGGCGGAGGCGCGCGCACGCTGACTCTAGGATGCTATATGGGCGCGATCCCACAGAATCGCCAGCCCCTGAATTGTCAGGTCGGGTTCGACCACATCGAACATCGTGGTATGCTGTTCGAACAGGATCGCGAGGCCCCCGGTCGCGATGACCCGCACGGGCCTGCCCACCTCGGCCTTCATCCGCGCGACCAGCCCCTCGATCATCGCGACATAGCCCCAGAAGATGCCGATCTGCATCTGGCTGACGGTGTCGCGCCCGATCACGCTGGTTGAGGCCGGTGCCTCGATCGCGATGCGCGGCAGCTTGGCCGCCGCCGTTACCAGGGCGTCGAGCGACAGGTTGATGCCCGGCGCGATGATACCGCCTTTATAGGCACCGCTATAATCGACCAGGTCGAGCGTGGTCGCGGTGCCGAAATCGATCACGATCAGGTCGCCGCTGTGTAACGCGTGCGCCGCGATCATGGTAACGGCGCGGTCTGCCCCAACGCTGCGCGGCTCATCGACATCGAGCGCCATGCCCCATTCGACCGGCGGCTCGCCTGCAATCAGCGGTTCGCCGCCGAAATATTTGCGCGCGAGCGTCTGCAAATTGTGCAGCGCGCGCGGGACGACGGTCGCGATGATGACACCGGTCACTTCGCTCCGGTCATAGCCTTCCAGCGTCAGCAACTGGCTCAGCCACACCGCATATTCGTCGGCGGTGCGGCGCGGGTCGGTGGCGATGCGCCAACGCGCCTTGATCGTGCGGCCTTGCACCAGCGCGAAGACGACATTGGTGTTACCGGCATCGATTGCGAGCAGCATTCGGTTACCCTTCCGTTCGTGTCGAGCGAAGTCGAGACACAGGGATATGAAGTTCCGCGCCGGTTTCTCGACTGCGCTCGAAACGAACGGAAGCGGAGATCACAGCAGGAAAACGTCGCCGGCGTGAATGACACGGCTCGTGCCATCCGCCAAGCGCAGGATGAGGGCACCATCGGGATCAAGCCCGCCGAACAGCCCATCGGTTGCGCTGCCATCGGGGAGGCGTGTGGTCAGCGCGGTGCCGATCGGATGCGCCCGCTCTGTCCAGCGCGCGCGGACTGGTGCAATCCCCTGCCCGCGCCATATGCCAAGCCACCGCGCGAACGCTGCCGCGAGCGTCTCGGCGAAATCCGCCGCATCCGGCCGCACGCCATGCGCGGCAAGGCTGGTCGCCAGGCGGTCGGTGTCATCGGGGTGATGAGCGAGGTTTACGCCGATGCCGACAATCACCGCATCGCCCGCACGTTCGAGCAGGATGCCGGACAGCTTCGCGCCATCGAGGAGGAGGTCGTTGGGCCATTTGATTACGACCCTTCCCCGGCCTTCGTCGGGGAAGGGCGAGAGATAGGCGCGCACCACCTCTTCCAACGCGACCGCCGCCACCAGCGCCAGCGTGGCAGCAGCCGGATCGCCGCCACGCACCCGTACCAGCGTTGACCCGTAGAAATTGCCGAGCGGAGACATCCACGCCCGCCCCTGCCGCCCGCGCCCGCCAAGCTGCCGCTCGGCACGCAACCACAGCCCCTCGCCCACCCCGGAGCGGGCAAGCTGCAGCATGTCGGCGTTGGTCGAACCCGTCTCGGCAACGGTGCGGATCGTAACCGTCAGAACAGCGCCTTGGCAGCGGTGGTGGTCCACACACCGAGCGTGCCCAATGTCAGCCATCCAATCGGCGAGACGAACAGCGCCGCCAGCGTGACCAACAGGCTCTCCACCGGCGTCGCACGGCCGCTATAGGCCTCGCCCGGCGCATCGAAGTACATCACCTTGACCACGCGCAAATAATAATAGGCGCCGATCACCGAGGCGACGAAGCCTGCAACCGCCAACGGATACAATCCGCCATGCACCGCCGCGTTGAACACCGCCAGCTTGGCGTTGAAGCCCAGCAGCGGTGGAATCCCCGCCAGCGAGAACATGAAAGTCGCCATCGCAAGCGCAAGCGCCGGGCGCGACCGCGACAGACCAGCGAGGCTGGCGATCGTCTCGACCGGTTGCCCCTCGCTGTCCTTCATCTGCAGCACCACGATGAAGCTGCCGAGCGTCATGACGACATAGACCGTCAGGTAGAACAACACCGCCGCCACGCCTTCCTGCGTCCCCGCGGCAAGACCGATCAGCACGAAGCCGACATTATTGATCGACGAATACGCAAGCAGGCGCTTGACGTTGCTCTGCCCGATTGCCGCCACGGCCCCGAAAATGATAGACGCGAGCGCCGCAAAGATCACGATTTGCCGCCACTGCTCGGTCGCGGGGCCCATCGCTTCGACCGCAACGCGCACCGCCAGACCAATCGCCGCTACCTTGGGTGCTGAGGCGAAGAACGCCGTCACCGGGGTCGGCGCGCCTTCGTACACATCCGGCGTCCACATGTGGAACGGCACCGCGCTCATCTTGAACGCCAGCCCTGCAAACACGAACACCAGCCCGAAGGTCAGCCCAAGCGACTGCCCGGCACCATAAGCGGTGGCGATCGACGAGAACAATGTGGTCCCGCTGAAGCCGTAAACCAGGCTGATGCCGTAGAGCAGAATGCCGCTCGCCAGCGCGCCCAGCACGAAATACTTCAGCCCCGCTTCGGCTGAGCGCACATCGCGCCGCATGAAGCTTGCCAGCACATAGGCCGCAAGGCTCTGCAGTTCGAGCCCGACATACAGCGTCAGCAAATCGCCTGCCGACACCATCATGCCCATGCCCGCAGCCGAGAGCAGGATCAGCACCGGATATTCCGGGCGCAGATCATCGCCGCGGCCAATCGCGAAGAAGCGTGGGGCGAGGATGATGGCAACTGCCGACGCGCCGTAGATCAACACCTTGGCAAAGGCGGCAAAAGCGTCAGCCCGGTACAGGCCGCCAAAAGCCGATCCGCCCGACGAGGCCGGGCCCATCAGCGCAACGCCAGCACCAATCAGCACCGCGACCGATGCCCACGACACCAGCCGCGTGGACGCCTGTCCACCCCAGGCCGACACCAGCATCAAGGCGATCGCGCCAACCGACAACACCAGTTCCGGCAAGGTCATCAACAGCGAAGCGTTCATGGCCGTGCCTCCGCATGTTCGACGGGTGTCGCCAGCGCCTTGCCTGCGGTCGGCAGCGAATCGCCAGCCGGCGCTGCCCGCGCGATCCGCGCCTGCAAGGTCGCCACATCGCCACGCATCGGGGCGAGGAAACTCTCAGGGTACACCCCCATCCACAACACAACGGCGGCAATCGGGGCCAGCAACGCAATCTCCCGCAGGCTCAAATCCGGCATGGCGCGGACATCGTCATGGACGATCTCGCCAAACACCACGCGGCGATACAGATACAGCATATAGGCAGCCCCCAGGATAATCCCGGTGGTGCAGAGCAAGGTCGCAAGCGTCGATACGCGATACGTCCCCGCCAGCGACAGAAATTCGCCAACGAAACCGCTCGTGCCCGGCAAGCCGACCGATGCCATCGTGAAAATCATGAACAGCAAGGCATAGCGCGGCATATTGATTGCCAGGCCACCGTAACGGCTGATTTCGCGGGTGTGCAGCCGATCGTAAATCACACCGACGCACAGGAACAACGCCGCCGACACCAGACCGTGGCTGAGCATGACGACCATCGCACCTTCGATGCCCTGCCGGTTGAAGGCGAACAGACCAATCGTCACGATCGCCATGTGTGCCACCGACGAATACGCGATCAGTTTCTTCATGTCGGACTGAACCAACGCGACGAGCGAGGTGTAGATCACCGCCACTGCCGACAGCGACAGGATCAGCCAGCCGAACTGCGCTGAGGCTTCCGGGAACATCGGCAGCGAGAAGCGCAGGAAACCGTATCCGCCGAGCTTCAGCAACACGCCCGCAAGGATCACCGAGCCAGCGGTCGGCGCCTGCACGTGCGCATCGGGCAACCAGGTGTGGAACGGCCACATCGGCATCTTCACCGCGAACGAGGCGAAGAAGGCAAGCCACAACCACGGCTGCACCCGCACCGGGAAATCGGTGCCCAGCAGCGTCGGGATGTCACTCGTCCCCGCAAAACCGACCATCCACAGCATTGCCACCAGCATCAACACCGAGCCGAGCAGCGTGTAGAGGAAGAATTTGTACGACGCGTAGATCCGGTTCGCCCCGCCCCAGATGCCGATGATGAGGTACATCGGGATCAGGCCGGCCTCGAAGAAGATATAGAACAGGAACATGTCCTGCGCGGTGAACGTACCGATCATCAGCACTTCGGTGATGAGGAACGCGGCCATATATTCCTGCACGCGCTCGGTGACGGCCACCCAACTCGCGCCGATGCAAATCGGCATCAGGAACACGCTGAGCATCACCAGCATCAACGCGAAGCCGTCGATGCCGAGCTTCCAGCTAAATACGCCCAGGCTGCCGGCATTTTCGACGAACTGCCACTGCGGCCCGCCAATGTCGAAATGGGCCCACAGCCCGATCCCGAGCACGAGATCAACCAACGTGGCGATCAGCGCGATCCAGCGCGCGCCCTGCGCACTGGTAAAAAGACAGGCAATAGCTGCGATCGCCGGGATCGCGAGCATGATCGATAGCATGGGAAGGCCGCTCACTTGCTCGTCGCCCAAATGTTAATCGCCCAGGTCACCGCCCCGGTTAGCCCCAGCAGCATGACGAACGCATAAGTGTATACATATCCCGATTGGACCCTGCCCGCGACGCGCGCGCTCCGCTCGACCACCCACGCGGCACCATCCGGCCCCAGGCGATTGATCGTCTTCTCGTCACCGCGGTGCCAGAAGAAACGGCCGAGCGCGAAGGCAGGCTTCACGAACAGCAGGTTATAAAGCTCGTCGAAATACCATTTGTTCAACAAGAACAGGTAGATCGGGCGATAGGTCGCCGCCAGCTTGCCCGGTGCTTCCGGTGCGCGGATGTAGAAGATGTACGCGCCCAGCAGGCCAAGCAGCATCGCCACCGAGGCCGACAGCTTCACCCCCAGCGGCACCTCGTGCATCGCGTGCATCAAATGCTCACGGAACGCGATCGCCCCACGCCAATAGGCCTCGCCCGCGCTCGGCTCGATGAAATAGCCGTGGAAGACGAACCCGGCAAACACCGCGCCCAACGACAGCAACACCAGCGGAATCAGGATCGGCAACGGGCTTTCATGCGGATGATAGCCGCCCGTCCCGTCGCTGTGCGACGCATGTCCGTGATGGGCATGAGCGTGGGCATGGTCGTCGTGCGCATGATCGTCATGCCCGTGGTCGTGCGCATCGTGCAGCGCGTGCTGGATATGCTCGGACTGCTCCCAGCGTGGCTTGCCCCAGAAGGTGAGGAACATCAGGCGCCACGAATAGAAGCTCGTCAGCAATGCGACGATGATGCCGACGATCGATGCGCCATGCTGGCCAGCGGCCCATGCCCCCTCAATGATCGCGTCCTTCGAATGGAAACCCGCAAAGCCAAAGGCGATCGGATTGCCGAACACCGCCGGAATGCCAACGCCGGTAATCGCCAGCGTGCCCATCATCATCCCCCAAAAGGTCCAGGGGATGTGTTTCCGCAGGCCGCCATAATAGCGCATGTCCTGCTCGTGATGCATCGCATGGATCACCGAACCCGCACCCAGGAACAGCAGCGCCTTGAAGAAAGCGTGCGTGAACAGGTGGAACATCGCCGCGCCATATGCACCGCAGCCAGCCGCGAAGAACATATACCCGAGCTGCGAACAGGTCGAATAGGCGATTACGCGCTTGATGTCGGTCTGCACCAGCCCGACCGTCGCCGCGAACAGGCAGGTCGCCGCACCGATCGTCATCACAACATGCAGCGCGAAGGGCGATGTTTCGAACATCGGCGACAGGCGGCACACCATGAACACACCGGCGGTGACCATCGTCGCCGCGTGGATCAGCGCCGACACCGGGGTCGGGCCTTCCATCGCGTCGGGCAACCAGGTGTGCAGGCCGAGCTGCGCCGACTTGCCCATCGCACCGACGAACAGCAGCAGGCACAGCAGTGTCATCGTATCGATGCGATAGCCGACGAAGCCGATCGTCGAACCCGCCATCCCCGGCGCGAGCCGCAGGATTTCGGGGATCGAAATGGTGTGGAACACCAGATAGGTGCCGAAGATGCCAAGCATGAAGCCAAGGTCGCCGACCCGGTTGACGACGAACGCCTTGATCGCGGCGGCATTGGCGCTGGGCTTGCGGAACCAGAAGCCGATTAGCAGGTACGATGCCAGACCCACGCCTTCCCAGCCGAAGAACATCTGGACCAGATTATCGGCGGTCACCAGCATCAGCATCGCGAAGGTGAACAGCGACAGATAGGCGAAGAAGCGCGGCTGGTCTGGGTCCTCCTCCATATAGCCCCAGCTATACAGATGGACGAGCGCCGAGACGCTGGTGATGACCACCAGCATAACCGCAGTGAGCGAGTCGACGCGCAGCGCCCAGTCGATGCGCATGTCGCCCGAGTGGATCCAGTCGAGCACCGGCGTCACCGTGGCTTCGCCACCGCTCAGATACGGAATGAACACCGTCCAGCTCAGCACGGCGGACACGAACAGCGCGCCCGTCGTCACGATCTTCGGCAACACCGCCCCGAACGTCTTGTTCGAAAAGCCCGCGACGATCGCCGCCAGCAGCGGCAGGAAAACGATGAAAAGGATAGACGTCACGTCGCGATCACCCCTTCATCCGGTTGACATCGTCAACCGAGATCGTCCCGCGGCTGCGGAAATAGATAACGAGAATGGCCAAGCCGATCGCGGCCTCGCCAGCCGCCACCGTCAGCACGAACATCGCGAACACTTGGCCCACCAGATCATGCAGATAGCCCGAAAAGGCCACGAAATTGAGGTTCACCGCCAGCAGGATCAACTCGATCGCCATCAGCATGACGATCAGATTTTTGCGATTGGCGATGATGCCGAACACGCCGAGCGCGAACAGGATCGCCCCGACGACGAGATAATGGCCGAGCCCAATCACAGGTCTATCCCTCCGCCGACAGTCGGTTGCGTGTTGCGCGTCGCATCCTGCGGACGCCGCGCATTCTGGCGTGCGATGTTCTGCTTGCGCGATCCCGTGCGGTCGCGGTGCGTCAGCACGATTGCGCCGATCATGGCGACCAGCAGCACCAACCCGGCCCCTTCGAACACGAACAGGTAGCGCGTGTAGAGCAGCATCCCGATCGCTTCGATATTCGGCACCGTTTCCGGCGTCGGCGCGGCGCGGCGGGCGAGCTCGATCTTGCCCGCGCTCCAGGCACCAAAGGCGACCATGATCTCCGCCGCCAGCCCGACCGCGAGCACTGCGCCAAGCGCCGCATAGCGCACGAACCCCGCGCGCAGCTCCGCGAAATCGATGTTGAGCATCATCACCACGAACAGGAACAGCACGGCGACTGCGCCCACGTACACGATGACGAGCAGCATCGCGATAAACTCCGCCCCCACCAGCACCATCAGGCCAGCGGCGTTGAAGAAAGCGAGGATCAGCCACAGCACGGCATGGACCGGGTTGCGGGCGGTAATCGTCAACGCGGCCGACACGATAACGATCGTCGCGAAGAGATAAAAGGCGAGTGCCTGTATCACGGAATCAGTGGGCCCCTTACAGTCGGCTGGCGATTAACGGTACGGCGCATCGGCGGCAAGGTTCGCCGCGATGGCGCTTTCCCAGCGATCCCCGTTGGCGAGCAATTTCGCCTTGTCGTAAATCAGTTCCTCGCGTGTTTCGGTCGCATATTCGAAATTCGGCCCTTCGACGACGGCATCGACCGGACATGCTTCCTGGCACAGGCCACAGAAGATGCACTTGGTCATGTCGATGTCGTAGCGCGTCGTGCGGCGCGATCCGTCATCACGCGGTTCGGCCTCGATCGTGATCGCTTGCGCCGGGCACACCGCCTCGCACAGCTTGCACGCGATGCAGCGTTCCTCGCCATTCGGGTAGCGCCGCAACACATGCTCGCCACGGAAGCGCGGGCTGAGCGGGTTCTTCTCGAACGGATAGTTGATCGTCGCCTTCGCCTTGAAGAAATACCGCAAGGTCAGCGCGTGCGCCTTGACGAACTCCCACAGCGTGTAGGACTTGATGATCTGAGCAAGGCTCATGACGGAACTCCAACGCGGGTCAGCATGAGGAAGCCGGACACCAGAAACACCCAGAACAGCGACAGTGGCAGGAAGATTTTCCACCCCAATCGCATCAACTGGTCATAGCGATAGCGCGGCACAGTCGCCTTTACCCAACTGAACAGGAAGAAGAACGCGAGGATCTTGATAAACAGCCAGATGATCCCCGGCACCGCGTACAGGATCGGAATGTCGAGCGGCGGCAGATAACCACCCCAGAACAACGTCGCGTTCAAGGCGCACATCAGGATAACGTTGGCATATTCGCCAAGCCAGTAGAGCGCGAACGCCATCGACGAATATTCGGTCTGATAGCCCGCGACCAGTTCGCTCTCGGCTTCGGCAAGATCGAACGGCGCGCGCTGCGTTTCGGCGAGCGACGAGATGAAGAACACCACCGCCATCGGGAACAGCAGCGGATTGAGGAAGAAGCCGTTGACCGGCGTCCCCATCACGCTCTTCTGCGCCTCCACAATCGTGGTCAGGTTGAAGCTGCCGCTCCACAGCACGATCGAGATCAGCACAAAGCCGATCGCAACTTCGTAAGACACCATCTGCGCAGCGGCGCGGATTGCCGAGAAGAACGGATATTTCGAGTTCGATGCCCAACCGGCGAGGATGATGCCGTACACCCCGAGCGACGACGCCGCGAGCACATAGAGCAAGCCGACATTGATATCAGCCAGCGCCGCGCGCGCCTCGAACGGCACCACCGCCCACACGATCAACGCGACGGTGAAGGTAATGATCGGTGCCAGTAGGAACAGCGTCTTGTTCGCTGCCGAAGGAACGATCGTTTCCTGCAGGAACACCTTGAGGCCATCGGCGAAGGATTGCAGCAACCCGAGCGGGCCAACCACGTTCGGACCCCGGCGGAGCGCCATCGCCGCCCAAATCTTGCGATCGGCATAGATGATCATCGCCACTGCCAGCATCAGCGGCAGCGCGATCAGCAGGATGTCCATCAGCGTGGCGAGGAACCACGCCCAGCCAAAGGGAAGGCCGAAACGGTAGGTGAAGAAAGAGGTCATTCCGCCGCCTCCGCGAATTCCTGGCCGTGGACAAGTTCAGCCGAGCAGCGCTGCATCGTCGGCGACGCGCGACAGATCGCGTTCGTCAGGTAGAAATCCTTGATCGGATAGCCGACAATCTCGCCCGCAGCCGCCGCGTCGAGCGCAGGCGGTGCCCAGTCGAACGTCGCCAGCCCCAGCGTTCCGAGCGCAGACGTATCGACCGCCATCGCCGCACGCAGTTCCTCGATCGTGTCGAACGGCAGCGTCTTGCCCATCACGCCCGACAGGGCGCGCAGAATCGTCCAATCCTCGCGGGCATCGCCCGGCGGGAAGACGGCGCGCTCGCCGCGCTGCACCCGGCCTTCGAGATTGACATAGGTGCCCGATTTCTCGGCATAGCTCGCCGCCGGCAGAACCACGTCCGCTGCCGCTGCACCCTTGTCGCCATGATGGCCGATATAGACTTTGAAGGTTCCCGCAAACGCGCCGAAATCGACCTCGTCCGCGCCCAGGAAGAAAGCGAGCTTCGGCTTGGCCGCGACCAGATCTGCAATGCCGCCCTTCTGCGCATAGCCCAGCATCAATCCGCCCATGCGGCTCGCCGCCATGTGCAGCACGTTGAAGCCGTTCCAGCCGTCCTTGACCAAACCCAGCGAGGGCACCAGCGCCAGCGCCGCGCCGAGCGCCTTCAGCCCAGCCCCGCCGACGATCACCATCGGACGCTCGGCCTTGGCGAACGCCTCGGTCACGGCCTCGGGCAGATTGCCGAGCACGCCGAGATCGGCACCCAGCCATTCGACCTTATAGGTCAGCTCGGTTTCCGGCCCAATCGCGAAGACCCTTGCGCCCTTCTTGATCGCCTTGCGGATGCGTGTGTTCACCAGCGGCGCTTCCCAGCGCACGTTGCTGCCCACGATCAGGATCACATCGGCCTTTTCGGTGCCCGCGATCGTCGTGTTGAAATTGACCGCGGCGAGACTCGACGTGTCGTAATCCATGCCGGTCTGACGGCCTTCGAGCAGGGTCGAGCCCATGCTGCCGAGCAATGCCTTGGCGGCATACATCGTCTCGCAATCGACCAGATCGCCCGCGACCGCCGCCACGCTCGCGCCCGCATCGACCTGTGAGATCGCCAGGAACGCCGCATCCCACGATGCTTCGGTCAGGCGACCGTCCTTACGGATATAGGGCTTGTCGAGGCGACGGCGCACCAGCCCGTCAACGACATGGCGCGTCTTGTCGCTCGCCCATTCCTCGTTCACGTCCTCGTTGATGCGCGGCAGCGCGCGCAGCACTTGGCGACCGCGCGAATCCAGCCGGATGTTGGTGCCGACCGCGTCCATCACGTCGATGGTCAGCGTCTTCTTCAGCTCCCACGGCCGGGCTTCGAACGCCGAGGGCTTCGCCGTCAGTGCGCCGACCGGGCACAAATCGA
Organism: Sphingomonas sp.; assembly: GCF_041661885.1. Lineage (GTDB taxonomy): Bacteria > Pseudomonadota > Alphaproteobacteria > Sphingomonadales > Sphingomonadaceae > Sphingomonas. The sequence continues at coordinate 51,476 of NZ_JBAZTL010000007.1, read as the reverse complement.
CGACATTGCCCGACAATTCGCTCGTCACGGCCTGTTCGAGATACGACACGATCTGCATGTTCTCGCCACGCCCGATCGCGCCAATTTCCTCGACGCCGGCGACTTCCTCGGCAAAACGGATGCAGCGCGTGCACTGGATGCAGCGCGTCATCACCGTCTTGACGATCGGCCCCATATATTTCTCGGTCACCGCGCGCTTATTCTCGCTGTAGCGCGACTGGCCACGGCCATAAGCAACCGATTGGTCCTGCAGATCACATTCGCCACCCTGATCGCAAATCGGGCAATCGAGCGGATGGTTGATGAGCAGGAACTCCATCACCCCTTCGCGCGCATTCTTTACCATCGGCGAGTTGGTGAAGACTTCCTGATTTTCAGCAGCGGGCAGCGCGCACGATGCCTGTGGCTTGGGCGGTCCCGGCTTCACTTCGACCAGGCACATCCGGCAATTGCCGGCGATGCTCAGGCGCTCATGATAGCAGAAGCGCGGAATTTCCTTGCCGGCGAGCTCGCACGCCTGGAGCACGGTGGCACCAGCGGGTACTTCGATCTCGACGCCATCGACTTTAAGTTTAGGCATGTGGAGCATTCCGTTTCGCGACGCTGAGACGATAAAGGGCTTCGGCAGCTAGGCCTCGCATAATGGATGTGCTCAATGTAACGGTACGCCCAGCGTCCATGCACTTCGAAACAACAGGCACTAGCGCTTTGATTGACGCCGTTTCCTGATCGCTTTCAACATTTGTCAGGATAAGCGTGCGCGCTGCCGCAGGGTCTGCGTGGACCATGCAATCGCCCACTTCCATCTCAAGCCGATACTTCGCGCCGTCGCGATATTGATCTTCTTGCGATACCGGATAGGCTATCGGCGCGACGTCATCGAACGTTACAACCGCCGGAAACTTACCGAAATCCATGCGATAAATAATTTCGTAAAAAGCTCCACGCATCACATTAGGTTGAAATCGAAGCGAACCTTCAATGTCGAGGCAGCCTTCGTCAAGCAGGCTTATCCAGCGATCGCGCGTCGCTTTGGCTCCAACGGGAAGATCGAGGATTTTCCGCAATTTAAAACCCGCGCGATTTTGCAGACAGGCTGCGAACGCCATCATTGTTTTCCGTGCTTCGCCAACTACCACCTCCCGTTTTACGGGCGCAGCCGAAATCAACGCGAGAGCGACAAGCATGCTCATTCCGCCGCCTCCATCATCGGGCTCAACCCGCCGCCACGCTTTTCGGTGATGCGCCGCTCCATCTCGGGGCGGAAATGGCGGATCAACCCTTGGATAGGCCAGGCCGCCGCATCGCCGAGCGCGCAGATCGTGTGGCCCTCGACCTGCTTGGTCACCTGATACAGCGTATCGATTTCGGAGATGTCGGCGTCGCCGGTGCGCATCCGCTCCATCACGCGCCACATCCAGCCGGTGCCCTCGCGGCACGGCGTGCACTGGCCGCAGCTCTCATGCTTGTAGAAATAGGACAAGCGGCTGATCGCGCGGACGATGTCGGTCGACTTGTCCATCACGATGACCGCCGCCGTACCGAGACCCGAGCCGACCTTCTTGAGGCCGTCGAAATCCATCGGGCAGTCCATAATCTCGGCGGCCGGCACCAGCGGCACCGACGATCCACCGGGGATCACCGCGAGCAGATTGTCCCACCCGCCGCGAATACCGCCGCAATGCGTTTCGATCAGTTCGCGGAAGGTGATCGACATCGCTTCTTCGACCACGCACGGCGTGTTAACATGGCCGCTGATCTGGAACAGCTTGGTGCCGCGATTGTTCTCGGCACCGAAGCTGGCGAACCATTCAGGGCTGCGCCGCAGGATCGTCGGCACGACCGCGATCGACTCGACGTTGTTCACCGTGGTCGGGCAACCATACAGCCCCGCCCCCGCCGGGAACGGAGGCTTCAGGCGCGGCTGGCCCTTCTTGCCTTCCAGGCTTTCGAGCATCGCGGTTTCTTCGCCGCAAATATATGCGCCCGCGCCGCGATGGACGAACACGTCGAAATCATAACCCGAACCGCTCGCATTCTTGCCGATTAGGCCCTTGGCATAAGCCTCGGCCACGGCGGCGAACAGCACTTCGGCTTCGCGGATATATTCGCCGCGAATGTAGATATAGGCGGCGCGCGCGCGCATCGCATAGCCCGCGATCAGCGCGCCCTCGATCAGCTTGTGCGGATCATGCCGGATGATCTCGCGGTCCTTGCACGAACCCGGCTCGGATTCGTCGGCGTTGATGACCAGAAAATTCGGGCGATCCGGCTTCGGTTCCTTGGGCATGAACGACCATTTGGTGCCGGTCGGGAAACCCGCGCCGCCACGGCCACGCAAGCCAGATGCCTTGACCGCATCGATCAGGGCATCCTGCCCACGCGCCATCAGGCCCTTGGTGTCGTCCCAGTCACCACGCATGATCGCGGCGTCGAGCGTCCACGGCTGGAAGCCGTAAACGTTGGTGAAAATGCGATCCTTGTCCGCGAGCACGTTACTTGCCCCCCCCGATCCGCTTGTTGCCGGTGAGCGCGAGATAAATCACGACCCCAAGCCCGATCACGACCAGCGGCCCGAGCAGCGACAGCGTCAGCCGCAACACCCAGCCCGCGACCACGATGCCGCCGATGATCGCCAGGATCAGTATGATAGTGTTTTTGTTCATGCCCATTCCCCGCGATAATCGTGGTTCTCGGCAACCATGTCCTTGAGCGTGGTCGGGCCACCCGCCGGGCAGCTATCGCGTCGCCCGGTCTGCGAACCCGCCGTCACCGGCTTGCCCTCGGCGAGCGCTTCGAGCAGCGCGATGGTCTTGTCGTAGTCGAGGTCTTCGAAATTATCGTCGTTGATCTGCACCATCGGCGCATTGGCGCACGCGCCCAGACACTCGACCTCGGTCAGCGTGAACAAACCGTCCGGGGTGGTATGCCCCTTCGAAAGGCCCTTATTCTTGCACGCCGACAAAACATTGTCGCTGCCACCCAACAGGCACGGCGTCGTGCCGCACACCTGAACGTGATAGCGGCCGACCGGCGCCATGTTGAACATCGTGTAGAAGGTCGCGACCTCGTACACGCGCATATACGGCACGCCGATTTGGCGGGCGACGAACTCGATCACCGGGACCGGCAACCAGCCTTGCGTCTGGGTCTCTGCACCGACCTGGCGCTGTGCCAGATCAAGGAACGGGATCGACGCCGATTGCTCGCGGCCCTTGGGATAGCGCGCGAGAATCTCGTTCGCCTTGACCTGGTTCTCTTCAGTCCAGGCAAAGAAACCCCAGCGTTCGCGGGTTTCGGCTTCGTCGGGGATTTTGGGGGCTTCAGCCATTCGAAACCATTTCTATGGTCGTCAGGAAATTAGCGCGCTCTTGAACTCGCTTCATCCGTCGTGATCGCAAATACAACCCAGCGACGAACGAAAGCGTTGCTGGAACAATGCCGAAAATCAGAAACGCCGATACTGCCAAAGCCGTTTCTCCGGCCGATGCCACCCAGATTGAGAGGCCACAGAACACGAGCAAAAGTGTTGCTGCGAGCGCGAAAAGCCCACGCTCTAAATTGGACGCCGCAACGTACTCGATTGACGGGTAAGACTTTGGGTCGATCACCGGTCACACTCCCCGAACACGATATCCATCGCGCCCAGAATTGCCGTCGTATCCGCCAGCATGTGCCCCTTCGCCATGAAGTCCATCGCCTGTAGATGCGAGAACGCGGTCGGGCGGATCTTGCAGCGGTACGGCTTGTTGGTGCCGTCGGCGACCAGATACACGCCGAACTCGCCCTTGGGGCTTTCCGTGGCGACATAAACATCGCCAGCCGGCACATGATAGCCCTCGGTGTAGAGCTTGAAGTGATGGATCAGCGCTTCCATCGACCGCTTCATCTCGGCGCGCTTGGGCGGCACCACCTTGCGGTCGAGCGACGCGATCGGCCCCTCGGGCATTTCGCTCAGGCACTGCTTCATGATCCGCGCCGATTGACGCACTTCCTCGACACGCACCATGAACCGGTCATAGCAATCACCGCGCGTGCCCACCGGCACGTCAAAGTCCATCTTGGCGTAGACATCGTACGGCTGCGACTTGCGCAAATCCCAGGCGATGCCCGAACCCCGGATCATCGGCCCCGAAAAGCCCCATTTGATCGCATCGTCACGGCTGACCGTGGCGATATCGACATTGCGCTGCTTGAAAATGCGGTTGTCGGCAACGAGCGAGATCGCGTCCTCGAACAGACGCGGCAAGCGCGTGTCGAGCCAGTCGGCAATGTCGGTCAGCAGCTTGAGCGGTGCATCCTGATGCACGCCGCCCGGACGGAAATACGCGCTGTGCATCCGCGCGCCCGAGACGCGCTCGAAGAAGTTCATGCAGTCTTCGCGGATTTCGAACAGCCACAGGTTCGGCGTCATCGCGCCGACGTCCATGACGTGCGAACCGAGGTTCAACATGTGGTTCGAAATGCGCGTCAGCTCGGCGAACAGCACGCGCAGATATTGCGCGCGCAGCGGCACCTCAAGGTCGAGCAATTTCTCGACCGCGAGCACATAGCTATGCTCCATGCACAGCGGCGAGCAGTAATCGAGCCGGTCGAAATAGGGCAGCGCCTGCGTGTAGGTCTTGTACTCGATCAGCTTCTCGGTGCCACGGTGCAGCAGGCCGACATGCGGATCGACACGCTCGACGATTTCACCGTCCAGCTCCATCACCAGCCGCAAAACGCCGTGCGCGGCGGGATGCTGCGGGCCGAAGTTGATCGTGTAATTCTGGATCTCGACATCGCCGACTTCGGGGTTTTCCCCGTCAAGGCGATGTTCGATCTGGTCGAGATAGTCGGTCATAGCTTGACCTCGAACATTAGCGCTTCCCCGGCGAAGGCCGGGGCCCCGTCGCGAAAGTGGATGTTATAGAGCACAGCACCCGGCCACGGCCCGCTCGCGGCCAGGCCTCGGCCTTCGCCCGGGAAGGGATGAAGGGAAAGGGACATTATTTGGCCCCCGCTTTCTCATCGCCCGGAAGCACGTATTCGGCACCTTCCCAGGGACTCATGAAATCGAAGGTGCGGAAATCCTGCGCCAGCGCGACAGGCTCGTATACAACGCGCTTGGCTTCTTCCGAATAGCGCAGTTCGACATAGCCGCTGAGCGGGAAGTCCTTGCGCTGCGGATGACCACGAAAGCCGTAATCGGTGAGAATGCGGCGCAGATCGGCATTGCCCGAGAACAGCACGCCGTACATGTCATACACTTCGCGCTCCAGCCATCCGGCAACGGGCCAGATGCCCGTCACCGACGGCACCGGCTTTTCATCGTCGGTCTGCACATGCACGCGGATGCGATGATTGCGCGTCAGCGACAGCAGGCAATAAACCACCTCGAACCGGTCGACACCGCGATCCGGATAATCGACGCCCGCGATTTCCATCAACTGCTGATATTCAAGGCCGGGCGTGTCGCGCAGCGCGACCATCGTCTCGACCAGCGAGGCACGATCGACATGCAGCGCGACTTCGCCGACCGCATCAACCGGCGCGAGCAACTTGGCACCAAGCGCCGCACGGGCCGCGTCGATTACGCCATCATTGGCGACATAGGCTGGAGCGGGGGCCCTCACCGTTCGATCGTCCCGACACGGCGGATCTTCCGCTGAAGCTGCATGATGCCGTAGAGCAGCGCTTCGGCGGTCGGCGGACAGCCGGGCACATAGATGTCGACCGGCACGATTCGGTCGCAGCCACGCACCACCGAATAGCTGTAATGGTAATAGCCGCCGCCATTGGCACAGCTACCCATCGAGATGACGTATTTCGGCTCGCTCATCTGGTCATAGACCTTGCGCAGCGCAGGCGCCATCTTGTTGCACAGCGTGCCCGCCACGATCATCACGTCCGACTGACGCGGCGACGCGCGCGGTGCCGCGCCGAAACGCTCGAGGTCATACCGCGGCATGTTGACGTGGATCATCTCGACCGCGCAGCAGGCGAGCCCGAAGGTCATCCACCACAGCGAGCCGGTGCGCGCCCACTGGAACAGGTCTTCGGTCGAGGTGACAAGGAAACCCTTGTCGCCGAGTTCGCCATTCAGATCGTTGAAGAACGACGCATCGGGCTGGATGATATCCTGACCGGACGGACGGATGAGTTCTACTCCCATTCGAGCGCTCCCTTCTTCCACGCATAGACCAGGCCGAGCGCCAGTTCGACGATGAACAGCATCATCGAGCCCCAGGCGACCCAGCCAAGTTTGAAGACCGACACGGCCCAGGGATACAGAAACGCCGCTTCCAGATCGAAGATGATGAACAGGATGGCGACGAGGTAAAAGCGCACGTCGAACTGGCTGCGCGGATCCTCGAAGGCGGGGAAGCCGCATTCATATTCGCTCAGCTTTTCAGGGGTCGGCTTGTGCGCGCCGGTCAGGCGGGCAACGATCATCGGCAGGAACACGAACGCGCTGGAAAGCGCGAGCGCCACGCCGAGGAACAACAGGATCGGCAAATAATGGGACAGGTCAACCAATGGGTTTCTCGCATGTGCGAACAGGTGTGCGTGGGCTTTAGGACGATGCACTTTGAGGGGCAAGGGTCGCGGGAGTGAGAATGAATCGCAACTGAACGTCCTCCCCCAAGGACCGACCGTCTCCCCCAGTAAGCGCAGCCGGTGGCAGTCGGCTCTGCTCTTTGTGGCGTTGTGCCTTCGTGCGAGCAAAACCGCTTCTCGCACGAAGACGCAAAGCCACGAAACGTCGCGTTCGCGCTGGACTGTACCGCTCCCTTCCCGACGAGGGAGAGACGATATTTTAGCGGAGCGCGCCCGCGAGCAGCTTGTGCAAGCGCGATTGCAGCGCGTCGTTGGCCGCAAGGAATTCGCTGCGTTCCATCATGCGGTCGCCGCCCCGAAAATCGGTGACGAAACCACCGGCTTCCTTGACCAGCAACAGGCCTGCCGCAACATCCCACGGTTGCAGCGCCGACTCCCAATATCCGTCATACCGGCCGGCGGCGACCCAGGCGAGATCGAGCGCGGCCGATCCCATCCGGCGGATGCCCGCGACTTCCGGCGCGATCGCACCGAAAATGCGGCTCCATTCGACGAAATTGCCGTGGCCCAGGAACGGGATACCCGTCGCGATCAGCGAATCGGCGAGGTCGCGCCGCGCCGACACACGCAACCGCTGCTCCTGCACCCACGCGCCCCGGCCCTTTTCGGCCCAGAACGCTTCATCGGTGATCGGCTGATAGATCAGCCCAGAGGTAATCTCGCGCTTGCCATTGGGCATCGGCTCCTCGACCGCGATCGAAATCGCGAAGTGCGGGATGCCGTGGAGAAAGTTGGTGGTGCCGTCGAGCGGATCGACGATGAAGCGCGGCTTGTTGGGGTCACCCGCGACCTCGCCGCGCTCCTCCATCAGGAAGCCCCAATCGGGCCGCGCGCGCGACAGTTCCTCATACAGCGTCTGTTCGGCGCGCTGGTCGGCCATCGACACGAAGTCGGCAGGCCCCTTGCGGCTGACCTGCAATTGCTGGACTTCGTTAAAGTCGCGACGCAGGCGCGGGCCGGCCTTGCGCGCGGCGCGGTCCATGATGGTCATGAGACCGGAATGGGATGCCATATTCTTACTTTCTTTCTCCCTCTCCCCTTCAGGGGAGAGGGTCGGGGAGAGGGGCAGGTTCGAGCGCTACGCCCGACAACTGCCCCTCTCCCTCGCTTCGCTTCGCTCGCTTGCCCTCTCCCCGCCAGCGGGGAGAGGGAGATGAATTAATCCGCCCGGCGGACGTAGCTCTGTTCATACACATCGACGACAATGCGCGTGCCCGCACCGATATGCGGCGGCACCATCACGCGCACCCCGTTTTCAAGGATGGCAGGCTTGTAGCTCGACGAGGCGGTCTGCCCCTTCACCACGGCGTCAGCCTCGACGATCAGCGCCTCGATTGTGTCGGGCAATTGCACCGAGATCGGGCGTTCTTCCCACAGCTCCATCACGACATCCATGCCGTCCTGCAGGAAGGCGGCGGCATCGCCGAGGATGTCGGCGTCGAGCGAAATCTGCTCGTAATTGATCTTGTCCATGAAGGTCAGCGTATCGCCTTCGCGGAACAGGAACTGGAAATCGACGGTGTCGAGCCGGACCTTCTCGACGCTTTCCGCCGAGCGGAAGCGGACGTTGGTCTTGCGCCCGTCGATGAGGTTTTTCATCTCGACCTGCATATAGGCCCCGCCCTTGCCCGGCTGGGTGTGCTGGATCTTGACGGTTTTCCAGATGCCGCCTTCATATTCCAGGATGTTGCCGGGACGGATTTCGACCGCGTTGATCTTCATGGGGGAGCCTGTAGTTGGAAAGAGCGAGGCGCGGCCTTTAGCCGGGCAAGGGCCTTCCGGCAAGATAGGGCCAAGGATCGATATCCGCCCCTTCATACCAATGCCGACCGGGCGCGGTGTACCTGAGGCATCACGTCCCGCGTGCAGGACGAAATCGGGCGGTGATGCGGCAGGCAGCGCTTTTGTTCCCGGCTGGACGGCTGCAACGAGCCCAAGCGACGCTATTGCCCGACAGGCCGATCCCGCCACGGTTTTTCGCGTCGGCTGAAGCGCCTACATTGAAATATGAGTTCCACCAATGAATGGAATACCCGCTTGTGCCCGACGCAACCCCAGCCACGATGAAGCTCTCCCGCCGCTCCATGCTCGGCGGCGTGATCGCTGGCGGCGCCGCGTTGGCGATGCCCTTCCCGGCGGTGGCGGTCGGCACCGAATGGCGTCTCGCCATCCGCAATGTCCATAATAACGAAACCGTCGATGCGCTGTTCGCCCGCGACGGGGCGTTCGTTCCGGAAGGGTTGGCGGAACTCAACCACGGCCTGCGCGACTGGCGCACCGGAGAAGCGACGGTCATGGATCGCCGCTTGCTCGCCTTGCTCGTGCAGTTGCGCGACAAGTTGGAACTCAGCGGCGGCAGCAAGATCAACCTGATCTCGGGCTATCGTTCGCCCGCCACCAACGCCGCACTCCGCGCCAAAGGCGGCGCGCATACGGGCGTCGCAAACCAAAGCCAGCACATGCTGGGCAAGGCGACCGATATCATGGTGCCGGGCGTAACGCTCGACCGGCTGCATGGTGCGGCGCTCGCTTTGGGCGGCGGCGGGGTTGGCTATTATCCGCGCGACGGCTTCGTCCATGTCGATACGGGGCGCGTTCGCCACTGGTAGAAGTGGCCCGCCAAACCGCCCACGTATATCCCCTACTGGACTTGCTCTGCGCGCTGGATAACAGTCCTCATCCGTGCGCAAGTTCCTAGCCGATGCTGAAGCCGTACTCGGCTCCCCCGCCCGTAACCTCGTCACGATTCTGGGCTATGTCGGCACGGTCATCATCGTCGCGACGCTCGGTTATATGGCGGCGGGATGGAATCTCACCGACGCCTCCTACATGGTGCTGCTGACGGTATTTTCGGTCGGTTACGAGGAAGTCAGGCCGATCGACACGGCCTATCTCCATGCCGTCACCATCGGGACGATCGTGCTTGGCTGCACCGGCATGATCCTGTTGACGGGCGCACTCGTTCAATTCTTCACCGTCCTGCAATTGCGGCAGATTCTGGGAGCCAATCGGATGCGTGCGCGAATCGACAAATTATCCGGCCATGCCGTGATCTGCGGCTTCGGTCGCATCGGCACGATGCTCGCGCGCGATCTTGCCGAAGCGAATATGCCGCTGGTGGTGATCGAGCGCAGCGCTGACCGGCTCGCCGAAATCGAGGCGGCGGGCCATCTGTGCATCGGCGGCGACGCGACCGAGGAGGAAATCCTGTTCGCCGCCGGGATCGACCGCGCGCGCGTGCTCACCACCGTGTTGCCCGATGATGCGGCCAACGTCTTCATCACGCTCAGCGCGCGCAACCTCAATCCCAAGCTCGAAATCATCGCGCGCGGCGAGGCCCCGACGACCGAACGCAAATTGCGCCGTGCCGGGGCCGACCATGTCGTACTGCCCACGCATATCGGTGCCGAACGCATCGCGCGCATGGTGCTCTTCCCGAAAAGCGCCGATCTGGGATTGGATTCGGCGCTCAAACGCGCGCGCGGCGAACTCGGCGAAATGGGGCTGGACCTTGAAGTCGTATCGGCACGGGCAGGATCGGCAATGTGCGTACTGACCGTCGGCGAGGCTGAACGTCAGGCAGCCGGGGCCTTCTTCATCGTCCAGATCAAGCGCGCCGGTGCCGCGATCCTGCGGCCCTCCCCCGACGAGAAGATTCGGGTCGATGACGAAGTGATGGTGCTGGTGCGCGATGCCGGCACCACCGCCCGCAAGCTGTTTACCGCCAAGGCCGAAATCCGCGCCGGGCGAAACACCTATTGAGCCGACGTCATCCGGCCAGAACGGCCTCGAACGCGCGCACCGCAGCCGCCTCGTCGCCACCCCACACCGCGCCCGACACCGCGAGGAAATCGGCACCGGCTTGTACCAGCGGCGGCGCGTTGACCGGCGTAATCCCGCCAATTGCAACGCAGGGAATTTCGAACACGGTCGACCACCAGCTTAGCAGCACCGGATCGGCGACATGCTCGGTCGCCTTAGTGGTGGTAGGATAAAAGGCTCCGAACGCGACATAATCGGCCCCTGCCTCGCCCGCTTCCATCGCGAGATGGCGGCTGTCATGGCACGTTACGCCGATTTGCGCCGACGGCCCGAGTTGCGCACGTGCCTCGCGCGGGTCGCCATCCCCCTGCCCCAGATGGACGCCGTCCGCGCCAAGTCGCTTGGCGAGAGCAATGCTGTCATTGACGATAAACGCGACATCGGCATTGGCACAGATGCGCTGCAACGGCTCGGCCAAAGCCGCGGCGCTATGCTGATCGATGTCCTTCACGCGGAACTGGAAGGCCGCGACCGGGCCAGCGTCGAGCGCGCGCTTCAACCGATCGGGGAAAGCGCCGCCAACCTCGAGCGGCGAAATGAGATAAAGCTGGCAGCGCGGCCGACGGTCGTCGCGCTGGAATTGCACCGCGAAATCGGGGTCGAGCGGGCCGAGGGGGTCTTCAATGTCCATTGTCGCGCGATAGCGCGGTGATCGCGGCATGGAAAGCGGCGGGATCGTCGAGCTTGTGCGCAATCGCGTGGATGGGTTTGCCGCGCCGCGCGAAGATGGGCGGGGCGATATCGACCACGACGCTCGGCCAACGCACCAATGCGAGATTCAGCACGCCGCGCTCTTTGAGTACAGCGACATTCCAGGTCGCGCGCAAGCCGGCGATCTGGCCCGTCGGAACCGCGACCGCCTTCAGCAGGCCCGCCCGCATCGTCAGCACGCCATCCGCGATGGTGACCGGCAATCGCCGGAACGACCGCAGCAACACGGCAAGGCTGACCACCAAAGACAGGTCGAGCACGCCGACGAGCAACGCGACTGTCCAGCCAAACAAAGCAGCCACCACCAGATGAACAACGCACATCTCGACAATGGCGATGCCGAGGAGGACGGCTACCATCGGCCCAAGGCTGCGATGATAGGCGAACTCCTGGGACATCGTGCTCAGACCGCTTCCACCACGGCCAGCACAAAGCCATCCCATTTCTTCGCGCCAACGGTCTGCACGGCGGTGGCGCTCAACCGGGGTTCGTTGGCGATCATCTCGAACAGCGCCCGTACCCCGTGAACGCGCGAGTCCGCACTCGCTGCGTCCAGCACCTCCCCCTCGCGCACGACGTTGTCGATGACGATCGTCGTGCCCGGTCGTGCCAGCGCCATCGCCGCGCGGACATAGGCCACGCTGCTTTCCTTGTCGGCGTCAACAAAGACCAGGTCGAAGAGCTCCTCGCCTTGTGCGATCATCGCCTCAAGCGACGACAGTGCCGCGCCGACGCGAATCTCGACCCGGTCGCCAAGACCGGCGCGCGCAATGTTGTCGCGCGCGACCGCCGCGTGATGCGGTTCGATCTCCAGCGTCACCACTTGTCCGCCCTCAGGCAGCGCGCGCGCCAGCCAAATCGTCGAATAGCCGCCAAGCGTGCCGATCTCGAGAATGCGGCGCGCACCGACCATCCGCGCGAACAAATGCAACATCTTGCCCTGCGCGGGCGAAACGTCGATTTGCGGCAGCCCAGCGGCGGCGTTGGTGGCGAGCGCGGCATCCAGGGCGGCGTCAGCACTCAGCAAATGGTCAACGATATAGGCGTCGACCGCACGCCACGCCGCCCCGGACATCGCGTTTACTCCTCGCCCTTGTAGATCGCGATGATCTTGGCGAGCATCTCGAGCGCCTCGGCGCGCGGGCGCTGGAAGGTGTTGCGGCCGATGATCGAGCCGTTGCCGCCGCCATCGCGAATGTCGCGCGCATCCTGATAGACCGCATCGGCGCCCTTGGCCGCACCACCCGAGAATACCACGATGCGCCGCCCGGCAAAGCTCGCCTGGACGACATGGCGGACGCGGTCCGCCTGTTTCGACCAGTCGGTGCCCTCGTACAGCGGTTTGGCTTCTTTCTGCTCGATATGGTCGCTCGGCAGCTTCACCTTGATGATGTGTGCGCCCAGCAACGCCGCCATGTGCGCGGCATAGGCACCAACATCGAGCGCCAGCTCGCCTGATTTGGGCAGGATACCACCGCGCGGATAGGACCAGATCACGGTGGCGATGCCGACCGATTTGGCCTCGGCGGAAAGTTCGCGGATCTGGCCGATCATGTCGAACAGGTCGTCCGACCCCGGATAGATGGTAAAGCCGATCGCCGCGCAGCCAAGCCGCACCGCATCCTCGACACTGCCCGTCACCGCCTGGTTTGCGCCCTGCGCCCAGCTATTCGAACTGTTGACCTTGAGGATCGTCGGGATTTGCCCGGCAAAGGTTTCGGCCCCGGCTTCGAGCATACCGAGCGGCGCGGCATAAGCCGACAGGCCGGCGTCGATCGCGAGCTGATAATGATAATGGGGATCATAGGCCGCAGGATTGACCGCGAAGCTGCGCGCGGGCCCGTGTTCGAAACCCTGGTCAACCGGCAGAATCACCAGCTTGCCCGTTCCGCCGAGCTTCCCCTGCATCAGGATGCGGGCGAGATTGGCCTTGGTGGCAGGGTTGTCCGACTCATATTTGTCGAGAATGGCCTTGACCTGTGGCGTCATCGGAAGCTCCCATTACCTATGGTTGTTGCAGCGGCTGTTAGCCGTGCAGGGCACCGGGAGCAACGCTTGACGCACCCTTGTTGGCGCGGCACCTTCCCGTTTCCACCTGGGGGAAAACCGATGCTGCCTTTGTCCAAGATATCTCAGCGCCTTGCACTGGGGCTTGCCGCAATCGCCTTGCTCGGGGGCAGCGGGCCGCCCAAGGTCGGAGACATCGCACCGCCTTTCGAACTGACGTTGATCGACGGCACCAAAGTCTCCTCTGAAGCACTGCGCGGCCAGGTGGTGGTGCTCAACTTCTGGGCAACGTGGTGCGGGCCATGCAAGCGCGAACTTCCGACGCTCGACCGCTATTATGACATTCAGAAGGAACACGGCCTGAAGGTTTTCGCCATCGCAACCGAAGATTCGCTGCCGCTGTTCCAGCTCAAGAAGCTGTTCGCGGCGATGCACATGTCGTCGGTCCGCAAGATCAAAGGCAATTATCCGACCCTTGGGGGCGTGCCGACCAACTATATCATCGATCGATCGGGCCATGTCCGTTACGCCAAGGCATCAGCGTTCGACCTCGACGCTTTGAACGAAGAGCTGGTCCCGCTGCTGCGCGAGCCAGCCCCCTCCGTTCCGTCAAGCTGAACCGATCAGCCCCGCGCGAGCGCCGCCACGCCGGGGAGATCCTTGCCTTCCATCCATTCGAGGAACGCGCCGCCTGCGGTTGAAACAAAGGTGAAATCGTCGGCCACGCCCGCCTGATTGAGCGCGGCCACGGTATCGCCGCCGCCAGCCACCGAGACGAGCGACCCGCTCTTGGTCAGCGCCGCCGCCGTTTTCGCCAGCGCAACCGTGGCCGTGTCGAACGGCGGCGTTTCGAAGGCGCCGAGCGGGCCGTTCCACACCAGCGTCCGGCAAGTCTTGAGCACATCGGCCAGCGCCTCGGTCGCGGCTGGCCCGATGTCGAGGATCATCTCGTCCGCAGCAACTTCATGCACGTTGACAGTGCGAACCGGCGGGTTGGCGCGGAATTCCTTCGCCACCACTACATCATACGGCAAATGGATCGTGCAGTTTGCGCCGTCCGCAGCTTCGAAGATCTCCTCCGCCGTTCCAGTCAAATCGTGCTCGCACAGCGATTTGCCGACATCGACCCCGCGCGCGGCGAGGAAGGTGTTGGCCATACCGCCGCCGATGATGAGATGATCCACCCGCGTTACAAGGTGCTTGAGTACGTCGAGCTTGGTTGAAACCTTGGCCCCACCGACCACCGCCGCAACGGGATGCTCAGGGTTGCCCAGCGCCTTGTCGAGCGCGTCGAGTTCGGCCTCCATCGCGCGACCGGCAAAGGCGGGCAGCTTGTGCGCGAGCCCCTCAGTCGAAGCGTGCGCGCGGTGCGCGGCGGAGAAGGCGTCGTTGACGTAAAGATCGCCCAGCGCGGCAAAGCGATCGACCACTGCCGGATCGTTCTTTTCTTCACCCCCAAAGAAGCGGGTATTTTCGAGCACGGCGATATCGCCGGGCACCAACGCCGCAACCGCTGCCGCATCGCCTTCCCAGTCGACATAGGTGACCGGCCGCCCGAGCACGACTGCATAGGGGCCGACGAGTTGCTTCAGCGAAAACTCGGCAGACGGCACGCCCTTCGGCCGACCGAAATGCGCCAGGATCAACACGATCGCGCCCTTGTCGGCAAGTTCGGTGATCGTCGGGATCGTCGCGCGCAGCCGCGTATCGTCGCTTACCGCGCCATCGTGCATCGGCACATTGAGATCCTCGCGCACCAGCACACGCTTGCCGCGCACATCGCCCATATCGTCCAACGTCTTGAAGGCCCGCGTCATGTCCATCACTCCTCAAGAACCACTATTGCATCGCCAACGCGGATCATCCCGCCAGCCAGAACCCGCGAACAGGCGCCTCCGCGCCAGTCGGGCAGCAGCGCTGCCTTCAACCCGGGCGCAAGCGCTTCCATGCGTTCGCACGGATCGGTCTCGCGCGTAATCATCACGATCACCGTCTCGCCAATCCGCAGCCGCGCGCCGGGAAGCTGCGGCAAATCAAGCCCATCGACCAGCAAGTTCGCACGACGCTCGAACCAGGGCAGGTTATGCCCCACCTCAGCCATCGCCGCATCCCAATCGCCACGTTCCAGTAACGTGACTTGCCGCCGTCCCTTGCCACCGGGCTTGATGACGCCGTGAAAATCGCTGTGGAGACCGCCGTCCACTGTCACTTCGACATGGTCGACGGTCTCCATCGGGCCTTTCGGGCGCCCGTGGCGGGCAATGCCCGCCAGCACCCCCATCAGAGGAACTTGCCCATCGCTCCTGCGGTATCGACCATGCGGTTGGAGAAGCCCCATTCATTGTCATACCAGCTAACGACGCGGACCAGCTTGCCGTCCATAACCGCCGTTTCCAGGCTATCGACCGTCGACGAGGCCGGCGTGTGGACGATATCGACCGAAACCAGCGGCTCGTCGGAAAACACCAGCACGCCCTTGAGCGGGCCGCTTTCCGACGCAGCCTTCAGGATCGCGTTGACTTCGTCTTTGGTCGTCTCGCGCGACGGCATGAAGGTCAGGTCGATCAGGCTGCCATCGGGAACCGGCACGCGGATCGCCGAACCGTCGAGCTTGCCCTTCAGTTCGGGCAGCACTTCGCCGACCGCACGCGCGGCACCCGTGGTGGTCGGGATCATCGACATGGCAGCGGCGCGCGCGCGGCGCAGATCGGGGTGGATCTGGTCGAGGATCTTCTGGTCGTTGGTGTAGGCGTGAACCGTGGTCATCAGGCCGCGCTCGATGCCGATCGCATCGTTCAGTACCTTGGCGACGGGTGCGAGGCAGTTGGTGGTGCACGATGCGTTCGACACGATCGTGTGCTCGGCGGTCAGCTTGTCATGGTTGACGCCGAAAACGACGGTCAGATCGACGCCCTTGCCGGGCGCCGAAATCAGCACTTTCTTGGCACCGGCATCGAGATGCTTCTGGCAGCTCGCGCGATCGGTGAAGAAGCCGGTGCATTCGAGCACGATGTCGATGCCCTGCTCGGCATGGGGCAAATTGGCGGGATCACGCTCGGCGGTGACGCGGATGCGCTTGCCGTCGACGACCAGATCGTTGCCCTCTGCCGAAACTTCGCCCGGATATTTGCCATGCACCGAGTCGCGGCTGAACAGCCAGGCGTTGGACTTGGCGTCGGCAAGATCGTTGATCGTGACGAGTTCAAGCCCGCTATCGCCACGCTCCAGAATGGCGCGTGCGACAAGGCGACCGATACGCCCGAAACCGTTGATCGCTACCTTGATCGTCATAATGCTGGCTCCTTCAAGCGGCTGACCCCGTAGCAGCGCGCCACCGAGTCCTTCGAATGCGCGCGTCTTTGCGGGCGACAGGCGGGCGCGTCAACCGCCCGCCCCGTTCCTCCATCTGCATCGCGCAATCCGAACGGATGACGCGAAGGCGTCACAAATGCGCCTTGTCCCCGCGCCGCGCCATGCTATCTCAACGAAATGGCAGACGTTCCTTATCCTGCCGCGCTCGACCGGATCGACCGTGCCCTCGCTCGCATCGACGCCGCCGCCCAAGCGCGGACGACCCGCTTTGAGGCACTTTCGCGCCGCCATGAAACGCTGCGCGCCCGCATGACCGACGCCATCGCCGCCCTCGACGCGATCCTCGAACGCGAGGGCGAGTGATGGCCGACGTTACGCTGACGATCGGCGACCGTCGCCACACCGTTGCCTGCCCCGATGGGCAGGAGGATCAGTTGCTCCGCCTCGGCACCCTGCTCGACGCGAAATGGGCCACCGCCGCGCGCGCCTCAGGCGGGATGAATGGCGAGCGCACGATGCTGTTCGTCGCCTTGATGCTGGCCGATGCACTGGACGAGGCGGAGCGTCGCCCCGCGAAGATCCAGGATGAGGTGCTGCTCACGCGCATTGCCGAACGGCTCGAAGCGCTCGCCAGCTCCCTTGAGCAATAGCGCGCAAGCGCCTATATCGTTTGGCGGCGGGCACTGCCCGGTACGAGCCTTTATTATCCCTGAGGCTATTCATCATCCAAGGGGGCTGTCCCTGCCCGGGCCCTGGCCCGACGCACATGGTCCCCACCTGACGTACCGTGCGTCAGAGGATAACCCGGCACACGGCCACGGCGGTCCCGCCACCCCGCTTTTCCGTGGCGCTCCGGCCACGTATGGGCCGTTGCCCGACGAGATACCGTGATGCAGACGACGATCGACAAGCGGGCGTTGCGCCCACGGATCCGCGCCGAGCGCGACGCCTTTTTCGCGCGTTCGCCCGCACCGATCGAGGCACCGACGCCTTTGCTTGCGCTGCTGAAGCCGGGGCGGATCGTTACCTCCTACATGCCCATCGGCAGCGAAGCCGATCCCCGACACCTCACTGCCGCAGCGATTGCCTCAGGCTGCCGTCTGGCCTTGCCCCATATAACCACGCGGGAAGCGCCAATGCGCTTTCTGGAGTGGGATGGGCGCTCCGCGCTTGTCGAGGGGCGGTATGGGCTCTCCCAACCTCCCGGCGACGCGCTGGCGGTGCAACCCGACATCATCCTCACGCCGCTGCTGGCATTCGATGCGAAGCTCGATCGGTTGGGGCAAGGTGCCGGCTATTACGACCGCGCCTTCGCGGTGTTCCCCGAGGCGTGGCGGATCGGGGTTGCGTGGAGCGTGCAACAGGTGGAGACGTTGCCGACCGAAGCGTGGGACATGCCGCTCCATGCCATCATCACCGAATGTGGATGGATTCCCCGACCATGACCCCAAGTTGGCGTAAACCGGTCGGGATGCTGGCGATTTTGGTGTTGATCGGCGTGTGGTGCCTTCTCGTCGTCAGCCTGTCCCGGTTTGTCGGCGGCTGGCATCCGTTATTGCAAGCGGCCTTCTATCTGATCGCTGGCATCGCCTGGATCTGGATTCTGCCGATGCGGCGGATGCTGGCGTGGATGGAGACGGGAAAATTTCGCTGAATTCCCCTTGGTGTGAAAGGGAATGGCGCGAGTGACGGGGCTCGAACCCGCGACCTCCGGCGTGACAGGCCGGCGCTCTAACCAACTGAGCTACACCCGCTTGAGAAGCGAGAGGCGCGGCTCCTAAGCGACACCCCCTACCCTGTCAATGACCTCAGGCGGACACGATACGATTGATCCTCGAACCGTGGACACAGCCGCCTCAGCCGAGGCCCGGAATGTTGAGAAAATCGTGGGATATCGCCGCCTTCCCAAGCAATTTGCGGGGAATGGCGCGAGTGACGGGGCTCGAACCCGCGACCTCCGGCGTGACAGGCCGGCGCTCTAACCAACTGAGCTACACCCGCTTGAAAAGCGTGAGGCGCGGCTCCTAAGCGACACCCCCTAGCCTGTCAACGCTCCGTTTCACTTTCTTCGAAAGAAGCATCGACGCGACTGCGCCCCGGCCGGGTCAAGGTGCCGTGTTCGAACAGAAAACCTGCAATATCAGGCTTGCCCGCTGCACCAAGGACGGTCTGGATGATAATCAGCAACGGCACCGCCAGCAGCGTGCCCGCCGTGCCCCACACCCAGCTCCAGAAACTGATCGAGACGAGAATCATGATCGGGTTGATCGTCAGGCGATGCCCCACAATCAGCGGCGTCACCGCATTGGCCTCGAGCAAATGGCATCCCACCATCACAAAGGCGGGCACAAGCGCGACCCAAATGTCATGGAACGTCATCAATCCACCGAGCGCGAGCAACAGCGCCGATGTGAACGGCCCGAAATACGGCACATAGTTGAGCAGCGCGACAATGCCGCCCCACATGAGCGGATATGGCATACCCATCACCCACAACACACCTGCAATCACCAGGCCGAAGGACAGGTTGATGATCGTGATCGTGCCGAGATAGGCCGATGTATCGTCCACCACATCCTGAATGACGCGCGCGGTGGCCATCGCCCCGCCAAAACTTGCGCGGCTGGTGATCGTTTTCTTGCGCAACCGCGTCCAGCCGGACAGGAAGAAGAACACCACCAGGATGCCGAAAAACACCTGCACGATCACCGATGGCGCAAAGCTCGCCGCCAGTTCGAGGATCGAGCTCGGCGGCGCGACGGCGGCAGTGGCCGGGGCCTTGACCGGACCCGAAGCGGCGAGATGCTGCACCGTCCGGTTCAGATAGCGCTCGAAGCTCGAATATAAATCGATCAGCGGCGCAATGTTCATCTGGATGCGGTCGATCCGTTCGGGAAGCCGCCGGAAAAATTCGGTCGCGGGCACCACGATCGCGGCCAACGCGACGTTTGCCGCCACCAGGAACAGCAACACACAGGTCAGCGCGGCGAGCGACGAGGGAACACCGCGCCGTTCCAGCCATTCGAGTATCGGCACCAGGGCGATGGCGATGACCAGAGCCGCCGTGATCGGCAGGAAAAATTCCGCCCCTGCCTTCAACGCAAACGGCAGCGCCACCGCCAACCCGATCCCCGCGATCAGCGTCAGCGCCGCCAGCAAACGATCGCGCCGTATGTCGATCCGATGTTCCTCCGCCGAATCGACATCGCGCGACACGCTCAACCCGAAGGCGCCACTCTTGCTTTGGTCCCGATCTGCCATGCCATTTCCCTAGCGGCATTCCCTCGCCGCGCAAACCGCGCTAGCCCTGTTACATGTCCGATTTGATCCTTGTCATCGACGAAGGCACCACCTCGACCAGAGCGATGCTGTTTCGTCCGGGCGGTGCCTGTCTCGCCACGGCTGCGGCGGAACTTACCCAATTTTACCCCGAGCCCGGGCGGGTCGAGCACGACGCCGCCGAAATCTGGGACAAGACGCTCGCCGTCACCCGCACGGTGATCGACAAAGCCGGGGGTGCCGAAAAGGTCGCCGCGATCGGCATTACCAACCAGCGCGAAACGATCGTGTTCTGGGACCGCGAAACGGGCGAGCCGCTTGCTCCCGCAATCGTCTGGCAGGATCGCCGTACCGCCGCGACGTGCCGCTCGCTGAAGGAAGTGGGCCATGAGCCGATGGTGCAGACCAAGACCGGCCTGTTGCTCGACCCCTATTTCTCGGGAAGCAAAATTGGCTGGGCGATGGCGCATTGGGATGCGGTCAAAGCCGCCGGAACGCGACTCGCCGTCGGCACGGTCGAAAGCTGGCTGATCTGGAAGTTGACCGGTGGGCTGCACATTACCGATGCAACCAATGCCAGCCGCACCGCACTGATGGCAATCGGCAGCGGCCATTGGGACGATGGCCTGATCGAACTGTTCGGCGTGCCGCGCACGGCCTTGCCCGAAATCGTCGATTGCGCGGGGCGATTCGGCGAAACCCGATTGTTCGGCGCGCCAATCCCGATTTGCGGCATCGCCGGGGATCAACAGGCAGCGACCATCGGCCAGTCCTGTCTTCAGATCGGCGAGACCAAGGCAACCTTTGGCACCGGGGCCTTTGTGCTGAGCCAGGCCGGGCCGATTCCCCCGGCCTCACGCAACCGTTTGCTCTCCACGATTGCGTGGCAAATCGATGGGCGACGCGCTTATGCCCTCGAGGGATCGGTGTTCGTCGCGGGCAGCCTGATTAAATGGTTGCGCGATGAGATCGGCCTGATCGGCACCGCTGCCGAAACCGAAGCGCTTGCCCGCAGCGTGCCCGACAATGGCGGCGCCTATCTTGTTCCGGCGCTTTCGGGCCTCGGCGCGCCGTGGTGGGAGCCCGAAGCACGCGCCGCCATCTCGGGTCTCAGTTTCTCGACCGGCAAGGCGCATATCGTTCGCGCCGCGCTGGAGGCGATGGCGCATCAGGCGCATGACCTGAAGACCGCCTTTGCCGCCGATGGCGTCGATTGGGCGAGCGTGCGGATCGATGGCGGCATGGTCGCCAACAACTGGATGGCACAGGACATGGCCGATATTCTCGGGGTTAATGTCGAGCGCCCCAGATTTGCCGAAACAACCGCGCTGGGTGCGGCGATGCTGGCGGGCGTGGGCTGCGGGCTGTTCACGGGTCTTGCCGAGGCGAGCGCGATGCGGGGGCAAGTCGAAACCTTCACACCGCACTTGGCGGCGGACGCGCGCGCCGCCCGGCTCGATGGGTGGCGCAGCGCGGTACGGCGCGTTATCGCACCCGACTGAACGATCACGCATCGTCGAGAATTTTGGATTGCGGGGGACATTCATGACCGACACCGAGAGCACCCAACCCCGCAACCGGGGACTCCGCCACATCTTTATCGGGAGCGATGGACTGCGCGCGGGCTGGAGCCTGCTGCTGTTTTGCGTGATCCTGACGGTGCTGTCGATCACCGCTGTGGCGGTGGCAACCTTCATAAACGGGCGGCCGTCCCACGCCCCCGCTGGCGCGCCGCAAGGCGTTATCCCATCAATCAAGGGCGAAGCACTCTCTTTCGTCGTGCTGTTGGTGACCTCTTTGCTGATGTCATGGATCGAGCGTCGCCGCTTCGTCGCTTATGGCCTGCGCCGGGAGCGCGCACTGCCCGATGTGCTGACCGGCATGGCGTGGGGCATCGCGATGCTTTCGCTGCTGGTGGGAATGCTGACGCTATCGGGCGCGCTGGTGTTCGATGGCTTTGCGATCAGCGGCGGCACGGCATTGGGGTATGGCGCAGCGTGGTTCCTTGCCTTCTGCCTGGTCGGGGTGTTCGAGGAATTTCTGACGCGCGGCTTCCTGCAATATACGCTCGCGCGGGGCGTTGCCGGAATCGTGCGCGCCGTGGCCCCCGACAATAAGCGCGCTCGCACGATCGGCTTTTGGGTGGCGGCGCTGGTCTTCTCGGTCGGGGTGTTCGCGGCAGGTCATCTCGCCAACAAGGGCGAGACGGCGATGGGCCTGGTCAGTGTCGCGCTGGCCGGGCTGACCTTCGCCTATGTGCTGTATCGCACCGGCTCGCTGTGGTGGGCAATCGGCTTTCATGCGACGTGGGACTGGGCGCAGTCCTTCCTCTACGGCGTGCGCGATTCAGGGCTCGCGGTGCAGGGGCATCTGCTCGTCTCGCACCCGGCGGGTGCCGCCTTGCTGTCGGGCGGCGACACCGGGCCGGAGGGGAGCGTGCTTGTCGTGCCAACGTTGCTCCTTACCGTGTTCATCATTCACCGCACGTTGCCGCGTCGCGCGACCGCCTTCGACGCGTAATCGCACGGGCTCAAGCGGCGGCGCGATCCTCGAACAGGCCCTTCAGGTCCTTTTTCAGGATTTTGCCATTGGCATTGCGCGGCAGCGTTTCGTGGACGAAGCGGATCGCCACCGGCGTCTTGAACACCGCAAGCCGCTCGCGCACCCATGCCTGCAATTCCGCCTCGGTTGCGGTCGTGCCTGGCGCAAGGTGGACCACCGCCGCCGGTTCCTCGCCCAATGTGCGATGCGGGATGCCGATCAACGCGCAATCGGTCACCGCCGGATGCGCGTAGAGGACGTTTTCGACCTCCGATGAATAGATGTTCTCGCCACCACGGATAATCATGTCCTTGGCGCGATCGACGATATAGACGAAGCCTTCCTCGTCGAGCCGCGCGAGATCGCCGGTACGCACCCAGCCATTGACGAAGGTGGCGGCGGTTGCCTCGGGCTTGTTCCAATAGCCTTTCACCACCATTGGCCCGCGCGCCCACAATTCGCCGACTTCGCCGACCGGCAGTTCGGAAGTGCCGTCTTCGTCCATGATCTTGAGGTCGGCAACGGGCACGGGCGGCCCAGCGCTGGTCGGTCGCGCGAGATAGTCCTCCGCCCCGTGCCCGGTCACCGTCGCCATCGTTTCGGTCATGCCCCAGCCGTTCGACGGCAGCGCGCCAAATTCGGTGTAAATCCGCCGCACCAGCTCGGGGGCAGACGGCGCACCGCCATAGGCGATCATCTCCAGCGAGGAGAGGTCGTATTTGGCGCGGTCAGGATGCTCCAGGATCTGCCAGGCGATCGTCGGTACGCCGCCAGTGGCATGAACCTTCTCCGTCTGGATAATCTCCATCGCGCGGACCGGATCCCATTTGCGCATGAACACCAGCGTGTTGCCTGCCGCAATCGAGCCCATCATCGTCGCGCTGCACGCCGTTACATGGAACATCGGGATGACGGTGAGATAGGTTCTGGGTTCAGGCTCCGGCACTGCCACGCCGCGCCGGACAAAGCCGCGCGCGCCGCCAAAGGCGGAGCTGAGGATATTGGTCATCAAATTGCGATGCGTGCCGAGCGCCCCCTTCGGATTGCCGGTGGTGCCGCTGGTATAGAAAATCGTCGCATCATCGTCGGTCGCAATGTCGACCGGGGGCAGCGCCGTATCGGGCAAGCGCGCATAATCGTGCGGCGTGCCGATCAAATCCTCCAGCCGTCGCGCGCCATTGCCGACCGCACCCGAGGCACGCGCAACGACCATCGTTTCCAGCGCCGGCAAGCGAGGAGCGTGCGCCACCAGCCGCTGATAGCGCTCGTCATCGACGAACAACACGCGACAGCCCGAATCGGTGATGCCATATTCCAGCTCGCCCGCCGTCCACCACGCATTGAGCGGCACCACGATTGCACCAATGCTGGCGGCGGCGAAGAAAATCACCGGCCATTCGGGCAAATTGCGCATCGCCAGCCCGACGCGGTCGCCCTTGCCAATTCCCATCCCCACCAGCACATGCGCCAGCGCCGCCACCGCGCGAAAATTCGCCGCGTAGCTGATGCGCTCATCCTCATAGACGGTAAACACCCTCTCGCCGTGCATCCGCGACGCCGCGATCAGCCAAGCGAGCGACGGCGGCGCGTGCTTCCACACGCGGGTGGGGAGGCCATTGATCGTTACGGTCTCGATCTCGAACTTGCTGCCCGCCGCCGTCAACGCAGCGTTGGCCTGCGCCAGGGTCATTTTCGGCCATGCCGGATCAAGCACGACAAGCGGTTCTGTATCCACGACGCATCCTCTTCCACGGCTTGCCGGAACGTTCGAGTTGAAACTCGGGTTTGTCGGAACCGGCGCTTATTGCAAGGTTAGTGTTGATTCGTGCGCGACTCAAGGCAATAGGAGAGCAAGGCTTTCGAAGTGAGGGTATGGAAATCGACATGAGCGGAACGATGCCAGCGATCGGGCGATTCGACGCAGCACGGCTGAACCGCATCGATGCCTTTCTGAAGGAGCGTTATCTCGATTCCGGACGGCTGGCGAACGCACAGATCCTGATCGCGCGCGGCGGTGAAATCGCGCATCTTTCCTCGCAGGGGCCAGCGCGCGAAGGCGGCAAGAGCATCGATGAAGGATCGCTGTTCCGCATCGCATCGATGACCAAGCCGGTCACCTCGATTGCCTTCATGATGCTGCTCGAACAGGGCAAGGTCGCGCTCGACACCCCCGTCCACCACGTGCTGCCCGCGTTCAAGGGCGTCGGCGTGTACAATGGCGGCGGCGGCGGTGTGCCGTTCCAGACGCGCCCGACCACGGAGCCGATGCGGATGCTCGACCTGCTCCGCCACACCTCGGGGCTGACCTACAGTTTCCAGAACCGGTCCTATGTCGATGCCGCCTATCGCGAGGGCAAAATCGAGAATTGGCACGGCAATCTCGATCTGGACGGTTTCATCGAGGCGGTCGCGAAAGTGCCGCTCGAATTTTCACCGGGCGAGGCGTGGAATTATTCGGTCTCGACCGACGTGCTGGGCGCGGTGGTCGAGAAGGTTTCGGGTCAGTCGCTCGCCGACTTTTTTCGCACGCAAATCTTCGCGCCGCTCAAGATGGACGACACCTTTTTCGCGGTGCCCGAAGACAAGATCGACCGGCTCACCGATTGCTACACCTTCACTCCAGAAAAGGGCCGCTTCCTGTATGACCGCGGCGAAGCGAGCGCGTGGAGCCGCCCGCCCAAACTGGTGTCGGGCGGCGGCGGCCTGGTTTCGACCGCACTCGATTATCATCGCTTCTGCACGATGCTGCTGAACGGCGGCGAGCTCGACGGCGCGCGTATCGTCGGGCGCAAGACGATCGAACTGATGACGATGAACCATTTGCCCGGCGGCTCCGACCTGTCGAAAATGTCCAAGTCGATGTTCAGCGAAACCACCAATGCCGGCACCGGCTTTGGCCTGGGCTTCGCGGTCAATATCGATGTCGCGCGCTCGATGATCCCGGGCTCGGTTGGCGAGTTTTATTGGGGTGGCATGTTCTCGACCGCCTTCTTCGTCGATCCGGTCGAGCAAGTGCACATGGTGTTCATGACGCAGATGAGCCCCAGCAACGTGTACCCGATCCGCCGCGAGCTGAAGACGTTGATCTACAGTGCGCTGACCTGACCCGCGCCGTGCTCCTGCGCAGGCAGGAGCCCAGAGTTACGAACGCCGCCCCTGCGGCCCTGGGCTCCTGCCTTCGCAGGAGAACAATGAGGAGAGAGAAATGACCAGTCCGATCACCACCGAACTCCACGACGACGTCCTCGTCATCATCTCGAACAACCCGCCAGTCAACGCGCTCGGCGCGGCGGTGCGGCAGGGGCTGGAGGCCGGGATCAAGGAAGGCCTCGCCAATCCGCAGGTGAAGGCGATGGTCATCCGCTGCGATGGCCGTACCTTCTTCGCAGGGGCCGACATCACCGAATTCGGCCGCCCGATGCAGGAGCCAGGCTTGCCGACCGTGGTCGACATGATCGAAGCCTCGGACAAGCCCGTTATCGCCGCGATCCACGGCACCGCGCTTGGCGGCGGGTGCGAGGTGACGCTCGGCTGTCATTACCGCATCGCCGTGCCTTCGGCCAAAATCGGCACCCCCGAGGTCAAGCTCGGCCTGCTCCCCGGCGCAGGCGGCACGCAGCGCCTGCCACGCATCGCGGGTGTGAAGCTTGCGCTCGAACTGACCGCCAAGGGCGATCCGATCCCGGCCAAGCTCGCTTTGTCCGCCGGGCTGATCGACCGGATTGCCGGTGAGGACAGCTTGGTTGCCGACGCGATCGCCTTCGCGCGCGAGGTGGCCGATGCCCGGCCCCTGCCCCGCGCGCGCGAAAAAGCCGCGCAGGCCGACCCCGAGGCGATTGCGGCGTTCAAGAAGGACAACGCCAAGCGCTTCCGTGGTTTCGATGCGCCCGCCGCCAACATCGCCTGCGTCGAAAAGGCAACCGACGGCTCCAGCTTCGACGAAGGCATCGCGTTCGAGCGGCAGGAATTTATGAAGCTGATGATGGGTGTGCAGTCCGCCGCGCAGCGCCACATCTTCTTCGCCGAGCGTCAGGCCGCCAAGATTGACGGCATCGATCCCAAGATCGCGTTGCGCGAGATCAAGCGCGTCGGCGTCATCGGCGCGGGTACGATGGGCGGCGGCATCTCGATGAACTTCCTCTCGGCTGGTATCCCGGTCACGATCGTCGAAATGGCGCAGGAAGCGCTTGACCGTGGCACCGGTGTGATCCGCAAGAATTACGAAGCGTCGGCTGCGAAGGGCCGGTTGAAGCCCGAACAGGTCGAGGCGGCGATGGGTGCGCTCAACCCCACGCTCGATTTCGATGCGCTGGCCGAGTGCGACCTCATCATCGAGGCGGTGTATGAGAATATGGACGTAAAGAAGGATATCTTCTCACGCCTCGACGCCATCGCCAAACCCGGCGCGATCCTCGCGTCGAACACCTCCTATCTCAACATCGACGAGATCGCCTCGGTGACCAAGCGCCCCGGCGACGTGCTCGGGATGCACTTCTTCTCGCCCGCCAACGTGATGAAGCTGCTCGAGGTGGTGCGCGGCGCGCAGACCGATGACGATGTCCTCGCCACCGTCATGGCGCTGTCCAAGACGATCCGGAAGGTCGCGGTCGTTGCCGGGGTGTGTGACGGCTTTATCGGGAACCGGATGCTGAAGCCGCGTCAGGTCGAGGCGATGAAGCTGCTGTTGGAAGGCGCCACGCCCGAGCAGATCGACCGCGTCCACGTCGCCTTCGGTATGCCGATGGGGCCGTTCCAGATGAGCGATCTCGCCGGCGTCGACATTGGCTGGCACCGCGACCCGACGCGCATCGAAAACATCCGCGACGCGCTCGCCGCCGAAGGTCGCTGGGGGCAGAAGACCGGCAAGGGCTTTTACGATTATGACGAGAAGCGCAACCCGACGCCCTCGCCCCGCGTGGCGGAAATCATCGAGGATTTCCGCTCCAAATCGAACCTGCAAAAGCGCGAAATCAGCGACGAAGAGATCGTAGAGAAGACGCTCTACACGATGGTCAATGAAGGCGCGCTGATCCTCGAGGAGAAGATGGCGCAACGCGCGTCGGACATCGATGTGGTGTGGATCTATGGCTATGGTTGGCCGGTCTATCGCGGCGGGCCGATGTTCTGGGCGGATACCGAAGGGCTCAAGAAGATTGTGGCGGGGCTTGGAAAGCACGGGTTCGCGGTGGCCGAACTGCTGAAATCAAAGGCGGAATCCGGTGGCCGGTTCAATGGGTAACCAATCTTCTTCTCCCTCTCCCCCGTGGGGAGAGGGTCGGGGAGAGGGGCGGCTCCGCACCGCCCACCAAACCGCCGCCGCGATCCGCTCCGGCGAAACCACCGCGCTCGCCGAATGCGACGCGGCGATCGCGCGCATCGAAGCGGGCGATGGGGCGATCAACGCGGTGGTCGTGCGGGATTTCGAGCGCGCGCGCGACACCGCGCGCGCAATCGACGCGAGCCCCAGGGGCGACCGCGCGTTGCTTGGCGTGCCGATGACCGTCAAGGAAAGCTTCGATATTGCAGGCCTGGTGACAAGCTGGGGCTTTGCCGACCATGCCGATCACGTCGCCACCGAAGATGCGGTCGCCGTTCAGCGGCTAAAGGCAGCCGGGGCCGTCATCCTCGGCAAGACCAACATCCCGGTCGGGCTTGCCGACTTGCAGACCAACAACCCCAATTACGGTCGCACGCGTAACCCCCACAATCCCGACCGTGTCAGCGGCGGCTCTTCAGGCGGATCGGCGGCGGCGCTGGCCGCTGGGTTCGTACCGCTCGAATTCGGTTCCGATATCGGCGGCTCGATTCGCGTGCCTGCGGCGTTTTGCGGCGTGTGGGGGCACAAGCCGACCTTTGGCATGATCGATACCGACGGCCATTATTTTCCCCGGACCAAGGGGGCCGCGCCCAATCTCAGTGTTATCGGCCCGCTCGCCCGCAATGCCGAGGATCTCGCACTCGCGCTGGACCTCACCAGCGATTTGCCGCTGCCCAAACCCGCACCGCGCCCGACGAGCGCCTGGCGTATTCTCATCCTTGCGCGCCATCCCCTGGCCGCGACCTCCACCGCCGTGGCCGCAGCAATCGAATCGGTTGCCACCGCCTTTGTGAACAGTGGAGCCAAGGTCGATCGCGACAGCGCGCTCTTGCCCGATCTTGCCGAACAACATGCCGATTATATGCGAATTCTGGCGGTGGCGATGGCGCGCGGACAGCCGCCTGTTGGGGGGCCGCCTTCAACGCCGATGATCGTGCTGCTCGATCGGCAGGCGGCCTGTCGGCGCGCGTGGCGTCGACTGTTCCGCGATTATGACGCCGTCATTGCCCCGGCCTGGGGCACCACCGCCTTTGCCCATGACGATACCCCCCTGCCCGAGCGGATCGCGCTGATCGATGGCGTGCCAACGCCATTCGCGGCGCAGATCGCTTATCCAGGCCTTGCGACCTTCCCTTTATTGCCCGCCACCAGCGTACCGGTCGGCATGGATTCCGATGGCATGCCGATCGGCGTGCAAGTGATTGCCGATCGCTATGCCGACCACACCGCCATCGCCGTTGCGCGTGCCGCCCACGATCTTGTCTGGAGCCGATGAATGACTCAGGATCTCAACACCTTCCGCCAAGAAACGCGCGCCTGGCTGGAGGCCAATTGCCCGCCCGAAATGCGCGAGCCGATCCGCTCGGAAAAGGACGCCTGCTGGGGTGGCCGCAACCCGGATTTCCAACCGGGCCAGAAGGAATGGATGGACGCAATGGCGTCGCGCGGCTGGACCGTGCCCGATTGGCCAAAGGCCTATGGCGGCGGTGGCCTGTCACCCGCCGAAACCAAGATTCTGCGCGAAGAGATGGCGGCAATAAAGGCGCGCAATCCGCTCAATTCGTTCGGTATTTCCATGCTTGGACCGGCGCTGCTCAAATATGGCACGGAAGCGCAGAAGCTTGACTATCTGCCCAAGATCGCGCGCGGTGAAATCCGCTGGTGCCAAGGCTATTCCGAACCCAATGCCGGCTCCGATTTGGCCAGCCTCGCCACTTCCGCCGAGGATGCGGGCGACCATTATATCGTCAACGGCCAGAAGGTTTGGACGTCCTATGCCGACAAGGCCGACTGGATTTTCTGCCTGGTTCGCACCTCCAAGGAGTCAAAGCAGGGCGGCATCAGCTTCGTGCTGTTCGACATGGCCTCACCCGGTGTTTCGACCAAGCCGATCTTGCTGATCTCGGGCTATTCGCCGTTCTGCGAAACCTTCTTTGACAATGTGAAGGTGCCCAAATCGCAGCGTGTGCATGAGGAGAATAAGGGCTGGGATGTCGCCAAATATCTGCTGGGCCATGAACGCGAAATGATTTCCGGCATGGGTCTGGCGGGAAGCGGCGGTAACCCGTTGATCGAAGGTGCGATTGCAACCGTCGGGCTCGACCATGACGGGCGCTTGGCCGATCCGCTGCTGCGCGCGGCAATCGCGACGTTCGAGGTCCGCTCACAGGCGTTCGGGGCGATGTCCGAACGCTTTATCGACGCGTTGAAGGCAGGCCGCGCGCACCCGGCGCAACCCTCGATGATGAAATATTACGGCACCGAGCTGAACAAGACCCGCTACGAATTGCAAATGGCGGCAGGCGGGTCGAACGCGCTCGAATGGGAAAGCGACGCGTCGGGCGGCGGGCGTGAGGCGCGCGCGTGGCTGCGGACCAAGGCAAATTCGATCGAGGGCGGGACGAGCGAGGTACAGCTCAACATCATCGCCAAGCGGATACTGGAATTGCCGTCGTAAAATCGAGGGAACCGTTACCCCGGTCTTGTGCCGGGGTCCACTTCTCCCACCGGCGGCTCGGCCCGAGGCGCGGTGGACCCCGGCACAGGGCCGGGGTGACGCATTGTTAGGACTGACACATGCCACTCTATCTCAACGACGATCAGACAGCGCTTCAGGACACGATCCGTGACTTCGTTGCCGACCATGCACCGGTCAGCCACATGCGCGCGCTCCGCGACAGCAAGGACACCACCGGATTCAGCCGCGACCTGTGGAGGAACTTCGCCGAAATGGGCTTTACCGGCATTTTGATCGACGAAGCCGAGGGCGGCCTTGGGCTCGGCCATGTCGAAGCGGGCGTGGTGCTGGAGGAAATCGGCCGCAACCTGTCGCCTTCGCCCTTCCTCGCCACCGCCGTCGCCGCAGTCGAAGCCCTGAAGGGCACCGCCCATGCCGCGCGCTGGTTCCCCGGCATCCTCGCGGGTGAAACCGTCGCCGCGCTCGCGATCGACGAAGCCGCCAAGCATCGTGACACGATCGGATTGCAGGCCGAACGCTCGGGCAACGGCTTCAAGCTCACCGGCAAGAAGCAATTCGTTACCCACGGGCATGTCGCCGATCTGCTGATCGTCGCCGCGCGCACCACAGGCAATGCCGACGATGCCGACGGCATTACGCTCTTCGCCATCCCCAAGGGTGCCGCCAACCTGACCGCGACGCCCGAGCGCCTCGCCGATGCCAGCCTCGCCGCCCGGTTCGATTTTGACGGGGTCGAGGTCGATGCCGATGCGGTGATTGGCGAGGTCGATCATGGCCGTTCGCCACTCGACCGCTTGCTCCGCGCCGGGCGTACCGGTGCCGCCGCCGAGCTACTCGGTGTCGGTGGCGGCGCGATGGACATGACGGTTGGCTATCTCAAGGAGCGCAAACAGTTCGGCACGGTGATCGGCAGCTTCCAGGCGCTGCAGCACCGCGCCGCGCACCTCTATTCCGAAATGGAAGTCGCGCGCGCGGCGGTGCTGAAGGCGCAACAGTTGCTGGACGCCGGGAGTGATGCCGCCGACACCGCCGTGTCGGTTGCCAAGGCGATGACGGGCATGGCGACGACGCTGTCGGTGCAGGAAGGCGTCCAGATGCACGGTGGGATCGGCATGACCGATGAATATGACATTGGCTTCTACATGAAGCGCGCGCGCGTGCTAGCCGAGATGTTTGGCGATGCCCATTTCCATGCGGACCGGATCGCGCGGGCGGCGGGCTATTGATGGACGACGTGCCTACGCCCGCCGAACTCGCGCAAAACCTCGTCGACTTGCTCGATGTCGAGGAGATCGACACCGATCTGTATCGCGGCATTCGCGGCAATGACGGGTTCGGGCGCGTGTTCGGCGGACAGGTGATCGCGCAGGCGTTGCAGGCAGCGCAACGCTCGACCGACGCCCTGCGCGCCGCGCATTCGCTCCATGCCTATTTCATGCGGCCAGGGGCGGAGGACCACCCGATCCTTTATCGGGTAGTGCGCGATTTCGACGGCAAAAGCTTTTCCACCCGTCGCGTGATCGCGACGCAGCGCGGCGTACCGATCCTCAACCTCGCTTGCTCGTTGCAGATGCCCGAAGGCGGCCTTGCCCATCAGGACGCAATGCCCGACGTGCCGCCGCCCGAAGGCCTGACCAACGATCGCGATTTGCGGCTGGCGATGATCGACCGCATTCCCGATCGCTTCCTCGCCAATTTCCTGCGCCCGCGCATGGTGGAAATCCGCCCGGTCGCGCCGCGCAGTTGGTTGGACCCGGTCAAACAGGCGCCGTTCCAGAACAGTTGGTTCCGCGTGGTCGCACCGATTCCGAATGATCCTGCCCTGCACCGCGCGGTGCTCGCTTATGCCTCGGACATGTCGCTGCTCGGCACGGCAACGCTGCCGCACGGTGTCAATTGGCTCACCCACAAATTGCAAAGCGCCAGTCTCGATCACTCGGTGTGGCTGCACGAAGATTTCCGCGCCGACGACTGGTTGCTCTATGCCTGCGACAGTCCGTGGGCCGGGCACGCGCGCGGGTTCAATCGCGGCAAGATTTTCACGCGTGACGGGCGTCTGGTCGCCAGCGTCGCGCAGGAAGGGCTGATCCGCCTGCGCGAGTGAGCGGAGCGTCGCCCCGCTCAACCCGAACGGGTTTGGCCGCGAAACACCGCGCTACACCGCAGTCTTGCCATAGTCCTGCCGGGTTACGGGGTGGCTGCTCGACAGCCCGCCATCGACCGCAATCGCCTGCCCGTTGACATAGCTTGCCGCGTCCGATGCCAGGAACGCCGCGACCTCCGCCAGTTCCTCGGGCTGCGCGCCGCGCCGCAGCGGGTTCAACCGACCGAGCCGGTCCATCTTCCCCGCATCGCGCGCATAATCGAACGTGGGCCTGGTCATGCCCGTCTCGGTCAAGCCGGGGCAGATCGCGTTGACGCGGACATTCGACCCCGAAAGCTGCTGCGCCGACACCATCGCCAGATTGATAACGCCAGCCTTGGATGCGGAATAAGCGGGCGACCCCGCGCCCGAGCGGATGCCCGCGACGCTCGCGGTCAGCACGATCGCGCCACCGCCACGCTCGGCGATCTTGGGGGCGGCGTGCTTGATCGCGAGGAACGGACCGATCATATTGACCCGCAACACCTCGGTTATCAGCGCGACATCGGTATCGAAGATGTTCGCCATCCCGCCGGAAATCCCGGCATTGGCGAACATGACGTCAAGACCGCCATAATATTCGCACGCGACCGAAACGGCGCGCACCACATCGTCCTCATTCCCCGCATCGATTCGGATCGCATGGGCAGTACCGCCCGCGCGGTCGATGAGATCGGCGGTTTCCTCGACCGTCTCGGCCTGGTCGGCGACGATCACCGATCCGCCCTCGCGCGCAAACAACAGCGCCGTCGCCCGCCCGATGCCCGAGCCAGCACCCGTGACGATGATCGATTTGCCGGTAAAGCGTGCCATATCTGCCTCTCCTAAATCGTCACGCCGCCATCGAGGACGATCGTCTGCCCGGTCATGAAGCTGCTCGCTTGCGCGGCGAGGAACACCACCGCCCCGGCGATTTCCTCGGGCTCACCAATGCGGCGCAGCGGCACGATCTTGTTCGCGGCTTCGATCCGTTCGGGGTCTTCCCATAGCGCACGCGCGAAATCGGTCTTGATAAGGCCGGGCGCGATGCAATTGACCCGGACGTTATCGGGCCCGAATTCATGCGCAAGGTTGCGCGCGAGTTGCATGTCGGCGGCCTTGGAGATGCAATAGGCCCCGATCAGCGTCGAGCCGCGCAATCCGCCGATCGAAGAGACGATGATGATGCTCCCTGCTTTACGCGCGCGCATCTCGGGCGCGACCATCGCGATCAGCCAGTGGTTGGAGACGATGTTGTTGTCGAGAATCTTGCGGAACTGCTCGTCGGCAATCCCCGCCTGCGGGCCGTAATAAGGATTGGAAGCGGCATTGCACACCAGCACGTCGATCTGCCCAAAGGCGGCGCGCGTGGCATCGACCAGATGTTGTAGCCCGGCCTTGTCGGAGATGTTCGCCGCAACCGCAATCGCGCGGCCTTCGCCATAGCGCGCGTTGATTTCGGCGGCGACGGTGTCGCACGCGTCCTGCTTGCGGCTGGAGATCACGACCTTCGCGCCATGCTCGGCCAGTTCGAAGGCGCTCGCCTTGCCGATTCCGCGCGAGGAACCGGTGATGATGGCGACTTTGCCGCTCAGGTCGAATTGGCTCATGCGTTTCCCTCTCTCGGCCCGCGTTTACGCGCCCGCCTTTTTGGCGAAATCCCATGCCGCCTCGGCCAGCGGACCGACCCGCTCGGCGGTTCGCGCCGCTTGCGCGCTGGAGGCGGTGCCATCGACGATGCGTTTCTTGATGCCCTGAACGATGCCGGTCAGGCGGAACAAGCTGTAGGCGAAGTACCAGTTGAGATTGGGCAGTCCGTTTCGCCCTGTTGCCGCACAATAGCGCGCCACCACTTCATCCACGGTGGGGATGCCGGTTTCAGGCCCATCCAGCCCCTTCACGCCAGAGCGCCCCTCGGGCTCGGTCACCCAGTTCATCAGGAAATAGGCAATGTCGGCCAGCGGATCGCCCAGCGTCGACAATTCCCAGTCGAGCACCGCCGCGACGCGCGGCGCGTCGGCTGCAAAGATCATATTGTCGATGCGGAAATCACCGTGGACGATCGACGTGCGCGTCTGCTCGGGCAGGGTGGCGGGCAGCCATTCGATCAACGCCTCGACCGCTGGCATATGCTCGGTCTCGGACGCGCGATATTGCTTGGTCCAGCGCGCCACCTGGCGTTCGAAATAATTGCCGGGACGGCCATAATCACCCAGCCCCGCCGCGACATAATCAGTATTGTGCAAGGCGGCGAGCGTATCGACCATCGCATCGTAATGCGCGCGGCGCTCGGGTGAGGTCATGCCCGGAAGCGCCCCGTCCCACAGGCTGCGCCCCTCGACCAGTTCCATCACATAGAACATCGATCCGATGACCGCTGGATCTTCGCATAGCCCGAACGGCGCCGGCACTGGAAAGCCGGTTGGATGCAACCCTGCGATCAGCCGATATTCCCGGTCCACCGCGTGCGCGGACGGAAGCAATTTGCCAAATGGCTGACGTCGCAGGACATAGCTTTTCCCTGACACATCAACCCGATATGTCGGGTTCGACTGACCGCCTTTGAACTTCGACAGCGTGACAGGACCGTCAATTGCGGGCATATGGCCCTTCATCCACGCCGCCACCGCGCCCGCATCGATCGTGTCGTCGGCGGGCACCGGAATGGTGCCGACCATCGTGATATCCGCGCTATCGACCATCATGCGAACTCGATCACAGACCGCACCGTGTCGCCGGTGCGCAAATTGGCGAGCGCGTGGTTGACGTCTTCGAGCGCGATCCGCTCCGCCACCATCGTGTCGAGATCGAGCTTGCCGTCGAGATACAGTTGCACCAGCCGCGGCATATCGATCGGAAAACGAGTCGAGCCCAACAGCGATCCTTGCAATTTTTTGCCGGTCAGGAAGGTCGGCCCGGCGATCTTCACCTCGCCGCCGGGCGCGATCATGCCGAGGATCGTCGCGGTGCCGCCGCGCCGCAGGATCGTCCAAGCGAGTTCGGCGGTATTGGGCCGCCCGACCGCCTCGATCGCATAATGCACCCCGCCCCCGGTCATCCCGGCGACCTTCTTCGCCAGATCGGGGTCGTTCGAATCGAGCGTGTGCGTGGCGCCCAGCTTCTCCGCCAGCGCGCGCTTGTCGGCGACGGGATCGATCGCGATGATCTGCCCCGCGCCCGCAATCTTGGCGGCGTTGATCGCCGCGAGCCCGATCCCGCCGCAGCCGATTACGGCAACGCTTTCGCCCGGCCGCAACTGACTGTCGTTGAAAATTGCCCCCGCCCCGGTAATCACCGCGCAACCTAGCAACGCCGCGCGATCCAGCGGCATCTCCTTGCTGATCGCGACACAGGCGTTTTCATGCACCAACATCATCTCGGCAAAGGCCGAGAGATTCAGGAACGGAGCGAGCGGCGTGCCGTCCTTCAAGCTCAGTCGCGGTGGCGCGCCCTTCGCCCGCCGCGTCGAGGGATCGATGCACAGCGACGGTCGCCCGCTCACGCAAAATTCGCACGCGCCGCAGAACACCGTGAAGAAGGTGATGACATGATCGCCTACCTTCAAATGCGCGACGTCGGAGCCGACCGCCTCGACAATCCCGGCAGCCTCATGCCCCGGCACGGTCGGCATCGGGTGCGGGAAGGCGCCATCGACGAAATGCAGGTCGGAGCGGCACACCCCGCACGCGACCGTGCGGATCAGCACTTCGCGGGGCCCCGGATCGGAGATCGCGATGTCCTCGATCACCAACTCGGTTTTTGGCGCGTAAAGGACAGCCGCTTTCACCGCGACACCGCCAGATCGCCGCTCGATGGCCGGTCCGCCTTGAACTCGGCATATTTACCGAACTCGTTGCGGGCGATCGCGCGGTTGTGGACTTCATCCGGGCCATCGGCGAAGCGCAAGGTCCGCATCGCGGCCCAATCGTGCGCCAGATGGAAATCGCTGGAGACACCCGCCCCGCCATGCGCCTGAATGGCGTCATCGAGGATTTTCAGCGCCATCATCGGCGCCTGCACCTTAATCATCGCGATTTCGAGCTGGGCTGACTTATTACCGGCCTTGTCCATCATGTCAGCGGCCTTCAGGCACAGCAGCCGCGTCATCTCGATATCGATCCGCGCGCGCGCGATGCGTTCTTCCCACACGCTATGGTCAGCGATGCGCTTGCCAAAGGCGACGCGCGACAGCAGGCGCTTGGCCATCGCCTCGATTGCGGTTTCCGCCGTCCCGATCGTGCGCATACAATGGTGGATGCGCCCCGGCCCGAGCCGCCCCTGCGCAATCTCAAAGCCGCGCCCTTCGCCCAACAGGACGTTCTCGACCGGAACGCGCACGTCCTTCAACACCACTTCGCCATGCCCGTGCGGGGCGTGGTCATAGCCATAGACCGACAGCATCCGCTTGATCGTCACGCCCGGCGCATCCATCGGCACCAGCACCTGGCTTTGCTGACTGTGCCGCGACGCGCCGGGGTTGGTCTTGCCCATCGTAATCGCCACCTTGCAGCGCGGATCGCCCACGCCCGACGACCACCATTTGGTGCCGTTGATGACGTATTCGTCGCCATCACGCACGATCGAGGTCTCGATATTGGTCGCATCGGAGGATGCCACCGCAGGCTCGGTCATCAGGAAGGCGGATCGAATCTCGCCGTTCATCAATGGCCGCAGCCACTGCTCCTTCTGTTCGCGCGTGCCATAACGATGCAGCACCTCCATATTGCCGGTATCGGGGGCCGAGCAGTTAAAACATTCGCTCGCCCAGCCAACCTTGCCCATCTCCTCGGCGCATAACGCATATTCGAGATTGGTCAGTTGGGTGCCTTCGAATTCGAAACTGTCGTCGACATGGCTTTGCCCCGAATGCGGCGGCATGAAGAAATTCCACAGCCCGGCGGCCTTGGCCTTTTCCTTCATCTCCTCGATGACGGGAATGACCTTCCAGCGCTCGCCCGCGTCGTGTTGCGCGTCAAATTCGGCCTGGCGCGGACGGATCTGCTGGTCGATGAACCCCTTCACGCGGTCCCGAAAATAGGTTTCGCGTTCGCTGAAGCTGAAGTCCATCTGCTCTCTCCGATCTTGCTGTCGGATCGCTGGTTAGACCGTACCGCGTATTCGGTAAAGCGTCTTTGGCGCTCAAAATGCGCGGAATGCCGCAGCTAACAAAAATGACTGTTTCTTCTAAAAGATGATGTTACAGTTTCCGGCATGGAGGCCACCGACACCATTCCGCCCGAGGAAGACACCAGCACCAAGCGCTTTCGCGCCAAGCGTGACGCGATTCTGGCGGCCGCAGCCGAAGCGATCAACGAACAGAGCGCGAAGGGTATGACCTTCGCCGATGTCGCGCGCCGGGTCGGCCTGAATACCACCAGCGTTACCTATTATTTCAAGCGCAAGGAAGACCTCGCCGCGGCGTGTTTCGAGCATACGCTGGAGCGGCTACTCGGGATGCTCGAGGAATCGCTCGCCGAACCGACGCCGCGCGCGCGTGTCGCGAAATATCTGTCGCTCAACATGGCGCGATTGGCGCGAATCCAGCGTGGCGAGGAAACTTCGTTCGCGATTCTGTCCGACCTGCGCGCGATGGAAGAGCCCGTGCTCGGTCGCCTTATGTCGGGCTGGCGCGAAGTCTTTCGCAAGACGCGCAGCCTGTGGGGCCCGACCGCGAACCGCGCACAAACCGATTTGCACGGCGGGCGGGCGCATGTGCTGCTGGAAAACACCTTCTGGCTGCCGGTGTGGCTCAACCGGTACGATCTCGACCAATATCCGCGTGTCGAAGAGCGCCTAATGGACGTGTTCGCCCACGGCATCGCCGGGCCGAACGCGCATTGGGCGCCCGAGTTGATCGATCTCGCGCATGATGAGCCAGAGCCGGGGCGCGAGGCGTTTCTGCTCGCGGCGACGCGACTGATAAACCAACTCGGCTATCGCGGCGCTTCGGTGCAGAAAATTGCGTCCGAACTGAATGTTACCAAGGGCAGTTTCTACCACCATCTCGATGCCAAGGACGATCTGGTGCTGGCATGCTACAAACGCAGCCTCGACACCGTCGCCGACGCGCAGCGCCTTGCCGACGAACGCGGCGGCAGCCATTGGGAGCGCCTTTCGGGCACGATTGCCACTTTGCTCGACGTCCAGTTTTCCGAACGCGGGCCGCTGCTGCGCACGACCGCACTGTCTGGCCTGCCAAGCGAGGCGCGACTGGCAATGGTCGATCGTTCGAACCGGATCGCGCGGCGCTTTGCGGGCACGATGAGCGACGGCATCGCCGAAGGTTCGATCCGCCCGGTCGACCCGTTGATCGCCGCGCAGGCGCTGATGGCGATGCAAAATGCGGCGTTCGACATGCGGAAATGGGCGCATACGATGACACGCGAGCGCGCGATCGGCTATTACGCGTCAACCCTGGCGTTCGGCCTGTTCGACGACCGGATTTTGGACCAATAACCTCTTCCTTTCATACTTCCCCGGCGAAGGCCGGGGCCCAACCGGAGTGCCAGAGGTAAGCGGGCACAGCCCTCGCCAACGATCACTTCGCCACTGGGCTGCGGCCTTCGCCGGGGAAGCATTCAGAATGATAAATGCTGGAGTATCACATGGCCGAAATGGCGCGTTTCGATTGGGCCGACCCGTTCTTCCTCGACGATCAGCTTGAGGATGACGAACGGATGATCCGCGATTCGGCGCGGGCTTATGCGCAGGACAAGCTCGCCCCGCGTATTATCGACGCCTTTCAGAACGAAATCACCGACCCCGACATCTTCCGCGAAATGGGCGCGCTCGGTCTGCTCGGGCCAACGGTGCCCGAGGAATATGGCGGCGTTGGTGCCTCCTATGTCGCTTATGGCCTGGTCGCGCGCGAAGTCGAGCGCATCGACTCGGGCTACCGTTCGATGATGTCGGTGCAGTCGAGCCTCGTCATGTACCCGATCCTGGCTTACGGATCGGAAGAGCAGAAGCGCAAATATCTCCCCAAGCTTGCGACTGGCGAATGGATCGGTTGTTTCGGCCTGACCGAACCCGATGCAGGCTCCGACCCCGGCAGCATGACGACGCGCGCGAAGAAGGTCGATGGCGGCTATCTGCTGTCAGGCGCGAAAACGTGGATTTCCAATTCGCCAATCGCCGATGTGTTCGTCATCTGGGCCAAGTCAGAGGCGCATGGCGATGGCATTCGCGGCTTCATCGTCGAAAAGGGCGCAAAGGGCCTCGCCACGCCCAAAATTGAGGGCAAACTGTCGCTGCGCGCTTCGATCACCGGCATGATCCTGATGGACGAGATCGAACTTAACGAAGACGCGTTGCTGCCCAATGTGCAGGGCCTGAAAGGCCCGTTCGGCTGCCTCAACCGCGCACGCTACGGCATCAGTTGGGGCGCGCTTGGCGCCGCCGAATTCTGTTTCCATGCCGCGCGGCAATATGGGCTCGACCGCAACCAATTCGGCACACCACTCGCCGGGCGGCAATTGTTCCAGAAGAAGCTGGCCGACATGGAAACCGAAATCGCGCTTGGCCTGCAGGCTTCGCTGCGTGTCGGTCGCCTGATGGATGCGGGCAAGTTCGCGCCCGAGATGATCTCGATCGTCAAACGCAACAATGTCGGCAAGGCCTTGGACATCGCCCGCAACGCCCGCGACATGCACGGCGGCAACGGCATTTCCGGCGAATATCAAGTGATGCGCCATTTGATGAACCTGGAAACGGTCAACACCTATGAGGGCGCGCACGACGTCCACGCGCTCATCCTCGGTCGCGCGATTACCGGGATTGCCGCCTTTTAAGGCCAATAAGGAGAGACAGCATGGCATCCCCGCCCCTCGCCGGACTTCGCATCCTCGAAATGGCGGGGATCGGGCCGGGGCCGTTCTGCGGCATGATGCTTGCCGATCATGGCGCGGAGGTTATCCGGGTCGAACGCCCGGGCGCCGGTGGACTGACCGAGGCCGCGCGCGATCCCTTGCTCCGCTCGCGCCGGACGATCGCGCTTGACCTTAAAAAGCCCGAGGCGATCGCTGCGGTCCGTCGCATCGCCGCCACGTGCGACGGGCTGATCGAGGGTTTCCGGCCAGGCGTAATGGAGCGCCTTGGGCTCGGCCCGGAGGTGCTGCTCGCCGATAATCCGAAGCTCGTTTATGGCCGCATGACCGGCTGGGGCCAGACCGGCCCACTGGCCAGCGAGCCGGGCCACGACATCGATTACATCGCGATTTCGGGCACGCTCCACGCCTTGGGCGAAGCCGGAGGCAAACCGGTCGCGCCGATCAATCTGGTCGGGGATTTCGGCGGAGGCGGGATGATGCTGGCCTTCGGTATGCTCGCCGCGATCCTGAAGGCGCAAGCGACCGGCCAGGGACAAATCGTCGATTGCGCGATGACAGATGGCTCGGCGGTGCTCGCCAGCATGATCTGGGGGTTCCGCGCGATGGGCCGCTGGAGCGGGGAGCGCGGCACCAACCTGCTCGACGGCGGCGCGCATTTCTACGACACGTATGAAACCGCCGACGGCAAGTGGATCGCGGTCGGGGCGATCGAACCGCAATTCTATGCGGCGCTACGCCGGGTAATGGGTTTGGATGGCGCGGAATGGAATGCCCAATTCGCCCCCGCATCGTGGCCGCGGCTGAAGGCGGAACTCGCCGATCGCTTCAAACTGCGCACGCGCGACGCGTGGGTTTCGGCGTTCGAGGGCCACGAAGCCTGCGTCGCCCCTGTCCTCGGCTTCGATGAAGCCGTCGCACACCCGCACAACGTCGCGCGCGCGACCTTCATTACGACGGGCGGGGTTACGCAACCCGCTCCCGCCCCGCGCTATTCAGCGAGCGACACCGTGCCGCCGCGCATGGCAGGCGACACGGAAAGCGCTGCGATCCTAGCTGAAGTCGGTTTTGAGCCCGGCGAGATCGCGACCTTGCTCGGCTGATTGCGCGACGACCGGTCGCCGCGCGTAGATCCCATAGCCAGCGATGATCGCATAACAGGCTGCCGGCAGGATCAACGCGAAGCGCAGGCTGCTGGCATCGGCGATCATACCCGTCAGCGGCGGGATCACCGCGCCACCGACGATTGCCATCGCAATCACGCCCGACCCTTCCGCCGCACGCTTGCCCAGGCCTTCGCTCGCCAGGCTGAAAATGGTCGGGAACATGATCGAATTGACCAGCCCGATCGTCAGCAACGACCAGCCCGAAACCACGCCCGTGCTGTTGGCGGACAGCAGGATCAGCGCAATCGCGCCCACCGCGACACCCGCCAAAACCTTGCCCGGCGATACGTAGCGCAGCACGACACCGCCAACCACGCGACCGACCAACGCCCCGAACCAATACACCGCGACATGCTTGCCAGCGGTTTCGCCATCGAAACCAAGCGTGTTGGCCTGCATCAGATAGCTGACGATCAGCGAGCCGATCGCGACTTCCGCGCCGACGTAGAGGAAGATGCACATCGCGCCGAGCCCGAAGCGCGGGCGCTGCAGCAGATCGAACGCGCGCAGGATGCTGCCTTGATCGTCAACCGCCGTGGTCAGGCGGTTGCGACGAGTCCAGACAACCGCCGCCACGATCAGCAACGCGATCGCCAGACCGATATAGGTGTGAACCACCGTCTGCGTCTCGGCTGTACGGTAAGCATCAAGCGCTGCGCCCGACAAGGTCTTCGGGTCGATCTTCGCCAGCGAACCGAGAATCAGGATCGATCCCACGATCGGGAAAACCGTCGTGCCAAGCGAATTGAACGCCTGTGCAAAGGTCAAGCGGCTCGACGCGGTGCGCGGCGGCCCGAGCAGCGAGATCAGCGGATTGGCGACGACCTGCACCGTGGTGATGCCCGCCGCCAGCACGAACAACGCCATCAGGAACACGGCAAAAGTGCCCGATTGCGATGCCGGAATGAACAGCAAACACCCTGCCGTCATCGTCAACAACCCAATCGATGCGGCCCGCATATACCCCGCCTTGCGCACGACTGCGGCGGCGGGAATCGAGAAGATGAAATACGCCGCGAAAAAGGCCGATTGCACCAGCAACGCCTGCCCGTAGCTTAGCGTAAACAGGTCTTTCAGCTTGGGGATGATGACATCATTCAGGCTGGTGATGCCGCCGAAGATGAAGAACAGCGCAAACACGAAAACTTGCAGATCAGGCGCATTCACGCCCTTGGTGGCAATATCGTCAACATCCTGCGTTGGTTTGGCGGCGTCGATGTGCATGTGATCCTCTCTCGGCCGCTAACGCGCCGTTTTCCTGCTCATCGCCCCTGTGCCCCGACCAAGGGCGGTCTGGCAATCCCCCGGTCTGGCAATCCGGTGAATCTCATGCGATACCAACATCACAGAAAAATAATCCGGATGAGGAGAGTCCGCTATGGCCACCGCAATCCTTCGCGCCGCGAAGATGTCCGAAGCCGAATGGGCGACGCGACAGGAGCTCGCCGCCTGCTACCGCGTCTTCGCGATGCTTGGCTGGTCGGAAATGATCTACAACCACATCACGCTGAAAGTGCCCGAGGAAGAGGGTGCCTTCCTGATCAATCCGTTTGGCCTGCATTTCAGCGAGGTCACCGCCTCCAGCCTGGTCAAAATCGATATTGACGGCAACAAGCTCGACGACAGCCCCTACCCCGTCAATCGCGCCGGGTTCGTGCAGCACGCGCTGTTCCACCGCCATCTGCCCGACGCGCACTGCATCATGCACACCCACACCACCGCCGGCATGGCGGTGAGTTCGCTTGAAGGGGGCCTACGCGCGACCAATTTTTACGCATGCAATTTTGCCGGGCAGATCGCCTATCACGATTTCGAAGGCGTCACCGTTCGCGACGAGGAAGGCACACGGCTGCTCGAACATCTCGGCGACAAGCGCGTAATGCTGCTCAAGAATCACGGCATTCTCGTCATGGGCAGGACGCTGCCGGAGGCGTTCGTCAAGCATTGGTCGCTGCAACGCGCCTGCGAAATCCAGATCGCGACGATGTCGATGGGCACGCCAATCGAGGTATCGCCAGAGGTGATCGCGGTGCATCAGCGCGACCTGCACATGGCACAGGTGCCGGGTGGGCCCGGCAAGGCCGATTTCGACGCGATGGTGCGCTTGGTCGACAAGATCGATACCGGCTGGCGCGCCTGAAACCTCAGCCGAAACGATAGCCCGACAACGCCCAACCGAGCACGTGATCGGCATAGTCGCGCACCGCCGGACCGTCGCCCCCCGCGCCGAGCGCAACCATCAACGGTAGCAGATGCTCGGCCTGCGGGTGTGCGAAGCGCGCATGGGGCAATTTTTCCCACGCAGCCACTCGCGCGGCACGGGCGGCGGGATCGGGATCGGTAACGGCTGCGGTCAGCGCGGCGTCCCATTCGTCGGCGACCGCCGTCACCTGTGGGCCGCGTGCGCGCAAATTGTGGAAACTCATGCCAGACCCGACGATCAGCACCCCTTCATCGCGGAGCGGTGCCAACGCTCGCCCGATCGCGATGTGCGCGGCGGGATCGAGATCGGCGCGCAGCGAAAGCTGCACCAGCGGAATGTCGGCATCGGGCACCGCAACCATCATCGGGATGAACACACCATGATCCCAACCGCGCGCGGAATCTTCCTTCGTGGGGAAGCCCGCGCCCTCAAGCAGCGCCGCCACGCGCCGCGCCACATCCGGGTTGCCGTGCGATGGCCAGTCGAGCCGATAGGTATGCTCTGG
Source organism: Sphingomonas sp. (assembly GCF_041661885.1). Classification (GTDB taxonomy): domain Bacteria; phylum Pseudomonadota; class Alphaproteobacteria; order Sphingomonadales; family Sphingomonadaceae; genus Sphingomonas. Next base: position 7,586 of record NZ_JBAZTL010000007.1, on the reverse strand, counting down.
AAAGCCGTAATAATCGAACAGCATGGGGTGCCCGTCGCCGCCATTGATGGTCAGCTCCGGCTCTTCCCAATGCCCCGACACCATCAGGATCGCGCGTGGTCGATCGGGCAGCGACGCGATCATCCCGGCCAGATAGGCCTGCATCGCCCGCCACATCGGGTCGGGTGGTCCGCCCGCCGGATCCATGAAAAAGCAGGGGCCACCGCCATGCGGAATGAAGAGTGTAGGAAGCGTCATACGCTGCATATCGCCCGCCCCGCCCCACCCCACAATCGCAGGACGGGAAACGACCCGTTTCGCCCAGGCGCATCTTGGCCTATCGTCGCGGCATGACCCGCTTCACCGTCAATAACCAGCCTGTGCAATATCGGATGGATCCGGACACGCCCTTGTTATGGGCGCTGCGCGATGCCTCGAACCTGACGGGGACGAAATATGGCTGTGGCAATGGCGAGTGCGGGGCGTGCACCGTCGACATCGATGGCGAAGCGGTGCGATCATGCCAGCGCACGATTGGCGCGGTCGAGGGGAGTTTTGTCACCACGATCGAAGGGCTGTCGCGCGACCGCACGCATCCGGCGCAAATGGCCTTCCTGGCCAAGAACGTGCCGCAATGCGGGTTTTGCATTCCCGGCATGATTATGGCGGCAGCGGTACTGCTCAAGAAAAACCGCAATCCCAGCGAGGATGACATCCGCGCCAGCATCACCAATCTGTGCCGCTGCGGCATTTATCCGCGATTGGTCGAAGCGGTGTTGCTCGCGGCAAGCGTGCAACGCGGCGACGAAACCATCGATGCTCCGCCGTCGCCCGGCGTTTCTCCAACCGACGCGGCACGCGAAGTTCCCGCGCTCATCCCACGCAGTAAATAATACCTTTCGCAAAGCTGTCAGCGCAATTCAGCGACGGCTCATCGACACTGGACCATAACGGGTTCAACGACCGGACATGGCGTCTGGACGAAGACAAGGATGTTTTGATGCGCAAGTCTCTGCTCGCCGCAATCATGGCGGCCTCTGCGTTGATCCCGGCGGCGGCGATGGCACAGGAGGGTGCCGACCGGCCGCATCGCGGTGACGGCCAAGGCCAACGGGAGGGACGGCCGCAGCGCCCGGCGTTGGTGGGAGACGAGGGTCGTCCGCAATGGCGCCGCCCCGAGGGGCAACCGGCCCCGCAGGCCCCGGTGGCGCGCCCACCCGAACCCCAGCGGCAACCGCAGCCGCAGGCACAACCCGCGCCGCAAGCGCAGCCGCAAGCCCCCCGGTGGTTCGATCGCGGTGACCGCGGTGACCGTCCCGATGGCCAAGGCGGCCGTCCCAGTTTCCGCCCGGGTCGCGGCGATGATCGCGGTGTGCAAGTGCCAGGCGTTCCGCCCCAACAGCCGCAGGGGCGCCCGTTGGATGGACGTCCCGAATATGGTGGCGGGCCGCGCGGTGGTCGTCCCGATTTCGACGACGGCGCGCGCGGACGGGATCCGCGCGCCGATGGTCGCGGTAATGACGGGCGGGGCAATGACGGGCGGGGTGGCGATTGGCGCGACCGCGATCACCGCTCCAACACTGGATATAATGGTTATAACGGTGGCTGGAACGGCAACGGGAATGCCAACCACAACTGGAACCGTGACTGGCGCCGCGACAATCGGTACAATTACAATTATTACCGCAACCGAAACCGCAACGTCTATCACCTGCCGCGTTATTATGCTCCGCCCGGATGGGGCTATGGATATCGGCGGTTTTCAATCGGCTTTACGCTGAGTGCATTCCTGTTCGATCAGGATTACTGGATCGATGACGCGGCCTATTACCGGCTCCCGCCGGCCTACGGCCCCTATCGCTGGGTGCGATATTACAATGACGCGTTGCTGGTTGATATCCGCACCGGCTATGTCGTCGATACGGTGTACGATATCTTCTGGTAACAACCGGAAACACGATGACAGTTGGGGCCGCAAACCGACGTTTACGGCCCCTTGTTTTTTCAGGCGTGCTCGGCAAAGTCCGCCGTCATGGCTCTGTTTGCAAAGAAATCGGGCGGCCCCTCGCCCTTACGCCGCCTGGTCGGCGAATCCGTATCGCTCCGGCTTGACGCCAATCCCGCAGTGAAGCGGGCCAAGGTCGAAGGTGCGCAAGTCTTCTACCACCCCGATTTTCTCGATGCCGCGACATGTGATCGGCTGGTCGGCTTGATCGACACCAACCGTCGCCGCTCGACCGTGCTCGCCGAGGAATCGGTGCAGGATTTTCGCACCAGCGACAGTTGCGATATGGATCGCTGGTCACCCGACGTCCGCCCGACCGACGAAGCGATCGCCGATCTGCTCGGCATCGACCCAATTCACGGCGAAACGATGCAGGGCCAGCGTTACGCTATCGGCCAGCATTTCCGCGCGCACTTCGACTATTTCAACGAAGCCCAGCCTTATTGGCCCAAGATGGTCGAAACGGGCGGGCAACGCACCTGGACCGCGATGATCTACCTCAACGATGTCGAGGAAGGGGGTGCAACCTGGTTCCCCACCATTGGGCTTCGCGTTGCCCCGAAAAAGGGCTTGTTGCTTACCTGGAACAACATGAAGCCCGATGGCGATCGCAATACCGCCACGCTGCACGAAGGGATGCCGGTGGTGCAGGGCACCAAATATGTCGTCACCAAATGGTTCCGCGAGGGCAATTGGATCAAGCCATGATCCAACCGCTTATTGGCTGATCCGCACGCTCTTGCGCCCCCCGTCTGCCAAAATCTGCGCCTCGCTAAACGGCAAATGGTGGAAACGCTTCGCCGAAAATGCGCGCGTCTGGTCTCCGAAATACGGCGATGCCGGATCGGTCGATTGCGAATAACTGAGCAGCGCATCCGCCACCGGCCCGGCTTTGTCGAAGGTGACAATCTGGACGTAGCTTGACCCATGTTTGGGCACGATCCCGCCCGGAACGGCGTCGGATTGCTGGACGTTGAGCACGCCCAATTGACCGGAGGCGCCGTGGATCGGGATATGGTTCTGCCCGCGCACCGCGAACTGGACGTCGCCCCAACGCGCATCGAGCGCGATTCCCTGCTTTTCCAGCGCAGCCGAAGCCGCCTTCAGCGCGGCAAGCAATTTGGCCGCTTGTGCGCCGCTCGTCACAAAATCGCGTGGGGTGTGAACGGGATCGGCCTTGTCGAACGGCACCGCCCACAAGCCCGGCAGCGACCGCACTCCCTCCCAGAAGGTTGCGAACAAATAAGCGCCACGGCTGTCGAGATCGAAGCGCCGGTCCCAACCGCCAAGCGCCGCGCACGCCGCCGCCACATCCTCCTGCCCGCGACACAAAGCCAGTAATGGATCGATCGCAAGTTCAGCCGCCAGGCTCTTATTGGCAAAGGCCATCGCTTCAGCGGCGGCGGGGTCGACCTTGGTGCCCGGCAATCCATCGGTGCCGTTCAGCCGTCGGTCGATCTCGATCAGGCCCGAGCGCGTCCGCAGCGTCCGTTCGCTCTCGGCTGCCCCCAGGATGGGCGAGCGGACCACGGCGGGAACCTTGGGGTTGCTCAACCAATAGCTGTCATTGCTGTTGGCGACATAGTCCCGCCGCTCCAGCACCGCCTGATCCCCCGCCGGCATCAAGCCGGCGACCGGCGTGCCCACGGCCCGATCCCAATCGCAGACCGAGCGGCTACCATCGAGCAGAATGAGTTTGCCTTTCAGCGCGCCGGACAGCGGCATCCCGCACGTACGCACCTTCTCCGCCGATACGTTGGGCACCGCAGTTACATCGGCGTGCAGCGCATTTCCCGCGCGATCGGCGGCGATGGTGTTGACCCACGGAATGCCCAGCGTCCGCTCCACTGCCGCGCGTACCTCGCCCACGCTGCGCGCCTGCCCGATCGCGACCCACGTTTCCAGCGCCCGCTGATTGTTGTGGTTGGCATCGCGCAGCGCATAGGCTTGGGTCCTGGTCCAGCCGAACCCGGCCAGCGGATTGTAGACGATCGTCCCGTAGCGCGTCGCATAGGTCGTCCGCTGTACCGGCGGAGCGCCATCCGGCATCGGCACAGAAATCACCTGCCGCCGCATCGCCTCGCTCTTGCCATCGACCAGATATTTAGTCGGGTCGGCGGGATCGAGCTTGAGCTGGAACACCGTAAAATGCTGCGCTGCCGTCACCGTGTGCGTCCAGGCGACGTCCTTGTTAAAGCCAAGCGTTACGATCGGCGCACCCGCGATCCCCACGCCCATCGCATCATACTGGCCGGGCAAGGTCAGGTGCATCTCATAAAAACGCGACGGCCCGTTCCACGGAAAATGCGGGTTTCCGACAACAAGGCCGCGACCGTTGGCGGTGACCTCTTTGCCGAAGGCCCAGCCATTGCTGCCAAAACCAATGTCGCGCGGCCGCAGCCGGTCTTCACCAGGGATGAATGCAGCCTGTGTCCCGCCGGGCGGCACCGCGTGGACAACCAGTGGCGCCAGCGCCAGCGAGCTTGCCAGCAACATCTGCTTTTCGTTCAACCGCAGCATATCGTCGAGCGTGATCGGGCGAACCCACCCCTTGCCGCGACACTCGCCGGGGACACCCGCCGGGCCGATATCGCGCAGCAGCTTGTTATACCCGGCGACATAGCCGCGCACGAGCGCACGCGTGGTGGGATTGCCGCGCGCCATGCCCGCCCGCAAGGTTGGCACATCGATCACCGAGCGGAAAAAGACATCCGACGAGAGATTGTCGATCTTGTCGAAGCCGAGCACGGCGCTCTCCTTCGGCCCGAACCAGCGCGATCGCTCGCCCGCGACGGTGGCGAACTCCTCGGCCAACATACACAGATTGTCCTGCGCATAGGCATAAGCGACGCCGTAGCCGAGGCCACCCCATGTGGTCGCGCGGATATGCGGAATGCCGAAGGTCGTGCGGGTGATCGTCGCGGAAAAATGCGCCGGAGCGGCCCCCACCGGCGTGGCCGCCATCAATGCCAACCCCAACGCCGCGCTCGTCACGTACCGCATCGCCCCACCCTCTCTTGTTTTTTGGTATCGTCGCACAGCGCGTGGATGCGGTCCAGCCGCACCGCGATTTGCGCGATGGCGACATCGGCGTAGGAGGGCGGCAATGAACACCGTGCTCAACATCACCCATTCGATTCTCGGCCAGCCGTGGCGCTGGCGTATGCTGGAGACCGACGCGCGTGACCCCGGCTTCGCGCCCGATGATCTGGTCACGCAATTGCTGCTGGCACGCGGTTGCCCGCGCGATGCGCTGACGGCCTACAAAGCCCCCAGCATCCGCGCCTTCATGCCCGATCCCTCGATTTTCCGGGATATGGACCGCGCCGCTGATCGCCTTGCCGACGCGGTGCAGGCGGGCGAACAAATCGCGGTGTTCGGCGATTATGACGTCGATGGCGCCACCTCGGCGGCGTTGATGATCCTGTTATTGCGCGACCTTGGCCTGGAGGCGCGGCCCTATATTCCGGACCGGCTGATGGAGGGTTACGGCCCGTCAGGCCCGGCACTGGTGCGCCTGAAGGACGAGGGTGCCAGCCTCATCATCACCGTCGATTGCGGCGCGCAGGCATTCGAGGCGCTGGAGATGGCGCGCGTCGCTGGCGTGGACGTTGTCGTGGTCGACCATCACAAATGCGCGAGCGCCCTGCCCCATGCACTCGCCCTGGTGAACCCCAATCGGCTCGACGAGACCGAGGGGGCAGCGCACGGCCATCTCGCCGCCGTCGGCGTCGCCTTTCTGCTGGGTGCCGCGCTGATCCGTACACTGCGCACACGCGGATTTTTCACCGATCGCGCCGAACCAAAATTGCTCGATTTGCTCGATCTGGTGGCGCTCGGCACCGTCGCCGATGTCGCCTCGCTCAAGGGCCTCAACCGCGCCTTCGTCGCGCAAGGGCTCAAGGTGATGGCCAAGCGCGGCAATATCGGGATCGACGCGCTGCTGACAGCCTCACGGCTGACTCGCGCGCCGACCAGCACCGATCTCGGCTTCGCGCTCGGACCCCGCATCAATGCCGGCGGGCGCGTCGGGAAGTCCGATCTCGGCGTCCGCTTGCTGACAACGCGCGACCCGGGCGAAGCCGAGCGAATCGCAACCGAACTCGACCAGCTCAACGAAGAACGCCGCGCGATCGAAGCGATCGTACAGGAAGCCGCCGAAACGCTCGCCGCGCACAAGAGCAACCGCGCGGTGATCGTCGTCGCCGGACATGGCTGGCACCCCGGCGTGATCGGGATCGTCGCCGGACGCCTGAAGGAGAAGTTCGGTCGCCCGGCACTCGTCATCGCGCTCGACGATGCGGGCATCGGCAAGGGCTCGGGGCGATCGATCCCCGGCGTCGATCTGGGGGCCGCTGTGCTCGCCGCAAAAGAGGCCGATTTGCTGGTGGCAGGCGGCGGCCATGCGATGGCGGCTGGCCTGACGATTGCCGAGGACCGCATCGACGCCTTTGGTGACTTTCTGAGCGAACGTCTCGACGCCGCCGTCACCCGTGCGATGGGCGACCGCGCCCTGTTGCTCGACGCGGTGCTGAGCGCACGCGGCGTGACGCCCGATCTGGTCACGACAATGGAGGCTGGAGGCCCCTATGGCATGGGCTGGCCGCAACCGCGCGTGGTCGCGGGGCCGGTCCGCATCCTCAAGGCCGATGTGGTCGGCAACGGCCATGTCCGCGCGATTGTCAGCGGCGATTGCCCCGGCGGCGGCGGCGGCACGCTGAAGGCCGTCGCCTTCCGCCAGGCCGACACCGCGCTGGGCCAGGCCTTGCTGGGGGTAGCCCCGCACCGCCGCCTGTGGCTGGCGGGCCGCGCACGCATCGACGACTGGGGCACTCGCCCCGCCGCCGAATTGCACATCGATGATGCCGCCTGGGCTGATTGATTCAACAAATGCGACACAATGGGTTGACCAACCCGCCCACTTTGCCTAACCGGCCCTTCGCTCCCGAGCATTCGGGCACGGCCCCTTCGTCTAGCGGTTAGGACGCGGCCCTTTCACGGCTGAAGCACGGGTTCGATTCCCGTAGGGGTCACCAGGCAAGCGAATTATCGCGTTGGTTTGGCGTGATAAAATCGCAAATCGCCCGTTTCGGCACCACAAATGTTCCCACATATTGCATTGGTTCTGATGGGCCGTATCAAGACGACGTGGGACGATTCGATCGATAATTCGGTGGGATAGGACGGCGCGCTGGACCGTTTGTGGCCATGCCCTTCCGGTCGTTGAGCTTCTCGCCGGTGCCCATTCCTTACGCTCAACGAGTGAGCGCGCCACCGAAGTCAGTATCGTTAAGACGATGGTGGCCTTGGGTTCGCAGGAGCACCATTGTTATAGCTCACTGAAAATAGCAATCTGACATGGCCGACGCGGGGATCGTGGGGCTCATCAAATCAAGCCGAAAGTGCTGGGAATTCCGGACGATTCCGTTATGGTCGTGAAATCGACCCCACAAATTTTGCGCGAAGCGCCTTAGAGCGTGACCTGCCCCCCGCTGGTCCCGCAGTCATAACGAGAGTCTGTCGGATTGATATTCTTGCTCGCCCGCCGGCACAAGCGCGCCGGGCGGGACGCTTCTATTTTGCAGGAACGCCCGGCGCGCTT
>NZ_JBAZTL010000006.1:0-285214 GCF_041661885.1 Sphingomonas sp. | reverse complement strand
TCGCCAAGATCGCCGACAACTGGCCCGCTGCCCGCTGGGATGAACTCATGCCGTGGAACTGGCGACCAGATCAGCAACCGATCGCCGAAGCCGCCTGATCTGCGGCCTCCAGCCCACGCTTACGTCGCAGCGGAGCGCCGCGAGGAAGGTCATCGTCCGCCAATGGCCGTAAGGCACTTTGGCATGAAGCCGCTGACCGACGGGTGCCCAGCCGCGCAACGGCGCCATGTTGGTCTTCGCCCAGGTTTCGTCGATGAAGACGAGCCGGGCCGGATCAAGCCGACCTTGATACTTCTTCCATTGCTCGCGCCGTCTCGCGACCTGTGGCCGGAGCTGCTCGGCGGGCAGAACGGTTTTTTTGAAGCTCAGTCCCTCGGCATGAACAAAGCGCCAGACCTGGACATAATCGACCTTCACCCCGCGCTCCGCCAGCTCGGCTACCAGGCCACGGAGCGTGAAGTCGGTGGCGGTGCGCTCCAGCAGCCAGTCGCGATTGGCGCCTGACAAAATGTTCGGCTTGTGACCGCCCATCTGGCCTGGCGCTGCGCTGCCCGACTCGCGAAGGTGCCGAACCCATTTGATCGCCGAGCTCGCCGCAACGCCAAAGCGCGACGCCGAAGCATGGCACGTCATCCCGCCATCCAACACCGCCCCAACAACACGCTCGCGCAAATCCATCGAATAGGGCTTTGCCATGCTCGCTGGCATCCAGTCCCCAGCCAGCATCTTGAATCAGAATTTCACCCCCCAGGGAAGCCCCTTGAATCAGCTAAACGTCATCCCGCTCTAACGAGACGGGCACCCGCCGCGCAAGCTTGCCAGACCCTGCCCTCAGTCCACCCAATCGCGCGTTAGGAACCGGCTGGCGAGCGCCATCAGCGCGCCCGCGACCAGATACAGGCACAGGCCCGTCGCAATCGCATAGCGCAGCGCAGCGCTGCCATAGGTCGGGGTTAGATGGTCGGATAGCGAGCCGATTACCCAGGAGCCCAGCCCAAGCCCGATCAAATTGTTGATCAGCAGAAAACTGGCCGAAGCGGTCGCGCGCATATGGGCGGGGACGAGATGCTGGACCGCCGTCAATACCGGCCCGAGCCAGACATAGACCAATGCTTGTGGCAGTAGGAACAACGCGAACGCTGCCTGCCACGATCCGGCCAGCACGCCTGCAATGAACAGCGGCGTTCCCACCGTATAGCAGATGGCCGGAAACAGCGCGTACCAGCGCCGCCCGCGCGCGCCGAGCCGATCGCCCAACCATCCCCCCAGCAAAATGCCCGCAACGCCGCCGCTGAGTAGCAACGCGCCGAAAAACTGCCCGGTCTGGCTCAAGCCGAGACCGTAATTGCGCATAATCATGCTCGGCAGCCAGAAAGCGACGCCATAACCGCACATCGACCCTGCCGCCGCCCCGAAAGCGAGCAACCAGAAGCTCGGCTTGGCAGCGAGGATACCGAAGACGTGGGTGATTGGCACTTGATCCACCGGCGCAATCGCGCGCGGGCGATCGCGCACCACCCATTTGAACACGGGGGCCAGCACGAGCCCCGCCACCCCAACCGCCAGAAACGCCGTCCGCCATTCAACCGTCTGCGCGATATACCCGCCGAGCAACGCCCCAACCGCCGCTCCGACCGGAATGCCGAGCGAATAGATTGACAGCGCCCGCGCCCGCGTCTTCGCCGGATAATAATCGCCGATCAGCGCATAAGAGGGTGCCACCCCGCCGGCTTCGCCAACGCCGACGCCGAGGCGAAACGCGAACATCTGTCCAAAGCTCTGCGCGGTGCCGCACAATGCGGTGAACACGCTCCACACGCCGAGCGACAGCGCAATCACCCAGGAACGGCTGGTGCGATCCGCCAGCAAGGCGAGCGGAATCGCCAACGTCGAATACAGCGCGGCAAAGGCCAGTCCGCCGAGCATCCCGAGTTGCGTATCGGTTAGCCCCAGCGACGCCTTTACCGGCTGCGCAAGGATGCTCAAAATCTGCCGATCGAGAAAATTGAAGGTGTAAACCAGCAGCAACATCGCGAGGACGAGCGCGCGGTTTGCCGGGCGGGGGGTGTCGGTGGTCATGCTGCCTGCCCTCAATCGTAAAAAGGGCCGGGTACCCTGTGTCGAGTGCCCGGCCCGCTTGTCCTTAACCGCCGCGACCTAGAATTTCGCGGTAATCGTCCCGAACACCTGGCGCGGGTTGCCGTAAAAGGCGGTGGCGATGCCTTCCCTGCCCAGCGTCGGAACATAGGGACCGTTCGGAACCGGCACGTTTGCAAGGTTGGTCGGGGTTCCGGCCAAATCGGTGCGGATAAATTGGTAGCCCGAGGTCTTATAATGCTTGTCGGTGATGTTCTTGGCATGGACACCAACCGAGTAACGCCCCTTGCCGAAGGTATAGGTCAAATGCGCGTCCCACAGCGCATAGCCCGGCTGGTCGAGGAACGGGCTCGCGGTTTCGAACTGATGCGTCAGGCTGCGATACGACACTGTCGTGGAGGCGTTGATCTTGCCCGGCCCGGCCGGAAGCGTGGCACCAAGCGTGCTCGACAGCGTCCAATCCGGCGTGTTCTGGAACACACGGGAATTGGCAACATCGGTGCCGGTCGGCCCGATAAAGGTCTTATATTTGGCGCTGATATAGCCAAGCGTGCCGGCCAGCGTCACGCTTGAGCCGGCCCCCGCGAAATCGCGCGCGAGCACCGCGTTCGATTCGAGCTCAACACCCTTGATCGTTGCCTTGGCGGCGTTGGTGGTGATGCCACAGAACGACGCAACGCCACCGATGACGCAGCCGACCGATCCCGGCACCTGCACATTGCTATAGTCCGAATAGAAACCATCGAGCGCGAAGGTCAGGCGCTTGTCGAACAGCGCGCCCTTCCAGCCGATTTCATAGCTCTTGACCACTTCAGGCTTAAACAACAGGAAGTTGTAGATTTCCTGATAGCTGCGCACACCATCCTGATTGACGTCGGGTGCGGATGCGCCCGACCCGCGCGGATCGAACCCGCCGCCCTTGAACCCTTCCGAGTAAGACGCATACAGCAGATGGTCCGCCGTCGGCTTGAAGCTCAGCGACGCGCGCGGCGTGAAGCGCTTGAAAGTGGCCGTGCCGCGGAAATCCGTCGACGGTGCGCCGATCAGCGTCGGATTGCCGCCAAATTCCGAGGTTGCGCCGAAATAGCTGGCCCTGAAAATGTACGACCGGCGCTGATCCCACGTATAACGCCCGCCGAGCGAAAGGCTCCATTGCGACGTGAAATCATAGGTGAAATCGGCGAAGATCGAGCTGGTTTCGGTCCGCACGTCGCCCGCCGTATAGGCGTCGAAGTTCGGCAACGTGGTCGACAGCAGCACATCAAAGCCGGTCGAAGCCTTGGCCCCCAGATAATAGAAGCCGACCAAGCCGTTGAGCTTGTCGCTCTTATACGCGAGCTGGAATTCCTGGCTGGTCTGTTCGTTGCGGTAAACCGCCGGCACATCGACATCGACTGCGGGCAGCGCATCGAAGTCGATCGGGGTAAAGGAGCGGTCCTTGCGGAACGCACTGATGCTCTTCAGCGTCAAATTGTCGGTCAGCTCGCCCGTCGCGACCAGCGAAAGCCCACCCGCCTGGATATTCTGGCGCGGGTTGTTGAGCCCGGCGCGCGTATCGAACGGATTGGATTGAACGGGCGTCGCCGTGAGCAAGCTGGTAATCAGCCGCGAACCGTTGCGGGCGTTCGATTTGTCCTCGGTATAATCACCCGTCAGCCGCAGCGACAGCCGCCCGTCGGGCGAGGCGAACTCGATCGTGCCGCGTCCGGCCCAAACGTTCTTGTTGTAATTGTCGATGTTGAGATTGGTGTTGCGCCCGAAACCATCGCGCGTCAGCCGCGCGCCGGACACGCCAACCTTGAACAACGATCCGATCGGCGTCGACAGGCTGACGATGCCATCGGCCTGGTTGAACGAGCCGTAGCTGGCCTTGAAGCTTGCCTCCGGCGTGTCGCCCAGGCGCTTGGTCACATATTTGACCGCGCCGCCAATGGTGTTGCGACCATAGAGCGTACCCTGCGGGCCCCGCAGCACTTCGATCCGTTCGACCTCGTACACATCCAGCACCGCAGCCTGCGGGCGGTTGAGATAGACGTCGTCGAGATAGATGCCGATTCCCGCCTCGAACCCGGGCACCGGATCCTGCTGGCCGACGCCGCGGATGAAGGCAGCAAGCGTCGAGTTGGTGCCGCGCGCGTCCTTCAGCGTGGTGTTGGGCGTAACATTCTGAATTTCGGTCAGATCGGCAACACCGGCCTTTTCCAGGCGATCGGCGCTGAACGCGGTCACGGCAATCGGCACATCGAGCAAGGTTTCCGCGCGACGGCGCGCGGTAACGACGATGTCGCTGCTCTCTTGAGCGACCGCAGGTTCTGCTGTTGGCGGTGTCGGTGCGGTTTGCGCCACGGCGGGCGCGGCGGCAATGGCGGCAAGTGCAACGCTGGCATTGAGCAACAAGCGCACGGAATTCAGGCGTGTCATCGGTTTTCCCCTCCTGCGGCGCATCCACATCACCCGATATGCATCCGGGTTGTGCGCCTGTGCATCTGGCTTTACTGAAACATGAACCAGGTTTCAACTTGGGAATTGGGGAGGACTGTACGATGGCGACCAAACGTGGCGCGGTGGCAACAGCCGACCCGGCCCAAGGCGGTGTGACCGCAGCGCGGGGCGACGCGGTGCGACTCGATGATTCGGCCAGCGCGGGCAAGGCGCCGCGTACCGAGCGCGGGCGCAAAACCTTGCGTGCCATTCTGGATGCGGCAGCGATCGAATTCGGCGAGCGCGGCTTTCATGAAGCCTCGGTCAGCGGCATTACGCGCCGCGCAGGCGTCGCGCTGGGCAGTTTCTACACCTATTTCGATTCAAAGGACGCGGTGTTCCGCGCGCTGGTGCGCGACATGTCGGATCAAGTGCGCGACCGCGTCGCCCCGGCGATTCGCGCGGCACCCGACCAGATTGCGGCAGAACGCGCCGGGCTGCTCGAATTCATCGCCTTTGTGCGTGGGCACAAGGAAATCTACCGCATCATCGACGAGGCCGAATTCGTCGATCCCGAATCCTTTCGGCTGCATTACGCGACCACCGCCGAGCGCATTGCGGTGCGCCTGAAGGCAGGGGCAGCGCGCGGCGAAATTCGGGGCGACGTGTCCGAAGTTCACGCCTGGGCGGTGATGGGGATGAACGTGTTCCTGGGTTTGCGCTACGGCGTGTGGACCGACGACCTCGCCCCCGACGCCGTCGCGGACGTAATCGCCGATATGCTGGTCAACGGTCTGGCCGCACGACCCTAATCAAGGGCAATCCGCTCCGCCTGCCCGCGCCGCGCCCTGACATAGAAAAAGGGCCGGTGCGTTGCCGCACCGGCCTTAGGTCGTCCGCAGGAGGAACATGGTTTGGCCGCCGGGCTCCCCCGAACCCGGCAGCCAATCTCGTCAATAATTGTAAGCGCGCTCGCCATGCTCGGCGACGTCGAGCCCGTTATGCTCGACCTCTTCGGTCGGACGCACGCCGATCGTGAACTTGAGCGCGAGGAACAGTACCAAGGAAACGACGCCGGACCACACCAGGGTGATACCCACCGCCGTCGCCTGCTTCACCAACTGCGCCGTAATGCTGTAATCTGCGGCAGACACGGCAACCGCCGGGAACTTGGTATAGTCGAAATAGCCCTGCCCGCCGAGCGACGGTGCCGCGACGACCGCCGTGGCGAGTGCTCCGACGATCCCGCCGATGCAATGCACGCCGAACACGTCGAGTGAATCGTCATACTTCAGCCACGCCTTCACATAGGTGACGAAGATGAAGCAGATCGGCGATACGGCGAGGCCGAGAACGACCGACGTCATCGGTGCTGCAAAGCCCGAAGCTGGCGTGATCGCGACCAGCCCCGCGACCGCGCCCGTTACCGCACCCAGCAGCGACGGCTTCTTGTGGACGATCTGGTCGATCAGGGCCCACGATACCGCGGCTGCGGCGGTCGCGACGAAGGTGTTGATGAAGGCAACCGCCGTCACGCCGTTGGCCTCCAGGTTGGAACCGGCGTTGAAACCGAACCAGCCGACCCACAGCAGGCTGGCGCCGATCATCGTCATGGTCAGCGAGTGCGGCGGCATCGGCTCCTTGCCATATCCCAGGCGCTTGCCGATCACGAGGCAGCCGACCAGACCGGCGATGCCTGCGTTGATGTGGACCACGGTGCCGCCAGCGAAATCGAGCGCGCCAAGGTTGAAAAGATAGCCACCATCGGTCGGTGCGTCAGGCAGGAAATCCGGGCCAGCCCAATACCACACCATGTGCGCAATCGGGAAATAGACCAGCGTCAGCCAAGCGACGACGAAGATCATCAGCGGGGTAAACTTCACCCGTTCGGCGAATGCCCCAACGATCAGCGCGGGCGTAATGCACGCAAAGGTCATCTGGAAGCAGACATAGGCGAATTCGGGAATGTAGACATTGTTCGAGAAGGTTGCGGCCAATGTCGTGCCGTCCACGCCCTTGAGGAACGCCTTGGACAAACCGCCGACCAAGTGGTTGTCACCGCCCGAGGTGAAAGCGAGCGAATAGCCCCACGACACCCACACCAGCGACGCGATACAGACGATCATCAACACCTGCATCAGCACCGACAGCATATTCTTGGTGCGCACCAGGCCACCATAAAACAGCGCAAGGCCGGGAACCGACATCATCAGCACCAGCGCCGAGGAAACCAGCATCCAGCTTGTATCGCCCTTGTTGACCATCGTCGCCATCTGCGCCGCATTCGGCGCCTTGATCGGGCCTGCCGCAGCCTGCGCCCAGGCCGGGAGCGCGGCGAAGACGGCAGCCCCCGCGAGCGCCGCCAACCCTAATTTGGTCGATGCTTTCATCTTTACCCCCTTAACAGCCCCGCTCACAGCGCGGTCTCATCGGTTTCGCCGGTGCGGATACGGACCGCCTGACCGACATCGAGCACAAAAATCTTGCCATCGCCGATCGCGCCGGTGTTGGCCGAAGCCTGGATCGCCTCGACCACCTTGTCGGCAAGATCGGCACCGCAAACGATCTCGATCTTGATCTTGGGCACCATGTTGGTGCTGTATTCCGCACCGCGGTAGATTTCGGTTTGGCCCTTCTGGCGCCCGAATCCCTTGACCTCGGTAACGGTCATCCCCGCAACACCGATTTCGGTGAGCGCTTCGCGCACCTCATCAAGCTTGAAGGGTTTGATGATGGCTATAACGAGCTTCATGCGACAACCGCCCCTGGTTATTGACCCTGGGAGCTAATCAGCAATGATCGTGCCAGAGTCGAAAAGGCGCGTTTCCGCGTACAAAAGCGTCACGAAAGATTACCGGCGGGTAAATTTTTGTGCAGTTGCGAAGGTTTGCCTAAGAATCGGGCAGTGCCGCGATGATGCCCCGTGCAACCTCGAGATCGTCGGCATCGACCATCACCCGCACGGGGATGAAGAACTGGCTGCCATCGGCAATGCTGGCGTTACCGTCGAGCGCAAGCGCGGGAATGCCCTCGGATTCGAGGCGCCCGATCACGATATGCGCTTCGTTGCGGGCGAAGCGGCCGAGCTCCGCCAGACTCATTGACCGTTCACGCGGCAGGCACATCAAAGGCGGGCAACACCGCCTGCACCCGGACCGGCAGGCCATCGATGCTCGCCGTGCGATCCGCGATCCTGGCGAGGCGCGCCGCTGGATCTTGCTGGGCGTGATATTTGACCAGCGTATCGCGCGGGCGATCCAGCGTCATGTACGGCACGCCCCACCCGCAACTCGTCTGCACACTGTCCACCGCGATGTCGAAAATCTGCCGCGCACCGGGCAAGCGCGGGAAATGCGCGGCGAGCGCATCGAAGCCCGGCTCCCCGGCAAGCACGAAACGCCCGGTCCCGTACAGCCGCAAAATCAACGCCGGATTATCGAACGCGCAAAACATGATGGTGATGCGACCATCGGCGGCGAGATGCGCCTGCGTCTCGTTCCCCGATCCGCCAAGGTCGAGATAGGCGACGCGATTGGGCCCGAGCACCCGAAAACTGTCCATGCCCTTGGGGCTGAGGTTGACACGCGCACCCTCCGCCGCCGTCGCCACGAAAAACATCGGTTGCCGCGCGATGAAGGCGCGGTGCTTGTCGTCAAGGGCCGAGAACATCTCCATGCAAGGGGTATAGCATGTTCAAACGATGTGGGGAATCGGGGCGCACGCGGTCGAGGTGCGATCGCAGCCTTGCATCAGGTGGGTAAGGGAGAGCAAGCCAACTCCCTATCGCCGCCATTACATCGCGGTGCCGCCCACCGTCAGTCCCGCCACCAGTAGCGTCGGCTGGCCGACGCCTGCCGGCACGCTCTGCCCGCCCTTGCCGCACATGCCCACGCCCTCGTCGAGCGCGAAATCGTTGCCGATCCCTTCGACGCGGGTGAGGCAGGACGGACCATCGCCGATCAGCGTCGCGCCCTTGATCGGTGCGCTGAGTTTACCGTTCTCGACCAGATACGCCTCGGTGCAACTGAATACGAACTTGCCCGAGACGATATCGACCTGTCCGCCACCAAAGGATTTGGCGAAGATGCCGGTCTTCATGCGGCTGAGCAGCTCGGCAGGATCATCACTGCCGCCGCGCATAAAAGTGTTGGTCATGCGCGGCATTGGCGCGTGGGCAAAGCTTTCGCGGCGACCATTGCCGGTCGGGGCCACCCCCATCAGCCGCGCATTGAGCCGGTCCTGAATATAGCCCTTGAGGATGCCGTCCTCGATCAGCACATTTTCCTGCGTTGGCGTGCCTTCATCATCGATCGATAGCGATCCGCGCCGGTCGGAGATCGAGCCGTCATCGACCACTGTAACGCCCGGTGCCGCAACGCGCTCGCCGATGCGGCCCGAAAAGGCGCTGGTGCCCTTGCGGTTGAAATCCCCCTCGAGCCCGTGGCCGATCGCCTCGTGCAGCAAGATGCCGGGCCAGCCTGGCCCGAGCAGCACGGTCATCTCGCCCGCCGGGGCCTCCACTGCATCGAGATTGACCAGCGCTTGCGACAGGGCTTGATCGATCGCCCGGTTCCACGTCGCGGGTTCCATCAGCTCGGTATAGAGATAGCGACCGCCCATGCCGAAATTGCCGGTTTCGCGCCGCCCATTCTGCTCGACCACGATCGACACATTGAGCCGCACCAACGGGCGCACGTCGGTGGCAACAAAGCCGTCGGCGCGGACAATTTCGACGACGCTCCAATTGCCCATCAGCGACACCGACACTTGCGCCACGCGCGGATCACGCGCGCGCGCGGCGGCGTCGATCGTCTGGCACAGATTCACCTTGTCGGCGAAGGGGATCAAGTCGAGCGGATCGGCGGCGGTATAAAGGTGGCGGTTGGTGCTGCGCGGCGGTGCCGCCTTGGGTGCCATCGACGGATCGATCAGCATCATCGTCTCGCTCGCGCGGCGGATCGCGGCGGCGCTCAGCTCATTGGCATGGGCAAAGGCGGTCATTTCGCCCGATACCGCGCGCAGGCCAAAGCCCGAATGCGTGTCGTAGCTCGCCGTCTTCAACCGCCCGTCATCGAAACCGAATGCCTCGGACTTGCGATATTGCAGATACAATTCGCCATCATCGGCCTTGCCGAGCGCAGCGGCGGTGAGCGCCTGCGCTTCGGATGGATCAAGCTGGCCATCATGATAGAGGAACGCGCGGGGGTCTGTCGGGCTGGTCATGCCGACAATATAGGCGGCTTAAAGGCCCGCGCCATCCCCGTGATCGTGCAGCGTCGCCGGATCGACCCCATCGGCTGGCCCACCGATCAGCACGAAGCGGCGATCACAATAGCCGCAATCGACATAGCCGCTCTCGTCAATTTCAAGGAACACGCGCGGGTGCCCAAGGCTGGCCCCGCCGGGAATGTCGGTCGCGCCATCGCAGATATTGCGGGTGTGGGTGACGCGGAGGATTTCGGGCGGAGCGATCATGGCGACGCGCATAGCAGCGGTGTCGCGCGCGAACAATCCTCACCGGCACGGGGAGGGGGACTGTGAGCATTCAGCGAACGGTGGAGGGGGCTCGCCACGAGCGACCGGTTCACTTGGGGAGAGCCCCCTCCGTCAGCCTGCGGCTGCCACCTCCCCGTGCCGGGGAGGATTGAGCTTGGCGCGCCGCACGCGTAGGGCTGCAGCCATGACCGAGGCCGCCATCTCCATCACAAATTTGTGCAAGACCTATAAAGGCGGCAAGCGCGCGCTCGACGGGGTGTCGTTCGATGTCCCGCGCGGGCAAATCTTCGGGCTGCTCGGCCCCAATGGCGCGGGCAAGTCAACGCTCATCAACATCCTGGCGGGGCTCGTTAACAAGACCAGCGGCAGCGCTTCGATCTGGGGCTTCGACATCGATCAGCACCCGCGCAACGCCAAGGTTTCGATCGGCATCGTCAACCAGGAAATCCTGTTCGACCCGTTCTTCTCGCCGTTCGAAACGCTGGAGATTCAGGCCGGGCTGTACGGCGTGCCCAAGGCCAAGCGGCGCTCGATGGAATTGCTGCGCGCGGTGCATCTCGAGGACAAGGCCAATGCCTATGCGCGCACGCTGTCGGGCGGGATGAAGCGGCGGCTGATGGTCGCCAAGGCGATGGTCCATTCACCGCCCGTGCTGGTGCTCGACGAGCCCACCGCCGGCGTCGACATCGAATTGCGCCAGCAGCTTTGGGCCTATGTCCGCTCGCTCAACGATGCGGGGATCACGGTGGTGCTGACGACGCATTATCTCGAGGAAGCCGAGCAATTGTGCGACCGCATCGCGATCATCAACCACGGCAAGGTCATCGCCAACGAACCGACGCGCGCATTGCTGGCCAAGGCGACCGAGAAATTGGTCGAGGTAACCGTCGACCGCGATGTCGCCGCGCTGCCAACGGCGGTGTGTTTCCAGAAGATCGCGCTCAAGGGCACGCGCACGCTCGCCATCACCTATGCCAAGGACCAGGTGAATGCGGGCCAAGTGCTCGCGGCGGTGCAAGCCGATGGTTACGGCATCGTCGATGTCTCGACGCGCGAAGCCGATCTGGAGGACGTGTTCCTTAATTTGACGAGGGCTTCGAATGCGTGATCGTCTCCCCTCCCTGGAAGGGAGGGGGCGGGGGTGGGTCGGCCCGAGTGGTGACCCGATCCCCGCCTTATGCCAACCCACCCCCAGCCCCTCCCTTTTAGGGAGGGGGGCACGATGACCAACACCTCCGACGTGCTCATCATCGGCTCGGGTGCCGCAGGTCTCACCGCCGCGCTCAACCTCGCCGACCGCTTCAAGGTCACCGTGCTCGCCAAGGGGCGGCTCGATGAGGGCTCCACCGCCTGGGCACAGGGCGGCATCGCCGCCGTGCTCGAGGAAGGCGACACCTTCGAGAGCCATATCGAAGACACGATGATCGCGGGCGCGGGGCTGAACAACCGCGCGACCGTGGAGATGGTGGTCGAACGCGCGCCCGCTGCGATCGCGCGGTTGCGCGAACTCGGCGTACCCTTTGCCACCGAAAGCGAAGAAAATGGCGGCGCGCTGCATCTGACGCGCGAAGGCGGCCATTCGCACCGCCGCATCGTCCATGTCGCCGACGCGACCGGCTGGGCAGTGCAGGAGGCGCTGCAACGCGCCGCGACCGACCATCCCAACATTACGCTCGTCCCCGACATGGTCGCGATTGACCTTGCCACCAGTCGACATGAGGAACGCTATTCGGGCGCGGGCCATGTGTGGGGCGTCTATGCCGTCAATCGCGCGACCGGGCGCGTCGAATTGTACACCGCGCGCGCGACGATCTTGGCGACGGGCGGCGCGGGGCGGACCTATCTGTTTTCCACCGCGCCGCGCGGCGCGACCGGTGACGGCATTGCGATGGCGTGGCGTGCGGGGTGCCGCGTCTCCAACATGGAGATGATGCAGTTCCATCCAACCTGCCTCTACAATCTCGACGTCAAAAATTTCCTGATTACCGAGGCGGTGCGCGGCGAGGGCGGGCAATTGCTCATCCCCGATACCGGCTATCGCTTCATGCCCGATTTCGATCCGCGGCTGGAACTCGCCCCGCGCGACATCGTCGCGCGCGCGATCGACCATGAGATCAAGCGGTTGGGGCTCGATTACGTCCATCTCGACATCAGCCATATGGGGCCGGACTTCATCCACGAGCATTTCCCCAACATCCAGGAAAAGCTGCTCGGGCTCGGCATCGACATGACCACCGACCCGATTCCGGTGGTGCCCGCGCAGCATTATACCTGCGGCGGGGTGGTGATCGATCTCGACGGTCGCACCGATTTGCCCGGCCTTTATGCCGCGGGCGAATGCAGCGAAAGCGGGCTGCACGGTGCCAATCGCCTTGCCTCGAACAGCCTGCTCGAATGTTTCGTGTTCGGCGAGGCGTGCGCGCAGCATATCAGCGAGCATTGGGACGATTTACCCCCACCGCCCGCGATTCGCCCGTGGGACGAAAGCCGCGTCGAGGATTCGGACGAGGAAGTCGTCATCAAGCAGAACTGGACCGAAATCCGCCGCTTCATGTGGAATTATGTCGGGATCGTGCGCACGACCAAGCGGCTGGAACGCGCGCAGCACCGCATCCGGATGCTGACCGAAGAGGTCAACGATTATTACGGGCATTTCCGCGTCACGCCCGACCTGATCGAACTGCGCAACCTGCTGCAAACCGCCGAGCTGATCGTGCGTTCGGCGCTGCACCGCAAGGAATCGCGCGGGCTGCATTATACGCTCGATTATCCCGACATGTTGCCGCAAGCGCTCGACACGATTTTGGTGCCCTGAAATCAACGGCCTGACGGGTTCCCGCAAAAGGCTCGTCTCATCTTGCGACACAGGCGATTCATCGCACGGTTGCCACCAAAGGATTCCTCAACCCTATTGTTACCCTATCATGGGATGTGGGGCTCGGGAGAGAGGGTCTTTCCTCGGGACATTGGGGCAATTCACGGTGACGCGCATTCTTCCGTATCGATTCCCAAAACCTGCCGCAGCGATGATGCTGGCGGCTGCTTTGTGCGCGTGCGGTCACGATGCCAACGTGCACGTCGCGCTGCTGGCGGCTCCGCCGCCGCTCGTTCCGCTGCCAAGCCCTGCGGTCCCGGCACCCGCCGCTCCGCGCCTGGCCACCCCACCCTTGGCGCTTGTTGCCAATGTCGCGGCGCTGGTGCGCAGCTTCGACGGGCGGGTTGGCGTGGCGGTGCGCAGTATCGAGGAGGGTTGGGCGGTCGATACAGGCGGCGAACAGCGCCTGCCGCAGCAAAGCGTCAGCAAATTGTGGGTCGCGATGACCGTGCTCGACTTCCGCGATGCCGGGCGGCTGAAACTTGAGGATCCCGTTACGCTGACCCGCGAGGATCTCACCGTCTTCCATCAGCCGATCGCCGCGCTCATCAAGGGTGAACAGGGCTATCAGACCACCGTCGGCGAATTGTTGCAGCGCGCGCTGACGATGAGCGACAACACCGCCAATGATCGTCTGCTGCGCTATGTCGGCGGGCCCAATGCGGTGCGCGATTTCCTGCGGCGCAAGCGGCTGGGCGACATTCGCTTCGGTCCGGGGGAGCGGCTGTTGCAAAGCCAGACCGCCGGGCTGGTGTGGCAACCCGATTTCGCCTTCGGCAACGCCTTCGCGATCGCCCGCGCCCGCTTGCCGCGCACCGACCGCGTCGCCGCTTACGAACGCTATGTCGCCGATCCCCCCGATGGCGCCGCCCCGCGCGCAATTGCCGAAGCACTGGCGCTCCTGAAGCGTGGCGACCTGTTGTCGCGCAGTTCGACCGAGTATCTTCTGGCCACGATGGAATCATCACGTACCGGCAAGCAGCGGTTGCGCGGCGCGGTGCCGCTCGGGTGGACCTTCGGCCACAAGACCGGAACGGGCCAGGATCTCGCCGGGCGCACCGCCGGCTATAACGATGTCGGCGTGCTGATTGCCCCCGATGGCCGCAGCTATGCGATCGCGGTGATGATCGGCGACACGCCCAAGCCGATTCCCGCCCGCCAGGCGCTGATGCAGGCGGTGGTGGCAAGCGTGGTGGAAAATCACGGATAGCCGATGCGAAAGCGGGGCTTTGTCCTCGTCGAAGCTTGGGCTATCCACCCGCAATGCCGCATCTCTATCTTGTCGATGGCTCGGGGTACATCTTCCGCGCCTATCACCGCCTCCCGCCGCTCACCAACATTCATGGCGCGCCGGTCGGTGCCGTTTATGGTTATACCACGATGCTGTGGAAACTCGCCGACGAGTTGCACAAGGCAGATGGCCCGACGCACATGGCGGTCATCCTCGACAAATCGAGCAAAACCTTCCGCAACGATTTGTACGATCAGTATAAAGCCCACCGCCCGCCCGCGCCCGAGGATCTGGTCCCGCAATTCCCGATGATTCGCGATGCCACGCGCGCCTTTTCGCTGCCGTGTATCGAGACCGAGGGGCTCGAGGCGGACGACATCATCGCCTGCTACGCCAAGGCCGCGCTGGCGCAGGGCTGGGCAGTGACGATCGTCTCCGCCGACAAGGATTTGATGCAGTTGATCGAGCCTGGTCTCGATCTCTACGACACGATGAACAACCGGCGCCTCGGCGCGGAGCATGTCCGCGAAAAGTTCGGCGTCGAACCCGCGCAATTGGGCGACGTGCTCGCACTGATGGGTGACAGCGTCGATAATGTCCCCGGCGTCACCGGCATCGGCCCCAAGACCGCCTCCAAGCTGATCGCCGAACATGGCGATCTGGAAGGCGTGCTTGCCGCTGCACCGACGATGAAGCCGGGCAAGTTGCGTGACAGTCTGATCGCGCAGGCTGACAATGCGCGGCTGTCCAAGGTGCTGGTTACGCTCAAATGCGACGAGCCGCTGCCGCAGCCGCTCGACGAGCTCGCATTGCAGGGTATTCCCGATGCCCCCTTGCGCGCCTTTCTGGAGCATCACGGCTTCAAGTCGTTGATCGCCAAATTGTCGGCGGTGGCGGATGCGCCGGTCGCCGCACCCAAGACGGTGGCGACCGAACAGGACCCGCCGTGCGACTATGATGCGTATGAAACCGTGGTCGATGAAGCCGCGCTCGATCGCTGGATCAGCACCGCGCGGCATCAGGGCTGGGTGGCGATCGACACCGAAACCACCGGAATCGACGCGACCCGCGCCGAACTCGTCGGAATCAGCATGGCACTGCATCCCAATCGCGCGTGCTACGTACCTTTGGCACATGGCGGAAGCGGACTCTTTGCGGAAAAACCGGTGCAGTTGAGCACAGGAGTGGCGCTGGCCAAGCTCAAGCCGTTGTTCGAGGATCCGGGCGTGCTCAAGATCGGGCACAATCTGAAATACGACATGATCGTGCTGGGTCGGGTGGGCGTGACCGTTGCGCCCTATGACGACACGATCCTGATGAGCTTCGATCTCGACGCCGGGCTGCACGGCCACGGCATGGACGAACTCGCCGCGACGCATCTGTCGCATAGCTGCATCGCCTTCAAGGATGTGGTCGGCGTCGGCAAGTCGCAGCGCACCTTCAACGAAATCGATCTCGACGCAGCGACGCGCTACGCCGCCGAAGACGCCGATGTCACGCTCAGGCTATGGCGACGCTTCAAGCCGCGCTTGCCCGCCGAAGGGGCAACGCGCGTGTACGAAATGGTCGATCGGCCGCTCGTCCCCGTCATCGCGCAAATGGAGCGCCACGGCATCAAGGTCGATCGCGAACGCCTTGCGCAATTGTCGGGCGAGTTTTCCGGACAAATCGGCGCGCTCGAAGTCGAGATTCATGCGCTGGCCGGTGGCCCGTTCACGATCGGCAGCCCCAAGCAATTGGGCGACGTGCTGTTCGAACGCATGGGCATCAAAGGTGGTCGCAAGGGCAAATCGGGCGTCTATTCGACCGACGTGAACGAGCTCGAACGCATCGCCACCGACCGCAATTCGCCGGGCAAGGACATCGCCACCAAGGTGCTAGAATGGCGGCAATTGTCGAAGCTGAAATCGACCTATACCGATGCTTTGCAAGCACAGATCAACCCGGCGACGGGGCGCGTGCATACCTCGTACAGCCTGACCGGCGCGCAAACCGGGCGCTTGTCCTCGACCGACCCCAATTTGCAGAACATCCCGATCCGTACCGAAATCGGCCGCCAGATTCGCGATGCGTTCGTGGCGGAACCGGGCAATGTGCTGCTCGCCGCCGATTATTCGCAAATCGAGCTGCGGCTTGCCGCGCACATGGCCGATGTGCCCGCGCTGCGCGAGGCGTTTGCGAGCGGAGCCGACATCCACAGCATGACCGCGCAGGAACTGTTCGGCGAGGTCAATCGCGACACGCGCGGGCGCGCCAAGACGATCAACTTCGCGATCCTCTACGGCATCAGCCGCTGGGGCCTGGCCGGGCGGCTCGACGTGACGGCGGACGAAGCGCAGGCGATGATCGATCGCTATTTCGATCGTTTCCCCGGCATCCGCAACTATATCGCGCAGACCACCGAAAGCGTGCGCGAAACCGGCTATACCACCACCCTGTTCGGGCGGAAAACGCATTTCCCCCGCATCGCCTCCAAGGTGCCGCATGAGCGCCAGGGGGCGGAGCGCGCCGCGATCAATGCACCAATCCAGGGCACTTGTGCGGACATCATCAAGCGCGCGATGGTGCGGATGGGCCCTGCCTTGCTCGAAGCAGGCCTGACCGATGTGCGAATGCTGCTGCAAGTGCATGACGAACTCGTGTTCGAGCTGCCCGAAGGTGACGTCGCCGCGGCCAAGCCGGTGATCGAACGCGTGATGGCGACCGCCGCCGAGCCGGCGGTGACGCTCAGCGTGCCGCTCGGGATCGAAATCGGCACCGGGCTCAGTTGGGGAGCCGCGCATTGAGCGCTCTCGCAGGTGCCACCGGCGGGCGAAGCACGGAAGAGATCGACGCCCTCGCCAAGGGTGGCCGCACCAACATCATCGGCTTCATGATGCGCCTGATCGCGCGGCTGCCGTTCCTGTTCATCGCGGGGCGGCTCTACGGCCCCGACACGCTCGGCACGTTCGCGCGTGCGGTGCTCTTCGTCGAAGTTGCAGCACTCCTTGCCACCTTCGGATTGAAACGCGGGTTGGCGCTGGCCATCGCCGAAGCCGACGAACGACCGCACGTGCAGATCGTGTGGGATTGCCTGGTGGTCGCTGCCATCGCATCGGGCCTGGCCAGCGTCGCGCTGATGCTGGTGCCCGACTTGATGTATCACGGCAGCAACCCGACGCTGCTCGAACGCTTGCTGCCGTGCATCATCGTGGCCAGCGCCTGGTCCGACCTTATGCTGGCAGCCCTCGCCTATCGCCGCAATGTGCAGGCGACGGTCACTGCGCGCGCGGTGATCGAACCGTGGACGATCTCGATCGCGGCGGGCGTGCTCTATCCGGTCGCACGGCATGACGGGCTGGTGATCGCGTATATGCTGTCGATGATCGCCGCGCTGGCGGCGTCTGCCGTTCCGTTCGTGCGCAGTTATGGCCGCCCGTATGGCTGGCGGCTGCACCCGGCGCGCACCGTCGCGCTGATCCGCCGCAATGCCCCGCTCGCCGGGGCCGATGCGCTGGAATGGGGCACGCGCAATGTCGATCGCTCGATCCTGTTCCTGATGTTCGAACCGCGCATCGTCGGCATTTACTGGATGGCGCAGCAGGTCGCCTCGATTCCGGGCAAGCTGAAAACCAGTTTCGACCCGATCCTGGGCCCGGTTATCACCTCAAGCCTCGCGCGCGGCGATACCTCGGGCGTAGCGAGCCAAGTGCGACAAGTCGGTTTCTGGATCCTCGCGGCGCAGACCGGGCTTGCCTTGATGGGGTCGATCCCCGGCGAAGCGGTGTTGGGGACGGTCGGCTCGCAGTCGCAGTTCGTCGCGGGCACTGCCGCCCTTGCTTTCCTGCTGTTTGCCGAGGCCGCCGCATCGACCGGCGCGGTGTGCGAATCCGCGCTCGTCTACATCGCGCGCGTGCAGAACATGGCGATTTCGATCGGGATGCTGCTGTTCCAGATCGCGCTCAGCTATGCGCTGATCTTCGCGATGCAAGCGCTGGGCTGGCCGGTCGCCTATCAGGCGGCGGGGCCGGCGGCAGCCTTGTTCATGTCGGTGACACTGACCTCGGTGATCAAGTCCAATTACCTCGCCCGACTGTTGAAGGCGCGCGTCGCCGGGTGGCGCTTGCCGATGCTGTGGGCGATCCTGGCGGCGGGCACCGTCGGCGCGGCCTTCACCGCACTCCCGCCGCGCTTCGAATGGGTCGAACTTGCGATCGGCGAACCCGCGATCGCCTTGGTCTATATCTTCGTGCTGTACCGCTGGGCGTTTAAACCCGAGGACCGCGCGCTGTTCCGCAAGATGCCGGGGGGCGACGCACTCCCGGTGTGACGCCCCGGTCCCTCAATGCCGGAAGTGCCGCACGCCGGTGAACACCATCGCCAGGCCAGCCGCGTCCGCCGCCGCGATCACTTCATCGTCACGGATCGATCCGCCGGGCTGAATCACCGCGGTCGCGCCCGCCTCGACCGCCGCCAGCAAGCCATCAGCAAACGGGAAGAACGCATCCGACGCGACCGCCGAACCGATCGTGCGCGGGGTTGCCCAGCCGGCTTTGTCGGCAGCGTCCTTCGCCTTCCAAGCGGCGATGCGCGCGGATTCGAGCCGGTTCATCTGCCCCGCACCAATGCCCGCCGTGCTTCCGCCCTTGGCATAGACGATCGCGTTTGATTTGACGTGCTTGGCGACGGTCCAGGCGAAGCGGCAATCGGCAAGCTCTTCCGCAGTCGGCTGGCGCTTGGTGACGACCTGCACATCAGGGTTGCTTGCGCCATCGCGCGTCTGCACCAGCCAGCCGCCGGTGATCGCCTTGGCCAGCAGCCCACCGCGCGCCGGATCGGGCAATGCTCCGGTCAACAGCAAGCGCAGATTCTTCTTCGCGGCAAAGATTGCCAGCGCCTCTTCATCGGCATCGGGCGCGACCACCACCTCGGTGAAAATCCCGGAAATCGCGCGCGCGGTGGCCCCATCAAGCGCGCGGTTGAGCGCGATGATCCCGCCAAAGGCCGACACCGTGTCGCAGGCAAAGGCTGCTGCATAGGCTTCCTCCAGCGTCGCACCGCTCGCGACGCCACATGGATTGGCGTGCTTGACGATGACGCAGGTCGGTGCCGCATCGCGAAACTCGCTGACCAGATCGAGCGCGGCATCGGCGTCGTTCAAATTGTTGTAGCTCAGTTCCTTGCCCTGCACCTGACGCGCCTGGCCGATGCCGCGCGCGTGCGGGCCACTGGCGGTGTAGAACGCCGCCGACTGATGTGGGTTCTCACCATAGCGCAGGGCTTGGCCGCGCTTGAGCGTCATGGGCAACGTCTCGGGGAAGCGTTCGCCCTGATCGGCAAAGGCGAACCACTGCGCGATCATCCCGTCATAGGCCGCCGTCGCCGCATAGGCCTTGGCGGCGAAACGGCGGCGATCGGCGAGCGTGGTACTGCCTTGCGCGACGACCGCATAATCCGCCGGATCGGTGACGATCGCGACAAAGGCATGGTTCTTGGCGGCGGAACGCACCATCGACGGGCCGCCAATGTCGATATTCTCGATAATCTCGTCGCGCTCAGCGCCCTTCGCGACGGTCGCCTCGAACGGATAGAGATTGACGACGACGAGATCGATCGCGCCAATACCATGCTCCTCCATCGACGCGACGTGCGCGGCATCATCGCGTACCGCGAGCAGCCCGCCATGCACCACCGGGTGCAACGTCTTGACGCGACCGTCCATCATTTCGGGGAAACCGGTCAGGTCCGCAATGTCGCGCACGCTCAACCCCGCCTCGCGCAGCGCCTTGGCGGTGCCGCCGGTCGAGACGAGTTCGACACCGGCTTCGGCGAGCGAACGGGCGAGATCGACGATGCCGGTCTTGTCAGATACCGACAACAGCGCGCGGCGGATGGGAATGGTGGTCATGCTTGCTCCAGGGGATGGTTTTGCCTGTCCCTGCCCGCTCGCCCCCGAAGATTCAACCGGCGTGGCCTATCCCGCGCGCTTGAACGCCCAGCTCACGCTTGCCCCACCTGCGGGCGATTCACCGGTGATGACGAGTTGCATGGTCGCGTGCGGGCGACCATCGGCATCGATCCACACGCTTTCCTCAACCGCAAGCGTACCGCCGCGACAGCGGAACTGCCACAATCCGCCGCCCGGCAAGCGCAACAAGGCGGCAAGCCCGTCGGCGGTTGGCGATACTTGTACGCCCACACCAAGATGGAAGCGGATCGCAAAGCCGGTCGCGACCAATTTGCGCCGCTTGGTCGCCGGGAGCAGCATGTCTTCACCACGCAGCTCCCGCCCGTCGCTGGCCATGACGAGTTGGCGCCGATGGAGAAACCCGAACCGGCGGGCATAGCCATCGTGGCTACCCTCGATCCGGCTCGACCCTTCACTCTCCTGCCGGACGAGTTCGACCTCGGCGACACCGCGCCCGAGTGTGCCATCGCTATGGATCGCGGTCGAATTGCTGTCGCCCACGATCAGCGTCGAGTGCGCCGCGGTGGTGCGCAGACCTTCGACCAGCATTTCAGGCAACTGCACGATACCGCTGCGCGCGCCGCCGCAATTGACCACGATGCGACTGGCGCCATCCGAAAATTCGAAAGCGAGCGTCGATGCGCACCCCCCTTCGACCAACCGCGCGATTGGCGGGGGCGCGGCATCGAAAATCACCACGGCCGCCCCCGCAGCCAGCCGTTGATAGCCCCATTCGCGCGCCTGCCGCAGAGGGCGCGTCCGCACCCCGGTGGCCGTGATAATATGCTCGAGCAGCGCCGCCCCGACCGGCGCCCCACCCTGCCAGCTACTCACGTCGCGGTCCCCATGACAGACGCCGAGCAAAGCGGGCACCAGCGCCGCGATTGCGGTGTTGACGCTCTCGGGTGCTTCCAGCCGCCTCGCAGCATAAACCTCGCGCAAAGCGGTCAACAGCATAAGGATGTCGATTTGCGCTGCGGGCGCGCGCGCGACATTGCCGCCATCCTCGAAGATCGAAACCGCGAGCGCCTTGGCCAGCGCGGCCTCGGTCGCCGCGCGGCGCGGATCGCCACCCGGAATCAACAACCCCGCCGCAACCACGCCGCACAAAGCGGCAACGCGCGGTGCGCCGGGGGCAACCTTGTCGGCACCGCGATCGATATGGCGTGCGCCGCGTGCCAGCGTGTTGAGCACGCGGCTGCGGTAAACGAGATCGGTCGAGGACAGGATCAGCGGCGCGTGGGCGGTCCAGAACAGGATGCGGCGCCCCCATAAGTCGGCACGCCAGGCCGGCTCGCTTATCGTATCGGCATGGGCATCGAGCCAGCGCCGCATCAATGCCTCGGCAACCGGGATCGCCTGCGCCCGCGTCGCCACGGTCGACAGGTCGCGCAGCCAGGAGAAGCCGTGCAGATATTCTGCAAAAGCCCTGGAAAAATCGGGCTTGGCGAGATCGAGCCCCGTTATCGCCCGTCCTTCGCCGCGAAAGGTCAGCGTGCCGCCAAGCAAGGCGTTGCCGCGCTTGGCATCGCCCATGAAGGGGTCGTCCGGAACCGCGATCAGCTTGAGCGGATGCCGCCCCTTGAGCCGCATCCCGTGGATCGGCGTGCGCCAGGTCAGCCGATGAAACCGCTCCATCACGCGTTCGGCCAGCGACAAGCCCTTGTCTCCCCCTTGCCGGATCAGCCGCTTGCCCTCGTCGATGCTGTCACCCTGCACATTGGAACCGGGCTCGATCGGGCCTTTCAGGGGAGACAGGTCGATCATCTAGCCGCGCAGGCCCGCGATATTGGCGGCGTAAGCGGCGGGGCCGCCGCGGAAGGTCGCTGTGCCCGCGACCAGTGCATCAGCCCCGGCAGCAATCGCTCGCGGCGCAGTGACGAGATCGATGCCGCCATCGACCTCCAGATCGACAGCATAGTCGCCCTTGTCGATCATCTTGCGCACCGCCTCAATCTTGCGCAGCGAACTTTCGATGAACGCCTGCCCGCCAAAACCGGGATTGACGCTCATGATGAGGACAAGATCGACCTCTTCGAGCAGATAATCGAGCACCTTGGCCGGCGTCTGCGGGGTCAGCACCACGCCGGGGCGCTTGCCCAGGCTGCGAATGTGCTGAAGACTGCGATGCGTGTGCGGCCCCGCCTCGACATGGATGCTGATCGTATCCGCGCCAGCCTCGGCAAAGGCATCGAGATACGGATCGACCGGCGCGATCATCAAATGCACGTCGAGCGGCTTGGTGGTGTGCGGGCGGATCGCCTTCACCACCGCTGGCCCGATCGAGATGTTGGGCACGAAATGCCCGTCCATCACATCGACATGGATCCAGTCCGCACCAGCGGCATCGATCGCACGGACTTCCTCGCCCAATTTGGCGAAGTCGGCGGATAGGATCGACGGCGCGATGCGGACGGGGCGGTAGGTCATAAGGCGTCAGCCTGTAGCACGGCCACATCGCCGGGCAAGCGACCGATTACCCAAGGCGGCGCAAACGCGCGATGAAAAATCCATCGTTACCGCCCGGATCGACCATGCCGGGAAGCGTGCGCACCCATCCACCGGGATTGGACGCGACGCCCACCGGAAGTTCGTCCTGCGCAACAGCCTCGATTGCATAATCGCTGCGCGCCGCCAGGAGGCGCTTCAACTGCGCCTCCCCCTCCGCCGGTTCGAGCGAACAGGTCGCGAAAACGAGCATCCCGCCCGGCTTCACCCAATCGGCGGCACGGGCGAGCAATTTTGCCTGTAATGCGGCGAGTTCGCTGATTTGCGAGGGGCGGATGCGATGCAACACATCGGGGTGACGGCGGAAGATTCCCGTCGCGCTGCACGGCGCGTCGAGCAGCACGGCATCGGCGGGGGCGGACGGCGACCATAACAGCACATCAGCGGCGATCACCTCAGCCGTCAGATGCGTGCGCTCCAGATTTTCGCGAAGTCGCGCCAGACGACTTTCCGAGGAATCGATCGACGTAACGCTCCAGCCCGCGCTCGCGAGCTGCATCGTCTTGCCGCCGGGAGCAGCGCACAGGTCGAGCGCGACACCGGGGCCCCGCCCGAGCAAGCGCGCGGGCAGCGAGGCGGCAATGTCCTGCACCCACCAGCTTCCCTCCTCGAAACCCGGCAGTTCGGGCACATGCGCCGACGGCAGGCGCACATGGCCGGGCAGCAGCGAAACGCCCCCCAGCGCCTCCGCCATCGCGGCGGTAGTGGCGGGATCGGCCAGCGTCAGGTCGAGCGGCGGTGGGGCTGCCATCGCGCGCTCGGCGGCCTCGATCCCGTCATCGCCCCAGGCGGCGTGCCAGCGGATCGCCACCGGATCGGGCAGGGTCGGCTGTTCGGGAAGCTGGTCGCCCGCGCGCATCAACGTGCCGAACACGCCGTGGACGAGCTTGCGCGGACCGCCATCGACCAGCGGCAGCACGGTCGAAATCGCGGCGTGCGGCGGCGTGCCCAGCGACAGCGCCTGGACGAGCGCGATGCGCAGCGCAAAGCGCGCCTTGGCATCATCGGGCAGCCGCGTCTTGGTCGCCGAATCGATCAGCGCGTCGAGATCGGGCAAGCGGCGCAGCACTTCCGCCGCAATCGCATGGGCAAGCGCCCGGTCATCGGCACGCTCGATCCCCGCCGTCGCGCGCCCGATCGCCGCCTCCAGCGGCAAACCCTGGCGCAACACGGCATCGAGCAGACGCAGTGCCGCGCGCCGCGCGGGAACACCCGGCGGATCGACCGGTTCGGGCTTGGGCATGTAGCGGCGGGGCGGCGGAAGGGTCAAAAGCGGGGTCTCACAATCTTGCAGGCTTTGGGTTGAATTGGGCGGAAAGACCGCCGATGTCACGCGGCGTACGGCATCGTGCCGCCGCAAGGAAACCTCATGGCCCGTCGCCCGCCGCATGTGAAGCCACCCGCCTATCTCAGCGCGAACCCACCGCTGCCGCAGCCCGAACCGAAACCGGCGGCGATGGCCGGGCAAAGTGCGAAGGGCGACCCCGATGGCCTTGATCCCACCCGCTATGGCGATTGGGAGTCGAAGGGCATCGCGATCGATTTCTAGGGACGGCTATTCCGGGCGGAGCGGTCGCGCGAGCAGCGCGCCGACCACCGCATCAACATCGCGCCCGTCAAGCAGCGCGCACACCGCCTCCACCACCGGCATATCGACGCCCGCTGCCGCTGCCGCATCGCGCAACACCGGTGCGGTGAACGCGCCCTCGGCAACGGTCAGGCGATCGGCAAGCAGATCCGCCGCGCGCTTGCCCTGGCCCAGCCCGACCCCAAGCGAAAAGTTGCGCGAACTCGTCGAGGAACAGGTCAACACCAGATCACCCAGCCCCGACAGGCCGCTCAGCGTCTCCGCCCGGGCACCGCGCGCCAGGCCGAAGCGCGTCATCTCGGCAAAGCCACGCGCGATCAGCGCCGCGCGCGCATTCTGCCCAAGCCCCGCACCCTCCACCACGCCGCAGGCAATGGCGAGCACATTCTTGACCGCGCCACCAATCTCGGCACCGATCACATCGCTCGAGGCATAGGGGCGAAAGCTCGGGCTGGCGAGCCGGTCGGCCAACGCCGCACCAAGCGCGGCATCGGCGCAAGCCAACGTTACCGCAGTCGGCTGCCCCGCTGCCACTTCATGCGCGAAGGTTGGGCCCGACAACACCGCAATCGGCGCGTCGGGATAAAGCTGCTGCGCCACTTCGCCGACGAGCAATTGCGTCCCCGCTTCGATGCCCTTGGCGCACAACACCAGCGGAGTCGTGCCGACCGGCGTTTCGGCCAGCACCGCGCGAACATGCTGCGCGGGTGCCACCACCAGCAACGCATCGCACGCCGCGAGATCCCCAAGCGCACCGGTCGCCTGGATCGAAGGCGGCAGCGCGATTCCGGCAAGAAAGCGGCTATTCTCGTGTGTCTGGTTGATCGAAGCGACCACCTCGGGCTCACGCGCCCACAGCAAGACGGGATCACCGCCGCGCGCGGCAACCTGCGCCAGCGCGGTGCCCCACGCCCCGCCGCCAATCACGCCGATCTTCATGATGCGTGACCTCCACCAGCAGTATCAAGACAAAGCGCGTCTTTGGGGATGAAGCGAATCACCTGCAGCCCGCCTTCACGCCATTCAAACAAAGTTGCACCAGTAAGGCGCAGATCCTCGTTCCGCGTGCCCACTGCTACCAACAACCGGCTGTCAGCACGATAAACGAGGCGCACATCATCGATACCCGCGACATCGGGCAGATCGTATAGATGTTCGACGCTGGCAATGGCGGCGGCGAAGGTAACCTTACCGGTCTTCAGATCAATAAAGAGAGGGCAAGTCATACCAGCGCCACATCCGTGGGTCACCACTTTGTAATGGCCTGCAAAATTCGGAGGAGCGCTTCCCTCCCTAGACAAAACTGTGCGGTAAAGGTGCCCCATGCCACGTCGAACGTTTGGCTTACGCCAGGGTCCCCGCGCCACAACATCGACCGGATGCCGACCAAATTCAGCAGGCGAAATGACATTCGCAATCGGGATGCATGACTTGCCAGATACGACTTCACGGCTGAGGGCGGGCACCGCACCGCCCCCCAACAATAAAAGACCCAGGCTCAGCAGCGCCTTCATGCCTTAACGCCCGCACCGCGTACTGCCTCGGCCCCTGGATCGAGCGGCCAGCGTGGTCGTGCGGCGATATCGAGCGGGTCGGTCAACCCTGCGGCAAAGCGCTCCGCCCCGGCCCAGCCGATCATCGCGGCATTGTCGGTACACAGCCACAAAGGTGGCGCGACAAAGCGCAGGCCGTGCGTATCCGCCAGCCCGCTCAGTGCCGTGCGCACCGCCGTATTCGCCGCTACCCCGCCTGCCACCACCAGCGCGGTGGCACCGCCAGCGCGGTCGAGCGCGCGCACGGTGCGATCGAGCAGACAATCAACCACCGCCGCCTGGAAGGAGGCGGCCAGATCCTCGACGCGCCACGTCTTGGCGTCATGCGCGCGCACCACCGCGCTCTTCAGCCCGGCGAAGGAGAAATGCGGCTCGGCCGATCCTTTCAGCGGGCGCGGCAACGGCACGATCGGTTGCCCCAAGGCCGCCGCCGCCTCGACGGCGGGACCACCGGGGAAGCCCAGCCCCAGCACCTTGGCGGTCTTGTCGAACGCCTCGCCCGCGGCATCGTCGATCGTGGTGGCGAGGCGGCGATAGCGCGCGACACCTTCGACCAGCAGCAACTGGCAATGTCCGCCCGACACCAGCAGCAGCAGATAGGGAAAAGCGAGATCGGGATCGGACAGACGCGGCGACAGCGCATGGCCTTCGAGATGGTTGACCGCAACCAGCGGCTTACCCGCCGCATGGGCCAGCGCCTTGCCGGTGACCAGCCCAACCATCACCCCACCGATCAGGCCCGGCCCGGCGGTTGCCGCAATCGCATCGACATCGGCCAGCGTTACGCCCGCATCGGCCAACGCCGCCTCGACCAAGGGCGCCAGCACTTCGACATGCGCGCGCGCGGCGATTTCGGGTACGACGCCGCCAAAGGGACGATGCGCCGCCTCCTGCCCCGCCAGACGGTGCGCAAGGATTTGCCGGTCGGAAGTGACCAGTGCCGCGGCGGTTTCGTCGCAACTCGATTCAAGGCCAAGGATCAGTGCCATGCCCCGCCCCCTAGCGTGTTGCACGGCGCTTGTCGAAATCGGACGGTTTCGCCAAGAGGGCGTTGCAACGAAAGAGGACGCGCGTGACCAGCCCCCACCTCAAACTCGGTACGCGCGGATCGCCGCTCGCGCTCGTCCAGGCCAATATGGTGCGCGACACGCTGGCCAAGGCGCACGGCTGGACCAAGGACGCGATCGAAATCGTGCCGATCAAGACCACGGGCGACCGCGTCCAGGATGTTGCGCTCGCTGAAATCGGCGGCAAGGCTTTGTGGACCAAGGAGCTCGACCGCGCCTTGCTATCGGGCGAAATCGACTGCGCGGTGCATTCGATGAAGGATGTCGAAACGATCCGCCCTGCCGACATCGCGATCGCGGCGATGCTGCCGCGCGCCGACGTGCGAGACCGGCTGATCGGGGCCGACAGCATTGCCGCGCTGCGCCCCGGCGCGATCGTCGGCACCAGTTCCCCGCGCCGCGTCGCGCAATTGCGACGGATGCGCCCCGACCTGACGACCGTGCTGTTTCGCGGCAATGTCGATACGCGTCTGGCCAAGGTCGCGGCGGGCGCGGTCGACGCTTCCATGCTCGCAGCGGCGGGGCTCGACCGGCTTGGTCGCCCCGATGTCGGCGTCGGAATCGCGATTGACGTCATGCTACCCGCCCCCGCGCAGGGCGCGGTCGGGATCGAGGCGCGGGCAAACGATTCGCGGATGCTCGGCTGGCTCGCCGTAATCGATGATGCGGCAACGCATTGTTGCGTGCTGGTCGAGCGCGCGCTGCTCGCCGCGCTACAGGCCGATTGCCACTCGCCGGTCGCGGCGCTGGCGACGCGTGAGGGCGACACCATTCGCCTGCGCGCCGAACTGTTCGCCGAAGATGGCAGCGCGCACGTCGCGGGCGAGGCAAGCGGGGCGGTTGGCGATGCCGCGCTCGCCGCGCGGCTGGCGGCCGATCTGTTGGCGCGGGCACCGGCGTCGGTACGGCGGCTGTTCGCGGCGTGACCACGCTCGCGGTGTTGCGGCCCGAGCCGGGCAATGCCGCCACCATCGCCCGCGCACATACGGCGGGGTTCACGACCCTGTCGCTCCCGTTGTTCGCGGTACGCGCGCTCGCCTGGGAGGTGCCCGATACCGAGCGGTTCGATTCGCTGATCCTGACCAGCGCGAACGCGTTGCGCTTCGGTGGCCTCGGACTCGGGGCGCTGCGGAGGCTTCCGGTGTTGGCGGTCGGCCCGCATACGGCGGCAGCAGCGCGCGCGGCGGGTTTTGACGTCATGGCGATTGGAGACGGCACCGCAGCCGAGATCGCCGCCATCGCCACCGCGCATGGGTTCACCAACGCCTTGCACCTCACCGGTCGCGATCGCACGCTGGAACGGGATGGAGCGATTGCCACGGTGGTGCCTGTCTATGAAAGCGCCACCATCCCCGTCGACGATGCCGCGCTGCACGCGCTCTACGGCACGACCGCGCTGCTGCATTCGGCGCGCGCGGCGCAGCGGCTGGCCGCGCTGATCGCGGGCGCGGGCATGGATCGCGCGGCCCTGGGCATCGCTGCCTTCAGTTCCGCGATTGCGACTGCCGCCGGGAGCGGATGGCGCGAGGTTGCGATCGCGCGAACGCCCGACGATGCCGCGCTGTTCGCAGCGGTGCAGGCGCGCGGCAGTACGACGAGCCGTTGACCGCCCGCGTCATGGCCCCGATAAGGCGGCTATGGACGACACCCTGCCTCCCGTCCCGGACATCGCGCCTGCCCGTTTCGACGCGCCGCGGACCGTGCCGCCGTTCGTACCCCCTCCACGGGTGGCGACGTCGGACGGGCTCGGCTGGCGGCGGGGAATCGCGCTCGGGCTGATCGCGTTCCTGATCGGGTCCAGCGCGACCGCCTTCGTGATCTTGCGCCTGGTCAAGGGCAGCGAGACCAAGCCAGTCGCCACTGTCACGCTGCCGGTTGGCACCAATGGGCAAGCCCCGGTCGTAATCGTGCCGAGCAAGACCAATGCCCCGGTCTCGACGATCGACTTCGCCGCTTTGTCCAGCCGCGAGGCGGAACTGGCCGACAAGATTGGTGACCTGGAAGCGCGGGCGGGAACGATCGACCGCGATGCACGCCATGCGTCGGGCTATGCGACGCGGGGCGAAGGGTTGATGGTCGCCTTCGCCGCCCGCCGCGCGCTCGATCGCGGGCTCAATCTTGGGTTCCTCGAAGATCAGTTGCGCGAACGCTTCGGTATGGTGCAACCCGCCGCCGTCGCCACAATTGTTCAGGCGGCGCGCGAACCGGTAACCTTGGAGGATTTGCGCGTTGGCCTTGACGGGGTTGCGCCCGAATTGATGACCGGCGTGGCCAGCACCGGATGGTGGCAGAGCTTAAAACGCGAACTCGCCAATCTGGTGGTCCTGCGCAAGGCGGGAACGCCATCACCCTTGCCTGTTGATCGTGTTGCGCGTGCGCGTCGCTTGCTCGATGCCGGACAAGTCGAGGCTGCCCTTGCCGAAGTCTCGCGCACGCCCGGTGCGCCCCAGGCCGAGCGGTGGACCAATGCGGCACGGCGCTACATTGCCGCGCGGCGTGCGCTCGACGCGATCGAGAGTGCGGCGATCCTTGCTCCTGACGTTACGCCGCCCTCCGCTCCGGTCGCCGCCGCCAGTGTCGCGACGCCCGCTGCGCAAACTACGCCGTCCGCCACGAACGTCGTTCCGCAGGCAGCACCCCAGGCGCGCTAGAAATTGTTCGGTAAAAGCCTCTAGCCGCCGATCCGATCGATCAGCGCCATCGCCCCGGCAGGCGCACGCACCTTTGCGCCATTGATGAAAAACACGAATGTATCGCGCGGCACCACCGGTGCGGGTTCAGCAAAGCGCGCGAGGTGATCGGGCGCTTCGCCCCGCGCCCAACTACGCGCCGCCTTGGCCCAGCGATCCAAAGCGGCTGGCGCATAGCCGGTCGGTTCGTCCTCAACCGCGGCTTCGAGCCGGGCATAGACAAAGTCGCCGCTGACATCGGCGATCGCGGGATAAGCCGCCGAATCGGCATAAACGATCGCCACACCCGCCGTACGTGCCAGCGCAACGAATTCGGGCACCTGGAAACTGGCGTGACGCACCTGCACCGCGTGGCGCAGCGCCACCCCGTCCTGATGCGTTGGAAGCAATTTGAGGAAAGCGCCGAAATCGTCAGGATCGAACTGCTTGGTCGCCATGAATTGCCACAGGATCGGCCCCAGGCGATCGCCCAGTTCGACAATCCCCTGGCCAGTGAACCGCGCGATCGATTCGCCCGCCTCCGCCAGCACTTTGCGGTTGGTGGCATAGCGCGATGCCTTCAGTGTAAAGACAAAGCCATCCGGCACCGCCTTGGCCCAGGCGGCAAAGGTCGCGGGTTTTTGCGAGGAATAATAGGTGCCGTTAACCTCGATCGCGGTCAGCTTGCCTGCTGCATATTCGAGCTCACGCTTAATCGGCCATTTGTCGGGGAAGAAAACCCCACGCCACGGCTCGTAAGTCCAGCCGCCAATGCCGATTCGAATGTTGCCCGTGGCCATGCAGCGCACGCTAAACCAGAAGCGCACGCATTGTCATCGCCATCACGCCGATTCGTCCAAATTTCAGGGGTACGACATCGCAGACACGGGCGAAGAGTACGGTACTTTATATAGGTTGTGGCATACGCTGCAACGCAACATTAAAAATTTCCTGCGTCCATTACGACGGACGACATGTTTTTATCTCGTGATATTTGACAAACGTCAAATATTTTCAAAAACTTGTCGTAACTGCAAATTTATACGCCGCCATCACATTTCTTTTTGTACAGGAGTGGTTACGTTCCGTTTTTTTTGGTGTACGTATACCCCTCCTCTTCTTAGAGGTTAAATGGAGGGAATTGGCATGTCCGATTTTTATCTTGGCCAGATCATCTGGGCGAGTTTTCCACAGGTGCCGCAGGGGCTGACGCCATGTGACGGTCGGCTGTTACAGATACAAACAAACCAGGCGTTATTCGCCCTGCTCTACAATCGCTATGGCGGCGACGGCAAAACGACCTTCGCTCTCCCCGATTTGCGTGGCCGCTCGCCGCTTGCACAAGGACGCAATACGGTCAGCGGCAATATCTATGTCGAGGCAAAATCCGGAGGTGAGGAAACCGTTACGCTAACACAAGCGCAAGTACCCTCACATACCCATACCGTTGCTGCCTCGACCAATCCCGGTACCGTTGGCTATCGCAACAATGCGCTGTCCTCGGTCGGACCAGCCACTGCAGGGGGAAGCGTCTACAACGCCTTCGCGGCTCCGGGCAGCGCAGTCGTGCCGCTGGCTGCTGGCAATGTCGGGAGCTTCGGCGGGAGCGGACCCCATAGCAATATGCAGCCCTATCTCGCCCTCAACGCCTTTATCGTGACGCAAGGGTTCTTCCCAGCGCGTAACTGACCGCGTCGATCTTCGGAGGAAGCATCATGAGCAACAGTTTTACCGGACAAATCATCCTAACCGGCTTTTCCAAGGCGATGGTCAACTGGGCGTTGTGCCAGGGTCAAGCGCTGAGAATCGCGGACTATCAGGCGTTATTTTCGGTAATTGGAACGATCTATGGCGGCGATGGTGTAACCACCTTCAACCTGCCCAACCTCTCGGGGAGCCTGCCAATCGGTGCGGGCACCGGCACCGCCCCCGGGGCAACCGCGCACCCGCTTGGCTCGCGAGGCGGTTCCGAGAGCATCACGCTGACCGCCGCGCAGGTTCCAGCCCATACGCATAGCCTGAATGCGACGTCAGCAACCTCGACAACGCCAACACTGGCGGCGGGCGTAGTCTATGGCTCGGATCCGACCAATGCGCATAAGCATTACGAAAATCCGGTGCCAAGCCCGATCAACGCGATCGCGCTTTATAGCGGGAGCGTGTCGTCGGCAGGTGGAGGCAATAGCCACCCCAACATTATGCCGACGATTGGACTTGCTTACCAGATTTGCCTGAACGGCCTTTATCCGGTCAATCAATAGGAGGATTCGCGATGTCTAACAGTTTCATCGGCGAAATCGATTGGTTTGCATTCGACTATATTCCGCGTGGATATTTTGCGTGCGATGGTCGTACCTACAATATTCAATCGTATCCGGCGCTGTTTACCCTGCTCGGCAAAACCTATGGCGGTGACGGCAAGACGACGTTCGCCGTACCAAATCTTGCCGCAAGGGTTGTCGCCGGCCTTGGCACTGCGCCTTCCGGCACCGGTACGACCGTGTGGCAAGCCGGCACAACCGCCGGATCAGAGACGGTCAGCGTTTCCCTCAATCAATATCCGCCGCACTCCCACTCGCTCAATGTGGTGGCGGGGACGCTCACCACCGGGGTGGCTGGCGGCGTGTTTGGCGGTTTTTCACCGGCGTTGCAGCCGGCAGTCCCTCCGGCAGAGGTCAACATTACCAACACCGCTTTTCTGGGCGCGTATACCGGTGGTGGGGGAGCGCATGACAATATGCAGCCCTATCTGGTCCTGCTTCCTGCAATCTGTTGGGACGGACTCTATCCCGACTTTCCATGACGTAACCCGTCGTAAAATTGACAGTTTCCGATTGCTCGGCGACGGCGCAGCCTTCCTGGTGGAGGCTGCGCTTCGCATTCCGGGTCCGGCTGGACACCTCCCGCCACAGCCAACCCGTCTGCGGGAAACGCTCGCGCCGTGCTGGCGGCGACGCTAATTTCCGGGCCCCATACGGTTGACGAAATGGAGCGCGCTGATCCCGCGCGATAGCTTGAGCGTATAGGCACGCTCGAACGCCGCGCCGCCGTCGTCCGAGTCCGGCGGGGTTTCCGCCAAACGCGCAAGCGCAGCCAAATCGAACAATCTCCGCGCCGGGGAGTCTTCGGGAACTCGATCGACTTCGTCGCGAAACCCGGCAAGCGAGCGCCGCATGGACGAATCGCGACCATAGCCCTGACGACCGATACGTGCGTTGGCGAGCACGGCTGCGGGCACATCGTTCCCGAACGCACGCCGGAACACCGCGCGGGCATGACCGCCGCGCAAGAATTCCTCGTCGGGAATCGACAGGCAAAATTCGACGACGCGCCGATCGAGCGTCGGATCGCGCACTTCGATCCCGCGCCGCAACCATACCGCCTTTTCGTACAGCGGCAGCAAGGTTTCCCGCATCAGCCACACCCGACGATCGGAACTGTGTCCGCTCCCGCCATGCAGGATTTCGAGGCGAGACGAATCCGGATCGCGCTCCGCCAGAAATTCGGGCAATCGCGCGCCAGCAACCGCCGACCAATCCGGCGGCGTGACCTTCCAGTCGGGCTGCGGTGCTTTGCCCGCCAGCCGCCGCAGCCGTTCCCACCGCGCGCCCCCCACCCATTTGCGCAGGACCGTGCGGATCAGATGTTCCCGGTTCAACGCAGGATGCCCGCCGCGCAGCCGTATCAGCCATCCGATCAGCCGAAGCCAATCCCCGCGCTCGGCAAGCTGCAACAGGAACGGCACCCCATGATAGGAAACGGTCCAGTTGCCCCCGGTCGCCATCAGCAGAATTTCAGCACCGTCCGCCACCGCCTGGCGCTCGATTTCGGCATACCACAAGGAAATCGACGGCATCAGGCACGGGGCACCGACATAATCGAAAAAGAAATCGAACGTCGGTATGAGCGATTCGCCCGGCGGCGTGATGCAGCGATGCCGGATATTGCCGTGCCGTCGCGCCACCGCCGCCGCCAGATCAGACTCGTCGTCGAGCCAACGCGCATTGGTCGAGGGCGCATCGTCAGACGCGGGCACGGCAGTATAAGCGTGCAGCGTGCGGTTGTCGCGCTGCAGGCGATTTGCCGCGAGTGCAGTCACCACACCGCTGTCAAAGCCCCCGCTCAGCGTCGTCGCCACCTGCTTGGGCGTGTCGACTGCAGCCTCCACCGCCGCAAGCAATCGCTCGCGTAGCCCTTCAGCATGGTCCTCGGGCCGTCGCCGTTCGGTTTTGATGTCAGCGGCGTTCCAGAAGTGGTATCTATGGATGCAATCGGGGGCGTCGAAACGAACGATCTCGCCCTTGCGCACACCTTCGACGCCGTCGAAGAAGCTGGGATTGTCCTGCGGATCGACGAGCAAAAGCAGCTCGAGCACGCGCTGTTCGTTGACGTGCCGTCCGACCTCCGGGAGCGCCGCCAGCGCATTCGGCAAGCTGGCAAATGCCACCCCATTGGGGCTGCGATGAAAAAATAACGGCCGCAACCCTTGCGGATCGCGCGCGAGCACGAGCTGCTTGCGCCCGCCACGCCAGATCGCCAGTGCATAAGGTCCGATGATCGCGTCGAACACGCGTTCCTCGCGCTTGCTCCACCCGAGCGCGATCAGTTCTACGTCGGAAAGATCCGTGGCTGCTTCACGCGTGATACCGCATCGCGCAAGAAACTCGGTCCGGTTGGCGATGCGAACGTCACCGACGACGCTGAGCCCCGGTTCGAAGCGCGCATCGACCTTGGAGGAAGCAAAGGAGGAACGGCGAGGATGGGTCGTGCCACAAAACGCCACTTCATCAACGGAAACGAGCATCTCGCCCTCGCCCGACATGCCGAGCGAACGCGCGATGATAATACACCGTGATTCAAGATCGCCGCGACCCGACCACGCCGTTACACCGGCAATGGCTCGGGACATCAACGCTTAGCTGGACGTCGACGTACCGTCGTTCGCCGTAATACCGGTGCCACCAGCAGTAACTGCGGCGATGTCGGTTTCGACGATCTGCGGTACAGTCCAGACCGACTTGGCCGAGGCGGTATCTTCAACGATCCCGTCGATGAAATTACGGTCCATAACGTTTCCCCAGATCAGAAGGCGCGTCGCGCTAACACGGTATTTCGCTTACCGGTTTATCTTGCGCATTGCAACAAAATTGCGCGTTAAACCGCAGTCAACCGTGCCACCACGACGTGCACGGCAAGGACTCTCGGCGGCTTTACGCCGGGCGACCGGTGCCATAGTGCGACGCGAAACCTCGTTTGGGCGGTACAGTCGATGCGCTATTGGTACAGGGCCTACGGCCTGACGCTGCAATCGGACATTGCGTGTCCCGAATTGCCCGAAATCGAAGAAACGGCCTCTGCCGATATTGTGATCCGGCTGGACGGGGCGATCGCCCCGACCGTCGGGACCCGCGAAATCCATATTGCCGATATCGCGGATGTGGCGCTGTTCCGCATGGAAAAGGGGCGCGAAATTTTCATCTGTCCGGCGCAGGATGCGCGCGCGGAAGATGTTCGGCAATATCTTTACGGTATCGCGCTGACCGCGATCCTCTATCAACGCGACGAATCGCCGATTCATGCGGGGGCCGTCGCCTATGGCGGCCAGGCCCACCTGTTCTGTGGCGAATCGGGCGCTGGAAAATCAACCCTGATGACGCAATTGCGTCGCCGCAGCCTGCATGTGCTGTGCGACGATGTCGGTGTACTCCGGCAAGGCGCGGACTCCATCGTGCGCTTTTACCACGGCGTGCCCCGCGTGAAGCTGTGGCGCGACGCCCTGACGCATTTCGGGATCGGCACGGCGGCGCTGCAACGCGATTTGACGCGACACGACAAATTCCATCTGCCGCTCGACGTGACGGCGTTCGACGCACTACCGCTGGGATCGGTCTTCCATCTCCATCCCCGGCAAGATTTCGATGCGCCTGCCATCGTCGCGCTGCCGTCGAAGCAAACGCTCGCGATGCTGCTGGAAAATACCTATCGACCGCGCTTGCTCCATCGGCTGGGAAATCCGGGCAACCATATGCTGCGTCT
Organism: Sphingomonas sp.; assembly: GCF_041661885.1. Taxonomy (GTDB): domain Bacteria; phylum Pseudomonadota; class Alphaproteobacteria; order Sphingomonadales; family Sphingomonadaceae; genus Sphingomonas. The sequence continues at coordinate 249,726 of NZ_JBAZTL010000006.1, read as the reverse complement.
GGTCGCGGCAGCAGGGCAGGCCGCCGGGTTTGAATTTCATCGGCCGTGGAACCTCGATCGCCTCGATGCCTGCGCCGACACGCTCGTCGCGCACTTGGCCACCACTTTCCCAACCGGAGCAGCAGCATGATTTCCGCCAGCGATACCATCGTCCGCGACGAAACCACCCTGGTCAGCGCACTGGACGATGAACTTATCATGATTGACATCGCCAACGGCAAATATCTGACAATCGACCGGATCGGCGCGGCGATCTGGGAGGCGATCGCGCAGCCCGTGTCGGTCGAGGCACTGGTTGCGGGATTGGCGGATCGCTACGACGCGCCGCGCGAACAGATCGGCGAGGACGTGCTGCCCTTTCTCGACAATCTGGCGGCGCGGGGCTTCGTCCGGATCGTGGCCGCGTGATCCTGGACGACAATGAAGTTGCCCTGGCCGAAGCGCGGTTCGATCGACCGCCCGAGCCGCTGCGACGCTTCGGGATCATTGCTGCCAGCGCGCGAACCGGATCGCACCTGCTTTGCCGGTTGCTGCGCCAACTCGGTCGCGGCGTCGCGCTCGAATATTTTTACCCAAGCTATCGCCAGGTGTTCGAAGAACGCTGGCGGACGTCCTCCCCCGGCGACTATCTCTCGGCGATCATGCGCAATCGCACAGCGGGCGGGCTTTGCGTCGTCAAGTGCCTGCCCCTGCAATATGGCGCGCTACGTGGGGCGATCGAACAGGTCGCGGCTTTGCCCGATCCGTTCATTATCCATTTGTGGCGACGCGACAGCTTGGCGCAGGCGATTTCACTGCGGCTGGCGGTGCAGAGCGGCTTCTGGAATTTTACTCCGGGACCGACAACGCAGCCCAAGGACGCCATCGACATCATGGACCTCGACGCCCTGCGTGCCACGCGCCGGCAATTGGTGGTCGACGAGCTGTTGTGGCGTGGCTGGCTGCGTGAAAGCGGATGGCCGGTGATCCATGTTTGCTACGAAGATCTGATCGCCGATCGCGGGGCCAGCCTCCAGCGGCTGCTCGGCTGGCTCGAACCAGGGGCTGCGCCGGGCCCGCTCCCGACATTGCCCGAACCGCCGACGCCTGCCGCGCTCCATGCCCGGCAATCGTTGAACACGGTGCAGCGCGCCGAGCTGGCCGCCGCCTATCGCGCCCAGTTCGGCCATTCGGACCCGCTGCCCGATCCGTGATGCGGCAGCACGGAAAAACCGCTGGGGCGGGCCCCTGCGCGATACGCCTCCCACATCAGTTCAAACGCTGTTTCGAGCTGACGGGTATGGCGTGGAGCATCGAACAGAGGCAGCGTTTCGCGCGCCTCGATCAGATAACGGCGGAGCGCGGTCAGGCGCGGGCGATCGTGCGCGAGCGCCAGGATGATCGCTTCATAGCGGTCGAGGTCGGTCGCCACCAACTCGCACAGTCCCGCCGCGCGCAGCAGGCTTGCGCTGACGCGCGCGGCAAAGGCGTCTCCCAGCAACGCCACCATCGGCACGCCCGACCAGAGCATATCGCTGCCGCTGGTGTGCGCGCCATAGGGTGCCGTATCGAGCGCGAGATCGGCAAGCGGCAGGCGCGCCTGATGCGCCTCGGACGGCAACCAGGGCGCGATGACGATGCGATCAGGGGCGACGCCGTGGCGCACAGCCACCTCCCGAAAGCGCGGGCCGGGATCGGTGCGCGGATTGTCGAGCAGCCACAGCACGGCCTCGGGCACCGCGCGCAACACCGCCATCCAGCGCGCGAACACCGGCTCGGATATCTTGACTGTCGTACAGAAGCAGGCGAGCACCAATGCCGCCTCTGGCAAGCCGTGCGCGGCACGGTCCACCGCAAGGTCGCCGGGCGGCGGCGCGGACCGCAGGTTCGGCTGATAGCAATCGGGCAGCAGTACCGGTGCCTCGCTAATCTGTCCGATCATCGCCGGGCCAAGCACGATCGGATCGCCGATAATGTAATCGACACTCGCCATGCCCATCGTCCCCGGAAAGCCGAGATAATTGACCGCGATTGGGGCCGGGCGCGCGGGCAGGATTTCGCACCGCCCGCCGTGGGTGTATCCCGACAGGTGGACGAGAATGTCGATCTCGTCCTGCCGGATCGCATCGACGATCGCGGTTGCGGGCGCGTCGTGCAGATCGCGATAGTGATCGAACGCCCGCAAAAAGCGCTGGTGCAGCGCGGAGCCATCATCGGCCAGCGTCCCGTAGCCGAAAATATCGAACCGGGTCCGGTCATGGCATTCGATCAGCCCGATCGCGAGTTGACCGAGCGCATGTTCGCGGAAATCGCCCGAAACATAGCCGATCCGTAGCCGCCGCTTGGTGGCCGAGCGGACCGGCACGCGAGCGAGCGGCGCCATTGTGCGACAGCGCTCCGCCGCGCTCGCTGCCGCACTCGCCAATATCGCGGGACCATCCAGCAGAAAATGCAAGTCGAGCGGAGCGGCGATCCTGCCTCCGCCGCCCATCATCGCCGCAAAGTCCGGCGGCGCGTGTCGCCAGTCGGCCTGCTCGCGGTGCCGCATCGCCAGCCGCGCTGCGAGACCAACGTGATCGGGATAGCGGGTGATGCCGTCGTGCAACAGCCGCAGGCATTGCGCGACGGGCGCGCCGCGCCGCCACAGCGCCCGTTCCAGATCGATCACCATCTGAGGGCCATTTCCGGCCACATCCACGCGAGGGTGCAGTGTCATCGACTCTTGCTCATCGTCCTGCGCGATGGACCGCGCACCGCCGATTGTCCGGTCCTTCACGGGCTCGACTTTTGCCCGCATATCCTGGGCTAAACCGTCATCCCCTGCAGCAGCTTGGGCACATCACCGCTCTCGCCGCGGGCCTCGGCGATAAACCGACGCTTTAGCGGGGGCATGTGCTGCACTGCCGACAAGCCGAAGCGCCGCACCGCATTGGCGGTCTTGCCAGGCACGCCAAACAACCGCGTAAGCCCATCGGTCGCCGCTGCGACCATAAAGGTGTCGAGGCTACGCCAGCGATCATAGCCTGCCAGCAATTGTGGATCGCCGAGATCAAGCCCGCTGCGTTTGCCCTCGACCAGCACTTCGACCAGCGTCGCCACGTCGCGGAAACCGACATTGACGCCTTGGCCCGCAATCGGATGGATGCCGTGCGCGGCGTCGCCCACCAAGGCAAGCCGGTTCGATACGACCTTCGCGGCGTGGTGAAAGCCAAGCGGATAGCTCATCCGGCTGCCAAGCGGCCCCAATTTGCCGAGAAACCCGCCGATGCGCTTGTCAGCCTCGGCCAACCAGCCACGGTCGGACAGCTTCATCATCCCCGGTGCCTGATCGCGCGTGACCGACCAGACGATGCACGAGCGGTGGCCCTGTTCATCATCGTTGAGCGGCAAAATCGCAAACGGGCCATCGGGATAGAAGATCTCGAAGGCGATGTTCTCATGGGAGTGTTCATGGTGCAGCGACGTGACGATCGCGGCATTGTCATAGCTCCAGCGTGCGACGCGCAAACCCGCCGCCTCGCGCGTCGGCGAAGCACGGCCTTCTGCCGCGATCAGCAACGGCGCGGTGATGACCGCGCCCGAATCGAGCGTGACGGTGACGCCGTGCTCACCGCGATCGACCGCAACCGCGCGCGTCTTCATCCGTACGTCGACCAGCGCCGCCGCCGACGCCACTTCAAACAACGCGGCACGCAGCCGCCGATTCTCGACCATATGGCCAAGCGCATCCTCGCCCGCATCCGGCTCGAAATCGAGGGCGCCGGGCTCCAGCCCATCGCTGACGCGAATCCCCGCAATCGGGCAGGCAAATCCGGCGAGCCGCTCGGCCACGCCGATCGCGCCGAGCATCCGCCACGGCGCTCCGGCGATCGCCGAAGCGCGCCCGTCAAAGCCGGCGGCGAGAATCACCTCGGGATCGGCAATGTCGATGACGATGGCGCTGAGCCCGTGCCGATCGAGCGCCACGGCGAGCGCACTGCCGACGAGCCCGCCGCCGAGAATGATGACGTCTGCTTGGTTCATAGCTTGCTGTAGCGCTTCGACCCCGGCGTGCCAACGGCTTCGCCCCACCGCTCCAGCCTTGACGCAAGCCCGCGCGCGCGCGATGATTCCGGGGGACAGACAGCGAACATTTGGGATTTGGAAAGCATGGCGAGCCGCGCGCAGCCACCGTTGTGGCGTGAAACCGTCCGGGCCGGCGCGGTGCGCAGCGGCGCGTTGATCGCGGCGATCACCTTGGTGACGTTGGTCATTCTGACCATCGTCACGCTGGCGAGTTATCATGCCAGCGATCCCTCGCTCAATACGGCGTCAGCCGGCCCGGCGCGCAACTGGTTGGGGCGGGGCGGGGCGGTGATCGCCGACGGGGCGTTCTGGCTGTTGGGGCCGGGCATCGCGCTCGCGCTGCCCACGCTGCTGCTGATTGCGCTGCGGTTGTGGCGCGACGTGCCGGTCGGGCGCTGGCGGCGGATGTTGCTGGCCGCGGCGGGGGGCATCGGATTGCTTGGTACTGCGTTCGCGCTGGTATCGGGCGCGGCGGTAACCTGGTTGCCCGCCGGGTGGGGCGGGGTGGTCGGCCTCGCACTGTCGGACCTGCTCCGTGCAGCGATTGCGCTGATCGGAAATAGCGAGGCCGTGCTGTGGACGACGCGCGGCGTCGCTGCGGTCATCAGCCTTTGCGGGCTGGCGCTATGGGCCTATAGCTTCACCATCGACATGGCCGAGCGACCGGTCCGCGCGCCACGCACGCCCAAGCGGCTGACCGACCGGCGCAACACCGCGGAGATCGAACCCGAGCGGTTCGTGCCCGAAGCCCCGCGCAAGCTATCGATGCCGCGCGCGGTGGCGACGCCCGATGTACGACCGGGCCCGGTGATTTCCGAACGGCAGATGACCCCGGTCACCACCGCAAAGCCGCGCGAAAAGCAGACCTCGATGGATTTCGGCGACAAATCGCATTTGCCGTCGGTCGATCTGCTCAAGCCAACTCCGCCCTCGGTTGGCGGACCAATCGACAAGGTCGCGCTCGACCGCAATGCGCGATTGCTGGAGACGGTGCTGAGCGACTTCCACGTCAAGGGATCGATCATCAACGTGCGGCCGGGGCCCGTGGTAACGATGTATGAGCTCGAACCGGCAGCGGGAATCAAGGCCAGCCGTGTGATCCAGCTTGCCGACGATATCGCGCGCAACATGTCGGCGGTGTCGGCGCGCGTGGCGACCATCCCCGGGCGCACCGTAATTGGTATCGAACTCCCCAATGCCCGGCGCGAGACCGTGGGCCTTCGCGAACTCATCGATTCGCTCGACGATCAGCCGGGCGCGCTGTCGCTGGTGCTGGGCAAGAATATCGCAGGCGATCCCGTCATCGCCGATCTCGCGCCGATGCCGCATTTGCTGGTCGCGGGGACCACCGGCTCGGGCAAGTCGGTTGGGCTCAACTGCATGATCCTGTCGCTGCTGTACCGGCTCAAGCCCGAAGAGTGCCGGATGATTATGATCGATCCCAAGATGCTCGAACTGAGCATGTATGAGGACATCCCGCACCTTTATGCGCCAGTGGTGACCGATCCGGCGAAGGCGGTGCGCGCGCTCAAATGGACGGTCGAGCAAATGGAGGACCGCTACCGGCAAATGTCCTCGCTCGGCGTGCGCAGCCTCGCCAGTTTTAACGACAAGGTGCGCGCGGCCAAGGCCAAAGGGCAACCGCTCGGGCGCAAGGTGCAGACCGGCTATGAACCCGTCACCGGCGCGCCAATCTATGAGGAAGAAACGCTCGATTATCAGGTGCTGCCGCAAATCGTGGTGATCGTCGACGAGCTCGCCGACCTGATGATGACGGCGGGCAAGGAAGTCGAATTCCTGATCCAGCGGCTCGCGCAAAAGGCGCGCGCGGCCGGCATCCATCTTATCATGGCGACGCAGCGCCCGTCGGTCGACGTCATCACCGGCGTTATCAAGGCCAATTTGCCGACGCGAATCAGCTTCCACGTCACCTCCAAAATCGATTCGCGCACGATCCTGGGCGAACAGGGGGCCGAACAACTGCTGGGGAAGGGCGACATGCTGTACATGCCCGGCGGCAAGGGCATCGTCCGCGTGCACGGGCCGTTCGTCTCCGATGACGAGGTCCGCGCGGTCGCCGATCACTGGCGCGCGCAAGGACGGCCCGATTACAACACCGCAGTGACCGAGGAACCCGAGGATGGCTTCGCACTCGACGGCGCGCCGATTGGCGAGGATTCGGCCGAGGACCAGCAATATCGCGCGGCAATCCAATTGGTCGTGGAAAGCCAGAAGGCCTCGACCTCGTGGCTGCAACGCCAGTTGCGCGTTGGTTATAACAGCGCCGCGCGGCTGATCGAGCGGATGGAGAAGGACAATATCGTCGGCCGTCCCGATCATGTCGGTCGCCGCGAGGTGCTGCGCGACCGCGACGGCAATCCGGTCTAAAGAAACGGTTCAGAGCGGGTTCAAGCCGGTGGCGCTTTATCGGGGCCGGTCAGGAGATATGTGTGTTGAATCATTGGAAGCCTGCTTTTGCGTTGCTCGCGGTGCCCGCGCTGGTGGCAGCCGCCCCGGTTGGCGATTTGGCGCACGTGCAAAATCATCTGCGCGCGGTCGAGAGCATGACCGCGACCTTCACCCAGACCGACCGGTCGGGAAAGGCGCTGACCGGCGTCCTCACGCTGAAAAAACCCGGCAAGATCCGCTTTCAATATGAAAAGGGCGTGCCGATCCTGATCGTCAGCGATGGCAAATCCCTGTGGTTTCTGGATTATTCGGTCGGCCAGAAACAACGCTGGCCGATCGGAGGATCGCCGCTCGGCATCCTGCTCGATCCGTCACGCGACATGAGCAAGGTCGCCACCGTGGTTGCGACCGACAATCCCAATGTCATCGCAGTCGATGCGGCGGACCCAAAGCACCCCGAATATGGCCGGATCAGCCTGGTATTCGCGCGCAGCCCGGCGGCCCCCGGCGGATTGATGTTGCAAGGGTGGGTCGCGCTCGATTCGCAAAACAATCGCACCACGATCCGGCTGTCGAACCAGCGGTTCAACGCGCCCGTCGCCGACAATGCCTTCGAGTGGCGCGATCCCGTCCGGCCAACCGGCAAAAAGTAGGATTCATTCATATTGGCGACAGGTTCGTGCGCCTACAGACGGCGTTGCGGATGAGGACGTTCGGGATTTCCCCCTGTTACCCGAACCTTCGCTTCCCGCCTGCGTGACGAACGCTAGGTCGGCCCTCGCTCCATGCCCCCGGAGCGGGGGCCTTTCCATGTCGGCAGCGGGCGGCTGGCGTGGCCTGCCTGGCCTCGCTAGAGCAGGATGATGACCGCTTTGCTAAAGATTGCTTCCTGGAACATCAACTCGGTACGGTTCCGTATCGAGATTGTTGAGAAATTTCTGCGCGATACGGCACCCGACATCCTGTGCCTGCAGGAAACCAAGGTTATCGACCAGGATTTCCCGACGGCCCCGTTCCGTGCGCTCGGGTATCGCCATATCGTGTTGCACGGACAACGGATGCACCACGGAGTCGCGATCCTGTCCAAGGTTCCGCTGGTTGAGGATGACCGTTTCGACTGGCAAGCGAATCGGGAGGCGCGCCATGTCGGCGTGCGGCTCGAATCGGGAATGCGGATCGAAAATGTTTACGTTCCGGCCGGCGGCGACGTGCCCAACCGCGACGAAAACCCGAAATTCGGCCAGAAACTCGACTTTCTGGAGCGCATGACGCTGTGGTCCGAAACGCTCGCCGTGCCGACGCTGCTGGTGGGCGATTTCAACATTGCCCCGCTCGAATCCGACGTGTGGAGCCACAAGCAATTGCTGAACGTCGTCAGCCATACGCCCATCGAGGTGGCTGCGCTCGACCGGCTAAAGGCGTCGAACAATTGGGTCGATCTGGGGCGCCATTTCTTTCCCGCTCCGGCGCGGCTGCACACATGGTGGAGCTATCGCTCGGCCGATTGGACGGTGAATGATCGTGGGCGACGTCTCGACCATATGTGGGCAACCGCAGACGTTGCGGCGACCGCGCGGCATCACCATGTGTTCGAAGAATGCCGTAGCTGGCTGAAACCTTCCGACCATGTCCCGATCATGACCGAGTTTGACGTTTGAACGATCCTCACACGACCGCGCTTGCCATCGATGCCCTGCGCCGCGGCTGGCCCATCGCGCTTGCAGGCGAGGCGGGTATGCTCGCGCTGCTGCCGGTTGAAACCGCCGACCCTGTTCGCCTGGCGGCGTTCGATCCTGCGGGGGTGGCTTCGGTGTTGCTCTCGGCAGGTCGCGCGGCGACGCTTAAACTCACCAACCAGCGCGATGCGGCGGCCCCTGATGCCCCAGTCGTAATCGAGCGTGCGCCGTGGATCGATTTTGCAGCGGCAACCGCGCTGGCCGATCCGCAATTCGATCTCGACACGCCGATGAAGGGCCCGTTCCGGGCGATTTGCCTGGCCGAACGCGATGCCGGGGTTGCGGCCCTGCGGCTGGCGCGGATCGCGGGCATGTTGCCTGCCTTCTTCATCTTACCCGGGGAATCCGCCGCGCTAGTGCTTACACCGGGCGACATCGACGCGCATGAAAACGCCGCGCGCCTGACGATCGCGACACGCGCGCATCTACCGGTGACGGGTGCCGAAAATGCCGAAATCGTCGCGTTTCGAACCCCCGAAATGCCGGGCGAACACATCGCATTGCTGATCGGCGCACCCGATGGCCGCCCGCCGCTGGTGCGGCTGCACAGCGAATGCCTGACGGGCGACATGCTCGGCAGCCTGAAATGCGATTGCGGCCCGCAGCTCCATGCCGCGATCGATGCGGTCGCGGCGAGCGGTTGGGGCATCATCCTGTATTTGCGGCAGGAAGGCCGGGGCATCGGCCTCATCAACAAATTGCGCGCTTATGCGCTGCAGGATCAGGGTTTCGATACCGTCGATGCCAATACCCGGCTGGGCTTTCCGATCGATTCACGCAATTTCGCGGTGGCGGCGCAAATGCTCGATTTGCTCGGGCAACGGTCGGTGCGGCTGTTGACCAACAATCCGCAAAAGGTCGCGCAGCTTGAGGCGGCGGGGATCTCGGTGGTCGAGCGGGTGCCGCACATCCTGCCCGCCAATCCGCATAACGAACGCTATCTGGCGACCAAGCGTGACCGCACCGGCCACCAATTCTAGGCGATCAGCGCGGCGATTTGATCGAAATTTTCGGCCACGTCGTGCACGCCGATCGACCGCAATCTGGCAGCGTGATCGGGCCCGCAATGCGTGCCGCCGACAAAGCCAATGACCCGCGCGCCCGAAGCCACCGCCCCGGTGGCGCCGACCGGCGAATCTTCGACGATGACCGAACGGGCAATATCGACACCGAGCGCGTTGGCGGCATGAAGGTAAATGTCCGGCGCCGGCTTGCCCTTGGTGACATGCTCCTTGCCCGAAAAGATCCGATCGCCAAACGCCTCACGCAGCCCGATATGCTCCAGATGGCGGCTGATCCACGCGGTCGTGCTCGACGAGGCGATCGCCTTGGGCAAATCAGCGGGCAGGCCCAGCACGAATTTGACCGCGCCCTCCACCGCATCGACGCCTTCGTGCATTGCGCGCCGATCCTCGATGCTGCGCGCCGCGTAAAAATCCTCGGGCAGCGATCGGCCGATCCAGCGCTCGATCGCGCCGATGAAGGACGCGCCCGACAATCCCATAAAATTGGCGAAGGAATCCGCAGGCGTCGTGGGATGGCCAATGCTCGTCAGATACGCGGCAATCTGGCGATTGCCGACGGCTTCGCTTTCGATCAGCACACCGTCGAAATCGAAGATAATGCCGTCGAACCTCACGCGCGCGCGCCAAACAAGGCGCTGCCGATGCGGACGTGCGTTGCCCCGAGCATCACCGCTGTCTCATAATCGCCCGACATACCCATGCTAAGGCCTCCAAGACCGTGATCGCGCGCCAGCTTGGCCAGCAGGGCGAAATAGGGGGCAGCCTCGGTCTCGGCAGGTGGCACTGCCATCAGGCCAGCTATGGGCAAGTCAGCGTCCTGCGCCACTGTCAACAGCGCGGGCAGCGCGGCGATCGGGCAGCCGCCCTTTTGCGCTTCGTCGCCGATATTTACCTGGAGGAAACAATCCGGGCGGCGATCCTGCCGCTCCATCGCGCGGGCAAGCGCGGTGACAAGCGAAGGACGATCGACCGAATGGATCGCATCGAACAACGCCACCGCGTCTTCGGCCTTGTTGGACTGCAACTGGCCAACCAAGTGCAGCACGCTGTGGGGGAAGGCGTCGCGCAACGCGGGCCATTTGTCATACGCCTCCTGCACGCGATTTTCGCCGAAAACGCGCTGCCCTGCGGTCAATAGAGGCGTAATGTCTGCCGCCGCTTTGGTCTTGGAAATCGCAATCAGCGTAACCGCGTCGGGCTTGCGGTCGGCGAGTGCGGCAGCGCGGGCGATGGTCGCGCGCACGGCGGCAAGGGAGCTAGCGGGGTCGTCGGTGGCCATTGGCGGCGCTATAGGCTCCAACATGACCGTTCGTCACCCCATAAGCCGCAAGTCGTTACCCAAGCTGTGGCTGATGACCGACGAACGCATCGGGGAAGATTTGTGGAGCGCGGTCGCGGCGTTGCCCCGCGGCAGCGGGATCGTCTTTCGCCATTTCGCCACCGAACCAACCGCCCGCAGCGCGATATACGACCGCGTCGCCAAGATCGCCCGGCAACGGCGCCTGATGCTGATACGGCGCGACTTGGCTCGGCAGCCGATCCGGCTCGGCCACGCCCATTCGATACGCGAGGGCATTGCCGCCCGTCGCGCGGGAGCGGAGGCAATCCTGGTGTCACCAGTCCATCCAACGCGCACCCATCCCGGTGCGCGACCGCTCGGGGTTTTGCGCGCGACGCGAATCGCGCGCGCGGTTGGCCTGCCCGCCATCGCGCTCGGTGGGATGAACGCTGTTCGGTTCAAGCGGCTTGAGCGGCTGGGATTTGTGGGATGGGCGGCGATTGACGGGCTGACACCACGACTCGCCAGAGACCGTTAGAAGCGGAAAGCCGTCCCGATATACACGGCCTGACTGTCACGACGCCCGGTATCGGTGGTCGGCTGCGTAATCAGCCGCTCGCGCTCACCCTTATACCGCACGCCTGCCGTTACATCGAGGCGACGCGTGAGCGAATAGGAACCGCCGACATCGATCGAATAAGCAGGCGCATCTTCGATCAGCTTCGGCGCACCGGCAAGCGGACGATCCGCCCCGGCCTTCACCCGCCCGCTGAACCGATTGGCGGTGTAGCTGACGCCAACTTCCGCCGATTCGCGCCCGCCGGGCAAGCTTGCCAAATCAACCTTCGAGACATCGCCCGAAAGACCAAAACGTTTCCAACCGACCGCTACACCAAGATTATAGGCGATCGGCGTCAGATTGACCGTGCCGACTGCTACTGGCGCACTGCGATCCACCGCAGCGATTCCCCGCGCCGAGCGGGCCCGAATCGCAATCGTAACCGCGTGGCTGCCATCACGTCGCCCGTCCGAGGGGGTGAACCGGAAACCGCTGGTGTCGAGCCCGCCGCGCGCGAACAGCGCCGCAAGCCGAGGGTCAGCCGAGGCCGGCGTGAACGAACCAATGCCCCGTACCGCAACGACGTTGCGCTTGCCGGGAAACCGCAGGGCCGGAACGTCGCTTGCGCCTAGTGCCGGAGCCACGGCCATGCTAAGGGCGACAAGCGACCCCACGGCAATTCCGGACATCCAGCGAGCAGAAAACACGTAAGGCCCCTCTTAAAGTGCCTGTCTGGCACCTTCATGTGACAATGCGCCTATCACGATTCAATTCCGCGCCGCCACTATCTTGACTCATTTTCTCCAGAGAGTGTCTCGAAGGACACACCGGGTCACGCCGCTGGCGGAGCTGGACGTGTCGCTTGCGGCCCGCGCGAGACATTCTATAGATGCTGACGTCCCCCAACACCCAGTTTTGTTCAGGAACCGCCGATGACCCGCCGCCCACGCACCGCGATCGTGGTTTCGTTCGCTCTTGCCGCCTCCTTGTCGCTCGGTGCCTGCGCGCACAAGCAGGCCCGGCCGCGTAATACCGATCTCGCTGCCTCGAAAGTGACCACGATCGGCGTTAACGCCTATCTGTGGCGCGCCAGCCTCGACACGCTGAGCTTCATGCCGCTGCTGCAGACCGATTCCAACGGCGGCGTGATCGTGACCGATTGGTATATCAATCCGGCTGCTCCCTCGGAGCGGGTCAAGGTTACGGTAACGATTCTCGACCAGGATTTGCGCGCCGATGGCCTGCGGGTCGCGGCACTGCGCCAGGTCAACCAAAACGGCCAGTGGGTTGCCGCACCCGTCGAGGCCGCCACCGTACAGAAGCTGGAGGATATCATCCTGACCAAAGCGCGCGACCTGCGCCGCGCCGCCGTAGCCCAATAGGATCCCTGTTCTCATGGCGTCACGCTTCAACGCGCTGAAGGCGGACGCGGCATGGCAGAAGGTGTGGGACGATGCCCGCACCTTCGCCGCACGCGACGATTCGCCAAAACCGCGCTCCTATGTGCTTGAAATGTTTCCGTATCCTTCGGGGCGGATTCATATGGGCCACGTTCGCAACTACACGATGGGCGACGTGCTCGCGCGCTACCGCCGGATGACGGGCATGGAGGTGCTCCATCCAATGGGATGGGACGCCTTCGGCATGCCGGCCGAAAATGCCGCGATGGAAAAGGGCGTCCATCCCGGTGGCTGGACCCGCGACAATATCGCAACGATGAAGGCGCAGTTGAAGCGGCTCGGCTTCGCACTCGACTGGACGCGAGAGCTGGCGACGTGCGAGCCGGACTATTACGGGCACGAGCAAGCGCTGTTTCTGGACCTGTTTGCACATGGCCTGGTCTATCGCAAGGAAAGCTCGGTCAATTGGGACCCGGTCGACATGACCGTGCTCGCCAATGAGCAAGTGATTGATGGCCGGGGCTGGCGCTCGGGCGCGCTGGTCGAACGGCGCAAGCTGTCGCAGTGGTTCCTCAAGATCACCGATTTTGCCGACGAGTTGCTTGAAGGTCTGGACGGGCTCGAACATTGGCCCGACAAGGTCAGACTGATGCAGGAAAACTGGATCGGACGTAGTCAGGGGCTGCAATTCCGCTTCAAACTGTCTGATGGCGGCTCGGTCGAGGTGTTCACGACGCGCCCCGATACGATCTTCGGGTCGAGCTTCGTCGCGGTTGCCGCCGATCATCCGATTGCGCAAGCGCTGGCCGAGCGGAGCCAGAACGCAGCCGACTTCATCGCCTTGTGCAAGCGCGGCGGGACGACGGCAGCGGAGCTCGATACGCAGGAAAAGCTCGGCTTTGACACCGGGTTGACTGCGGCGCATCCGTTCGACTCGGCACGACAGCTACCCGTTTACATCGCCAATTTCGTGTTGATGGACTATGGCACCGGCGCGGTGTTCGGCGTTCCCGCCCACGACCAGCGCGACATGGATTTCGCGCGGAAATATGCCTTGCCGGTGCGCCGCGTCGTCTCCGACGGGGAGGCAACCGATCCGGTGTTTATCGGCGATACCGCCTATACCGGGCCCGGTACGCTGGTAAATTCGCACTTCCTCGATGGCATGGACATTGAGGACGCCAAGCGCACGGTGATCCGCCGCGCCGAGGGCGAGGGGTGGGGGACGGGCTCGACCGTGTTCCGCCTGCGCGACTGGGGCGTCAGCCGTCAGCGCTATTGGGGTACGCCGATCCCGATCATCCACTGCGACGCCTGTGGCGCGGTGCCGGTGCCCAAGGATCGATTGCCCGTTATCCTGCCTGAAGACGTGACGTTCGACATTCCCGGCAACCCGCTCGATCGCCATCCGACGTGGAAGCATGTGGCGTGCCCCGCGTGCGGTGCCGATGCGCGGCGCGAGACCGATACACTCGACACCTTCGTCGATTCATCCTGGTATTTCATCCGCTTCGCCAGCCAGCCTAAAGACAGGCCGTTCGATCGCGCCATCGCCGAACAATGGCTGCCGGTCGCGCAATATATTGGCGGTGTCGAGCACGCGATCCTGCACCTGCTCTATGCGCGCTTCTGGACGCGGGCGCTGCGCCATATCGGGATGCTGGATATCGCCGAACCCTTTGCCGGGTTGTTCACGCAAGGCATGGTGACGCACGAGACCTATAGCCGCCAGATCACCGAACTGGGGAGCGATGGCGTCGATTCGATCACCAAACCACGCTGGTTGTCGCTCGACGACATCGAGAAGCGCGGCGACGGTTATATCGAGCGCTTGACCGGCGAAACCGTAACGGTCGGCCGCGTCGAGAAGATGTCGAAGTCGAAGAAGAACACCGTCGACCCGACCGGCATCGTCGACCAATATGGTGCCGATGCCACGCGCTGGTTCATGCTGTCGGATTCACCGCCCGAGCGCGATTTGCCGTGGAGCGAATCCGGGATCGAAGGGTCGTGGCGTTTTATCCAACGATTGTGGCGGCTGTTCGACGGCGAACGGAGCGGCTCCAGCGTCCAGAATATCGCGCTGGAACGCAAGCTCCACCAGACGATCGCGGGCGTCGCTATCGATATCGAAGCGCTCGCCTTCAACAAGGCCGTCGCCAAGCTTTATGAGCTGGTCAACGCCATCGAACGCGCGGATCCTTCGGCATCGCGTGATGGTGCGATCGATACGTTGATGCGGCTGATCGCGCCGATGGCACCGCATTTGGCGGAAGAAGCTTGGTCTGCGGCGGGCAAGTCCGGACTGATCGCCGATGCGCCCTGGCCGACGGTCGATGCCGCCTTGCTGGTGGAAGACGAGGTTACCGTCGCAATACAGGTCAACGGTAAGCTGCGCGATACGCTGACCCTGCCAAAGGGCATGGCCCGCGAAGACATCGAGGCGGCGGCGTTTGCTTCCGACAAGATCGTCCGGATATTGGAGGGCAAGGCGCCTCGAAAGGTCATCGTTGTGCCCGATCGCCTCGTGAATATCGTCGCATGAGGCGCGGTCTCGTCCTCGCGGTGCTCGGGCTATCGCTCTCCGGATGCGGGCTGCATCCGCTCTATTCGGGTGGAAGCGCAGGCACCGTTGCCATAACGCTGACCCAGGTCGACGTTGCTCCCATCGAGGGCAAGGCCGGGTGGCTGATGGCCAATGCCTTGCGCGATCGTCTGCACACCGACACCACGCCGCGCTACAGGCTCGAAATCAAGCTCGACGACAAAATCATCGGGCTTGGCGTGCGGCGGGACGACAGCATTTCGCGCGAACGGCGTACCTTGCGCGCGCGCTACCAGTTGGTCGATCTCAGCAACGGCGCGGTGTTGCTCGATGCGGCGGCAGGGTCGGACGCTGGAGTTGACGTCGTAAACTCCGAATATGCCACCATTGCAGCCGAAAACACTGCTTTGGAGCGCTTGTCGGCGATTGTTGCCGATCAAATCGTCGCGCGCATTGCGACTTATGTGCAGCGCACTTCGCCCGAGGCACACTGAGCTGATGCTCCGGGCCCGCTTATGAAGGCCAATTTCAATCAATTGAGCCGCGCGATCGATTCGGCGGCCAGCAATCCCGACATCCGGCTATACCTTCTCTATGGGCCCGATGAGGCGGGCGCGCGAGACATTGCCGCACGGCTTGGCCGCGCAATGGGGCCCGAGGCTGAGCGTGTCGAAATCGAACCCGCAAACCTCAAGAGCAACCCCGGACGGCTGGCCGATGAAGCGGCATCGATGTCGCTCTTCGGGACCGCGCGCTACATACGGATTTCCGGCGCTGGGGAGGACTGTGTCGAAGCCTGCACGCTGTTGTTGGCTGCCGAGCGGGCGGGCAACCCGGTGGTGGTCATCGCGCCCGGTATCAAAAGCGCATCGGCCTTGGTCAAACTCGCGACCGCGAGCCCGCGCGCCATGACATGCGTCTTTTATGTTCCGGAAGCCGGCGAGGCCGACAAGATTGCCGCCAGCATTGCGCGGGAACAGGGATTGCGCACGCTCGGCGGCACTGCCGCGCGAATCGCGCAGGCAGCAGGCGGTGATCGCGCGGTGATGACGCGAGAGCTGGAAAAAATTGCGTTATATCTCGATGCGGCGCCCGAGCGCCCCCGCGAAGTCGACGATGCCACGCTCGATGCGATCGGCGCCGACCTTGGCGATTCGGAAATTTCGCGGGCGATCGATGCGGCGATCGACGGTGGTCCCGATCATTTGGCCGATGAATTGGGCAAACTTGCAATTGCCGGGGTTTCGCCGATCCCGGTATTACGGCAATTGGTGCGGCGCCTTATGACCTTGGCGGAACTCCGCGCTGAAATCGATGGTGGCGCAAATGCCAACACCGTTATCGAGCGCGTGTTTTTCCGCGAGCGCGCCACCACCGCCCGCGCGTTGCGCATCTGGTCGGCGGGCAAGATCAACGAAGCGATCGATCGTGTGCGCCGCGCCGAACGCGCCATCATGGCACCTGGCAACGCCGGACCGGTGTTGGCAGACTCCGCGATGGTCGCAGTCGCGCGAATGGCAGCTCGGCAACGCGGGTAGGGGAACCCCGCCTTAAATTCGCTCACCCGTCAAACGCTGGCACACCATATCGAGCTGGTCGAGCGTGGAATAAGACAGCACCAGCGTGCCGCCCTTGGCACCATAGGTAACGCGTACCGAAAGCCCCAGCAAATCGGCAAGCTGATGTTCGAGCGCGGCAAGATCGGGATCCCGACCGCTCGCATCGCCCGAACTCTGGCTACGCGGCGCGGATTTTGCCGCGCGAGCGAGCCGTTCGGTATCGCGCACCGACAAACCGCGTGCGATCACCTGATCCGCAAGCGCTTCGACCTCGGTAGCCCCAATGAGCGCGCGTGCATGGCCCATCGTCAACGCGCCTGTCACCACTCGCTCTTGAATTGGCGCGGGCAATTCGAGCAGTCGCAGCAAATTTGCGATGTGGCTGCGCGATTTGTTGACCAACTTGCCCAGCGCTTCCTGGGTATGGCCAAAATCCTCGATCAGGCGATGGTACGCCTCAGCTTCCTCGATCGCATTGAGATCCTGACGCTGGATATTCTCGACCAGCGCTACTTCGAGCGTCTCGGTATCGTCAAAGGCGCGAACAATAACGGGTACTTCGTGCAGGCGCGCGCGCTGTGCCGCGCGCCAACGCCGCTCGCCCGCCACAATTTGATAACCAGTGCCGTGCGGTCGCACGACGATCGGTTGCAGCACGCCGCGTTGCGCAATCGACTGTGCCAGTTCTTCAAGCGCCGCTTCGTCGAAATGGCGCCGCGGCTGTCCCGGATGCGGAGTCAACGATCCAACGGGAAGCGAACGAATGCCGGGCGATGTTTCCTTGCCACCGCCAACCGGCTCTTCCCGCGCCAAATCCCCCATCAACGCGTTAAGACCACGTCCCAGTCCGGAACGCGGTTTGGGGCGGGTTTGCGGAAGGTTTTGCGGCGCGGAAGACTCGGTCATGCGGCCCTTGCAGGTTGAGGTTCGTTGTTAGGCAGGCGCGCGATCAATTCGCGGGCCAGTGCGATATAGGCTTCCGAGCCGGGGCAGCGATAATCGTAAATCAACGCCGGCAAACCGTGGCTTGGCGCCTCCGACAAGCGGACGTTGCGGGGGATGACGGTGTCAAACACCACCCCGCCCAGCACCGCGCGAACATCGTTGGAAACCTGATCGGTCAAGCGGTTGCGGCGATCGTGCATCGTCAATGCGACACCCATGATCGACAGGCCCGGATTGAAGCGTTCACGGATACGTTCAACCGTACTGAGCAACTGGCTAAGCCCCTCGAGCGCAAAAAATTCACATTGCAGCGGCACCAGCAAAGAGTTGGATGCGACCATCGCGTTGAGCGTCAACAACCCGAGCGAAGGCGGACAATCGATAAGGACGACATCCCACCGGTGATCGGACCGCGCGAGCGCGCGCGAGAGCCGATGCGTGCGTTCCTCATACTCAACCAGCTCGATCTCGGCACCCGACAAATCGACCGTCGCCGGTACGATATCGAGCTTCGGAACCACTGTCGGCAACGCAGCGGCTTCGATCGTCGTTTCGCCCAGCAAAATGTCATAGGTCGAGTGATGTCTATCGGCCCGCGCAATACCAAGCCCAGTCGACGCATTTCCCTGTGGATCGAGATCAAGCAACAATACCCGCAACCCGGTTGCCGCAAGCGCGGTGCCGAGATTGATCGCGGTCGTGGTCTTTCCAACGCCACCCTTCTGGTTCGCTACAGCAATGACGTTCATCGGCGTGACACCCCTGATGCGAGAACGATCAACGAGTCCGGATCGGTAAGGCTATGTTCCACGTGAAACACACCATGCCATCCTTGTTCGGCTATGGCCACCTCTTCACGCGCCGATCGCCCCTTAGGCAGAATCCAGCGTGTATCGGGGGTGGTACAATCCCTCGCCCACCCAAAGAGTTCGGTCAAGGGCCCAACCGCGCGCGCCGAAATTAATGCCGCCGGACGTGCAATTTTCTCGATCCGATCGCAAATGACATGAGTGCGATCCGCAATTTCAAGCGCCTTGGCAACCTCAACAAGAAACTCCGCTCGGCGTTTTCTGGGTTCGACCAGCCACACGCTGCGATCGGTCAAAGCGGCGATCACCAACCCAGGAAAACCGGCGCCGCTACCGATATCGATCCAATCCCCTGGCGGAGCACCAACCGCCAGTCCAATCAATTGAGCGGAATCGACAATATGCCGGGTCCAGATAGATTCCACGGTCGACGGCGCAATCAGGTTTTGCCGAGCATTTTCCTCCACGACGATCGCGGCGAATTGCGCCATTGCGGCTTTACCCGCATCGCCAAACCGGCTGGCGATCCAGGCTTTTGCTTCAGCCTCCGTCATGCTGCCTTCCTCCGGAGATGCAGCAGGATTGCGGTGAGCGCCGCCGGAGTGACCCCACGGATCCGACCGGCAGCGCCCAATGTCGCCGGGCGCGCCGCCGATAACCGCTCGATCATTTCCGTAGACAAACCCGGAATGGCGCTGAAATCTATTGCGGGGGAAATCACTATGCCGTCGTTACTGCGCAGCCCGGCAATTTCCGCTTCCTGTCGCACCAGATAGGGCGCGTAATGCGCATCCTCGGCGATCTCAGCCAGAAGATCGGAATCTGTCGCCGCGACCAGATCGGGTGCGACCATTCCGATCGTGATGCCCGCGACACGCAACCATTCCCGGCCAGTTCGGGCGTGCGGATCGGGTGTAATCGCGGCACCTCTTGTCCTTAGGACGTCAGCACTTATCGGATCGTCCAAACGAGCTTCGGCGCGAGCACGCCGCCTGCCGCGATGAGCGAGACGCTCCCGACGCGACACCCCCAAACACCCGATTTCCTCCGCGAGCGGTCCAAGGCGGCTTTCGGCATTGTCGGCACGCAAGCGCAGGCGATATTCGGCGCGGGCGGTCAACATGCGATAGGGTTCAGTGATACCTTGCAGCACCAGATCGTCGATCATCACACCCAAATAGCTGGATGCGCGATCAAGAATGATGGCTGGAGACCCAAATGCACGGGCCGCGGCATTTAGGCCGGCCACCAATCCTTGCCCCGCCGCTTCCTCATATCCCGTGGTTCCGTTGATTTGCCCGCAACAGAACAGCCCGGGCATGGCACGCACTTCAAGCGACGCCGACAGCGCGCGCGGATCGATATGGTCATACTCAACCGCATAACCGGGCGTGATGATCCGTGTTCGCTCCAAACCAGGGATCGAAGCGATCATCGCCGCTTGAATGTCGATGGGAAGTGATGTCGAAATCCCGTTGGGATAAATCGTGATATCGTCCAACCCCTCGGGTTCGAGGAAGATCTGGTGTCCATCGCGGTCGCCAAAGCGGTAGATTTTGTCCTCGATGGACGGGCAATAGCGCGGTCCCTGACCAGCGATCGCACCCCCGAATAACGGCGAACGATCGAGTCCACCGCGAATGATCGCGTGGGTTTGTGGAGTCGTGCGCGTAATCGCGCAGTGAAGCTGGGGCAGGGGCCGCGCAGGCGACAGCGGTGACATCGTCCACAGATCGGCATCACTCGGTTGCTGCGGGAGGCGCGCCCAATCGATCGTCCTTCCATCGAGCCGGGGTGGCGTACCCGTCTTCAACCGCGCCATCGGTAACTGAGTCAAGCGAAGCTGTTCAGCCAATTGTGACGCCGCCGCCTCGCCAACCCGGCCTCCGATCGACCGTTCCTCACCACAAAACATCCGGCCACCAAGAAAAGTGCCCGTGGCGAGCACCACCGCTGCCGCCCGAATGGTGTGTCCATCGGCAAGCGCAACGCCCGTTACATCGCCATCGTTGGCCAGCACCAGTGCGCTTACCTCGCCGCCCAGAATTTCGAGATCGTCCTGGGCGGCGAGCATGGTTTGGATGGCCGTGGCATAGCGACGCCGATCCGCCTGGACACGCGGCCCCTGAACCGCCGCGCCCTTGCTACGGTTGAGCATCCGATAATGGATGGCGGCGGCGTCGGCTGCGCGTGCGATCAAACCGTCAAAGGCATCAACTTCACGCACCAAATGGCCTTTGCCGAGCCCGCCAATTGCCGGGTTGCACGACATTGCGCCGATCTTCGATGGATCAAAGCTAACCAGCGCGGTACGTGCGCCACACCGCGCAGCGGCGGCCGCAGCTTCGGTGCCGGCGTGTCCGCCGCCTACGACGATCACATCAAATTCAGTCATGGCCCAAACCGCTAAGTGGTGGGCGGTATCCTGTCAAAGGGAAGCGTGCGGTGTTCCACGTGAAACACCGATCACTTCCCGATACAAAAGCGCGCGAACACTGCGTCGAGCACGTGCTCGACGCCGCTCCTTCCCGCAACCGCGTCCAACGCGCGCAAAGCACCGCGAAGCTCTTCCGCGATGACCAAAAGATCCCCCGTGTGCGTTGCCTCGTGAAGATATCGCTGGCATTCCCCCAGCAAGGCACGCTGCCGCCGGTTGACCGTCAGCGCATCCTCTTGCGGCAACAGCCTAGCAGCCCGTTGAGCCACCACCTCCCAAAGCCCCTCCACGCCTCGCCCAGACGCCGCAGAAACACCGACAACACTGTGCGCCGGAATCGCCGAACGTCCCGGCAAATCGATACGGCTATGGATGCGAAGGTGGGTGGGGTCGGCAGGCGCATCGTCGCCGAGCCACAACACGATATCGGCACTTGTAATCGCCGCCTTAGCGCGGTCGACGCCGATTTGCTCCACCGCATCACCGGGTGTAACGGTCAGGCCCGCCGTATCCGTCAGCACATAGGCAACACCCGCCCGTTCGACCGGCGCTTCAATCCGGTCGCGCGTGGTGCCCGAAATCGGCGATACGATCGCAACATCCCGCCCGGTCATGGCGTTAAGCAAGGTCGATTTGCCGCTATTGGGCGGCCCGGCAATCACCACCCTTATACCATCCTGCAGACGCTCAATGGGGGGAGACGAAAGCATGTGCCCAATCTCGGCGACGATACCCCCAATCGTGGCGACCATCTCACCCATATTTTCGGCCGCGACATCGTCTTCGTCGGAGAAATCGAGCTGGGCCTCCACGTTTGCCGCAACACCAATCAGCCGGTCGGTCCAGCGATCGACAAGCGCGCGCAGGCCGCCTTCGGCAATACGCAATGCAGCGCGGCGTTGTGTCTCGGTTTGGGCAGACAGCAAATCCCCCAAACCCTCCGCCGCCGTCAAATCGATAACGCCATTCTCCAGCGCGCGACGGGTAAATTCGCCGGGGTCGGCGTAACGAGCGCCAGGTTGCGAACCGACCGCCGCTTCAACCGCCGAAACCACCGCGCGTCCACCGTGCACGTGAAACTCAACGACATCTTCCCCGGTCGCGGTCTTGGGACCAGGAAAGACCAGCACCAGCGCACGGTCGAGCAAGACCCCGGTACGCGGATCGTGAAGAGCACGCACCGCTGCTCGACGCGGTGGCGGCAATGTGCCGGCCACCGCGGTTGCGATGGCAAAAGCCGCCGGCCCGCTCATTCGAACAATCGCTATCGCCGCGGGTGGTGCGCCGCTCGAGGTTGCGAAAATTGTGTCGAGTCCGCCCACCGCAAATTTACTTGGTCGCGCTTTCGAACATTTTGCGCCACATCCCCATGCCGGCATCGCTCATCGGCATCCAGCTCCGCACCATATTGTCGAGCAAATCGGGTGCGACCACGCCATCCATCGCGCCGGTGAGCATCGCAACATATTTATCGTGAACGGGGGCGAGATCAGGCAAGCCCATGAAGCGGCGAGCCTCTTCCGGTGTGCAATCGACTTCGACATTGATCTTCATCGCGCTTCTCCGCTTGAGCGGGCCTGCGCCACGCTGCATAGTCTGCCCATGTATGCGCGCGATATAGCCCGGATCGCAACGCCTGTCGGTGTTGTTACGATTTATGGTGACGATACAGCGGTAACTTCGGTAAAAATCGAGGCAATGGGCGGTGGTCCGAAATTGGGCGCTGCTTCGCCGGTTCGCGACGCCGCCGACCAAATTCAGGCATGGTTCGCCGGGGAGCGCACCGCGTTCGATCTGCCGCTCGCGAATGCGCAAACCGACCGGGGCCAGATATTACGCGATGCAATGATCGCAATCGGCTATGGCGAGGTGCTGAGCTACGGGCGTCTTGCCGCCACAATCGGATCAAGCCCGCGCGCAATTGGCCAGGCTTGTGCGCGCAATCCCTTTCCGATCATCGTGCCATGCCACCGCGTAACCAACGCCGATGGATCCTTGGGAGCGTATTCGGCGGGTGAGGGCCCTGCGACCAAACGTTGGCTGCTCGATTTCGAACGACGCGGCCATCGCGACCGGCTTCTTTAGAAAAGCAGCCGCAACACGCCAATTTCATGATCAACGACGCCGTCGTAAATCATCCGGCCGGCAACGAAGAGAATGACGGCCAAGCCGATATAGGCAATCCAGTGATGTCGCCCGATGATGCGCGCGATGAAGTTAGCGGCGACCGCCATCAGCGTGACCGACAGGGCCAGCCCGAAGAACAGCACCGCTGGGTGCTCGCGTGCCGCCCCCGCCACGGCCAGAACATTGTCCAGGCTCAGCGACAAATTGGTAATCGCGACCTGAATCGCCGCCTGCGCGAAGGTCTTGTGTTGCCTCGGCGCGGCATGGTCACCGTTTGCCGCCTCGGCGGTCGCGCCGATTTCGCGATAGAGTTTCCACGCAACCCACAATAGCAAAATCCCACCAGCCAATAGCAAGCCAACGACATGCAGCAACTGGGTTGCGATCAGCGCAAAGCCGATCAGGCACACCATCGCCATCACGACGCCAAGGCCGAGCACTTGCTTGCGCTGCTTGGAGGGCAGACCAGCGGCGAGCGTGCCGAGCACCATCGCATTGTCGCCCGAGAAGATCAGGTCGATCAGGATCACCTGACCGAGCGTCGCCAATCCAGCGGCGGTGAAGACGTCCGCGATATTGAACATGCACTACTTTCAACAACGCGTACCGAGCAAAAGCCCGATGCCGTCCCGGGGACTTAGCTCGATGACAGCGCCGACGGGACCCTCGCTTACTGATTCATGCTGTCGAAGAAATCTTCGTTGGTCTTGGAATTTTTCATCTTGTCGAGCAGGAATTCCATCGAATCGATCGTGCCCATCTGCATGAGGATGCGGCGCAGCACCCACATTTTGGACAGCTTGCTCTGGTCGACCAGCAGCTCTTCCTTGCGCGTGCCCGACTTGCCGACGTCGAGCGCCGGGAAGATGCGCTTGTCGGCGACCTTGCGGTCGAGCACGATTTCCGAGTTACCCGTGCCCTTGAATTCTTCGAAGATGACTTCGTCCATGCGGCTGCCGGTGTCGATCAACGCGGTCGCGATGATCGACAGCGAACCGCCTTCCTCGATATTGCGCGCAGCACCGAAGAAGCGCTTCGGACGCTGGAGCGCATTGGCGTCGACGCCGCCGGTCAGCACCTTGCCCGAAGAAGGGACGACGGTGTTGTAGGCACGGCCGAGACGCGTGATCGAGTCGAGCAGGATCACCACGTCCTTCTTGTGCTCGACCAGGCGCTTGGCCTTTTCGATCACCATTTCGGCCACTTGCACGTGGCGCGTGGCGGGTTCGTCAAAGGTCGAGCTGACCACCTCGCCCTTGACCGAACGCTGCATGTCGGTGACTTCCTCGGGGCGCTCGTCGATCAACAGGACGATCAGGAACACCTCGGGGTGATTGTCGGTGATCGCTTTGGCAATGTTCTGCAGCATCACCGTCTTGCCGACGCGCGGCGGCGCCACGATCAGCGTACGTTGACCCTTGCCTTGCGGCGAAATGATGTCGATCACCCGCGCCGACTTGTCCTTGATCGTCGGGTCCGACGGATCGAGCGTCAGCTTCTCATCGGGATAGAGCGGGGTGAGGTTGTCGAAATTGACGCGGTGGCGCACCGCCTCGGGATCATCGAAATTGACTGCGGTCAGCTTGACCAAGGCGAAATAGCGCTCGCCATCCTTGGGCCCGCGGATCTCGCCTTCGACGGTGTCACCGGTGCGCAGGCCGAATTTACGGACCTGGTTGGGCGAAATGTAAATGTCATCGGGCCCGGCCAGATAATTGGCTTCGGGGCTACGCAGAAAGCCGAAACCGTCGGGCAGCACTTCGATCGTGCCCAGACCCATGATCTGTTCGCCCTCTTCGGCCTGGACCTTGAGGATCGCGAACATCAGATCCTGCTTGCGCAGCGTCGACGCGCTCTCGATGCCGAGTTCTTCGGCCATCGCGACCAGCTCGGCCGGCTTTTTGTTTTTCAGGTCTTTAAGATGCATTGCGGGCGTCCGGGCATAAAGGATGCTGGGGAAAGAGCTTCAGTCGGCGAAGGGTACGCGACGATGCTAGAGGAAGGATGCCACGACCGAACGGGTTGACCCGCCGCATCGCGACACTGGAGTGAGATACGGGGCCGTGCCCCACCCGTCAAGGCGAGACGTGGTTGCTCAGAAGGGCTGGACGATCACGAGAATGACGATGAAAGTCACCAGCACCGCCGGCACTTCATTGATGAGGCGCAACTGCCGCCCGGTCAGCGTCGGTTTGCCCGCGGCGAGCTTGCGCGCATAGCCCACCGCCCAGCCATGATAGCCGCTGAGGACGAGAACCAACGCCAGCTTCAAGTGCAGCCAGCCAAGCCCGTCCTGCCCCGAAAACAGACCGATATTGGCGGCAAGCGTCAGCCCCAGAATCCACACCATAATCATCGAAGGGGTCAAGATGATATTGCGGATCTTGCGTTCGCGATCGACCCACAAGGCTGCCTCGGGGGAAGTGATCCCGCCGCTGGTGAGCGCCTCCTGATGATAGACGAGATAGCGTGGCAACATGAACATGCCGGCCATCCAGAACACGACGAAGATGACATGCGCCGCCTTCACCCAAGGATAGGCATTGCCGAGCATTCCAATCATCCAGCGCTCCGAACAAAGGCGAGCAACTGCTCGACATGGGCAATCGGCGTATCCTGCAGGATACCGTGCCCGAGATTGAAGACATGGGGGCGGTCGGCAAAGGCTGCAAGAATACGCGCGGCAGCCTGTTCCATCGCCGCGCCACCGGCGATCAGCACGAGCGGATCGAGATTGCCTTGTACGGGGAGATCCTGGGGCAGCGTTGCTGCGGCCCATTCGGGATCGACGGTTTCGTCGAGCCCGACCGCGTTGACGGCGGTTTCCCGGACATAAGCCGCAAGTTTCTCGCCCGCACCTTTGGGAAAGCCGATCACGGGCACCCCCGGATGGCGATCGTGCAACGCACTGACGATCGCGGCATTGGGCGCGATCACCCAACGTTCGAACTGCGCCGGGCTGAGGCTGCCCGACCAACTGTCGAACAATTGCACCGCCTCGACACCCGCCTCGATCTGTTTTGACAGATAGTCGACCGTGCACGAAGCGATCGCCGTGATAATCTCCCCGAACGCCTTTGGGTCGGCATAAGCGAAGCGTCGCGTCTCGCTTTGGTCACGGCTGCCATGCCCGGCAACCATATAGGTAGCCACGGTCCACGGGCTTCCCGCAAAGCCCAGAAAGGTGGTCTGTGGCGGCAACAGTGCCGTGACCTGGCGCACAGTCTCGTAAACCGGATCGAGCCGCTCAGGCGCCGCCTGGAGGCCTTGCAGGGCATGATCGATCAGTGCGGGTTGCAGTGCCGGACCTTCGCCCACGCCAAAGCTTAGACTCTGGCCCAGCGCCGATGGCACCATCAAGATATCCGAGAACAGAATCGCGCCGTCGAAGCCAAAGCGACGGATCGGTTGAATCGTGACCTCGGCTGCTGCGGCGCTGTCGTTGACGAGCGCGAGAAAGCCACCTTTTTCCGCGCGAAGTGCCCGATATTCAGGGAGATAGCGGCCAGCCTGGCGCATGAGCCAAACCGGGGGACTCGGCTGACGATCACCTTGCAGCGTGGCGAGGAGCGGCTTCTTCATGGTCGGAATCGTCTGACCCTCTTCTAAAAGATTCTAGAATCTTGAAAGGATGAAGTGGTTGTAGGCACGTCGATAGCGGGGCTTATGCCGTCATCCCCGAAAAGCCAACAGGCTGGCGTTTTGGCAATGCCGACTCTCGCGTGAGTCGGCATTTTTGTCCCCATTATCCACAGGGTGTTGGCACAATCGCCCGCTGTGCGTTCGATTGTGGATAAACTGCGGGTTGTCCACCGTGGGCAAGCCGCTTTGCCGGATCGCAAAGTTGCGCTAGCGCTTCTCCTCATGTTGTCCACAGCATCGTCCACCCGGCCCTTTTGATGCGGCTGCATCTCCATCTGCTGTCGGATTCGACTGGCGAAACGCTCGAGAACATCGCCAAGGCCGCGCTTGCGCAATATGATGATGTCGAGACGATCCGGCATTTCTGGCCGATGGTACGTACTGAAGCACATCTCGAGCGGATCCTTCAGGAAGTCTCCCAAAATCCCGGGCTGGTGCTGTTCACGTTGGTGAATAGCGAGACGCGGCGTACACTTGAGACGCGCTGCCGTGCGCTTGGCCTGCCGGCGGTTGCTCCGCTTGACGGCGTGACCGGGGCGCTTTCCGGGTTGCTTGGCCAAGCGGCCAAGGCGCGTCCCGGGCGGCAGCATGTGCTCGACGCTGCCTATTTCGCACGGGTGGATGCCATCCAGTTCACCATCGCGCATGATGACGGGATTTTGGCGGAGGATTGGGAAGAAGCGGATATCGTGTTGGCGGGCGTGTCGCGGTCGTCGAAAACGCCGACGTCGATCTATCTCGCCAATCGCGGCTTCAAGACCGCCAACATCCCGATCGTGCTGGAAAGCCCACCGCCCGAAAGCCTCTACACATTGAAGAATCCGATCGTGGTCGGGCTTACGACAAGCGCGGACCGGCTGATTCAGGTGCGGCGTAACCGATTGCTTTCGCTCAACGAGAAGGTCGAGACTGCTTATGTCGATCAGGAAGCGGTCACGCGCGAAGTGGCGTTTGCGCGGCGGATGTTTGCCGACAATGGCTGGCCGGTGATCGATGTGACACGGCGCTCAATCGAGGAAACGGCGGCGGCGATCATCGCGTTGGTGGGTGAACGGCGCGGCGATACGAGTGGTGAACCATGAGAGTTGTCCTGGCGTCGCAAAGCGCGTCGCGTCGCACGATGCTGACGGCGGCAGGTGTACCGTTTGAAGCGGTTTCCGCCGGGGTCGATGAGGATTCGGCAAAGGCGGCGTTGCTCGGTGATGGCTGTGGCGCGCGTGACCTCGCCGATGCGTTGGCCGAGCTGAAGGCAATCAAGATATCATCGGGGGACGGGCAAGCGTTGGTGTTGGGGTGCGACTCGGTGGTCGCGCTCGAGGACGGGTCGATGCTCGACAAACCGCGCAACCGGGCCGAGGCGGCAGACCATTTGCGGCGCCTCTCGGGCAAGCGGCACGAATTGGTCAGCGCGGCGGTGATGGCCGAGGGCGGGCGCCCGGTGTGGCGCGTGGTCGATCGTGCGCGGATGCATGTGCGCCCCCTGTCGGACGCGTTCATCGAATCGTATCTCGATCTGGAATGGCCCGAAATATCGGGGTGCGTCGGATGTTATCGGATCGAGGGGCCAGGGGCTCAATTGTTCAGCCGAATCGAAGGCAGCCAGTTCACCGTGCTCGGCTTACCGCTGTTGCCGGTGCTGGATTATCTGCGGGTACGCGGGGTGATGACGTCATGATGTTTGCCGAGGTGATCGGGGATCCGATCAGCCATTCCAAATCACCGCTGATCCACGGCTTCTGGATCGAAGCGCTGGGGCTGGAGGCGCGCTATGCCGCCTGCCATGTCACCGCCGATGGGCTCGCCGCGTATTTCGCAGAACGCGCGGGCAATCCTGATTGGCGCGGGTGTAACGTTACGATTCCGCATAAGGGAGCGGTGCTCGATCATATCGCCGATCCGGGTAATGTACGGGGCACCATCGGCGCCGCCAACACCGTTTTTCGCGGTGAGGATGGTACGCTGGCCTGCACCAATACCGATGCCGCCGGCTTTTATGCGCCGATTGCCGAGATGGATCTGACAGGCGCGCCCATCATCGTGGTCGGGGCGGGCGGCGCGGCGCGCGCGGTGCTGTTCGCGCTGTCGCGGCTTGGGGTTGGCCCGGTCACCATCCTCAACCGCAATGTGTTGAAGGCGGCGGCGTTGCTCTCGTCCTTCGGACTGAAGGGCAAGGCGCTGCCACTCGACGCCACGCTGCCCCCGGCGGCGTTGCTGGTCAATGCCAGTGCGCTCGGCATGGTTGGGCAGGCACCGCTCGATCTCGATCTCGATCCACTGCCCGAGGATGCGGTCGTATATGACGTCGTCTATGCGCCGCTGGAAACGCCGTTGCTTGCGGCGGCGCGCGCGCGGGATCTGGAAACGGTCGATGGGCTCGACATGCTGATCGGGCAGGCGGCGTTGGCGTTCGAACTGTTCTTCGGTGTATCGCCACCGCGCGACGAGTCCAGCGACGAGCGGCTGCGCGCGCTGTTGACGGCATGATTACGATTGGCCTGACCGGGTCGATCGGGATGGGCAAATCGACCGTGGCGGCGATGTTTGCCGAAGCCGGCATTCCGGTGTTCGATGCCGACGCCACGGTGCACCGGCTGCAAGCCAAAGGCGGGCGACTCGTTACCGCAATCGAGGCGGCCTTTCCCGGATCGACCGGGCCCGATGGGGTGGACCGTGCACGATTGAGCCAGATGGTACTGAACGATCCCGGTGCGTTCGCGCGACTCGAGGCGATCGTTCATCCGGCGGTGGCGGCGGAACGCGCCGCATTCCTCGCGCGGCACGCCGACGCGCAGATGGTCGTGTTCGACGTCCCCTTATTGTTCGAAACCGGCGGCGAAGCCCGGGTCGATACGGTGGTGGTGGTATCCGCACCGCCCGATGTGCAGCGGGCACGCGTCCTTGCCAGGCCGGGTATGTCCCCGGAAAAGCTCGATTCGATTCATGCGCGCCAAATGCCCAATGCCGATAAGGTCACGCGCGCCGATTTTGTCGTGCCGACCGATGGCACGCATGAGGATACACGTCGCGCGGTACATTCCATCATCGCTTGCTTAGCGGCCCGCGACGTCCCACTATAATATCCCTATGCGTGAGATCGTCTTCGACACAGAGACCACCGGCTTCAGTTTTGCCGATGGCGATCGCATGGTGGAAATCGGTTGTCTGGAGATGGTCAACCGGGTCGAGACCGGGCGCACGTTCCACGCCTATTTTCATCCCGAACGGTCGATGCCGGCCGAGGCGCAACGCGTCCACGGGTTGAGCGACGCTTTCCTCGCCGACAAGCCGCTCTTCCCGCATCTGGTCGACGATCTGCTCGAGTTTATCGGCGACAGTCCGCTTGTCGCGCACAATGCCAGCTTCGACTTCGGCTTTCTCAACGGCGAACTGAAGCGGTGCGGGCGCACCACCGTTGCGATGGATCGGATGGTCGATACCGTCGCGATGGCGCGGATGCGCCATCCTGGGGCCAAGCACAGCCTGGATGCCTTGTGCAGCCGCTACGGGATCGATCGCAGCCATCGCACGTTGCACGGAGCCTTGCTCGACGCACAGTTGCTCGCCCAGGTCTATGTCGAGTTGACCGGCGGTCGACAGATTGGTCTGGGCCTGGTCAGCGAAGCGGTGGTGGAGGAAGCCCCAACCGTATCGGCCAGTCCGGCGGTCATACGACCGCCGCGCGTGTTCAGTGTCAGCGAGGAGGAGCGCGCACGCCATGCGGCCTTCTTGAAGACCGTGGTCAATCCTTTGTGGGGGAGCGACCACGCGATGTGATTTGGGGGGCCGTGGCACCCGGAAGGTGTCAACTGCCGGCTGACGATCGCCATAGCGACGGCGGCTCATTGAAGGAGAAGGTTCATGGATATTCGGGTTTCCGGCCATCAGGTCGAAACGGGCGCGGCGCTCAAGACCCATGTCGACGACCGGCTCCAAGCCATCGCCACCAAATATTTCGCGCGCGCCATTTCCGCGCAGGTCACCTTCGGCAAGGGGCCGCACGACAACCGCTTCACCTGCGATATCGTCGCGCACGTCATGCAGGGTTTGATCCTGAAAGGGCGCGGTGATGCGTCCGAGGCCCATGCCGCCTTTGAAGGGGCCGCCAGCAAGATCGAAAAGCAGCTCCGGCGCTACATGCGTCGTTTGAAGGACCGCAGCGCGGGCGCGGCTGCGGCCATCACCGTGAATGACGGGATTATCGCCGACAATGCGGGCTACACCGTTTTTCAGGAGCCCGCGGCCGAGGAGGAGGTTGAGGATTATCCCCTGATCGTCGCCGAAACGCGCGTGGATGTCCCCGACGCATCGGTGTCCGATGCAGTGATGATGCTCGATTTGCGCAATACGACTGCATTGCTGTTCCGCAACAGCGGCTCCGGGACCTATAATATGGTCTATCGCCGTGGCGACGGTACGATCGGTTGGGTCGAACCGCAGCGCCAAGCCTGATCGAGAACCTGATCGAGCAAGGGCGCGAGCATTTCCCAGCGGGATGCTCGCGCTTTCGCGGGTTCGGGATCGGCGCTATTGGCCGCCAAAGCCCCAACCGGACGGGGCATAAGGATCGCAATGACCGACCTGCATGATATTCTGGCCCCCGATGCCGTTCTGGAACGGGTGAGCATCGGGACGCGCAAGGCCTTGTTTCAACAGATGGCGGCGGTTGCGGGGAGCGTTTACGGGCTCGACACCGCGACCGTTCTGGAGGCGGTGACGACGCGCGAAAAGTTGGGATCGACCGGATTCGGCGGGGGCGTTGCGACGCCGCACGGCAGGGTCTCGGGTTTGACGCAGGTGTGTGGGGTGTTCGCACGTTTGGCCCATCCGCTCGATTTTGATGCAGTGGATGATCTTCCGGTCGATATCGTATTCATGCTGCTGTCGCCGCCCGATGCCGGGGCCACCCATCTCAAGGCACTGGCACGGGTTTCGCGGACCTTGCGGGATCAGTTGCTGGTCGAGAAGCTGCGCGGCGCGGGGTCGCGCGATGCCCTGGTTGCCTTGCTGACCGCAGAGCAGGTTCGTGACGCAGCCTGATCCGACAACGGTGCCTTCGGGCCAGGCCGCACATTTCCGCGCGCTCGAGTCCCTATACGCGGCGGCACCCATCAATCGCTTGTTTGAATCAACACTGACCATCCCCCAGCCCGGCGTCGCGCGGATCGATTTTGTGATCGACCAGCGGTACTTTCACGCCGGCGGCGCGGCGCACGGCACGAGCTATTTCAAAATGCTCGACGACGCCGCTTTTTACGCCGCCAACAGCCTGGTGACCGACCGGTTTTTGCTGACGACGGCCTTCAACCTGTTGCTGACGAAACCGCTGCGCGAAGGTCCGGTCGTGGCAGAGGGGCGCTGGATTTCTGGCCAGCGGCGCGTCTTCGTCGCGGAGGCTCGCTTGATCGATGCCGATGGCGAAGAGGCCGCGCGAGGCACCGGAACCTTCATGCGCTCGCGGATAGCGCTGGCGGGTTTGCCTGGCTACGGTGCGGTGTGACCGGATCGCTGCCGACGGGTATCCTGATATCGGCGTTGCTCAAACGCGTGAACGATGCGGGCGGAATGGGGATGGTGCGCGCGCGCGGCGATGCCGAATCTGGATCTATTCTTTTGATTTTGAACGATACTATGGGTTTGTCCAAGGTGATGGAGCGCGCGATCGGCCCCACGGGCGCGCCCGCTTTGGTCGAGACCGGCCCCGCCGATCCAGGCGATATTACGCAGCGCGAAGCCTATTGGCGCAGGCGTCGCGCCCGCGATCCCGATTTGTGGGTGGTTGAACTGGACATCGCGTCAGCGGAACGATTCGCCGCAGAAACGATCGCGTTTGGTTGACCAGATCGTTTCTCCCCCTAGAAGGAGGGTATTAGCCACGTGCGTTGTGCCGTGTCGGGTGCGATCCGACCAGGTTACGCAGTCGGGGGGCTGTCCGGCGGGGTGACAATCGAGTCGATCCTGTTCGCGCACCAACCGCATTTTTGTAGTGTTCATGTCGTTTTCGAATCGCGTCGCAAGCTTTGCGGCGTTTTCTTTTGCCGTCGCCGCCCTCATCGGCCTCGGGACCCCCGGCTTCGCTCAGGACCTTGGTCGCGTTATCAACGCCCAGTCCCAGCCTCCCGTTCCCCAACCTGTTCTGAATCCTGCGGTTGCCCCTGCGCCCGCAGACGCGGCTAACGATAGCGCCGCTGGTCAGCAGGATGATGACGAGGTTATCTATCCTACGCTCGACGCTGCGGTGGCAGCACAGGCGCTTCCTGAAACGATCGATGATGATCTGCAGTGCATGGCGGGCGCCATTTATTTCGAAGCCAAGGGCGAACCGCTCAGTGGCCAGCTTGCCGTTGCCGAGGTTATCCTGAACCGGTCCAAGTCGGGCCGTTTTCCCAAGACGGTTTGCTCGGTGGTGAAGCAGCCCGGCCAATTTTCGTTCGTGCGCGGCGGTCGTGTTCCGGCCATTTCGCAGAACAAGCAATATCGCACCGCGCTTGCGGTTGCACGCGTCGCCCTTGCCGACGTGTGGGACAGCCCTGCGTCGGGCGCGATGTATTTCCATGCGCGCGGCATTGCGACGGGCTGGCATCGTGAGCAGGTTGCCGCGATCGGGAATCACGTCTTTTTCCGTTAAGCGCGCTGGCCACGTTTGACGTGTTCGCCGAATGTTCTAAAGTCGGGAAATGCTTTCGTCATTTCCTGACCCTGCCTTCGATGGGCCGCTGAGTGCTGCGCATGTTGCGCGCGGCACGATCCGGATGCTGTTGCGACACGATCTGGTGGCGCTGACAGAGGTTCCTCTGGACGGCAATCGCCGCGCCGATTTGATGGCGATCGATGCGCGCGGGCAGATCGTCATCATCGAGATCAAGGTTTCGCGAGCGGATTTGCTCGGCGATGGCAAGTGGACCGACTATCTTGGCTGTTGTGACCGCTATTATTGGGCGGTGCCAAGCGGGTTCGATATTTCTCCGCTTCATGGAACGGCTTTTTTGCCCGAACGCACCGGCATCATCGTTGCGGATCGCTACGATGCGGCGATTGTGCGCGAGGCACATAGCGTGCCGCTGCCCGCCGCCGTGCGCAAACGCGCCACGCTTTCGTTCGGGCGACGCGCGGGACGGCGGTTGATCGGATTGACCGATCCCGATGCAGATATCGGGCTGGGCTAGGCGGTTAGAGTTTTGGGCCGGAAACCGCGCGCCGTTCCTTTTTCGGCGTGGCGTCGATCATCGTGGCGATGGCCGAGGCCCGGCCATCCTGATGGGCATAATCGCGGGCGGAAAATCCCTGGAGTCGATCGGCCTGGTCAGGGTCGCCCCCAAGATCGAGCAAGGCGCGCACCATCACTGTGTCGCGCCGTTGCACCGCGACAATCAGCGCGGTTTCGCCGCTCGCATTGGCAAGGTTAATATTGGCACCACCCTTGGCGAGAATCTGGACCATCTCCTGTCGCCCAAGACGCGCCGCCAGCAAAATGCCCGATTCGCCCCGCCGATCGCGCAAATTGGGGTCAGCGCCCTTTGAAAGCACATAATTGAGATAGGCTACATCGCCGCGCCGCACGACGATGTGGATCGCACCTTCACCCGTACCTGGATCGCGTGTGTTGACCACGGTCGCACCGGGCTTGTCGAGAAAGGCGATGACTTCGTCATTCTTGGCGTCCTTGATCGCCTGAAGAAACTTATAGCCTTCCGATTGGCCAAGCTGGGCGGCAGCAGGGCCGGAAACAAGCGCTAGCGGTGCCGCCGCGATCAGGGCAACGGCGATGGAGGCGGTGCGGAGGGTCATCGAAAACGTCCTGGCATGGTCGCGAGATACGAGCGGATTTGCGCAAAGCTTGCACCCGCGACCCTAACAGATCATGTCTGGCGACGCTATGAACGACATCGCCCGCGCGCTCTCCATCCTGCTTCTTGCAGTTTTGCCGGTCGGCTGTAGCGGCCCCGCCACACCGGCCCGTCCACCGCTCGATGGCGCTGCGCTGGGCGGGCCCTTCACGCTGACCGACCAGAATGGGCATGTCCGCACCGACCGCGATTTTGCGGGGCATTATCGGATCATGTATTTCGGTTACACCTTTTGTCCGGACGTATGCCCGACCGATATGCAAACCATCGGTGCGGGATTGCGGGTGTTCGAGGCGAAGGACCCGGTGCGGGGGGCCAAGGTCGTACCGATCTTTGTCACGGTCGATCCCGCGCGCGACACGCCGACCGTGCTGAAAACCTTTGTGTCCGCTTTCCACCCGCGCATGGTCGGTTTGACCGGAAGCCCGCAAGCAATCGCGGCGGTAGCCAAGGCCTATGCCGCGTATTTCGAGGCGGAAAAGCCCAATGCAGAGGGCGGCTATCTCGTCGCGCACGCGCGCTTTGCCTATCTCATGGACCCGGCGGGCAAGCCTGTCGCCTTGTTGCCGCAGGACAAGACGCCGCAGGACGTCGCGACCGAACTCGACCGCTGGGTACGATGAGCCACGCCGATGACTAGCCGCTTCTGGGAAGAGCCGATCGACACGCTCGATCGCGGGCAGTGGGAGGCGTTGTGCGACGGCTGCGGCAAATGCTGCGTCCACAAGCTGGAGGATGAGGAAACGGGCGAGCTGTTGCCGACCAACGTCTCGTGCCGCTTGCTCGATCGCGAGACGGCGTTGTGCTCCAACTATAAGCATCGCCACGCCTATGTCAGCGAATGCGTGCGCCTGAGCCGCTCGAACGTGCGCACGATCGATTGGCTGCCTGCGACCTGTGCGTACCGGCTGCGCGCGGCGGACGAGCCGCTTTACGACTGGCACTATTTGGTTTGCGGGGATCGCGAGGCGGTGCACCGGGCCGGGCAATCGGTGCGCGGCTGGACGGTGTCGGAGGATGATGCCGGCGAGCTCGAATATCATCTGGTCGATCGCGAATTGTGAGCGCGCCGCTCGAGGTTGTGCGCAACGCGCGGGCGCGGCGAGCACGGCTATCGGTGGATTCGGCGACGGGCCGGGTACGGCTGGTGTTGCCGCCGCGCGCGCCGTTGAAAGCGGCTTTGGCCTGGGCCGAGGGCAAGGCCGCGTGGATCGCCGCGCAGCGCGCGCGCCTGCCGCAGGCGCTGCCGTTCGAGCCGGGCGCACGCATTCCCTTTGGCGACGGACATTTGACGATCCTGTGGGAGGAAACCGCCGCGCGGCGTGTCGAGCGGGATGCCGGGGTGCTGCGGTGCGGCGGCACGCGCGATGGCCTGTCGCGGCGCGTACTGCTGTGGTTGAAACGCGAGGCGTCGCGCGTGCTGAGCGCGGAGACGGCGGAGTTCGCGGCGCGTGCCGGGGTTAGCGTGACGGAGGTCGCGATCGGCGATCCCAAAACGCGCTGGGGCAGTTGCGCCTCGAACGGCACGATCCGCTATAGCTGGCGGCTGATCCTGATGCCCGATTTTGTGCGCCGCTCGACCGTCGCGCATGAGGTGGCGCACCGGCTGCACATGAACCACAGCGCGCATTTCTACCGCGTACTGGCGTTGCTCGACGAGCGGAACCCCGAGGAATCCCGCCGCTGGTTGCGCGCCAATGGTGCCGCGATTCACTGGGTCGGGCGCGAATCCTGACGGTCAGCGGGGGCGTGCGTAGGGCTCGGGGCCGGGCGCGGGCCGTCGCGGCCTAGAACACGATCAAGCCAGGCTTGGTCGAGCTTGTCGCCATCGCCCTTTTTCTTTTCTGCAGGCGGCGTGTCGGATTGCTGCGGCGGGCGCGTCTCGATCGGGTTGCCATCGGCATCGACGCGCTGGCCCGGTTGGGCGGGCGGTGCCTGATCGGGATCGACCGGATTGCCATCGGCATCGACGAACAGGCCGTTATCGGCCTCGCCAAAATAGGATTCCTGGTCGGGTTCGAGCTGGAATTCGGGCAGCGTCACCTTGGTGTCGAACTGCTCGACCGGGCGGTTTGCAACGGCGGGCTTCATGAACGCGGCAAAGGCGCGCGCGGGTGCGGTGCCGCCATGCAAGCCGGCGATCGGCTTGGCATCGTCGCGGCCCATCCACACGCCGGTCGTCAGCCCGCTGGAAAAGCCCAGGAACCAGCCATCCTTGCCCGAAGTCGTGGTGCCGGTTTTGCCCGCAACCGGACGACCGATTTGCGCGGCTTTGCCGGTGCCGGTATTGACGGTGGTCTGCAGCAGATCGGTCATTTCGGCGGCGACATACGGTGCGACGAGCACATGGCTGGTATCGACCGATTGCGCATAAATCGTCTCGCCCGCAGCGGTCACCTTGGTGATGCCATAAGGCGTTACGGCCACCCCCTTGTTGCCGACGCTGGCAAAGGCACGCGTCATGTCGAGCAGGCGGACCTCCGACGACCCCAACACCATCGAGGGATGGGTGTTGACCTTGGTGGTAATACCGAAGCGTCGCGCCATGTCGGCGATCGTGCTGAAGCCGATTTCCTGTCCGAGCTTGGCCGCAACGGTGTTGACCGAATAGGCAAAGGCGGTGCGCAGCGACATCGCGCCGCTATTGTGGCGTGAATCGTTGCGCGGGCTCCAGCCGTCGATCGTCACGGGTTCATCGACCACCTGATCCTCGGGCTTATGCCCGGCTTCAAGTGCGGCGAGATAAACGAACAGCTTGAACGCCGAACCCGGCTGCCGCTCTGCCTGCGTCGCGCGATTATAGTTGGAGGTGACGTAATCGGTGCCGCCAACCATCGCGCGGACGGCACCATCGCGGTCGATTGCCACCAGGGCGCCTTGCGCACCCTTGGGCGCATTGTCGCGGATCGCGGCATCGGCGGTGCGCTGCATGTTGAGGTCGAGCGTCGTCCACACTTCCAGCGGCCGCTGGGTTTCGTCGATCAGAAGTTCGAGTTGCGGCAGCGCCCAATCGGTAAAGTAGCGCACGCTGTTCTGGCGCGCTTCGGGCACAAACGCGATTTGGTCAACCCGCGCCTCGCCGGCTTGAGCAGCAGTGATGACCCCGGTTTGCTGCATGAGCTTGAGCACAACGCCAGCGCGACCACGAGCGGCATCGATGTCGGCGGTCGGCGAGTAATTGGACGGGGCCTTGACCAGCCCGGCGATGACCGCCGCTTCGGTCAGGCTCAGATGCTCGGCGCCGTGGCCGAAGAATTTCCGCGAAGCAGCATCAATGCCGTATGCCCCGCCGCCGAAATAGACCTTGTTGAGATACAGTTCGAGGACCTGATCCTTGCTGAACTTGCGCTCCAGCGCGAGTGCGAGAATGCCCTCGCGGATCTTTCGGCCGAATTTTTTGCTGGAATTGAGGAAGATGTTGCGCGCGAGCTGCTGCGTAATGGTCGACCCGCCCTGCCTCCAGTGCCCGCGCTCCAGCCTGACCTGGACCGAGCGCGCCATCCCGATCGGATCGACACCGGGATGGGAGCGGAAGCGGCGATCCTCGACCGAAATCATCGCGTCGCGCATCACCGTGGGGATCCGGTCATAGGGCAGCCATTCGCCATAGCTTGGGCCCATCGACACGATTACTGTACCGTCGGCGGCATGAACGCGGATCATCTGGCCGTTGGGTGAGGATTTCAGCTCGTCGAAGCTCGGCAACTGTCCTTTCGAAACATAGACGGTGATGAGCAGCGCCAGAAACGCGAGCAGCGCAAGGCCGCCGCCAAGTTGTGCGGCCAAAACCAGGCGCTTGCGCCACAGAGGCACACGCGCGGAGCGAGGGGCGGAGAAATAGGAGCGGGCCATGAAGCGCTGCAGCGTTAGGCTTTGTCGGTCATTCCGACAAGCCGTAGCCGCATGAATCAACCATGCGTTTCGTCGCTGTCAACGCTCCCCCGGGCGCGAAAATCCAGGCTGAGCGAATTCATGCAATACCGCAGGCCCGTTGGCGGCGGGCCATCGGGGAAGACATGGCCAAGATGCCCGTCGCACCGCGCGCAGCGCGCCTCGGTCCGGGTCATGCCGTGGGTGCGATCGGTATGTTCGGATACATATTCGGGCGAAATTGGCTGGGTAAAGCTGGGCCAGCCCGACCCCGAATCATATTTGTCGGCCGAATCGAACAGCGGCTGCGCGCACCCGCCGCACCGATACATACCGTCGGCCTTGTTGTTGTTATAACGCCCGGAAAAGGCGCGCTCGGTCCCGGCCTCACGCAGGACGTGATACGCCTCGAGGCTCAATTTTTTGCGCCATTCGGTTTCTGACAGGGTGAAGTGTTGCATAGAGCTAATGATCCTGTGGCACGCGGGTGCGGTCAAGCGGGGAATGCCCGATCCGCGTCAATGCGGCAATCGTATCGATCAGGCGGGGAAGGCGGGCCAGCACGGGCAGGACGGCGGCGGCCAGGCCGGGGCGTTCGGCGGCATCGCGCACCAGCCCGGCCAGGCGGATCGGCCGAGCCGTCGCGCGGGCGAAGCGCGTCTGGAACGCGACCGCTGCATCCGGTCCACCGGCAAGATAGGCATGGGCCGAGCGGATACCGCTGGCGATGGCGATGCCCATGCCTTCCCCCGCGAGCGACGGGATGACGCCAGCCTGATCGCCCAGGCGGAAAATTCCGGGCGTGCCGCCGCGCGTGCGCCAGCCATAAGGGATGTTGGCGATGGCATCGATCGGCAGGCTGTCGCTGCGATACGCGAGCCGTTCACCCAGCCGGGGGTGGCGGCGTGCGAGTTGGTCGAACAAGGCCGCAGGCGAGCCCGCTTCGAGCATCGCCGAGCGATGCACCGCCAGGCAGACATTGGCGCTGCCATCCTCTTGCCGGACAATGCCGACATAGCCGCGATCGAACAGATGCAGCTCGATCGCGTCGCCGATCAGCCGTTCAAGCCCAGGTGTCGCCTCCAGTCGGACTCGCAGGCCAAGCGCTGGGTCGCGACCGCGCGCCTCGGCCGGGCGGGCGCACCCACGCACGTCATGCTTGCCGCTGGCAAGGAACAGCGCGTCGCTTGCGAGATCCGCCCCGTCGTCGAACCGCGCCATCAAGTGATCGACCGCGCGCACCGTCACCCCGCGTTCAACCGCAGCCCCTGCGTCGATGGCACGTTGCAGCAGCACGCTGTCCAGCAGGCGGCGCGATACGCCGTGCGCGGCCCGGCGCAGCGGTGTTTCGACCATCTGTTCACCCGCGATCAGCCTTAGGGAGGTGATACGCGCCGGGCCAAGCGCGTCGGGCGCCACGCCGAGCGCGCGCAGCGATTCGAGCGTGCGCCAACTCAGGAAACCGCCGCAGATCGCATCGCCGGTTTCACGGTTGCGCTCGACCAGCAGATGCGGCGCCCCCGCGCGCGCCAAAACGATCGTGGCGCTTGCGCCCGCCGGGCCGCCGCCGACGATCAGCGCACGTGTTCGACGCACAGCCGGAACGGGAAAGTGCGGTAAACCTGCGCATCGACGCCAGCCTCCGCCAGAAGGGGGGGCCATTCGTCGGGGCGATAGGAGCGGGCGATCGACAATGTCCCGTCATGTTTCACGATCGGGTGCCAACGGGCGAGTGTCGCCAGGATCGGGAAACCGAAATGCGCAAATCCGTGGCGATGGAGGTCATTGACCAACCACCCGCGTGCGCTTTCGCGGTCCATGAAGCGCAGGAAAGCGATCAACTGGTCGTGTGTCATATGATGCGCGACCAGGCTGGAAATAATAAAATCCCACTCGCCACCCGCCAGATCGGCATAATCGCCGGTGGTATAGCGGATCCCCAGCTCCGCCGGGCTATGGGCGGTAGCGGCGCGTGCGCTGCGCGGATTGAGATCGACGCCAACCAGATCGGCAACGAGCCCGCGCCGCGCCGCCCAGCGCGCGATTCGCCGCAGCATGTCGCCATCGCCAAAACCAACATCGAGCAGTTTGAAACGCCGCATCCCCGCCGTCCCTCGCCTTAGAAAATCGAGCGTTGGGCGTGCGGCCATCGTGACGACATTGACCTTGGCAAGATCGCCGACCACCGCTGTGTAGATTTCTGGATCGAGATCGTCGGCATCCATCAGCTCTTCGGCGATGGCGCGCGTGCGCAGGCTCATGCCGCGCTCCGGAAGCCGAAGCCCTCGGCGGCGAGGCCAGGGCCGAAGGCGAGCGCCACGCCCTCGCGAATCGGCGGCCCAGCCAGCAACCGCGCGAGCACGAACATCAGCGTCGCCGACGACATGTTGCCATAAGCCGAAAGCACCGCGCGCGATGCAGCGAGGGCGTGCTCGGGCAAGTTCAGGCTATGTTCGACCGCGTCGAGGATCGATCTCCCGCCCGCGTGAACGGCCCAACCATCGATCTCGAGTGTTGGGCGTCCGCCGGTGGCGGCGGTGGCGAAGGCCGGATCGTTCAACCCGGCGGCGATCCGCGCGGGAACCTCGCCCGACAAATGCATCGCAAAGCCACGGTCGGTAATGTCCCAGCGGATCAAGTCCGCCGAATCCGGGAGCGTGGTTGCAAAGGGAGTGCCGAGCGCAAGGCCCGCGGGCGTGGCGGTGACGAGCGCCGCAGCCGCGCCATCGCCGAATTGCAGCATGGCCAGCAGCGGCTCGAGCGCGGGGTTATCCTGCAAATGCAACGTGGACAGTTCGACACAGATCACCAGCACGCGCGCCGCAGCATCCGAGCGCACGATATGGCGCGCGCTGCGCAAGGCGGCGACGGCAGCGTAACATCCCATGAAGCCGACCAGCAGCCGTTCGACCGAGGGCGCCAGGCCGATTTCACGCGCAACGATCTGGTCGATACCCGGTGCAACAAAGCCGGTGCAGCTCGCCACGACCAGATGGGTGATGCCGTCGAGTGCCACCTGCGCGCGCAGTGCTTCGATCGCAGCGATGCTCAGCGCGGGTGCTGCCTGTGCATAAAGGCGCATCCGCTCGGCGGTGCCGGGCAGGACATCCTTGGCGTAGAAGCCGTCTGGATCGACGGGCGAGCCGCCATCCGCCCCGACCGGCAGCACCGACCAGCGATGCGTGATCGCGGCGCGCGCCGCCATCCGGTCGAACACGCGCGCCGTGCGGACGTCGGGCAAGCGCGCGCGTGCCCAGCTAATGAAAGCCTCATGGATGTCATGCGCGGGAACGGCGGTGCCGATCGCGGCGATATGGGCAATGCTGGACAAAAGGGGCCTTTGCAGGGGCGGGTGGGAGCATCCGATCCTGCAACAACGTTACGCCGCCCGTTACGATCCGAAAAGGCGGCAACGCTGCGCATTCTCAACTGGTCCTTACGAGTGGGTACCGAATTGCGACGCGCAGGTGCAATGAAAATTTGGTGTGCCCCCGATGCCAGTCCTCTCCCGGTCGCGTGGCCCCCGCAAGGGGGGATGGTTACGTCAACGCAGCGATCAATTCATGCTGGCGAATCGGCTTATCGAGCACGGCGTGAAATCCGTTCATGCTGGCAACCGCGCGCAGTGTCGGGTCCGGATAGGCGGTGATTAGGATCGATCGGCCATGCCAATTACGCCGTTGCATCGACCGGAGCACCCCGATTCCATCGCCATCCGGCAAGCGGTAATCGGTCACCAGCCATTCCGCCGCCGAAATATCGGTATCGTCGAGCAGTGCGCGCGCGCTGGCGTAGGAGCGCACATCGAAGCCGCGCCAATGCAACAGCAGATGCAGCGAGCGCCGTACGCCTTCATCGTCTTCCACCAATAACAATTGTGGACGCGGTCCGGTATCGACCGCGCAATCTTCGTCCATTAGATCGCTCTCCCATATCATTGCAGGGAAGCACTGCCCGATGGTCGGCGATCCGGTCTTTACGTAGTCATCCTAGGGTTGCTTTCCCCCGAGCCCCGCCGCAAAGGCGATGCGCAACGCATCCGACAGCGCATGGACCTCCAGCTTGGTCATCACATTGGCGCGGTGAACCTCGACCGTGCGCGGGGAAATGCCCAGATCATAGGCGATGGTCTTGTTCGGCAGGCCCTGCGCGAGCCGTTCCAATACTTCCTGTTCGCGGGGGGTCAGCCGGGCGACCCACAGCTTGGCGACATCGCCGGATCGAGCTGCAGCGTCGGTATGGGCCAGCCGGGCAAAGGCGCGGTCGATCGCTGCCAGCAGCACCGCTTTTTCAAACGGCTTTTCGATGAAATCGATCGCGCCCGCTTTCATGGCCTGTACCGCAATCGAAACGTCGGCATGTCCTGTCAGAATAATCACGGGCATGGTTACGCCGCGTGCGACCAATTCCTCCTGCACGGCGAGACCGTCGATTTCGGGCATACGGACGTCGAGCAGGATACAACCG
Organism: Sphingomonas sp.; assembly: GCF_041661885.1. Taxonomy (GTDB): domain Bacteria; phylum Pseudomonadota; class Alphaproteobacteria; order Sphingomonadales; family Sphingomonadaceae; genus Sphingomonas. The sequence continues at coordinate 207,029 of NZ_JBAZTL010000006.1, read as the reverse complement.
GGCTCCGCAGCCTTGAGTTCGCGCAGAAACGCGACGCCAGAGGTATGCAATCGTACCGCATAGCCCGAGGTACGCAGCAGAAACCCTGCTGAACGACGTACCGAATCGTCATCGTCCACGACATGGATCAGGCGCTGCTCGTTCATGCTGCTGGGTCCGTAATCGGAAGAGTGAAACGAAAAACTGTTCCGCCGCCAGGGCGTGGTTCGGCACGGATTTGTCCGCGATGGGCTTCCACGATCGTGCGGCAAATCGACAGGCCCAATCCCATGCCGGTTGGCTTGGTCGTGGCGAAGGCCTGGAACAGCCGGGCGGCAATATCCGGAGCAAGACCCGGACCGGTATCGGCGACCGAAATTTCGACCATGCCATGCTCCTGCGCGCGGGTCGCGATCGTGATGTCGCGGACCTCTTGCCCCGCCACGGCATCAATGGCGTTGCGGATGAGATTGACCAGCACCTGCTGGATCTGAATCCGGTCAACGGTGATCGACGTGACGTCGGGCGCCAACTCAAAGAGCGCGCGCACGCCCCGTTCGCGCGCACCAATCAGCGCGAGTCGGCTCGCTTCGTCGATCAGCTTCGGGAGATCCTCCTCGCGCCGTTCGACCTCGCCGCGCGCGACGAAATCGCGCAGGCGGCGGACGATTTTTCCCGCGCGCAAGGCTTCGTTGGCCGATTCCTCGATCGCTTCGCGCAGCAGCGCTGCGGCTTCTTTATCGTTCGCTTCGAGCAACTCGCGACCGGCTTCCAGATAATTGGCGATCGCGGTGAGCGGCTGGTTGAGCTCATGCGCCAGCGTTGAAGCCATCGTACCCATCGCGCTCAGGCGGGAGACGTGGATCAATTCCGACTGAAGCTCCTTCAACCGCAGTTCTGCATGTTGCTGTTCGGTCAGATCGTGAATGAAGCCGGTAAAGATGCGGTGCCCATCGCTATTCGCTTCCCCCACCGACAATTTCATCGGAAATTCGGTTCCGTCGCGGCGCTGCCCAACCACGATGCGACCGATACCGATGATGCGCCGCTCGCCCGTTTCGCGATAATGCGCGAGGTAGCGATCATGCCGCGCCGCATCAGACGGGGGCATTAGAATATCGACGTTTGCGCCCACCACTTCGGCTTCGCTATAGCCGAACAGGCGCTCGGCGGCGCTGCTGAACGACAGGATAATGCCGCGCTCGTCGATGACGATCATCGCATCGGGGACGGTGGCAAGGATCGACCGCAGGTGCAATTCGCTGCGTGCCAGTGCTGCGGCGGCGGCCTTTCGCCCGGTAATGTCGTAGATCATCTGCCCGAAGCCGCGCAGCGTACCGTTGGCCCCGTGGATCGCGCTGATGGCAACGTCGGCGAAAAATTCGGAACCATCCTGGCGCACCCGCCACGTGCTCTCGCGCAGGCGACCGCGCTCGCGCACCATCGCGAGATCGAGCGTCGGTTTGGCCTCCGCGCGATCCCGCACGCTATAGAGCCGGTCGCCGTCCTTGCCGATAACGGTATCGGGCCGATAGCCGAACAGAATTTCCGCGCCCGCATTCCACGAGCGGATTCGTCCCTCAGGGTCGAGCACAAACATGGCGCGATCCGTCGCGCCCGATACAAAGAGCGCGAGCGTTTCGGGGTCGACCGTGTCACCTATCGCCATGTCCATGTCTTTGCCCTCCGCCGTTATCGGTGTCCCATCCGTGAATCTACCTATGCTCTTGTTTTGCGCGGGATCAAATCCGCCGGTCCGCAAGGCTCATACTTCCCGGCTCAGGATTTAAACACGGAGGACCCTATGCGCACACATAAAATATTGGCGCTCGCAGCCGTTTCTGCGGCGATCGTCGCGTCGCCGGCTTATGCCGAAAAGGGCGATGTTCTGGTGCGCGTCCGCGCCATCGTCGTGTCGCCGACCGAACGGAGCAGTGCGGTGACCCCGGGCTTCCCGGGCAGCAAGCTCGGCGTGTCGGACGCGGTAATGCCCGAAATCGATTTCACCTATATGGCGACCAAGCATATCGGTGCCGAGCTTATTCTGGCAACGACCGAGCACAAGATCGAGGGACGCGGCACATTGTCCGGCGTTCCCAAGATCGCCAAGACGTGGGTATTGCCGCCAACGCTGACGCTGCAATATCACTTCCTGCCCGATACCAAGATCCGCCCCTATGTCGGTGCCGGCGTCAATTACACGATCTTTTATGCCAGCAAGGCGGACTCTGATCTGGTCAGGGCGGTCGGGCCGACCAATGTCCATCTGTCGAACAGCTTCGGCTACGTCCTGCAGGCGGGTACCGATATCGACATTACCAAGAAGGTATTTCTCAACCTCGACATCAAATATGTGGGGCTGAAGACCAACGCTCGGCTCAATACCGGCGGCGCGATCAACACCGCGCGCGTTGACATCGATCCGCTGATCTTCGGTATCGGGCTCGGCTTCAAGCTTTGACTCGATGAAAAAGCGCCCGGGCCTCATGATGGGGCCTGGGCGCTTTTTTGTGTCTGTAAGAGACCGTTTGGAAATGCGCGATGGCGCATTTCCAAACAGACTCTTTAATGCGCCAGCAGGACCGGGATCGGGCTTTCCGCCAGCATCCGCCGCGTGACCCCGCCGAACAGTGCTTCGGTCAATCGGCCATGACCAAACCCGCCCATTACCAGATAGTCGATTGCCTGATTGCGGATTTCGGCGAGGATCGTCGCGCCGACTCCTCCGGCACTGGCCGGCAGCGTGCTGACCACGGGCTTGATATCGTGCCGTGAAAGATAGGTTGCCGCATCGCTCGCCGGGAGCGCGATCGATCCATCGTCAATTTCCAGCAATGTCACCGAAGCAGCCAAGCTCAGCACCGGAACCGCCGCGCGCATTGCCGCCTCCGCTTCGGCGGAGCCGTCCCACGCGATGAGCGCATTGCCGGCAAGGTTCAGTCCGATGGTGCTCTCGGGTACTGCGAAGATCGGGCGATTGGTTCGAGTGAGCAATTCGCCGGGCAGGTTCGCGATGTCGTGGGTTGCAAAGCTCGGCAGTTTTGCGCTGACAACGACGAGATCGCTCAGGCGCGCCGCATGAACCATCTGGTCGCCGAGATTGCCTGCGGTGTCGATCCAGTTCCACGGTACATCCTCATGCGCCAGGCGCGGCTCGATCCGTTTACGGTTGCGGGCTTCGGCGGCGCGTTCATCCTCCATCAGCAAGGCTGCACCGCCCAGCAACACGTAATCGTCCATGACCTCGGGCGCGATCGAAACGTCGAGACAGGTTAGGTGGCCACGCAGCCCTCGGCACAAATCCAGCGCCACTTGCAGGCGCCCCTCTTGTCCGGAATCGTCATGTACCAGCAGCAGGATGCTTTTCATCGGTCGGCTCCTCGGGTTGGAAGCCGCCACGATCGGTCGATCGCGTGAGGTCAACAATGCGTAGCTTTACGGACGGATGCGGCGGGCGGGGGCGCTCTGCCAATCGTGGCTGTCCATCCCGCATTTGTTATACGACATGCGCCGGGCGCTTCGAAGTATCTTGAACCCATATCGACGGTAGCCTCGAGCGACCCCGCGCTGGGGCGGCTGACGGTCACCGCCTTCTTGTCCGTCGGTTAGGGCTTCATCGTCGCTGCCGCCACCGTCGCGGTTGAGATGAGCGCGCGGTCGCGGGCATCGTGCGCCAACGCGACGCGGTAACGCCCACCGGCGACGCGCCAGCCGGGCAAAGCCGGATCATAATCCGCCAGGATGCGTGGCTCGGCCACTAGTGTGACGCGTGTCGACTCACCCGGCTTCAGCGTGACGCGCCGGAATGCGGCAAGCCGCATCGATGCCGCCGCTCCATCCCTGCTCACATAGATTTGCGGCACGTCCGCCCCGGCAACGCGCCCGGTATTGACTACCTCGAAGCTGATGCTGAGCTTCGCGCCGCCCTTCACCACCGGGTTGCGGTACGCGAAACTGGTGTAGCTGAGCCCGTGGCCGAAGGGGAATAACGGCGTGGCGCGCGTTTTTTCATACCAGCGATACCCGACGTCCGCCCCTTCGGTGTAATCGATCGGGAAGCTTGCCAATTGATGGTCGCTGGCATGACCCGGATCGGCGGCGGCCTGCGCCTCGGCGGCAGTCAGCCGATCGAGGCCGACCGGTGCGGGGCGCGGGGCCTGCGTCGCGCGCGCGGGGAAGGTGATCGGCAAGCGGCCCGACGGATTGACGCGCCCGGTCAGGATATTGGCGATCGCGGGGCCACCACGCTGACCAGGATACCACGCTTGCACGACCGCAGGCACCGCCGACAGCCACGGCATCAGCACCGGGCCACCCGTTTCCAGTACCGCGATCGTCCTGGGTTGCGCGGCGGCGACCGCCGCGATCAGCGTGTCCTGTTGATCGGGCAGCGACAGATCGGCCACGTCCTGTGCTTCGGTTGTCCACTGTGTCGCGAATATAATTGCCACGTCTGCGGTTTTGGCGGCGGCAGCGGCGGCGGCCGGGTCGCGGCCATCGATCCAGCTTACCTGCGCCTGCGGCATGGCGGCGCGGATCGCGAGCAGCGGCGAGGACGCGTGCCAGGTGATGCGGGCGAAGGAGGATGCGGCACCGCTTGTCAGCGGGATTTCGACCGGCGCCCCGCCGACCGAGCGGACCTGGCTCGACCCGCCGCCCGACAGCACGCCAACATCGGCGCGACCACCGATCAACACGACGCGTTTCGCGGTGCGCGTGAGCGGGAGGAGGCCGCCGTCGTTCTTGAGCAGCACGATCCCGGCTTCGGCCGCGCGCTGCGCGACCTCGGCATGGGCGTCATAGGGAATCGGCTGCGCGACAGTGGCCGGTGCGTCATAGGCACCGGTTTCGATCAGTCCGGTCAGATAACGCGTTACCATATCGTCGAGCCGCGCCATCGGCACGCGACCGGCGGCGATATCGGCCTTCAGCGCGTCAGCGAAGTAGATGGCGTGATCGAGTTCCTGCCCTGATTCCTGATCGAGCCCGGCATTCGCCGCCTTGGCGGTCGAATGCACCGCACCCCAGTCGCTCATCACCCAGCCGCGATATCCCCAATCGCGTTTCAGCACGTCGGTGAGCAAATGCGCATTCTCGCACGCCCAGTCGCCATTGACCTTGTTATAGGCGCACATCACCGAGCCGGGCTTGCCCGTCTCGATTGCGATCTGAAAAGCGAGCAGGTCGCTCATGCGCAGCGCGGCCTCGCCAATCCGCGCGTCGACGACGGTGCGACCGGTTTCCTGCGCATTGAGCGCGTAATGCTTGATCGTCGAGACGATCCTGTTGGACTGCACACCCGCAATATGCGCGCCCGCCATCGTCCCGGCGAGCAGCGGATCCTCGCCAAGATATTCGAAGTTGCGCCCGTTCCACGGGTCGCGTGTCAGATTGACACCCCCGGCGAGCAACACGGTGAAGCGCTTGGCACGCGCCTCGGCACCGATCATCGCGCCGCCCGCGCGTGCGATTGCGGGGTCGAAGGTGGCGGCGGTAGCAAGGCTGGAAGGGAGCGCGGTCGCGACGTCGCCCTTGCGTTGCTCGACCTGATTGGCGACGCCGAGCGAGGCGTCGCTCTCGCGAATCAACGGGATGCCCAAATGCGGGATCCCGTCGATATGGCCGGCTGAGGGGATCAGTTCATTCGGCGTCTTGCCTTTCGCCATTGGCGGGAAGAGGCCGTGGACCAGCGCGATTTTTTCATCGAGTGTCATTCGGGCAACGATTGCGGCGGCGCGTGCCCGCGCATCCTGCGCTTTTGCGGCGACGGTCGCATGGCGCGCAACGACGGGGTTTGCGGTACCGACGCCCGAGAGCAGCGTCGCGCCCAGCAGCCAGCCATGAATCGTCCTTGCCATTGCGGAATCCTCCCTGATTTTTTTGCGGATAGGCTTTTGTTATCGGGCGTGCCCCGCCCAACCATGCCGCTGCGTGTGGCGCATAAACAGCACATCTTGAGAACGTTCACAACATCGCGTTTCCGGCGTGCCGCTGGCTTGACAATCGTAGTGCTGCGGAGCAAGTGAACGTTCTCAAGCAAGAGGCGCAGGGATAATGCGCCGTTTTCAGGGAGGATGACGATGGGGGGCTTCAGGACCCGTTTGGCTACGCGACTGGCACTTGGCGGATCGGTGCTTGCGCTTGCAAGCTATCCGATGATCGCTGTGGCGCAGGATACGGCGTCGACGACCCAGGACCAGCCGACCAGCGCCGCGCCGCTTCCGACGCAGAGCGCGGGGGCTCCGGATGGGGGCGATTCGGGTGGCGATATCGTCGTAACCGGCATCCGCGCCAGCCTGCGCAATTCGATCAATCTCAAGCGCGATGCGCAGGGTATCGTCGATGCGATTTCGGCGGAGGATATCGGCAAGTTCCCCGATACCAACCTCGCCGAATCGCTGCAGCGCATCACCGGCGTGTCGATCGACCGTTCGAACGGCGAAGGGCAGTTCGTCACGGTTCGCGGCTTCGGTCCTGAATATAATCTGGTGACGCTGAATGGTCGTCAGCTCGCGACGTCGACGATCGGCGATGGCAATGGCGCGCCGGTGTCGCGCTCGTTCGATTTCGCCAACCTCGCTTCTGAAGGCGTGGCCGCGCTCGAGGTGTACAAGTCGGGGCGTGCCAGCGTCCCGTCGGGCGGCATTGGCTCGACCATCAACATCCGCACCCCGAAACCATTCGACAAGCCCGGCCTGCGTGGTTCGTTGTCCGCGCGTGGCGTGATCGATACGTCGCAAAATGGCGGCAAGGACGTAACCCCCGAAGTGTCGGGTATTTTTTCGGACACGTTCGCCGATGATCGGATCGGCGTGCTCATCCTCGGTTCGTTCCAGGAGCGGCATTTCAGCGCGAACCAGGCCAATGTCGGCTTCCGCGATGGCTATCTCGGGGCGGAAAACAATTGGGGGTCGCTCGCGCAGCAGGGTGACCCGCGCTACGCCAACATCACCAATCGTCCGGGGCCGACCGACGTCTATCAGGTGCCGCAAAATGCCGGCTATGACGTGGTCAATGGCAAGCGCCAGCGTATCAACGGCCAGGCGGTGCTGCAGTTCAAGCCGACCGATTCGCTGACGGCGACGGTCGACTACACCTATTCGCGCAATACGGTTGATATTCGCGACAACAGCGTCGGCATTTGGTTCAATCACAACGACACGTCGAGCGCGTGGACCAACGGTCCCGTCGCCGGCCCTGTCTTTTACACCGAGCGGTTCCAGGCGGCGGAAACCAAGGACCTGGCTTATTCGGCATCGCAAACCTCGGCGCGCAGCGAAAACAAGGCGATTGGCGGCAATTTGACGTGGAAGGGGCCGGGTGGCGTTACCATCGTGCTCGACGTCAACCACTCGACGGCGGAATCGAAGCCGGACAGCCCGTATGGCAACAGCAATTCGGTGGGTACTGCGGTCTTCGGCATCCAGAGCCAGTCGATCAACTTTGAGAACAAGCTGCCCGTCATTTCGTTCAATACCTATCCCGGTATCGATCCGCTCAATCCCGCGAACATCGTTCCGACGGGCAATGCGTTCCGCAATTCGTATTTCCGCGACGAGATCAACCAGCTTCAGTTGAAGGGCCATTACGACCATCACGATGGTTTCCTCGACAGTCTCGATTGGGGTATCCAATACACCGACAACAAGGTGCGCTCGGCCTATAGCGTGCTGCAGAACGATACGTGGGGCGGCACGGGTGGCGACAGCGCGGCGCAGCGTGCCGCCGCAGCGGCACTGTTGCCCGACAGCCTGTTCAACCTGGTCAGCATTCCCGACAAATTCTCGGGCATCAGCGGTGCCAATGCGGCGAACATCGTCAAGTCGTTCTATTCGTTCGACCTGCCGAGCGTCGTGAACCTGCTCGACCAAGCGTATAAGATTTGCGGCGGCAACGGCCAGTGCCTGCAGCCTTACACCACCGACTCACGCGTCCGCGAAAAGACGACCGCGCCGTACTTCCAGTTCAACGGCAAATTCAACGTTTTCTCGGTCCCCGGCCACATCATCGGCGGTGTGCGGTACGAGACGACCCAAGTTGCGGCGTCGGCATTGGTGCCGTCTCCGTCGGGCGCGCGGCAGAATTCGCAGAACGAGTTCAACATCCTGTTCAACGGTAGCGGCTTTACCTCGTACCGGGGCAGCTACCAGAACTGGCTGCCGTCGGTCGATTTTGACATTGAGCCGACGGACACGGTCAAGCTTCGCGCATCGTATAGCCATACGATCACGCGCGCGGATTATGGCAGCCTGCAGGGCGGCCGGCGGCTCGACACGCTGTTCCGTGTGGGTGGCGGTACGGGGTCGGTCGGCAATCCAAATCTAATCCCCTACAAATCGAAGAATATCGATTTGTCGGCGGAATGGTATTACAGTAAAGAAAGCTACATTTCGGTTGGATATTTCCACAAAAACGTATCCAATTTCATTAGTAATACCGTTATCAACCAGACAATTCCTGGAATTACGTCGCCCACCACGACCTTCAACGGCGTAACGCAGAACGGCCCGCGCTATCAGGCGGCGCTCAATGCGCTGGGGGCGAGCGCGACCTTTGCCCAGATCCGCGACTATATTGCCGCCAATTATCCGGGCGGTGTGGTCAATGGCGCGATTGTGGCGCAACCCAATGATCCGTTGGTCAACTTCGTCATCCAGACGCCGTTCAACAGCAGCCAGACCGCCAATGTCGACGGGTTCGAATTCGCGATCCAGCACAGCTTCTGGCACACCGGCTTCGGCACGATCCTCAACTATACGATCGTCAAGGGGAACCGGAATTACGACAACACGCTGCCGGCCAGCGTGTCACAATTTGCGATCACCGGGCTATCCGACAGTGCCAACGCGGTCTTGTTCTACGACAAGAACGGGCTGCAGGCGCGCGCTGCCTATAACTGGCGCAAGGGGTATCTGGCGGGCGCGGGTGTCAACCCGTACTATGTCAACACCTATGGTCAGCTCGACGTCAGCGCGAGCTACGCGGTCACGAAGAACATCTCGGTCTTTTTCGAGGGGATCAACGTGAACAGCGAAAATCGCAGCGGGCATCTACGCTCGGACCGCAACATCGCGTTCGTGACGAAGCAAGGGCCGCGCTATTCGGGCGGCGCGCGGATTACCTTCTAGCAATGCGTGTAACGCCACCCTCGCAGCGCGAGGGTGGCGTTTTTCGGGTCTGCGCGGCATAAGCGGTGTCAGACAGGGCCTGATACGGACCACATAACAGGACGGGCCAATTGCATACGGCCATCTCTAAAGTCGTCGTGGTTGGCGGCGGCACCGCGGGCTGGCTGGCCGCTTGCCGTATTGCAGCGGCGGCCCGCCCGACCGCAGAGCATCCCATCGCGGTCACGCTGGTCGAATCGCCCGATGTTCCGACGATCGGCGTGGGGGAGGGAAGCTGGCCGACACTGCGGGCGACGCTGGAGCGGATCGGTATCGGCGAGGCGGAATTTTTGCTCGCCTGCGATGCGTCGTTCAAACATGGATCGCGTTTTCGGGGCTGGGCGAGCGGTGCGCCCGACGACGTCTATTTTCACCCCTTCACGCCGCCTGCCGAGCCGGATGCGCGCGCGCTTGTCGCCGCATGGCAGACCGAGGCGGCCGGCACGGCGTTTGCCGATGTCGTCACGCCCCAACCGCAGGTGGCGCAGCAGCATCTCGCACCCCGGCAGCGGTCGATGCCCGATTTCGCGGGCGCGTTGAACTATGGCTATCATCTCGATGCGGGCAAACTCGCGGCGCTGCTGATGCGGCACGCGACCGAGCGGCTCGGTGTTCGGCACTTGCGCGATCATGTGATCGGGGTCGACCGGGCGGAGCAGGGCGACATCATTGGGGTGCGCACGCGCACGCACGGCGTGATTAAGGGCGATCTGTTCCTCGATTGCACCGGCCATGCCGCGCTGCTGATGGGGGATGTTCCCTTCATCGACCGCAGCGACGTGTTGTTCAACGACCGTGCGCTGGCGGTACAGGTGCCGGTCGCCGCCGACAGCCCGATCAAGGCGCAAACCGACGCCACCGCCCATGCCGCAGGATGGATCTGGGACATCGGCTTGCCGACCCGGCGCGGCGTCGGCTGCGTCTATTCATCGGCGCACATGAGCGACGATGCGGCGCTGGAGACGCTGTTGGCGTATCTCGGCACCGATGCGCCGATTACGCCGCGTCGCCTGACCTTTCGCTCGGGGCACCGCGCACACTTTTGGGTCGGCAACTGCCTCGCGATCGGGCTGTCGGCGGGCTTTCTCGAGCCGCTGGAAGCATCGGCGATCGTAACGGTCGAGCTGTCGCTCGACGCGCTGCTCGACGATTGGCCGACGCGCGCGACGATGCCACTGGTGGCCGCGCGCTTCAACACGCTGTTCCGCTATCGTTGGGACCGGATCGTCGAGTTCCTGAAACTGCATTATGTGCTGAGCCGACGCGACGGGCGCTATTGGCGCGATCACCGCGACCCGGCATCGATCCCGCCGCGGCTCGGCGAATTGCTGGCGCTGTGGCAGCACCGGCCGCCACTGCGCGCCGACCTGCCGATGCTCGACGAGCTGTTCCCGACTGCCAGCTATCAATATATCCTCTACGGTATGGGCGCGCGCGTGCCGGATTCCGGCCCGCTCCGGGTGGGTAAGGTGCCATCGCTGGCAGCGATCGCGCAGCGCACGCGCAGCATGGTCGCCACGCTGCCCCCGATCCGCGCCTATCTCGATGCGTGCCGGGCGGCACATCAACCGATCCTTACGGAGCAGATTTCCTGATGGCCAACCACGTCCTGCTCAACAGCGCGGAACACCGCACGCTGCGCATTACTCCCACGCACGGCGTGGACCTGGGCGACGCGGTGATGTCGTGCTTGATCGTGCCGAGCGAGTTCCGCCGCGTGCAGAATGACTATCCAATCCTGTTCCGTCTTACCCCCCAGCGCGACCGGTTCCAGGCGCTGGCGATGTTCGGGTTCGAGCCCGGCGAGAATCTGTTCCTCGACGGGGGGCAATGGGATGCACGGTATCGTCCGCTCGCGTTGCAGATCCAGCCTTTCCTGATCGGCCACCCCGCGACGCCCGGCGGCGACAAGCAGATCCATCTCGACCTCGACAACCCGCGCGTCGCGACCGGCGGCGAGGGCGTACGGGTGTTCGACGACCTTGGCCGTCCGACGCCGTATCTGGAGACAATTGCCGAACAGCTCGGTGAGCTCGACGCAGGCTGGCAGGCGAGCGAAGGATTTTTCGCCGCGCTGACGCGCCACGAACTGATCGAGCCGCTGACGCTCGAGATCACGCTCGACGATGGTACGACCAACCGGCTGGTTGGTTATCACGGCATCGCCGAGGAGCGCTTGCAGCAACTCGACGCCGCCACGCTTGGCGAGCTGCACGCCGAGGGGCACTTGATGCCCGTGTTCATGGCACTCGCCTCGCTTGGCAATGTCGCCGCGCTGATTGATCGCAAAAGCCGACGGAACACCGCGCATGGTTGAAGCCGATTCCGGCATTTTCAAGGATCTTGCGGAAGTGGCCGAGGTCCAGGTTGCCGATGCGGCCGAGCTCGACGCGCGGCTGCGCGCGGCCGACGCGCCGTTCGTCGTGCGCGGGTTGGTTCGGGATTGGCCGCTGGTCGCGGCGGGTCGCTGCTCATCACGCGACGCGCGCAGCTATTTGCTGCAGCACCACCGCGACACCGCCTTCACGGTTACGGTGGGCGAGCAGGGCGGTGACGGCCGACTGTTCTACGATGCCGCGATGGCGATGAACTTCCGCACGCTGCGCGCGAAGCTGCCCGATATCTTCCAGCGGATGGAGTCGGTCGAGGGGCAAGCGGGCGCCCCGCCGGTCTATCTCGGCTCGATTGACATGCACCAGTTCTTCACCGGCTTGCATGAGGCCAATCATGTCGATCTGCCCGATCGAAACTGTCTGGCGAGCATCTGGATCGGGTCGAAGACGCGGATCGCCGCGCATAACGATTTGCCCGACAATCTCGCCTGCGTTGCCGTGGGGCGGCGGCGCTTCACGCTGTTTCCGCGCGAACAGTTTCGCAACCTCCATCTGGGGCCAATCGACAACACACCGGCTGGTCGTGCGATCAGCATGGTCGATTTCCACGCGCCGGACCTGCAGCGCCATCCACGTTTCCCTGAAGCGCTGGCGCACGCCCAGGTCGCTGAGCTCGACGCCGGTGACGCGCTGTATATTCCGGCGATGTGGTGGCACCATGTCGAGGGACTCGCCGATTTCAACGTGCTGGTAAACTATTGGTGGCGTGAAACGCCGCGCTGGCTGGGGTCGCCGCAGGATGCGCTCAACCACGCTTTGCTCGCGATCCGCGATTTGCCCGCCGATCAAAAACAGCATTGGCGCGACCTGTTCGATTATTATGTCTTCAACAATGGTGATGACGTAACCGCGCACATCCCCGAGCATGGTCGCAGCGTGCTCGCCCCGCTCACTCCCGAAAGCGCGGGTCGCATCCGCGCCTTCCTGCTCAGGAACCTCAGCCAATGATTGCCAGCCCACGCCGCATCGTCATTGCCGGGGGCGGCACTGCTGGCTGGATGGCCGCCGCTGCACTTACGCGGACGATGGGCCGCACCGCCGAGGTAACGCTGGTCGAATCGGATGCGATCGGGACGATCGGAGTGGGGGAATCGACGATCCCGCCGCTCGTCACCTACAACCGGCTGCTCGGCATCGGCGAGGCCGATTTCATGCGTGCGACACAGGCAACCTTCAAGCTCGGCATCCTGTTCGATGGCTGGAAGGACGGCAGCGATCGCTATTTCCACTCATTTGGGATTACCGGGCAGGACCATTGGTCAGCGGGCTTCCAGCATTTCTGGCTGAACGGTCGCGAGCGTGGGCACGATGCGGCGTATGACGCCTATTGCCTTGAGCTCGTCGCGGCGCTGGCGGGCAAGTTCGCGCATTTGCCCGATGAGCGCATGAACTATGCCTATCAGCTCGATTCGTCGCTCTACGCGCAATTCCTGCGGCGGATGGCGGAAGCCGATGGCACGCGCCGGATCGAGGGCCGCATCGCGCATGTCGCGCTCGATGGCGAAAGTGGCGATGTCGCGGCGCTCCACCTCGAATCGGGCGCGGTGATCGAGGGCGACTTGTTTCTCGACTGCACCGGGTTTCGCGCGCTGCTGATCGAACAGGCGTTACATGCCGGGTATGACGACTGGACCCATTGGCTGCCATGCGATTCGGCGATTGCCGTGCAGACCGAAAACGTCCGCCCGCCGGTGCCCTATACGCGCGCGATGGCGCATGATGCCGGGTGGCAGTGGCGCATCCCGTTGCAGCATCGCACCGGCAACGGCATCGTCTATTGCAGCCGCTATCTGGAGCGTGATGCCGCGCTCGAGCGGCTGTTCGGCAATATCGAAGGGACGGTGCTGACCGAGCCGAACCATATCCGCTTCGTAACCGGTGCCAGGCGGCGGCAGTGGCACCGCAACGTCGTTGCGATCGGGCTATCGGGCGGGTTTATGGAGCCGCTCGAATCGACCAGCATCCATCTCATCCAGCGCGCGATCCTGCGGTTGATCCGGATGATGCCGGCAGGTGCGATCTCGCCGCGCGACATCGCCGAGTTCAACGACCAGCAATTTGCCGACATGGAGCAGATCCGCGACTTTCTGATCCTCCACTATAAGGCGACCAACCGGCGCGATTCGGCGTTCTGGCGGCAATGTGCGGGGATGGCGATTCCCGATAGTCTGGCGCAGAAAATCGCCCTGTTCCGCGAAACCGGGCGTGTGTTTCGCCGTAATGAGGAGCTGTTTGCGGAAAATAGCTGGGTGCAGGTGATGATGGGACAGGGCATCGAACCCGCCGCCTATCACCCGATCGCCGCCAAGTTGCGCGACGAGGAACTGGCGAAATTCCTGACGACATTGCGCGAAAATGTGGCGCGCACGGTCGCCGGGTTGCCGGCACATGGCGACTATGTCGCGCAGTTTTGCGGCGGCTGACGGTATGGCGCGCAGACGGCAAGCCGTGACCATCAAGCACGTTGCGGCGGATACCGGGGTTTCGTTGCAAACCGTCAGCCGCGTCATCAACAAGGAGCCGGGCGTCCGGCCCGAAATGGTCGCGCGGGTGCAGGAAGCGATCGACCGGCTCGGCTACGTGCCCTCGATCGCGGCGCAGCGCATGGGCGGTTCTCGTTCCTATCTGATCGTCGCGCTCAACGACCGTGAACGCACGATCGCCGATTGGCGCGCCCGGCAGGGCACCGATTGGGTTGACCAGATGCTGCTCGGCGGAATGCTGACTTGCGCGAGCTATGGCTATCGCATGATCGTCGAGCTGGTCGACACGCATAGCGACCATATCGAGCGCGAATTGATGGGGGCGATTGCCGCGCTCCAGCCCGACGGCGTGATCCTGACCCCGCCGCATTCGGAAAACCCGCTGATCGTCAATTTGCTCGAAGCCCAGAAGATCAGCTTCGCGCGGATCGGCTCGCGGCGCGCGGGCGCGGGCTTTGCGCTGACGATGGACGATGACCGTGCGGCGCGGATCGCGACCGAGCATCTGATCGCGCTTGGACATACGCGGATCGGCTTCATCGCCGGCCCTTCCGATTATGAACTCAGCGCATGGCGAGTCGATGGCTGGCGTGCGGCGATGGCGGCGGCGGGGCTGGCGGACGATTTGCTGGCGCGCGGAGATTTCGGCTACGCCTCGGGGCGGGACGCGGCGGTCGCTTTGCTCGATGCCGCCGACCCCGCGACCGCGATTGTCGCCAGCAATGACCAGATGGCGTTGGCCACGCTCGAAACGTGCCGGGAGCGCAAAATTGCGGTGCCGCGCGACGTATCGTTGATCAGCTTCGACAACACCCCGATCGTTCGGTTTACGCACCCGCCGTTGACGGCGATCGATCAGCCGATCGCTGATCTGGCGGCGCAGGCGGTCGAACTTATTATCGCAGACCTGGCCGGGCGCGATCCGCCGGTACAGCCGATTATCGTTCCGGCGAAACTCGAACTGCGGCAATCAACGGCCCGCCGCCGATAGCACCGCGCAAACCTCTGGCTGCGGCGATACCGACATCCTAAGCAGGGGGTACATGACCGCGCATTCCGCCCGCTTGTTTTCTTTCCGTCGTGGTGGGCGATCGCCCCTGCTGATCCCGGTGCTCGGCGCGCTTGGCTATGCCGGATGCGTTGTTGCGTATTTGCCGTTGCTGACCCTGTTGTTGCCGTTGCGGATCGAACAGATTGCGGGGGAGGCGCGGCTCGGCGTGCTCGCAACGGCCATGATCGCGGGGGCCGCGATGGCCAGCATCGCCGGCATCCTTTTCGGGTGGCTGAGCGACCGTTCGCTCGAGCGGGGCATCGGGCGGCGATACTGGATCGCGGCGGGCCTCGTCGCGACGATCTTGTCCTATGCGGGTGTCGCCAGCGCGCGCACCCCGGTGATGCTGGTCCTCGCGATCATGGCGTTTCAAGTCGCGCTCAACACCGTCCTGGCGCCGCTGGTCGCGCTGCTCGCCGAGGAAAGCCCGGATCGGCAAAATGGCTTGATGAGCGGCCTGCTTGCGGGCGCTCAGCCGCTTGGCGCGGCAATCGGGCCGCTTTTGGTGCAATGGACCGCGCCTGCATTGGGTCTTCGCCTGGCCGTTATCGCCGGGGTCGTCATCCTCTGCCTCGGGCCATTGCTGGCGACATCGCCCGAGCCGGCGGTGGAGGGGATGAATCGGACGGTCACCGCGTCATCATCCGATCTCGTCATCGCCTGGATATCGCGCTTGATGGTCCAGATTCCCGGCAATGTGCTGTCGGCCTATCTATTGTTTTTCATGGAGCAATTTGTCGTCCCTTCGGCGCGCGGCAGCATGACGGCGCAGGTCGGGGGGCTGATTTTTCTTGCGAATATCGTGCCGTTACCGCTGGCGATCGGGCTTGGTCGCTGGTCGGACGGGTTCGGACGGCGCAAGCCGTTCCTCGTCATGGCGGTCGTGCTCGACGCGACGGGGCTGGCAGTGATGGCGTGCGCGACCAACTGGGCCGCCGCCGCCACCGGTTTTTTCCTATATTCGATCGGTTGGAGCGTGTTCCTGACGCTGCAGATCGGTTTCGTCATGCAGTTGCTGCCCAACCCGCAACGGCGTGGGCGCGACCTTGGATTGATCAATTTGTCGAATACGGTGCCGGTGTTGATTGGACCGGCATTGGCGTGGTGGCTGGCAACTCCGCACAGTTTTGGCACCTTGTTCCTCACGCTCGCCGCCTTGTCCCTCATTGGGGGATTGGCGATGCTTGGAGTCACGGGGCGGAAGTGATCCCGAGGGAGAATGCCGGCCCCGGCTCGACCGGCGCTATGTTTCGCGTCGTCCCGGGGTCGCCGGGCCATTGCGCATCCTGCCGAACATTCGAATCACATCGACGTTGGCGATTACCCGTCTTCGGCGAGCGCGGTCGCAAGCGCAGTGCGCACGGCGACAATCGCGTCTCGCCTGTCTGATGCGACGCCCGCCCCGGTCGTCGCGGCGGGTTTGCGTTCGGCCATCAGTACCTTTTGCACACCGCGAATCGTATAGCCGTCCTGGTTGAGCATTGCCGCGATTCGCCGGACCAATGCCACGTCCTCGGGCCGGTAATAGCGACGGTTGCCGGCGCGTTGCAGCGGGCGCAATTGCGGGAAGCGCGTTTCCCAATAGCGCAGGATATGCTGCGGCAGCCCCGTCTCGCGCGACAGTTCGCCGATCGTGCGATAGGCCCCCACCGCCTTCGCCCCGCCCTTTGCCGCATGGGCCGCGTCGGTTCGTGGGGGAAGACTCCCGGGCGGAACCGCCACGGCGGTGCTCAGTCGGCTTCGACGATGCGATCCCGCATCATCTGGCTGGCGCGGAAGGTGAGCACGCGGCGCGGGGCGATCGGTACTTCGATGCCGGTCTTGGGGTTGCGGCCTACCCGTTCGCCTTTGTCGCGCAGGACAAAGGTGCCGAAGCCCGAAATCTTGACATTGTCGCCCTTGGCAAGCGCGCCGCACATATGGGCCAGGATCTGCTCGACCAGCTTCGATGAATCCGCTCGCGATAGCCCAACCGAATTGTGGAGCGCTTCAGCCAGATCGGCCCGTGTCAATGTTCCCGCAGATGCCATCCCGTTTCCCTCCCCTGAGAATGGTAGAGAATGGACCTAACACACAGAAGTGGCGGACTGAAAGTGCTAGTTACAGTCTCGTAACAAGGGATTAGGGCAAGATGGGTATCGCGGGGTCAAAAGCGGATGACCGCTGCCCCCCAGGTGAAGCCGCCGCCCATCGCTTCCAGTACGATCAGATCGCCATGTTTGATTCGCCCGTCCCGGACTGCGGTGTCGAGCGCAAGCGGAACCGAGGCAGCCGAGGTGTTGGCGTGTTGGTCAACCGTGACGACGACTTTGTCGGGCGACAGATCAAGTTTGCGCGCGGTCGCATCGAGGATGCGGGCATTGGCCTGATGCGGCACCAGCCAATCGACATCGCCCGCCGAAAGCCCGGCTACGGCCAGCGTTTCGGTCATCACCGAAGCGAGATTGACGACGGCGTGGCGGAACACCTCGCGCCCCTTCATCCGCACCTTGCCGACGGTGCCGGTGGTCGAGGGGCCACCATCGACATAGAGGAGTTCGTTGTGGCGGCCATCGGCATGGAGCCGCACCGCAAGAATGCCGCGTGCGCCTGTGTCCTGGGCCTCCAGGACAACCGCCCCCGCGCCGTCGCCGAACAGCACGCACGTCGCGCGGTCTTCCCAGTCGAGGATACGGCTGAAGGTTTCCGCGCCAATCACCAACGCGCGCTTGGCGGCCCCGCTGCGCAACATGCTGTCGGCAACCTGCAAAGCATAGAGAAAGCCCGAACAGACCGCAGCGACATCGAAGGCCACGCAGTCATCGATGCCGAGCATCGCCTGCACCTTGGTCGCGCTGGCGGGGAAGGTCTGGTCCGGGGTGGCCGTCGCCAGCACGATCAGATCGATGTCCTGCGCCGAAATACCGGCGGAACCCAGCGCCGCGCGACACGCGTCGGCGGCCAGCGTTGCGGTGGTCTCGTCAGGGCCGGCGATATGGCGGAAGCGGATGCCGGTGCGCTCGACGATCCATTCGTCCGAAGTATCGACGGTTTCGGCCAGCTCGGCATTGGACACGCGCCGCGTCGGCAGCGCCGATCCGGTGCCGATAATCACGCTTTGCATCATGCCGCCTTTTTCTCGAAATCACCCAGATCTTCCGCAATACGTCGCGTCAGATCGTCGCGTACCATCTTTGCCGCCGCCGCGATGGCGGTTGCCACGCCCACTTCGTTGGCGCCGCCGTGGCTTTTCACGACCAGCCCGTTAAGCCCCAGAAAAACGGCACCATTGTGGTTATTGGGGTCGAGATGATGGCGCAGCAATTCGGTTGCGGGGCGCGAGATGAGGAAGCCGATCTTCGAGCGGACCGAAGAGCGGAAGGCACGCTTGAGCAAATCGGCCACGAACCGCGCAGTGCCCTCGGCGGTTTTCAGCGCGATATTGCCCGAAAAACCGTCGCACACGATCACATCGACATCGCCGCGCGACAATTTGTCGCCTTCGATGAAGCCGGTAAACTCCAGTGGTAAGTGGGCCGCCGCGCGGAGCGCCGTGGCGGCGTCGCGAATCGTCTCGGTGCCCTTCTGGTCCTCACTGCCGATGTTGAGCAGCGCGACTCGCGGGCGCGCGAGATCGAGCGTGGTGCGCGCATAGGCCGCGCCCATCACCGCAAACTGGATGAGATTGCGCGAATCGCATTCGGTATTGGCACCAAGATCGAGCACAACGGTGTCGTTGGTGCCGAGCGACGGCATCAGTCCGGCCAGCGCCGGGCGGTCGATCCCCGGAATCATCCGCAGCGACAGTTTGGACATCGCCATCAGCGCGCCGGTATTGCCCGCCGACACACAGGCGGCGGCGCGGCCCTGCTTCACCATGTCGATGGCGATGCCCATCGACGTCGTCTTGGCTCGGCGAATCGCCTGGCTCGGCTTCTCGCTCGAACCGACAACGCCAGGGGCATGGACGATTTCGGAATAAGCGGTGAGGTTGGGGTGATTCTTCAACCCCGCCTCGATCGCGCTTTCGTCGCCGACCAGGATGAAGCGCATGTCCTCGAACCGGCGGCGGGCACGCGCCACCCCGGCGAGCATCACCGCCAGCCCTTCGTCGCCACCCATCGCATCGATCGCGATCCGGGAGCTGTTCGTCACGCTGGCCGCTCCCTGTTCACTGTCCGAGCGTTTCGTCAGGTCAGCCTTCGACCGAAACGATCTCACGACCGTTATAATGGCCGCACGACGGGCACAGATTGTGCGGACGCTTCAGTTCGCCACAGTTCGGGCATTCCTGGAACGACGCAACGGTGAGCGAATCGTGCGAACGACGCATGCCGCGCTTGGACGGCGTGGTTTTTCTTTTGGGGACGGCCATTTCGGCGAAACCTTATGCTTGTCTGACAGGTGCGATACGCCCGGTTCGGGCTCTCCGCAACCAACGCCTGAGGTTGGCCGCGCAAGCGGCACCGATGCCAGACAAATCGCGAAGATGGCGGCCTATAGCGATTCTGCGCGGCGTTGCAAGCTTGGGGAATGGATGCCAAGGCAGGGTCACCCGGTCTGCGGGGCGATCAGGGGGAGAAAAATGATGGGTTCGATCATGTTGCCGATTACATTGATGACGGCCGGTGCTGCTGCGATCCTGAATTTGTGGCTCGCGATGCGCACCGGATCGGTCCGCACCAGGGCCAAGATCGATGTTGGCGATGGCGGCAACGACCTGCTGATTCGTCGGATGCGCGCGCACGCGAATTTCGTCGAATATACGCCCTTCATCCTGATCCTGATCGCCCTGATCGAATTCACCAGCGGCACATCGCTGTGGCTGTGGGTGCTGAGCGCGGTGTTCCTGCTCGGCCGAGTCGGCCATGCGCTCGGGATGGAAGGTTTGCCCGGCGGACGGATGGCCGGGACCATCATCACCTTCCTGCTGCTGCTCGGTTTGGGCGGCTATGCCGTGGTATTGCCGTATCTCCCGCACGCAGCAACCAGCGTGGCCGCCCCGAGCGCGGTCCGCGCGGGATAAGCCTCAGGCGGCGAGCGCGGCGTCGCTGACGAACATGTTGGTGCGGCGCTCATTCGCGAAGGTGCTTGCCGGGCCGTGCCCCGGAATGAAGGTCGTGTCGTCGCCGAGCGGCCATAGCTTGGTGACGATCGATTCGAGCAATTGCGGATGGTTGCCGCGCGGGAAATCGGTACGGCCGACCGATCCTGCGAACAACACGTCGCCGACCAGCGCCAATTTGGAGGGCGCGTGGTGGAAGACGACATGGCCGGGTGTGTGGCCGGGCGTTTCATAGACGTCGAGCACCAGATTGCCGACGGTGACGGTGTCGCCTTCGACGAGCCAGCGATCAGATTCGAAATTGACGCCCGAAATGCCGTATTTTGCGCCGCTTTCGGACAGGGTCGAGGTGAGGAAGCGATCCTCCTCATGCGGGCCCTCGATCGCGACACCAAGCTGTTCGGCAAGGGGCTTGGCCTCGCCGCAATGGTCGATATGGCCGTGGGTGAGGATGATCTTCTCGACCGTCACCTTATGTTGCGCGGCGGCGGCGAGCAGCTTGGGCAAGTCGCCGCCGGGATCGACAAAGGCGCCGCGCATCGTTGCGGTGCACCAGAGCAGGGTGCAATTCTGTTGCAGCGGGGTCACCGGGATGATGGTGGCGCGGAGGGGGGGCTGAGCGGTCATGCCGCTTGAAATACGGTGAGTGTGACCGAAAACCAAGCGCGCGAAAACCAAGGGTTGCCGACAGGGGCGTCGGCGGGGCATTTGCTACAGGAGATTATGCACACGCCACCGCCCAACCCGCTTGAATTGCGGAGCCCCTTCGTTCTGCTGGACGACGCGCGCGATGGCGGTGCTGCGGCGCGGCTTTATTGCAATCCCGTGCGAATCGTGGCGGCGGGAACGGTCGCGGAGGTACGTCCGGCACTGGAGGCACTGCGCGCGGCGCAGGCCACCGGGCTGCACGCCGCCGGATTCCTGTCCTACGAAGCCGGGGCTGCGTTCGAACCCGTCACCCTGCCCATGCCGGACGAGGCTGCGACTCCCTTGCTGTGGTTTGGCCTGTTTGAGCGTTATCTCGAAATCGCGCCCGATGCGGTTCCCGCATTGTTGCCGGATCCGGCGGGGGCGTGGCTCGGCGTGCCCGAACCCGCGATCGAGCGGGCGACCTATAATGCGCATTTCGCCGCCGTCCAGGCTCATATCGTCGCGGGGGACCTGTACCAGGCCAATCTCACTTATCGCGCACATGCCCGCGTCCTGGGCGATCCGCTGTCGCTTTATGCCCGCCTGCGCAGGGCGGCGCGGGCCGGGTTCGGTGCGCTGATCGACACCGGGGCCGCGCGGATTCTCTCGCTTTCGCCCGAACTGTTCTTTTCGCTGGAGGGGGAAACGCTGTTATGTCGGCCGATGAAGGGCACGGCGCGGCGCGGCGATAGCGCCGATGCGGACCGGCGGGTTGCCGCGGCGCTGATCGACGACCCCAAGCAGCGCGCCGAAAACCTGATGATCGTCGATTTGATGCGCAACGATCTGGCGCGCGTTGCCCGCGCCGGGTCGGTCGCGGTGCCGCATTTGTTCGAGGTGGAAAGCTACCCGACGGTGCATCAACTGGTGTCGAGCGTCACCGCCACGATTGCACCCGACACGGATGCGATCGACGTGTTGGCGGCATTGTTTCCATGCGGATCGATCACCGGCGCGCCGAAGATCGCGGCCATGCAGGCGATCGCCACGATCGAAGCGTGCGCGCGCGGGCTCTATACGGGCGCGATCGGTCGGTTCGATGCCGATGGCGATGCGATGTTCAACGTCGCGATTCGTACGTTGACGCTGCCTTATGGCGCGGAGCACGCCAGCTTTGGCGCGGGTGGCGGCATCGTCGCCGATTCGGTGACGGCTGAGGAATGGGACGAAGCGCGCGCCAAGACCGATTTTTTAACCCGCGACGCGCGCCCGTTCGACCTGATCGAGACGATGGCGTTCGATCCCGAACACGGCATCCTGCGGCTCGATCGCCACCTCCGGCGGCTTGCGGCGAGCGCGCACGCCTTCGGCTTTGTGTTTGACCGGCACGGCGCGCGCAACGAACTGCAAGCGGCGACCTTCCGCTTGCGGGTGCGGCGCAAGGTGCGGCTGGTGTTGGCGCCGAGCGGTGCGGTGGCGATTGAAATTGCCGCAATGCCCGCGGCTTCGGATCAGCCGCTGTCGGTGTCGGTGGTTCCGTTGCCGGTGTCGCCCGCCGATTTCCGGCTGCGTCACAAGACCAGCGACCGCGCCTTTTACGATCAGGCACGCGTTGCGGCGGGCGGCGACGAAGTGGTGTTCGTGCGCCCCGACGGTCGGCTGACCGAGGGGAGTTTTACCTCGCTGTTCGTCCCGCGTGGCGACATCCTCGTCACGCCACCCCTGGAGGACGGACTGTTGCCAGGGGTGCTGCGCGCCGAGCTGCTGGCGCAGGGTCGTGCGATCGAGGGCGTGCTGACCGAGGCCGATCTCGCGCATGAATTTTTCGTCGGCAACGCCCTGCGCGGATTGATTCGTGCGCGGCGGACGGTTGCGGGCGCGGCTTTGGCGGGATAAGCGCTCGCGCGAGTTTCCCGCCGCCACGGCATTTCCCAAGGCTCTTTCTTATGCATCCATCCGCCGCGCTCGCCCGCATCAAGCCATCGCCGACGCTGGCGATCACCACGCGCGTGCAGGAATTGAAGCGCGCAGGGATAGATGTGATCGGCCTGGGCGCGGGCGAGCCCGATTTCGACACGCCCGATTTCGTGAAGGAAGCCGCGATCAAGGCGATTCGCGACGGCCAGACCAAATATACCAATGTCGATGGCACGCCCGAACTCAAGGCCGCGATCGCCGCCAAGTTCGCGCGCGACAATGCGCTGACCTACACACCCGACCAGATCACCGTGAATGTCGGCGGCAAGCACACCTTGTTCAATGCAATCGTCGCCACGGTCGATGTCGGCGACGAAGTGATCGTGCCTGCGCCCTATTGGGTGAGCTATCCCGATGTCGTGCTGTTCGCGGGCGGCACGCCGGTGTTCGTCGCAGCAGGGCCGGAGCAGGGCTACAAGCTGCTGCCCGAACAGCTCGAGGCGGCGATCACCCCGCGCACCAAATGGGTGATCCTCAATTCGCCGTCCAACCCGACCGGTGCCGCCTATAGCGCCGCCGAGCTGAAGGCGCTGGGCGAAGTGCTCGAACGCCACCCGCATGTGTGGATCTTTGCCGACGATATGTATGAGCATATCCTCTATGACGGCTTCGAATTTACGACGATCGCGCAAGTGTGCCCGTCGCTGTATGAGCGCACGCTGACGGTCAATGGCTGTTCCAAGGCCTATGCGATGACCGGTTGGCGCATTGGTTATGCCGGTGGCGCGTCGTGGTTGATAAAGGCGATGGCCAAGCTGCAATCGCAATCGACCAGCAACCCCTGTTCGATCGCGCAGGCGGCAGCCGTCGCCGCGCTCAATGGCGACCAGAGCTTCCTCAAGGAGCGCGCCGCCGTGTTCCAGGGGCGGCGTGATCTGGTCGTGTCGATGCTCAACCAGGCAAATGGTATCACCTGCCCACGGCCCGATGGCGCGTTTTACGTCTACCCCGAATTTTCCGCGCTGATCGGCAAATCGACCCCCTCGGGCAAGTTGATCGACAGCGACGAGGCGTTCGTCGCCTATCTGCTTGATGATGCGAAGGTCGCCGCCGTGCAGGGTGCGGCGTTCGGCCTGTCGCCGGCGATGCGCATTTCCTATGCGACCTCCGATGCGCTGCTGCGCGAAGCCTGCGAACGCATCCAGACGGCCTGCGCAAACGTACGTTGAACCAGTGGTTCAGCTTTTGGTAACGATTGGTTGCTGAAAAGCCTCTTGCGAAATGACCGGACAATGCCGATTTGCTGCATCGCAGCGATTGGTATTGGGCCGGTCGCGAAAGGGTTGGCAATGCGCAGCGTTTTGAAGTCGGGTTTCTTTTGGCAGTTTGCGGGTGGTTTCGCGCTGGGCGCAGCCGCACTCGTCACGCTGCACCCGACCGAAGGCGCGCGTGCGACGACCCGGACCGAAGCCCAGGCCCAGATAAACCGCTGACGCCTGCGTCAGCCGTTCAGGCTGCGCGACGCCTGTTCCGCCATATCCTTCGACAGTCCTGGCACCGAGAGGATGCGGTCAAGCTCGGCACGCATCAGCGCCGCGCGGTTGGTGTCGAAGCGCTTCCAACGACCGAGCGGCGGGATCAGCTTGGCCGCCGTCTGCGGATTGAGCCGGTCGAGCGCGATCAGTTGATCGGCGAGGAAGCGATAGCCTGATCCATCGGCGGCATTGAACGCGCGCTGATTGACTCCGAACGCGCCGACCAACGCGCGCGCGCGATTGGGGTTGGCGAGCGTGAAATCGCGGTGCTGCGCCAGTTCCAGCACGATTGCGCCGGTGTCGTCGCGTGGGGCCATCGCCTGCACCGAAAACCATTTGTCGAGCACCAGCGCATTGTCGCTGTAGCGATTGTAGAAAATGTCGAGCGCGGGCGTGCGCTGCGCCGAATCGCCTGCAACCAAGGTGGTCAGCGCGCTTTGCCGGTCGGTCATGTTGTCGGCGGTTTCGAATTGCGCGAACGCAAGCGCCCCCGCATCCGCCGCACCCGATGCCGCGATATAGCCGAGCGCCACCGATTTCAGCCGCCGCAGCCCCTTGGCTTCGGGCGAATAGACGTACCCGTCGGTGGTGGCGCGCGCCGCGTGATACGCCGTGCGCCAAGCGTCTTCCAGCGTGCGCCCGATATCGCGGCGGAGCGCTTCGCGGGCGCGGAAAATCGCCTCGGGATCAACCACCGCCATCTGGTCGCCGATGAAGCTTTCCGACGGCAACAGCACGGCTTCCGCGACAAACGCACGGTCGAGCTGCGCGTTGGCAAGCGTGCCGCCGATCGCGGCGATGACGGCGCTATGATCGACGCGGGCACCCCCGGCGCTTGCCACCAGCGTATCGAGCATAAGCTGCTGCAACGCCTCATAGCGCGCGAACGGATCGTCGTCATGCGCAGCGAGGAAGGCGAGATCGGCGGCGCTGCGATCGGTTTCCAGGATTGCCGGCGCCGAGAAACCACGGTTGATCGACAGGATCGGGCGTTCGCGCACGTCCTCGAAAACGATGCGGTGTTCGGCCTCGGTTAGCAGCACGGTCTGTTCCGGGGCATAGGGTTTTGCGCTGTCCGCACCAAACAGCTTGACGCGCAAAGGCAGCACGACCGGTTGCTTGACGTCTTGACCCGGCGTTGGTGGGGTACGTTGCGCCAGAACCAGCTCCGCGCGGCCTGAGCCCTCGTGATGCAGCAAGGAGGCGGTGATGCGCGGGGTGCCTGCTTGCACGTACCAGCGGCGGAACTGCGTCAGATCGGTGCCGCTCGCGTCTTCCAGCGACGCGACGAAATCCTCGCAGGTCGCAGCCGTGCCATCGAAGCGGTCGAAATACAGATCGGTGCCCGCGCGAAAACCGTGAGCGCCGAGGATGGTGGCCAGCATCCGGATGATTTCGGCACCCTTATTGTAGATGGTGGCGGTGTAGAAGTTGGAGATTTCCTGATAGGAATCGGGCCGGATCGGGTGGGCGAGCGGCCCCGCATCTTCTGGGAATTGCGCGGCGCGCAGGCCGCGCACATCCTCGATCCGCTTGACCGCAGCCGAACCCTGATCGGCCGAGAAGCATTGGTCGCGATAGACGGTAAAGCCTTCCTTCAACGAAAGCTGGAACCAGTCGCGGCAGGTGACGCGATTGCCCGACCAATTGTGGAAATATTCGTGCGCGACGACGGCGGCGATGCCGTCATAATCATAATCGGTCGCGGTGTCGGGGTCGGCGAGGATGTAGCGGCTGTTGAAGATGTTCAGCCCCTTATTCTCCATCGCCCCGAAATTGAAATCGTCGACCGCGACGATGTTGAACACGTCGAGATCATATTCACGGCCATAGACGCGCTCGTCCCACGCCATTGCGGCTTTGAGCGCGGCCAGCGCATGGTCGGTGCGCGGCACGTCGGCGGCGCGTACCCAGATGCCAAGCGACACCTCGCGGCCCGACAGGGTGACGAAGCTGCCGCGATTGACCGCGAGATCGCCCGCCACCAGCGCGAACAGGTAACAGGGCTTGGGGAAAGGATCGCGCCACTCGGCCCAGTGCTTACCCTCTGGCAAATCACCCGCGGCGATCGGGTCGCCATTGGCGAGCAGCACCGGATAGCGCGTCTTGTCCGCCGTCATCCGCACCTGATAGCGGCTGAGCACGTCGGGCCGGTCGGGGAAATAGGTGATGCGGCGGAAGCCCTCGGCCTCGCACTGCGTGCACAGATTGCCGCCCGAGGCATAGAGCCCCATCAATTGCGTGTTGCGCTCGGGCGCGATCTCGACTTCGGTTTCGATGACATGCGCCGATCCCGCCAGCGGCAGCACCAGCGTCTCGCCCTCGATCGTCCAGTCATTGACCGTGACCCCGTCGACGCAGACCGACAGCAGTGTCTGCCCCGCACCGTCGAGCCGCAGTGGCCGATCGTGCGCGTCGCTGCGCTGCACATGCAGCGTGGCTTTCACGCGGGTGGCGGCAGGGTCGAGCGCGAAGTCCAGCGCGATCTCGGGCACTTGCCAGTCGGGCGCGGTGTAATCCGCGCGGCGCGTGACGTGCGGTGTGATCTGAGGCTGGGCGGAGCTGGTCTGAATATCGAGCATTGCTTGCGATGTAAGACCCGCAACGGCGCGGTGCCACCGAAATCGCCCGATTTGCCTGCGCGAATCGCTGTGATAGCGAGGGCGAGACTGGAAAGGGACGACGATGAAGCTGTGGATGGCCGCCCTGCTGGCGCTGACGGGGGCGAGCACGGGTTTGGCGCAGGACGGGGCGCTGCCCGACGATCAGGCCGCGATGAAAGCGCATGTCGTGTTTCTCGCCTCCGACGCGCTGCGCGGGCGCGAGGCGGGCAGTCCGGAATTTATGATCGCCGCCGACTATGTCGCCGCGCAATTCTATGCTGCCGGGCTGAAACCGGCGGGGGACCCCAATGCCTGCGGGGGCAGCTATATCCAGAAGGTGCCGCTGGTCACCTATCGCGCCGCCGACAAGGGCGATGTCGTGTTGACCAGCGTGAGTGCGGGCCCACGCACGCTTGCCTTCGGTGAAGATTATGTGCCGGGCGTCGTCGCAAGCGCGGCGCGCACCGCGCTTGATGCGCCGGTCGTGTTCGTCGGCTACGGGCTGGTCGCGCCGCAATATCGCCGCGACGATTATGCCGGGGTGGATGTGCGCGGCAAGATCGTCGCGCTGTTCGCGGGCGCGCCGGACAGTTTCCAGAGCGAAGAACGCGCGCACTTCCAAAGCGTGACGACCAAGGCGGTGATCGCCGCCCAGCACGGCGCGGTCGGCGTGGTCGTGCTGACGCGTGGTGCCTTGCCGGGAAACGGGGCGGGCTTTGACCGTTCGCGCACAACCTGGGCGCAGGCCGATGGCACCGGCGAAACCGTGGGCGCACCAGTGCTGGCGACGCTGAGCACGACTGGAGCGGCCAAGCTGTTCGCGGGCGCGAGCACGCCCTGGACCGAGATCGCCAAACGCGCGGTCGACCGTGAGGCAAGCTTCCGTGCCGAGCGGCTCGGGGTCACCATAACAGTGGCGCTGAAGACCGCGTTCGAGCCGGGCAGCAGCGGCAATGTCGCCGCCATGCTGCCCGGCAGCGACCCCAAGCTGGCCAGCGAAGTGGTGGTGCTGTCGGCGCATCTCGATCATCTCGGGGTGGGGCGCGCCGATGCGAAGGGCGACACGATCTATAACGGCGCGGAGGACAATGCCGTTGGCATCGCCGCGTTGATCGAGGAAGCCAAGCGCTTCAAGGCATCGGGCAAGCGCCCGCGCCGCTCGATCCTGTTCCTGGCGGTGACGGCGGAGGAAAAGGGGTTGGTCGGATCGGATTATTTCGCCAAGCACCCGACCGTGCCGATCTCCAGCATCGTCGCCGACGTCAATCTCGACATGCCGATCCTGTCTTATGCCTTTGAAGACATGACGGTGTTCGGAGCCGATCGATCGACGCTGGGGCCAATCGTGGCGCAGGCGGTGGAGGCATTGGGCGTGACGATGTCGCCCGATCCCGATCCGGCGCAGGGCATTTTCGTGCGATCGGACCATTATCGCTTCGTCCAGCAGGGCGTGCCTGCGGTGTTCCTGTGGCCGGGGCAGAAGGGGCCAGGCAAGGCCGCCGTGGCGGATTTTTTCGCGCATCGCTATCACCAACCCGGCGACGATCTGTCGCAGCCGATCGACTGGGCGCAGGGCATCCGCTTCGTCGCGGCCAATTATGCGATTGCACGCGCGATTGCCGATGGCGACGCGCGCCCGCGCTGGAACAAGGGCGATTTCTTCGGCTCGCTGTACAATGGCTATGGGGCGAAGTGATGTGCGGCTGCTGATCTTTGGGCTCGGTTATACGGCACGGGCACTGGCCGGGCACGTGCGTGGCGCGGGCGGGGTGGTGATCGGCACCACGCGTGACGGGCGCGACGGTACGGTGCGCTTCGATGATGCCGCGGCGGTTGCGCGGGAACTGGCTGCGGCGACGCATATCCTGTCCTCGGTGCCGCCAGCGGGCGAGGTCGATCCGGTGCTGGATGCTTATGGTTCTGCGCTGCGTAAAAACGGGGCGTGGCTCGGCTATCTCTCCTCAACCGGGGTTTACGGCGATGCGGGTGGGGCGTGGGTCGATGAGACGGCTGCGATCGGCAATGGGCGCCGCAACGCGCGCGCCGCGGCGGACATGGCGTGGCAGGCGATCGGCGCGCGGGTGTTCCGCTTGCCGGGCATTTACGGTCCGGGGCGTTCGCCGCTCGATCGTGTCGCCAGCGGCATGGCGCACCGCGTCGATGTGGCGGACCAGGTGTTCAGCCGCTGCCATGTCGATGACATAGCGCGCGGGGTGATCGCCGGATTTGCGGCCCCGCCCGGGGCTTACAATCTCGCCGACGACGTCCCGGCCAGCCAGAATGCGGTGGTGGCGTTCGCCGCGCGGCTGTTGGGGCTCGCGCCGCCTGCCTTCGTGGCCCTGGAGTCGCTGTCGCCGATGGCGCGCGGCTTCTATGCCGAGAACCGGCGTGTGGCGACCGGCAAGGCCAGGCGTGTGCTCGGCTGGAGCCCGCTTTACCGCGATTATCGTGCCGGTCTGCGCGCCCTGAGCGCGATGATGAGCCCGCCGATCACCAGGGCAGCGCCGGCTCCTGCGAGCAACGACCAGCGATAGCCCTCGAACAGCGTCGACAGGCACATGGCGATGACGGGGACGAGCACCCCCGAATACGCCGCCTTGGCCGGACCGATCACGCGCAGCACACCGAAATAGAGCGGGAAGGCGATCGCCGAGGCGAACACGCCAAGGTACAAGGTCGCCGCCAGATAGGGTAGCGTCGGCTCGATCACCGGTGGCCCGGTCGTCACCCAGGCAAAGGCGCCGTCAAAGCCCGCACCGAGTAGCATCGCCACGCCCAGCGTCGGGATCATGGGATAAGCGCGGGCGGTGCGCGTGCCCTGCATGACATTGGCGGTCGAGGCGGACAAGATCGCGAGCAAGGTAAAGCCAATTCCGGTCATCACCTCACCGGGCCCGTGCGGATCGATCCGAGCCTCCCGCACGAACAGCAGGGTGACGCCGATCATCGCCACGCCGACCCCGACCAGCAATTGCCGCCCGAGCCGCTGGCCGAGGAAAATGCGCCCGAACAAAGCGTTGGGCAGCAGCATCAGCGCGAACACCACCGCGACAAGCCCGGAGGCGATATGCCCCTCGGCGCGATAGACGAAGTTGAAGTTGAGGCAGAATTGCAGGAGGCCAAGCACGGCGGCGAAACCCCAGCCGCGCGCATCGAGCCGGACGCGCTCGCGCCGGACCGCTGCATAGCCAAGCATCACGATACCGGCGACGAGGAAGCGATAGGTAACCGACCAGCTTGGCGGCACCACGCCCAATTGTCCGCGAATGACCAGCCAGGTCGAGCCCCAGATCAGCGTGACGATACCGAACGGGATCAGGATTGCGAGGCGGCTCGAATTGGGCGCGGCGTCACTCAAAGCGCGGCAATCGCATCGGCCAGCGGGCGAATGTCCTCGGTCCGCTGGTTCCACGAGATCACCAGCCGTGCTTCGCCCGGGCCCCAGTCGTAAAAGTCGAAACCGAGCGCGCGCAGCGTCGCGGCCTCGGCAGGCGTGACACGCAGGAACACTTCGTTCGCCTCGACCGGGTTGACCAGCCGGTCGCCCGCCGCCTGCGCCAGCAAGGCCGCCCCGGCATTGGCACCACGCGCCAGATCGAGCCACAGGTCGCCCTCCAGCATCGCCAGCAATTGTGCCGCGAGATAGCGCCCCTTGGACAGCAGCAGTCCCGCGCGTTTGCGGCGATAGAGCGTCGCCGCGGCGAGTTCGGGCTTGAAGAAGATCAGCGCTTCGGCGCTCATCCCACCATTTTTGATGAAGCCGAAGCTCAGCGCATCGACCCCGGCGCGCCATGTCAGGTCGGCGGGCGCGCAGCCGAGATGCGCGACGGCATTGGCGAAGCGTGCACCGTCCATATGCAACCCAAGCCCACGCTCACGCGCGAGCTGGCCAATCGCGGCGACGTCATCGGGGCTATAGATCAGCCCATATTCGGTGGCGTTGGTGATCGAAATCGCGTGCGGTTGCACCTGATGGACGTCGGTGCGCGTCGCATCGAGCACGGCGCGGATCGAATCGGGGGTCAGCTTGGCGCCATCGCCTTCGGCCAGCAGCAATTTGGCGCCGTGGGTGTAGAATTCGGGCGCGCCGGCTTCGTCATTCTGGATATGCGCATCGCGGTGGCACACGATCGCGCCGTGCGGGGGGCACAAAGCTGCGAGCGCGAGGCAATTGGCGGCAGTGCCCGAGGGCACCCACAAGGCCCGCACCGGCGTTTCAAACACGTCCGAAAAGCGCGCGTCGAGCTGTTTGCTCCAGCCGTCGCCGTCATAAGCGGTGTCGAGCACATTGGCTTCGGCGATGGCGGCGAGGACGTTGGCGTGGACGGGGGCGGCGTTGTCGGAGAAGAAGCGCATGGCGCAGCAATGCGGGCGCGCTCGCCCCGCGTCAACCGGCGCTATTGGTCGTCGGCGGGATCATTCTGGTCGCGGCGCGGCGCGCGATCGTCGGGGGTGTCGCGGCGGCGGTCGCGCTGGTCGGGGCGGTTCGGCGCGAAGTCGATTTCGCCATTGCGCAACCGAAGCCGCCCGACGCCCGGAATCTCGCCCTCGACCGGGGGAATCGCGCCCGGATCGAGGAAATTCTCAAGGGCATCGCCCAGCGTGTTGCCCGCATCGGGATCGACCTCCTCGACCGGTTCAGGCGTGGCGGCGGGGCCAACGCCGAGCGCGGTCTGCATGAAATCACGCCACACCCGCGCCGGAATGCCACCGCCCGACAGCCCGGCATTGGGGGTGTTGTCATCATTGCCGACCCACACGCCGACGACGAGCCCATTGGCGAAGCCGACGAACAGCGCGTCGCGGCTGTCCTGTGTGGTCCCGGTTTTGCCATAGGTCTTGACCGACAACGCCGCCGCGCGCCCGGTGCCGGTCTCGGCCGAGGCGGAGAGCAGGTCGAGCATCTCGTCATGGATGGTGCCGTCGAGCGTGTGGGTGCGATCGGTCAGCGCGGCGATGATGCCGTGGTCCGCTGGTGCCGCCTCCAGTCCATGCGCGTGGACCGGATAGCGTTCGGCGAGAATCGCGGCATAAGCCGAAGTCAGTTCGAGCAGCGACATGCTCGACGTGCCGAGCGCAATCGTCGCTTCATTGGGGATGGGGGAGGTGACGCCGAGATCGCGCGCCGCCTGAATGACATTGGCAACGCCGACTTGCTGGGTGATCCGCGCCGCCGCGACGTTGGACGAGCGCGCGAACGCCTGGCGCAGCGTGATCGGCCCGAGATAGCGGCCATCGGCGTTCTTGGGCGACCAATTGGCGATGGTGATCGGCTTGTCATCGATCACCGAATCGGGGGTCAGGCCGTGGCGCATCGCCGCGAGATAGACGAACAGCTTGAACGCCGAGCCCGGCTGGCGCTGCGCTTGCGTCGCGCGGTTGAACGGGCTGTCGGCATAGGATTTTCCCCCCACCATCGCGACCACGCGCCCGTCTGGCCGCATCGCCACCAACGCCACCTGCGCCTGGCGCAAACCCGCACGCCGTACCGCATGTTCGGCGGCTTTTTGCAGGCGGCGGTCGAGCGTGGTCTGCACCGTCGTCTCCGTCGCGATCTCGCCCGCGCGGTCGCGCGCCTCGGGCAGCACCCAATCGGCGAAATAGGTGCCGTTGGGCAGCACTTGCGCGTGATCGGCAATCGGGCGCGCCGGGCGCACCTTGGCGGCTTCGGCCTTGTCGAGAAAGCCCGCCTCAACCATCGCCGCCACCACCAAAGCGGCCCGATCGCGCGCGCCCTTCAGGTTAATCGTGGGGGCGAGTTTGGACGGGGCCTTGACCAGCCCGGCCAGCATCGCCGCTTGCCCGATCGACAGATTTTCCGGCGTGCGCCCGAAATAATGCCGCGCAGCGGCGCGCAGGCCGTAAACGTTGTCGCCGAAATAGACGTTCGACAGATAGCGCGACAGGATCTGGTCCTTGGTCAGCCACGCCTCCAGCCAGAATGCGATCATCACTTCGCGGATTTTGCGCGCGGCGGTGCGGTCCGAATCGAGGAAGGCGTTCTTGGCGAGCTGCTGCGTGATCGTGCTGCCGCCCTGGTCGCGCCCCCTGGAGGTGATGTTGTGGAAAAAGGCGCGGGTGATGCCGCGCGGATCGATCCCCCAATGCGACCGGAAACGCCGGTCCTCGATCGCGAGGAAGGCGTTGGTGACGGTCTTGGGCAGCTTGGCGGCATCGACCGGTGCCCCCAGGATCGCGCCGCGCCGCGCGATCGGCGTGCCGTCATCGGCGAGCAGCGTGATGCTGGGCGGGGTCGGCGGTTGCAGCGATTTCGACAAGGGCGCGGTGACCGCGAGCCAGCCGACCGCGAACACGAACAATATAATCAGCGCGGCGATGCCGCGCATGACCCAGCGCAACCGGTTGGGCCGCTGCACCACCGGCAGGTTGGTCGTATAGCCCTCTGCGCCATAAGCGTCATCGTCGCCATCCGCATGGTCGCCGGGCCAGGCATGATGTTCGGGCGGCGGCATACCGCCGGTCAGCTCGAGCGCATCGTCCGCGCGCTGCGGCCGATCGGCCGGATCGAAGGGATAGGAACGCATGGACTAGATCCCGCTACACCGAACGCGTGTGTTATTCATATAAAACAGATCGTGCAAGCCAGGGTCCCGCATCGGTGGTGCGTGTAGCAGCGCCGGGCCTGGCGCGCGAGGGGCAGCGATTGGAATGCGAGTTCGCGATTGAGCCCGGCGCGTGCGCCCGCTATCGAACGCAGACCGTGGCCGTGCGCCGCCCCGATGCGAAAGATTTTCCCCGATGGCCGATTCCGCGCCCGATCTTCCCCTTGTCGTCGGGATTGGCGGCACGATCGGCGGCGTGTCCTCGACCGAGCGCGCACTGGCGATTGCGCTGGAGGCGGCGGGGCGCGAAGGGTTTCGCACACGCATGTTTGGCGGCGCCGATATGGCGCAGCTCCCGCTTTATGATCCGCGGGCAACGACGCGCACCGCCCAGGAACGCGATTTCGTCGACACCGTGCGGCAAGCCTCCGCGCTCATCATCGCTTCGCCCGGCTATCACGGCAGCATTTCGGGTGTGGTCAAGAATGCGCTCGACTTGCTCGAAGAGACCGCGCGCGATCCGCACCGCCCGTATCTCGCAGACATGCCCGTTGGCTTGATCGCGACGGCCTATGGCTGGCAGGCGACGGGCAGCACGATCGCCGCGTTGCGCTCGATCGTCCATGCGCTGCGCGGCTGGCCGACGCCGTTCGCGGCGGCTGTCAACACGCAACTCACCAAATTCGATGCCGAGGGTGGGGCGAGCGACCCCGCCGTGGTCGAACAGCTTTCGCTGGTCGGGCAGCAAGTCGCGCGCTTTGCGCCGCTGGCGATCCAGCATGGCTGAGTGGCTCCGCCAACCCATCGCGCGCCGCAGCGCGCTCACGCTCGGTGCAAGCGCACTGGCGAGCAGCCCGCTCTGGGCGCAGTCGCTCGTCGATCTCGGCTTTGCGGAGGGCGATGGTCGCCGCCCGTTGACCGATGCCTTTCCGGGCAAGCGCGGGATGATCCTGCAGCGCACCCGCGCGCCGCTGCTCGAAACGCCGATGGCGGCGTTTGACGGGGCGCTGGATGCTTCGACCTTCACGCCGAACGATCGGTTTTTCGTACGCTGGCATTATGCCGACATTCCTTTGTCGGTCGATGTCGACGCCTTCCGGTTGCACGTCGGCGGGGCGGTCAAGCGGCCGCTCGCGCTGAGCCTCAAGCAAGTGCAGGCGTTGCCGCAAGTCGAGATCGCGGCGGTCAACCAATGTTCGGGCAATTCGCGTGGGGCTTTCGGTCCGCGCGTGCCGGGCGCGCAATGGGGCAATGGTGCGATCGGCAATGCGCTGTGGACCGGGGTGCGCTTGCGCGATCTGCTGGAGCGTGCGGGCGTCGCGCCGGGGGCGGTGCAAGTGCAGTTTGCCGGGCTCGATCGTCCACCGGGCGATGCGCCGTGGTTCGCCAAGTCGCTGCCGCTCGGCCAGGCGCAAGCCGAGGAGGTGATCGTCGCTTACGGCATGAACGGCACGCAACTCCCGCTGCTCAATGGCTTTCCGCTGCGGTTGATCGTGCCGGGCTGGTTCTCGACCTATTGGGTCAAGGCGCTCGACCGGATCACCGTGCTCGCCGCGCCCGATACCGGCTATTGGATGGACAAGGCCTATCGCATCCCGGCAACCCCGCGCGCGAACGTGGTGCCGGGGGCCAAGGATTTTCCGACGGTGCCGATCGGGCGGATGCTGCCGCGCGCCTTCTTCACGTGCGCCGATGTGGGCGCGGTGCGCGGCATCGCGCTGGGTGGCGATGCGGGCGTGGCCAAGGTCGATTGGTCGGTCGATGCGGGCAAGAGCTGGCATCCGGCGCAGCTTGGCCCCGATGCGGGGCGCTATGGCTTCCGGCGCTGGGCGGCTTCCCTCCCGCCGGGTGCGCAGACGGTGGCGGTGCGGGCCACCAACACCAGCGGCGAAACGCAAGGCTTCGATCCGATCTGGAACCCCGGTGGCTATATGCGCAACAGCATCGAGACGGCGAAGGTGACGCAGGCATGAGGCGGCTGCTTGGAGCAATCATGGCGCTGGCGGTGCTGGTCGGCGGCGCGGGCTATGCCAGGCCGGGATCGACGCAAGGCGGCGGTGTCGGCGGGCCAATCGTGCTGACCTCGCAAAGCACGACCTTGCCCGACGAGACGGCAACGCTGCCCGACAGCGCCGAAATCGTTACGATCAACTGCACCGCGTGCCATTCGCCCGAAATGATCCTGACGCAACCCAGGCTCAAACCCGAGCAATGGCAGGCCGAAGTCGCCAAGATGCGCGGCGCGTATAAGGCGACGATCGACGAGCAGGACGATGCCAAGATCGTCGCGGCACTGGTCGCGCTTCAGAAATAGGCGCGGGCGAAGAACACCAAAGTGGTGGCGCCGGTAACGAACAGCGTCCAGCCGCGCACCACGCCGTGCGGCAGGCGTTTGCCGACATGCGCGCCGATCCAGCCGCCGAAGATCGCGCCGAGCAGCATCGGAATACACGCCGCCCAGGCGATCAACCCGGCGGCGATGAACACGATCGCGGCGGCGGCATTGGCGATCGCCAGCATCAGCGTGCGCGGCGCGAACAGCGCGCGGGGCGATGCGCCTGCCAGCAGGCCATAGACGGCGGTGGTCATCAGCCCGACGCCGCCACCGAAATAGCCGCCGTAAAGGCCGAGCGCCGCCTGCACCACGATCAGCACGGGCGGCGTGATGGTGACGCGGCTGTGCAGCGCGTCCGCCGCGCGCTTGCCGAAGGTGATGACAATGAAGGCGAACAGCAGCAGCCACGGGATGACGAGATCGAACACATGCGTCGGCGTGGCATAGAGCAGCAGGCTGCCACCCAACCCGCCGGCAAAGGTGATCGTCGCCAGCAAGCGGATGCTGACCCCGCCAATCGGCTGCAATTCATCGCGAAACGCCCAGGCGCTGGTCGCCGCCCCCGGCAACAGCGCCAGGTTGGAGGTGGCGTTGGCCGTGTTGGCAGGGAGGCCGAGCGCGATCAGCGCGGGCAGCGTGGCGAAGGTGCCGCCACCCGCCAACGCGTTCATCGCGCCACCGAGAAGGCCGGCACCCGCCGAGAGGCCGATTGTCGTCAGGTCCACCGTCATTCCGTCATGCCGGGCTTTGTCCCGGCATCGACCGTGCCGCACATTCCGCCGACCCGGTTTGTGGCGCGCGTGGGCGGGGGAGGCAAGGTGTGCAGTTCGCTGACCTCCGCCGTGCTCCTGCGCAGGCAGGAACGCGGGGAATCAGCCCAGCGCCGCTTGCTTTTCCTCGGCCAGCCGGTCGAGCTCGGCGCGGGTCCTCTTTTCGCTGGCGGTTTTCAACTGCCCGCACGCGGCATCGATGTCACGTCCGCGCGGGGTGCGCACCGGCGCGCTGATACCCGAATCGAACACGATGTTGGAGAAAGCCTTGATCCGTTCCGGCGTCGAACATTCATAGGGCGCGCCGGGCCAGGGGTTGAACGGGATCAGGTTCACCTTGGCGGGCAAATCATATTTCTTCAGCAGCCGCACCAGCTCGCGCGCATCGGCGTCGCTGTCATTCTTGTCCTTGAGCATGACATATTCGAAGGTGATGCGCCGCGCATTGTTGGCGCCGGGATAGTCCGCGCACGCCTGCAGCACTTGCTCGAGCTTGTACTTGCGGTTGATCGGGACGATCTCGTCGCGGATTTCATTGGTGACGGCGTGGAGCGACACGGCGAGGTTGACCGAGATTTCCTCGCCCGCGCGCGCCATCAGCGGCACCACCCCGCTGGTCGACAGCGTGATGCGGCGGCGGGACAGGCCGATGCCGTCGCCATCCATCACGATCTTTAAGCCATCGCGGACGTTGTCGAAATTGTAGAGCGGCTCGCCCATGCCCATCATCACGATGTTGGTGAGCATCCGCCCCTCGGGCTGGCTCGGCCATTCGCCCAGCGCGTCGCGCGCCAGCATCACCTGGCCGACGATTTCGCCCGGCGTCAGGTTGCGCACCAGCCGCATCGTGCCGGTGTGGCAGAAGCGGCAGTTGAGCGTGCAGCCGACCTGGCTCGACACGCACAAGGTCCCGCGATCGGCATCGGGGATGAACACCATCTCATAATCATTGCCGTCATCGGTGCGCAGCAACCATTTGCGCGTGCCGTCGGTCGACACTTGCGCCTCGACCACTTGCGGGCGGCTGATGGTGAACCGTTGTTCCAGCCACGGTTGCATGGCTTTGGAAATGTCGGTCATCAACGCAAAGTCGGTGACGCCGCGATTGTAGATCCAATGCCACAATTGCTTGGCGCGGAGTTTCGCCTGCTTGGGGTCGAGCTGCGAGGTTTCCAGCGCCATCCGCACATCGGCCTTGGACAGGCCGAGCAGATCGATTCGCCCATCGCTGCGCGGCACCAACGCGCGCGGGACGGGTACAGGATCGATATGGCCCGGAATGGGCATGAGGGTCGTAGCGGTGCTCTGCATCGCGGCGTTGTAGTCGAATATGCTCCTTTCTTCCACCCGTTCGCGAATGGGCAAGAAACGACCGCTTGATCTTAAGCGTTGTTCTATATATGTTCCAGTTTCCAGGAGGGCATTATGATCCGTGGAAGTTGCTTGTGCGGCGCGGTGGCATTTCAACTGTCTGGCACGCCCCGATCGCTCAGCTATTGCCATTGCAGTCGGTGCCGCAAGAGTGAGGGCATTTTCGCGGCGGTTCTGATCGGCAATGCCGAGGATTTTGAACTGGTGCGAGGCGAGGATCAGATCACAAGACTGACCCCAGAACAGCCTTGGACGCACGCGCGTGCGTTTTGCCGGATGTGTGGATCCGCGCTCGGCGAGATGCGGACCGGAGGCATCTACGTCGTTGCGGCGTCAGCGCTCGATGACGATCCCGGATTGCGGCCGACCGCCCATCTAAATGTCGCATCGAAACCCGCTTGGTACGAAATCGACGACGATCTCAAGAAGTTCGAGGGCAATTACGTCCCTCCAAGCGGATGATTACCGTCGATCGCACGAGGTGCGCGCTGCGGCGCACAACGGTCGGGACCGCCGGCTGAGGCTCAGCGTGTCGACACTCGTGCGGCGACCCGATCGGGTCGCTGCGTCGGTGTAACGCTGCCCTCTAGGCAGGTCGGCGTGCGCAGTGCGGTGGCCATCGCCCGACCGAGCGCTGCGTGAGGTTCCAGCCCCAACAGCGCCACCAGATACAAATTGTCCCCGGGATGCGGCCTTGAGTTGATATCTGCTCTTACGAGCGCCTCAAGACGGCAAGCCGGGGACGGGATACCGAGGGATATAAGGCCAACCGGCCAGATAGTCAAGATTTTACCGCCCCACGCACCCGAGCGACGCCGCATCAATCGCGGTCGCCGCGCCGCGCAGCGCATAGACATCGGCAAAGGGTGCGCCGCTTTTGGCGAGCGTCTCGACGCTCATGCTGCGGCTGGAGCGGATCGCGGTGACGATCGCGGCATCGGTGCGGGCATCGGGGGCCCAGGCGTCGGCATTGCCCGCGACCAGATCGAAGCGCCGTTCACCGACCGACAGCGTGACGCGCGATTGCGGATTGCGTTCGCGGCTGAGGCGGATGTGGAGCTGGTTGCGCACGCCTTGCCCCGGCCAGGTGGCGATGCTGGCAAAGGGGCGCCACGCCGATGCCCCGCCCGATTGCGCCGGGGCGGCGATGGCGTAGCAGCGCAGCGGCGAGGGATCGGTAAAGGCCCCCCAACGGTCAAACACGCCGAGTGATTCGCGCGCGGCAGCAGGGGCGGCGATCAGGACCAGCAGCGTGGCCAGCCGTCGCATCATGCAGGGGCGTGCCCCAGGCCAAGATGCGCGACGCTTTCGATGCCGCGTTCGATCATGACCACAGACCCTTGCGGCAACCCCGGTGCGGCGGGCGCACCAAAACCGGGTACGTCCGCTGCGCACGTCATCACCCCGCGTAGCACGCGGCTGGAAATGCCGTGCATGATGACGAGCCGGTCGCCCTCATCGCCGGCGGTGTCCGCCAGCCAGCCCGACACGCGCGTGGCAATCTCGGGATAGCTTTCGCCAGCGGGTGCCGGAAATAGCAGCCCCGCCGCCCGATCGATCACGCGTGCGCCTTCGGCGGCGAGGTCGGCATAATAGCGCCCGCCCCATTCTCCCATATCGATTTCGATCAGACGCGAGTCGGTACGTGCGGCGTGCCAGTCGAGTTCGAGATGCTCGGCGATCACCGCCAGGGTCTGCAACGCGCGCCCGGTCGGGGATGCCCAGAGCGCCAGTGCCGGACGCGGGCCCAATGTTTCGCGGAGCGCCCGCCCCATTTCGTCGGCCTGCGCGAAACCGGCGCGGGTGAGGGGGGTGTGGGCGTGCTCGCCCTGCAGCCGCCCGGCGGCGTTGAACACCGTTTCACCGTGCCGCGCGATGAAATCGCGGCCCTTTCGTGGCGGCATCGGGGCGTTGGAATCCATGACCTGCCTTTCAACCCCGTGTGGCGCAAAAGCAACGGTTTTCCTTGTTGTCTGAGGTTCATGCAACTTCGCCGCGCGCCACCTATTTGAGCCATCCCCACCCGGAATTCGGTGGGATGTCCCAACGGAGTTACCCTAATGCGTAAGCTAGCCCTCACCGCCACCGTCGCCGCTTTCGGCCTCGGCCTGGCCGCCCCCGCCTTCGCCCAGGACGGCCCCCCACCGGCGCGCGACGACGCGACCTTCACCGGCCCCCGGGTTGGCGTCATCCTCGGCTATGACAAGCTACAGCCGGGCAGCGGCCCCAATTCGAGCATCAGCAGCGACCGCAAGGCCGACGGCCTGACCTATGGCGGTGATTTCGGTTATGACGTGGCGGTCAACCGCTTCGTGATCGGTGCCGAAGGCGAAATCACCGGCTCGACCGGTGATGTCAGCAACGCGCCGACCAGCGCCGCCGCGCTCGGCTATGGTCGCGTCAAGCAGGGCCGCGATCTGTATGCGGGCGTCCGCGTCGGCTATGTCGTCGCGCCAAAGACGTTGATCTACGCCAAGGGTGGTTACACCAACGACCGTCTCGATCTGACCGCGAACAACGGCACCACCACGACCGGTGCGCACTATAACCTCGACGGCTATCGCGTCGGTGCCGGTGTCGAACAGAAGATCGGCCGCACCACCTATGCCAAGCTCGAATATCGCTATTCCAACTATGGCGATGCGCGGCTGGAATATGCCAATGGCGGCAACACCAACAATTTCAGCATCGACACCGACCGTCATCAGGTCGTTGCCGGGCTGGGTGTCCGCTTCTGATGCAAGCTGCCTGTTTGCAGGCGTAAATCGGGGGTCGGGGCGCTTGCCCCGGCCCCTTTTATGTTTAAGGAAAGAGACACGGCGAATTGCCCCCGGCGCGTGCGCGTCCGGCGGGAGTGAAGTGGGCGATGGGCCCGGGGGAACGACATGAAGGCGACGATCGAACGGGCGACTCTGTTGAAGGGCTTGAGCCACGTCCAGTCGGTGGTGGAACGGCGTAACACCATTCCGATCCTCTCCAACGTATTGATCGAGGCGACCGCAGAGGGCGGCCTCAAGCTGATGGCGACCGATCTCGACCTGCAGATCAACGAGACCGTTGCCGCCGCGGTCGACCAACCCGGCGCGACCACGGTGTCGGCACACACGCTGTTCGACATTTGCCGCAAGCTGCCCGAAGGCAGCCAGGTCTCGCTCGCCGCCGCCGATGGCAAGTTGACGATCATGGCCGGGCGCGCCAAATTCCAGCTCGGTACGCTGCCGCGCGATGATTTCCCGGTGATCGCCGAGGGCGAGCTGCCGGTGTCGTTCGAACTGCCCGCCGAGACGCTCAAGCAGATCATCGACAAGACGCGCTTCGCGATCTCGACCGAGGAAACGCGCTATTATCTGAACGGCATTTTCTGGCACGTGTCGGAAGACCCGCTGCCGGTGCTGAAAGCCGCCGCGACCGACGGCCACCGCCTGGCGCGCATCACCATGCCGCGCCC
The DNA here is from genome assembly GCF_041661885.1 of Sphingomonas sp. GTDB lineage: Bacteria > Pseudomonadota > Alphaproteobacteria > Sphingomonadales > Sphingomonadaceae > Sphingomonas. The sequence goes on along the minus strand of NZ_JBAZTL010000006.1, from coordinate 165,740 downwards.
GGAAGGGGCCGAAGGGATGCCCGACATCATCATCCCGCGGAAGTGCGTCGCCGAACTGCGCAAGCTGCTCGACGAAGTTGATGGGTCGGTCGGCGTGTCGATGTCGGCGACCAAGATCCGTTTCGATCTGGGGCAGGCGCTGCTGACCTCCAAGCTGATCGACGGCACCTTCCCCGATTATTCGCGCGTCATCCCGACCGGCAATGACAAGATCCTCAAGATCGATCCGCGCAGCTTCGAAGAAGGCGTCGACCGCGTCAGCACGATTGCCACCGAAAAGACGCGCGCGGTGAAGATGGCGCTCGACCGCGACAAGATCATCCTGTCGGTGACCAGCCCCGAAAACGGCACGGCAGCGGAAGAAGTGCCCGGCGAATATACCGCACTGGGCTTCGAGATCGGGTTCAACAGCCGCTATCTGCTCGACATTCTGGGGCAGCTTCAGGGCGACACGATCGAGGTGCATCTGGCCGATGCCGCCGCGCCGACGCTGATCCGCGAGAATGACAAGTCGGCGGCGCTGTACGTGCTGATGCCGATGCGGGTGTGAGGAACGCTCCGGTTTAAGCGGCAATTGACGTGGCGACACCCGCTCTTTATTGACATGCATGTCAGCAGGGATCGAGTCGATGGCCAAGCTTCCGCCTTTTCCGGGAACCACCGGGCGTCGCGACTGGCGCACCGCGTTCGATGCCATTCGCAAATTGCTCGCGAACGGCGACGACACGATGCAGGTGTTCCGCATCATGCGTGCGCTCAACGTCGGCAATGCGCCGATGAATTATGCGCGGTTGATTGCGACCACGCAGGGTGGGCGGCTCGCGTCGGAGCAAGTCGAGCTGGCGCAGCGCTTTTCCGATCCTGCGTTCGTCGCGCAATTCGCGCCGGACACGGTTGGCGCGGCCTATCGCCATTTCCTTGAGACGACGGGTTATTCTGCCGACGGCCTTGTCGCGGTAAGCAAGGTTATCAGCGAAGATCAAGTACAGCATCCTTATGCCTGGTTCGGGCGGCGCGTGCGCGATACGCATGATATCTGGCATGTGCTCACCGGCTATCAGGCCGATGAATCGCTCGGCGAAGCGTGCCTGGTCGCGTTCAGCTATGCGCAGGTCGGCGGGCTTGGTTGGGCGTTCATCGCGGCGGCGGCGGCGCTGAAGAGCCTCAAGGTCACCGGCAACACGCTGTTCGCCCGCGCGGTATGGGAAGGGTATCGCCACGGTCGCCGCGCTGCGTGGCTTTCGGGCGAGGATTACGAAGCGCTGCTGGCCGAGCCAATCGAGGCGGCACGCGCGCGGTTGGGGATCGCCACGCCGATGGCGTATTTGAAGGCACAGCGCGTGCTGGGCCCGGAGATGGCGTCCTATCTCAGCCAGCGTTCCGGCAGCGCGACGCCGGTTACCGCCTGAGGCGTGTCGCTTTTACGCTCCTGATCTCCGGCGAAAGCAGGAGCCCAGAGGTACAGGTACGACGCTCGCTATCCTGCTTTTGCGGGAGCGCTGTCTACTGCGTGCAGCCACGGATTCCACGGGCTGACCAGCGTGCCATCGGTATTGATCGTCTCCAACAAATTGAAGTTAGAGCCGATGTCCGCCTTCCTGTCCGCATAGAGCGGCGATGTTGGTTGGTCAGCGCGGCGGGGTGAACCGGGGCAGGCGCATCGATGGCACCGTGGCTGCCGAAGCTGCGCGGAAATTGCGAAAGCTGCGCGACAGGGTAGAGCGGATGCGATGTTGACGCGCCTGATCCTGACCGATTTTCGCAATCATGCCGATCTGGCGATCGCGCCGGGTCCGGGGTTTGTCGTGCTGACGGGCGAGAATGGCGCGGGCAAGACCAATGTGCTCGAAGCCGTGTCGCTGCTCGCGCCCGGTCGTGGGCTGCGGCGCGCGAGCCTCGGGGAAATGGCACGGCAAGGCGGGCGCGGCGGTTTTGGCGTGGCGGCGGAGCTGGTCGGCGAGGTGGCGATTGCCACCGGCACACAAGCCGCCGCGCCCGAACGCCGGATTGTGCGCGTGCAGGGCGCGGCGGTGGCGGCGACGGCGCTGGCCGAATGGTTGACAGTGCTGTGGCTGACCCCGGCGATGGACCGCCTGTTCGTCGAACCGGCGGGCGAGCGGCGGCGTTTTCTCGATCGGCTGACGCTGGCGCTCAGCCCCGGCCATGCCGTCCATGCCAATCGCTACGAAGCGGCGATGCGCGCGCGCAACCGCCTGCTGGGGGAGGAGGGGCCGCCCGACCGCGACTGGCTGTCGGCGCTGGAAACGCAAATGGCCGAACACGGCGCGGCAATCGACGCGGCGCGGCGCGCGACGGTGGCGTCGCTCGGCGAACGGCTGGCCGATCAACCTGAGGGGCCGTTTGCGCGCGCGGGGCTTTGCCTCGAAGGGTGGACGGGCGGTGGCGCAACCTTGGCCGCCGATCTGGCGCAGAGCCGCGCGCGCGATGCGGCGGCGGGCCGCGCCTTGGTCGGGCCGCATCGCAGCGATCTGGCGGTGACGCATCTCGGCAAAAGGCAGGCGGCGGCCTTGTGCTCAACCGGCGAACAGAAGGCGCTGCTGCTCGGGCTGATCCTCGCCCATGCGGGCCTGGTGGCGGAACGCACCGGCGCGCCGCCGATCCTGCTGCTCGACGAAGTAGCCGCACATCTCGACCCGATGCGCCGCGCTGCGCTGTTCGAACGGCTGGCGGGCACGGGGCAGGTGTGGATGACGGGCACCGAGCCAGCGCTGTTTGCGGAGCTTGATGGAGCGGCCTTGCGGTTGACGCTTGGGGTGGGCGGGTGATGGCGCAGGAGGCCTTGCCCCGCGCCGGGCGGTAGCGTCGGACATGCTATCCTACGCAATCACGATTGCGTGCCGTGCATCCCGATTCCCATTGTGCCGCCCCCGTAACAAGCACATATTCCTGCGTGCGCCTCCGATGAGGCGTTGCGGCCCCGGCATCCTATCGGGGGCGTTCCGGGGCAAAGCTCTTTCATGAAATCGCTGGATTTGTGGCTCGTTGGCTTCGGCTTGCGTTGCGCAGGGCTGCTCGTGTGCGAGCTGGCCTGTTTCGCGTTCGTCATCCCGACGCTGTTCAATTTGCATAGCGACGCGGCGGATGCCGCGGCCGCGTTGATCGCGCTCGTCGCTTTGGTGGCAGGCTTCCTGTCGATCACCGCGCTGACGCGCGAATTTACTCTTCTCTTGCTGGATAAAGATCATGACTAGACTTGTGCGTTTCGCGCCGCTGGCGCTGTTGCCGTTGATCGCTTTGGTGCCGATGAGTTCGTGCAGCCGGGTCGAGCCGGGGCATGTCGGCATCAAGGTGAGCAATTTCGGCAGCGCGGCGGGCGTGTCCGACCGTGCGCTGGGCGTGGGGTGGTATTTCACGCCGGTTGGCACCAACATCTACGAATATCCAATCTACACCTCGACTTATGCCTGGACCAAATCGTCGACCGAGCAGAGCCGCAATGACGAGGAATTTCCGTTCCAGGATCGCAACGGGCTCAACCTGTCGGCGGACGTGTCGGTGGCGTATCGCGTTGATCCGGTGAAGGCGCCGATCCTGTTCCAGAAATACCGCATCGACATGGCGGGGATCGTTGCCGGGCCGTTGCGCAATGCGGTGCGCAGCGCGCTGAACGAGGAAGCGGCGGGGCTGGGGATTGAGGAGATTTACGGGCCCAAAAAGGCGGCATTGCTCTCGGCGGTGCAACGCGATGTCGCGCGCTATTTCGAGCCGGTCGGTCTGCATGTCGAGCAACTGTATTGGGCGTCGAATATCCGCGTGCCCGACCAGGTGCTGAGCCAGATCAACACCAAGATCGCCAATGAACAGGCGGCGCTCGCGGCACAGGCGAACGTGGCGACGGTCAAGGCCAATGCCGATGCGCGCATCGCCGATGCCGAGGGCAAGGCCAAGGCTTCGCAGATCGAGGGTGATGCACTGCGCGCCAACCCCGCGATCCTGCGCCAGCGCGCGATCGAGAAATGGGACGGCAAGCTGCCGACCTATAGCGCCGGGAGCGGGCAATTGCCCTTCATTACCGAAAAATAGCCTTATCCGGCCCGGGACCCGAGCGTCCCGGGCCGGGAAGCGCCATTTTGCTTCCGTTTTGGTGGCCACGACCCTATAGGCTTGGCATGGCAGAAGACCCCAATACCAACGACTATGGCGCTGACTCGATCAAGGTGCTCAAAGGCCTCGACGCAGTCCGCAAACGCCCCGGCATGTATATCGGCGATACCGACGATGGCTCCGGCCTCCACCACATGGTGTTCGAGGTGTCGGACAATGCGATCGACGAAGCTTTGGCCGGGCATTGCGACCGGATCGACATTACGCTGAACGCCGATGGGTCGGTCTCGGTCGAGGACAATGGCCGCGGTATTCCGACCGGCATCCACACCGAGGAAGGCGTTTCGGCAGCCGAGGTCATCATGACCCAGCTCCACGCCGGCGGCAAATTCGAGAACACGTCCGACGACAATGCGTACAAGGTGTCGGGCGGTCTGCACGGCGTCGGCGTGTCGGTGGTGAACGCGCTGTCCGAATGGCTCGATCTGACGATCTGGCGCGACGGGCAGGAACATTACATGCGCTTCGCCTTTGGCGATGCCGTGGCACCGCTCAAGGTCGTGGGGCCCGCACCAGGGCGCAAGGGCACGCGCGTCACCTTCTTCCCGAGCCCCGCCACCTTCAAGATCACCGAATTCGATTTCGACAAGCTCGAACATCGCTATCGCGAGCTGGCCTTCCTCAATTCGGGCGTGCGGCTGTATCTCAACGATGCGCGCCACGAAGAGGTGAAGACGGTCGAACTTTATTATGAAGGCGGCATTGCCGCGTTCGTGAAATATCTCGATCGCAACAAGATCCCGCTGATGCCCGAGCCGGTGGCGATTGCGGGCACGCGCGACGACGTGACGATCGACGTCGCGCTCGAGTGGAACGATTCGTATTATGAGAACGTCCTCGCCTTTACCAACAACATCCCGCAGCGCGACGGCGGCACGCACATGGCGGCGTTCCGCGCGGCGATGACGCGCACGCTCAACAATTATGCCGAAAAGTCCGGGCTCCTGAAGAAGGAGAAGGTCACGCTGACCGGCGACGACATGCGCGAGGGGCTGACCGCGATTGTTTCGGTCAAGCTGCCCGATCCGAAGTTCAGCAGCCAGACCAAGGACAAGCTCGTCTCGTCCGAAGTGCGCCAGCCGCTTGAAAGCCTGATGGCCGACAAGCTCGCCGAATGGCTCGAGGAAAATCCCGCGCACGGCAAGGCGATCGTCGCCAAGATTATCGATGCCGCAGCAGCCCGCGAAGCCGCCAAGAAGGCGCGCGAGCTGACCCGGCGCAAGGGGGTGATGGACATCGCCTCGCTGCCCGGCAAGCTGGCGGATTGCCAGGAGCGCGACCCCGCCAAGTCCGAACTGTTCCTGGTCGAGGGGGACTCGGCTGGCGGCTCGGCCAAGCAGGGCCGCGACCGGCATTTCCAGGCGATCCTTCCCTTGCGCGGCAAGATCCTCAACGTCGAGCGCGCGCGCTTCGACCGGATGCTGTCGTCGAAGGAAATCGGCACGCTGATCCAGGCGATGGGCACCGGCATCGGTCGCGACGATTTCAACGTGGAAAAGCTGCGCTACCACAAGATCGTCATCATGACCGACGCAGACGTCGACGGCGCGCATATCCGCACGCTGTTGCTAACCTTCTTCTATCGCCAGATGCCCGACATTATCACCAACGGGCACCTCTATATCGCGCAGCCGCCGCTCTATAAGGCGACGCGCGGGCGCTCCGAGGTCTACCTCAAGGACGATAACGCGCTCGACGACTATCTGGTCGAGAATGGCGTGGCGAGCACGCTGCTGGAAGGTGCTGGCGGATCGCGCTCGGGCGCCGATTTGCGCTCGCTGGTCGACCATGCGCGGCGGATGCGCACGCTGATGCGCTATGTGCCGCGGCGCTATGAGCCGACCATCGTCGAGGCGTTGGCGATGGGTGGCGCGCTCGATCCGGTGCTCGACCCCGAGGCGCGGCGCGCGGTGGTCGTGCACGTGGTGCGCGGGCTCGACGCCGGTGATCCCGAGGCGCGCTGGTCGGCGCGGCTCGCCGACGATAGCGGCTTCCATGTCGAACGTGTGTGGCGCGGCGTGACCGATCGCCACACGATCGAGGGCGCGTTCCTGGGTTCGGCCGAGGCGCGCAAGCTCCATGCGCTCGCGGTTGAGCAGCAAGAGGCCTATGTTCAAACCGCACGGATCGTGTCGAGCAAGGCTGCGGCGGCGGTCCAGGCCGAAGCCGATGCGACGGCGGATGCGGCGGACGAGGAACCCGCAGCGCAGGCAGCGGCTGCCCCAACCAAGGGCAGCACGATGGTCGCGCGGCCATCGCAATTGCTCGAGGCGATCCTGGCGGCGGGGCGCAAGGGGCTTGCGATCCAGCGCTATAAGGGTCTGGGGGAAATGAATGCCGAGCAATTGTGGGAAACCACGCTCGACCCGCAAAATCGCTCGATGCTGCGCGTCGAGATTGAACAGGCCGATGTCGCCGACGAGATCTTCACGCGGCTGATGGGCGATGTGGTGGAGCCGCGGCGCGAGTTCATCCAGGAAAATGCGCTGAGCGTCGCCAATCTGGACGTCTGATAGGCACACCCCGCCTTGTGCGGCGGGGTGTTGAGGCGCGCGGTCGGGCAGGGAGCAAAACGGGACGTGGCGGAATACGTCTTCAAACCCAATGAGCGCCCGACGCTGCCCGGATCGCCCGCCAACCCGGAACATCCGCTGTCGCGCCATGTCGGTTATTTTGCGGTTGGGTGCCTGGTGGGGATTACGGGTGCGCTCGGCAATGCGCTGGTGCAGGTGAACCTCAATTTCGCGCAAGGCACGCTCGGGCTCAACACCAATGAGAGCGCGTGGCTGACCGCCGCTTATTACATGACCAATGTCACCGCGAATTTGCTGCTGGTGAAATATCGTCAGCAATTCGGGTTGCAGTCGTTCATCCGCTACATGTTGCTCGCTTATGCGGCGACGACGCTGATGCATCTCTTCGTCCACGGTTTCTGGACGTCGGTCGCGGTGCGCGCGATGAGCGGAATCGCGGCGAGCGGCCTGTCGACACTGACGCTGCTTTATCTGATGCAGTCGATGCCTGCGCCGAAGCGGCTGATCGGGGTGATGATGGGGATCAGCATCCCGCAACTGGCGACGCCGCTGGCGCGTGCTTTGTCGCCGCGGTTGCTCGAATCGGGCGATTGGCACCATCTCTATTGGTTCGAACTGGCGCTGGCGCTCGCCACGCTGGCGGCGGTGATGGCGCTGCCCTTGCCGCCGAGCGAGCGCAGCAAGGCGTTCGAGCCGCTCGACTTTCTCACCTTCGGCTTGCTGGCACCGGGACTCTGGCTGTTGATCGCGGTGCTGTCCGAAGGGCGGATCGAATGGTGGACCGAGCGCGCCTGGATGGGCTGGGCACTGGCGGCGAGCGTGGCGCTGGTCGCAGCGGCGCTGATCGTCGAACATCACCGGGCGAGCCCGCTGATCAACACGCGCTGGCTCGGCACGCGTGAGATGCTGCGGCTGATGGCGATTGCCGCATCGGTGCGGGTCCTATTGTCCGAACAGGCGTTTGGCTCGATCGGGCTGCTGAATGCGGTTGGTTTGATCAACGACCAGATGGTGACGCTCAACCTGATCGTCGTGATGGCGTCGATCGCCGGTTTGGCGACGGCGGTGTTCACCTTCGATCCTCACAATGTAACGCGACCCATCACCATTGCGATCATCCTGGTTGCGATCGCGGCTTTCATCGATTCGGATGCGACCAACCTGACGCGGCCAAGCAATCTGTATTTCAGCCAGGCGCTGATCGGTTTTGCTTCGCTGCTGTTCCTGGGGCAGGCGATGGTGATCGGCATTGCGCGCACCTTGCTGGCCGGTGGGCGCAATTTCGTCAGCTTCGTCGTGCTGTTCAGCCTCAGCCAAAGCGTTGGCGGACTGGTTGGGACGGCGCTGCTTTCGACCTTCCAGGTGGTGCGCGAAAAATTCCATTCGAACATGCTGGTGCAGCACATCGTGGCGACCGATCCGTTGGTGGCGGCACGGCTGCGCGCCGGTGCCGGCAGGGTCGCGGGTGTGGTGGGCGATTCAAGCTTGCGCAGCGCCGAGGGGGCCGCGTTATTGGCGCAACAGGTTGCCCGCGAGGCCAATGTTCTCGCGTTTAACGACGTCTTCCTGCTGGTCGGGGTGCTTGCCGCGCTGACGGCATTATGGGGCTTTGCGATCCGCTGGTCGATCCGGCGGCGTGGCGAGGTGTCGCCGATCTTGCTCTTGCAACAAAAACAGACCCAGGCAGCCCAGGGTCACCAGGGACCATGAGATGAGCGACGCCCCACCACCCACGCCTCCCGCACCAGCCCCTGATCCGCAGGTCGAAGCGCCGCGGGGCTGGGCCCCCCCGGTCAAATCACGTCCGGCGACGATCACGATCGTCGCGCTGGCCGCCGTCGCGATCATCATCATCCTCTACGCGTGGCAATTGCCGCCCTTTTCGGGTTGGGCGGAAGAGACCGACAATGCCTATGTGCGCGGCCGCGTGACGATCATCAGTCCACAGGTAAGCGGCTATGTAACAAGCGTGCCGGTACAGGACTTTGCCGAGGTGAAGGCCGGGCAGGTGCTGGCGACGATCGACGACCGCATCTACCGCGCACGGGTGGCGCAGGCGCAGGCCAATCTCGCCGCGCAGGAAGCCGCGCTGGCCAATTCGGCGCAGGCGCGGCGTTCGCGCGAAGTCGCGATCCTGAGCCAGGATGCAGGGATCGAAAATGCCAGGGCGCAATTGGTGCGCGCCGACGCTGACATGAAGCGCGCGCAAGCGTTGGTTGCCGATGGATCAATTTCGACGCGCGAATTCGACCAGACCCGCGCAACCATGATGGCGGCGCGCGCGGCGGTTGAGCAGGCGCAGGCAAGCCGGGCGATCGGCACGCAGGATGTGCGCACGGTATCGGTCGGGCGGAGCGGGCTGGAAGCTGCGGTCGATGCGGCAAAGGCGCAATTACGGCTGGCGCAGATCGATCTCGACAACACCATCATCCGTGCGCCCGCCGACGGGCAATTGTCCGAAATCGGGGTACGGTTGGGGGCCTATGTCACGGCAGGCACGCAATTATTGTTCCTGGTGCCGCACAGCGTATGGGTCGTTGCCAATTTCAAGGAAGCGCAGACGCACAAGATGGCCCCCGGCCAGGCCGCCCGCTTCCGCGTGGATGCGCTGGGCAATGCCACGTTGACCGGGCACGTCCAGGATTTGTCGCCCGCCGCCGGATCGGAGTTTTCGGTGCTGAAACCCGACAATGCGACCGGCAATTTCGTCAAGGTGGCGCAACGCATTGCGGTGCGCGTCGCCATCGATCCTGGACAGCGGCTGGCGGCGCGGTTGCGGCCGGGGATGTCGGTGGTGGTCAGCGTCGATACCGCCGCGGCGCCCCGCCCATGAAACGCCGCGCGGCTTTGCTGCTGGCCCTGTTGGTCTCGGCCTGTGCCGGGCCAGTGGTGAAGACGGCGACGGTGGCCCCGCTTGCTCCGGCACCCGCATGGCGCACCGACTCCGGACCGGTCGCGCCGCTCGACCGGGCCTGGTGGCAGGGCTTTGGCGATCCCGTTCTTACCGATTTGGTTGAACGGGCGCTGGCCAACAATACCGATATTGGCGTGGCGGCCGCGCGGGTTCGTGAGGCACGCGCCAATGTCGCGCTGGCGCGGTCGCAAGTGCTGCCGACACTCGACGCCAGCCTCAGCGGTGTGCGTTCGCGCGAGGTCGATCCGTTCGGTCAGCCAGAGAAGCAGACTGCGGGAGAGCCGAAGCTGCAACTGGCCTATGAGGTCGATCTGTTCGGGCGTCTGGCCGATCAACGCTCGGCGGCGCGCGACGCGTATCTGGCCAGCGCGGCGGCACGCGATGCTGCGCGCTTGTCGGTCGCGGCGGCAACGGCGAGCGGGTATCTGGCGCTGCGCGGGCTCGATGCCCGGCTCGCGGTTGCGCGCTCAACGCTGGCGGCGCGCACCGAATCGCTGCGGATCGCGCGGTCGCGCGTCGAGCATGGTTATTCCCCCCGGCTCGAACTTGCTCAGGCGCAGGCCGAATATGATGCGACCGCGCAAATCCTGCCGCAGATCCAGTTGGCGATCACGCGCGCCGAAGATGCGCTGAGCGTATTGACCGGAACGATGCCGAGCACCGCTGCGCGTGGGCTTGCGACCGATCGCTTTACCGTTCCACCGGTGCCGGAGGGGCTTCCCTCCGAGCTGCTGCGCCGACGCCCCGATGTGGCGCAGGCGGAATATCAACTGGCCGCGAGCGACCGTTCGCTGGCGGTCGCGCGCAAGCGGTTCCTGCCGCAATTACGGCTCAGCGCGGCGGGCGGCGCGGCCTTTTCGACGCTGCTCACCAATCCGATCACGGTGTGGTCGGTCGGGGGGAGCATCCTCGCTCCGCTGTTCGAGGGCGGTCGCTTGACGGCGCAGGCCGATGCGGCGGGCGCGCAGCGTGACCAGGCCGCTTTTGCCTATCGTCGCGTCGCCCTGGGCGCGTTTCGCGATGTCGAGGATGCGTTGGCGGCGGTGCAGCGGCTCGATGAGCAAGTTGCGCTGGGCGAACGACAACGCGACGCGCTGGCGGAGGCACTGCGGCTGGCGACCAACCGCTATCGTGAGGGGTATTCGCCGTATCTTGAACAACTGGATGCGCAGCGCGGGTTGCTCGGCGCGCAACTCGCGCTGATCCAGACGCGCAGCGATGCGCTGGCCGCACGCGTGCAGCTTTATCAGGCGATGGGGGGTGGCTGGCCCGGTGTCGCCACCAACCCCGGCGGTGCCAACTAGGCGCACGCGCGCTGCTTTCGCGTGACTCGTGCGGGGCTGCTGGCGTAGGCTCGCGCAAACGCTGAAGGGAAGCAATATGCGCGGTATTTTGACGGGGTTGGCGGTGACGGCGCTGGTCGCGACGGCTGCAGTGGCGGCGGTTGAGCCTGCTTCCAAACATTCGGCCAAGGAAACACAGCGCGCGGTGGCGGCGGGGCTCGCCAATCCCGCGCGGGCCGACCAGGCGGGCGACGATGCCCGGCGCAAGGCAGCCGAAGTGCTCGCCTTTTCCGGTGTTGGACCCGGCGATGAGGTGCTCGATCTGATTCCGGGTGGCGGCTATTGGACGCGCATCTTCTCGGGCGTGGTTGGCAAGGCCGGGCATGTTTACGCGATCTGGCCCGCCGCGTCGGCGCAATCCGGGGCCAAGGGCGAAGCTGCGCTCGACGCGCTGCATCTGGCCAACGTTACCGCCAAGGTGCTGGCATCGGGGATTGTGGCTGCGTCCGAACCCGTCGACATCGTGTGGACCGTCCAAAATTATCACGATGTCGCCAATAGAGGCGGCGAAGTCGCGCTCGACCAGTTGAATGCCGAGGTACTGAAGGCGCTGAAGCCGGGTGGCACCTATATTGTGATCGACCATGCCGATGCGGCGGGCACGGGCCTTAGCGGGACCTCGACCACGCACCGCATCGATCCGGCTGCCGTGAAGGCGGAGGTGGTGAAAGCGGGCTTCGAGTTCGTTGGCGAGAGCGATGTGCTGCGCAATCCGGCGGATGACCACAGCGGCAAGGTGTTCGACCCCGCCATTCGCGGGCATACCGACCAGTTCGTCTATAAATTCCGCAAACCGCGCTGAGCGCGAGACCCCGCGCCGCGTCAATACGCGCGGCGCGGGGTTCTCGCCCTGATGCGGTGATATAAAAACGACCCGCGTGGGCCGTGACCTGCGTGTTTAACCCGCGCGGCGGCGCGCAAGCTCGGTTTCTGCGGTGAAGCGGACATCTTCGTCGCGGTCCTCGAGCATCGTAGCGATCGTCTCGTCGCTTGCTTCGCTCCATTCCTTGCCGCGATCGGGCCCTTGCCGTACGCGCGGCAACAAGCCGGGCAGACGCGACCATGCCAGCAATTGGTCGATGCCGACCGCGTTCAGCATATCGCGCAAGTGGAAAGCGGTAACATAGGCATCGGGAAAGGCACGGTGCGCGGGCAGGCCACGTTCGTGGACCAGCCCCTCTGGCTTGCGCCAATAGCGCAGCATCTGGTTGGAGAAAGTCGGGCTGTCGGGCCATAGCCGCAGCGCGCATTTCCAGGTGCAAATCCACGGTGCATTACGGGTGAGCGCCGGGCTGCAGAATTTCTCTTCGTAGATTGACCGGTGCGCGGCGAGCGCCACGCGCTTGGGATAGGGATCGAGCACGGCGCGCGCGACATCATGCCAGAAGGGCGCATCGGCGACCTGTTCGTCGAGGATATGGTGGATGGTCTGTGTCAGCGGCGGGATCGGGCGACCGGGATTGACCAGCCGCGCACCGCCCTCGCCGTGGATTTCCCACCGGCCATCGATGCCGAGTGCGACGTCCTGCCAGCCGATTTCGCACACGCCGTGGACGGGCGGCGCTTCGCCGGTGGTTTCAAGGTCGATGACGCGGATAATCTGGGGTGGGGGCGGGGCCATTGGGACTAGGTGGCGTTTTCTGCTGCGGATTGCGAGTGAAGAAGAAGGGTTTGTTCGCGCGGAGGCGCGGAGGACGCGGAGAAGGAGAAGAAGGGGGGGCACGCGAAGGCGCGAAGCGGCCCTTGTCCGACGGCGCGCGCCGGACAAGGGGAGTGATTAGCCGCTTCGCGGAAGATTCTTCTTCGTGGCTTCGCGTGGAAACCTTCTTCTCTGCGTCCTCCGCGCCTCTGCGCGAACAAACTGTCTCAGTGCGCCGCCTGCTCCCCACGGACGAGGCCGCTCAATGCGAGCTGGTCGTCGATCATGCCGAGCAAGCGATCGAGCCCCGCCTGATCCTTCGCTTCGGCGCGCGCGACGAGCACGTCCTGCGTGTTGGAGGCGCGCAGCAGCCACCAGCCGTCGGGGGTGTTGACGCGGGCCCCGTCGGTGCGGTTGACGTCGGCGCCTGCCGCCTCGAGCCGGTCGAGCACTTCTTCGACCACCGTGAACTTTCGGGCTTCATCGACCTGGAAGCGCATTTCGGGGGTGTTGACCAAGGCGGGCATCGCGCCGCGCAAATCGGTAATCGACTTGCCGATCATGTGTGCGGCGCGGATCAGGCGGACGGCGGCGTAATGCGCGTCGTCGAAGCCGTAAAATTCATGCGCGAAGAAGATGTGGCCGCTCATTTCGCCAGCAAGCGGGCTGTCGGTTTCCTTCATCTTCATTTTGATGAGGCTGTGCCCGGTCTTCCACATTAGCGGCGTACCGCCGAGTTCGCTGACACGGTCGAACAGCATTTGCGAGGCCTTCACATCGGCGATGATCGTCGCGCCGGGCAGTTCCTTCAGCACAGGTTCGGCCAAAATGGACAGAATTTGGTCGCCCCAAATCACGCGGCCTTGCCCGTCGATTGCGCCGATCCGGTCGCCATCGCCATCGAAAGCCAGTCCGAAATCGAGCTGCTTCTCGGCGACGAGGCGCTTCAGATCGGCAAGGTTCTTTTCATCGGTAGGATCGGGATGGTGGTTGGGAAATTTGCCGTCGACATCGGTGAACAGCAAATGATGCTCACCCGGCAGGAGCTTGACCAGCTTCTCGATGATTGGGCCCGAAACGCCATTGCCCGCGTCCCAGCCGATCCTGTAGCTGCCACCGGCATAGCCCGCGACCAGACGACCGACATAATCGTCCTCAATGTCGGCGGTGGAGACGGTGCCACGGTCCGCTTCATCGGCGACGACATCCCAATCGCCTTCCGCCGCCATGCGGCCCAGGTCCTGAATGTCGGCACCGAAAAACGGCTTGTGCTGCAACACCATCTTGAAGCCATTATACTCGGCGGGATTATGGCTGCCGGTTATCTCGATGCCGCCATCCACTTCTAGCGTGGCCTCGGCATAATAGAGCATCGGCGTCGGCCCCATGCCAATGCGCACGACATCGACGCCGACGGCGGTGAGGCCAGCGACCAGCGCCGCTTCGAGTTCGGGTGAAGACAGGCGGCCATCATACCCGACCGCGACACGCCCGCCCCCGGCGCGGCGCACGCGGGTGCCGAAACCGCGACCGATCGCATCGGCATCCGCTGGTCCGAGAGTCTTTCCGACAATCCCGCGAATGTCATATTCCCGCAGGGACGTTGGGTCGAAACGGTGCGTCATGATGGCTCCTGTCGGTTGGATGCTTGCCTAATCAGCGAACGCGGCGAAAGTTCAATGACTATCGTCCGAGCAGCACGTCGCGCGCCGCGTTGATGCGGCGGGTGAGGTCGGCCGATCCGCCCTTGTCGGGGTGGACTGCGCTGACCAGACGACGATGCGCGGCGCGGATCGCATCGGCATCGGCATTGGCCGAAACGCCGAGCACCGCGCGGGCTTCGGCTTCGTCGATGCGCATCGACGGCTTCGGGCGGCGGCGCAGCAGCAACCAGCCGCCGATCAGCACCGCCGCGAAGAAGAGAAATTTGCCCATCAGGCAAACAGTGGCAGGGCGGGCTCGGGCAGCGCGAGGGCGCCCATCATTTCGCGCAGCTCCTGCCGTGCGGCGACATGCGCCAGCCCCATCGCGCCAAATTCGCCCGAATCGAGCATCGTTAGGCCGTTGGGAAAGAGCTCACGATAAATGACGCGTTCGCCCAGCCCCGGCACGATGCGGAAGCCGACGCGCTTGGCAAGTTGGTCGAGGGCTTCGGACACGCGGCGCATGTTGCGCGCCTCGATATGCTGGACACGGTTGCGCAGCACGACCCAGTCGATTGTCGAGCCATCGGCCTTGGCGCGCGCCTTGCGCGCTTCCCAGATCAGCTCGGCATAGAAGCTCGGGCGCGTGACTTTGTAGGTTTCGGGGTCGACTTGCCCGATCAGATCGAAATCGACGAAACTGTCGTTCATCGGCGTGACCAGCGTGTCGGCGCGGGCGGCGGCCATGCGCGCGAAACGGTCGTCGCGGCCCGGCGTATCGATCACCAGAAAGTCCGCCCCCTCGGCCAGCGCGTCGAAGCTTTCGGTGAAGCGTTCGAGGCTTTCGCCGTCATGCGTGGTGTGGCGCGGGGTCGGCAAGTCGCGCCCGGTGCGCTTGATCGTCGCCATGCGATTGTCGAAATACCGCCCCATCGTGCGTTGCCGATGGTCGAGATCGAAGGCCGAGACCTGCGCGCCGCGCGCCGCCAGCGCAATCGCGACATGCACCGCCGTGGTCGATTTGCCTGTGCCGCCCTTTTCGTTGGCAAAGACGATGATGTGTGGCTTTCGCGCAGCAGTCGCCAACGTGTTTGCTTCCCGTCTTGTCCGGTTGGATCACGCCTCATAGAAGGCGCGCCCGTCCTTACCGAAGGCCACACATCCGTGCAAACCATCCGTTCCCTCGAAGCGCTCCGTTCCGGGATCGCCGATTTCCGAAAAGGGGGCGCGAGCATCGCGCTCGTGCCCACGATGGGGGCGCTTCATGCCGGACATCTTGCGCTGATCGAGGCGGCAAAGCGGCCGGGCCGCAAGGTGGTGGCGTCAATCTTCGTCAACCCGCGACAATTCGGCCCGAACGAGGATTTGTCGCGCTATCCCCGGCGCGAGACGGCGGACGCGCGGCTGTTGACCGAGGCGGGATGCGACCTGTTGTGGATGCCGCCGGTGGAAGTGATGTATCCCGAGGGCTTTGCCAGCACGATTTCGGTGTCGGGGGTGAGCGAGGGACTCGATGGCGCGACTCGGCCCGGCCATTTCGATGGCGTGGCGACCGTCGTCGCGAAGCTGTTCAACCAGGTCCGCCCCGACATCGCCTTGTTCGGCGAAAAGGATTTCCAGCAACTCGCGGTGATTCGGCGGATGGTCGCCGATCTCGATTTTGGGATCGAGATCCAGGGCGTGCCGACGCAGCGCGACGATGACGGGCTCGCGCTGTCGTCACGCAACATCTATTTGGATGAGGCGCAGCGTGTGGCAGCCGTCGCCTTGCCGCGCGCACTGGGCGTGGCGGCCAGGGCGATTGCGCGGGGCGATGACCCTGAAACGGCCTTGGCGACCGCGCGCGAAGCCCTGGTAACCGCTGGATTTTCGGTCGATTATGTCGAGCTGGTCGATGCCGCCACGCTGACCGCAGCCGCCGATCCTGGCCGCGAACGCCGTTTGCTCGCCGCAGCGCGGATCGGCACGACGCGGCTGATCGATAATCTGGCGATCCCGCCCGCCGATCATGCCTAATTGCCGTTAACCTTTTCTTGACCCCGATCCGGCAAGGTGTTGCCGGTAGGAATGGTTAACAGGGGTTAAGAGCATGGGCAGCAGCCTGAAGAATGCGCAGTTCCTGATCGACAGCCGAATCGCCGATGCCGCGCGCGGCGACGCCGAAGCGTGTTTCGACCTTGGCATGGTTTATTCGAGTGGTTCCGCCGGAATCGGTATCGACCTGGTCGAGGCGCATAAATGGTTCAACCTGGCCGCCGTTGCGGGCAGCGAGATTGCCAAGGATTGCCGCCGCGACATTGCCGAGGACATGACCGCGCGCGAAATCGCCACCGCGCAGGCGGCGGCGCGGGCGTTCCTCGTCGCCACCCAACGCCGCGCCGCCTGATCCTTACTCTGCGGCGACCGCCTTTTTGGGCGCAGCCTTTTTCGCGGCCGGTTTCTTGGCTGCTGGTTTCTTTGCAGCCGTCTTCGCGGCGGGCTTTTTGGCCGCTGCCTTCTTCTTGCCCTTGGCCGGCGGTGCCGCCGCCGCGCGCGCGTCGATCAATTGCGCGGCCTCCTCGAGCGTCAGCGCATCCTTTTCGATCGACTTGGGCAAGGTCGCATTGGTCGTGCCATCGGTGACATACGCGCCATAGCGCCCCTCCATCAGCTTGATCTCGGCCTCGGTGCGTGGATGCAGGCCCAGTACCTTGAGCGGGGCTTGGGCCCCACGCTGCGGACGCCCGCCGCCTGCCGCCGCTTCGGCAAGCTTCACCACCGCCGCGTTCATCCCCGTTTCGAACACGTCCGCCGTCGAGGTTAGCCGCGCATATTTGCCGGCATGTTTTAAATACGGGCCATAGCGACCGATGGCCGCCGTGATTGGCTCGCCGGTTTCGGGGTGCGTGCCGATGGTGCGCGGCAGCGACAGCAGTTTCAACGCCCATTCCAGATCGAGTTCGCCGATATCTTTCGGGATCGAGGCCATCTTGCGCGTCTCGCCTTCGCCGATTTGGATATAGGGGCCGAACCGCCCCGACTTGCGCTCGACCGGCAAGCCGCTTTCCGGGTCATTGCCGAGCGTCTCTGGCGTGGCATCGGCCTCGCCTTCACCGCCGGGCTGGCCGAAGCGACGGGTATATTTGCATTCGGGGTAGTTGGAGCAGGCCACGAACGCGCCGAACTTGCCGCCGCGCAAAGCGAGCTGGCCCTTGTGGCACAGCGGGCACAGCCGGGGGTCGCTGCCATCGGCCTTGGCCGGGAAGAGATAGGGTTCGAGGAACTTGTCGAGTTCGGCGGTCACTTCCGAAGGTTTCTGCTCCATGACCTCGGTCGTGCGCGGCTTGAAGTCCTTCCAGAAGGCCTCGAGCACGGCTTGCCACTGCGCCCGCCCGCCCGACACTTCGTCAAGCTCGTCCTCGAGCCCTGCCGTAAAATCATAGCCGACATATTTCTCGAAGAAGCGTTCGAGGAACGCTGTCACCAACCGGCCCGATTCCTCGGCGAAGAAGCGGTTCTTTTCGACGCGGACGTACGCGCGGTCCTTGAGCGTCTTGATGATCGAGGCATAAGTCGATGGGCGACCGATACCGAGCTCTTCGAGGCGTTTGACCAGCGACGCTTCGGAGAAGCGCGGCGGCGGCTGGGTGAAATGCTGTTCGGCGGTGACGCCCTTTTTGGCGGGCGCATCGCCCTCGCGCAGCCGTGGCAGGCGCTTGGCGTCTTCATCCTGCGTGTCGTCCGAACCCTCTTCATATAGCGCGAGATAACCAGGGAAGAGCATCACCTGACCGGTGGCGCGCAGTGCCGTGTCGCCAGTGCCGTCGGCCAGCTCGACCGTGGTGCGCTCCAGCCGGGCCGAGGCCATTTGGCTGGCGAGCGCGCGCTTCCAGATCAAATCGTACAGCCGCGCATGGTCGCCGCCGCCCGCCTTGTCCTTGGCGAAATCGGTCGGGCGGATCGCCTCATGCGCTTCCTGCGCGTTCTTGGCCTTGGTCTGGTAGACGCGCGGCTTGTCGGGGACGTAGCTCGCATCATAGCGATCGGCGACGGCATGGCGCGCGGCCGAAATCGCGCTCGAATCCATCTGCACGCCATCGGTACGCATATAGGTGATCGCGCCGTCCTCGTAGAGGCCTTGCGCGATCCGCATCGTATGGTCGGCGGAGAAGCCAAGCTTGCGCGATGCCTCCTGCTGCAGCGTCGAGGTGGTGAAGGGCGGCGGCGGATTGCGCGTCGCGGGCTTCACCTCGACCGATTGCACCGTGAACAGCCCGCTTTCGACTGCCGCCTTGGCGCGCTTGGCGGTGCCTTCCTCGCCGATCGACAGGCGATCGAGCTTCTTGCCCTCGAACTGCACGAGCCGCGCATGGAAGGGCGTGCCGTCATGCTCCATATCGGCGATGACCGACCAATATTCCTGCGGGCGGAACGCCTCGATCTCGCGCTCGCGGCTAACGATCAGGCGCAGCGCGACCGATTGCACACGCCCCGCCGACTTGGCGCCGGGCAGCTTGCGCCACAGCACCGGCGACAGCGTGAAGCCGACGAGATAGTCGAGCGCGCGGCGCGCGCGATAGGCATCGATCAAATCGGTATCGAGCTCGCGCGGATGCCGCATCGCCTCGGTCACCGTCGCCTTGGTGATGGCGTTGAAGGTAACGCGCTGCACGTCCTTGGGCAGCGCCTTGCGACCCCGCAGCACCTCCTGCACGTGCCACGAAATCGCCTCGCCCTCGCGGTCAGGGTCGGTCGCGAGGATCAGGCGGTCGGCGGTCTTGGCGAGATCGGTGATCGCCTTCAACTGCTTGGCCTTGTCGGCGTAATTTTCCCATTCCATCGCGAACCCGTCCTCGGGGTCGACCGAGCCATCCTTGGGCGGCAAGTCGCGGACATGGCCGTAGGAAGCGAGGACGCGGTAATCCGAACCGAGATATTTCTCGATGGTCTTCGCCTTGGCGGGCGATTCGACGATGACAAGCTGCATGGTGCGATCGAGGTCCTTACGTGTACGCGCGAGGATGGAGACGTGGCGGGCGCTGCGTCAAGCGGGGCATCACGTCAACCGCTGTCGTCAAATCACGGCGCAGTTCGCCGCCCGGTCGAGGATGGAGAGGGGATGGTCGGGGATGGGGAAGGCTTTGGGAATCCCGCTGGCGCGTGCCCCCGTTGCTCGCATAGTTGTCGTGGATGATGTTCCTCGCTCTTCTGCTGTCGGCGGCGGCCCCGCAAAGCTGCGGCTATGATCGTGCGGTGTTGATGGCGCTTGACGAGGATGCGTTCGATCAGGACCCAAAAGGGGGGTGGCGGTCACTGAGTGATCGCAAATGCTATGCCGAAGCGGCGGATATCGTACGGGCTTATCGCGAGGCCAGGCGGCGGAAGCGCCCATCGATCCTGTTTTGGCATGAAGGACAGCTTCGCGCCTTACTTGGGCAGACGGACGCCGCAGTCGCTCTGTTCGACGCCGCACGGGAACCTCTGGCAACTGACGGGGTTGGCTGGAATATCTATGTCGATGGCAGCATCGCATTTTTGAAGCATGATCGGGCAGGTTTGCAGAAGGCGCGCGATACCCTCGCGAAATTGCCCCGACCGAAAGGTCTCGGGCCTGGGAGGTTCAAGGCGAAGCAAATCACGATACCGTGGCCGCCGAATCTCGACGTGCTCGATGGCTTTCTGAAGTGCTTCACCCGATCCTATGCCGAAGCCTATGGGTCGGAGAGGTGCTCGGTTCCGGATCGGCGATAACGGCCTTGGCCGCTTTGCGGGTCCTGAGGTCAAGCCAGCGTCACCCGGCCCCCGGCGTGCCGTTCCAGCCGCCCGGCCAGTTCCAGTTCGAGCAGCACGGTTTGCACGATCGCGGGGCTATGCCCCGATTGCCGGATCAGCTCGTCGATCGCGACCGGCACGGGGCCGAGCAGAGTGCACACGTCGCGGCGTTCGGCGTCGCTCGCATCCTCGGGCGGGGGCGCGCGGAAGCCGTCGCGGCTGGTGCGGACCATGCGCTGGTCGATCGGGCGCACCGTTTCCAGCACGTCGGCGGCGGATTGCACCAGGGTCGCGCCGTCGCGGATCAGCCCGTTGCACCCTTGCGCGCGCGGGTCGAGCGGGCTGCCCGGCACCGCCATCACCTCGCGGCCCAGTTCGGCGGCAAGACGCGCGGTGATGAGCGAGCCCGATTTGGGTGCGGCCTCGACCACGACGGTGCCGAGCGACAGCCCGGCGATGATGCGGTTGCGATAGGGAAAGTGGCGCGCGCGCGGCTCGGTGCCGGGCGGTTGTTCGGCGATCAGCAGGCCGTCCTGCGCGATGCGCTCCTGCAGCGCCGCGTTTTCCGGCGGATAGACCACGTCGATGCCGCCCGCGATGACCGCAATCGTCCCCGTCTCGATCGATCCGACATGCGCGGCGGTGTCGATGCCGCGCGCCAGGCCCGAAACGACGCTCACTTCCTCGCGCCCGAGTTCGGCGGCGAGTTGACGTGCGAAGCGGCACGCTGCGGCTGACGCATTGCGCGCGCCAACCATCGCGATCGAAAGCCGCGCGAGCAAATCGGTCCGCCCGCGCACGATCAGGGCGGGTGGGGCATCGTCGAGTTCGGCGAGCAGCGCCGGATAATCGGGGTCGTCGCGGAACATGTGCCGCGCACCCAGTCGCGCCACCATTGCCAGTTCGCGCTCGGCCAGTGCAACCGGAGCCAGCACGGGTGGTTTGCCGCCGCCGCGCGCGGCGAGCTGCGGCACGGCGTCGAGCGCGGCGTGCGCGCTGCCGAAGCGCGCGATCAATTGGGCATAGGTGACCGGGCCGATTTGCGCTGAACGGATCAGGCGCAACCGGGGTATCGCCCGTTGCGCTTGATCCACCGCCTCAGCCACGCTTGCGGCCGATGCGCGGTTCGGTGCCGCTGACGAGGCGATCGATATTGTCGCGATGCTTCCACAACACCAGCAAGGCGAGCGCGAGCAGCAACAGCACCAGGTCGAACCGGCCGAAAAAGGCGGCGGTGAGCGGCGCGGTTACCGCTGCCGTCATGCCCGCAAGCGAGGAAATGCGCAGGAGCGCCAGCATCGCGATCCACACCACCGCGTAAACGAGGCCAATCGGCCAATGCAAAGCCAGCACCACGCCGAGCAGCGTCGCCACACCCTTGCCGCCGCGAAAGCGCAGCCAGACCGGGTAGAGATGGCCAAGGAATACCGCCGCCGCAGCGACGACACCGGTGCCGCCCAGATAGCGTTCGGCAACCCACACCGCGACGAACCCCTTGGCCGCATCGAGCAGCAGCGTCGCCGCTGCCAGCCCCTTGCGCCCGGTGCGCAGCACGTTGGTCGCGCCGATATTGCCCGATCCGATCTGACGCAAATCGCCTGCGCCCGCCATGCGCGTGAGCAGGACGCCGAACGGAATCGACCCGAGCAGATAGCCAAGCGCTAGCGCAGCCGCCGGGGCACCCCAAAGATATTCGGTCGGCACGGTGGAACCCCCTTTGGTCGGCGCGAACATAGCGTGCACACCGACGCTTGCCACAATCTCCATCAAGCCGGTTTTGTCAAATCCTTCAGCCGCGTTATGGGGCGGGCTATGGATCAGCGGCCCGTCTTGTTTTTCGATTCCGGGATCGGTGGCCTGTCGGTGCTTGGCGCGGCGCGTGCGCTACTGCCGCAGATGCCGGTGGTGTATGTCGCGGATTCGGCGGGCTTTCCTTATGGCACCAAGACCGAGCGCGAGATTGCCGCGCGCGTCCCCGCTTTGCTTGGGCGGCTGGCCGAGCGCTATCATCCGCGCCTGATCGTGATTGCGTGCAACACCGCCTCGACGATTGCGCTGGCAACGGTACGCGAGGCGCTCGATCTGCCCGTGGTCGGCACTGTGCCCGCGATCAAGCCCGCCGCATTGGTCAGCCAGACGCGCGTGATCGGTGTCCTTGGCACCGACGCCACGGTGCGTCAGCCTTATGTCGATGATCTGGCGGCGCGCTTTGCCGGGGATTGCACGGTGTTGCGGCACGGTTCGGCTGAGCTGGTCACGCTCGCCGAAGCCAAAGTGCACGGACAGCCGACCGATCCGGCGCGGTATGCCGCCATTTTGGACGGGTTGTTCGGGCAAGCGGGCGGCGAGCGCATCGATACGATCGTCAACGCCTGTACGCATTTTCCGCTGGTGGCGGGCGAGCTGGCGGCAGCGGCACCGCATCCGGTGCGTTTCGTCGATGGCAGCGCGGGAATTGCGCGGCGGATCGCGTATTTGACCGCAGGGCAGGGCTGGCCGGACAGGCCGGGTGAGGGGGCCGCGGTGTTCACGGCGCGCGATGCCGGAATCGATCGCCTGGCACCGGCGCTCGCGGATTTTGGCCTCACGCGACTTGATGTTCTATAAGTGATACGTAAGATCACTTAGATCGAGGAAAGCCGCTGGAAATCGGCGCTTGGCGGGGGTAGTGGGCCGACATGGACGTAGACTCACCGCATCCCGGGGTCGATTACTCCCGGATTTTCACGCAAGCGATCGATCGCTTGCATGTCGAGGGGCGTTATCGCGTCTTTATCGATATCCTGCGCAACAAAGGGGCCTTCCCCAATGCGCGGTGCTTCGCCGGGCATAACGGCCCCAAGCCGATCACGGTGTGGTGTTCGAACGATTATCTGGCGATGGGCCAGCATCCCGATGTAATCGCGGCGATGGAACATGCGCTGCACGATGTCGGCGCGGGTTCGGGCGGGACGCGCAATATCGGCGGCAACACGCATTATCATGTCGATCTGGAGGGTGAACTCGCCGATCTGCACGGCAAGGAAGGCGCGCTGCTGTTTACCAGCGGCTATGTCTCGAACGAGGCGACGCTGGCGACGCTGGCCAAGGTGCTGCCCGGTTGCATCATCTTTTCGGACGAACTCAACCACGCCTCGATGATTGCGGGCATCCGCAATTCGGGCTGTGAGAAGCACGTTTTCCGTCACAATGACCTGGCGCATCTTGAGGAACTGCTGGCGGCGGCTGATCCGGCATTGCCCAAGCTGATCGCCTTTGAAAGCGTCTATTCGATGGATGGTGACGTCGCGCCGATCGCCGCGATTTGTGATCTGGCCGACAAATATCATGCGCTGACCTATCTCGACGAAGTCCATGCGGTCGGCATGTACGGCCCGCGCGGCGGCGGCATTTCGGACCGCGATGGCGTCGCTGATCGGCTGACGATCATCGAGGGAACGCTGGGCAAGGCGATCGGGGTGATGGGGGGCTATATCAGCGCCGATCAGACGATCATCGACGTGATCCGTTCCTATGCGCCGGGTTTCATCTTCACCACCTCGCTGTCGCCGGTGCTGGTCGCGGGTGCGCTGGCGAGCGTGCGGCATTTGAAGGCGTCGAGCGTCGAGCGTGAGGGGCAGCAGGCTGCTGCGACGATGTTGAAGACGCTGTTCGCCGATGCCGGTCTGCCGGTGATGAATTCGACCACGCACATCGTGCCGCTGATGGTCGGTGATCCGGTCAAGGCCAAGAAGATCAGCGACATCCTGCTCGCCGAATATGGCGTGTACGTGCAGCCAATCAATTACCCGACGGTGCCGCGCGGCACCGAGCGGCTGCGCTTCACCCCAGGCCCCGCGCATGACGAAGCGATGATGCGGGAATTGACTGCGGCGCTGGTCGAAATCTGGGGTCGTCTGGCCTTGCGCAAGGCGGCCTGAAGCCCTTTCGGGAACCGGCAGCCTCCTGACCCGTTACGCCTCTCCCATCACGGAGAGGTCATCATGGGCAAGGGGTGTATTCTGTGGCTGATCGGTGTCCCGATCCCGGTCATTTTGCTGCTGTGGCTGTTGTTTCACCACTGATCGAGCCCGTCAGCGATTGGCGTTGCGTTCGATACGGCCCGACCAGGCATAACCGCGATAGAGCGCGTTGAAGCGCGGCGTGCCGCCGATTTCGCTCGCGATTTCGATCAGGGCCGGCTGCAACGCGGCGCGGGGCGCGACGTCGAACTTCGCGAGCCAGGCAAACAACAGCGCGCGAAAGGCGTTGGGCAACCCTTCCTGCTGGCCGAAATCGACAATGTCGAGGCGACCGCCAGGGGCGAGCTTCGTCGCGGCTTCGCGGATGGCGTCGTGCCAGCCGGGAATCATCGACAGCGTATAGCTCTGGAAGATCCGGTCGAAGGTCGCGATGCCGAACAGCGTCGGCGCGTCGAAGGCGGTGGCATCGCCCTGAGCGAGCACGATCCGGTCGGCGAGTCCGGCCTTGGCGACCTTGGCGCGCGCGGTTTCGAGCATCGCCTCGGAAATGTCGATGCCGTAGAAGCGCGCATCGGGCCAGCGCCGCGCCGCCGCGATCAGGTTGCGGCCGGTTCCGCAACCGATCTCGAGCACCGTACCACCGGGCGGCGGGGCGATGCCTTCGATCAAGGCATCGCGACCGAGCAAATAATATTTGCGCGTCAGGTCATAGATATGGCGCTGCGACCGATAGATCGCATCCATATGCCCGGCATGGCCGGTGTCGATCGAGACAGCGCTCATCCCAGCACGTAAAGGTGGACGCCGCCGTAAATCGAAGAGCGGTCGCGCTTGGTATAATCGAGCGACTCCTCGGCGTGATAGCTCCATTTCCCCAGGATCGCATCGGGCACGCGACCGGGCAGGATGCTGGGTTCGCCAGCGGTGCGGAACAGCACGCGCGCGCCCGCTTTGGCGGTGCGCGTGATCTCGCTCCACAGGTCAGTCAATTGTTCGTCGGTCATCCAGTCCTGCGCATCGAGCAGGATGTAGCGATCGAGCGAGGCATCGCCCTGCGTGCGCAGATAATCGGTGAAGTTGGTGTGGCGCACCTCGATCCGGCTCGCGCGCTCGACGATTTCTTCATAATGCTCGCGCTGGAGATAGGGCGGCAACGGTGCCGATGGCCCCTGGCCATAACCGCGACCAAAGGCCTGCCACGCGAAATAATTGTCCTTGATGTCGAAATCGCAGGCAAGCTTTTCGAGGCGTTCGCGCAGCACCACCGCCATCTTCTCGTCGCCCGCCAGCGCCTCATATTGCGCGGGCGGAATGCCGAGGCCGAACAGCGAGGCGGGCTGGTCGGTGATCCATTTGACGAAGCCCTTGTCGAAGAACGGCGCGAACTCGCGGTCGAAAATCTCGCGCTGCTCCTCGATCGATTGCGCCTTGAGCAGGATCTTCGGGTTCACGCCGTTCAGCCGCGCGAGCAGATGCGCCACGCCGATGAAATTGCCGAGCAGGCCGCGCTTGTAGACGTTCTTGGCGAAGCCGCCGATCCGCCGCCGACCGATCATGTCGCGGCCTTCCCAATAAGCGAGCGTCGTTTCGTCGAGATGCGGGCGGATATAGGTACGATAGGCGCGCACGTTGTCGCGGCTGTTGGCCTGGGCGAAAAAGCGGTGGAAGGCGTCGTAATCGGGCAGATGTCGCGCCGCGACCAGCTTCAGCTTGTTGAGCGCGATGTGCGCGGTGTTGAGGTCAACCGCAGTGATCGCGCGCGGGTTGGCGGTGAGGTAGCTCAGCACGTTGCATCCGCCCGAGGCGATGGTGACGACATGCGAATCGGGCGTGATCGCCAGCGCCTCCATGTCGACCGCCGGGTCTTCCCAGATCTGGGCATAGACCAGCCCGCGAAAGGCGAAGGTGAAGGCGCGTTCCAGCAGCCCCTGCTTCGACAGATGTTTGTGCTGGTGAACGGCGCTGCGCACCGCACGATTCTTGGCGGCGGTCTTGCGGGGGTGATCCTTGGGCGGTCGAATAGCGAGGGCCATAGCAAGCTTCTCCAGCCGGACATCGCGCGGTGAGAACGCGCAGGCGGCAGCCGTGCGTTACGACGATCCGGTGACGCTTCCATGACGCGCTTGTGGCAAAATGGAAAGGACCTGCCGGCGCGGGGGGCACCGACAGGTCCGTTTTAACAACCACTCGCCGCAAAGGGGGGTATCCGACGCGTGGCCTATCCGTCCCCGTGTGGCGCGGGGACGAGACCAGATACGCGCGACCGTGGCGTCTGGATGCACGGTCGCCCGAGATTTTTACGGAAGCAGCACGGTGTCGATGACATGGATCACGCCGTTGGACTGCATCACGTTGGCGATGGTGATGTGGCCGACATGGCCCTTGCTGTCCGCAACGCTCCAGCCGCGGCCGGCCTTGGTGAAGGTCAGCGTGCCGCCCTGAACGGTGGTGTAGGTGGCCTTGCCCATGTGCGCCTTGGCGTTGGCGGCAATGTCGGCGGCGGTTACGCGGTCGGGCACGACGTGATACGTCAGCACTGCGGCAAGCGTTGCCTTGTTTTCAGGCTTGAGCAAGGTCGCGACCGTGCCCTTGGGCAGCTTGGCGAAAGCGGCGTTGGTCGGCGCGAACACGGTGAACGGCCCCGGGCTGGCCAGCGTGTCGACGAGGTCGGCGGCCTTCACCGCAGCAACCAGCGTGGTGTGATCCTTCGAATTGACAGCGTTTTCGACGATGTTCTTGGTCGAATACATGGCGGCGCCGCCAACCATCGGGTTGGTCTGTGCCGACGCGAGCGAGCTGCCGCCCAGCGCAATGGCTGCGGCGAGAAGGGCGGTACGGAAGGTGCGGGTCATATCGGTAATCTCCTGCTTGGGCGTCCATCGTGGACGTGCTGGAGATACGGGGCACCCTGGCGGATGGATGCACTCAGACGCGCGAAAGAATGCCTTTGGCGACAATCGGCCCGGTCGGCAGCCCCGTTGGCGATCCGCCAAGGGGTTCCAGCGTAACGGCCAGCACCGCACCGGCGGCAAGGCGCTGGCGATTGTCGGGGCGCAGCGTCAGCGCCGTGCCGCCGTGCGTGCTGAGCACCCCAAGCGAATGCGGCGTACCGTCCGCCGGGATCACCCACAATTCGGCGCTGCGATCGGCAATGGCGAGGCTCGCCTCGGTCAGGCGAATGGTGCCGCCGCTTGCATCATAGACGGCGGTGACCGGGGTGCTCTTGTCCACCGGCGTGATCGACGCGACGAGCGTCGGGGAGAGCGGTGCGGCAACCGAAGCCGATGGGTGCGGGGGTGCGACAGGGGGCAACGGTCGCGTAACCAGGATGACCAGCAAGCCCGCCGCCGCGATGCTCGACAGTGCGGCAATGCCAGGCCACATTCCGCCCCGCGCGCGCGGCGGCGTTATCAGGCTTGCGACGGGGCTTGCCGCCGGGGCCGCATGATCGAGCGAGCGCTCGATGCGCGCCAGAATATCGGGCGCGGTGATGGCGGGCCACTGATCGAACCACGGGGAAAGGTGCCCGCGCCACCGTTCAACCTCGCGCGCGAAATCGGGATCGGCGAGGACGCGACGGAGCGCGGCGGCGCGTTCCTCGCCATCCAGCACGCCAAGCGCGAGTTCGGCGGCGGTCATGTCCGGCGCATCGTCAAGGCCATCGGGGCCGACGCCTTCGGGAGGGGGCAGGTCGCTCATCCCTCAAGGCACTCCTTCAATTTGGCGAGGCCGCGCCGGACCCAGCTCTTCATCGTGCCGAGCGGGATCGATTGGCGTTCGGCCAGTTCGGCATAGGTCACGCCGTCGAAAAAGGCGGTGCGGATCGCGTCGCGCTGGCGCGCCTCCAGCCCCTGCAGGCAACCGTGGAGCAGTTCGCTGGCTTCGTCCTGCAACATCGTCTCGCTGGCGAGCGGTGCGGTGTCGATCATGGGCGGCGCGTCCTCGATCGGGGTGGCGCGACGGATCTTCTGCGCGCGCTGCCAGTCGATCGCGCGGTTGCGTGCGATCGTGGCGAGCCACGTAATCGGGCTGGCGCGCAGCGGGTCATAGGCACCGGCGCGCCGCCAGATCGTTAGATATACATCGTGCAACACGTCTTCCGCTGCCTGCCTTTCGCCGCAGATACGGTAGCAGACACCAAATAGTTTCGCCGAGGTCAGCGCATAAAGCTCCCGAAAGGAGGCGCGGTCCTCCTCGCCGGTGCGCACCAGCACTCCGACCAGTCGGGCACGCGCCGCCGTCTCTGGCGCGGGCGTGCCGGATGGAGCTTCGGCGTCGAGCGGGTGATTGGTCACGGGGCCAGTGCCTAGCTTGGCGCGCGGGCCACGGCAATATCGGCGTTCGATTCAGTGGCCTGTGTATGCGCTTGGGTGTGGCAATCGCGCGCGTGCTTGGCTAAGGGCACGCCATTCCGCTTCACCCTTATGGGAGCGCGCCCGCCTTGCGCATCGCCATTGCCTCCGATCATGCCGCCTTCGCGCTTAAGGCCGTCCTTGCCGCGTGGCTCGCCGAACAGGGGCATCAAGTCCTCGATCTTGGCCCCGATAGTGACGCACGCGTCGATTACCCCGATTTCGGCTTCAAGCTGGCCGATGCCGTGGCCGCCGGCGCTGCCGAGCGCGGCGTCGCCTTGTGCGGATCGGGCATCGGGATTTCGATTGCGGTCAACCGTCACCCCGCGCTCCGTTGCGCCCTGGTTTCCGAGCCGCTCTCGGCAGCGCTTGCGCGCGAGCATAACGATGCCAATGTCGTGGCGCTCGGCGCGCGGCTGACCGGGGAGGATATGGCCAAGGCCTGCATCACCGCTTTCCTGACCACCGATTTTGCCGGTGGCCGCCATCAATCACGCGTCGAAAAGCTCGGCGCACCGTCCTTTGCGCCAGTTACGAGTGGGAACCCGGCATGAGCACCAATCCAACAGAGCTTCACGACGTCCAGCCTGACGGCTTCTTTACGCGCGGTCTGGCGGAAGCCGATCCAGCCGTATTCGGCGGGATTGCCCATGAGCTGACGCGTGAGCAGACCCAGATCGAGCTGATCGCGAGCGAAAACATCGTGTCGAAGGCGGTGCTGCAGGCGCAGGGCAGCGTCTTCACCAACAAATATGCCGAAGGCTATCCCGGCAAGCGCTATTATCAGGGCTGCCACCCGTCCGACGAGGTCGAGACGCTGGCGATCGATCGCGCCAAGCAGTTGTTCGGCTGTTCCTATGCCAACGTCCAGCCGCATTCGGGCGCGCAGGCGAACGGCGCTGTGCTGCTGGCGCTGGTCAAGCCGGGCGAGACGATCCTCGGGATGAGCCTCGATGCCGGCGGTCACCTGACACACGGCGCCAAGGCGGCGATGTCGGGCAAGTGGTTCAATGCGGTGCAATATGGCGTCGATCCGGTCACGCATCTGGTCGATTTCGACGAAGTCGCGAAGCTGGCGCGTGAGCATCAGCCGAAACTCATCATCGCGGGCGGTTCGGCCTATCCGCGAACGCTCGATTTCGCCAAGTTCCGGGAAATTGCCGATGAAGTCGGCGCCTATTTCATGGTCGACATGGCGCATTTCGCCGGGCTGGTCGCGGCGGGTCTGCATCCCTCGCCCTTCCCGCACGCGCACATCGCCACCACCACCACGCACAAGACGCTGCGGGGGCCACGCGGCGGCATGATCCTCTCGCAAGACGAGGCGCTGGGCAAGAAGCTCAATTCGGCGGTGTTTCCGGGGCTGCAGGGCGGCCCGCTGATGCACGTGATCGCGGCGAAGGCGGTGGCGTTCGGCGAGGCGCTCCAGCCGGGATATAAGAGCTACATCGCCGCCGTGATCGAGAATGCCAAGGTGCTGGCGGCCACGCTGAAGGAACGTGGTGCCGAAGTCATTTCGGGCGGCACCGACACGCATCTCGCGCTGATCGACCTTACCCCGCTCGGCGTGACCGGCAAGGATGCAGACGAAGCGCTCGAACGCGCCGGGATTACCTGCAACAAGAACGGCATCCCCAACGATCCGTTGCCGCCGACCAAGACCAGCGGCATCCGCGTCGGCAGCCCGGCGGGGACGACGCGCGGCTTCGGCTCAGCCGAATTCCGCGAGATCGGCAACATGGTCGCCGATGTGCTCAATGGCTTGCGCAAGAATGGCGAGCAGGGCGATGCGCAAGTCGAAGCCAACGTCCGCGAGCGTGTGCAGGCCTTGTGCGCGCGCTTCCCCATCTATCCGGAAGGCGTGTGATTTGCGCTGCCCGTTCTGCGGTCATGAAGACAGCCAGGTAAAGGATTCGCGCCCGACCGAGGATGCGGGCGCGATCCGGCGGCGGCGGCAATGCGAGGGGTGCGGCGCGCGCTTCACCACGTTCGAGCGCATCCAGCTTCGCGAGCTGACGGTGGTGAAGAGCGAGGGCGCAGGCGGTGGATTGAAGCGCGAGCCGTTCGACCGCGAGAAACTGCTGCGCTCGGTCTCGATTGCCGCACGCAAACGCCCGATCGAGGCGGCGCAGCTCGAAAAACTGGTGTCGGGCATCCAGCGCCAGCTCGAAACGCTGGGCGAGAACGAAGTGCGTTCTGGGCGGATTGGGGAGATGGTGATGGAGGGGCTGAAGGGCCTTGATTCGGTCGCCTATATCCGCTTCGCCAGCGTCTATAAGGATTTCCGCGAGGCACGCGATTTCGAGGAATTTGCCGGCACCGTGAGCGAGGTCGGCAAGGGGTGACCACGCCTTCCACCATCCCACCCCCCGTGCTCGTTCTCGTCCGCCCACAGCTTGGTGAAAATATCGGCAAGGCCGCGCGCGCCATGCTCAATTTCGGGTTGGTCGAGATGCGCCTGGTTTTGCCACGCGACGGCTGGCCCAACCCCAGCGCAGGCCCCGCCGCGAGCGGTGCCGATGTCGTGCTCGAAGAGGCGCGGGTGTTCGAAACCGTGGCCGAAGCCGTTGCCGATTGCACGCACGTCTATGCCACGACGGTGCGCAAGCGTGGTGTGACCAAGCCGGTGATGACGCCCGAAGCCGCGGCAAGCGCCATCCATGCCGGGCCGGGCCGGGCCGCGATTCTGTTCGGGCCCGAGCGTTCGGGGCTGGAGACCGACGATGTCGCGTTGGCGCGCACGATCATCACCGTGCCGATCAACCCCGAATTCGGTTCGCTCAACCTCGCCCAGGCGGTGATTCTCGTTGCCTATGAATGGTCGAAGGCGGAAGGGCTCGCCAGCCCGCCCGAAGTCGATCTCCCGCCCCCGGCGTCGCAGGAGGAACTCGACGGGATGATCGCGCAACTCGATGCGATGCTGGCCGACTCCGATTTCTTCTTCCCGCCCGAACGTACACCGGTGACGCGGCGAACCTTGCGCACGCTGCTCACCAAGCCCGGCTGGTCCGCGCAGGAAGTCCGCACGATGCGCGGCGTGCTGAGCGCGCTCGCGGGGAAGCGGCCGCGGGGAAGTTGAGGTTGCAAAGTAAGAATATTCTGCTTTGACGGCATCTTGCGGGCTAGTTACACCAACAAATCACCCTATCCGGAGTTCGCTATGCCGTTCCGTTCCGTCTCGATGATCGCCGCAATTGCACTTTTTTCCTCACCAGCGATTGCGCAGACCTCGCCTGACGGCACGCCGGTCGCAGAGGCCAAGCCGGTTAAGCCACCCAAGCCACATAAGATCTGCCGCACGGTGGCAATAGCGGCTAATTCGCGGGTCCATGCGAGCATCTGCAAGACCGCAGAGGAGTGGGAGCGCGATTCCGCAGGTGGCGACGGCCATATCGCAGGCAATCTGGGTCGTTGAGAGAAGGTCAGCGCCGGTCGAACGCGTCGAGCTCATAGGCGATCGACGCTTCGACCAGTTGCTCCCACAGCGTGGCGATCAGCGCTTCAGGAACCCCTGCGGCGCGCGCTTCGGTGCAGGCGTTGGCGATGACTTGTGCCTTGCGCGCTTCGTCGCGCACCGCGCTGCGGGCGGGTTTGATCCGCGCTGCGGCGTCCATATAGGCAAAGCGCCGCGCCAGCAGCGCGATCAACGCGCGGTCGACATGATCGACGCCGGCGCGGACCTCCAGCATGTTGGTGCATTCGGGGCCGGGGAGGATCGCGTCGGTCATGCGCTCCCCCTTGACGAGCGCGGGCGGGCCTGTCCAGCTTGACTCGTGCGACCGGTGCCGCTAACCGCCCGCCTTCGCATTTGGCCCCACACCCCGGTGAAGTGGTGGCCCTGCCCGCATCCCTTACAGGTTCGGATAGAGCGATACCGGGTATCGATCGCCTGTTCGCAGGCGGTCTTGTTACGAAGCATTTGCCAAGGAATATCACATGTCGAAGCGTTCATCCGCAAAGTACAAGCTCGATCGCCGCATGGGCGAGAACATTTGGGGCCGCCCCAAATCGCCCGTCAACAAGCGTGAATATGGCCCCGGCCAGCACGGCCAGCGCCGCAAGGGCAAGGTCAGCGATTTCGGTATTCAGCTCCGCGCCAAGCAGAAGCTCAAGGGCTATTACGGCGATGTGACGGAAAAGCAGTTCCGCGCCTGCTACACCGAAGCCGCGCGCATGAAGGGCGACACCGGCCAGAACCTGATCGGCCTGCTCGAGCAGCGTCTCGACATGATCGTTTATCGCGCCAAGTTCGCGCCGACCGTGTGGGCCGCGCGTCAGCTCGTTTCGCACGGCCACGTTCGCGTCAACGGCGTGAAGTGCAACATTGCGTCGCGTCGCTGCTTCGTCGGTGACGAAATCACGCTGGGTGCCAAGGCCAAGGAAATGGCGCTGGTGCTCGAAGCGCAGCAGCTCGCCGAGCGAGAGATCCCCGATTATGTCGCCCCCGATGGCGCGGCCAAGGTCACCTTTACGCGCGTGCCCACGCTCGACGAAGTGCCCTATCCGGTGAAGATGGAACCGAACCTCGTCGTCGAATTCTATTCGCGCTGATCGTTCGCTCCACGCGAGAACAAGGAAAGGGCGGTCCTGCGGGGCCGCCCTTTTGCGTTGGTGCTTGTCGCGACATGGACAAGTGCGGCGTTGCTTGCCAAAAAGCACCATCTTTTCTGGAGGATCGCGGATGCGTATCGCTATCGCTTTGACGTCGTTGATGGTTGTCGCCGCACCGGTATTTGGCCGGGATGCGCCCGCCGCCGCCCCTGCGGTCAACGTGGAAACGCTGAAGGACGTGACCAAAACGCTTTCCTCCGATGCGTTTGAGGGGCGCAAGCCAACCACGGCGGGTGAGACCAAGGCGACCGACTATATCGTCGAGCGCTTCAAGGCCGCCGGGTTGCAGCCGGGCAATAACGGCCAATGGTTTCAGGATGTCCCGCTGGTCGAACTGACCGCGAAGAACGTAACTCCGCTCAGTTTTGCCGGCGGCAAGGCCCCGGTCAGCCTCGCCTATCGCAGCGATGTCGTGCTCGCCACCTACCGCGTTACGCCGCGGATCGACATCCAGAACAGCCCGGTGGTGTTCGTCGGCTACGGCATCACCGCGCCCGAACGCGGCTGGGATGATTATGCTGGCGTCGATGTGAAGGGCAAAACTGTCGTCATCCTGGTCAACGATCCCGATTGGCAGACGCCGACCAATCAAGGCCTCTTCGAAGGCCGTGCGATGACCTATTATGGCCGCTGGACCTACAAGTACGAGGAAGCGGCACGCCACGGCGCCGCGGCTGCGATCATCGTGCACGAGACCGAGCCTGCGGCTTATGGCTGGGGTGTGGTGCAGTCGAGCTGGACCGGCCCGCAATTGGAACTCGATGAAGCCGGCGACCATGCTGACCAGAGCCAGGCGGTTGGCTGGATGCAATTGGCCAAGGCGCGCGAACTGTTTGCGAGCGCGGGCCAGGATTTCGACGCGTTGAACAAGGCCGCCAAGGTGAAGGGCTTCAAGGCGGTTCCGCTTGGCGTCGCCGCGTCGGTGTCGTTCGACAATACGATCAAACGGCAGGCGTCGAAGAACGTCATCGGCATCCTGCCGGGCACGGCGGCGCCGAACGAATATGTCTATTACACCGCGCATTGGGATCATCTCGGGCATTGCGACGCAGTGAATGGCGATGACATCTGCAACGGCGCGCTCGACAATGCGAGCGGGGTCGCCGGGCTGGTCGCGCTGGCCGAGGCTAATGTGAAGGCGGGCGCGGCGCGGCGGTCGATGGTGTTCCTGTCGGTGACGTGTGAAGAATGCGGCCTGCTGGGATCGCGCTATTACGCGCAGCACCCGATTTACCCGATCGTGCAGACGGTCGGGGGCGTGAATATGGACGGGCTCAATACCGTTGGCCGCGCGAAGGATTTCGTGGTGACGGGTGCGGGCAAGTCCGAGCTGGAAGACCGCATGAAGACGCTGGTCGAGGCGCAGGGCCGTGTGGTCAAGCCCGAACCCAACCCCGAGCGTGGCAGCTATTTCCGCTCGGACCATTTCAGCTTCGCCAAGCTCGGCGTGCCGATGTTCTACGGCGAATCGGGGGAAGATTTGCGCGTCGGCGGGGCGGCGGCGGGCCATGCCGCAACGCTCGATTATATCGAGCATCGCTATCACAAGCCGCAGGACGAATATAATCCGGCGTGGGACTGGTCGGGCGCGGTCGAGGACGTGCAGCTTTATTACGGGCTCGGGCGTTCGCTGGCGGATGGTTCGGATTGGCCGAACTGGTACAAGACCGCCGAATTCCGCTCGATTCGCGACAAGAGCCGCGCCACGGCAGGACAGTAAGCATGACACGACCCTTGCCGCCCGCCGAATGGGCCCCGCACGCAGCCGTCTGGATCGGTTTTCCGAGCCACCCCGAACTGTGGGAGGCCGACCTTGAGCCCGCGCAGGAGGAAGTGGCGGCGTTTGCGCGCGCGGTTCATGCCGGCGGGCGCGGCGAGCGCGTGATTCTCGTCGCCGCGAATGATGCGGCAGCGACAGCGGCGCGGAGCCTGGCGGGGGATATCGCGACCATCGTGGTCGAACCGTTCGGTGACATCTGGCTGCGCGACACCGGGCCGATCGTGCTATCCGATCACAGCGCGCGCGATTTTGCTTTCAACGGCTGGGGCGGCAAATATGATTTGCCGGGCGACGATAGCATCGGTCGGCGTCTGGCCGCGCGCAAGAAGCTGTCGATCGAACGCTGCGATTGGGTGCTGGAAGGCGGCGCGATCGATGGCGATGGCACCGGGCTGGTGGTGACGACCGAGCAATGTTTGCTCAACCCCAATCGCAACCCGTCTTTGTCCAAGGCGCAGATCGAGCAGCGCCTGCGCGAGGATCTGGGGCTGGTCGACGTGCTGTGGCTGGGCGACGGGTTGATGCACGATCATACCGACGGGCATGTCGACAATCTCGCGCGTTTCGTGGCGCCAGGGGTTCTGGCGATTCCGGAAGCGGCGGAGAATGATCCCAATTGGCTGGTCTATCAACGCGCCGCGCAGGCTGCCGCCGCCAAGGAGGGCATTGCGGTGGTCCGCATCCCCTCACCCGGTCGCGTGTTGCGCGATGAGGAGGTTGTGCCCGCCAGCTATATGAACTTCTATATCGGCAATGCTGCGGTGGTGGTGCCGCTTTATGGCGCCCCGCATGATGCAGCGGCGGTGGCGGCGGTACAGGCTTTGTTCCCGGGCCGGACGGCGGTTGGCCTGCGCGCCGACGCGATCCTGACCGGGGGCGGGAGCTTCCACTGCATTTCGCAGCAAGTGCCGGCGTAAGGTTCCCCCGTTCGCCCTGAGCTTGTCGAAGGGCACCTTGCAGCGGGGATCGGCGGCTCTTTTCCGGAAGCAGGCTTCGAAAGGCTCAGCCCGAACGGACGTGGGGCGAGGGGGGGTAGGAAAGCGGTCGCGTTTTTATTGCAGCACGAAAAACGCCAGCGACGCCACCGCCATCACCGCCGTGGCGATCCAGCCGATCGCGATCATCGGCCAGGGTAGCGTCAGGCGGCCCATGATGCGGCGGTTGGTGGCGATCAGCATCATCACCGCCATTAGCGGTGCCGCCAGCACGCCGTTGACGACCGCGCTCCAGTAGAGCGCCTTGATCGGGTCGATCGCGGTGAAATTGAGCGCGACTCCGCCCAGCGTTGCGGCGGCGATGGTGGCGTAAAAGGCGCTGGCTTCGCGGGGTTTGCGGCGCAACCCCGTGGTCCAGCCGAACATTTCCGACACGCCGTACGCCGCCGATCCTGCCAACACTGGCACTGCGAGCATTCCCGTCGCGATGATCCCGGCGGCGAACAGCGCGAAGGTGAACACGCCCGCAATCGGGCGTAGCGCTTCGGCGGCTTGCGACGACGTCTTGATGTCGGTCACGCCGTGCGCGTTGAGCGTGGCGGCGGTGGCGAAGATGATGAAGATCGCGATCAGGTTGGAAAAGCCCATGCCGATCACGGTGTCGTTGCGCACGCGCTTGAGTTCGGGGCCGGCGTCGCGCGGGGTGATGCAGAGCGGCTTGGCGTGGCGGCGGTGCATTTCCTCCACCTCCTGCCCGCTTTGCCAGAAGAACAGATAGGGCGAGATGGTGGTGCCAAGGATCGCCACCAGCGCCATTGCGTGGTCGGCATCCCAGGTCATTTCGGGCAACACGGTGCTGGTCAGTGCGACCGACCACGGCACCTGCGCGGCAAACACCACCGCGACATAAGCGAACAGCGACAGCGTCGCCCATTTCAGGATCGCGGCATAGCGTGGGTAGCTGAGGAAGGTCTCGAGCGCGATGCAGATAAGGCCGAAGCCGATCGTATAAAGCTGCTCGGGCCCGCCAAGCAATAAGCGCAACGCCGCCCCCATCGCGCCAAGATCGGCACCAAGGTTGATGACGTTAGCGATCACCAGCAGCAGCACGACCGCGCGCAGCAAATGCGGGGAATAATGCCGCCGCAGATTCTGCGCGATGCCGCAGCCGGTGACGAGGCCGATGCGCGCCGCAATCTCCTGCGTCACCGCCATCAGCGGATAACTGAACAGCATCGTCCAGGCGA
The DNA here is from genome assembly GCF_041661885.1 of Sphingomonas sp. GTDB lineage: Bacteria > Pseudomonadota > Alphaproteobacteria > Sphingomonadales > Sphingomonadaceae > Sphingomonas. The sequence goes on along the minus strand of NZ_JBAZTL010000006.1, from coordinate 128,904 downwards.
GGCCATAGCCGAATTGCGCGCCGATCTGGCTATAGGTGGCAATGCCGCTCGGATCGTCATCGGCGGCCCCCGTAACGAGGCCGGGGCCAAGTGCGGCCACTATGTTCGCCGGGCGCGCATCATCGGGGCGGTCGTGGGACGGATTTGGCATGGCAGAGGGCTAACAGGTCGCGGGCACCGAAGCGAGGATAGCGGAGCGTTTGACCAGTGGCACCAAGCGGCGCACCGCCCTATATGGCGCGGCATGACCGAAATCACCGTCGCCGCGCTGCAACTCGCTTTCTCGTCCGATCAGGACGCCAACCTCGCTCATGTCTCCGAACTCGTACGCGAGGCGGCGGGCAAGGGCGCGCAGGTGATCCTGCCGCCCGAACTGTTCGAGGGTGAATATTTCTGCCGGGTCGAGGATGAAGGGCTGTTCGCGCAGGCCAGGCCGGTGGGCGAGCACAAAGCGGTGCTGGCAATGCAGGCGCTTGCGCGCGAACTGGGCGTGACGATCCCGACCAGCTTCTTTGAGGCCGATGGCCCGCATCATTACAATTCGCTGGCGATGGTCGGGCCCGATGGCGTGGTGCAGGGCGTGTATCGCAAGAGCCATATTCCCGATGGACCGGGTTATGAGGAAAAATTCTATTTCCGACCCGGCAATACCGGCTTCAAGGTGTGGCCGGGGCCGGATGCGACGACGCTTGGCGTCGGCATCTGTTGGGACCAATGGTATCCCGAAACCGCGCGCGCGCTGATGCTGATGGGGTCGCACGTGCTGTTCTTCCCAACCGCGATCGGCAGTGAACCGCACGATACCTCGCTCGACACTGCGCGACTGTGGCGGCGGGCGATGGTTGGACATGCAGTGTCGAACGTGGTGCCCGTTGTTGCCGCCAACCGCATCGGGGTGGAGCACGGACAGACCTTTTACGGCACCAGCTTCATCACCGACGAGCGCGGGGACATCCTGGCCGAACTGGGTCGCGAGGAAACAGGGGTGATCGTCGCCACGCTCGACCTCGACCGCATCAAGCGCCACCGCGCCGCCTTCGGCTTCTTCCGCGACCGGCGGCCCGAATTGTACGGGCGGCTGGTGCAGGATATCTGAGGGAACAGCACGCCCGTTATCGGGCGGTGTCGCTCCGGTTTGCTGCACAGCCTTTTGCGTCAGGACTCGCGTCATGGAAATCGAAGTCAGCGCCGAAGCCAAGGACAAGCGGCTCAATCGTTGGGTGGCGATGACTGTCGTGGTCCTGTCGGTGTTCATGGGGCTGGGCAATATCAAGGACGGCAACATCGTCCAGAACATGGCGCAGGCCAAAGCCGATTCGGTCGATCACTGGGCGCAGTATCAGGCGACCAAAACCAAGATCCACATCAACGAAACCGCGCGCGCCGAGTTGGTCGTGCTCGCCACCACGCCCGCCGCGCGGGCGGCGGCTGACGGTGCAATCGCCGGGCTCGACCGTGATATCGCCAAATATCGCGCCGAGGTGCCGGTGCTGGCCAAACAGGCGCAGGGCTTTGCCGATCGTTACGACGCGCTCAACGTCCATGACGACCAGTTCGACGCGAGCGAGGCGCTGATCGCCACCGCCATTTCGATGGCGGCGGTGGCGGCGCTGGCCGAGAGTTTCTGGCTGCTCGTCGCGGGTTGGGTGTTCGGCAGCTTCGGCCTGTTCATGGGGGTGTGCGGCTTTGCCGGCTGGGCATTCCACCCCGATGTGTTGAGCAACGTCCTCGGCTGAAGCGCTTCAGCGGCGCGGCGTGCCCACTTCGGCGCGCACCACCAGCGGTTTCTGGCAGCCATCGACCGTGCGCAGCACCGCCGCGATTTGCTGCGCGGGTGCCTCTTGCCCAAGCGGGTGAATGCTGACGGTGGGCGGGGCGCTACCAACCAATAGCGCGTCGTGGTGCTGACAGATCGGTTTGACGGCGACAGGACGGGCGGCGGGCGCTGCCGCGATCATCGCCGGGGCCAGTAACATCAAAGGAACAATCCGCATTGGAAGCCTCCGTTCAGGACACCCAATGATAACCGTAAAGCGCCGCTATTGCGAGTCACGTAATATCAGCGCTCGTGCGAACACTGCTTCGAACATCTCGGTCGTCAACCGTCCTGTACTCTGGTTGTAGCTCGAACAGGGATAGCTATCGATCAGGATACGGCCATCGGGCATCCGGTGTTCGGCGAGATGGCCGAAGCGGCATTTGGGCAGCTTGCCGCCGAGCATCTTGACCGCCGATTGATGCGCGGTCTGGCCCAGCGCCACGAAGATGCGCGCGTGCGGGAGTGCCGCCGCCTGACCCTCCAGGAAGGGGCGGCAGGTGCGGATTTCCTCGGGCGTCGGCTTGTTCTCGGGCGGCAGGCATTTGACCGCGTCGAGGATCATCGCGCCGTCGAGCGCCAGCGTATCGTCGGGCTTTCCTTCATACTCGCCGGTGGCGAGGCCGAATTTGGCGAGCGTGCCGAACAGCAAGGGCGCCGAACGATCCCCCGTGAACGGGCGGCCGGTGCGGTTTGCGCCATATTGCGCGGGGGCAAGGCCAATGATGCCGAGCCAGGCGGCGGGATCGCCAAAGGCTGTGACCGGGCCGTTCCACCAATCGGGATGCGCGGCTTGCAGGTTTTCGCGTAAGGCGACGAGGCGGGGGCACCGCGGGCAATCGCGCGGGGGTTCGGTTTCGGGGATCGGGCTGGGTGCGAAGTTCATCAAGGTGCGATAGGCGTGTTTCGGTGCAAAGCTCAACCTATGCCATCGCCATCGGCTCCAACCGGCGTGGCCGCCACGGCGGCCCGGTCGCCGAAGTGCGCGCGGCGATTGCGGCGCTGGAAGGCGTCGTCGCGCAATCACCGATCGTGACGAGCGATCCGATTGGCCCCTCGATTCGGCGCTTCGCCAATGCGGTGGCGCTGGTGGAGAGCGCCCTTTCCCCGCCCGCGATGCTCGCGCGTCTGAAAGCGATCGAGCGCGCGTTCGGGCGGCGGCGTGGCGCGCGCTGGGGGGCACGCGTGATCGACCTCGACATCGTGCTGTGGTCGCAAGGGGCGTGGTGTACAACGGGGCTGACCGTGCCGCACATCGCCTTTCGCGAACGCGGCTTCGTGCTTGATCCGCTGCGCGTGATTGCCCCCGATTGGCGCGATTCGGTGACGGGTTTGACAGTGCGCCAGTTGCACGCGCGCTTGCACAAGCGTGCGCCCCTGGGTTGACCGCGCCCGAACGCGCTCCTAACGCAAGCGCCGAGTGGGCCCGTAGCTCAGTTGGTAGAGCAACGGACTTTTAATCTGTAGGTCTCGGGTTCGAGTCCCGACGGGCCCACCATTCCCCCCAAGGGCACCGCGCATGACGATGACCCAGGCGATGGTCGATGTAACGGCGCTGGGCGGCGGCACGGTGTTGCTGCTGGCGGTGGTGCTGGCCGGCGGGTTCCTCGCGGTGCAGCGGCGCTGGCTGAATCTGGTGCTGGTATTGGTGGGGACGACCGGCGGAACGCTGGTGGTGACGCTGCTCAAGGGGCTGGTCGCGCGCGTGCGGCCGCCGCTCGACGAACGGCTGGTTGCCGTGTCCTCGGCGAGTTTTCCGAGCGGCCACGCGGCCAATAGCGCGATCGTCTATCTAACGCTGGCGCTGCTCCTGGTGCAGACGGTGCGCGGGCACGCAGCGCGGATCTATATTCTCGCGGCGACGGTGGCGCTGGTGGTGCTGATCGGAGTCAGCCGCCTCTATTTGCACGTGCATTGGCCAAGCGATGTGGTCGGCGGCTGGGTGTTCGGCACTATGTGGGCGCTTGGCTGGTGGGCGCTCGGGCGCAGGCTAGGGGCGGACACGCGCGAGTAGCCGTTCGGCTGCGTGCAAATGCGGTGCGTCGATCATCGACCCTTCGAGCGATAGCGCGCCCGCGCCGGGATTGGCGGCAAAGGCGGCGACAATCGCGCGCGCGCGCGCGATTTCCGCGGGCGAGGGGGTGAAGGCGGCGTTGATGACCGGGATTTGGGTCGGATGGATCGCCATCATGCCGCTGAACCCGTCGCGCCGCCCGCGCGCGGCATAAGCGGCAAGGCCGTCGAGATCGCGGAAATCGGGATAGACGGTTTCGATCGCGTCCACGCCCGCTGCGTGCGCGCCGAACAAGGTGAGCGAACGCGCCAGTTGATAGGGTGCGGTGTAGCTGCCATCGGCTTCGCGCGCCTGCGTTGCGCCAATCGCGGCGGGCAGATCCTCCGCGCCCCAGGTCAACCCCGCCAGCCGTTGAGTGATCCCGCCATAACTGCCAAGGCCGAAGATCGCCGCCGGGGTTTCGGTCGCGATGGCAAGAATCCGGATGTCGCCCGTGAGCTTCGCGTCGAGCGCTGCGAGCGAAGGCCCGCCCTCGGCCTTGGGCAACACGATCCCGTCGGGCGCGCCGGGCAAAATCGCGCACAGATCATCGTCGATCATCCCACTGCCGAGCGGATTGACGCGGACATAGAGCGGCATCGTGCGCGGTTGGGCGAGGAAGGCCGCGATCGCCGCGCGCGCGGCGGGCTTTGCAGCAGGGGCGACGGCATCCTCCAGGTCGAGGATCAGCGCGTCGGCCCCCAGGCCAAGTGCTTTTTTCATCCGATCGGGGCGATCACCGGGGACGAACAATAACGAACGCAGGGTCATTCATCGCTCCGCAATCTTGTAGGGGCCACGGGCTAGCACAGCCGAATCGTTTCCGGGAGACGACGAAACGGCCTTGATATAGTATTACATTACATCTATTGCGACGCACCATAGTCCGATGAAAGGCCGTCCCCCGCATGTTTCGAGCCACCCTGCTGTCCAGCGCCGCCCTGATCTTCCTCGCCCCCGTCGCCGCTTATGCCGATGATACCCCGGTGTCGGCGGTAAGCGCGGACGAGCAGGGCAAGGCGGCGGACAAAAGCGCGGGTGGGCCGGACATTGTCGTAACCGGGCGGCTGGACGCCGCGCGCGCCTCGATTCAGCCAAGCCTCGGCGCCACGACCTATACCATCACCAGCGAGACGATCGCCGCGTTGCCAGGCGGGGACAATCAGCAGCTCAACCAGATCCTGCTGCAATTGCCGGGTGTGGTGCAGGATGGCGGCGGCCAGTTCCATGTCCGCGACGACCATAACAACCTGCAATATCGCATCAACGGCACGATCCTGCCCGAAGGCGTCGCCGTGTTCGGGCAGACGCTGAGCCCGCGCCTGGTTGAGCGGTTCGATCTGCGCACGGGCGCGCTCCCCGCGCAATATGGCCTGCGCACGGCGGGTATTATCGACATCACCACCAAGAACGGCTTTAAAAATGGCGGCGAAGTGTCGCTTTATGGCGGCACCAACGACACGATCCAGCCGAGCTTCAATTATGGCGGTTCGACGGGCAGCACCAATTATTTCGTCACCGGCAGTTACAAGCATAGCAATATCGGGATCGAGTCGGTCGATGGCAGCCGCACCCCGCTGCATGACGATACCGACCAATATCAGGGCTTTGTCTATGTCGACCACACGCTGAACGAGAATAATCGCGTGTCCTTCACGGGTGGCTATTCCGACCAGAGCTTCCAGATTCCCAATCCCCGCGGTCTGACGCCCGGTAATGGCTATACCGTCGGCGGCGTCACCGATTTCCTGAGCGACACTCTCAACGAGCGGCAGCGCGAGCGCACCGCTTTTGGCCTTGCCAGCCTGTTGCACGATGCCGGACCCGTCACGTTCCAAGCGTCGCTGTTCGCGCGTTATTCCAGCTTGCGCTACACGCCCGATACGCTCGGCGAATTGCTGTTCAACGGCATCGCGCAAAGGGCGTTCAAGCAGGATTTTACCTTTGGCGGCCAGGTCGAGGGTGTGTACCGCGCGGGCGACTCCCACACGCTGCGCGGCGGCGTGATTATCTCGCGCGATCGCAGCAACAGCCAGACGTCGAGCCAGGTGTTCCCGGGCACCTATGATTCCAGCGGGGCGTTCACCCAGACCGGCCAGCCGATCACCGTCATCGACAATAGTGCCAAGACCGAGTTGACCTACAGCGTCTATTTGCAGGACGAATGGCAGGTTGCCGACCCGTTGATCGTCAATTTCGGTGGCCGCTTCGACCATTATGACGGGTTCCGTTCGGAATCGCAGTTCTCGCCGCGGATCAATGCGGTGCTGACCCCGTCCAAGGGGCTGACCTTCCATGCGGGATATGCGCGTTATTTTTCACCCGCGCCCTTTTCCAACGTCGCCACCACCAGCGTCCTGAAATTCCGCGGCACCAGCGCGCAGGCGCCGGGCGATGACGGCGTCAACCCGCCGCTCGCCACCGTGCCCTTTGCCGAGCGGCAGGACTATTTCGATATCGGTGCCGAACAGAAGATCGGGCGGTTCACGCTTGGGATCGATGCGTACCACCGGCGCTCGAAAAATCTGGTCGACGAAGGTCAATTCGGTGCGCCGATCATCCTGACACCGTTCAATTATGCCCGCGGGCGGATCGACGGGATCGAAGGTAACATTTCGTATCAGCATGGCCCGTTGCAGGCTTATGCCAATTTCTCTTATGCCAAGGCCCAAGGGTTCTCGGTCGCGTCGGGCCAGTTCAATTTTTCACCCGATGACCTGGCCTATATTGCGAAGAACTACATCTATCTCGACCACGACCAGACCTATACCGGCTCGGCAGGCGTGTCGTACCGGTTCGATCAGGGCTTGCTGCGCGACAGCCGCTTCGGTGCCAGCATGATTTACGGCTCGGGCCTGCGCAAGGATGGCGACGTGCCTAATGGCGGCAAGCTGACACCCTATACGGTGTTCAACCTGACCGCGAGCCATGAGTTCAAGGGGCCGGGGATTTCGATCCGTGCCGACATCATCAACGTGGCCGACCGCGTCTATGAAATCCGCGATGGTTCGGGCGTCGGCGTTGGTGCCCCACAATTCGGCGCGCGGCGCGGCTTCCTGTTCGGGATCAGCAAGACGATTTGAGCAGGATCCTCCCCTCCCTTCCAGGGAGGGGAGCGGGCTATTCGCGCTCGCTCAGTTTGCGCTCCCACGCCAGCGCGTCGCGCACGATCAGGTCGAGGTCGGCGCGCTTGGGCGTCCAGTCGAGCGTCGCCAGGATCGCGCGATTGTCGGCGACCAGTTCGCCCGCATCGCCCGCGCGGCGACCTTCGATGACGCGGTCGAGTTTGCGGTTGGTCACCCGGTCGACCGCGTCGAGCACCTGCAGCACCGAGAAGCCCTTGCCATAACCGGCGTTGAGCGTGTGGCTCTTGCCCGGTTCGGCGATCAGCAGATCGAGCGCCGCGACATGCGCGGCGGCCAGATCGCTGACATGGATGTAATCGCGCACCCCCGTGCCATCGGGCGTGGCATAATCGGTGCCATAGACGCCGACCGTCTCGCGCTTGCCCAAAGCCGCCTCGACCGCGATCTTGATGAGGTGCGTCGCACCGACGGTCGATTGCCCGGCGCGTTGCTGCGGATCGGCCCCGGCGACGTTGAAATAGCGCAAGGCAGCATAGTTGATCGGATGGGCGGCGGCGACGTCGCGCAGCATCGCCTCGGTCATCAGCTTGGAGGTGCCATAGGGGTTGATCGGCACGGTCGGGTCCGTTTCGGCCACCGGCACCTTGGCGGGTGTGCCATAGGTTGCGGCGGTCGATGAAAAGATGAAGTGCTTCACGCCTGCGACCACCGCGCTTTCAATCAGCGCGCGGCTGGCGACGGTGTTGTTGCGATAATATTTGAGCGGATTGCTGACCGATTCGGGCACGATGATCGATCCGGCAAAGTGCATCACCGCCTGCACGCCGTGGTCGCGCATCGTCGCGCGGACGCGCGCGTCATCCTCGATCTCGCCACGTACCAGCGTTGCGCGCGGGTCGACCAGCCAGTCGAAGCCGGTGCTGAGATTGTCATACACCACCACGCGGTGCCCGGCATCGAGCAGCGCCAGTACCGCATGGCTGCCGATATAGCCCGCACCGCCCGTTACCAACACCGATCCGTCCAGCATGATACCCTCGCTCTTTATGTCAGGGGCCCGCGTCCCTATCTTGCAGCCCTAAACGAGGAGCAAATGATGGCAAGCGAAGTCGCGACAATTGCGGGTGGATGTTTCTGGTGCACCGAGGCGGTGTTCAAGGACGTGATCGGCGTCGAGCGCGTCGAGAGCGGCTATATCGGCGGCAGCGTGCCCAATCCGACCTACAAGCAGGTGTGCGGTGGCGATACCGGCCATGCCGAGGCGATTCGCGTGATTTTCGATCGCGATCAGGTGTCCTATGGCGACATTCTCGACATGTTCTTTGCAACGCACGATCCGACGCAGCTCAACCGCCAGGGCAATGATGTCGGCACGCAATATCGCTCGGCGATCTTCCCGGCGGATGACGCGCAGCGCGCCGAAGCCGAGGCGGCCAAGGCGCGGGCGACGGCGGACTGGCCCGCCCCGGTCGTCACCACGATCGAGCCGATGAGCGAATGGTATCCAGCCGAAGAGTATCACCAGCAATATTGGGAAGGCGAAGGCCAGCGGAACCCTTATTGTCTCGCGGTGATCCCGCCCAAGCTGGCCAAGCTGCGCAAAAGCTTTGCCGCGCGGTCGAAGGCGGCGGTGAGCGCGTAAGCCTTTCGCTCTGCGATCCCCCCTCCGCGCGAACAGAAGGTTTGTTCGCGCGGAGGACGCGGAGGGATCAGGTGTCGCGGTGCGCCGCGCGCCGCAGCCGGTCGTTGATGGCGGCACCGATGCCGTCCTGTGGGATTGGCGCAATCGCGATGGTCGTGCTCGGTGAGGCGTCGGCCCGGTGGAGCGCGTCGAACAGCTTGGCGGCGGCTTCGGTCAGGTTGGCGGTGGGCGACAGGTTGGTGTCGCCCGCGATTGCCCCGAAGCCGATCAGATAGTCTCCTTGCGTCGCTTCGGTGGCGTTGAGGCGGAGCGCTTTTCGCGGCGCATAATGACTGGCGAGCTGGCCGGGGGCGGTTATCGCCACGCCCGCCCCGTCTTCCTTCCCCGGTGAAGGCCGGGGCCCAGAAGAGCGGACGGCAGTGGCCGGCGCAGCGATCGACAATGCACCGCCCACGACTGGGCTCCGGCCTTCGCCGGGCAAGGAAGACGGGGTTGGGGGAGTGCCAAGAACCTCCGTCAGCGCATCCGCCGTGATCGGCCCCGGGCGCAAAATCTCCCGCCCCAGCGCGATCGTCGATTCGAGCCCCGCTTCGGTCGCGCCGTCATCCACCACCAGGGCAACGCGTCCGCCAAGGCTGGCGACGACATGCTCGGCGCGCGTCGGGCTGATCGCGCCGCTGGCATTGGCCGAGGGCGCGGCGAGCGGCTTGGCCGTGGCGGCCAGCAGCGCGCGCATCGCGCGGTGGGCGGGCACGCGCAGCGCGATCGTCGGCAGGCCCGCCGTCACCAGACCAGCAATCCCGGCATCGGCGCGGAGCGGCAGCACCAGCGTCAGCGGCCCCGGCCAGAACGCGCGCGCCAGCGCCAGCGCAGTCTCATCGAAGGTGGCGATCGCCTGCGCGGCGGCCAGATCGAGCACATGCACGATCAGTGGGTTGAAGCTCGGACGCCCCTTCGCTTCATAAATGCGCGCGACCGCGTGCGAATCGGTGGCGTCGGCGGCAAGGCCGTAAACCGTCTCGGTCGGGATCGCGACCGGCTGGCCCCGAGCGATCAGCGCGTCGGCGGCGGCGATGGCAGCCGCGCCGTAGGGTAAGGTCTGCGTCTCGCAAGGCGGGTTTGGCGTGGTCATTATCGCGGGCTATAGCCGGGCAAAGCCCGTTGCATAAGAGGATGCCCAATGTTCACCCCCGCCACCGCCGATCAGCGCTTCGTGCTCGATCATGTCGTCGGCATTGCCGATCTTGCCGCCACCGACCGTTTCGCTGCCGCGAGCGATGACGTGGTCGATGCCGTGCTCGAAGGCGTTGGGCAGTTCGCGGCGGGCGAATGGGCGCCATTGCTGCGCGCGGGCGACACCGTTGGCGCGAAATGGACGCCCGAGGGCGTGGTGATGCCCGCGGGCTTCGTGAAGGCCTATCACGATTATGTCGAGGGTGGCTGGGGCACGATCGGCGTGGCCGAGGACTTTGGCGGGCAGGGCCTGCCCTTTGCGATCCAGACCGCGGTGCTCGATACGCTGGGCAGCGCGAATATGGGCTTTGCGCTCGCCCCCACGCTGACGGTCGGCGCGATCGAGGCGCTGGCGCATCATGGCAGCCCCGAACAGCAAGCACTCTACCTGCCGCACCTCGCCACCGGCGCATGGACCGGCACGATGAACCTGACCGAGCCGCAGGCGGGTTCCGATGTCGGCGCGTTGCGCACCCAGGCCAAGCCGCTCGGCGACGGCAAATGGAGCATCAAGGGCACCAAGATCTACATCTCGTTTGGTGACCATGACATGGCCCCCAATATCGTCCACCTCGTGCTCGCGCGCACGCCGGACGCGCCGACTGGGACCAAGGGGATTTCCTTGTTCCTGGTGCCCAAATACCGGCTGAATGCCGATGGCACACCGGGTGCTTTCAACGATGTTCGCGTCGTCTCGATCGAGCATAAGATGGGGCTGCACGCCTCGCCCACCTGCGTGCTGAGCTTTGGCGATAATGACGATTGCATCGGCGAGCTGATCGGCGGCGAGTTTGGTGGCATCCGCGCGATGTTCACGATGATGAACAATGCCCGGCTCAATGTCGGTTTGCAGGGCGTGCAAGTGGCGGAGGCCGCGACGCAGGCGGCAGTCGGCTATGCGCTGGAGCGCGTGCAATCGCCGCGCGCCGGATCGGGCAGCGCCGAGCCGGTCAAGATCGTCGAGCATCCCGATGTGCGCCGCATGTTGCTCAGGATGAAGGCGCAGACCCAGGCGGCGCGCGCGCTGGTTTATTACGCCGCCAGCCAAGTCGACCGCGCCACGCTGGGCGAGGCAGGCGGGCAGGAGCGGCTCGATATCCTCACCCCGCTTGCCAAGGCGCATGGCACCGATATCGGCAATGAAGTCGCCAGCCTTGGCGTTCAGGTGCATGGCGGCATGGGGTATATCGAGGAGACGGGCGCGGCGCAGTTCTTCCGCGATGCGCGCATCACCCCGATTTATGAAGGCACCAACGGCATCCAGGCGGCGGATCTGGTTGGGCGCAAGCTCGGGCTCGACAATGGCGGGGTGTTCGCCCGGCTGATCGCCGACATGCGCGCCGAGGCGGAGGACGCCGTGCTGCGCACGCTAATCGACACTTGCGACGAGATCGGGCGCGGCATGGCGGGTCTGTCTGCCGACGACAAGCTCGCCGCCAGCTACCCGTTCCTGACGATGCTGTCGGTCGCGGTGTGCGGCTGGCTGATGGAGCGGTCGGGCCGCATCGCCGCCACCGCCGAGGGCGACCGCGCGTTCCTCAGCATGAAGGTCGCCGCAGCGCGCTTCTATGTTGCGCAGATCGTGCCCGAGGCGTTGGGGCTCAAGGCGGCGGCAACCGCCACGGCGGACGTGCTCTATTCGGTAACGGCGGAGGCTTTCGCCGCATGAGCGAGGCCGCCTTCGATCTCGACGTCTATCTCGCCCGCATCCGCCTGCCCGCTCGCCCGACCGTCGATTCCGATGGCTTGGCGGCGCTGCAACGCGCGCACCGGCTGGCGATCCCGTTCGAGAATCTCGACGTTTTGCTCGAGCGCGGGATTGCGATCGACAGTGAGGGCGTGTTCGCCAAATTGGTGACGGCGGGGCGCGGCGGTTATTGTTTCGAGCATAACCGGCTGTTCCTCGATGCGCTGGCCGCCCTGGGGTTTGTGGCGACGCCGCTGCTGGCGCGCGTCTGGCTTGGCGCGCGCGAGGTGCCGCCGCTGACGCACACCTTCAGCCTCGTCACGCTGGGCGACGAAATGTGGATCGCCGATGCCGGATTCGGGGGCGGCTATACCCCACCCATGCCGCTGGTCGCAGGCATCGAAGTGACCGCGCCCGATGGGGCGAGGTTCCGGCTCGATCAGGGCGGCCCGCACGGCTGGATGCTGCTGCGCGACGGGGACCCCGCCACCACCGACGGGCGGGGCACGGGGGCGGGCTTCCAGCCGCAATATAGCTTCACGACCAGCCCGGTGGCGGAGGCCGATCTCGCGCTCAGCAACCATTGGACGTCGACCGCGCCCGGCAGCCGCTTTCGGCAGATGGCGGTGGTCAGCATAGTGCTGCCCAACGGCCTCGCCTCGCTGACCGACGCGCATTACCGCCGCCGCGCCGGGGGCGAGGAGACGCAGGCGACAATCACCGATCCCCGCGTGTATCGCCTGCGCCTCAGCATGATGTTCGGCATCACGCTCAGCGCGGAGGAAGTCGCCGGGTTGGGAGTGGTGGAAGCGTAGCGGACGAGGCGGTGGCCCTGTTTCCGTTCGGGCTGAGCTTGTCGAAGCCTTGCGCGCGACGTGCGGTTGGGGTGCCTGGCTGAATGGTGCCCTTCGACAGGCTCAGCGCGAACGGAGCGGATGTTTAGGCCTTAACCGGTGCGGGCGCCTCAGGCCCTTTCGCGTTCCAGCAAATCCGCCACATTCAGCCCGAGCAAGTCGATATGCGCCGCAATGCGCGGCCAGCTCGTTTTCAGGAAATGCTCGCGCTCGGCCGCGCGCAGTTTCTCGGCGGCACCGGGCAACACGAACATACCGACGCCGCGTCGCACCTCGACATAACCGTCGTCCTGGAAACTCTGATACGCCTTGGCCACCGTCAGCGGGTTGGCACCATGTTCGGCGGCAAGCGCACGCACCGAGGGAAGCTGGTCGCCCGCACGAAAATCCCCACGCAGGATCGCCGCAGAGATGGTGCCGCGCAGCTTGATATAGACCGGGCTGTCTTCGCTGTTCAACGCTGTCATGCTACCCTAATACAGCAAGCACGGTTTTTGTCCAGTGCTTCAACCATCCCACTTTGTGATGATCGTGCCGGGATCGGGGCGCTGGCGTTCTTCCAGGGCGCGCGCGGGCGTGCCGAGGAAGAAGAATCCGGCGATGCGTTCCGGCTCCGCGCCGAAGGCATCGCGTACCGTGTCCGAATAGCTCGGCCAACCGGTCAGCCAGCCGCCGGCAAACCCGAGCGCATGGGTCGCGTGCAGCAGGTTCATGCCGACCGCGCCCGCCGACAGTTCCTGCTCCCACAGCGGAATGTGGCTGGCGGTGCGTGGTGAGAACAGCAGGACGACGAGCGTGGGCGCCTGCTGCGCGAACTGTTCAAGCGCGGCGATTTCGGTCGCGGCGGCCTGCGGGCGCTCGACGCGATAGGCATCGGTGATGACCCTGGCGAGCGCGTCGCGCTGCGCTGCGCCGACGATCACGAAGCGCCACGGTGTGATTTTGCCGTGGTCGGGCGTGCGCGCGGCGATGGCGAGGATCTGGTCGAGCTGTGCGGCATCGGGCCCGGGCGCAACCAAATCGCGCGGGCGCCCCGAGCGGCGGGTGGCGAGGAGCGAGAGCGGGGTGGTGCGGTCGTTGAGCATGGCGCTCCTGTAGCGATGACGCAGGGATATTTACACACCCGCGATTGGCGTTAGTCTCCGCAGTAACCAACGGTGTCGGCTGTACAGGCACCACGTCATTTCAGGGAGCTTCTTACATGGTGGACACCCCGACCGCGGACACCGCGCGCGAGCCGGATATTACGCATGTCAATCCGGCGGCGGGTGCGATGTGGTTCGGGCATCCGCGCCAACTCGCCCGGTTGTTCACCACCGAAATGTGGGAACGCTTTGGCTATTACGGTATGCGCGCCTTGCTCACGCTGTACCTCACCAAGCATTTCGTGTTTGGCGATCGCGCGGCGACCGGTCTCTATGGCGGCTTTACTGCGCTGGTCTATCTGACGCCGCTGGTCGGCGGCTATCTCGCCGATCAATATCTCGGCTCCAAGCGGTCGGTTAAGTTCGGCGCGATCATGATGGCGGTCGGCTATTTCACCTTGTGCTTCGGTGGGCAGACCGCGGTGCCGTTCGCGACGATCGACGGCCAGCGTTATGACGTGCAGGTCGAGGCCAAGGGTAGCACCGAACTGCGCTACATCATCGACCACGGCAAAAGGTTGCAAGTGAAGGGCAATGATGACGGCACCGTCTCCTTGCTCGCACCCGATGGCAGCACCGCGCGGACGATCGCCAAGGACGGCTTCAAATCGGATGCCGAGCGCAGCCCGTTGTTCGTGACGATCATGCTGCTCGCGCTCAGCCTGATTTCGGTCGGCAACGGCTTCTTCAAACCCAATATCTCAACGATGGTCGGTGAGCTTTACCAACAGGGTGACCGTCGCCGTGATTCGGGTTTCACCATTTTCTATATGGGAATCAATCTCGGGTCGCTTGGGTCGCAGATCCTGTGTCCGATTCTTGCCGACACCTTCGGTTGGTGGGCGGGCTTTGGTCTGGCCGCGATCGGCATGTTGATTTCCTACACCTTGATCCAGTTCGATGGTGGCAAGCTCAACGGCTATGGCGAGGCCCCGGTGCGTAGCGGACCCGATCGCGCGCTGCCCATCTATATCGGTGCGCTGGTCGCGGTGCCGGTCCTGTATTTCCTGTTTACCAATTTGATGAATGCTGCCCCGCCAGTGCCGGGCTCGGGCTTTATCGGCTATCTCGCGTCGCTGTCGCTCATGGGTAAATTGCTGTTCGGTACTTTCCTTATTTCGATCCCGGGCATTTTGATCTGGTCGTTCGTGGTGGGTGATCGCCGTGAATTTCAGATGATGTTGGCGGCGATGGTGCTGATCGTGTTCAACGTTGTGTTCTGGACGCTGTTTGAACAGGCGGGCTCGTCCCTAACGCTGTTTGCCGATCGTAATACCGATTTGCGGCTGTTCGGCGATTTCGCGATTTCGGCACCCCAGACGCAATTCTTCAACGCGTTCTTCATTGTCACGCTCGCCCCGGTGATGAGCATTTTGTGGACGGCGCTTGCCAAACGCGGGCTGGAGCCGTCGATCCCGGTCAAGTTTGGCATTGCGCTGATCGGGGTCGGCGCGGGCTTTCTGTTCCTGGTGCTGGGCGCGGGGTTTGCCGGACCTAATTTCCAGGTTGGCGTGTGGTGGCTGGCGGGACTCTATTTGATCCACTCGGTCGCTGAATTGTGCATCTCGCCTGTGGGGCTGTCGATGATTACCAAATTATCGATCGCGCGGATCGTCGGGCTGATGATGGGCGTGTGGTTCCTGTCGATTTCCTGCGCACAATATGTCGCAGGCGTCGTCGCGCAATTTGCCAGCGTCGATACCGTTGGCGGCGAAGTGACCAACCTGAAGGTCAGCCTCGACACCTATACCGGCACCTTCACCACCATCGCCGAAGTTGCGATGGCGTTGGGCGTTCTTCTGCTACTGTTGTCCTGGCCGCTCAAGAAGTGGATGCACGGCGTCAAATAGGGGGACTCGCGATGGATGGCACGGAGATGGTGGCCGCTGCGGCAGCGGCGTTTGTCGGAACGCATTTCCTGCTGTCGCATCCGCTGCGCGCGCCGCTCGTCAAGGCGGTCGGCGCAAACGGGTTCATGGGGCTCTACACGCTGGTTGCCTTTGCCACGCTCGGCTGGCTGGCCCATGCCTATCGCGTCGCCCCCGCAACCGTACCGTTATGGGCGGTGGGCGAGGGGATTTGGGGCCCGGTTACGCTGGTGATGTTGCTGGCCAGCATCCTGTTCATGGGATCGCTGCTCGGCAACCCGGCAACACCGGGGCCGCCCGCTGCGTCCGCGCCGGCTGCGGCGCGTGGTGTCTTCAGCATCACGCGGCACCCGATGTTTTGGGCGGTCGCCCTGTGGGGGCTGTGCCACATCGCGGTCTATCCCATCACCGCCAATATCGTCGTGGCGGTCGCGTTGATCGTGCTCGCGCTGGTCGGCGCGGCGCTGCAGGACCGCAAGAAGGAAGCGCTTCAGCCCGAGCTGTGGCGCGATTGGGAGGGCAAGACGAGCTATTGGCCGTTCCTCGCCATCGCACAGCGCCGCGCGCGCTTCGGCGGCTTCCGCCCGCATGATCTGGCGGGCGGTGTGGTGATCTGGCTTGCCGCAACCTGGGCGCACCTTCCCATCGCCGGGGTCGCGGCGGGGCTGTGGCGTTGGGTGTACGGTTAGGGTGAGGCCTGCCCCGCGCTAACGCTGTTCGGATGCCTCGGGCGGCAACGGTGCCTCCACCGGGTTTTTCTGTCGATAACGACGCGCGAGCAGTGCCGCGCCAAGGAGGAATCCCCCCGGCACCAGCACCACTGCCGCCGCCAACCCAATCCGGTTCCAGTTCGTTTCTTTGCGTTCCATCCGGAACGCTTAGACGATCACGTGAGATCCGCCGTTACAAAATCGGCACAGCGCTCCCCGATCATGATCGACGGCGCATTGGTGTTGCCCGAAATGAGCTTGGGCATGACCGAGGCATCAGCCACGTACAGCCCTTCCACGCCGCGCACGCGGAGCCGCGGATCGCACACCGCCGCTTCGTCTGATCCCATGCGCGCGGTGCCGACCGGGTGATACACCGTGTCGGCACGCGCGCGGATCAGGCGCTCCAACGCGTCATCGTCGCTCAAATCGATCGGGTAACGGTCACGCCCCTTATGGTTGCTGAGCGGGGCGGTCTCTAGAATGCGGTACATCGCCCGCACGCCGCGCTTCATCACCTCCATGTCGCGGGAATCGCTGAAGAAGGCGGGGTCGATCAGCGGGGCGGCGCGCGCATCGACCGAGGCCAGGCGCACCGTACCGTGGCTTTCGGGCCGGAGCACGCAGACATGGCAGGAAAAACCATGTCCGGGCACCTTGGTGCGGCCATGATCCTCGAGTGCGGCGATCACGAAATGCAGTTGCACGTCGGGGGCGGGGGCATCGGGCGACACGGTCAAAAAAGCACCGGCTTCGGCAAAGGGCGTCGTCATCGTGCCCTGGCGTTTGCGCAGCCATTGGAAGAACGCGCCGCCCATCGCCAGCGTGCCCTTCAGCGACGAGCCGACAAAGTCCTTCCCCGGCGTCTCGAACGCCGCGACATAATCGATATGGTCCTGCAAATTGGACCCGACCGCAGGCCGGTCGACCCGCACCGCAATGCCCTTTTCGCGCAAATGCGCGCCAGGGCCGATGCCCGACAGCATCAGCAACTGCGCCGTGCCGAACACGCCGCCGGCCAGAATAACGCCGCGCCGCGCGCGGATCACCTTCGATTCGCCATCCTGCAAATAGGCGACACCCCACACCCGCCCTTCGTCGAACAGCACACGTTCGGCGGTGACGCCGGTCAGGATATGCAGATCGGGATTGGCCGGGCGATCCCCCAGATAGGCGCGCGCCGAGGTCCAGCGCTCGCCATTCTTCTGCGTCACTTGATACAGGCCGATGCCGTCCTGCCGTTCGCCATTGAAATCCATGTTGCGCGGGATTTGCAGGCTCGCCCCCGCCTCGATGAAATCAAGGCTGCCGGGATTGGCGAATTTCTGGTCACTCACCCATAAGGGCCCGTCGCCGCCATGATAGGCATCGCCGCGCCGCACATTGTGTTCGCCGCGTTTGAACCAGGGCAGCACCTCGTCATACGACCAGCCCGGACACCCCATCGCCGCCCAATTGTCATAGTCCCAGCGATTGCCGCGAATATAGATCATCGCGTTGATCGCGCTCGACCCGCCCAACCCCTTGCCGCGCGGCTGATAGCCACGCCTGCCGTTCAACCCGGCCTGCGGAACGGTTTCATAGCTCCAATTGGTCTTCTCGGTCTGGAACGCCAGGAACGCCGGAATGCGCGTGCGCAAGCCGGTGTTGCGTCCGCCCGCTTCGAGCAGGGCGACCGAAAACTTTCCGCCTTCGCTCAGCCGCCCGGCCGCCGCCGCTCCGCCAGATCCGCCCCCGACGACGACGATGTCGGCTTCTTCCATTCGACCTCTCCTACCCCGGTACTTTAGTGTACCCTGTTTGTATTTTTTTCGGCTGTATTATCGTCCAGCCGCGCGCGCCAGCGTGCCTTGATCGTCTCCGACGTGTCGCGGCTGCCATCGTGGCTCCACCCCGGCGGCATCACCAGATAGCCAAGCTTGGCACGTAGCCCCGGCGCGCGCCACACATCCTGCGCGATGCCGATCCATTCATGGAACGCCGCCCATAACAGGTTGAAGCTGCCGAGATTCTTGACGATGCCGTAATGCGGGCGGTCGTCGGTGCGCTCGGGCTCGAACGTGCCGAACATCCGGTCCCACACGATGAACACGCCGGCATAATTGGTGTCGAGATAGCGCGGGTTGGTGGCGTGGTGCGCGCGGTGGTGCGACGGTGTGTTCATCACCGCCTCGAACCAGCGTGGCATCCGGTCGATCACTTCGGTGTGGATCCAGAATTGGTAGATCAGGTTCAGCCCCGCAACGAAGAACACCATTGCCGGCGGAAAACCGATCAGGAACAGCGGCAGGCGGAAGATGAACCCGATCGAGACAAAACCGGTCCAGGTCTGCCTGAGCGCGGTCGACAGGTTATAATGCTGGCTCGAATGGTGGATGACATGGCTCGCCCAGAACCAGCGCACGCGGTGGGCCGAGCGGTGGAAGACATAATAGGCCAAATCGTCGATGACGAAGGCGAGCACGAACCAATACCATTGGTAGCCGATGTCGAACAGCCGGAACTGCCACACCCACAGCGCCATCGCGTAAACCAGCCCGACCGACAGCGCGCCCGCAAGGGTGCTGCCCAGCCCGAGCAGCAGCGAGGTCAGCGTGTCGCGCGGTTCATAGCGGGTGCGGTCGCGCAGCCGCGCCACCACCATCTCGGCCAGCACCAGGATAATGAAGCCGGGCACGGCATATTGGACGGGATCGGGCAGCTCCATGACGTTACTTACACCCTTGTCAGTGCCTCTTTGTCAATGCAGCGTGACCACAACATCGCGTGGTCGGTCGGCCGATGCCTCGATCGCGCGCACTTCGGCATCGGTTATACCGAACAATAGCACGCCGCCGAACAGCCGCTCGCCTGTTTCGACCCGCACGCCCTCGATTCCCTGGCTGAGATGCAGCGGGGCAATCAGGCGACGCGCGGCGATCCTGGCACCGTGGCGTTTGAGCACGGCGATCGCGCCATTGCCCGCGACCAGCGCCGCGCCGCCATCGGTGCCGACCACCGCATCATGCGCGATGAACCCCGCCAGCATCTGCTCGGCGGTTTCGCGCGCCTGCGCCGCGCTCGAAATGCGGCTTTCGCCCAGCCGTAGCCAGCGCGCGACCAGCGCGAGCGCGATCACCCCCGCCAGACTATAGCCGAGTTGCGCCCAGTTCATGCCGCCGTGGACAGCGCATCGAGCAGCGGGCGTAAGCTGGTCAGATCATATCCCGCCGCCGCTGCCTTGGCCATTGCCGTATCGGGGTGTGCCCCCGCCTTCACCGCCGCCAGCGCCCACAGATTGCACGAGCGCGTGCCCGAGCGGCAATAAGCCAGCACCGGCCCCTTGGCCTCGCCCAGCACCGCCGCCATCGCGTCGATTTGCGGGTGCGAGAAACCGGCATGGGTAACGGGAATGGCGGCATAACCAAGCCCGGCAGCCGCGGCGGCGGCGGCAATTTCGTCGCCGGTCGGCTGGCCGAAATCCTCGCCATCGGGGCGGTTGTTGACGATGGCGGTAAAACCCGCCGCCGCGAGCCCTGCCAGATCCTCGAGAGAAATCTGCGGCGCGACGGAGATGGTGGCGTCGATGGTGCGGAGTGTGGTCATGCGGTTACTTCTAACCCGCACGGTGGCGTTGCGGAAGCGGCAGATTTTGGTCGGGTGGAGAAGAAAAGCTAAGCGCAGAGCGCCTAAAACCGCCGCACCACCGCTAGAAACGCCTCGCCATAGGCCTCGAGCTTGCGCGTGCCGACGCCGGTGATCCGCCCCATCGCCGCGAGTGTCGCCGGTCGCAATGTCGCCATCTCGCGCAGCACCGAATCGTGAAAGATCACATAAGGCGGGACGCTCGCCTCCAGCGCGAGTTCGCGGCGCCGGGTGCGCAGCGCCTCGAACAGCGGATCGCCGCTCGGGTTCAATTGCGCGCCGGTGCCGCCGCGCGTGCGCCGCGTGCGCTTGGGCGGCACGATCAGATCGACGCGCTCACCTTCCTTCAGGATGCCGCGCGCACCGGGCCCGAATTCGAGCCCCCCGAAATCATTCGCGCGCAGCGCATCGCGCAGCAACAGCGCGCGCCCGACCGGCTTGATGAGCGCCGCTTCCTCAGGGCTGGAGGCGATACCGAACACGCCCAGCGCCTCATGCCCGTTCATCAAGCTGCGCTCGCTCGACTGGCCCATCAGCACCTGTTCGATATAGCCCGCACCAAAGCTCTGGCCTGTGCGAAACACTGCGGAGAGGAATTTCCTCGCCACCTCCGTCGCATCCACGCTGGCCGGAGGACTGAGGCAATTGTCGCAATTGCCGCAATTTTCAGGGCTGTCGTCGCCGAAATGCTTGAGCAGGATGCGCCGCCGACACCCTGCCGTTTCGGCCAGCGCGCCGAGCGCCGCCAACCGCTGCCGCTCGCCCGGCTGGCGCGCGGGTTCGACCTCGCCAATGCGTTGCCGCGCCCGCGCGAAATCCTCGGCCCCCCAGAACAGATGCGCCACCGCCGGATCGCCATCGCGCCCCGCGCGCCCCGTTTCCTGATAATAGGCCTCGATCGACTTGGGCAGCCCGGCATGGGCGACGAAGCGCACGTCGGGCTTGTCGATGCCCATGCCGAACGCGACCGTCGCGCACATCACCATGTCTTCGGAGGCGACGAAATCGGCCTGGTTGCGCGCGCGCACCGCTGGATCGAGCCCGGCATGATAAGCGCGCGTCGGCCGTCCGGTCTTGGCCAGCGCCTCGGCCATCTTCTCCGTCCCCGCGCGGCTCTGGACATAGACGATGCCCGCCCCCGGCGTTTCCGCGATCAGATCGGCGATCTGGCGCGTGGCATTGTCCTTGGGGCTGATGCGGTACTGGATATTGGGCCGGTCGAACCCGGCGACGATCATCCCGTCGTGCGGAATGCCGAGCTGGTCGAGAATGTCGGCGCGGGTATGCGCGTCGGCGGTCGCGGTCAGCGCGAGGCGCGGCACCTCGGGAAAGGCATCGAGCAGCGGGCGCAGCAGCCGGTAATCGGGGCGGAAGTCATGCCCCCATTCGGACACGCAATGCGCCTCGTCGATTGCGAACAGCGCGAGCGGTGCCTGCCCCAGCAAATCGCGAAAACTGCCGCTCGAAGCACGTTCGGGCGCGACATAGAGCAAATCGAGCTCGCCGCGCCTAAAGCGCGCGATCGTCTCCATCTGGTCGGTATCGACCGAGGTCAATGTGGCCGCGCTGATCCCGATCGCGGTCGCCGCGCGCAACTGATCGTGCATCAGCGCGATCAGCGGCGACACCACGACGCAGGTGCCGGGAAGGGCGAGTGCCGGAAGCTGATAGCAAAGCGACTTGCCCGCCCCCGTCGGCATTACCGCCAGCGTGTTCTCGCCCGCCAGCACGCGCTCGACCACCGATCCCTGCACCCCGCGAAAGGCGGGAAAGCCAAAGGTCGATTGCAATATGGGGAGGGGGTCGATCACACCCCCTCTTGCGCGAAGCCCCCCCTCCCATGCAAGCACGCGCAATGGACACCGTGCGCGACAACAAGGCCGAGGCCGAATTCGAACTGACCGTCGGCAGCAAGCGCGCGGTCGCGGCCTATCAAATGGAAGGCGGTACGATCGTCTTCACCCATACGATCGTGCCCAAGGCGCTGGAGGGCCGCGGCGTCGGCTCCAAACTGATCCGCGCCGCACTCGATTCGGCGCGCGACCGCGGGCTGAAGGTCATCCCGCAATGCCCGTTCGTCGCGGCTTATATCGAGAAGCATCCGGAGTATCGGGAATTGCTGGGGTGAGTGCGCGATTACGGAGCGGACGACGGGATACGTAGTAAACGAGCTACCCCTTCCCACTCGCCAGGCTCCCCAGGGGGCTAATGGAAAACTGATTGGCGACATTCATAGTCGACCGTTTGCCGCCCCTAGTGCGTCAGCGCGCGCGAAATCCATGACCAGAGATCATTGCCAAACGCCCGCAACTGACCCGCCGGGTTCTCCAAGTGCCGGTTAGGAATTGACCATCGAGCATTCCAGTTAAGCGCAAGCGCGGGGGCAAGATCAGCGCGGTTGTCAACCTCATCATTCCAATAAATAACTGGAACCGCGATTGCGTCAAAGCCAGCAGCATGTGCTGCGCCGATCATCCCCCGAATATCGCCGATGTCATTGGCAGCCACGTGACTCGGCATCACAACAAGGTCTCTCTCCCTCCAATCGGGATCGTTCCCGTCCAACGCAGCAACGACTGAACCATACTTGCTTCGCTCGACTTCTTGATAGGATCGACCAAAGACATAGGCGTCAACGTGACGCCCCCAAGGGGTAATCATGTTTCGCACGCCCTTACGATGCAGATCTATCTTTGTACCGATCGCCTGCGACACCATACTGCGAATGATCGTAGATTTACCGTGATTGTTGTTTGCCAACAGAACCACGAAAAGTCGCCTGCAAATATACATACCCCCCCCCTTTAAACCATTTTTCCTGTCACATTCTTTCTCAACAATCCGTTCTTATTTATCCGCAATCCAGTCGTGTAAGACGGATTTCTTATCAATGCCCACCATTTTTGTTCGCGCCGAGCCTCACTCCGCCGCCACCGACTCCTCCGCCCGCTCCTGCGCCTGGCGGTTCCACATTTCCGCATACAGCCCGTTCTTGCGCAGCAGCACGGCATGGCTGCCGCGCTCGACCACGCGCCCCGCTTCCAGCACGACGATCTCGTCGGCATGGACCACGGTCGACAGCCGGTGCGCGATCACGATGGTGGTGCGGCCGCGTTCGATTGCCTGCAGCGTATCGAGAATTTCGCCCTCGGTGCGGCTGTCGAGCGCGCTGGTCGCTTCATCCAGGATCAGCACCGGCGGGTTCTTGAGCAAGGTCCGCGCGATCGCCACGCGCTGCTTCTCGCCGCCCGACAGCTTCAGCCCGCGCTCGCCGACACGCGTCGCATAGCCCTCGGGCTGGCGCTCGATGAACCCCGCAATCGCCGCGCCCCGCGCCGCAGCCTCGATCTCGTCCTGCCCGGCCCCTTCGCGACCATAAGCGATGTTGTAGCCGATCGTGTCGTTGAACAGCACGGTATCCTGCGGCACAATGCCGATCGCCGAGCGCAGGCTCGCTTGCGTCACCTGCGCGATGTCCTGTCCGTCGATCGTGATGCGTCCGCCGGTCAAATCATAAAAACGGAACAGCAGCCGCGCGAGCGTCGATTTGCCCGCGCCCGATGGCCCGACCACCGCCAGCGTCTTGCCCGCCGGAATATCCAGGTCGATGCCCTTGAGGATCGGCATCCCCGCATCATAGCCGAAGCGCACATCCTCGAAGCGCACATGCCCGCGCGCCACCAGCAGCGGCGTGGCGTCGCCTGCATCGACCACCTCTGATTGCGTATCGATCAGGTCGAACATCGCGCCCATGTCGATCACGCCTTGGCGGATCGTGCGATAGACCATGCCGAGCAGATCGAGCGGGCGGAACAGTTGCGACAGCAGCGTGGAAACGAACACCACGTCGCCCGCCGAGAATTTGCCGCCGCCCCAGCCCCAGGCGACGAACGCCATCCCGCCGCCGAGCATCACATTGGTGATGAGCGCCTGCCCGACGTTGAGCCATGCCAGTGAATTTTCGGAAATGACCGCGGCATTGGCATAAGCCGCCATCGCCGCGTCATAGCGCTTGCCCTCGCGCTCCTCCGCACCGAAATACTTCACCGTCTCGAAATTGAGCAGCGAATCGACCGCATGGCTCACCGCCCCGGTATCGAGATCGTTCATCCGCGTGCGCAACGCGGCGCGCCAGTCGGTCACCATCCGCGTGAACCAGATATAGGCGACCACCATCACCATCGTCGCCGCGACCAGCCCCCAGCCGAAGCTCGAACGGAAGATGTTGAGAACCAGCAGCAGCTCCAGCACCGTCGGCGCGATGTTGAACAGCATGAAATACAGCATCGTATCGATGCTCTTGGTGCCGCGCTCGACCACCTTGGTAACGGCCCCCGTGCGCCGCTCCAGATGGAAGCGCAGGCTGAGCTGGTGCAGGTGGCGAAACACGCTCGCCGCCAGCCGCCGCGTCGCATCCTGCCCGACACGCTCGAACACGGCATTGCGCAGATTGTCGAACAGCGTCGTCGCGAAGCGCGCACCGGCATAGCCCAGCACCAACGCGATCACGATCCACATCGCCGACCGCTCGCCCTGCGCCATGCGGTCGACCGCCCATTTCAGCGTATAAGCGCTGGCATAGACCTGGGTGACCTTGGACGCCGCGACCAGCAGCATCGCCCCCACGATCCGCAGCCGCAGCATCGGCGCATCGGTTGGCCACAGATAGGGCAGGAAGCGCTTGAGCGTCGGCAGCATGGGCCGTTCGGGCGCGGTCGAGGAGGTGGCGGTATCGGGGGGCATGTCGCCCCCATGTAGGCGCGGTCAAGCCGTATCGGAAGCGCTTGATGGAACCAGCGAGGCGTCTCGTCGGTTTTACTGAGCGAACGGAGACGATCATGGAACCGCTCTTCTATGTCATGGCGATCATGGGATGCGGAGACGGCAGCACGGCCTGCCAGCAGGCCCGCGTCGAGCCTGCGCATTACCGATCGATCCGCGCTTGCCAGATGGCGATGCCCGCTGCCTTGGCGCGCAACAGTGACATTGATTATCCGGTGATCGCCGCATCGTGCCGCGCAACCGGCGAGCGCGTGGCACAGGCCGCCCCCCGCACGCCACGCGGATGATTCCCAGCACGCGCGGTGCGTGATAGGCTGGTTGCGAAAGCGGGGCCGATTTCCATGCGTAAACTTTTTGCCGTTGCAGCCGGGTGTCTGGTCGCGTTCGCGCTCGTCGCCCTGTTCGATTTTGTCGGCAGCGTGCTCTATCCGGTGTCGGGCGACATCAATACTGCCGACCGCGCGACGCTGGCGGCGCTGATCGCGAGCATTCCCTTGCCCGCCAAGCTGCTGATGGTGGCGGGCTGGCTGGCCTCGCCGCTCGGCGGTGCCTGGCTCGCCTTGCGTATTGCCGACGGGCATTGGGTCGGCTGGCTGGTGACGCTGGTTTTTCTGGTGGCGGGCCTCGTCAATCAGGTGATGCTGCCGCATCCGTTGTGGATGCAAATCTGCGCGGTGGCGATGCCGCTCCTCGGCGGCTGGTTGGCGCAAAAGCTGCACCACAAACCCTATCCCGGCGAACCGTTGCTCGGCTGAATCAGCGCGGCCGCGTCCAGAGCGAAGGATCGCGCGGCTGCGGCGGATAGAGCGTCGCGCGCTGCGTCGCCTCACGCCATGCCCGCACGATGAACCCAATCTTGGCGACCCCCGAGGTGCTCACCCGCCGATCCCATGCGCGCGCGCCAAGCATGGCTACTTTGCGCCCGAGCGCGCCATAAATCCCCGCCGCCGCCAGCACCGCCCAGGCCGAGCGGAAGGGGAGCGCCGGGGTGCCAAGCCGCGCGCTCGCCTCATAACGCGCCGCCAGCGTGCCCAACCGTTCACCCAACTGCCCCAGTCGTTCGCGATAGGGCTGTGCCAGCATGTCGTCCGCCGGAATGCCCAGCTCGTCGAGCCACGCCTGTGGCAAATAACACCGCCCAGCGCCCGCATCCTCCGCGACATCGCGCGCGATATTGGCGAGCTGGAATGCCAGCCCGAGATCGCACGCGCGGTCGAGCGTCGCGTCATCGGCGGCGGGCACGCCCATCGCCAGCGCCATCATGCAGCCGACCGCGCCCGCGACATGATAGCAATACCGATACAAATCCTGCTCGGTCTGCGGCCGCCACCCTTGCGCATCGAGCGCGAAGCCGGCGATCAGGTCGCGCGCCAGCGCCGGGGGCAACGCCGTCTCGGCGGCAAAGATCCGCAGCGCATCGAAGGCGGGGTCGCCCACCACGATCCCGGCCAGCGCCGCCTCGGTCAGCGCCGAGATTTCGGCCAGCCGCGCCGGGCCATCGCTGACCCCGGTCATGCCGTGGCCGTGGTCCTGCCCGTCGGCAATGTCGTCGCACGCGCGGCACCAGGCATAAAGCAGCCACGCCCGCTCGCGCGTCTTGGGCGCGAACAGGCGGCTGGCGGCGGCAAAGCTCTTCGATCCGCGCGCGATCGATTCCTGCGCGGTCGCGACGATCGCATCGCGCGAGGGCGCAGCCGCGCTCAAAGGTCGCGCGCGCCGATCTTGGTAATCGTCTCGATCGGCACATGCTCGGCCATCTGCGTCAGCAGTCCGTCAAGCGCGCCGTCGATCAGCAGGATCCCGGCATGTTGCGGCCGCAGGAACCCGACGCTCGCCATATGGTGATAGAAAGCGATCAGATGGTCGTAATAGCCCGCCACGTTGAGCAGCCCGACCGGCTTGGCGTGATAGCCGATCTGCGCCCAGCTCAGCGCCTCCCACAATTCGTCCATCGTGCCGGTGCCGCCGGGCAGGTTGATGAAACCGTCGGACAGATCGGTAAACGCCTGTTTGCGCTGGTGCATCGTGCCGACGACATGGAGTTCGCTTAAGCCCTGATGCGCGACTTCGGCATCGACCAGCGCCTGCGGGATGATGCCGATCACCTCGCCGCCCGCCGCCATTGCCGCATCGGCCACCGCGCCCATCAACCCGAGCTTGCCGCCGCCATAGACGAGACCGATGCCGCGCTCGGCCAGCGTCCGGCCAACCGCTTTCGCACACTCGATATACACCGGATCGGCGGGCGTCGCCGATCCGCAATAAACCGCCAGCCGCTTCATGACGGACTCCCCTCCCTTCCAGGGAGGGGAGATTCTGCACGTTCATCGTTCATTCTCCAACATCAACGCCGCCGTCGCCTTCGCACTGCCGACCACGCCCGGAATCCCCGCGCCCGGATGCGTGCCCGCGCCGACGAAATACAGGTTCGGAATATGGTCGTCGCGATTGTGCACGCGGAACCACGCGCTTTGCGTCAGGATCGGCTCCAGCGAGAAGGCGCTGCCGAGATGCGCGTTCAGATCGTGTGCGAAATCGCTCGGCGCATAATGGAATTTGGTCACGATCCGCTCGTGAATGTCGGGGATCAGCCGCCGCCCGACCTCATCGAGGATGCGCTTCTCCAAAATCGGACCGATCTCGGTCCAGTCGACCGGGAATTTGCCGAGATTGGGCACCGGTGCCAGCACATAGAAGGTCGAATGCCCCTCAGGCGCCATCGACGGATCGGTCACGGTCGGGTGATGCAGGTAGAGCGAGAAATCCTCGGGCAGCACGCCATGATCGTAAATGTCGGCGAGCAGCCCCTTATAGCGCGGCCCGAACAGGATCATGTGGTGCGGAATGCCCGGCCACGTGCCCTTGATCCCGAAATGCACCACGAACAGCGACGGCGAATAGCGTTTGCGCAGCAAACCCGTCTTGGTCCGCTGCGCACTGCGCGAGGATTTGAGCAAGTCGCGATAGCTGTGCAGGATGTCGCTGTTGCACGCGACCATGTCGGCATCCTGGTGCCAGCCGCTCGCGGTGGTGACGCCGGTCGCGCGGTCGCCGAGCGTCGCAATGTCGACCGCGGCATCGTTCAGCCGCAACACCCCGCCCAGCCGCTCGAAATGCTTGACCATCCCGGCGATCAATTGGTTGGTCCCGCCCATCGCGAACCACACGCCGCCGTCTTTTTCGAGCTTGTGGATCAACGCATAGATCGCGCTGGTGTTCATCGGATTGCCGCCGACCAATAGCGTGTGGAACGACAGCGCCTGGCGCAGATGCTCGTCCTTCACATAAGACGACACGATCGAATAGACCGAGCGCCACGCCTGATATTTGGCAAGCGCGGGGGCCGCTTTTATCATCGACGCGAAATCGAGAAACGCAACCGAGCCGAGCTTACGATAGCCCTCTTCATAGACCCCGGCGGAATAGTCCAGAAACTTGGCATAGCCCGCGACATCGGCGGGGTTGAGCTTGGCGATTTCGGCGCGCAGTGCGGGTTCGTCGTTCGAATAATCGAAATTGACGCCATCGGGCCAGTTGAGCCGGTAGAAAGGCGATACCGGTGCCAGCGTCACGTCCTCGGCCATGTCGCGCCCGGTCAATGCCCACAGTTCCTGCAGGCACGGCGGATCGGTGATGACGGTTGGCCCGGCATCGAACACGAAGCCGTCTTTCTCCCACACATAAGCGCGACCACCCGGCTTGTCGCGCGCCTCGACGATGGTCGTCTCGACCCCGGCCGATTGCAGCCGGATCGCCAGCGCCAGCCCGCCAAAGCCCGCGCCGATGACGATCGCGGTGCGCGGCGTGCCGCGCGGTGCCGCCGAACTCATGCCGGCTTTCCTCCAACGACCGCGCGCAGCGCCCGCGCGATCGGGACGGGGGGCTTTCCGGTCAAAATCCGTACCTTGTCCATCATCGTCGATTGTCCTGCATAGAAGCGCCGCACAAGCTGCGGATCGAGCCGGTAAAACCGTTCGAGAATGCGGTAGCGCTCATCGGGGTCGGCGGCGCGGAACAGCATCCGGTCGAGCATACGATAGAAGCCGCGCGCCTGCCACGTTCGTTTTGCCACATCGTGCGTCAAGCGGTGCAACGCGCTGCCCGACAGGTCGCTCGCCCGCGCGATTGCGGTGGCAAGGCGTACGGCATCGGGCAGCGAATAACCCGTGGTCGGGTGGAACAGCCCGGCGCGCATCCCGGCCTTGGCCACCTTGTTGCCGCCCGATTGCCAATAAGCCTCGAAATCGCCGCCCATCGCCACCGGCAGCACGCCCCATTCCTCACGCGTGACGGTGCGCGTGTCCCAGCCATGCGCCGCGCCATAGGCACGGACGCGCTCGGCGACCGGGTTGGCAACGCTCCCGCCCGGCTCCGCCCGCGCGAGATCGGGCGTGTCGCTATAATAGGTATCCTCGATGAACAGCCGCGTCGCCGACAAGGGCAGCGTATAGACGAAGCGATAGCCATCGATTTGCGTGACGGTGGCGTCCATTACGATCGGGCCTGACAGCGCGTGCGGCTCCTCCAGCGCAAATTCCAGCCCGACGAATTTCTGCCAGCCAAGATCGAGCAGGGAAAGATCGCCCGATCCGCGCGCGTCGATCACGCCCTTGGCCTCGATCCGGTCGCCATCGGCCAGCACCACCGCGGTTGGGCTGGCGGCAAGCACCTTGCGCCCCGTCATCACCGCCTCGGGCGGGAGCGCGGCGCGCACCACCGCGTCGAGCCGTTCGGACTCGATCGAATAATACGCGCTTTTCAGCGTGCGGCGATGCGCCGGAAACGCGATGTCATAATGCGTCCAGCCATAACAGATCAGCGGCGCGACCAGCCAGCGATCGTCCTGCGCGATGTCGCTGGCAAAGAACGACCAGAGATGGTTGCCGCCAATGCTGGCCGATCCCTCGACGATGCGGATGTCGAGACCGGGCCGCTGCTTGGCCAAAGCCAGCGCGATCAGCCCGCCTGCCAGCCCGCCGCCGACGATGGCGATATCGCAGGGGATGATCGAAGGCATAAGGCAAGCGATAGCCGAAACCCCGCGTGGCGCAAGCATCCGCCCTGACGAAACCGCCTGACGGACGGTGCGGCACGCGCTACAGCCGCAGCATGGTCGCCCTTGCCATCCTTGCCTCCGCGCTCGCCATGTCGGTGATCGTCGGGGTGCGTTACTTGCTCGTTTCGGGCGTGTTTGCGGCGGCGACGCGCGCGCGCCATCCGGGGCTGTATGATGGCCTCTCGCCACAAATTCGGCGCGAGATCGGCTGGAGCCTCGCCTCGGCGCTGATCTATGGCGTGCCCGCAGGGGTGCTGGCCTGGGGCTGGCAGAATCGCGGCTGGACGCGGATCTACAGCGATGTCCACGCCTATCCGCTGTGGTATTTGCCGCTGTCGGTGCTGCTATACCTCGTCGCGCACGACACGTGGTTCTACTGGACGCATCGCTGGATGCACTTGCCGCGCGTGTTCCGCCTCGCCCACGCCGTCCACCATGACAGCCGCCCGCCGACCGCCTGGGCCGCAATGGCGTTCCACCCGATCGAGGCGGTCACCGGCGCTGTGATAATTCCGCTACTGACGCTCGCGATTCCGATCCACATCGGCGCACTGGGCTTGGTGCTCGGCATCATGACGGTTATGGGGGTAACCAATCATATGGGGTGGGAGCTTTTCCCCCGGTTCATGTGGGCCGGTCGCGTAGGGGGCTGGGTGATTACCGCGAGCCATCACCAGCGGCATCACGATCTGTATCGGGGGAATTATGGGCTTTATTTCCGTTTCTGGGATCGTTTCTGTGGCACCGACAAGGGCATCGGGGATTTCACGCGCGCCCATGCGCAGGCTAGCTTGCGTGGGCGGCGTCGGGGCGGCGCTGCTGCTGGTGCTGCCGGGCGCGGTGGCGACGACTGACCTGTCGGTCGATATCGCCAATGTGCGGTCGCACAAGGGCCTGGTGCGCGTGTGCCTGACCGCCGACCCCGCCAATTTCCCCGCCTGTATCGACGATGCGAAGGCGGTGACGCGCTCGATCCCGGCCAGCGCCACGGGGCTTCATTTCGACGGGCTCCCGCCGGGGGGCTATGCCCTTGCCGTCATCCATGACGAGAATGACAATAAGAAGCTCGACACCTTTGCCGGCATCCCGCGCGAAGGCTTCGGCTTCTCGCGCAATCCGCCGATTGGCTTTGGCCCGCCGCGTTTTGCCGCCGCCCGCTTCACCCTGACGGGTGATGCCGATCGGCAACAGGTGCGGATGCGATATTTGCTCTGACCCGGTGACGGCGGAGCCAAAGATGCCTTGAGGGCGTTACCCTGCCAAATTCTCTCTCTCGGAGCTGCCTGTGATCGACCGCCGTTTCTGCGTTTCCGCCGCCGCCTTGCTGTTGGCAAGTGCAACCCCCGCGCTTGCCCAGGAGCAACCGGCAGGGTCCGAACGCGACCGGATCGCCGCGGATTTCGATAAGGACAGCGTCACGGTTGGTGTCGGCGGCGCGTATTTTCCCGATTATGAAGGCTCGAAGACCTATCGCTTCACGCCCGCGCCGGTGGCGATCGGGTCGGTCAAAGGGTTCGCCTTCTCGGTCATCGGCAACCGCGCGAGCCTGGATGTGATCCCCAACCGGCCCGGGCGGACGATCGATCTGCAATTGGGCCCGGTCGGCGTGGTCAATTTCGATCGTTCCAGCCTCTCCAGCATCGACGACTCCCGCATTCGCGCGCTGGGCAAACGCGGCACCGCGATCGAGCTTGGCGGTTATGTCGGGATCGGCAAGACCGGGGTGATTACCAGCCCATATGACAAGGTGTCGGTGTCGGTCAGCTATCGCAAGGGCGTGTCCGGCGGGCATCGCAGCGATATTTGGGAGCCGCAATTCACCTATCTCACCCCGCTTAGCACCAAGGCGGCGGTCGGCGTCTATGCCTCGGCCGAGCATGTCGGGCAGGGCTATGCCGAAAGCTATTTCAGCATCACGCCAACGCAAGCGCTGGCCAGCGGGCTGCCAACCTTCAACGCCCGCAGCGGCTGGAAAAGCTATTCGACCGGCGGGTTTGTCACCTATGCGTTGACGGGCAATCTGCTCCACGGTTTCAAGTTGTTGGCTGGCGGCAGCTATTCGCGCGAACTGGGCGATTTTTCCTACAGCCCGGTCACGCGCATCGCCGGTTCGCCCAATCAGTGGTTGGCCGCCGCAGGACTCGCCTACACCTTTTGAAAAACCGCCGGTCGGCTGGGCGACCCGGCAGGGGCCATTGGCGTCTGCCGGGTCGTTGCATTCAGGCGATACATGGTGCCGAGATGGACGTAACCCGCTCTAACCGGCGCAAAGTTGGCGCGGGGCGCCAAATCCAGTCTTGCGTCGCCACGCCCGAGGTGCCACGCAGCCGCTGCCAGAAGGCCGTTTCACGATAAAGAGGGTTCGCCCGCATGACCGATCTCGCCCAGGACTCCGGCGCACAGCCTCTCGACCGGCTCGAAGCCGGTGCAGAACGCAGCAGTGAGCGCCGAGAATTTTTCCGCACCGCGCTTGGCGCGGGTGCCGTCGCGGTGGTGGGTGCGGCAGCGGTGGCGATCGGGTCGGTCGCGACCGCGCAGACCGCCAATGACGCCGCGTTATTGAACATCCTGCTCAATTTCGAATATCTCGAAGCGCAATTCTATGCCTTCGCGGTAACCGGCGCGGGGTTGCCAAGCGGTCAGCTTACCCCCGGCAGCGCCAGCACCACCACCGTGGGCGCGGTAACCGGCGGTCGGCAAGTCAGCTTCGCCGATCCGGTGCTTGCGCGACACGCGCGCGAGCTCGCCAATGAGAAAGCGGCGCATGTCGCCTTCCTGCGCACCACGCTCGGCACCGCCGTCGTTGCTCAGCCCGCCATCGATTTGGGCAGCACCGCGACGAGCGCCTTCAGCGTCGCGATGCGCGCCGCCAATGTGGTTGCGGCGGGGGCTGCATTCGATCCCTTCGCCAGCGATAACAACTTCCTGCTCGCCGCCTTCTTCCTCGAAGACGTGGTGGTTACCGCTTATAAAGCGGCGGCGCAGTTGCTTTCCGACACGAACTCTCGCGATGCTGCCGCCGGTTTGCTCGCCGCCCATGCGCATCACGCCGCGCTCATTCGCACCGTGCTGTTTACCAGGGGCGCGACCACCGCGACGCTGCGCACGCAGGCCGATGCCATTTCGGCGGTGCGCGATACGCTCGACGGGACGGTGCGGGACGATGTCGGCATTTCGCCCGCAGCCCTTGCCAACAGCCAGCTCACTGCGCTCAATGGCCTGGTTGCCTCGAACGTTGTGCCTGCCGGCGTTGACGGCATTGCCTTTGGTCGGTCCGCGCCGAACGTGCTCAACATTTTCTATCTCAACAGCCTGGCGGTCACCAGGGGCGGGTTTTACCCGAACGGGCTCAATGCCTCGGTCGTGACCAGCGCCGCCAACTGAGCATTTTCGTCCTTATTGCCTTCGCCCGTATGGGAGAGTTTACGTGATCGACAGCGACATCCTCGTGCAAGCCACCGATGCGGGCGACCGCCGCCGCGCCGGCCGCCGCGATTTTCTGCGTAGCGCCAGCGTCGCGACGCTGGCCATCGGCGGCAGCGCGCTGCTCACCGCCTGCAGTGGCGGCACCAGCGCGGGCACCGCGACCCCAACCCCGACCGACAGCACCACGCCGACGCCAAGCCCAAGCTCGACCGACACGCTGCGCGATCAGGATACGTTCAATTTCCTGCTCAACCTCGCTTATCTCGAGGCGCAGTTTTACAGCTTTGCGGTAACCGGCGCGGGCCTGCCGAGCGTGTTGATTGCCAAGGGCGACGGCAACCAGACCGTGCAGGGCGCGGTGACCGGTGGTCGCCAGGTCACCTTCACCGATCCGCTGGTCGCGCAATATGCGCGCGAGATTGCCGCCGACAAGGTCGCCCATGTCGCGTTCCTGCGCTCGGCATTGGGCGCGGCAACGGTGGCGCAGCCTGCGATCAACATCGATGGCAGCGCGAGCGGCGCGTTCAGTGCGCTGGCGCAGGCGGCAGCCGTCGTCGCGGGCGGTGCCGCGTTCGATCCTTATGCCAGCGACGAGAATTTCCTGCTGGCGGCGTTCCTGTTGGAAGACGTCGTGGTTACGGCCTATAAGGGCGCGCAATCGACGATCGCCACCGCATTGTTGATCGATGCGGCAGCGGGCATTCTCGCCACCAAATCCTATCATGCCGGGCTGATCCGCACCGTGCTTTATGCCAAGGGTTCGGTCTCGACCCCGTCGCTGCTGACCAACGCGGACCTCATCAGCAATGCGCGCGACGGTTTCGACGGCGCGAGCGATCTCGACCAGGGCATCGTCGGCGATTCGGTCACTTCGAACATCGCGCCGCTCGACAGTAACGGCCTCGCCTTTGGCCGTACTGCGGGCCAGGTGTTGAACGTGTTCTACCTCAACCGGAACGCGGTTGTTGGCGGCGGCTTCTTCCCCGGCGGCCTCAACGGCAACATCAGGACCAGCGCCGCGAACTGAGGCCCTATTACGGGGCTTTGCAGCCGCGCACGATGCGCCTAGAACGACACCATTCCCCGGGGGGCCGCTGATCGGCGGCTGAGAGGAAAGCGCGAGCTTTCGACCCGTTTGAACCTGATCCCGTTAGCACGGGCGGAGGGAGGGAGCGGTGTCCATGCAGGGTTTCCGTTTTCGCTCCATCCGAGTCTTTGGAGCGCATCATGGCCGACATCCCCGCCCGTACCGAAATCGGCGTCACCACCGGCGCCATCCGTGGCAGCCGTAAAATCTATGTCCCGTCGCCCAACATTCCCGGCGCGGGCGTGGCGATGCGCGAGATCGTGCTCGAACCCTCGGCGGGCGAAGCCCCGTTGCGCGTTTACGACACGTCGGGCCCGTACACCGACCCCAAGGCGCAGATCGACATCAACCGCGGCCTGCCGCAGCTCCGCCGCGACTGGATCCTCGCGCGCGGCGACGTTGAATCCTACGATGCGCGCGAAATCCGCCCCGAGGATAACGGCCTCACCGGCCCGGATCGCTCGGCGGGCGTACCCCAATATCCCAACGTCGTGAAGCGCCCGCTGCGCGCCAAGGCAGGCGCAAACGTCAGCCAGATGCACTATGCCCGGCGCGGCATCATCACGCCCGAAATGGAATATGTCGCGATCCGCGAGAATCTCGGCCGCGCCGCCGCCAAGGAACAATTGATCCGCGACGGCGAATCGTTCGGCGCCAGCATCCCCGATTACGTCACCCCTGAATTCGTCCGCGATGAAGTCGCGCGCGGCCGTGCGATCATCCCCAACAACATCAACCACCCCGAATCCGAACCGATGGCGATCGGCCGCAACTTCCTGGTCAAGATCAACGCCAATATCGGCAACAGCGCCGTCGCGAGCAACGTCGCCGCCGAAGTCGACAAGATGGTGTGGTCGATCCGCTGGGGCGCGGACACGGTGATGGACCTCTCCACGGGCCGCAACATCCACGACACGCGCGAATGGATCCTGCGCAACTCGCCAGTGCCGATCGGCACCGTGCCGATCTACCAGGCGCTCGAAAAGGTCGGCGGCGTGGCCGAAGACCTGACCTGGGAGATCTTCCGCGACACGCTGATCGAGCAAGCCGAACAGGGCGTCGACTATTTCACGATCCACGCCGGCGTGCGGCTCGCCTATATCCCGATGACCGCCAAGCGCGTCACCGGCATCGTCTCGCGCGGCGGCTCGATCATGGCGAAATGGTGCCTCGCGCACCACAAAGAGAGCTTCCTCTACGAACGCTTCGACGAAATCACCGAGATCATGAAGGCGTATGACATCGCCTACAGCCTCGGCGATGGCCTGCGCCCCGGCAGCATCGCCGACGCCAATGACGAAGCACAGTTCAGCGAGCTCTATACGCTGGGCGAGCTCACCCACCGCGCGTGGAAGAGCGACGTGCAGGTGATGATCGAAGGCCCCGGCCATGTGCCGATGCACAAGATCAAGGAGAATATGGACAAGCAGCTCGAAGTGTGTGGCGAGGCACCCTTCTACACGCTCGGGCCGCTCACCACCGACATCGCGCCCGGCTATGACCATATCACCAGCGGCATCGGCGCCGCGATGATCGGCTGGTATGGCACTGCGATGCTGTGCTACGTCACGCCCAAGGAGCATCTGGGCCTGCCCGACCGCGACGACGTGAAAGTCGGCGTGGTGACCTACAAGCTCGCCGCGCACGCCGCCGATCTCGCCAAGGGCCACCCCGCCGCCAAGCTGCGCGACGATGCGCTCAGCCGCGCGCGCTTCGATTTCCGCTGGCGCGACCAGTTCAACCTCTCGCTCGACCCCGATACCGCCGAGCACTATCACGACCAGACCCTCCCCGCCGAAGGCGCCAAGACCGCGCATTTCTGCTCGATGTGCGGCCCGAAATTCTGCTCGATGAAGATCACGCAAGAGGTACGGGATTTTGCCGGCAAGCAGAATCAGGGCGTCGAAGGCTTCATCGCCACCGGCCCGACCGGCGCAGAGACCGCCGCTGCAAGCAAGGCCGCGGCGATCAAGGGGATGGAGGAGATGAGCGCGCTGTATAATGCGTCCGGGCGCGAGCTTTATATTGGCGCTGGTGGCCGGGAGCGGAATTAAACTTTTACACTCGACAAGAAAATACACGAAAGTCTGTTGCCGTTGTAACGTCCTTAGTCCTACCTTGCGCAAAACGTCGTGGGGAGGGCTAAATGGCCGAGCGTGTTACCTTGGATGCAATGATTCAACGGGCTGACTTCGCTATAGGGGCCAACGACGGGACGACGACCGAGCAAATTCAAACCCTTTCCGTGGAGTCTCTGTCATCATCATCGATGATTGTTCCCATGTTGAGAAAACCTGACTTTCAGCGAGAAACAAATCAGTGGACGACTCAGCAGCTCGTCACATTTTTGACGAGCTATCTGGACTTGGAGTTGATACCCTCAGTTATTCTATGGCGTTCCCCAGCCTATGTTTTTGTAATCGATGGTGGTCACCGACTTTCCGTTCTGAGAGCTTGGATTGAGAACGACTACGGTGATGGGATCGTCTCGCAGAAGTACTTTGGTAACGAAATATCAGATGAACAAAAGCGAATTGCTGATAGAGTTAGAAAATTAGTCGGCGCCGCAGTTGGTACATACGCTCAGGTTAAGGATGCCCTTGTAAATCCCGATAGTTACGACCGCGAAATGGTGCAGCGAGCTCGTAATATGGCAACGCGCCAATTGTCGCTGCAGTGGGTAGTTGGTGATGCCCTCAAAGCTGAAAGCTCCTTTTTCAAAATAAATACACAGGGAACTCCGCTCGATAAAACCGAGGAAACCTTGCTACGTAACAGGAAACGGCCCGTTGCAATTGCAGCTCGTTCGATTCTAAGGGCTGGAACCGGCCACAAATATTGGTCGCAATTTGACGCCGAAAAGGCCCATCAAATCGTTGAGATATCCAAAGAGATCCATCAGCTTCTTTTTAAACCTGATTTGCGACAACCTATAAAGACGTTGGCGTTACCATTGGGTGGCGGGGCTTCCCCTGTAAATGCGCTAGAACTACTGATCCGATTTACCACTCTCGCGTGCGCAAGTCAGCAAACGCAATACCCAGCAATTGAGTCGTTTCCTGATGATTTAGATGGAGACGCAACTATTACTGTTTTGAAAAAATGTCTCTCCGTGGCGTCGTGGCTAACTGGGAACAATGCGGCTAGCCTTGGACTACATCCAGCCGTCTATTTTTACACCGATCAGGGAAGGCATAGCACGGACATGTTTCTGGCTTTTGTGAGCCTTGTTTCGCGAAAACTTACTTTTAATCATAAATCATTCTTTGCGCAGTTCATTAAAAATAGGGCAGAAGTAGAAATATTCCTAATTAATCTTAAACCTTTGCTAGCTCTTCTTATAAATGCTGTCACCAGCCGCGCGCGAGTGCAAAAGCTTTCAGAGTTCATCGAAGCGATTGTCAGCCGTGCAGATGCGGGCGAACCTCTCGATGTAAAATGGGCCATCGAATTCATTGCTCCAAATAGCCGAACTAAGCTACTTGGTGCAGTCGATGCTGCTGCAGGCCAAGAGTTTACCCGTGAGACAAAATCTGCAATTTTTATGAGAGATTCTCTCCAAAGCGCGTTGAAATGCAGCATCTGCTCGGGCTACTTAGAGCCGAGCGTATCAGTCTCGTATGATCACGATACCCCTGTAAGGGACGGGGGCCGGGGTTCTGTTGAAAATGGGAAGTTAACACACCCATACTGCAATACAGGTATCAAAAACTGATAAAGATATGCTCCCATTCGATTTTGACACTTACTAATGAGAGTCGATATACGCAAAGCACGCTCCACGCCGAACTGCTCGACGCTATAATCGCGAATATCCGCCAGATCGCTTTCGGCCCGGCGGCTTAGCTCAAGCCGCATCGGCACTCGGGTGTTGCGCGCGCAGCCCGGCGCGCAGCTCGTCGAGATAGTCGAACGGATCGCGCTCGCTCACCCCCGAAGCCCGCCCCGCATCGATCGCCGCCTGCAGCGCCGCCAGCTTCTCGGCATCCTCCCGGTCGCGCCGCACCAGGTCGCAGATATAGTCGCTGGTGCTACTGAACCCGCCCTCGACGGCGCGCGCGTCTGCCCAACGCTGGAGATCGTCGGGAAGGAAGACGTTTAGCTGCGCCATCGCCGAAATATATGATGACGCGCCAATACCGACAAGCGGCTCAATAATGATACCGACACTGCGCAACCTGCAACGTCTGCGCAGCCCCGGTCCCCACCACCCGGTACACCAGCCGGTGTTCCTGGCTGATCCGTCGCGACCACCAGCCCGACAAATTCCCGCCCAGCGGCTCGGGCTTGCCGGTGCCCTTGAACGGGTGGCGGCGGCATTCCTCGATCAGGGTGTGGAGCTTGTCGAGCGTCTTCGCGTCCTGCTCCTGCCAATGGCGGTAATCTTCCCACGCCGTCGGCCAGAACGCCACGTTCACGGGAAAGACACGGCCTTCGGCTCTTCCGCCTCGAACCCGCGCACAGCCTCCAGCAAGCGCTCGGCATTTTTGGGCGAACGCAGCAGATACAGCGTCTCCTCGATCGACGCCCATTCGCTAGCCGAGACCAGCACTGCCCCCTCGCCGCGCTGGCGCGTGATGGCGAGCGGGGCGCGGTCGGCGACGACCTTGTCGATCATCGCCTTCAAATTCTCCCGCGCTTCGGAATAGGATACGGCTTGCATCGTCAGACTATGGACAAAACCTTGTCCAATGTCAACGGAATCGGGAAGCCCACCCGTCAAAATCCGCTGTCCTACACGCGCGCTTTCTGGTTCATCCTGGTCCATGACCACGGCTCGCAAACGCTCCGCCCGCGCTGTGTCCGGCAGTGCGCCTTCGTCACCCAACCGGGACTTTACGCCCGTCGCGCTGCGCGGGCGCCACGATGGCTGGACGCCCGAGCGACAAACCGAGTTTATCGAGGCGCTGGCCGAATGCGGCTGTGTCGATGCCGCGTGCCGGCGTGTCGGGCTGGACCCGAGCTCGGCCTATCGCCTGCGCCGCCGGGTCGATGCGCAAAGCTTTCGCCAGGCGTGGGATTCCGCTTTGTCCTACGCGATCCGGCGTTTGTCCGACGCGGCCTTTTCGCGCGCCATTCACGGCGTTTCGCGCCCGGTCTTCTATCAGGGCGAACAGATTGGCGAGCGCCGCCATTATGACGAGCGGCTGACGATGTTCCTGCTGCGCTACCGCGACCCTGCGCGCTACGGCAAATGGCTCGACGGGATGGTCACGATCGAGCGGTACGACGGCAAGGCGATCGACCTGTCCAAAATGGTCGATCGCGTCGAGGAGGATGCCTATTACCGCGCGTTCGGCGCGGTGGTGCGGCGGCATGAACCGATCCGGCAGGCGCATCTGGTGACGCCCGAAGAACTGGATGCGATACGCGCGCACGCCGAGGCGCGGCGCGAGGCGGCTGAAGAGCGGCGCACCCAGCGCGAGGCGGAAGCGGACTGGCAAGCGTATCTGGACACGCTCGGTCCCGACGCGGGCGAGGACCGGAGTGGGGGCGAATCCACGGGGACGTAGCGTGGACTTTGTGGACTTCCGCAGGCGGTTCACGCCGTTTCGGCTAGTGTCCAGTCGATCGGCGCGCGGCCATGCGCCTCCAGAAACGCATTGGCCTTGGAGAAAGGGCGGCTGCCGAAAAAGCCATTGTGCGCTGCCAGCGGAGAGGGGTGCGCCGATTTCAGCACCAGATGCCGCCCGCCTTGCGTCACATCGGTGACGAACGCGGCCTTCTTCTGCGCGTGCGCGCCCCATAGGATGAAGACGGTCGGCTGCGCGCTTTCCGCCACCAGGCGGATCACGGCGTCGGTGAAGCGTTCCCACCCCTGCCCCTGGTGCGAGGCGGCGGCACCCTCGCGCACTGTCAGCACGGCGTTGAGCAACAGCACGCCCTGTTTGGCCCACGCCTCCAGAAAGCCGTGGCGGGGCGGCGGAATGCCGAGATCGGCCTCCAGCTCCTTATAGATATTGCGCAGGCTCGGCGGCAGGCGCACGCCGGGCTGGACTGAGAAGCACAGGCCATGCGCCTGCCCCGCGCCATGATAGGGGTCCTGCCCCAATATAACGACGCGCACGTCCTCGCGCGGCGTCAGATCAAGCGCGCGGAACCAGCTTGCAGGGGGTGGGAAGACCGGCGTGCCCGCCGCGCGCTCGGCGGCGAGGAAGCCCTTGAGCGCCTGCATATACGGCTGCTCGAACTCCGCCGACAGCGGTTCGCGCCAGCTCGGATGCAGCTTGATCGCGCGCTCGGCCACTCGGAAGGCTCAGCGCTTCTTGACGAACTCGGCGCGCAGCACGAGGCCCTTGATGCCCTCATACCGGCAATCGATTTCCTGCGCGTCGCCGGTCAGCCGGATCGACTTGATAAGCGTGCCGCGCTTCAACGTCTGCCCGGCACCCTTCACGGTCAGGTCCTTAATCAGCGTCACCTGGTCGCCATCGGCCAGCACATTGCCGACCGAATCGCGCACCACCACCACGTCATCCTCGTTCGCCCCCGTGCTGGCGGCGCTGGCGGCGACCCATTCGCCGGTGGCTTCATCATAAACGAAGGTGTCGTCGTCGTTCGTCATGCTCATCCCTTGATGTTGACCATCGCCACCGGCTGGCCCTTGGCTGTGGGGTTGGAAGCGTTTGCCTTGGGCGCCTTTTCGGCCTTGGGCTTGCGCACTTCCTTGTTCGACTTCTTCTGGCTCTTGGCCATTGCGGTTCCTGACCGGGGCGGAAGGCCCCGCGCGACCCTAATCCCAAACCGCACCGCGACCCGCATCAATTCGCGCGTGGTAAAAGAGCGGCGCTTGATCGAAGTCAACAGGATTTCCGATCCGGGCCAACGCGGCTGCGCCGGAAGAGCAGGGCAGCGCAACCTATTGCGCACAGGGTGCTGCGAGCGGAGGATTAGAACGCCCCCGGCACCTCGCGTTGAACGGTGTTGGGCCGATCGGGCGAGAGCAGTTCGAGCGGCTGCTGCGGCCGGGCGACGCGCGCGCCCTGCGCACTTTGCAGGCCGGATGCCGCCGTCACTGCGGTGCAACTGCGACCGGCAAGAAAATCGAGCGCCGCGCGCGTGGAACTTTCCTGCGAACTTCCAAGCGCATGGGTGAGATCGTCGCCCGCCTGGCAACTTGCCTCGACCGTTCCGGCCAGGCCGTCATAATAGGCGCCCTGTCGGTTGGCATTCTGCAGCGCGAATGCGATGACGCGCAGTCGGTCGTCGCATTGCGCGCGGTCGAGCGCGATTTGTCCGACGGGTTTGCCATAAGTGTTGGTGCCGATCAGCGCGGCATTGGCGTGCAGATACGGAATCTGCGCCGCGATTACCAATTCGCTGGCCGATGCCGTACCCGCAGTACCGATGAAGGCGATTTTGGTCGGCGCGATCGATTGCGGCTGCGGCGCGAACATGGCGGTGATGTTGTTGGCAGCCTTTTCCGGACGGAAGGTGGTATAGTCGATCACGTCGGACGTGGAGCGATTGGCGCCGAGCAAATTGCTCATCAGCTCGGCAATCGAAACCAGCCCGCCGCCATTGTAGCGCAGGTCGATGATGACATTGGTAATCCCCGCTGCCCGGAACGACGCGAAGGCGCTCCGCAATGCCGGGTCCGCCGTGGAGATGAAGGTTCGCAAGTTGATATAGCCGACTTGCCTGCCGCCATCGGTGATGATCTGCGCGCCATAGCGGTTCGATACCGGCGTCAGCGCATAATCGGTCTTGCTGATCGAAACCGTCCGCGTGCCGTTTGCGTCGTTTACGCGCAGAACACGCGTGGTGCCCGCCGTGCTCGGCCCCAACGCGTTGGTGATCCCGGCGCTTCCCTCGGCGGCAAGAATCGAATCGACGGACCGCAAATCGGCGCTCGTGGTGCCAATCGCGAGGATCTCGGTGCCACGGTCGATTCCGGCGGAAAGCGCGGCAGTGCCCTCGAAGCTTTCCGCGATATAAACCCGCCGCGCGGTTGGATCGACGGAAAGGCGAAAGCCAAAACCCGCGCTCGAACCCGAGGTGTAGAAGGCGTCTTCCGACGCAATCGAGGTAAGATAGGTAAAGTATCGGTCCTTGCGCTGCGCCCGCGCGGTTGCGGTCAGCGCGTCGATATAATCGCTGACCGTGGTATAAGGCGTCGGGTCGAGCGTCGCCGGCAGCGTATCGGGGAACAGATACCATTCCCGCAGTTGCGCCGCCGCCCAATCCTGCCGATCGCGCAGCGAGCAGGTGCCGCTGCTGGCAGGGCTTGGTGTGGGAGTCGATGCGGTTGGGGTCGGGGTCGATCCGCTCGACGTGCCGCCCCCACCTTCGCCGCAGGCCGAGAGCAAGGCGGCCAGTGTGATAAGAACCGTCGGGACGCGCGCGCGGATCATATACACCTCTCAATTTCCCGGTTGAAGCCTGCCACGAACGCTATCCGTGGTAAAGCCGTGGCGGACGAGGTGGTGATAGCGGGCAGCAGGCCCCGCGTCCGATCATGCAATCGGCGCGAGGGAGACTGCGGTGGAGGCCAGCAACGCGGTGAAAACCAAGGCGGCGATGAGCGAGACGGACACGCGCTGGAACGATTCAAAACGGACAGACATGATTATTTTCCCTTTTATCTGGCAAAGCGGACCATTCCGTTTGCCGATACCAAGGGTATTGCAGGCTCTGTGCCAGTTTTATAAGATATTGATATATCGACGTTTATAGAAAGTGAAGGCGAAAATCCATCTGATTGAACGGGATAATATCCCAATTATTAGTCAAAAATACCATCGCTGCAAAGGTTGTTGCGCCCGCTGTCCTTGGCCCGATACAGGAAGCGATCGGCACGCCCAAAAACCGAGCACAGCGCCTCGCCAGGCTCCGCCACTGCGATGCCGCCCGAAAAGGTCACGGCACCCAGGGGCATATCGGTTTCGCGGAGTCGATAGCGTTTCGCCGCGACGGTGACTCGGGCACGTTCCAGCGTTGCATGGGCCTCGGCGATGTCCGCGCCCTTGAACAGAATAACAAACTCCTCGCCGCCATAGCGCGCAACAAAGTGGCCGGTACAGGCTTCACGCAACGCCAGCGCGATTGCGCGCAGCACGCGATCCCCCACCGAATGGCCGAATTGATCGTTGACGCGCTTGAAGCGGTCGACATCGCATACGGCCAAACACCCGCATTCGCCCGTGGCGCTATGCTCCGCGAAGGCTTCTTCAAAAGCACGACGATTGGGCAGGCCGGTGAGCGAATCCCGCCGCGCGTCGCCACGGGCTTCCTCCAACTTGGCGCGCAATTGATCGGCTTCGCGCGTGGCCGCTGCCAGGCGCGCTTCGGCGGATTGGACACGGTCGAGCATCACGGTCGCCAAGCGAACGACATCCGCGCCAGCGGCGGCACCCCGCACGGCATCGGTACTTGCTGCCAGGTCGCGACCGAAATTTGCGGTTTCGGCGCGCATCGAGCGCATCATGTCGCTGAACCCCTCGACTTGAATCTGTGTCTGCGCGACGAGGCGGTCGGCGGCATCCGACTCTGCGCCACCCGTCACGCGGCCCACGGAATGCGGCACCATTTGGGATCCCGTACCCCCGCCAAGCGCCTCGATGTCGCGAGTCGACAGGCGGATGCCGCCTTCCGTCAGGGTCGTGACCGAGCGCGCCAAAGCTCCGTCCGGGTTGCACAATACATGGTGGGCAAAGGCATAATGCACAGGATCGGGGCTTAACCGGTGGAACGTCAGGAACGCCCGGATGCAATCATAGACGGTGTCGGCGCGCTCCTCGACGGCGATCAGCCGTGCTTCCTTTGCTGCTCCCATCGGTCCATTGGCCTCTTCACGTTCGGTGTGCCTGATAGCGCACGCCGCCTGGCAAAACCGCCTAGCGCAAAACTGCTAAGATAGGGTGACCGCAGCGATGAACGCGCTTCGTCAACCGAAACTGCCGCGTGTGGGCTGGCGCAACGCGATCCGCCTCTTTAGGCAAAGAGGATGCGCGTTACCGAAACCGATCTTTCCCTCGCCGCCGCCCTCGCCGATGCTGCGGGAGCCGCCATTCGTCCTTATTATCGTGCCGAGCATGGGCTGGAGGCAAAGGGA
Source organism: Sphingomonas sp. (assembly GCF_041661885.1). Taxonomy (GTDB): domain Bacteria; phylum Pseudomonadota; class Alphaproteobacteria; order Sphingomonadales; family Sphingomonadaceae; genus Sphingomonas. The sequence goes on along the minus strand of NZ_JBAZTL010000006.1, from coordinate 84,781 downwards.
GACGCCTCGCCCGTGACCCTTGCGGATCGCGCGGCGGAGGGCGCGATGCGTGCCTTGATCGAGCGTGCTTTTCCCGCCGACGCGATCATCGGCGAGGAATATGGCACCAAGGACGGCACCTCGGGCCGCACTTGGGTGCTTGATCCGATCGACGGCACCCGCGCGTTCATTTCGGGGCGTCCGATCTTCGGCACCTTGATTGCGCTGATGATTGAAGGGTGGCCGATGATGGGCGTTATCGACCAGCCTATCTTGCAGGAGCGCTGGCTGGGGGTGATGGGCCGACCGACGCTGTTCAACGGGACGCGTGCCATCGCGCGCCGTTGCCCGGATCTCGGCAAGGCCTTGCTTGCCACGACCTCCCCGGCCTTGTTTGACGATGCGCAACTCCACGCCTTCGAGCATCTTGACGCGGCGACGATGAGCACGGTGCTGGGCGGCGATTGCTACAATTACGGCTGCGTGGCGAGCGGATGGCTCGACATCGTGGTCGAGGCGCAGCTCAAAATTCATGATTTCGCGGCCCTTGTCCCGGTTGTTGAGGGCGCGGGCGGGCGGATGTGCGATTGGTCGGGTGACCCGCTCACCGCCGATTCGATTGGCGAAGTCATCGCTGCGGGCGACCCCGCGCGGATCGAGGAAATTCTGGAAACGCTGGCCTGTCGCGGGCATTGATCTTGCGTTTTGGACGACTCACCGTTATGGGGCCGCCTTCCTGCGAGTAAGAGGAACTGCCCGGCCGGTATGGGCTGCCGTGGCCGTTCATAGATCGTCGCACAACTGAAAGGACGAAAATGCCCAAACTCAAGACGAAGAGCGGCGTTAAAAAGCGCTTCAAGCTCACCGCGAGCGGCCTGCTGAAGCACGGCGTCGCGGGCAAGCGCCACCGGCTGATGAGCCACAACGCCAAGTACATCCGCCAGAACCGTCGCACCAAGGTGCTGTCGAAGGCCGATACGGCCACCGTCAAGGCGTGGGCGCCTTACGGTCTCGGCTGAGCGGAAGGGATTTAAAGAATGGCACGCGTCAAACGGGGTGTAACCACCCACGCTAAGCACAAGCGGATCCTTAATCAGGCGAAGGGCTATTATGGCCGTCGCAAGAACACGATCCGTATCGCCCGTCAGGCCGTCGAAAAGGCCGGGCAATATGCGTATCGCGACCGCAAGGTTAAGAAGCGCAACTTCCGCGCCCTGTGGATTCAGCGCATCAATGCGGCCGTCCGCGTCGAAGGCCTGACTTACGGCGTGTTCATGCACGGCCTGAAGCTCGCTGGCGTCGAACTCGACCGCAAGGTCCTGGCCGACCTGGCGATGCACGAAGGTGCCGCATTTAGCGCCATCATCGCGCAGGCAAAGGCGGCTCTGCCCCAGGCCGCCTAAGGCGACCTGCTGCGAGACGAAAGATTGGGGCGTCGGTGGCAACACCGGCGCCCTTTTTCTTTGCGCCTCGTACGTTCCCCATTCGGGCTGCGCTTGTCGAAGCCCTGTTGTTTCTTCTAACGCCACCCTGACGAAGACCGGTGCTTCGACAGGCTCAGCACGAACGGACAAGCGATGACCGACCTCGACCCTATGAAGACGGACCTGCTCGCCGCGATCGCGGCGGCGGACACTCTGGAGGCGCTGGACGGCGTTCGCGTTCAGGCGCTCGGCAAGCAGGGCGAACTCACCGCCTTGCTCAAGACGCTGGGCGGCATGTCGCCCGACGAGCGGCTGGTGCAGGGCCCGCGTATCCAGGGCGTGCGTGAGGCGGTGACCACCGCCATCGCCGCGCGCAAGGCCGCACTCGACCGCGCAGACCTCGATGCACGGCTCGCGCGCGAAACGCTCGACATGACGCTCCCTGCCGAGGCCGCGCCGCAGGGGTCGGTGCATCCGGTCAGCCAGGTGCTCGACGAGATGGCGGAGATCTTCGCCGACTTGGGCTTCGCGGTCGCGACGGGCCCCGAGATCGAGGATCAGTGGCACAATTTCACCGCGCTCAACATGCCCGAGAGCCATCCCGCGCGCGCGATGCACGACACCTTTTACTGCGAGGCAACGAGCACGGCCCGCGACGGGCAAAGCCCGTCGTCGGACGGCGAGCTTAGCTCGCCGCCGGTCGGCCCGGAGCAAGATCAAAGCGGACGTAGCCGCTTTGTGCTCCGGACGCACACCTCGCCGGTGCAGATCCGCACGATGATGGGCCAGGAGCCGCCGATCCGCATCATCGCGCCGGGCCGCGTCTATCGTTCGGACTGGGACGCGACGCACACGCCGATGTTCCATCAGATCGAAGGGCTGGTGATCGACAAGGACATCACGCTCGGCCATCTCAAATGGACGCTGGAGACCTTCCTCAAGGCGTTCTTCGAGCGGGACGACATCGTGCTGCGCCTGCGCCCGAGCTATTTCCCCTTCACCGAGCCCTCAGCCGAAGTCGATGTCGGCTGGACGATGGAAAAGGGCCGCCGCGTGCTCGGCGGGTCGGAGGGCTGGATGGAGTTGCTCGGCAGCGGCATGGTCCACCCCAAGGTGATCGCCGCGTGCGGTCTCGATCCCAACGAATGGCAGGGCTTTGCCTTCGGCGTCGGGGTCGATCGCCTCGCCATGCTCAAATACGGCATGGACGATTTGCGCCCCTTCTTCGAAGGCGATGCGCGCTGGTTGAAGCATTACGGATTCTCGGCACTCGATGTGCCCACGCTGAGCCAGGGAGTCGGCGCATGAAGGTCACCCTCGATTGGCTGAAGCAGCATATCGACACCGACGCCTCGCTCGAAACCGTCGTCGAGACGCTGACGCGCATCGGCCTTGAGGTCGAAGGTGTCGAGAACCCCGGTGGCAAGCTCGCCGCGTTCCGCGTGGCCAAGGTGTTGAGCGCCGCGCCGCACCCGCAGGCGGACAAGCTGCAAGTGCTGAGCGTCGATGCCGGGGACGGTCCGCTGCAGGTCGTGTGCGGCGCGCCCAATGCGCGCGCAGGCTTGGTCGGCGTGTTCGGCGCACCCGGCGCAACGGTGCCGTCCAACGGCATGGTGCTCAAGGTCACCGCGATTCGCGGGGTCGAATCGAACGGCATGATGTGTTCCACGCGCGAGCTGGAACTGGGCGACGATCATGACGGCATCATCGAGCTGCCCGCCGATGCGCCGATCGGCATGGCCTATCCCGATTATGCTGGGCTGAACGACCCGGTGATCGAGATCAACGTCCTCCCCAATCGCCCCGATTGCATGGGCGTGCGCGGCATCGCGCTCGATCTGGTCGCCGCCGGGCTCGGCACCGCCAAGCCGCTCGCTTATGCGCCGGTCGAAGGCACAGGCGCAGGCCCCGATGTGCGCACCGACGATGCCGAAGGCTGCCCCGCTTTCTACGCGCAGGGCGTCACCGGCCTCACCAACGGCACCGCGCCGGAATGGATGCGTCGCCGCCTGACCGCGATCGGCCAGCGGTCGATTTCGACGCTGGTCGACATCACCAATTACGTGATGTTCGATCTCGGCCGCCCCTTGCACGTCTATGATCGCGCCAAGCTGTCGGGCGGGCTCGTCGCGCGCAAGGCGGCGGCGGGCGAGCAAGTCCTCGCGCTCAACGGCAAGACCTATACGCTGGCCGAGACGATGACCGTCATCGCCGACGCTGCGCATGTTCACGACATTGGCGGCATCATGGGCGGCGAGGATTCGGGCGTGACGCCCGAGACCAATGATGTCGTGATCGAATGCGCCTATTTCGATCCCGACGGCATTGCCCGCACCGGCCAGGCGCTGATGCTCACCTCGGACGCGCGCTCGCGCTTCGAGCGCGGCGTCGATCCGGCGTTCCTCGAACAGGGCCTCGCCATCGCGACGCGGCTGGTGCTCGATCTGTGCGGCGGCACGGCCAGCCTGCCGACCCATGCCGGCACCCCGCCGACCACGCGCAAGCGCATCGCTTATGACCCCACCCGCGCGGAAACGCTCGGCGGTCTGGCGGTTGCGCCCGAGCGTCAGCGCGAGATCCTGACCGCGCTCGGCTTCACGGTGGAAGCCGACTGGACCGTCCTGCCGCCGCCCGCGCGCCGCGATGTCGATGGCCCGGCCGATCTGGTCGAGGAAGTGATCCGCATCGTCGGCATCGATTCGGTGCCGGCAACGCCGCTGCCGCGCGCGGCAGGTGTCGCCAAGCCGACCGCGACGCCTGCGCAAAAGCTGGAGAGCCGCGTCCGCCGCGCCGCCGCAGCACGCGGCCTCAACGAGACGATCACCTGGAGCTTCCTGTCCGAAGCCCAGGCCGAGGCGATCGGCGGCGGCATCTGGACGCTCGCCAACCCGATCAGCGAGGAGCTGAAGGTGATGCGCCCGTCGCTTCTCCCCGGCTTGCTGTCGGCGGCGGAACGCAATTTGAAGCGTGGCGCAGGCGGCGTGCGCTTGTTCGAGCTTGGGCGGCGCTATCTCAGCGACGGCGAACGCTCGACGCTGGGCGTGGTGCTCGCGGGCGAAGCGCGGCCGCGCGGCTGGCAGAACGGCAAAGCGAGCCTGTTCACCGCCTTCGATGCCAAGGCCGAAGCGCTGGCGCTGCTGGCAGCGGCAGGCGCACCGGTCGACAATCTGCAAGTCATGGGCGACGCGGGCGATGCCTGGCATCCGGGCCAGTCGGGCACGCTGCGGCTGGGGCCGAAGACCGTGCTCGCGGCGTTCGGTATCGTCCACCCGCTGACGACGCGCGCGTTCGACGTCGATGGTCCGGTTGCGGCGGTCGAGCTGTATCTCGATGCGATTCCGCCCAAGCGCGCATCGAGCTTCGCGCGCGCGGCCTATGCGCCACCGGCGTTGCAGGCGGTGCGGCGCGACTTCGCCTTTCTCGTGCCCGACAGCGTGTCGGGCGATGCGCTGGTGCGCGCCGCGCGCGGCGCCGACAAAGCGGCGATCGTGGCTGCGCGCGTGTTCGACGTGTTCACCGGCACCGGCGTCGAGCCGGGGCATAAGAGTATCGCGGTCGAAGTCACGCTCCAGCCGGGCGAAAAGAGCTTCACCGAGGCGGAGCTGAAGGCGGTGGCGGACAAGGTCGTCGCGGCGGCGGCGAAGCTGGGCGCGAGCTTGCGGGGGTAAGTCCCATTCGTCGTCCCGCACCTACCCCGGCGAAGGCCGGGGCCCAGCAGGACAGGTCGAGGTGAAGAGGCGCAGCCGCGCGCCAAACCCCCGCGCGCTACTGGGCCCCGGCCTCAGCCGGGGTGGTCGTGGTTTTTGTTTGAGGATCGACGCTATGACTCAACCCGATCTGATCACCATCGCCACTGCGCAGCTCTCCGCCGCGATCAACCCGTTCGGTGCGGAACTCACCCACTTGCGCGATGCGGGCGGGCGCGAGCTGATGACCGACGCCGACGCCGCTTTCTGGACCGGCCACGCCCCCTTGCTCTTCCCAATCGTCGGGCGCCTCAACGGCGACGTGCTGCGCGTCGATGGTGCGGACTATCCGATGAAGCAGCACGGCTTCGCCCGCCACAGCCTGTTCACCCTCGCCGAACAGACCGATACGCGCGCGGTGTTCCTGCTTGAAGACGGCGCCGAGACCCGTGCGGTCTATCCCTTCGCCTTCGCACTCCGCGTCACCTACACGATCACCAACGCGACGCTCGACATCGCGGTGGCGATCGAAAACCGCGATGGCAAGCCAGTGCCCGCCAGCTTCGGCTTCCACCCGGCCTTTGCCTGGCCGCTCCCTTACGGCCTGCCGCGCGCCGACCACCGCATCGTCTTCGCCGAGGATGAGCCCGACCCTTTGCGCGAACTCGTCGGTAGCGCGATTTCCAGCGGCCGTCGTCCCTCCCCGCTCGAGGGACGCACGCTCGCTCTCGACGATGCGCTGTTCACCCAGGACGCGCTGATCTGGGATCGGGTCCATTCGCAAAGCGTCCGTTACGGCGCATTGACCGGCCCCCAGCTCCGCGTCGATTTCCCCGACACGCCGATGCTCGGCATCTGGACCAAGCCCGGTGCCGCGTTCGTCTGTATCGAACCGTGGCACGGCATCGCCGATCCGGTCGGCTTTTCGGGCGACATGACCGAAAAGCCGGGTATCTTCATGCTTGCGCCGGGCGAAACCAAGCACATCGCAATGGCGATCACGCTGGAGCCAGTGTCCAGGGACGACTGAAGGCCGCAGCCTGTAACGCACCGTGGGCTGGCGGAGCGGGGCGCACGGGCTGTGCCGCGCCGCCGGGGGCTGTCCTACACGCGGGACTTCTGCCAAGAGCGCGCGGTGACCCGTGCGTCTTCCTCTTATGTCTCGCTGCCATGCCGATCTTTGGCGCGGGGGCAAAAGAGCGGGGACGTAGTGTGGACTTTGTGGACTTCCGGCCCGCGACTCGCCCTTTCGTTTGAGCAGACCCTTTGATGAATCACACCTCCGACCGCCGCACCTTCGCGATCATTTCCCACCCCGACGCGGGCAAGACCACGCTGACCGAAAAGCTGTTGCTGTTCGGCGGTGCGATCCATTTGGCGGGCGAGGTCAAGGCGCGTGGGCAAAACCGGCGCGCGCGCTCGGACTGGATGAAGATCGAGCAGCAGCGCGGCATTTCGGTCACCTCCTCGGTGATGACCTTCGAGCGCGAAATCGAGGGCATGGGCGGCCTCACCTTCAACCTGCTCGATACGCCGGGCCACGAGGATTTCTCGGAGGACACCTATCGCACGCTGACCGCGGTCGATTCTGCGGTGATGGTGATCGACGCCGCGCGCGGTATCGAGGCGCAGACGCGCAAATTGTTCGAGGTCTGCCGCTTGCGCTCGGTGCCGATCATCACCTTCGTCAACAAGGTCGATCGTGAGGGGCGCCCGCCGTTCGAATTGCTCGATGAAGTCGCCGAGATGCTCCAGCTCGACGTCACGCCGATGAGCTGGCCGGTCGGCATGGGCAGCGATTTTGAAGGCATTTATGATTTCCACGCCAATGCGCTGAGCCAGCCCGAGGGGCCGAGCCGCGAATTCATGGGCAAGGCGCGCCGGTTCACCGGGCTCGACGATCCCGCGCTGGAAGGCGTGCTGAGTGCGCCTGGCCTCGCGACGCTGCGCGACGAAGCCGAACTCGCGCTTGGCGGCTATGGTGCCTTCGATGTCGAGGCGTATCGCGCGGGCGACCAGACCCCGGTCTATTTCGGCTCGGCATTGAAGGACTTTGGCGTCGCCGAACTGATCGACGCGCTCGGTCGCCATGCGCCCGGCCCACGCCCGCAACCCGCCGAGCCCGCCCAAGTGCTGCCTGAGCGCGCCGACGTCACCGGCTTCGTGTTCAAGGTCCAGGCCAATATGGACCCCAACCACCGCGACCGCATCGCCTTCATGCGGCTGTGTTCGGGCACCTTCAAGCGCGGCATGAAGCTGACGCCGACTGGCCACGGCAAGCCGATTGCGATTCATTCGCCGATCCTGTTCTTCGCGCGCGAACGCGAACTGGCCGATGAGGCCTTTCCGGGCGACATCATCGGCATCCCCAACCACGGCACGCTGCGGGTGGGGGATACGCTGTCCGAACGTGCCGATGTGCGCTTTACCGGGCTCCCCAATTTCGCGCCGGAAATCCTGCGCCGCGTCGCGCTGAAAGACCCGACCAAGACCAAGCAGTTGCGCAAGGCGCTCGACGACATGGCCGAGGAAGGCGTGACGCAGGTCTTCTATCCCGAAATCGGCTCGAACTGGATCATTGGCGTGGTCGGGCAGCTCCAGCTCGAAGTGCTGCTCTCGCGGCTCGAGGCCGAATATAAGGTCGATGCCGGGCTCGAAATGGCCCCTTATGATACCGCGCGCTGGGTGTCGGCGGCTGATCCGGCGGACCTCAAGGCGTTCATGGACTTGAACCGCACATCGATGGCCAAGGATCGCGACGGCAATCCCGTATATCTCGCCAAGACCGCATGGGATGTCGGTTATGTCGCTGATCGCTATCCCAAGGTGACCTTTGCCGCGACGCGCGAGCGTTAGCGTGTCTTGGTCGCGCGGTGGCGACGGTAACGCCAAAGCACGCCGCCGCCCAGGAACACCAGGAGCGCCAGCCCAAGCGCGATCGGAATAAGCTTGGGCAGCCATTGATGATGAAGCGCATTGTCGCTGATTTGCTGGTCGGCGGTATAGCCTTCGGGCATCGGCAATACCCGGTCGCGCCGGGCAAAGGCGGCATAGTCGCGCTGCATGGCGATGAAGCGGGCCGGATCGCTCATCGACACATCGCGCGTTTCGCCGGGGTCATGGGCGATATCGAACAACTGCCACCGCCCATCGCCAATCGGCGGCAGGTTTTTGACCAGCTTATAGTCGCCCCGGAACAGCGCGGCATTGCCCGACAGTTCGTACCCGAGCGGCTGGTCGCCATGTACCGTAGTGCGTTTGCCCAACAGCATGTCGGCCAGGCTGAACCCCGCCATCGGTTCCACCGCGCGGCCCGCAAAGCGTCCGGTCTGCGCGGGCACTCCAGCGAGCGCGAGCAGCGTCGGTGCGATATCGGTGACATGGGTGAAGCCGCCAACGATCGTACCGTTACGCATCGCCGGATTGCCGGGCCAGCTTACGATCAGCGGTACGCGCAAACCGCCTTCGCCAGCCGAAAATTTGTAGCCCGCCAGGGGGGACGCCGCTGCGCTCGCCCAGCTCGGGCCAATCGCGGTCAGCGTGCCGCGCTGGCCCTGCCGTTCCGCCGCGAAATCATAATAAAGCCCCAGCAACAAACGATTGATGAGGCGCCCGCGCGGCTCGGTCGGCTCGGGGCCGTTGTCGGACAGGAACACGAAGATCGTATTGTCATAGGCCCCTGTCGCCTTCAGATGATCGATCAGGCGACCGATCTCGTGATCGGCGGCTTCTGCCATCCCGCCATAAGCCGCCATCGCGCGTGCCGCCGCCCGGCGTTGATCGGGCGACAGTCGGTTCCAGTCGGCGGTCGAGCGCATCACTGCCGCGCGCGTGTTCGCCGGCACCAGCCCCAGCGCGATTGCCCGCGCCTGGCGCGCCATACGCAGCGCGCTCCAGCCGCCGTCATAGGCATGGGCATACCGTGCGATATAGGCGTCGGGCGCCTGCACCGGGATGTGGTTGGCCAGAAAATTGACCGAGGCGAAAAACGGCTTGCCCGATCCGCGCCCGGCATCGATGTAGCGCAGCATCGTATCGACGATGAAGGTCGAGGAATAAAAAGGCTGGGGCAGGGTGGCGGGCTTGCCGTCGTCGGTCCAGTCGGCCTTGTCATACAATCCGGCGATCGGTTTCTGTTCGAAATTGTCGGCCCCGGCATCCGCCAGCGAGAAGGCATGATCGTAGCCGCGCGCGGTCGGCAAACCGTCACTGGCCTTGCCCAAATGCCACTTGCCGGTGAGATAAGTACGATAGCCCGCCTGATGCAGCACTTCCGCCAGCGTCACGACATTGTGGGTGAGCACGGTGTCGTAACCCGGCTTGCCGACATGCTCGGGCGGGATCGTCTCCGGCATATTGCCGAGCCCGGCGCGGTGATTGCTAACCCCGGTCTGCAACATTGCGCGGGTCGGGGCGCATGATCCCGCGACATGGAAATTGGCGAAACGCACGCCCTGCGCGGCGAGTGCATCGATATTGGGCGTGTGGATTTCACTGCCGAAGCTGCCAATGTCCGAATACCCCCAATCGTCCGCCACCAGCAGGACGATGTTGGGGCGCGGGGCGGGGGGCGGACTTTCGGCGGACAGCAATATTCCCGCAACGGCGGCGGCGAAGCTTTTGCGCGTCACCGGGTTCACTGCAGCCTGCTTTGCATGATCGTCGTTGCGCCCGCCGGCAGGCTGAACAGCATCCCGTCCTCGCCCACTATAATCGGCCCCGCGAAATGCTGCGCGGCGTCTCCCAGAAACGCGGGATAGGCGAAGCGCAACGGGATTGGCGGCACGATATGATTGAGGAGCAATTGCTTCACCCCTGCCGCCTTGGCCATGTCGGCGGCCTGTTCCGGGGTGGAGTGGTAATTCAGGATGTCGCGTGTAATTTGCGCGGTGTTGGGCTGACCGTGGCGATCGAGCGTGGTGGTGAGCAGCCCGACCAGGCGGGGTTGCAACGCCTCATGCACCAGCAAGTCGGCGCCCTTTGCCGCCGCCGCCAGCGACGCGCTTGGCTTGGTGTCGCCGCTGAACACAACCGAACGGCCCTTATAGTCGAAGCGGTAGCCAACCGCCGGACGCACCGGACCGTGATCGACCCGGAAGGCAATGATCCGCACCCCATCGCGCGCCAGCACCACAACCGGCGCGTTCGGCTGCGGAAGCGCAAAGGGCATCGCCACGCCGCCAGCGCCCCCCGGCGGTGCAATCCTGACACCGTGATGCGCCGTGCGATATCCGGCATCGGTAGCATAAGCCGCGTCGAACCCGGCCACCACCGCCTCGACCCCAGGGGGGCCATGCACAGGCAAAGGCGCTGTCGCCGCACGTCCGATCCAGCGTTGCAACATCAACGGGCCGATGCCGTCGACATGGTCGGAATGGAAATGGGTCAGCAACAGCCCCTCCACCCGTCCGATCGGAAGGCCCATCGCCATGATCTTGCGCGCGCCACCCTCCCCGATATCGACGACAAACATGTGCTTGCCCGCAATCACTACCGAACAGGGCCCCGCCCGCGTCGGATCGGGCAAAGGCGAGCCGGTGCCGCACAAGGCGACGTGCAGGCCATCGGGCAGGGCAGCGGTGGAATCGTGCCCGATGCGCGCCTCGACCATATGCGCCAGGATGGCGGTCGCGATGCGGGCCTGGAAAGCATGAACCAAAAACGTCGCGGCCAACCCGATCAGGACGATGGCCGATAGCCATTTCCAGTGTCCGCGCATCCCGCCAACCTTCTTTGCAGAGGGGTATTTCATTCCAGTCGAGAATGCTCCACAATTATGGCACAATCAATGCCATATTAATGAGATGATGGACCGGAACGGATCACGAGGATAAGCGCGGTGGGTGGATATGAAGACAAGCCTGGGTTCGGTTGCCGTGCGAACGGACGCCTCGCAAACCGACGGTCGTCGGGCGCGTAGCGAAACGAGCCGCGCCAAAATCGTCGCGGCAATGCTCGATCTGGTCGGGAAGGGCGATATCGCGCCGAGCGCCGCGCGCGTCGCCGAAACCGCCGGGGTCGGCTTGCGCTCGGTCTTTCGGCATTTTGACGATATGGACGCGCTGTACCGCGAAATGTCGCAAGCCATAGAAGCACAAGTGTTGCCGATGACGCTCAAGCCGTTGACAGGGACGACTTGGCGTGAACGGCTCCTCGAAATCATCGAGCGACGCGTGCTGGTGTTCGAGACGATTCTGCCCTTCCGCATCTCCGCCAATATCAAACGGTTCCAATCCGAATTTTTGATGCAGGATTACCGTCGGATGCTGCGGCTGGAGCGGACCTCGCTCGAAGCGATCCTGCCTGCGCATGTGCGCGCCGACATCCCGCTGGTCGATGCGATCAACGTACCGCTGAGCTTCCAGACGTGGCGGCTGCTGCGGCACGACCAGGAATTGAGTATCGTCGATGCCCGCGCGGTGGTGGTGCGGCTGGTCGAAGCCGTGCTCGCGCAGATCCCCGACTAGCCGGGCTGTTGCCGCGACGATTGGGGCGGTGGCGGGCGGTGATTATCGACCAGCCGCACCCCGATATGATCGGTGCCGAGCCCCAGTTCCTGAAATTGCCGTGCGGCGGGCCGATAGCGCGCGCAATAATTGGCGGCACACAGATAGGACCCGCCCTTGATGACCCGCCGATCGCCCTCCGCGCCGGCAACGCCGCTGGTCCATTCCCATACGTTGCCGATCATATCGTACAGGCCATAGCCATTGGCGGAGAAACACCCGACCGGCGCGCGACCGCGATACCCATCAATGCCGAGATCGCGCGTCGGGAATACCCCCTGATAGTAATTGGCGGTCGGCGTGCCGTGGGCATCGATCGGTTCGGGCAGGGCGGGTTGGCCGCCCCGCGCGGCATATTCCCATTGCGCCTCGGTCGGCAGCGCCTTGCCTGCCCAGCGCGCATAAGCCTCGGCATCTTCATATGCGATCTGGACGACGGGGGTGGTGTCCTTGCCGACGATCGTTTCGTTCGGGCCTGCCGGATGTTGCCACGTCGCCCCCACCACCCACCGCCACCAGCGCGGATCATCGCCGGACGGGACCGCGAACACCGCTGACCCCGGCACCCGCATTTCGGGTGGCGCGCCGGGCAGAACCGGCGGCATCCGCTCCGCCATCGTGCGATAGCCGGTCGCTTTTACGAAAGCGGCAAATTCGGCATTGGTCAGTTCATGCGTATCGATCCAGAAGCCGGGCACGGTGACGGTGCGCGGCGGCCCCTCCTCGGGATAATGCGGATCTTCCCCCTGGAGGAACGTGCCAGCCGGAATCCAGCGCATCGCTCCCGGCGCGAGCGTCGCGCAGGCGTGCAAAGCAGGTGTGTCGGTCGAAGTCTGCGAGCAGCCGCTCACCGCGAGCAGCACCAAAGCAGCCAGGCACCGTATTATCATCGGGTCATCGATCCTCTCGCGACCGATACCCTAGCGAGATTTCAACCGACGAACAGCACGTCGTGATGGTCCGGTGCCGCACGCCACGACGCGGGCGTGATTTCGCCATCCAGCGTCAGCGCGAGCGGCGCATGGCTTACGATCAGCAACCCCTGTCCGCGCCGCTGCAACCGATCCTCCAGCCGCGCGACGACGGCTTGCGCGGTAACGGCATCGAGGCCCTCGGTCGGCTCGTCGAGCAGCAGCCACGGCGCAGGCTTCAAATAGGCCCGCGCCAGCGCCAGCCGCCGCCGTTCCCCGCCCGACAGGCTGGCACCATTGTCGCCGATCCAACTGTCGAGCCCATGTGGCATGGCGCGCACGCGCTCCGCCAACGCGGCATCCTCCAGCGCCTCCCACAAGGCGGCTTCGGGGGCATCGGCCTGCGCCAGCAACAACGTGTCGCGCACCGTCCCCGCCAACAGCGCCGCATCCTGGGGCAACCACGCAAAAGACGCGCGCAACGTGGCGGCGGACAGCACCGCGATATCGACCCCGCCCAGTAACACTTCGCCCGCGATTGGCGCGCGCAGCCCGACCAGGCGCTCGACCAGGCTGGTCTTGCCACTGCCCGACACCCCCCGCAGCGCAATTCGCGCGGGCGGCGCAATGTCCTGACCGCGCAGCACCAGGTTCGGATTGAGCGTGATTGTCGCGCCCGGCGTCTGCGCCACCGTATCGAGCAGCCCGTCAAGCCGGATATAGGCCGCGCGTGCCGCGCTCGCTTGCATTGCCTGCCGGATGACGGGAGCCAATCCGTCAAGCGCCATCGCCGCCGCCAGCGCCGCCAAAGCGGCGATCGCCGCCCCCTGTGGTGCTGCCAGGAGCAACGCTAGCGCGGAGCCGACCGCGATTGCAAGCGGCGAAGCTGCATCGATGCGCGCGCGCACGTCATTGTCGCGCTGCTGTGCGGCGGCGAGTGCGGCACCGCCGTCGGCAATGCGCGCCACTGCCCAATCTTCCAACGCATAACAGCGCAGATCGGCTGCACCCTCCACCAAAGCTGCGGTCTGGCCCTTCAGTCGTTCCGCCTCGCGCAGCACCGCGCGTCCGCTCGCCGCGAGCTGGCGCGACAAGGTCCAGGTCCCGGCGACCAACAGCGCGGCGACCATCATGACCGCAAGAACTGGCAGCGGCCCCGCGAGCGCGATCAACGCCGCCCCCGACAGGATCGCCGCAGCTCCGCCGACCATGCCCGATCGCAGCACCAGCGCCGTTTCGACCGCACTCGCATCCTGCACCAGTCGCGTCGACGCTTCCCCGGTCGACAAGCTCAGCGCGCGCGCGACCGGCGTGGCCGCCAGCGCCGCAAACAGCGCCGGGCGCACCCGCGCAGTCGCGGACAGCGCTGCATCGTGGCTGGCAAGTCGCTCACCATAGCGCGCACCGGTCCGGACGATCGCGAACAGCCGGATCGCGGCGCTCGGCAGCATATAGTTGAACGCCAGCGCCGTTCCCGCAGAGGCGGCAAGCGCGGCGGCTGTAAGGAACCAGCCCGACAGTGCCAGCAAGGCCACTGAGGCGATCGTCACCAGCGCCGCAAACAGCGCCGCGTGACGCGCCTGCCGACGTTCGGTGCCCGGACGATCGGCCAGCAGCCGTTCGAGCGCGCCGCTCACGCCGTTCCGCCCAGATTGACGATGCGATCGGCAATTGCGGCGAGCGCGGTGCTGTGCGTGGCAATGATAACGCTGCGCCCGACACAGGCGCGCGCAATCACCGCGATCAGTGCAGCCTCGGCGGCATGGTCGAGATGCGCGGTTGGTTCGTCGAGCAGCAGCAGCGGGGCATCCTTCAACACCGCGCGCGCCAGCCCGATGCGGCGACGCTCACCCCCCGACAAGCCACCACCGCGATGATCGAGCCGTTCCTCGATCCCGCCGACCCGACGTGCCAGCGCATCACCCAGACCGACCGCCGCCGCGACAGTTGCCACCTCGATGGGGGACGCATCGGCGCGTCCCAGTCGGATATTATCGGCGATCGTCCCCGCGAGCATGACGGGGGCCTGCCCCGCCCACGCCGCGAACGGTGCGACACTGCCAATCTCCGAAAGCGGCCTCCCATCGACCGTAACCTCGCCGCCGTGCGCCGGAACCAGCCCGAGCAACAGGTGCAGCAGACTGCTCTTGCCACTGCCTGATGGCCCGACCAGCGCGACGATTTCGCCTGGACGGATATCGATCGACACGTCCCTGACCGCATCGCGCTCCTCGCCCGGGTAACGGATGGTGACGTGGTCGAACAGGATCGCGGGTGCCGCCGCAACCGTCAACGCGTCGGGGGCAGGCGGCATCGCCGCCGCATCGAGCGCGGCGAGCCGCGCACGGGCGGTCTCGGCCGCCTGTCGATCGTGATAGGCAGCGGCGAGGCGACGCATCGGCGCATAGAATTCCGGGGCTAGCGCCAGTATGAAGAAGGCGCGCAACAGATCGAGATGCTCGGACGTAGGAAATGGCAACTGCCCGAGCAACGCAAAGCCGGCATAGACCGCGACCAGCGCCACCGAGAGCGCGGCGAAAAATTCCAGCGACGCCGAGGACAGGAACGCGACGCGCAGCACCCGCATCGTCCGTGTCGCGACCTCCCGCGCGGCGGCGCCCAGCCGGTCGGTCTCGCGGGCTTCGCCGTGGAAAGCAAGAATGACCGGCAAACCGCGCACCCGGTCGGCGAACATGCCCGACAGCCGCGCCAGTGCATCGAATTGCCGCCGTGACTGATCGGCGGCTGCTCCGCCCGCCAGCACCATCGCCGCGATGAAGGGCACCAGCGTGCCGAGCAGGATCAACGCCGCGACCGGACTGGCAAGCGCGATCGCGCCCAGCACGATCACCGGCGCGATTACCGCCGCCCGCCGCGCGGGCAGGAAGCGTGCGATATAGCCGTCGATCGCCTCGACCTCATCCACCACCGCGCCAAGTAGTGCGCCTACCGATCCACTTCCCGCCGGGCGCCGCAGCGCCGATCGTGCCGCGGTCCGCCGGAGCGCCGATTTCGCGGTCGCCGCCGCGCGGCTGCCCAGCCGGAGCGATCCCCACAGGCACGCCGCGCGCGCCAACCCCGCCAGTACCATCAGCAACGCCCAGGGCCAGACCGGCGCGGCGCGCGCAATGGCGGCAACGCCACCTGAGACTCCGGCGGCAAACAGAATCACGGCAACCGCATCCCCCAGCAGAAGCAGGGTCGATCCGCGCGCGGCGGTGCCCGTTGCAACGGTCTCCGCCCGGCTCGTTCGTGCGGGCCGCGCGCCAGGGCGGACTTGTGCGATGGTTGCTGCCATAGCCCCGCCTATACGCCCGGCGGTGCTGCCTCGAATACGTACTAATCCCAATACTCTGCTAAACCTCATTCGGGTTGAAGGCGCTGCGTCGGTGCCGAGAGGCTGCGCCGTCGACCGACGATGATGGAGATACACGCATGGACATAGGTGTCGTCGATCTGTCGCGGCTGCAATTCGCGCTAACCGCACTGTATCATTTTCTGTTCGTGCCGCTGACGCTCGGCATGAGCTTCATGCTCGTTATCATGGAGGCGATCTATGTGATGACCGGGCGCGCGATCTGGCGTGAGACCACCCGGTTCTGGGGCAAGATCTTCGGGATCAATTTCGTCCTCGGTGTCGCCACCGGCCTGACGATGGAGTTCGAATTCGGCACCAACTGGTCGTATTTCTCGCATTATGTCGGGGATATTTTCGGTGCGCCGTTGGCGATCGAAGGGTTGATGGCGTTCTTCCTGGAAGCGACCTTTGTCGGCCTCATGTTCTTCGGCTGGGATCGTCTGTCGAAATTGGGCCATCTGGCGGTAACGTTCATGGTCGCGCTCGGCACCAACCTGTCGGCTTTGTGGATTCTGATCGCCAATGGCTGGATGCAGAATCCGGTCGGCTCGGCCTTCAACCCCGATACGATGCGGATGGAAGTCACCGATTTCGGCGCCGTATTGTTCAATCCGGTCGCGCAGGCGAAGTTCGTCCACACCGTTAGTGCTGGCTATGTCATTGCCTCGCTGGTGGTGTTGGGTGTGTCGTCTTTGTATCTGCTGCGCGGCAAATGGACTGCGGTTGCGCGGCGCTCTTTTACCGTCGCCGCCGCCTTTGGCCTAGCCTCCTCGCTCTCGGTCGTCGTGCTCGGCGACGAAAGCGGCTATGCGCTGACCGACAACCAGAAAATGAAACTCGCCGCGATCGAGGCCGAGTGGCATACGCAGCCGGCCCCGGCGGGCATTACTGTTTTCGGGCTGCCTGACACCGCCACCCGCACCACACGCTATGCGGTGCAGGTGCCTTGGGTCCTCGGGCTAATCGCCACGCGCAGCGTCGACAAGGAAGTCACCGGCATGTCCGAGCTGGTGCTGAAAGCACAGGAGCGGATCGAATCGGGCGTGATCGCCTATCGCGCGCTGGATGTGCTCAAGCGCAACCCAACCGATCGCGCGGCGCGCGCGGTGTTCGAAACGCACCGCAACGATCTTGGCTATGCCTTGTTGCTCAAGGCGCACATCGCCGATCCGGGCAAGGCCAGCCCGGCGCTGATCGCCGCAACCGCCTGGGATGTGGTGCCGAGCGTCCCGGTGATGTTCTGGACCTTCCGCATCATGGCGTTGATCGGGTTTTTGATGATCGCGCTGTTCGCCACCGCCTTCCTTCTGGCGAGCCTCAGGCTGCACCTGAAGGCACGCTGGTTCCAGCGAATCGCCTTGTGGTCGATCCCGCTGCCCTGGATCGCCGCCGAGCTGGGCTGGGTAACCGCCGAACTTGGTCGCCAGCCCTGGGCAATTGAGGGCGTGTTGCCAACCTTCCTCGCCAATTCCACGCTGACCCCGGCGATGTTGTGGACGACGATCATCGGCTTCACCGCATTGTACGGCACCTTGGCGGTGATCGAACTGCGCCTGATCCTTGCGGCGATCGCGCACGGTCCGGTCGAGGACCCGCTTGAAACGACGCCGCCGCCTTCCGCCAAGCCTGCCCTGGCCGCCGTTGCCTGAGGAGCACGATCATGCATCTACTGTTCGATTATGAAATTCTGCGCCTCATCTGGTGGGCTTTGCTGGGTGTGTTGCTGATCGGTTTCGCGCTGACCGACGGGTTCGATTTGGGCGTTGCTGCACTGCTGCCCTTTGTCGCGCGGACCGATGGCGAGCGTCGAATGACGATCAACACCGTCGCACCAACCTGGGAGGGCAACCAAGTGTGGTTCATCCTGGGGGGCGGGGCAATCTTTGCGGCCTGGCCCTATGTTTATGCGATCAGCTTTTCGGGCTTCTATCTCGCCATGTTCCTGGTGTTGGCCGCGCTGATTCTGCGTCCGGTCGGGTTCAAATACCGTTCCAAACGGCCCGGACGCGCCTGGCGCAATGGTTGGGACTGGGCGCTGTTCGTCGGTGGTTTTGTCCCGGCGCTCGTGTTCGGCGTTGCGGTTGGCAATGTGTTGCAGGGTGCGCCGTTCCGCATCGATAGCGACATGCGTGCCACCTATGAAGGCGGCTTGCTCGGCTTGTTCACCCCGTTCACCCTGCTGTGCGGGCTGTTGTCGGTGGCGATGCTGGTGCTGCATGGCAGCGCCTGGCTGGCAATGAAGGTCGAACGCGGTGCCGTTCACGATCGTGCGCGGCTATACGGTACGGGCGCCGCAATCGCGTCGCTGGTGTTGTTCGCGCTCGGCGGGCTGTTCGTCGCGCGTGGCGGAATGGGTTTCGAACTGGCCTCGGTGGCTGATCCAAGCGGCCCGTCCAACCCGCTGCGCTCTACCACCGTTGCCTCCAGCGGCGCTTGGCTCGCCAATTACGCCGTCCATCCGTGGATGCTGGTCGCGCCGTTGCTCGGTTTTGCCGGTGCCCTGCTCGCGCTGGTGGGCATTCGCCGGAAAATCGAACCTGCCGCCTTTGCCGGATCTTCGCTTTCCGCCGCCGGGATCATTGCGACGGTCGGGCTGTCGATGTTCCCCTTCATCCTGCCATCGAGCATCGACGCGCATTCGAGCCTGACGGTGTGGAATGCCTCCTCCAGCCAGTCGACCCTGTTCCTGATGGTGATCGTGACCGTGGTCTTCCTGCCGCTGGTTCTCGCCTACACCGCCTGGGCTTATCGCGTGATGTTCGGTCGGGTTAGCGAGCGCGAGATCGCCGCCAGCCACGATTTCTATTAACATAAGGATCTTGAGCGATGTGGTATTTCACCTGGGTTCTCGGCCTTGGCCTCGCTGTCGGCTTCGGCATTCTCAACGGCCTGTGGCACGAATTTCATCTGTCCGATGATGAGGACGCCTGACAAAGAAAGGGCCGCTGCGGCAGGTTTCTGTCGCAGCGGCCCAGGCGAAGCCGACGTTGGGAGGTTATTCAGCGCCGGGTGGGTCTGAATCACGGTCACTGACCGAGGCAAAGAGCATGACCGCCATGAAACAGGCCGTCGCCCCGACAACGAGACCCAGAAACCAAGTGTCCGAAAGCATCGCCGTCTCCCGATCCTGATGATCCAAGCGCGATGTCTGGCGCTTGACTGCATCGTTTTCCTTGATCGTCGTCAAATCCCGAAAGCCGCCGCCAATGCACGCTTCCACCATCATGCACCGCTACCATCCCGATTTGGCGGAGCGCTCGGTCCCGCGCTATACCAGCTATCCGACGGCGGCGGCGTTCAAACCCCTGCCCGATGCGCACGCCGATGCGTTGGCTGCAGTCGCGGTCGACACGCCCATCTCGCTCTATCTCCACATTCCCTATTGCCATGAGATTTGCTGGTATTGTGGCTGCAACACCGGCGCGCTTGGTCGTCCCGAGCGTATGGACAGCTATCTTGCCGCGCTTGAGGGCGAAATCGCGCGTGTCGGTGGTGCGGTTCGCGCCCCGGTCGGCTCCGTGCATTTCGGTGGGGGCAGCCCGAATGCGATGCAACCCGCCGCCTTTCTTGCGCTGAGCAAGACGTTGCGGCGGCATTTCATGATCGCCGATGACGCAGAATGGGCCGTCGAAATCGACCCGCGTCATTTTTCGCTGGGCACCGCCGAGAGCTATGCAGCAGCCGGGGTTACGCGGCTCAGCATCGGCGCGCAGACCTTTTCGCCGCAAGTCCAGGCCAGGATCGGTCGCCTGCAACCCTGGCGTCAGATCGCTCAAGCGATGTCCGATGCGCGCGATGCCGGGATTGCGCGGTTCAATCTCGATCTGATGTACGGTCTGCCCGACCAGACGCTCGACGATGTCGCCGCGACGATTTCCGCGGCCTTGCTGCTCGCGCCCGATCGGGTGGCGATGTTCGGCTATGCACACATGCCGCAACTCCTGCCGCGTCAGCGCCGGATCGACGAATCGCTGCTGCCCGATGCCGAGGCACGCTTCTGGCAAAGTGCACTGGCGCACGACCTGCTGCTGGAAGCTGGCTTCGAGGCGATCGGCTTCGATCATTTCGCGCGCCCGGAGGATTCGCTGGCGCGTGCTGCGCGCGAGGGAACACTCCGCCGCAACTTTCAGGGCTTCACCGACGATCGCGCGACCACCCTGATCGGGTTGGGCGCATCGGCGATCAGCCAGTTCGATGGTTTGTTCCTGCAGAATGAAAAGCATGTCGGCAGTTACCGCGTTGGCGCGGCCAATGGGCTGCTGATGGGGACGCGCGGCCTTGTCCGCACGCCCGAGGACCGGATGCGCGGCGCGCTGATCGAACGGCTATTATGTACCGGTCGCGTCGATGTTGCCGAGATTGCTGCCGAACATGGCCAGAGCAGCCACGCCCTGATCGCCGATCTCGACCAGCTTGGCGAACTTACCGAACGCGGCCTGGCCACGACGCGGGGAAGCACGGTCACGGTCACGCCAATTGGCCGCCCCTATGCGCGGCTGATTGCCGCAGTGTTCGATACCGCGCTCCAGGCGCGGCAGGGCCGCTTCAGCAAAGCGGTGTGAAGCGGCTGGCGCGCAGGGGACGACGCGCCGGATCGGTTGCGCCGGGTCCGGTCGAAACAATGCCGATACGCGCTATGCCGCTATCGTTCGGATTCCGGCGTGGAATGCCCGGTCGGGCGTGGGAGCGGAGCATCCGCAGGTCGCCCCGCTGCCACCGCCCGCTGCGACTCGGTTCCGATGCGGCGCTGTGTGTCGATCTGCTCCATCGCCGCGACCTTGCGGGGTTCGAACAGATTGGCGAAGAACATCCACACCATCATTGTGGCGCCGCCCTTGCGCCCCGCACCTTCACGGCGGAGGCGTTTGCTCACTGCAGCGTTACCGAATTTTCGCCGTCATGCCGCCCGAAAAACTGCATGAGCTGGATAATCAGTTCGGCACGATTCTCGATATTGCCCGCTTCCAGCAAGGCTTGCTTTGCTGCCACGTCGAACGGCGCGATCTGCGCGATACCGTTGACCAGCGATTCATCGTCGAGCCGTGCCACCGCATCCCAATCGACCGCATAGCCCTGCGCCTCGGCAAAGGCGCGCGATTCGCTCTCCAGTGCGGACCGGCGGGAGAGCGAAAGCATTTCGGCCGTGCCCGGCCCCGCGATCAGTTCGGCTTCGACCTGACGGAAGGCGGTGGCCACATCCAGCTCGCGTACGATCCGGAACAGGGACAGCCCCTCGAGGATGAGGTTGTAGCGCCCGTCCTCGCTTGCTTCGAACTCGGCGATTTTGCCGATGCAGCCAATGTCGAACAAGGCAGGCCGGTCGGCGCGGCCACCGGAGCCAGCCGGAAGATTGGGTCGCGGCTGCACCATCCCGATTCGCCGGTCGCGCGCCATCGCATCGGAAATCATCGCCCGATAGCGCGGCTCGAAAATATGCAGCGGCAAATGCATCCTCGGGAAGAGCAGCGCCCCTGCCAGCGGGAAGATCGAGAGCCGCGTCGTTGTCACCCGAACAGGATCGCCGACAGCTTGCGTCGCTGCGCCGACACCCACGGATCTTCGAGTCCGACGACTTCGAACAGCTTGAGCAACTGCGCGCGCGCCGCGCCTTCGTTCCAGCCGCGATCGTCGGCGATCATCGCCAGCAGCGTCGCCGCAGCACCATCGCGGTCACCCGCCGCCATCTGGCCACCGGCCAGGGCAAAGCGCTTGTCGAAATCCTGCGGATTGGCGGCGACTTCGGCGGCAAGTCCCGCCAGATCATCGACCGGCTTGGCCTCGCGCGCCAGCGCCAGCGCACTGCGCGCACGCTCGATCTCGGGCAGCTTGGCAATCTCTTCGGGTAACGCCGCGATTGCGGCTTCGGCGGCATCGGTCTGCTTGTCGGCAACCAGCGCGCGCACCATTCCCGACAGGACGGCGGGATGTTCGGGGGCCATTTCGGCAAGCTGCGCGAACACGCTCACCGCGCGCGCCGTGTCGCCTTCGACCAGCACTTGCTCGCCCATCGCGATCAACGGTTCGAGTTCGGCTTCCAGGCTCGCCTCGGGGCTTTCGATCGGCAATTGCTTCAGGATCTGGTCGAGCATCGTGCGCAACTGCGTCTCGCTGCGCGCAGGCGTCAGGTCCGCGACCAATTGCCCCTGGAACATGGCATAGACGGTCGGGATCGACTTGATCTGGAATTGCGCGGCGATGAACTGATTCTTGTCGGTGTCGATCTTGGCCAGCACCACACCCTTGTCGGCATAAGCGGCAGCAACCTTTTCGAGCAGCGGCGTCAGCGCCTTGCACGGCCCGCACCATTCCGCCCAGAAATCGATGATCACCAATTTGGTCATCGACGGTTCGACGACGTCGCGGCGGAAGCTTTCCACCGCTTCGCGTTCGGCGCTGCTCATACCCAGGGTAGCCAAGTGTCGCTCCAATCCAGTGTGCCCGGCCTTATGTGGTTGCTCGGGCCGCGAAGCCAACCCTTTTCGCATGATCGGGGCAGGTAATGCATTTTGCTGCGATAAGGGGGTTGCCGAGCGTGCAGGTCGCTGTTAGAGCCCGCCGCCTTACCTGCCCAGTCAGCGACTGACCGGGCCGTAACGCCAGAGCGGGCGTAGCTCAGGGGTAGAGCACAACCTTGCCAAGGTTGGGGTCGAGGGTTCGAATCCCTTCGCCCGCTCCAGTCTTTTCCACCTCGTTGAAATACTGCGCAAAATCGTCCGAGTGACGGTGGTGCAGCGGTCTGTTGCGCAAGCCGTCCGCACCACAATGCCCCAAGGGGTCAGCTTAAGCGGACGTTGCGCTTGTAATTCCCGGGCGCCCGGCCTCGACTGTGAACCCGGCGATCGTCGATACGGCGGATGCCGGGTCGCGGGCATCGGCCAACCCGCGAAACGCGATGTCGGCACGCTTCTCCCGCAAATCGACGCGCGCATAGCCGCGCACCTCGTTTTCGGCAAAGCGAATGCCGGGATTGGCCTTGGCCTCTTCGCGCCAGGTTGCGTGATGATTAATCGACGTGATCGACCCGCCGACGAACTCCGCAGCAATCGGCGCGCCTTCGCGCCGGTCCGGGTGCCGAAGGTCAGCGGCGGTAAAGGCGTGGATGTCGCCGCTCAATACCACGGGATTGGGGGTTCTAGCGTCGACCCAGCGGCGAAAGATGCGATCCCTGGCCGCGGTATATCCCTCCCAGCGATCAGCGGGATGGAGGACCGTCCCGCGCTCCGGATGGGCGGGATTGATCAGCGCGAAGGGCGCCATCAGCGTCTGTTGAGCAAGCAGGTTCCATGTTGCCCTGGTGCTGCCGAGAGCGTCGAGCAGCCACGCTTCCTGGCGGCCACCCAGCATCGTGCGCGCGGGGTCGTGCCGGTCTGCGCAATCCTCCACCGCGACGAGATATTGCCGGTGGTCGCGCAACAACTCTTGCGGCTGGCAAGCACGGGGCCCGCGATATTGACGATCGTCGATCACCTGAAATTGGGCAAGGCGCCCCCAGTTCAGCGTGCGGTACAGCCGGGCGGCGGGCCCGCGAGGGTGCGCCGACGCGCGCAGCGGCATATGTTCCCAATAGACCTGGTAGGCCGCCGCCCGCCGTCGCAAAAAGGCAGCCGGATCGCCATTCTTCTCGTCAAGCGCGCCGGCGTAGTCGTTGGCGACCTCATGGTCGTCCCAGGTGGAGATCCAGGGTGCCGCAGCGTGCGCAGCCTGCAGCACCGGATCGAGCTTGTAGGTGGCGTAGCGCACGCGGTATCCGGGCACGTCGCGGGGTTCGGGGTTGAGGTGACGGCGCACCCCGCCAATGCCGGGGTTGCCCTCGTAAATATAATCGCCGAGGAAGACGATCAAATCGGGATCTTCGGCGACGACATGGCGCCACGCCGCATAATATCCGACTTCGTACTTCTGACACGAGCCGAAGCAAAAGCGCAGGTGGTCGACCGGGGCGCGGGCGTCGGGGGCGGTGCGGGTACGACCGACCGGACTGCTTTCACCGCCCGCGATGAAGCGGTAGAAATAGCCGTGCGCCGGTCGCAGCCCCGAAACTTCGACATGGACGCTATGCGCGGCGTTGGGGTCGGCCATTGTCGTGCCCGACCGCACGATCCGGCGGAAATGTTCGTCTTCACCCACTTGCCAAGTAACCGGTATGCGCGTCTGCGGCATTCCGCCATCGGCTTCGAGCGCATGGGGCGCGAGCCGGGTCCACAGCACCACGCCGTCGGACCAGGGGTCCCCGGACGCGACGCCAAGCGTGAACAGCGTGTCCGCGCCGCTCGCGCCGAGAATGCGCGACGGCATGAGCAGGATTGCCGGTGCGACGATCGTCGAAGCCTTCAGCAAAGCGCGGCGATTGGGTTCAAACAGGGGCAAGGTCTGGCTCCGGCATCATGGAAGGATCGGCGGCAGCGGAAGCATCGTCGTGATGGGTGACGGGACGAGAACAGCGTCCGCTTATTGGCATCGATGCACCGGGCGCCGAAAACCGCAAATCCACCGGGAAAGAAAATCGCCAATGGCGGTTTTGGCGGGTCGAAGCATCGGGCTGGCGAGGCGGCGCTTTGCCGCAAGCCAGGGGATCGGTTCATGCTTCGTTGTTCAGCCTTCGTCCTTCTTCTGTCCGGCACGGCGCTGGTGCCGGCGGGGGCCGCGTCCGCCGCGAACCGGGCCGCAACGGCGTCGCGCGCCGTGGCCTTCGATATTCCCGCATCCGATCTTCCGGCGGCGCTGAACGAGCTGGGTCGCCAGGCCGGTATGCAAATTTCCTTTCCGTTCGATAGTGCTGCGGGCCACCGGGTCGCGCCGCTGCGCGGGCGCATGGCACCACTCGTCGCGGTGCGGCGGCTGGTTGCGGGCACCACGCTGACCATCGCCGAGGCCAATCCGGGTCACATCCTGCTCACCTCCACCGCGCAGGCAGCGAGTCAACCTGTCCGACCGGACGACCTTGCTGCGGAAGACAAGGACATTGTCGTTACCGGTTTTCGCCTTGCCGCGCGCCGCGCGATCGAGACCAAGCGCAAGAGCGGGCAGATCATCGATTCGGTAAGCCAGGACGATGTCAGCCAGCTTCCCGACGTCAACGTCGTCGAAGCCGCGCGGCGCATTCCCGGCCTGTCGGTAAGTTCGGACCGCGACCCGAGCCGGGGCCACGACAATTATCAATATGTCACGATCCGCGGCCTCGACAGCCGGTACAATCTGGTGACCATCGACGGTGCGCAGATTGCCAGCGCCGACAGCGGTTATCGCGGCGCACAGCTTGCCCTGCTTCCGGCGTCGCTGGTCGGGGAGATTCAGGCCGTCAAAACCGTTACCGCGCAATATGATCCCCATGCGCTGGGCGGCCAGCTAAACCTTGTTACCAAAAGCGCGTTCGATACCGGTACTATGCTGGCGGCGCAGGCGCTCGGTGGCTGGACCTCGCAAAGTGGCAAGGTCGTGCCCGATGACCATGCCAACATCCGCGTGGATGCAACGGGTGCCCTGCTGTTCGGTGCCAACAAGCAGTTCGGGCTCGTAGTGTCGGGGGAATATCAGCAGCTTCACGCCTCGGCATTGGCGCGTCTGCCGGGCGATACGGCGGGGGCTGGCTGGACATATGTTACCGCCGCTGGCGCACCGACCGGAGACATCGCCAATTCAACCGGTCGCGCGGTGCCGGTGCGCGTGCAGGACTATGCCTTTGACGAGAAGCGCGAGCGGTACAGCATCAACGCCAAATTCGAATATCGCCCGAGCGATCGCTTCGGCCTTTCGGTCTTCGGCGGCTATTATCACGAACTGTCGGACGAGGACCGCTATGAGGCGCTCGCGCTTCCCTCGACCAGCTACGCGGCGGGGGCGACGCCCAATAGCGGCAGGCTGAACACCGGCAATTTCCAGATCGGCCTGGCGACGCAGCCGGAAAAGCGGCGGACGTGGCTCATCAACGGCGACGCACATTACGATCTTACCGACACGTTGCGGGTGACCGCAGGCGTCTCGGATTCGCAGGCGCATTATAATGAGAACCGGTGGCTGTATAAGTGGAACACCGGGATAGTTACCACACCCACCTCTGTCGCCACGTCCAACTTGCCCGCTTATGGCTATTCCTATCAAGTCACCGACGGACAGCCGACTATCACCTTGAATGATCCGGCGGCGGCAGCCAATCCGGTCAATTATGGCCCGCGCTACTGGCGCAATCTTGTTTATAACATCGACAATACCGTGCGCGGTCTTCGCGGGGAAGTGTCGTGGAATTTCGATCCGAGCGATCGCGGCTTCGGCATTCAGGGCGGCGTCAACCAAACGCTGACGCGGGTCGAGAGCCTGCTCAACTACCGCGAATGGTTTGCCAAGGATGCGCCGTCGGCGGCGCTGATCGGCAATCTCGATCAATATGCACAGCCAACGGTGCTACGCTCGCTTTCTGCTCCCGGGATCAATTTCTACCTGATCGACGCGGCAAAGGCGCAGGCGGTTCTGGTCAACCATCCCGAGTGGTTTCGTCAATCCTCCGTTCGGGTGGCGGATAGCAACAATGCCTTCTTCGAACTGCGCGAATCGATCACTGCGGGCTATGGTCAGGTTCGCTGGCAGAGCGACGCGGTCAATATCCAGGCGGGTCTGCGGTATGACAGCACGGCGATCGGCGTCGTCACCCACGTCAATGGCACCAGCGCGCTCTCTTCGCGCAACAGCAGCTATGCCTATGCGCTGCCCTCCGGGATCGCTTCGTGGAATGTATCGAGCGCATTCAAGCTGCGCGCTGGCATCAGCGAGACGATCGGGCGGCCCGATTATGGCCAATATGGCGCAACCACGATCCAGTCGCTGGACCTGTCCAACGTGGCTCGGCCGCTTACGGTCAATCGCGGCAATCCCGATTTGAGGCCGCGCCGCGCCTGGAATTACGATCTTTCGGGTGAACTGTACCTTGGACGCGGCGGGCTGATTTCCGCGGCGCTGTTCTACAAGGACATTCATGACGAGATCTTCAACCTGACGACCCAGGCACCGGCGGTCTATTTCGCAGACGGTGCCACCTACAATGCGACCATCGTGCAGCCTGTCAACGCGTCCAAGGCGCAGGTAAAGGGTGCGGAGTTGCAAATCGTCAAGGATCGGCTCGATTTCCTGCCCGGTCCGCTCGCCAATCTCGGCGTGTCGCTCAACGCGACGTGGCTTGATGGGCATTTCGATTTCGTCGGCACGGGTGGCGCGCGTCGCCGGATCGGCGCCCTGATCAACCAGCCCAATCATATCTACAACGCTACCGTTTTTTACACCGACGGCCCGTTTACGCTCCGCACCGCGTACAACCGGATCGGCGCGGCACCGATATCGGTCGATGCGCAATTTGGCTGGCGCGACATTTGGCTCGATTCGCGTGACCAACTCGACTTGCAGGCAAGCTACAACATCAAGCCGTGGCTACAGGTGACAAGTCAGGTGCAGAATGCCACGAACACCTCGTTCGAGGCGCACCTCGGGCAGAATCGGGAGCTGTTACAGACACGGTATCCGGTTGGTCGTACGGTTTGGTTCGGCGTTATTTTGAAGCCGAATTTCAAGAAATAAGGGTCATCGTCCGGGCAGAGCGGAGCCGAAGGAAGCAACTTTTTATACCAAAACAGCGCGTCACCGGGCGCGCTGTCATGGTTCCGTATCATTGCTTCCATAGGGGTATCTCATCGACCTCAACCTGGCTTTTTGTCGCGCAATGTCCTGGCTCCGCCCGATCGACGCATGGTTCGCCTCATCCATCCTCCCGCATGAGGCGGAGCTGTTGCGCCACGCGCGGCGCTGGACGATCGAGGAAGACGAAGCGCGAGACCTGGTTCATGAAGCCTATGCGCAGCTTCTCCAGCTCAAAGCATGGGACCATATTCTCAATCCGGCGGCCTATGCCACCCGGATGGTCCGCAATGTCGCGTTGCAGCGAATGCGCCGGGCGCGCATCGTGCCGATGCGGCAGTTCGCCGCGCTGGAGGAAGCCGCTCATCCCGACCCCGCACCCGACAGTTTCGCGATTGCCGCCGCGCGCGATGAATTGCGGCGGATGATGGCGGCGATCGAAGCCTTGCCATTGGCCTGTCGACGCGTGATTTTGTTGCGCAAGCTTGAGGGGATGGCGCCGCGCGACATTGCGCTCAAGCTCGGGATCAGCCTTTCGACGGTCGAAAAGCATTTGTCGCGCGGTATGCTGCTGCTGTCCCGCGCGCTGCACGCGGCGGACGGCACCGCGCCGCCTTCCGATCAGGCGCAAGCGGTCGATCGCGCCCGATTGAAGGCTTGAATAACCCTTCAAGATATCTTTCGTGCATTTCCGGCAATGGCATGGCGGTTTTTGCTGCGCTAGGGATCGGAGAATGGGGGCACAGACCCGAATTCGAGAAGCAGTAGGTTGAGCACTCTGGACGCGCGGCACACGAGGATTGAGCAGGAGGCGGCGGATTGGCTGGCCGCGCTTGATACCGGGCAAGCCGATTTGGCGGCGTTCGAGGAGTGGCGCGCGCGCGATACCGCCCACGCCGTCGCCTTCATCCGCGTCGAACAGGCGTGGCGGCGGCTGGATCGACTGGCCGAAGCGCATGTTGCGGTCGCCACTGTTCCTGGGTCGGTCGTGCATCCCCCGCAACCGGTGCTGCCGCGGCGGCGGGCGTTGGTTGCGGCGGCAGGTGCTGCTGTCGCGGTGGCAGGCGGTGGCTTGGTGATGACCGCGCGCGCCGCCGCGCACACCGTCGAGACCGCAGTAGGCGAACGTCGCCGCTTCTATATCGCCGATCGAACGTGTCTCGATTTGAATACGGCGAGCCGGCTGCGCTGGTGGAAAACGGGCGACGGGACCGAGGTGAGCCTTTTGCGCGGCGAGGTGTCGCTCGATTTGTCCGCCGGTGCGCAGCCTTGCACGCTGGATGTCGGCCGCGCGCGCCTGCGGATCGAACAGGGGCATTTCATCGCCCGGTTACGGGGTGAGGATGCGATCGATGTGGTGGCGATTGCCGGGCACGTCCGCCTGTTGCCGTTACGCGGCCAATCGCGCGCGGCGTCCTTCCCCGAACGGGTCAAGCTGGTGGTGACCGCTGACGCCGCAACGGCACATCCCATTTCCGATGCCGAGATTCAGGCGTTGTCGGCATGGCAGGAGGGGGAATTGCTTTTCGATGGCGAGCCGCTCGCGACCGCGATTGAGGAGTTCAATCGGTACTTGCCGACGCCCATGACGCTGGAGACACCCGAGATCGGGCGCGTCAGGCTCGGCGGTCGTTTTTTGACGAACGACCCGGCCGAATTTCTGAAGGCGCTTCGGGTTAATTTCGGTATTCGCGCGCAATCCCGCGCGGGGAAAATTCTGTTATTTCGTTAGGCTGTTGCGACATTTTAGCGATTTCCGGCCGCTTCTGGCGTTGTGATTCTGATTCGCCCATGTGATAAAAAAGAGGTGCAAGGCGAGACCGTTGTCATCTCGCCGCATCGCCATCCGCTACGATAAACTTGCCGCAGTTTAGAGCCGTACCATCTTCATCATCGGTGCCCCATAACGCGGGCCCGCCGTGCCGCCGCGCGGCGCGGCCCGGTCGAGCGTGGTCAGGTCTTCGACGGTCAAGCGGACGTCCACTGCCGCCATACTGTCCTCGAGCGTCGCGCGGCGCTTGGAACCCGGAATCGGCACGACATCGTCGCCCTGCGCCAGCAACCAGGCGAGCGCGATTTGCGCCCCGCTGACACCGTGCGCGGCGGCGATGCGCTTGATGACATCGACGATCTTCAGATTTTCAGCGAAATTCTCTTCCGAATAGCGCGGATCGTTGCGGCGATAATCGCCTTCGGGCAGATCGTCACGCGACGTGATCTGGCCGGTCAGGAAACCGCGCCCGAGTGGGCTATAGGGCACAAAACCGGTGTCGAGTTCGCGGCAGGCGGGCAAAATCTCTTCCTCGATATCGCGCTCCCACAGCGAATATTCGGATTGCAGCGCCGCGATCGGATGCACTGCCGCCGCCTTGCGCAGCGTCGCGGCGCTCGCTTCGGACAGGCCAAGAAAGCGCACCTTGCCCTCGTGCACAAGCTCGGCCATCGCGCCGACGGTGTCCTCGATCGGCACGTTCGGGTCGACGCGGTGCTGGTAGAACAGGTCGATCGTGTCGATGCCAAGCCGCCGGAGCGAGCCTTCGCACGCGCGGCGGATGTTGGCGGGGGTGCTGTCGACACCAGATACCTTGCCGTCCTCACCGAAGCGGAAGCCGAATTTGGTCGCGATCACCAGGCGATCGCGCTTGCCGCGAATGGCGCGACCGACCAGTTCCTCGTTGATGAGCGGCCCATAGACTTCGGCGGTGTCGAACAGCGTTACGCCCAGCTCGATCGCACGGTGGATCGTGGCGATGCTCTCGGCTTCGGTCGCGGCACCGTACATATTGGGGCCGACGCCCGCCATCGGCATACAGCCTAGGCCAAGTGCGGAAACCGTGAGGTCGGGGCCAAGCGTGCGATATTTCATGAAGGGTGTTCCTGCAGCAAGGTATCAGCGGCGGACAGCGGGACCTTGTCCCCACGCGCTGCCACGGTCAGCGTAACCGCCAGATCGAACAGGACGTTCCCGAGCGTGCGGAAAATATCGGGCATCGTCTCGACCGCAACCAGCAGGCCGAGCGGGGCGACGGGCACGCCGAGGGTCACCGCAATCGGCGCGATTGCGCTGATGAAGCTGATTTGCCCCGGCAGGCTGACCGACCCAAGCGAGGTCAGCACCGCGACCACGGTTGCCGCCCCCAGCGTTGCCAAGCTTATCGGCACACTGAACCACGCCGCAACATAGATGGCGACGGCCAGGTTCATCGCCGGGCCGGTCGCGCGCATCATCGCCACGGCGAGCGGCAGCACCACGCCCGATGTCGCGACGGGCACGTCCAGCTCTTCGGAGCTGCGCAACATTGCGGGCAGGCTGGCGAGCGAGGATTGCGTGCTGAGCGCGACCGCCAGCACCGGCAGCGAAGCGCGGACGAACCGCCCAAGCGCCATGCCGCCTCCCCAGATGGCGACGGGCACCGCAAACAGACCGACCACGATTCCGACCGAGGACACCGTCACGATATAGTGGAACAGCGCCCCCACCGCCGCCGTCCCGGTCTTGGCGGCAACCGTCAGCGCGAGCGCGAACACGCCGACTGGCGCGATCCAGATGATCCAGCCGATCATCACCAGCATCGCATCGCGGATGGCGGAAAAAAAGGTCAGCAACGCGGCGCGGCCCGTGGCGTCGATCCGGGTGAGGGCAAAGGCAAAGATCAAAGCGAACAGAATCAGCGACAGGAAGCCGCCATTGGCAGCGGCGGCAATCACATTGTTGGGCACCATCCCTGCCAGAAATTCGCCGAGCGGCGGCACCGCGCCCGGCGGGCCGACATTGACCAGCGCGCCGCGCAAGGCGGCGGCAGAGGCAGCGGGAATCGGCACCAGCCCCAGGAGCAACGGCGTAAGCAGCGCGGCGGCCATCGCACTGCACACCATCACCACCAGGATGATGCTGATCGCCCGCGCGGCGACCGCCCCGCTGCGCGCGGCCTCGGCGGTCGAGGCGATACCGGTGACCAGCAGCGAGAACACCAGCGGGATCACCGTCATTTGCAACGCATTGAGCCAGGCCGCGCCGACCGGCTGGGCAACTGCGGTCGCGCCGGGCACTGCGCCCGGCAACCAGGTGGCAAAAATAATCCCGAGGAGTAACCCCGCGCCCAGCGACACGAGGATCCGCGTCGACGGGCTGTTCAACGTTGCAGACATACTCGCCCTTATCCGTAAGCAGCGCTATCAAGCGCCTCTGAAGATACGGGCATAACCGAACGGATGAGGGCGGATGGCAAGAAAATATTTCGGCACCGATGGAATTCGTGGCCTCACCAACAAAGCCCCGATGACGGCGGCGATGGCGATGCAGGTCGGCATGGCGGCCGGCGCACACTTCCGGCGCGGCGACCACAAGCACCGCGTGGTGATCGGCAAGGATACGCGGCTGTCGGGATATATGCTCGAATCGGCGATGGTGGCGGGCTTCACCAGCGTCGGCATGGACGTGGTGTTGCTCGGGCCGATGCCGACGCCGGCGGTGGCGATGTTGACGCAATCGATGCGCGCCGATTTGGGCGTGATGATCTCGGCCAGCCACAATCCGTTTTTCGACAATGGTATCAAATTGTTCGGGCCCGACGGGTATAAACTGTCCGACGCTGACGAAGCCGCGATCGAGGCGTTGATCGACGGCGACATTCCGCTGTCGCCCGCCGCCGAGATTGGCCGCGCGCGGCGCGTGGACGATGCGCAGGGGCGCTATATCCACTTCGCCAAATCGACCTTTCCCGAAGATCTGCGGCTCGACGGGATGCGGATCGTGGTCGATTGCGCCAATGGCGCGGCGTATCGCGTTGCGCCCACCGCCTTGTGGGAATTGGGGGCCGATGTCGTCGCGATTGGCGTGACGCCCAATGGCAAGAATATCAATGACGGCGTCGGCTCGACCGCACCGCAGACCTTGTGCGACACGGTGGTGGCAAGCGGTGCGCAGCTCGGCATCGCGCTCGACGGCGATGCCGACCGGCTGATCGTGGTCGATGAAAAGGGCCATGTCATCGACGGTGACCAGTTGATGGCGACGATCGCGAGCGGCTGGGCGCGCAGTGGCCGCTTGAAGAATGGCGGGCTGGTCGCAACCGTCATGTCCAATCTCGGGCTCGAACGGCATCTTGCGGCGCAGGGCATTGGCCTGGTGCGGACCGCCGTCGGCGACCGGCATGTGTTGGAGGCGATGCGGGCGCAGGGCTATAATGTCGGCGGCGAACAATCGGGGCACATCATCCTGTCGGATTACGCGACGACGGGGGATGGCCTGGTCGCGGCACTCCAGATTCTCGCCGAACTGGTGTGGGCGGGGGCACCGGCGAGCGAGTTGCTGCACCGGTTCGAACCCCTGCCGCAATTGCTCAAGAACGTGCGGTTTGCGGGTGGAAAACCGCTGGAGGCTGAGGCGGTAAAGGCAGTGATTGCGCAGGCTGAGGCCGAACTGAAGGGCAAGGGGCGGCTGGTGATCCGCCCATCGGGCACCGAACCGGTGATCCGCGTGATGGCCGAGGGCGATGACCCGGGCCAGGTCGAGGCGGTGGTCGATCGCATCTGTGATGCCGTCCGCGTGGCAGCCGGCTGATGCTCGAAATGCGCCCCGATTGCGAACGCTGCGGCGTGGATTTGCCCGCTGATGAAGCGGGCGCGTTTATTTGCTCGTTCGAATGCACCTTCTGCGCCGAATGCGCCGAAGCGCTCGACGATCGCTGCCCCAATTGCGGCGGTGAATTGATGGACCGTCCGGCGCGGGTCGATGACGCGCTCGCGCGCCATCCGGCGAGCACAAAGCGGCGCTTCGTGGGGCGGGCGTGACTCCGCGCATCCTCATCATCGCGGGCTCCGATTCGGGTGGGGGCGCTGGCATCCAGGCCGATATCAAGACCGTGACGATGCTTGGCGGACACGCAATGACCGCGATCACCGCGATCACCGCGCAGAATACTTTGGGGGTGCAGGCGGTGCTGCCGGTGCCGACCGAAATGGTGATCGCGCAGATCGAATCGTGTGTGTCGGATATCGGCATCGATGCGGTGAAGATCGGGATGATTGGTTCGGCTGCGACCGCTCATGCGGTGGCGGATTGGCTGGAGGGGTTATTTAGTCATTCGTCCTTCCCCGGCGAAGGCCGGGGTCCAGGTGCGAAGGTCGAGGTAACGAAGCGCGGCGATCCGTTTGCCAGTGGCGCACCACTGGGCCCCGGCCTTCGCCGGGGAAGCGAAACGGGGAAGCTTCCCATCGTCTTCGATCCCGTCATGGTCGCGACCAGCGGTGATGTGCTGGCTGATGCCGATACCATTGCGGCGTTCGAGCGGTTGATGCGGATCGCGACGGTGGTGACGCCGAATCTGCCGGAATTACGGGTGCTCGCCCCCGCAGGCGTGGCGTCTGGTGCGGACGGTGCCTCCACAAGCTCAGCACGAACGGGGGAGGGGGCAGCACTTCTTGCCCAAGCGTTCGGCACGACCGTGCTTATCAAAGGCGGGCACGGCGAGGGCAATACGCTCACGGATCGGCTGATCGGCCCCGACGGCGAAATCGCGCGCTGGTCGTCAGACCGCATCGTCACGACCTCAACCCACGGCACCGGCTGCACGCTCGCCTCGGCGATCGCGACTTTTCTCGGCCAAGGCCAGTCGCTCGCCACGGCGGTTGCCAATGCGCGCCAGTTCGTTCGGCTTGCCCTGCACGATGCCCCGGGCCTTGGCGGCGGGCATGGGCCAATGGGGCATCAGGCGGTGCGGCTCGATTGTGGGCCCGATCGGCGGCTCAACCAGGTCACGCTCGGTTTGGCGGATTATGCCGCCTCGTGCGATTTCTACCGGACGCTCGGCCTCACGCAAATCGTCGCGACTGACGACGCGCATTATGCGCGCTTCGAGGCGTCGGGCGGCGCGACGCTGTCGATCGAGCGGGGCGCGGAGCCAACACTGTTCTTCGAATGCGCAGATCTCGACGCGGAGGTCGCGCGGTTGCAGGCGGCGGGGCTGGTGTTCGACCAACCGCCGACCGACCAGCCCTGGCTCTGGCGCGAGGCACGGCTTACCGATCCGGGCGGGAACAAGATTTGCCTCTACCAGGCGGGCGAAAACCGGCGCTATCCGCCGTGGCGGTTGCCAGATGCCTAGCCTCAAACACGAAAAACTGTGTCTCGCCCCCGTAGCCGGGGTGGATGAGGCGGGGCGCGGGCCGCTCGCCGGGCCAGTGGTCGCCGCCGCCGTCATTTTACCGCCCAAGGGCATCCCGCGCGGCATCGATGATTCGAAGAAGCTCTCCCACGCGGACCGCGCGCGCCTGCATGACCGATTGCGCGATTGCGCGATTGTCGGGGTCGGCATTGTCGAGGCGGAAGAGATCGACACGCTCAATATCTATTGGGCGACGATGAAGGCGATGACGCTCGCGGTCGAGGCGCTCGGTTGCGCGCCGGGGCATGTGCTGGTCGATGGCAACCGGCTGCCCAAATGGGGCTATGCCGCGACGCCGATCGTGAAGGGTGATTCGATCAGCCTGTCGATTGCCGCTGCCTCGATCATCGCCAAGCACACGCGCGACACGATCATGCTCGCCCACGCCGAAGCGCATCCGCATTATGGCTGGCACAGCAACAAGGGCTATGGCGCGCCCGAGCATTTGCGCGCTCTGCGCGAACATGGGCCGTGCCCCTTGCACCGGCGCAGTTTCGCTCCCGTTGCCGAGGCATATCGCGCGCGCGAAACGCTGCTGGTGTGATTCGGGCCGAAATTCGTTCCGGGGCCATCTTTTTCTCGCAAGTGAGTCCTCGCGGCGACACCCCAGCGGTTGGGCCTGTGGATAACTCCGGACTCAACATCTGGCCTGCTTCCCGAAATGTTCCGCCTTGTTAACGATTTGGCAGATGTTTTCGTTAACCAATGTTCGCTTGACGGGAGTCCCCACATTCGCAGGGATGCGCGCGACAGCGAATAAAGGCGGGCATGATGGGCGTTTTGGAAAAGATCAGGGTCGGGACGAAGCTCGACACGGTGCCGCGTGCGCCGATGGCGGAACTGCCGCTCGACCAGATCCTGCAGGGGGATTGCATCGCGGCGATGCGCGCGTTGCCGGCCAAATCGGTCGATCTGATCTTCGCCGATCCACCCTATAATCTGCAGCTCGGTGGCGATCTGTCGCGGCCCGATGGCAGCCATGTCGATGCGGTGACCGATGAATGGGACAAGTTCGATTCGCTCAGCGCCTATGACAAATTCACGCGCGAATGGCTGGTCGAGGCGAAGCGCATCCTGAAGGACAATGGCGCGATCTGGGTGATCGGCAGCTATCACAACATCTTCAAGGTTGGTGCTGCGATTCAGGATCTGGGCTATTGGATCCTCAACGACATCGTCTGGCGCAAGGCCAATCCGATGCCCAATTTCAAGGGCACGCGCTTCACCAACGCGCATGAGACGCTGATCTGGGCGTCGATGGGTGAAAAGGCGCGCTACACCTTCAACTATCGCAGCATGAAGACGCTCAACGACGAGCTGCAGATGCGCAGCGACTGGGAATTTCCGGTGTGCGGCGGGCAGGAGCGGCTGAAGAAGGACGGGGTCAAGGTCCATCCGACGCAGAAGCCCGAGGCGTTGATCTATCGCATCCTGCTCGCCTGCACCAAGCCGGGCGACGTGGTGCTCGATCCGTTCTTCGGCACCGGCACGACCGGTGCCGTCGCCAAGCGGCTCGGGCGGCGCTGGATCGGGATCGAGCGCGAGGACGACTATATCGCCGCCGCGCGCGAGCGCATTGCTGCGGCGCTGCCGCTCGACGAATCATCGCTGAAGACGATGCAAAGTCCCAAGGCCGCGCCTAAGGTCGCGTTCGGCGTGTTGGTCGAAAACGGGTATCTGACTGCGGGGCATGTGCTGTGCGATGCCAAGCGCAAGCACCGCGCGCTGGTGCGCGCCGATGGCAGTTTGGAAAGCGTGTGCGGCGCGGTCGGGTCGATCCACAAATTGGGCTCGACGCTCCAGAATGCGCCCGCCTGCAACGGCTGGACCTTCTGGCATTACGACACGCCCGAGGGGTTGAAGCCGATTGACGTTTTGCGCCAGACCTATCTGCTGGCGACGCAGCCTTAAGCGTACCTGCTCTTCCCCGGCGAAGGCCGGGCCCCATTTGCGAAGGTGGCTGTAACCACCCGCCGCCTTCTCCTATTGGCATTCCTCAACTGGGCCCCGGCCTTCGCCGGGGAAGCAAGTAAGGAAAGCGCATGACCCTCCATCTCCGCCCGATCCAGTTCGTCGATACCCCGGTGGATCGTGACGGCGAGGTCGCGCGGCTGGCGGGGGGGATGCTGTGGTTCTCGGCTTATGAAGTGATTGAGGACGGGCGGCGGCGCACCGTGCCGATCGCCGATCTGGCCGCGTCGCTGCGCGACGAGCGCGCCGCGCGGCTCCACGCCGCCATCACTGCCCCACGCGCGCCGCTGGTGCTGAGTGAGCGCACGCTGCGCTTCGACCAGCCGATCATCGCGGGCATTCTCAATGTGACGCCCGACAGTTTTTCGGACGGGGGGGCCTTGCAAGACGATCCCGTCGCGGCGGCGAGCGCGGGGGTGGCGCTGGCGGAGGCGGGCGCGGCGTTGATCGACGTCGGCGGCGAATCGACCCGGCCCGGTGCCGCGACGGTGTGGGAAGGCGATGAGATCGCCCGCGTCGTGCCGGTGATCGAACGCCTCGCGCGCAGCGGAACGCTCGTGTCGATCGACACGCGCAAGGCTGGCGTGATGGAGGCGGCGCTGGCGGCGGGGGCGGCGATCGTCAACGATGTCGCGGCGCTGCTATGGGACGATCGCGCGCTCGAGGTGGTCGCCAAAGCCGGGTGTCCAGTTGTGCTGATGCATTCGCCCGATCCGGCGAAGGGCGCGGATGGTGGGGCCAGCTATCAGGACGTGCTGCTCGACGTGTTCGACTGGCTTGAGGCGCGGATCGCGGCGGTGGTTGCGGGCGGCGTGGAGCAGTCCCGGATCATCGTCGATCCGGGCATCGGCTTCGGCAAATCGCTGTCGGACAATCTCGCGTTGATCAACGGCCTTGCACTGTTGCACGGCCTCGGTTGCCCGATCCTGCTCGGTGCCAGCCGCAAGCGTTTGATCGGTGCGCTGTCCAACGCGGCTCCCGCAAGCGAACGGCTCGGCGGATCGGTTGCATTGGTGATGGCGGGGGTTGCGGCCGGCGCACAGATGTTGCGCGTGCACGATGTCGCCGAAACGGTGCAGGCGGTCCGCGTGTGGCGCGGCTTGCGCGATCGGGCGCTGGTCGGGCGCTGACCGCGCGGTCAGCACTCCGATTCAACTGCCAGGCGGAAAGGACGAGGCGACGATCATCGATTCCGGTGCGTGCGAGCGCAAAATTTGCGGAAATATGGCGACCATTGCTCGTGCTGTTCGGGTAGGATGGGGCGGCGGCGGACTATGCTGCGGCGTTATCGATGCCGAGTTCGCCGAGTTTGCGGTAAAGCGTCGAACGCCCGATGCCGAGCCGCCGTGCCACTTCGGTCATCCGCCCGCGATAATGGCCGATCGCGAGGCGGATAACATCGGCCTCGATTTCTTCCAGCGCGCGCAAATTGCCATCGGCGTGGAACAGCGTGACGCCACCGCTGGTCGCCATCGGCACCGGGGTGGGGGTGGTGTGGCGCTGCCCGCCGAGCGCCGCGATTTGCGGAAAGTCCGCGCGGGTCAGCGCCGATCCGTCGCACAATACCGCCGCGCGGAACAAGGCGTTCTGGAGTTGGCGCACATTGCCCGGCCAGTCATACCGCCCAAGCAAGGTGAGCGCGTCGTCGGTGATGCCAAGCTGGCGCAGCCCTGGCTGTTGTGCGATGCGCGCGAGCAGATGGCGCGCGAGCGCGGGGATGTCGCCGGTACGTTCGCGCAAGGGCGGGATGGTCACCTGCACGACGTTGAGGCGGTAATAGAGGTCCTCGCGGAAGCGGCCGGCCTCGACTTCCTCGATCAAACGCTTGTTGGTGGCGGCGATGACGCGCACATCGACTTCACGCACGTGCCGCGCGCCGATCGGCTGGATCTCCCCCGATTGCAGTACGCGCAGCAACTTGACCTGCGCGTCGAGCGGCATTTCGCCGATTTCATCGAGGAATAGCGTGCCGCCATCGGCGAGCTGAAACCGCCCGATCTTGCGCTCGAACGCGCCGGTAAACGCGCCCTTTTCATGGCCGAACAGCTCGGATTCGATCAGATTGGGCGGCAGCGCGCCGCAATTGACCGCGACCATCGGCTTCTTGCCGCGCGGGGAGGCGGCGTGGATCGCCTCGGCGACAACTTCCTTGCCGACGCCGCTTTCGCCTTCCAGCAGAACCGGTACACGCGCCCGCGCGGCCTTGGCGGCGATGGCCAATGCCGCGCGGAAATCGGGGGCCGAGCCGACGATTTCGTCAAAGGCGAGCAAGGCCGGGATCTTTTCGGTGAGCGGGCGCAATTCGCCCGCCGCCTTGCCCGCGACCGCCGCATCGAGCGCACCAAGCAGCCGTTCGGGGGCGAGCGGCTTGACCAGGAAATCGGTCGCGCCGCTGCGCATTGCGGCGACCGCCTGCGCGACCGAGCCATTGGCGGTGAGCAGCAGCAGCGGCAAATCGGGGCGGCGCGCGCGAATCTCGTCGATCAGCGCGGTCGGATCGGCCTCGGGTGCCCATTGGTCGAGCAATATGGCATCGAGCTGCATCCCGTCCTGGGTGCCAAGCATCGCGATCGCCATTTCACCATCGGCGGCGAACACCGCGCGCCACCCGCGCCGCGCCGCAATCGCCGCGACCAGCCGACGCTGCGCGGGTTCATCGTCGATCAACATCAGCAGGCGCTGTCCGTTGCGCGTCATGCTTTACCCCAATGCGTGCCAAATCCAGCCGCCACGCTTAGCGCGAAGGTGTGAAAACGCCCTTAAACGCCCCGTCATGGGACGGATGGGACAAGGGCCGGGCAAAACTGTCGGCGCAATAACCGGCAAGAATTTAGCGACGCATCGCGATAGATGGGGGGTTGAGAGGAGGGTGCGCGCAAGCTAAGCACAAACCAAAGGGGGTAACCCCTGGGATCTTCGAGGGGAGATATAATGGCTGCCGACAGTGAGCTGCAAGTCCACCGCGCGACCTACGAAAAGGTCATCGCCATGCTCAAATATGGCGCAATTGCCTGCTTCATCATCGCGTTTGTGGTGGTGTGGCTGATCTCGGGCAAATAAGGATGAAGATCGCTGTCCTCCGCGAAACCGCCGAGGGCGAGCGTCGCGTTGCCGCCACCCCGGAAACCGTCAAGAAATTCACCGCGCTGGGCGCGAGCGTTGCTGTGGAAACAGGCGCGGGCCTGACCGCCTCGATCGCCGACGCCGATTATGCCGCCGCCGGTGCAACGCTGGGCGACCGCGCGGCGACATTGGCGGGGGCCGAAATCGTGCTGGGGGTGCAGGGGCCTGCCGCCGATGCGCTTGGCGGCGTGGCACCGGGTGCATGGCTGGTCGCCGCGCTCAATCCCTTTGCCGACCGTGCGCGGATTGATGGTTATGCCGCGGCAGGCCTCGAAGCGCTGGCGATGGAGTTCATGCCGCGCATCACCCGCGCGCAATCGATGGACATCCTGTCGTCGCAGTCGAATCTCGCCGGGTACAAGGCGGTGCTCGATGCCGCGAGCGTTTATGGCCGTGCCTTTCCGATGATGATGACGGCGGCGGGCACAGTTTCCGCTGCGCGCGTGTTCGTAATGGGGGTTGGCGTCGCCGGGTTGCAGGCGATTGCCACCGCACGGCGGCTGGGCGCGCAAGTCTCGGCGACCGACGTACGCTCGGCGACCAAGGAGCAGATCCTGTCGCTGGGGGCCAAGCCCGTCTTCGTTGAAAGCGTCGCTGGGATCGAGGGCGAGGGCTCGGGCGGTTATGCCGGCGAGATGAGCCCGGAATATCAGGCGGCGCAGGCCGAACTGGTATCGTCGCACATCGCCAAGCAGGATATCGTCATCACGACCGCGCTGATCCCGGGACGCCCCGCGCCACGGCTGATTTCGGCGGCGCAGGTGGCGAGTATGCGGCCGGGTTCGGTCATTATCGACCTTGCGGTTGAAAGCGGCGGCAATGTCGAGGGCGCGGTTGCGGGCGAAACTGTGGTGGTGAACGGCGTGTCGATCGTCGGCCACCGCAACGTCGCGTCGCGGCTGGCGGCGGATGCCTCGGCCTTGTTCTCGCGCAACCTGTTCAATTTCTTGAGCGCCTTCTGGGAGAAGGAGGCGGGCAAGCCCGTGCTCGATGCCGAAATCGGCGACGCGATCCGGCTGACGCAAGGCGGCAAGATCGTCAACGCGCGGTTGTTGGGGTGACGGGGCTGAGGCCCTCTGATCCCCCTCGGAACGGGGAGGCGTGCGTGCGGTGCGGCTTGATCCTCCCCGTGCCGGGGAGGATATAGGTGGGTGCGCTGCATACTGATCCTCCCCGGAACGGGGAGGGGGACCGCGCGCAGCGTGGTGGAGGGGGCGTGCCGCGTGCGCTCCGCCCGGAAGTGGCAATTGCCCGAAAATTGCGGCGCGACCTAAGCCTGCCGGAGGCGCTCCTGTGGCAGCGGTTACGCGGGCAGCAGGCAGGGCTCAAATTCAGGCGCCAGCATCCGGTTGGGCCATATGTTGTCGATTTTTACTGTCCGGCGGTGAAGACCGTCGTCGAGATTAACGGCGAAGCGCATAATTGCGCCGGTCGGCCGGATCGCGATGCGGCGCGGGACGCCTTTCTTCGGGAAAATGGCCTTCGCGTCGTGCATGTTTCGGCGCAGCGCGTGCTTGCGGACCCGGATGCTGCTGCAGACGCGATCGTCGCGTTCGTGGCACGCCCCCTCCACCATTCGCCGGAAGTGGCGAATGGTCCCCCTCCCCGTTACGGGGAGGATTAAGGACTGTATATGGACTTCATCTCGATCCTTTCGATCTTCGTCATGGCCTGCTTCGTGGGCTATTACGTCGTTTGGTCGGTGACCCCGGCGTTGCACACGCCGTTGATGGCGGTGACCAATGCGATCTCCTCGGTGATTATCGTCGGTGCGCTGATCGCGGCGGCGGCGGTCGGGAGTGGCGGGGGCGGGGCGACCTCCAAATGGCTCGGGTTGCTCGCGGTGGTGCTGGCGAGCGTCAACATCTTCGGTGGCTTTGCGGTCACTGCGAGGATGCTGGCGATGTATAAGAAGAAGGCGCCTGCTGGGGCTAGGCACTGAATTTCGTCACCCCGGCCTTGTGCCGGGGTCCACTCATCCACTGACGCTAAGGCTATTGGCGCGGTGGACCCCGACCGTGGGTTCCCATCAAAGTATTACTTTGATGGGAACCCACGGTCGGGGTGACGGCAAGGGGTTGAAGACAAGTGGAACACATAACCGTCAATCCCTGGGCATCGCTCGCCTATCTCGTCGCGGGGGTGTGCTTCATCCTCGCGCTGCGCGGGCTGTCCAGCCCGGCGACGAGCCAGCGCGGCAACCGCATGGGCATCATCGGCATGACCATTGCGGTGGTGACGACGCTCATCACGCACATCCCGACGATCCAGTTGGTCGCAGTCGGCACGATCGGCAATGAAGATTATCTGGCGGTGTTCTCGCATATCGATGCTGTCACCGTGGTCGAGATCCTCGCCGCCATCGCGCTCGGTGGCGTGATCGGGCTGGTGACCGCGCGGCGTATCGCGATGACCGACATGCCGCAGCTCGTCGCCGCCTTCCACTCGCTGGTCGGCCTGGCGGCGGTGCTGGTGGCGTGCGCGGCGTTCCTCAATCCGGGTGCGTTCGGCATTGCCGAGGGCGGCGTGATCTTCGCGCAAAGCCGCGTCGAAATGGGGCTGGGCGTCGCGATCGGCGCGATCACTTTCTCCGGTTCGGTCATCGCCTTCCTCAAATTGAACGGCAATATGGGCGGCGCGCCGATCCTGTTGCCGGGGCGGCATGTCATTAATCTCGGCGTGCTCGCTGCGATCCTGGGGCTGGTCGCCTATTTCACCATCGACCAGAGCGCGTGGGTGTTCTGGACGATCACGGTGCTCAGCTTCGTGATCGGCTTCCTGCTGATCGTGCCGATCGGCGGGGCGGACATGCCGGTCGTGGTGTCGATGCTGAACTCCTATTCGGGCTGGGCGGCGGCGGCGATGGGCTTCACGCTGCACAACACCGCGATGATTATTACGGGCGCGTTGGTCGGGTCGTCGGGCGCGATCCTCAGCTACATCATGTGCAAGGCGATGAACCGCAGCTTTATCAGCGTGATCGCGGGCGGCTTTGGCGGCGAAACCGCAGCGGCTGGCGGCCCGGCCAAGGAACAGCGCCCGTGGAAGCGCGGATCAGCCGAGGATGCCGGTTTCCTGCTTGGCCAGGCCGAACAGGTCATCATCGTGCCGGGATACGGCATGGCGGTGAGCCAGGCGCAGCACGCTTTGCGCGAAATGGGCGACAAGTTGAAGGCGCATGGCGTCCGCGTAAAATATGCGATCCACCCCGTCGCCGGGCGGATGCCGGGGCATATGAACGTGCTCCTTGCGGAAGCAAACGTGCCCTATGACGATGTGTTCGAGCTGGAGGACATCAACAGCGAATTCGCGCAGACCGATGTCGCCTTCGTCATCGGCGCGAACGATGTGACCAACCCGGCGGCGAAAACCGACAAGACCTCGCCGATTTACGGGATGCCCGTGCTCGATGTTGGCAAGGCCAAGACCGTGTTGTTCATCAAGCGCTCGATGGGCGGGGTCGGCTATGCCGGGGTCGATAATGACGTATTCTACATGGACAACACCATGATGTTGCTGGGCGACGCCAAGAAGATGGTCGAAGAGATCGTCAAATCGCTGGACTAATCCGGGGTACTTCGGCCAAGCTCTTGATCTGAAACGCGAACGGGGGTTTGGGCGATGGTGACGGTTGGCGATATTATCGGGGGCGGCTTTCGCTTGATCCGGGAGCGGATCGGCGCGGTGGCGGTGTGGGCTGGCTTGTATCTGGTGATGAACGTTGCCGTCGTGCTGGCGCTGCGACCGATAATGGCGGGGACGCTGGCGGCGCAGGCAGCGGGCGTGGCGCCTGACCCTGCGGTTATGATGGCGGGCATGAGCCAGATGTTCGGCCTGTACCTGTTGATGATGATCGGTCTGCTGGTGCTCTATACGGCGGCGTTGCGTGCCGCTGTGCGCCCGGCGGAAAGCGGATTTGCGTATCTGCGCCTGGGCATGGACGAAGTGCGCATGGTGCTGGTCGGGCTGGTGCTGTCGGTCGGCTTCTTCCTGTTATATTTGCTGCTCGTACTGGTGGTGAGCGTGATCGGCGGTGTGGTGGCGGTGGCGTCACGCGCGGCGGCTTTGCCGGTGTTTATCGTGCTCGGCCTGGTCGTACTGGCGGTGCTGAGCTTCTTTTACGTGCGTTTCTCGCTCGCCTTTGCGCTGACGATGCAGCGCGGCAAGATCATGATCGGTGAATCGTGGAACCTGACCAAGGGGCGCTTCTGGACATTGTTCGGGGCGTATTTTGTGGTTGGCCTGATCGTGATGGTCGTTTCGGTGGTGGTGCTTGGCATTACGCAAGGCAGCTACATAGCGGAAATGGCGCAGGGCGGCTTCCGGCCCGAGGCGATACAGGCGGCGCAGCGCCATCAGATGGAGCAACAATTCGGCACGATCACGGGCCTGACCATATTGGGTTGGGTGCTGGGGGCAGTGCTGATGACGCTCTGGATCACGCTGGCGGCGGGCGTGGCGGGTACGGCGGCGACCGGACTCCGCGACGATGCG
This sequence comes from Sphingomonas sp., assembly GCF_041661885.1. GTDB lineage: Bacteria > Pseudomonadota > Alphaproteobacteria > Sphingomonadales > Sphingomonadaceae > Sphingomonas. The sequence continues at coordinate 40,544 of NZ_JBAZTL010000006.1, read as the reverse complement.
TTTGCCGATATCGGTGCCGTGTACGAATGAGCGCCGAAGCTTTGCTCCATTACGGAGCAAAGTTACGCAAACGCGTGGTTCCAACGGGGCCTTTACTGCCGAAACGGGGAGGCTTGTGCTGTTCCGCCACAGGGGAACGCGTATTTTGCGTACTCAGCCGCAGCAATGACGCGGCGTAGCGGAGCGGCGACGATGGACGAGCATGGGCGAGCGGCGGGAGGGGCGTTCCCGACCCGCGAGGGAAGCGGGCGATCCCCGGACATTCTGGCGATTGCCGAAGGCGATCGACACGCCACCGTGGAGGGTGTGCTCGACGCAGTGGGGTGCAGGAACCGCGCGTGGACCGACTGGCGCGGCGCGGTCGAGCGGTTGAATCACGCGGGATCGGCCGGGATTGTCGTGGCGGAGGCGCGCGGGGTTGGCGAGGCGGATCTGGTGCCGGTCCTCCCGCTGCTCGACGCGTTCGCGCGGGGTGCCGATCAAACGGTGATCGTGGTGCTGGATTTCGCGCAGATCGATTTGATATCCGCCACTTTGGCGGCTCCCGGCATTGCCTTGCTGTGCGCGCCGACGCTTGGCGAGTATGTCGCGGCGCTGTTCGTCGCGGGTGTCGGCACTGGCGGCGTGCGCGATAGCGGGCGCGAGGCCGAGGCGGAACGGCTGCGGCAATTGCATGAACAGGTCGCGCGCATCGCCGAGACCTTGGCGCGGTTGACCGGCGAAGCCCCCGACACGCCCGCGCGCGAGGTTGGCCGTGTCGGCGAACACGGCATGTCATATCGGGCGGGGCCCGGAACTGCCCCGGCAACCGACGTCGCCGCGCGCGACATCCGCGATGCTATCCGCGTGCGGCGTTTACGCGACCAGCATTTCAGCGGTGGGATGTTCGAGGATCCGGCGTGGGACATGCTGCTTGACCTGTTCGCAGCCGAGCTGGAGCGGGCGCAGGTGTCGGTATCGAGCCTGTGTATTGCCGCTGCGGTTGCGCCGACCACGGCGTTGCGCTGGATCGCGAAGATGACCGATGCCGGCCTGTTCGAGCGACAACCAGACCCGTTTGATCGCCGCCGCGCCTTCATGGCGCTCTCCCCGCAGGCCAGCGCGGCGATGCGGGCCTATGTTGCGGCGGCGCGGCGAATCAGCGCTGCAATCGCCTGAACCGGGTTCGACAAGGTCGGCAAGGCTTGCAGTGTTGCGCGGGTGGTGGCACAGGGCGCTTCTTCGATCCCGCAAGCGGGTTCGCGGGCGATTAGCTCAGTTGGTAGAGCGTCTCGTTTACACCGAGAATGTCGGCGGTTCGAGCCCGTCATCGCCCACCATTTTCCCCGAATCGGTTCAATGCGCCTTGGGCGACGCGATTTCGAACAGGGCTGGCCAGTTCTTGCCCGTGACATAGAGCTTCCGCGCCACACGATCATAGGCAATGCCATTGGCGACCGAATCGGGGTCCGTCACTTGCAACTGGGCAATAAGCGGGGACAGATCGATGAAGCCGAGCACCTTGCCACTGACCGGATCGATTCGCGCGATGTAGTGCGTCATCCAGATATTGGCGAGCAGTTCGCCATCGACATATTCGAGCTCGTTAATTTGATCGAGCAAACGACCGTTGATCGTCACCGTTACGCGCCGCACCACCTTTTGCGTGACGGGATCGAGAAAGCGCAGCACCGGCGTGCCGTCCGACAGGATCAGCGCGTGCCCGTCATCGGTCATCGCCCAACCTTCGCCGCTATAGTGAAAACCGCCCGTGCGCTTGAGGCCGGGGAGAGACCAGCGGAAACCCTGTCCGCCATGCCAGGTAACGCTGAAGAGTTGCTGCTTCCACGCGACGATGCCCTCGCCGAACAGCGCAGGCGGCAGCTTTACGCGCGCGAGCACGCGGCCACTTGCCAAGTCGACGCGGCGAATATCCGACTGGCCCTCGCGCCCGGTGCTTTCGTACAGCACGCCGTGGTCGATCAGCAGGCCTTCGGTAAAGGCGCTTGTATCGTGCGGATAGCGGTTGAGGATCTGTGCGGTGGTGACGGGTGGTGGGGGCGCCGGCGGCGGAGCCTCGCCTTGCAAAGCGAGGAGTGCGGCAAAGAGCAGGGTACGGATCATAAAGCGCGAACCAAGGTAACGGCGGTGGCGATCCACGGCGGGTCGGTGACGATTTGCTGGCGGGCACCGGGGCCGAGCGGGAGGAGGTGCAGCTTCCCGTCCTCGCGTCCGATCAGCCGTGCGAACAGGAAACGGCCCGCCGGGCGCGGGACGAGCACGTCGCGATTGAGCGCCTGGGCAAAATCGGAAGGCGGGATGCGGGTACACCAGATCGAATCGCCGGCACGATAGTCGCCCACGCCGGCTTGCACCGATACGGCCACATGTTCGGGCGCGGCGACCGGCGGAATGACCGTCGCGGCGCGTTTGGGGGCATAAGCCCCGGTCGTATCGAGAATTGCGGCGACGGCGATGTCACTGCGGTCGGGCAAGGTGACCAGATCGGCTGCGCGCACACCCAAGGCCGCGGCGATCCGGTTGAGCCAACCGACCGAGACGGTGCGGGTGCCCGTTTCCAGGCGACCGATTGTCTGCGCGGTGGTGGGCGGCACGCACGCACGTGCGACATCGTCGAGCGTCATACCCTTGGCGCGACGGACTTCGCGGATCGCTGTGATCATGTCAGCCTTCTAACCAAATTGGTTTTTCGCTGTCCTACATCCGCGCCGTGATGGCAACGTTTTTCACGAACGCGATGCGAGAGGAAATGGCGATGCGGGAATTGGTGGAGCGAGCGATCGACGAGTGCGGCGTAGTGCGTGGTGGGGCGGCACCGCGCACGCGTCAGCCCGGGCGGAGCGTAAGCGTGCATGTTGGCGAATCGCCGCTCGGGTGGCTGCGCGCGCATGGCAAGATCGATGCACGACAGTTCGAAGCGGGGGAACGTCTGCGCGGCGATTATGAGATGGCCGCGCTCGCCCCACGGGTGACGATGCAATGGGCGGCGCGGGTGGATGGCGGTGCCGGCGGGCTCGACCCGACACTGGCGCAAATCGCGGCGAAACGGCGCTTCGATGCGGCGATGGCGGCGCTTGGCAATGGCTTGCGCGACGTTGCGTGGCGCGTAGTGTGTGCGGGCGAGGGGTTGCCGGTTGCCGAGCGCGCCCTTGGGTGGCCGCAGCGCGCCGGGCGACTTGTACTGACGCTGGCGCTGGATCGCCTGGGCGATCATTATGGGCTGCAATAAAGGGAATCGTTGGGGGAAAAGGATGCCGATCAAGCGCGAAATGATGGTGCGGCGCGACGCGCTGACGCAGGTGGCGATCAACGAAACGCTGGCGCCCGAGCCGGATGAGGGCGAAATCCTGCTGCAGATCGAGTCCTTTGCGGTGACCGCCAATACCGTGACGTACGGGGTGGTCGGCGCGCAGATCGGTTATTGGAATTTCTTCCCCGCCCCCGAAGGCTGGGGGATCGTGCCGGCCTGGGGCTATGCCCGGGTCGTCGCGTCGTGCGTCGCGGAGATTGCGGTGGGCGAACGCGTTTATGGTTTCCTGCCAATGGCCACGCATCTGATCGTGCAGCCGGGCAAGATTTCGACCGGGCTGTTTCGCGACATGGCGGCGCACCGCCAGCCGATGAGCGCGGTCTATAACCAGTATCGGCGGCTCCAGGCCGACCCCGCGCACGATGCGGCACGGGAGGGTTTGCGGATGCTGTTCGAGCCGTTGTTCCTGACCAGTTTCCTGATCGAAGACACGCTGCGCCGCGCGGGGTATCACGGGGCCGATACTGTGGTGTTGACCAGTGCATCGAGCAAGACCGCGCTTGGCACGGCTTATGTCCTGCGGGAACGCAGCCCGCAGGTGCGCCGGATCGGCCTGACCAGTGCCGCGCATGTCGGTTTCGTCGAAAAGACGGGGTTGTATGACGCGGTGCTGCCCTATGACGCGATCGCCGATCTGGGTGGGGTTGGCGCTGCCATCCTTATCGATTTTGCGGGGAATGCGGCGCTGCTGCACGCCGCATATGCAGCCTTGCCCGGTCGCGTGGCGCAATGCCTTCGTGTCGGGGTGACGCATCATGATACGGGCAGCGAGACCGGAGTGCTGGCCAACCCCAAGCCGGTGTGGTTCTTTGCACCCGATGCTGCGACGGCGCTGATCGGCGAGATCGGGCAAGAGGGGTTCAATGCAGCGGTGGCGGCGCAATGGGGCGGTTTTGTCGCCGTCGCGGCGGGGCTGGTGAGCGTCGAGCACGGCAACGGCATCGACGCATTGCAACGCATCTGGCGCACGCAGGTGGCCGGGCAGGCCGCGCCCGATACCGGGTTCGTTATACGGCTGTAGCTATCGTCGCGTGGTTCCGCCCGCTAAGAGACCGTTTGGAAATGCGCGATGGCGCATATCCAAACAGACTCTAAGACGACGGACATGCAGATCGATTTCATCAAATGTCACGGGTCGGGGAATGATTTCCCGCTGGTGGACGCACGCGCGCTGGCGTTGGCCGACGAGAGCTGGGCGCGAATCGCGGTGGCGCTGGCGGATCGCGGCGGCAGCGTTGGCGGGGACGGGCTGCTGTTGCTGACCGCAGGCGACGCGACGCATCCAATCGGCTTTCGCATGTTCAATGCCGATGGCAGCGAAGCCGAGACGTGCCTCAACGGCGTGCGCTGTGTGGCGCGCGCTGGGTTCGAGGCGCTGGGCATTGCGCAGGCTGCACTGCGGCTGAAGACATCGACGGTCGAGGTGTGGCGCGATCCCGACCTGGCGCCGGGTGTGGTGACGATCCGCGAGCTGGCCGGGCCGGTCGACCTCGACGTGACGCGGTGGCCGATGACGGTGGGCGTGGAACGCATCGTCGATGCGCCGATTGCGGCGCTGGGCAGCGCGCGCGCCTTCACGGCAGTGGCGATCCCCAATCCGCATTTGGTGAGTTTTGTCGATACGATCGACGAGATCGAATTGGTCGCGCTGGGCGAGCGGTGCGAGGCGGCACCGGCATGGTTGCCCAACCGGGCCAACGTTTCCTTTGTCGAAGTGCGCGGTGACGACGCGCTGTTCGTCCGCACCTTCGAACGCGGCGTGGGCCTGACCGACAGTTGCGGCAGCGCGATGGCCGCCTCCACTTATGCCGCGTGCCTGACCGGTCGATGCGCGTTTGGCCGTGAGATCACGGTGCTCAATCGCGGTGGGTTGGTTCGCGCCGAAGCGGAGACCGACGGGATGGTACGGCTATCGGGCAATGCGACGTTCGAGTGGGCGGGATCGGTCGATGTCGATCTGGCGACACGGCGCGCGGGCCCGGTTATGGTGACGCGACGCCATGACAATGAGGTTGCGGCATGGCGTGGCGCGATCGCGGCCATTGCCTGAGCGGTTTCTTGCCGCAACCAAAGCCCCGGTGCATCGTTGGCGTGCCGTAACATCCAAGGAGTTTCCCCCGATGAACCGTTTTTTTCGTAATATGCCGGTGCTTGCGGCCGTGATCGCTGGATCTTGCCTGGCCGCTGCGACGCCCGCGCTGGCGCAGAGCCCGGCTGACGATCAGCGGTTTCAGCAAGCGCAACAGCGACTCGACAACGAGCTTGCCGTCTTCCGCGCCGAATTCGATCGCTATCAACAGGCACGGGCGCGTGGCTATCGCGATCCGCGTGGTTCGTTCGGCGACCCGCGCTATGCCGACCCGCGCACCGATGATCGCGACGAGGGAAGCTATGATCCCGCGCGCTATTATCGGAACGATCCGCGCTATCAGGAACGCGTATTGACGAGCAATGACCGGGTTTATCGCGGCAGCGACGGGCAATATTATTGCAAGCGCAACGACGGCACCACCGGCCTGATCGCGGGTGCGATCGGTGGCGGGGTGCTCGGCAATCTGATCGACGGCGGGCATTCGCGCGGGGTTGGTACGATTTTGGGCGCGATTGCGGGGGGCGTGGTTGGCAAGACGGTCGACCAGAACAATTCGCAATTGCGGTGCCGCTGAGCCGCGCATCTGCCTGGGGCATATCCGGAGCGCGCTTCGTGATTTAACCAAATAGGTGTAAAACGCCTTGACATCGCAACGCTGTTTTGGTACATAACAGGAACGATGAAGAATTGCGAGTCGGCCTCGACGGGGTCGATCAACGGGCCGGGGCGGCAACGCCTTCCGGCCCGTTTTGCTGTGCGGAGGGCCGGATGGATGAGATCGAGGGAGGAGGCAACGGCATGGTGCAGCGCCGCCCGGTACGGATCGGTAGTTTCAGCAAAGCCAAGCGCAAACGCTTTCTCGATACGCTGGCGGGGACGTGCAAAGTCAATCTGGCGGTACGGGCGGCGGGCGTAGCATCGTCGAGCTGCTATCGCGCGCGTTTGCGCGATGCCGACTTCGCGGCGGCGTGGGATGAGGCGCTCGCGACCTGCTATCAGCGGCTGGAAGAGGCGTTGCTCGATTATGCGCTGGCGCGCATCGCTGGCGAAACGCCCGATCCTGATGCCGCTGATCCCGAGGCACCGGCGCATGGAACCCCTGCGACGCCTCCCGCGCGGAACATTTCGCCCAACGATCTGAATCTCGCCATTACCCTGCTCAATCGGCGACGGGAGGGGGGCGATGGAAAAGGGCGCGCGGGGCGCAAGGTGAAAATAGCCTCCGCCGCCGAAACCGACGCTGCGCTACGCCGCAAGCTCGATCGGCTCGCGCGGCGGATGGGGCCGCAATGACCCGGCACTACACCAACGATGACGCGCGCGACCTGTTGCTGGAACTCGCGCGCTTGCCGGTGCCCACGCGCGAGAACCTGTTGCGTATGTTGAGCCCCGAACAAAGGGCGCAGCTCAACTGGACCTGGGGGCGCTGGGCGCAGCACGGGCAGCGCGCGCCCGATACGCCGTGGCGAATCTGGCTGATCCGCGCCGGACGTGGTTTCGGCAAGACGCGGGCGGGCGCGGAATGGGTAAGCGAAATTGCGCGCACTATGCCCGGTACGCGGATCGCGCTGGTTGGTGCGACGATCGAGGATGTGCGGCGTGTGATGATCGAAGGCGAAAGCGGGCTGATCGCGGTGGCGCGACCGGGGGAGTCGGTCGACTATCGATCGGGCGGCACCGAAGTGGAGTTCGCCTCCAGGGCTCGCGCGGGGATCTTTTCGGCGAGCGCGCCCGAAAAGCTGCGCGGGCCCGAACATGCCGCCGCGTGGTGCGACGAACTCGCCAAATGGCGCAACGGCGATGCGGCATGGGACAATCTGATGCTGGGGATGCGGATGGGCGACACACCGCAAGTGGTGGTGACGACGACGCCGCGACCGACCCCGCTGTTGCGCCGGATCATGGCGCTGGAGGGCCTCGTGCAAAGCGGGGGAAGTTCGCATGGAAACGTGTTTTTGCCCGACAGTTTTCTGGCGGCGATCGAACAGGCCTATGGCGGCACGCGGTTGGGGCGGCAGGAGATTGCGGGCGAAATGCTCGCCGATGTCGAGGGGGCTTTGTGGAAGCAAGGCCAATTCGACGCGGCACGGGTTGCGGTTGCCCCGGCTCTTGTGCGCGTTGTGGTCGCGGTCGATCCGCCGGCCGGTACCGAATCCGGGCGCGGCGGCGATGCGTGCGGGATCGTTGCGGTCGGGCTGGGGCGGGATGGGCGCGGCTATGTGCTGGAGGATGCAAGCGTGGCGGGGCTATCCCCCGAAGGCTGGGCGCAGGCAGTGGCGGCGTGCGCCGCGCGCCACCGCGCCGACCGCGTGATTGCGGAGAAAAACCAGGGTGGGCGGATGGTGCAGAGCGTATTGCTTGCCGCCGACGCCAGCCTGCCGCTGAAGCTGGTCCATGCCAGTGACGGCAAGGTCGCGCGCGCCGAGCCGGTGGCGTTGCTGTACGAACGCGGGGAGGTTTCGCATGTCGGGGCGATGCCCGAGCTGGAGCGCGAATTGTGCGGGCTGGTGGTCGGGGGTGGTTATCAGGGGCCGAGCCGATCCCCCGATCGCGCCGACGCGCTCGTCTGGGCGCTGGGCGAAGTGTTGCTCAGGCGGCGCGGCGTCGGGCGGGTGCGGGGGTTGTGAAGAGAGGTCAGGCGAGGATGTTGACGGTGCTCTTGCTGGTGGAGGCGGCGTTTGCCGCCGCTGCCCGGCGGGCACCATCGTCAGTGTCGTGATGCGGCGGATGCGGGCCGCCGCGCGCTTGCTGAAGCGCGACCGCCGCCTTCTGGACGGCGGCGGTGTCGCCTGTCTGCAGGGCGGCACCCAGCGAGGCGAGCGGGCTGTTGGCCGGAGGTGCCTGTTTGGCGGTCAGCTTGGCATAGGCTGCCTTTGCGCTTTCGACGTCGGCCGATTGCGCGGCGGCCATCATGGTCGCATAGTCGTGCCTGCGTTGTCGGATCGTTTCGATCGCCTGGCTGCCGGTGGGAGCCGTTGTTGCGCAAACCGCGCTGGTACAGCTACTCATACTGATCGTCCTTACCGCGCCCATCAGCGCATTACCCCAATTCCATTATAGCGGACGGGGCGGAGGAGCGGCGCGAACTGCCGCTTTTTTTGGGGGTATCGGCGTGGCGGTGCCGCGCGTACCGCCAGATGGCGTGAAACGACGGTTTAAGGACGAGCGTAATGGTGCCCCGCGAAATGATCGACAGCGCGCGCATCCCCGGCGGGGACGAAATGACGCTGTACCGGCGCGGCGACGATTTCATGATCGTGGTCGATCGCAATGAGTTGATGAGCACGCGGATGAACGGCTCCGAAGAGGCGCTGGGCACGATGGCGTGCGCGCGGATCGCGCGGGTGGCGGCGCCGCGCGTGCTGATTGGCGGTTACGGCATGGGCTTTACGCTGCGCGCGGTGCTGGGTGTGGTCGGCCCCAAGGCGGAGGTGACGGTGGCCGAACTGGTGCCCGAAATCCTCGCCTGGGCGCGTGGGCCGATGGCGGCGGTGGCGGCGGGGTGCCTCGACGATCCGCGCGTGCGCGTGGTTGAGGCCGATGTCGCCGAGGCGATCGCTGTGGCGCCGGGCGGTTATGACGCGATTCTGCTCGATGTCGACAATGGCCCGGATGGGCTGGTGCGTGCCGAGAACAACCGGCTCTATGCCCCGCGCGGGCTGGCGGTGGCGCGCGCGGCATTGCGACCGGGGGGTGTGCTGGCGGTGTGGTCGGCGGGCCCCGATGCGCGCTTCGTCATGCGGCTGAAGGCGGCGGGGTTCGCGGTCGATGAAGTGGCGGTGAAGGCGCGGCAGAACGGCAAGGGGCCGCGCCATGTAATCTGGTTTGCGACGCTGGCAGGGTAGGCGTCTTACCTCCCCTCCCTTTCAGGGAGGGGGACGCGTCGCGCGTCTTTTCTCGACGAGAAGGAATACAGCATGAAATGGTTCGGCTGGAAGGCAGCCGGGCGCGATGACTCGCGTCCGGCGCTGGAGTTTCGGCGTGCGCGCTTTGCCGATGGGGTGGCGATCGGCGCGCTCCCGCAAAGTTATGCGGAACAGGTGCGGGCGCTGTATCTGCGCAACGCGATCGCGCAGCGCGCGGTGCGGCTGGTCGCTGATGGCGTGGGTGACGCACCGCTGACGGGTACGCCCGAGAGTATTGCGCTGGTGCAGGCGCGATCGGGCGGGCAGGCGCTGACGGCGACGGTGGCGGCGCATCTGCTGCTGCACGGCAATGCCTATGTGCAGATGCTGACCGATGCGGCGGGCGATGTCGTCGAACTGTTCGCGCTCAGGCCCGAGCGGGTGACGGTCGAACCCGATGCGAGCGGATGGCCGGTGGCCTATCGCTATACCGTGGGGGAACGATCGGTGCGGTTGTCGGCGGAGGAGCCGCGGCCCGAAATCGTCCAGATCAAGGCGTTCCATCCGCTCGACGATCATTATGGGCTGGGGTGCCTCGGCGGGGCAGCGAGCGCGATCGCACTGCACAATGCGGCGGCGGCGTGGAATGCCGGGCTGCTCGACAATGCCGCGCGGCCATCGGGCGCGCTGATCTATGATCCGGGCGACGGCTCGACCTTGTCGCGCGAGCAATTCGCACGCTTGCGCGAGGAAATGGAGGCGAGTTTCGCGGGTGCGCGCAATGCCGGGCGACCGATGCTGCTGGAAGGGGGCCTTAAATGGCAGGCGCTGAGCCTGACGCCCGCCGACATGGACTTTGTCGGCATGAAGGCGGCGGCGGCGCGTGAAATTGCCACCGCGTTTGGCGTGCCGCCGATGCTGCTCGGCCTGCCCGGCGACGCGACCTATGCCAATTACAGGGAAGCCAATCGCGCGCTGTGGCGATCGACGATCCTGCCGCTGGCGGGAACGATCCTGGCCGGGCTGACGCAGGGGTTGCGCGGCTGGGTGCCCGGCGTGGCGCTGTCGGTCGATCTCGACCGGGTGACCGCGCTGGCCGAGGATCGCGAACGCTTGTGGAGCCAAATCGGGGCGGCGGATTTTCTGTCGCGCGATGAAAAGCGCGCGATGGTGGGGGTTGGGGAGGCTGTCATATGAGCGGGGCGGTGCTGGCGCAGTTGATGGCACAAGGCGCAGGCGAGGGCGCCGACTTGACCACGCTGCGCGCGATCATCGAAGAAGCGGGCGAGCTGGCGGCGGCGCGCGCGATGGCGCGGCTGGGGCTCGACGATGCCGCCGCCGCCAAGGACATGGCCGAATTGCGCGAATTGCTGGGGGCGTGGCGCGACGCCAAGCGATCGGTGTGGAAAGCGGTTTTGGGCTGGGTGGTGCGGATCGCGGGCGCGCTGCTGTTAACCGGGCTCGCCGCCAAATTCGGTTTTTGGGACTGGGTAAAGTGAGGGGCGCGCGCTCCTCCCCTCCCGGGAAGGGAGGGGGTGGGTTGGCCCGTGGCGGCGTCGCCCCCTTCCCCACACCGACCCACCCCCAGCCCCACCCTTCCAGGGAGGGGAGGACGGAGGGAGGCTTGCGCTTCGCTGGTTATGCCGCAATCTTTGACCGGGTCGATCGTGGCGGCGACGTGATCCGCGCGGGCGCGTTTGGGGCTTCGCCCGGCGCGGTGCCGTTGCTGTGGCAGCATCGCGGGCGCGCGGTCGGCACGATTGAGCGGATCGCGCCCGACCGGCACGGGCTGCGTGTGATCGGGCGGATCGACGATGCGCGGGTCGCGGGGTTGGTGCGGGGCGGGGCGCTGAACGGATTGTCGATCGGCTTTCGCGCGCGCGGGGCGGGGCGGGGGCAAGTGCGCGAGTTGACCGCGGTCGACCTGGTTGAGGTCAGCCTGGTGACCCAGCCGATGCAGCCGCTGGCACGGGTGCATATGGTGGAGGAGCGTGCTACGGTGCCGCCTCCAGACTTGGTTCCCGATCCCCGGCAGCCGCGCGCGGACGAGGAGAGCGATCATGGCTGAAGGCACCATCAAGCGACTGACCGACAAGGGTTTCGGCTTCATCGCCGACGCGAGCGGCAAGGATCTGTTCTTCCACATGTCGAGCGTCGAGGGCGTGCGCTACGAGGATTTGCGCGAAGGCGAGACGGTTACGTTCGACGTCGGACAGGGCCCCAAGGGCCCGCGTGCCGAGAATGTAAAGCAGGCGTGATCGGTTAACCGACCTATGCCTTGATGCGGCGCGCAGGTGCCGTATTCGAAATGCCAGAGGGCGTCGCGGATTGCGGCGCCCTTTTTTCGTGTCGTGCGAGTGCCTTCGACAGCGCCGCAGATGCATCGCCGAAGAAGAAGGTTTGTTCGCGCGGAGGCGCGGAGGACGCAGAGGTGTTGCGCGCGGATTGCAACGCGCGCGTCTCAATCATCGTCCCGATTATCGGGCCAATCATCAGGATGGTGGATGCGCTTGGAATCGACCGGGCGCGGGCTCTCTGTGTCCTCAGCGCCTTTGCGCGAACCTCTTCGACGCTGCTGCGGGAGCGCCGCCGGCCTTGGCCACAATTTTATCAGCAAGGAGAAAAAGCATGACCGACATGACGGTGGACGCGCTGGAAGCAAGCTTCGCGGCGCAGAATTTGGGGCAGGACATGGGCACCGTTCAGCGCCCGCTGCTGGCGGGTGGATGCGAGCCATCGGGGGCGGGATTTGACGGGTTCCTGCGCTCGGGCGCGAGCGTCGAGATGAAGGCGTTTACCGGGGTGAGCGGCGATGCCGGTGGCTATGCCGTGCCGCGCGAAATCGATGCGGTGATCGATGCAACGCTGAAATCGATCTCGCCGATCCGCAGCGTGGCGAATGTGGTGACGGTGGGATCGGCGGGGTATCGCAAGCTGGTGACGACGGGGGGCACGCCCTCGGGCTGGGCGGCGGAAACCGATGCGCGCGGCACCACCGCGACGCCGGTGTTCACCGAAATTGCGCCGCCGATGGGGGAACTCTACGCCAATCCATCGGCGAGCCAGGCGATGCTCGATGATGCCGCATTCGATGTCGAGGCGTGGCTGGCAGGCGAAATCGCGATGGAATTCGCCAAGGCCGAGGGCGCGGCCTATGTCAATGGATCGGGCGTCAACCGGCCCCGGGGCTTTTTGCAGGCGCCGACCGCGAGCACGGCGGATGCGGCGCGCGCCTTCGGGACGCTGCAATATCTGGCGAGCGGTGCGGCGGGCGATTTCGCGGCGAACCCGCAGGACCGGCTGATCGATTTGGTGCAGAGCTTGCGCGGGCCATATCGGCAGGGCGCGGTGTTCGTGATGAATGCGGCCACGCTGGCGCGGATCCGCAAGTTCAAAACCAATGACGGCGCGTTCCTGTGGGCACCGAGCCTGACGGCGGGCACGCCGGCGACCTTGCTTGGCTATCCAGTGATCGAGGCGGAGGACATGCCCGATATCGCCGCCAACAGCCTGTCCATCGCATTCGGTAATTTCAAGGCGGGCTATCTCATCGCCGAGCGCCGCGAGACGGTGATCCTGCGCGACCCCTATACCAACAAGCCGTTCGTCAATTTCTACGCGACCAAGCGCGTTGGCGGCTGCGTGTCCAATTCCGAGGCGATCAAGCTGATGAAGTTCGCGGCGGCCTAGATCCTTCTTCCTTTGGGAGAAGGTGGCGCGGAGCGCCGGATGAGGGTGACGGACTCGGGTGGATTGGGCGTCACCCTCCCCCTTCCCACTGCCTGCGGCAGCGGGAGATGGAGGAACTTCTATGATCGAGACGGATGGGCCGGGCGTGGTGACGCTCGGCGAGGAAGATCGTGCGCTGGCGGTGGCGGCGGTCAGAGCGGTGTTGCGCGTGGCGAACGAGGACGAGGACGCGCTGATTGTGGCCTTTGTCGAGACGGCTTTGGGGCTGGCCGAGCAATTTCTTGGGCAAATGCTGATCGTGCGGACGCTGCGCGTGCCGGTGGTGGGGTGCGCGGCATGGCAGCGGCTTGCAGTCGCACCGGTGCGCGCGATTACGGGGGTTGAAACGCTGGCGGGCGTCGCGCTGCGTGCGGAGGCGTTTGCGGTGGACATCGATGCGGCGGGCGAGGGCTGGGTGCGCGTCGTGCAGGCGGATGCGGCGGCGCAAGTGGCGGTGGTGGTGAGCGCCGGGCTGGCGACGGGATGGGCCGGTTTGCCTGCGCCGATCCGGCAGGGGGCGATACTGCTCGCCGCGTATTTGTTCGATGAGCGCGATGCAGGACGCGCGCCGCCGGTTGCGGTGACGGCGCTTTGGCGACCGTTTCGGCGGATCGCGCTGTCGCAGCCGGCGCGCGCATGTTGAGCGCGGTCGAGCTGCGCGGGCGCGCGGCGGGTGAGCGCGCGGCGGCACGGGCGCGGGTGCAAGTGGCCGCTGCCTTGCGCGCCGAATTACCGGGGGTCGCGGTGACGGTGGAGGGGGACGAGGTAGTGCTGACCGGACGGATTTCGCCCGACGATGCGCGGCTGCGCTGGATCGGGAGTTTGCTACCATGAGCGCGGAGAGCGTGGTGCAAGCGGCGGTGCTGGTGGCTGTGCGCGGGGTTGCCGGGTTGAACGGCGTCTATCTGGGGCCGCCGGTCAAGGCGACGGTGCCGTTTGCCGAACTGGGCGATCTGTTGAGTGGCGACTGGAGCGTCAAGGATCGCGGCGGGCGCGAGCTGCGGCTAATCGTGACGGTGCGCGATGCGGGCGACAGTCCGGCGCGCGTGCAGGTGCTGGCCGGGGCGGTTGGCGCGGCGATCGAGGCGGTGCCGCGCGATCTCAGCGGATGGCGCGTGGCGAGCCTGGTGCTGGTGCGGTCGCGCCTCAGCGGTGCGGCGGGTGGGCGGTGGAACGCCAGCGTCGAATACCGTGTGCGGGTTCTGGCGGGATAGCGACTGCTGGCGCTGCGTCTTGGTGCAGGCACCGGCTTGGTTCGCGCGGAGACGCGGAGGCGCGGAGAGGGTGCGCCCGGTTGATGGCGTGCGTGTCCCAAAGATGTGGGCTTGGGGGTAGTCGCCCCCTTTGTGCGCGCCATCTCCGCGGTTCCGCGTCTCCGCGCGAACGTGATTCATGAAGGGGCAGGCGCGTCGCCGTGGCGGTGGCGCTTGTGGCAGCGTGGATGGGTTCGCGCAGAGGCGCGGAGGACGCGGAGATGGTTCGCGTGGGGGCCGGTTCTGCCTGGTGATTGGCGCACGGCATTTATGCTGAGCGTGGCTTCTCTGCGTCCTCTGCGTCTCTGCGCGAACCAATTCAGGACCCTCGCCCTTCCCTCTCCCGGTGGGAGAGGGAGACTTTTTTCAGGAGACATTTTATGGGTGCGGAACGCGGTAGTGCCTTCTTGTTGAAGGTGGGGAATGGGGCAAACCCGCTCGTTTATGCGACCGTAGCAGGGCTGCGGACGACGCAGATGAGCATCAATGGCGAGCTGGTCGCGATCACTTCCAAGGATTCGGGCGGGTGGCGCGAGTTGCTGTCGGGGGCGGGGGTACGCTCGGTGAGCGTGTCGGGCGCGGGGATCTTTACCGGCTCCGCCGCCGAAACGCGGATCAAAGGCAATGCCCTGGCCGGCATGATCGACGATTACCGATTGAGCTTCGAAAGCGGCGAGACGCTGTCGGGGCGCTTCCTGGTGACCAAGCTCGATTATGCCGGGGATTATAATGGCGAGCGCAGCTACACGCTGAGCCTGGAGAGCTCCGGGCCGGTGGTGTCGGCGTGAGCGCGGCCAATCCCGAGCGCGGCGAGGCGGCGCTGCGCGTGGGCGGCGCGACTATCGTGCTGCGCCCGAGCTTCGCCGCGCTGGTAGCCGCGGAGGGTGAATTGGGGCCGCTGTTCGCCCTGGTCGAGCGCGCGGCGGCGGGGGGATTGTCGCTGGGCGAGATGGTCGGCTTGTTCTGGCATTGCGTGGGCGAGGCACCCGAGGGGCTGACGCGCGCGCAATTGGGCGAGGCGGTGGTGCTGGGCGGGCTGGCGCGCGCGACGCCGGTGCTGCGGCTGCTGCTCGGGCAGATTCTGGCGGGGCGGTGATGGAGCGGTTCGCGCAGGTCGCGACGCGGCTGGCGGGCTTTGCCGGCGTGGTGCTGGGCTGGGCGCCCGATACCTTCTGGCGTGCGACCCCGGCGGAACTGGCGGCGGTGGTGGCGGTGCTGCGCGGGGGCGAAGGCGACGTCACCCCGCCCGATGGCGCGACGATCGCGCGGATGCAGGAGGCGTTTCCCGATGGATGAGGAAATCGAACGGCTGGTGGTGGGGGTGCGCGCGGATACGGCGGGGTTCGCGCGCGATGTCGATGCAATGCGCGCGAGTTTGGATGGGCCGTTGACCAGCGGAGTGGACCGCGCCGGACGCGCAATCGAAAGCGCGCTGGGCAAGGCGGTGCGTACCGGCAGCCTGGGCTTTGAGGATTTGCGCAAGGTCGCGCTATCGGTGCTGGCAGACATTGCGGCGTCGGCGGTGCGGGGTGGGTTGAACGAATTGTTCGGCGGCGGTTCCGGCGGCGGATCGAGCGGGGGCGGGTTGCTGGCGGCGCTGAGCGGCCTGTTCGGCGGCGCGCCGGGGCGTGCGACGGGCGGGCCGGTGTCGCCTGCGCGGCCCTATCTGGTTGGGGAGCGGGGACCTGAGCTGTTCGTGCCGACCGCGAGCGGGAGCGTGGTTGCGGCGAACGGCGGCGCTGGCGGTGTGCGGGATGTGCGTGTGTCGATCACGGTGCAGGGCGGGAGCGATGCGCCGCAAGCGCTGGCGGCGTCGAGCCGGCAAGTGGCGCGGGCGGTGCGAGCGGCGTTGACCGAGTGAGGCTGCCTGATCCTCTTTGAAGGGGAAGCGACGTTGGGAGATGGGTTTTGAGCGGCGGTTCTTTGGACTGCCCCTCTCCCCGGCCCTCTCCCCAGAGGGGAGAGGGAGATATGGCATTTTGGTTGGCTTCCGAGCGGACAGTTCAAGCGGAGGGCGTCGTTTCGCGGTTCGATCCGCGCTTCTGGACGGTGAATTTTCCGCGGCCGATGATGGCGGCGGTGACGACCACCGCGCCCGATGCGCTGCGCGTCGATGCGGTGTTCTATACCTCGGGCGATTTGGCGGGGTTGATCTGGGAGGCGGAGGATCGCTTCGACCATCCGTTGCTGCGCTATGAGACGGCGCGCGATTTTCGGGGGTGTCGGCTCGATTTCCGGTGGCGGTCGGCGGGGTTGCTACCGCTGGATGCGGTCAATGGCCCGGTGCTGACGATCGAGGGGCGCGATGCCGGCGGCGCGGCGCGCGCCTGGTATGTGCGGCTGTGGAACTATGCGGTGGGGTCGCCCGAGGATGCGCGCATCTCGATCGACTTTGCGAAACTGTCGGGCGGGTTTTTGCTGCCCGATGAGGCCGACCCGGTGTGGGCGGGCGATGTCGACCGGATGTTTGTGTCGCTGGTGCCGCGCGGGTTTGACGGCGGGAATCGGGTGCTGGCCACGCCGGTGGAGGCGTGGGTCGAACTGACGGAGATGGTGTGCGACGGCCCGGGGGCGGTGCTGACGATCGGCGATGTGGTGTTGCCCGAACATACGCTCGCCATCGCGAGCGGTTATGATGACAGTTATCATCTGACGCCGGCGCGGTTGCTGCGCAACGCACTGTTGCTCGGCTGTCGCGGGAGCATCGTCCATTATTTGGGGATGAGCCATTATTTGCGGCTCGAAGCCAATTCAGGCGGCTTTTACGCGAGTCTGGCTGGCGGTGTGCTCAACGTCGCGGCGGCGGCGTGGCAGCGCGATTTCGCGCGGCGCGCCAGGGCGCTGGGCTATGAGGTGATCTGGTCGCTCAGTTATGAACTGTTCGATGCGCATTGCTGGGGTGATTGGAAGCAGCGCGCCTGGGATGGCAGCCCCGCGCTGACCGGGTGGAGTCCGCCTTCGACGCTGTTGTCGCCCGCGCATGACGGGGCGATGGGCTATTTACGCGCGGTCGCGGTGGCGGTGATCGGGATTGCGGTTGCCGCCGGGCTCGCGCCGAAATTCCAGGTGGGCGAGCCGTGGTGGTGGGTGACACCCGATGGGCGACCATGCCTGTATGATGATGCCGCGAAGCGTGCGTTGGGGGGTGCTCCGGTGGAGATCGCGAGCGTCCATGCCGTCAGCACGGCAGCGCAGCGGGCGCTGTTCGATGCGGCGGGGGCGCTGCTGGCGGCATCGACGGCGGCGCTGGTGGGGGCGGTGCGCGGGGTGGCGCCGACGGTGGAGACGCATGTGCTGGTCTATCTGCCGAGCGTGCTGGCGAGCAATGCGCCCGAGGTGCGGCGGGCGAATGTACCGGTCGGCTGGGCTTATCCCGCCTTCGACGTACTGCAACTGGAAGATTATGATTTCGTCGTCGCGGGCAATGCCGCAGGTACGGCGCGCGCGGTTGCCGCAGCGCAGGGACGGCTGGGCTATCCGACGGCCAGGACGCATTATTTTTCGGGGTTCGTGCTGCGGCCCGACCAGTTTGCCGATTGGCGCGAGATCGAGGCGGCGGCGGTGGCGGCGCAGGCGCGCGGGGGCGCGCGCAGCTTCGTATGGGCGCTGCCGCAGGTGTTGCGCGATGGTTTCGTGCATTTCGAAACGGGAGAGGGCGAGATGCAGGCGTTCGATGATGTGCTGTTCCCGCTCGCGCTGGGGCGCGAGGCTGAGGTCAGTCCGGAGTTTTCGACCGCGATCGTCACCAGTGCAGGCGGGCATGAGGCGCGCAATGCAAGCTGGGCGGAGGCGCGCACGCGCTATGATGTTGGGCCCGGGGTGCGATCCGAAGCCGATATCGCGACCTTGCTCGGCTTCTTTCGCGCGCGGATGGGGCCGGCGCGCGGGTTCCGGTTGCGCGATCCGTTCGATGCCAGTTCGGGGACGGTAACGCCGGGTGCGCGCGACCAGGTGTTGGGGACGGGCGACGGCGTCACGGTGCGCTTTGCCCTGGTCAAGCGCTATGGCGACGCGGTGCGGCGGATTACGCGGCCCGTCGCGGGGAGTGTGCGCGTGGCGGTCGACGGGATCGAGACGACGGCGTTTTCGGTAGTGGTGGGGGGTTATGTCGAGCTGGACGTTGCGCCTGCGTCCGGTGTGGCGGTGATGGCGGGTTTCCTGTTCGATGTACCGGTACGGTTTGCGGAGGACCGATTGAGCGTCAATCGCGCAACCTTTCTGGCAGGGGCGGCAACGGCGGTGCCGCTGATCGAAGTGCGCGAGGACGTGGCGTGAGTTTCCTTGAAGGGGCGCTCACCACGATCGCCCTGTGCTGGCGGATCGAGCGGCGCGACGGGGTGACGATCGGGCTGACCGACCATGATCGCGACCTGGTCGTCAACGGGCTGGTGCATCGCGCGGCGCCGGGCATGACACCGTCGGCGATCAAGCGCAGCGACGGGCTCGAGGCCGATACGATGGACATTACCGGGGCGTTGACCAGTGCGGCGATCGCCGAGGTGGACTTGCTGGCCGGGCGTTGGGACGGGGCGCGAGTCGCCCTGTTCGCGCTCGACTGGACTGGCGGCGATGCGACGCAAGTGCCGCTTGGCGAAGGAACGATCGGTGCGGTGGAGACCGATCGCGGGGGTTTTACCGCTGAATTGCGTGGGGCGAGCGCGGCACTAGATCGACCGGTGGTCGAGGCGACCTCACCCGAATGCCGTGCCGAGTTGGGCGACAAACGCTGTCGCGTGGCGATGGCGGGGCGGCGGCGGATGGCGCGCGTGCTAGGCGTGGCGGAGCACGTGGTGACGGTGGATGCAGTCGAGCCGAGCGACAATGCCTATGGCACGGGGCTGCTGCGCTGGATCGGTGGGGCCAATGGCGGGCTGCAGAGCGCAATCGCGATGTCGGCGGGGACGACGGTGACGTTGCGCAGCGCACCGGCGCTGGCGGTTGCGGGAGGCGATCTGGTCGAGCTGATCGAGGGGTGCGACAAGAGCCTGGCGACCTGTGCCGCACGGTTTACCAATACGGTGAATTTTCGCGGCGAGCCGTATCTGCCAGGGATCGATTTGCTCACGCGCTATCCGGGCGCATGAGCGCGGCCGAGCGCGCCGTTGCAGCGGCGCGCGGTGCGATTGGTGTGCGCTTCCGCCTGCATGGGCGAGACCCGGCGTTCGGGCTGGATTGCGTTGGATTGGCCGGGCTCGCGGCGCGCGCGGCGGGTTTTCAGGGTGACATTCCAAGCGGCTATGCGCTGCGTGGCGGGGACGAGGCGGCGATCGCGGTGGCGTTCTCGGCGGCGGGGCTGGCGGCAAGCGAGACGCCTGCCACAGGCGATCTTGCGCTGTTTGCGACCGGGCCGGGGCAATTTCATCTGGCGGTGCTGGTGCCGGGCGGCATCGTCCACGCCGACGCGATGCTGCGACGCGTGGTCGAGCGACCGGGGGTGCCGCCCTGGCCGATGCTGGGATGCTGGCGCGTGAAGGAGTGAACGATGGCGACATTGGTGCTTTCGACCGTTGGGCGCTTTCTGGGTGGCCCGATCGGTGGCGCGATTGGCGCGGTGATCGGCAACGTCATCGACCGCGACGTGCTGTTCAAACCCAAGGATCGCGAAGGCCCGCGGCTGACCGGACTCCAGGTCCAAACATCGAGCTATGGCACGCCGTTGCAGCGGGTGTTTGGTACGATGCGCGTCGGCGGCTGCGTCATCTGGTCGACGGATTTAATCGAAAGCAAGATGCGCAGCGGTGGCGGAAAAGGTCAGCCGGGCACGACCAGCTACAGCTATTCGGCCTCGTTCGCGGTGGCATTGTCTGGGCGTCCGATCCAGGGCGTCGGGCGAATTTGGGCCGATGGCAAGTTGCTGCGTGGCACTGCCGGAGATTTCAAAAGCGCCACCGGCTTTCGCCTGCATCCGGGTGACGAGGCGCAAGCGGTTGACCCACTGATTGCCGCTGCCGAGGGGGTGGCGTTTACCCCGGCGCATCGCGGAGTCGCCTACGCCGTGTTCGAGCATTTCGAACTGGCCGATTATGGCAACCGCATTCCCTCGCTGACCTTCGAGGTGATTGGCGATGCCATGCCGGTGACGATCGGCGCGATCACCCGGGAGCTTACCGATGGGGTGATCGATGGCACGGCTGGTACGCTGACAATTGCCGGGTTCGCTGCTTATGGGGACAGCGTGCGCGGCGTGGTGGAAACATTGGCGGTTGCAGGCGGCGCGTGGTTTGCGCCCGACGGGCGCGGATTGCGGATGCGCACGGGACTGGTGGCGGAACGCGCGATCGCCGATGGCGAGGCGGTGGCGCAAGCGGGTACGCGAGGCAAGCATGGTCGCGCGGTGGTCGCGCTTGAGACGGTTCCGCAGCAAGTGACCCTCGCCTATTACGATCCCGCGCGCGATTATCAGACCGGCATCCAGCGTGCTCGACGCCCCGGCACGGGCACGCGCGAGGACCGCGTCGAGATGCCTGCTGCGATCGATGCAGACACCGCCAAGACGATGGCAGAAGCGGTGCTGTCGCGCGCCGAGGCGGGGCGCGAGCGGCGCACGGTGACGCTCGGCTGGGATGCGCTCGCGGTGGTTCCCGGTGCGTGTGTCACGATCATGGGCGTGGCGGGGATATGGCGGGTTACCGGGTGGGCGCTCGAGCATATGGTGCTCGCGCTCGAATGCGTGCGGCTCGCTGCCGGGACGCTGCCCCGCTCGGGTAGCGCCGGCCGGGTGTTGTCCGCACCCGACATTGCAACCGGAACAACGGTGCTGGCGGCGTTTGAGGGATTGCCGTTCGACGAAACCGTGCTCGCGGGGCCGCGCGTGACGATCGTGGCAGGGGGGACGCAGCCGGGCTGGCGCCGGGCGGCACTGTTGTACAGCAGCGACGGTGGTGTGCGCTGGTCGCCGGCGGGGGCCACGGGCGTGCCCGGTGTTATCGGGCGGATCGTCACGCCACCAGGATTTGGCGCAGCATCGATCGTCGATCGAGCGACGGCGTTCGAGGTCGAACTGGCCCATGAGGGTATGGCGCTACAGGAGGCCGATGCCAACGCGCTCGACGTGGGTGCCAACATGGCGGTGGTTGGCGACGAGATGCTGCAATTCGGCACGGCGGCGCAATTGACCGCGACGCGGTGGCGTCTGTCCGGTCTCCTGCGTGGGCGGCGCGGAACCGAGGCTGCCATCGGAACACAGCGCACGGGGGATCGCTTCGCGTTGATCGAGGCGGACTCGGCGGTTTCGCTCGATCTGCCGGTTGCCGCGCTCGGGACCGACCTTCGGATCATGGCGTCGGGACCAGGCGATGTCGAGGGGCCGGTTGAGGTTACGCTCAGGCTCGGTGGCGCGTCGGTATTGCCGCTTTCACCGACCCATGTGACGTGGCGGGAACTGGGAGACGGCGACGTTGCGGTGCAGTGGATCCGGCGCAGCAGGGCAGGCTTGCGCTGGATCGACGGGGTCGATGCGCCGTTGGGCGAGGAGCGCGAAGCCTACCGGATTACGCTGCTCTATCCAGACGGACGAACTGACGCGATCGACGCGACAGTGCCCACCTTTACCCTTTCGCGTGCCAGCCGGATTTCCGGGGTGGAGCTGGCTGTGCGGCAGGTAGGAGCGCATGGCGAATCGAACCCTGCCCGTATCGCGATTCCCGGCTGGATCTTTTGAGAGAGGATCACAATGAGCGACCAAACGAGCGCGCGCCTCGGGCTTCCGATGCTCCAAATTGGGCAAGCGCAAAAAGAATTGTCCCATAACGAGGCGCTGACCCTGCTGGACTTTGCGGTACAGCCGGTCGTCGAAGCTGTGGGCGTCGATGCTCCGCCGAGCAGCCCGGTCGTAGGCGCGTGTTGGGTCGTCGGCTCCTCCCCCACCGGGGCGTGGAGTGGGCGAGCGATGGCCGTTGCAGGCTGGACGAGCGGGGGCTGGCGCTTTCTGTCGGCGCGGGAGGGAATGGCCGTCTGGAGCCGGGGCGACACCGCCGTTGCACGGTTCGATGGGGTTCATTGGGGCGTTGGCGAGATCCGCGGCGCGCATCTTGTCCTGGCCGGGCGGGCCGTCGTCGGAGCACAGCAACCCGCGATAGCGGCGCCGACCGGCGGGGCAACGGTCGATGTCGAGGCTCGCGCGGCGCTCGCTACGATTCTTGCCGCACTGCGAACACATGGACTTATTGCTTCGTGATACGGAGCAATTATACGCTGCTGCTTCCTTTGTGATGTTGCTATTGGGCCACAGTTGCTCCTATTTGTGCGCTTGCGTGGAAACCTTCCATTGGGTAGGGAGTTTGCGCTGTCCGAGTGACAACCAGAAGAAGGGGATTTTTATGCGGAAGCTTGCCGTTGCTATGGCGCTTGCCTCCACTGCTCTCGTCGCCACGCCTGCCCTCGCCCGCGATAAATCGTGGTACGTCGGCGTCGAAGGTGGCGCGCTGATCGTGGAAGACATCAAGTTCGACATCAATTCGATCAAGAATGCCGGAAGCGTCGATCATCATTATGGTTATGATGTCGATGGCACCATCGGCTATGACCTTGGCACGTTCCGCCTCGAAGCCGAAGTCGGTTACAAGAGCGCAACGATCGATGGTTACACCTCGACGCTGACCACCCCCGGCATCGCCCAGAATGGTCGTCCGTTCAACGCACCTGCTGGCTCCTATCCGCTTGCTGCGGGCCGTTCGTCGGCGCTCAGCTTCATGATCAACGGCCTCGTCGATTTCGGTGATGAAGATGGCGTGCAGGGCTTCGTTGGTGGCGGCGTCGGTATCGCTCGCGTCAAGGAGCGCGCGCAGATCAATTCGCTGCAAAACTTCCTTGACGACAGCGATTCGGTTTTCGCCTATCAGGGTCTCGCGGGCGTTCGCGCTCCGATCACCAAGCATATCGACGCAACGCTGAAATATCGCTTCTTCACGGCCGACAATGTGAAGCTGGTTGACGTTTCGGGGCGTGCCTTCGAAGGCAAGTTCCGCACGCACAGCTTGCTGGGCGGTTTCACCTACAACTTCGGTGAGCCTGCTGCTCCTCCTCCTCCCCCGCCGGCACCTGCGCCCGCTCCTGCCCCGGCACCCGCGCCTGAGCCGGCTCCGACGCCTGCTCCGGTTGTGGTTCCGTGTTCGCCTGGGCCGTTCATCGTGTTCTTCGAATGGGACAAGTCGGACGTGACGCCTGAGGCAGCGGCGATCCTGGATGGCGCGATTGCGCAATACCAGAATTGCGGTAACGCACACGTTATGCTCGCCGGTTTCACCGACCGTTCGGGTACGCCGAAGTACAACGTCGGTCTTTCGCAGCGTCGCAACGACGCAGTGCGCGCCTATCTGACCGCGCATTCGATTGCTGACGGCGTGATCTCGACCGAAGCGTTCGGTGAAGATCCTGCGCATCTGCGCGTGCAGACTGCCGATGGTGTTCGCGAAGTGCAGAACCGTCGCGTGGAAGTGTCCTACGGTCCGGGTTCGGGCAACTAAGTTCCCGTCCCACGGGTTGAAAATCTGGGGAGATCGGCGATGCCGGTCTCCCTATTTTTTTGCCGTTTCGCAGCCGGATTTTCGTGGGTGCTTATACACGCGTGCTGCAACGTACAGATGGGGTGGCAAAGTCGGTACGATCGGCTAGAGCGACGCCAATGCCATCACTGGAGGACGGCGATCCGCTGGCGCGCCGTTCGCAAAATTGGGTTAAGGGGACATCATGCGGATTACGATGATTGGCTCGGGCTATGTCGGCCTCGTGTCTGGCGCGTGCTTTTCCGATTTCGGGCATGACGTGATTTGCGTCGACAAGGACGCCGGCAAGATTGCCGCTCTCGAGGCGGGCAAGATGCCGATCTTCGAGCCGGGTCTGGATACGTTGGTTGCAACCAACGTGGCGGCGGGGCGCCTTAAATTTACGACGGACCTGAAGGCGGCGGTATCGGGCGCGGATGCGGTGTTTATCGCAGTTGGCACGCCGTCTCGCCGCGGCGACGGACATGCCGATCTCAGCTATGTGTTCGCTGCCACGCGGGAGATCGCGGCTGCGATAGATGGCCCGGTCGTTGTCGTGACCAAATCGACGGTGCCGGTTGGAACTGGCGACAAGGTCGAGGAAATTCTTGCAGAACTGAGCGGGGATTTTCCGATCGCGGTGGTTTCCAACCCCGAATTTTTGCGCGAAGGCGCCGCAATCGGCGACTTCAAGCGGCCCGATCGCATCGTCATTGGCACCGACGACGCGCGCGCGCAGCAAGTGATGCGCGATATTTACCGTCCGCTCTACCTGAACGAAAGCCCGATCCTGTTTACCGGGCGACGCACGTCAGAACTGATCAAATATGCGGCCAATGCGTTTCTGGCGACCAAGATCACTTTCATCAACGAGATCGCCGATCTGTGCGAAGCGGTCGGCGCAAACGTCCAGGACGTTTCGCGCGGCATCGGGCTGGATAATCGAATCGGTTCAAAATTCCTTCATGCAGGGCCAGGCTATGGCGGTTCGTGCTTCCCCAAGGATACGCTCGCGCTGCTGAAGACCGCCGAGGATTACGAGACCCCGGTACGGATCGTCGAGGCAGTGGTGCAGGTCAACGACACGCGCAAGCGTGCAATGGGCCGCAAGGTCATCTCGGCGCTTGGCGGCGACGCCAAGGGCAAAACCGTTGCGGTGCTGGGCCTGACCTTCAAGCCCAATACCGATGACATGCGCGACGCACCGAGCCTTGCGATCGTTCAAAGCCTCATCGATGCGGGCGCGAAGGTGCGCGCGCATGATCCGGAGGGCATGGAAATTGCCGCGACGATGATGCCCGAGGTGATTTACTGCAACGACGCCTATGAGGCGGCCAGCAGCGCAGATGCAGTGGTGATCGTGACCGAGTGGGACATTTACCGCGCGCTCGATCTCAAGCGCCTGGCGGGGAATATGGCGGGGACCGTTATGGTCGACTTGCGCAATGTCTATCCGCCAAGCGAAGTCGAAAAGGCCGGGTTTACCTATAGCTCGATTGGTCGGTAACGATTAATGCCGGTAGCGGCGCTCCCCTCGGAGCCTGCCGCACCTATGCGGAAAGACCGGTTTTCGGTGAGACCAGGAGAAATCCAGCCACAGCGCGATCAAGCCTGACGCTCGATCGCGCTGTGGCGGTTGCCTCAGGCGATGGCCTTGTCGGTCTTGGCCGCCGCGTAGCGTTCAATCGCTTCGATGACGATCCGGCGTGCCTCGTCGCGATCGCCCCAGGTGCCGATACGCACCCACTTCTTCTTTTCCAAATCCTTATAGTGCGTGAAGAAGTGTTCGATCTGTTCGAACACGATCTCGGGCATGTCGCCCCGCTCGTTGACGTTCGAATAATATGGGAACGTCGAATCGACGGGCACACAGACGAGTTTTTCGTCGCCGCCGGCTTCGTCTTCCAGATTGAGCACGGCAATTGGCCGCGCGCGCACCACGCAGCCCGGGATGAAGGGCGAGCGCGCAACGACCAGCGCATCGAGCGGATCACCGTCGGGCGACAGCGTGTGGGGTACGAAGCCGTAATTGGCCGGATAGCGCATCGGCGTGTGCAGGATGCGGTCGACGAACAGCGCGCCGCTGGCCTTGTCGAACTCATACTTCACCGGTTCGCCGCCGGTTGGCACTTCGATGATCACGTTCAGGTCATCGGGCGGGCTCTTGCCGACCGGAATCATGTCGATACGCATGTCAAATCCTTAAACTGATGCGGGTCCGTGATGCAGCCGTTTACCGGGCTGTCAGCAACCGATCCAAGCCACCCTCTCCGGTGCCAATTTTCTCCAGGTGCGGATAGCGCAGCCCGCCATGATAGTCGATGCTGACTGGCGTGACGCTGTCATTGGATTTGATCAGCAGCACAATCTGGTCGGTACCGCTCTTTGCGGCGGTCACGGCGGCTTTCAACGCGGTATCCGAGAAGACTGTGCCGTTCACGGCAACGATGGTGTTGCCGATCGTAAGCCCGGCCTTGAACGCGGGCGTATCCCAACCAACCCCGGTGACGCCGCCATCCTTGTTGAGCGTGATGCCCAGCGAATAGGTCAAGTCCGTGCTCCGGCGCGTGGCCTCGGCATTCTTGAACGCGAGTGAGGGCGTGTCGGTGTAAACGAGCTTATAGCCATTGGCCTCGAAGCCTTTAAGCGGCGCTGGCTCGCCCGTTTCGGTCAGTCGCTTGTGGAGCAGGCTGGCCCAGTCATAAGGCTGGATCGCGTTGAGCGTCGCGACGACATCGTCGAACGTGTAGGTTACCTCGCCAAAATCGCCGTCGTTGAGGCCAAAGAACTTGGTGGCGAAATCGTCGATCGATTTGGTGCCGCCCGACTGCTTGCGCAGGATCGAGTCGACCTCCATCCACACCAGCAGGCCCTCATTGTAATAATCTTCCGAGCGCTGATAGCTGACCCACCCCTTCGGGCGGCGCTGCGAAATTGTCGGATCGTTGGTGGTGTCGACCAGGTCGCGCCAGTTGCGTGCCGGGCGATTATCGAGGCTGGCGAGGATCGAGGCATAGCCGTCGAGCGTGTCCTGCTTGGACACAAGGCCCGAGCGCGCCTGGAAGACATAGCCCCAGAATTGCGTTTGGCCCTCATAGACCCAGAGCAAGCTGCCACGCATCGGCGTGCGGTAATCGGGGGTCCACAAATCGGCACCGCGGCGGAACTTGCCGTCCCAGCTATGATTATATTCGTGTGGCAGCAGGTTGCGCGAGCCCGGGCCATCCTTCCACTTGGTGAAATAGCCGAGGCGCACGCCATCCTCGGACGAGCGGTGATGTTCGAGCCCAATGCCGCCCATCACATCGGAGATCGACAGCAGAAATTCATAGGTGTCGTAATGCTGCGCGCCGTAAACCTTGACCGCCTGTTCGACGAGCTTCTTGTGCGCGTCGATCTGTTCGGGGGTTGCGGTGAGTTCGGCGGCATTGTCGGCATAGACGTCGAGATTGACGCGCGGGCTGAGCGGCCACTGCTTGTAATAGCGCCCGGCGAGCACCGGCGAATCGATCAAAATCTCATAATTGGTCAGATCATAGCTGTAGGTCGAGCCAGTCGCTTTCGACGGCAGGCCCGATGAGGCGGTCCAGCCCGTCGGATATTTAACGGTCGCCTTTACCGGAATCTGCCGGGTGAAATAGCCTGCCGGATAGAGGCTCATCGAATTCCACTGCAGTCGCAGCATGTTGGGCGACATCACCACCGCGCCCTGATCGCCGACGGTGGCGGAGAGGAATTGCAGGTCGATATCGAGCGCCTTGGCCCCGGCAGGCACGTCGATGTGGAAGGCGTAGACATCAACCGGGTCGCGCGTCCACGCCAGCTCCTTGCCGCCAGCGCGGATGTGCAGCCCGGCGAGCTTGTCGAGTTGGCCCGTCGGGGAGTGGTTGCCGGGCAGCCATTTCGGGAAGAGCAGCACCATAGGACCGGCCGAAACGCCGCTGATCGTCTCACGCGTGGTGAAAATGCCGCGATGCGTGTCGGTCGCATTGATGTCCAGCGTGATTGTACCGGGGAAGCGGATGTCCTGCGCGGCAGGGATCGTGTCGACAAACGGCACCGGTTGCGGCTTGGAATTTTCCGCCAGCACCGGGGTGGTGGTGGCGAGCAACAGGGCAGTCAGCGCGGCGCGACGGATCATTCGGGAGTCTTTCGGTTAAAGGAGAGCTGTAACAGGGGTTTAAGCGGCTAATGCGGGCGGCGTCCAGTCTAGGCCGTACTGCTGCTGCCCAGCACGTTGATGGTGAAGGCCAACACCCCGATGTTGAAGACGAACGCCGCGAGGCAATGACCGAGCGTGACCCGACGAATCTGGCGCGAGGAGATTTCGACGTCGGAGGTCTGGAAGGTCATGCCGAGCGTGAAGCTGAAATATAGGAAGTCCCAATAATCGGGCTCGGCACAATTGGGGAATTCCAGGCCGCCCGCGTCTTTTCCGTCATCGTCGCAATCCGAGTAAAAGAGATGCGCGTAATGCAGCGCATAGACCGAATTGGAAAACAGCCAGGCCAGCACCAGTGTCGCGATGACGAGCACGGTCGCGACGAGATTGGCTTTTTCCTGCATTTCCTTGGCGACCGAGGTGAGGATGACGACCATCGTCAACCCGGTCAGCACCAGCAGGCCCGCGCGATTGGCGTCGTTCGCGGTCGCCGCTTGCCGCATCTGGTCTGCCTTGCCCTTGCGCAGCAAGGTCGAAATCGCGACGAGGAACACCGCCGCCGCGACATCGAACGCTCCCATCGTGCCGCGCCCCCAACCAAAGGTCGGGATGGCGACGAACAGTCCACCCACGAACAGAATCGTGAACAGGATGAAGCGGGGCGGGGCGATTCTCTTGCCGAGGTTCAGGGTCATCGGCGCGGTGCTACCGCGCTTTTGACCCGGCGCAAATCACATATGCAGAGCGCGATTGAACATGATTCCGGCAATGAACAGCAAGTACACGCCAAATACGCGCTTGAGCGGCTCGGCGGGCAGGGCATGGGCGGCGGCGACGCCGAGCGGCGCGGTGAGGATCGACATTGATGTGATGATCGCCGCCCCCAGGAAATTGACATAGCCAATCGATCCGATCGGCAGGCCGGGCTTGCCCAGGCCGATCAGCATCCAGCCGATCGTGCCCGGCACCGCGATGATGAAGCCGAAGCCCGCCGCCGTTGCGATCGCCTTGTGGATCGAGCGACCGCACAGCGTCATCACGATCACCGCCACGGTGCCGCCGCCAATGCCGAGCAACGAGGAGAAGATGCCGAGGCTGCCGGCGATTCCGGCCCGCACCACCCCGGTTGGCATCGTATCGCTGACTTGCCGACGCGCGAGCTTTGGCACGAGGAAGTTGATCGACATCAGCGTGATGCCAACCGCAAAGATGATCGAAAGCGCCTGGCCGGTCAGGACGCGTGCGAGCATCACGCCGATGCCGACCCCGCCGATAATCCACGGCGCCCAGCTTTTCAGGATCGTGAAATCAACCGCGCCGCGTTTGGCGTGCGACAGGGTCGAGCGCAAAGCGGTAATCACGATCGTGGCGAAGGATGTGCCGATCGCGACATGCGTATATTCGGCATGGCTGCCGCCGAGCAGCGGCAGCAGCGCCACCATTGCCGGCACAACGACGAATCCGCCACCGATGCCGAACAGTCCGGCGGCAAAACCGGCGAACAGGCCGGCGGCGAGCAGGGCTATGATCGCGGGCCCCCATGCGATCAACAGGCTCATGCGGCGATGGTGACGGTACAGGGACGGGAAATAGCGGGACTTTGGGAAGCAAACAGACGCATGGCTACCTTTCCGAAGCGAGCCGGGTGGATTCCTGCAGATGCTGAGAAGGGAACTGTTGCCGCCCCGTTGCGAGGATGCTGCGATGCAGCGAAGGCTGTGTCAAGCGCTGTCATGGCGAAGACGCACAAGCATCTGGCGCTTGGTGCCCGGCTCGCTTAGAGAGCCAGCCTTTATGGCACGTATCGAAACTCCCAAACGCATTCGCGGCACGCAGGACATTTTCGGCGACGATCAACGGCGCTTCGCGCGCGTGGTCGATACCTTCGATCGCGTGCGGCGGCTCTATTGTTTCCAACGCGTTGAACTGCCCGTGTTCGAGTCCACGGCGGTGTTCGCGCGCTCGCTCGGCGAGTCGACCGATGTAGTGTCGAAGGAGATGTACACCTTCGAGGATCGCGGCGGTGATTCGCTGACGCTCAGGCCCGAATTTACCGCCGGGATCGCGCGCGCGTATCTGACCGAGGGTTGGCAGCAATATGCGCCGCTCAAGATCGCCACGCATGGGCCGGTGTTCCGCTATGAGCGCCCGCAAAAGGGGCGCTACCGGCAATTTCACCAGATCGACGCCGAGGTGATCGGCGCGGCAGAACCGGCGGCGGATGTCGAATTGCTCGTGCTGGCGGACCAGTTGCTGCACGAACTGGGCATTGCCGAGGGCGTGACGTTGCAGCTCAATACGCTGGGCGATGCCGAGACGCGCGATGCGTGGCGCGCGGCTTTGGTCGCGCATTTCGAGGCGCATCGGGATGTGCTGAGCGAGGACAGCCTGACGCGGTTGGAGAAGAACCCGCTGCGCATTCTGGATTCGAAAGACCCGCGCGATCGGCCGGTGGCGGATTCGGCGCCCGATGTCGACGCCTATCTGACGCCCGAAGCGCGCGCGTTCTTTGATGCGGTGACGGCGGGGCTGGATGCGGCGGGCGTGGCGTGGACGCGCAATGCGCGGCTGGTGCGCGGGCTCGATTATTACCGGCACACCGCGTTCGAGTTCGTGACCGATCGCTTGGGCGCGCAAGGCACCGTGCTGGCTGGCGGGCGCTATGATGGGTTGATCGGGTCGCTTGGCGGACCGGAGACGGCGGGCGTTGGCTGGGCCGCGGGGATCGAGCGGCTGGCGATGTTGTTGGAGGAGCCGGAGGCGGATTGGCCGGATGTTGCAGTTGTTGCTGAAGAAGATAACGCAATCCCCGCTGCTTTGACTGCGGTCACGCGATTTCGCCGACATGGCTGGAGTGCCACGCTGGTCGCCAGCGGATCACCTCGCAAGCGCTTCGACAAAGCAGTCAAGGAAAAGCCGAGCGCGATTGAATCAGTTCGGGTCGCAGATGGAAAGGTTATCAGGCGCCTTCAAATGCTACGAGAGAATGTCGAACGCATTGAAGAAAAGCTTCTTGCCTTGCTGGCGCGAGACGACGGCGAATGACCGCCGTGGCGTTCACATTCTCCCATTCCCGTCGACACCCGTTGTTCTCCGGCGAAAGCCGGAGCCCAGGGTTCCGGGCGATGTCCTTCGCAACCCTAGGCTCCTGCCTGCGCAGGAGCACGGCGGGGGGTAAAGGGCGCGCATGACCTCCATCTCCCCCGAACGCATCCGCCAGATCGAGGCGCGGCGCGACGAGCTTTCGGCGCTGATGGCGACCGGGGATTTGCCGTCGGACCGCTTCGTCCAGGTGTCGAAGGAATATGCCGAACTCGAACCCGTCGCGCAGGCTGCGGGTGAGGTGCGGCGGTTGCGCGCCGAGCTCGACGTGCTGGCCGGCATGGAAGATGACGGCGACCCCGAGATCAAGACGATGGCGCGCGAGGAGATCGACACGATCCGCGAGCGCTTGCCGGTCGCCGAGCGTGCGCTGGCGCTGTCGCTGCTGCCGCGCGATGCGGCCGATGAACGCGCGGCGATGCTCGAAATCCGCGCCGGAACCGGCGGGGACGAGGCCGCCTTGTTCGCCGCCGACCTGTTCCGCATGTATCAACGCTACGCCGAAAGCCAGGGCTGGCGGGTGGAGCTGATCTCGACGTCCTCGTCCGAAAGCGGCGGCTTCAAGGAAGCGATCGCCTCGGTCGAGGGCAAGGGTGTGTTCGCCAAGTTGAAGTTCGAAAGCGGCGTCCACCGCGTGCAGCGCGTGCCCGCGACCGAGGCGCAGGGGCGCATCCACACCTCCGCCGCCACCGTCGCGGTGTTGCCCGAGGCCGAGGAAGTCGACGTCAAGATCGAGGACAAGGATCTGCGCATCGACATTTACCGCTCGTCGGGGCCGGGTGGGCAATCGGTCAACACCACCGATTCGGCGGTGCGTATCGTCCATATTCCGACGGGCCTGACCGTCATCCAGCAGGACGAGAAGAGCCAGCACAAGAACAAGGCCAAGGCGATGCGCGTGCTGCGCACACGTTTGTACGAGGCCGAGCGCGACCGCCTGCATCAGGAGCGCGCGGGCGCGCGCAAATCGATGGTCGGTTCGGGCGATCGCTCGGAGCGGATTCGGACGTACAATTTCCCGCAAGGGCGCGTGACCGACCACCGCATCAATCTGACACTGCACCGGTTGCCCGAGATTCTGGCGGGCGAGATGGATGAGTTGCTCGGCGCGCTGATCGCGCAGGACGAGGCCGAGCGGCTGGCGAGCCTTGACTCTTAAACTCCCCTCCCGCGTGCGGGAGGGGCTGGGGGAGGGCAGTGCGACAAGCGCGCGGTACGAATTATGACAGCCCCTCCCCCAACCCCTCCCGCACGCGGGAGGGGAGTTAGAGGCGCGCTCGCTTCGGCAACCACCGCGCTTACTCCTGTCTCGGCGACCCCACGGCTCGATGCTGAACTGTTGATGGCGCACGCGCTCGGCATTTCGCGCGAAACGCTGTTGTTGCAGCGGCTCGATTCCCCCACGCCGCACAGCTTCGGCCCACTGCTGGCGCGGCGGCTCGCGCATGAGCCGATCGCTTATATCACCGGCAGCCGTGCCTTCTGGACGATCGAACTGGCGGTGGGGCCAGGCGTGCTGGTGCCGCGCGCCGATAGCGAGACGCTGATCGAGGCGGCAGTCGATCATTTCGGCACGGCTGGCCCCAAGACCATTCTCGATCTGGGCACTGGGCCCGGTACTTTGTTGCTGGCCGCGCTCGACCAATGGCCTGGGGCCACCGGGCTGGGCGTCGATGCGTCGCTCGACGCGCTGGCCTATGCCGAGCGCAATCGCCTTGCCCTGGGGCTGGGTGAGCGCGCGACCCTCCGGCGCGGCGATTGGGCCGAGGGCGTGGCCGGGTCTTTCGACCTGATTTTGTCCAACCCGCCTTATATCGGCACCGGCGAGGACCTTCCCGCCGAAGTGCGCGAGCACGAACCGGGAGCGGCGCTGTTCGCTGGCTCGGATGGGCTCGACGACTATCGCCGCATCGCCCCACAATTGCCCCGCTTGCTCGCGCCCGGCGGGGCCGCAATCCTGGAGATTGGGGCGACACAGGCGGAGGCGGTCACCGCGCTGATGGAAGCGCAAGGGTTTGCCGTGGCGCTGCGCCACGATCTCGGTGGGCGTCCGCGCGCGGTGATCGCAACCGCATCGTCCTAATTGGTCACGCGACGGTCATAATATTCCGCTTGGCGATTGGCTTTGCAGTCGCTATTGAACGGCGCAGGGGCTCGCGTTTTCATCGCAACTGGTTGAAAACGGGCTGTAGCCTGCATCCTTAGTCATGCAGTCGCTGTCGTCCGGCGACCGTGGCGGGCGCGCGTTGCCGATGGTCGGCGGCGGTGCCGGGGGCATTTGCATCCA
This sequence comes from Sphingomonas sp., assembly GCF_041661885.1. Taxonomy (GTDB): domain Bacteria; phylum Pseudomonadota; class Alphaproteobacteria; order Sphingomonadales; family Sphingomonadaceae; genus Sphingomonas. The sequence continues at coordinate 7,282 of NZ_JBAZTL010000006.1, read as the reverse complement.
GATTTATTGGAGCACGGCCGGGTTGGTTTCCAAGCACAGGACAACAAGAACTTGATCAATAATCGTCAGGCCGGCCGCCGTCGCGGTCGTGGCGGGCAGCAGCAGCGCTCGTCGGGTGGCAATCCGGGTCGTCAGGATACCGGCAATCGCATCGACAATCGTGCGCGCGGCAATGCCGCCCAATTGCTCGAGAAATATAAGACGCTCGCGCGCGATGCGCAGATGCAGGGTGACCGCGTCAACGTCGAATATTATCTGCAATTTGCCGATCATTACTTCCGCGTGCTGGCCGAGACTCGCGCGCGCTTCGAGGAAAATGGCGGCGCGCCATCGACCCGCCGCATCCAGGGCGCGACGCTCGATGAAGACGAGCCCGATTATGAGGATGAAGGCGAGCGCGCTCAGGAGCAGCCGCGCGCTGACCAGCAGCGGGGCGACCAGCCGCGCGGCGGCCAGCACGGCAACGGCCAGCAGAACGGGTATCGCCAGGACGGCAATCGCCAGGACGGGCGTCCGGATGGCAATCGCACCTATAACCAAAATGGTGGCCATCAGCAGAATGGCAATCAGAATGCCGCACCCCAAAACGGCGCATCCGAACAGCGTGGCGTAGGCCAAGGCTATGACGATCGCGGGCGTGGCCGGGCGAATGGCAACGCTCAGGGCGGCGAGGGCGGTTATGAGCGCCAGGCCGATGCACCGCGCGAGGAGCGCGGCGAACGTCGTCCGCGTGGCGAGCGCTACGAACGGGAAGATCGCGTTACGCGTGCCCCTGAGGCAACCGAAGCGGCGGCCACGGTCGAAGCGATTACACCCTTTGAAGGCGCACCGGCACTCGAGGGTGTGGTTGCGGTCGAGCCGGTCGCGGAGGCACCGCGTCGCGGTCGTGGCCGTCCCCGGCGCGAACCCGTTGCGGTGGCCGTTGTGCAAGACGCTGGTGAGGATAGCGGCTTCACTGCGGATCGCCTGCCGCCGTCGCTCAACGTCTCCGCCGTTGTTGAGCCCGACAGCGATGACGATTTGATCGAGAAGCCACGCCGTCGTCGCGGCCGCCCACCTGGCAGCACAGCCAGCACGCCAGGCGAGTAAACGACCGCTCACCGTTTCGCGGGCCTGACGATAGGGTTGTAACATCGCTGTTATATCCATAGCCTAGGCCCGCGATAACGGGAGAGCGATGACATGCGCATGTGGCTGGCGACGACGATGCTCTGCTTGCCCGGCGTGGCGATCGCTCAGAGCGCAGCCCCCGACCCGGTTGCGACCAGCGCGCAGGGTGATCTTGCGGTTACCATCTACAATAATGATCTGGCGTTGATCCAGGACACCCGCCAGCTTGCGCTGCCGCGCGGCCGGTCGCGCCAGGAATTTGCCGACGTCTCCGCGCAAATCCGCCCCGAGACGGTGACGCTCACCGCCGCCGGTGCCGGGATCATCGAACAGAATTTCGATTACGACTTGCTCTCGCCCGAAACGCTGATGAGCAAATCGGTTGGCCAGAGCGTGACACTGGTGCGTACCAACCCGGCGACCGGCGCGGAAACGCGCGAGACGGCGCGCGTGCTCGCCAATAATGGCGGCACCATTGTCCAGGTTGGCGACCGGATCGAGATCCTCGATCGCAGCGGTGGCCGCGTGGTTTTCCCGTCGCTTCCCACCAATCTGCGTGCGCGGCCGACCTTGTCGGTAACGCTCGATAGCGCGAACGCGGGCACGCGCCCGGCCACGCTCAACTATCTGTCGCGCGGGCTGGGGTGGAAGGCGGACTATGTCGCCTTGTTCGATGAGAAGGTGGGCAAACTCGACGTGCAGGGCTGGGTCACTCTGACCAATACCACCGGCACCACCTTCAACGCCGCCAAAACATTGCTGGTCGCGGGCGCGGTCGACACCGTTGATGGCGGCAATCGTCCGAGCTTTTACGGTGGTCGCGGCACGCCCGGCTCGCGCGGCAACCGGCCCGGCACCGAGACGGCGGGCCGCGAGCAACTCGGCGACTTTTACCTCTATCCGTTGGCCGAGCGCACCACGATTGCCAACGCACAGACCAAGCAGGTCAGCTTCCTTGATGTGGCGGGGGCTCCTGCCGCCAAGACCTATTTCTATCGCAACCCCTGGCTGCAAAAGCTTGACGAGGCGGTCAGCGTCGACACGGTTCTGAAGTTCAGCTCGTCGCGCGAGGGCGGGCTCGGCGACGCGCTGCCCGCAGGCACGGTACGCGTCTATATGCGCGATGCGCGTGGCGCGCCGCAATTCATCGGCGAGAGCGAAATCCCGCATACCCCGATGGGATCGAAGCTCGCGCTCAAGACTGGTGAAGCGTTCGACGTAAAGATCCTGCCGGTGGTCGAGAAACGCGAGCGGATTTCCGACAATCGCTGGCGCACGACGATGCGCTATACCCTCACCAATGCGCGCGCGCAGGGCGTGACGGTCGAGCTCGCCCAGGCCGGGCTCGACGGTTGGTGGCACGACACGAAGATCACCGACGAAAGCCAGCCGAGCACGCGCGTCGATGCCGATGAGGCGGTGTGGCACGTCGCCGTTCCCGCCAACGGAACGGCGAGCGTCACCGCGACCTTCGACACGCGGTTCTGAGCGCGGTGCGGCGCGTTCTGCGCTGGTTGCTGGCATTGCTGGTCGGCGCGCTGGCGAGCGCGGCGCCCGCGCAAACGGTGTCGCCCGCGCCCGACCGCGTTGCCGTGACGATCTACCGTGCCCCCCGGCGTGCGCCCGATCAGGCGATCGATCGCGCCTGGCTGCAAGGCTATGCACTCATCACCGAACAGCGCCGTGTCACCATTCCGGCGGGGCGGACGACGTTGCGGTTCGAAGGCGTCGCGGCAGGGATTTTGCCCGAAAGCGCGATCGTCACCGGCCTGCCGCACGGCGTGCGCGAGAAGAATCTCGACGCCGATCTGCTCTCGCCGCGCAGCCTTTACGCGGGCAGCTTTGGCCGTCCTGTGACGATCCGGCATACGATCGCCAAACGCATCGTCGAGGAGGAAGCGATCCTCCGCTCGGGGCCGGATGGTGCTGCGATCCTGCAGACGCGCGACGGCTTCATCGCCGCCGATTGCGCGCCATCGCAGGATGCGCTGGTCTATAACCGCGTGCCCCCTACGCTTGCTGCCAAGCCAACGCTGTCGGTCGAGCTCGATTCGCCCGCCGCAGCGAGCGTTACCGTTACGCTCTCCTATCTCGCGTGGGGGTTTGACTGGCAGGCCAATTATGTCGCGACGCTGCGCCCAGATGGCCAAAGCGCCGATCTGCTCGCGTGGGTGACGCTCGCCAGCAGCGACACCACCAGCTTCGCCGATGCCGAGACGATGGTGGTTGCGGGCGCGGTCAAACGAGAGGGCAGCGCGCCCAATCCGGCGTGGAGCGCGCGCGACGAGTCGCTTACCTTTACGTGTTTCGCTCGCCCGATCGAGATTCCGGTACTGGCGGCGTTGGCTCCGCCGGCACCCGCACTCGTCGTATCCGCACCTGCACCGATGGCGATGGATATCGTGGTCACCGGCAGTCGCGTCAGGGTCGCAGGGTTCGTGCAGCAGGAGGATCTCGGCGATCTGAAACTCTACCGCGTGCCCGATCGCACCACCGTCGCCGCGCTCGCGCAAAAGCAGGTCGCCTTGCTCGATCGCGTCGCAGTGCCGGTCGGCATTATCTATGTGTCCACGATCGACAGCGATGGCGATGCCACCCCGCCCCGGATCACGCTGCGCCTGCGCAACCGCACCGATCAGGGGCTGGGCGTGCCGCTTCCGGCGGGACCTGTCGCCTTATTCCAGCGGCGCGGCGACACCGCGCTGTTAATCGGGGAGGGCGCGATCGCCGACAAGGCGGTGGGTGAGGAGGTCGAAGCCGGTGTCGCCGAAGCCACGCAAGTGACGATCGAAAGCGCGCATCCTGCGAGCGGTAAAGATTGGGAGGCCTATCGCCTGACGGCGCGCAACGCCAATTCCTATCCTGTCCGTTTCGAGGCGCGTTTCGCGGGCGAGAATTTGCCGCGCATGTCGCGTATGACCAAGAAGCTCGTGCGTAAGGACGGCAAAGCGATATGGTCGGTGGAAATCCCCGCCAACGGCACCCGAAGTTTCGGCTATCGCATCAAGGGCCGCGATTAGAATCGGGTGATCCTTTCACCAGTTCCGTTCGTTTCGAGCGAAGTGAAATCATCGCGCTCAAGCGTCCGACGGTTGGCCCTCGCTCAGTCCCGTCGATCGACCGACTCATCATGGCCCGAACCCGAGCTGAGGAAGATCAGCCCCATCAGCACCGCGCTCAACATGATCGATCCGCCTGCGCCGCCGATTACCGCGAGGATCGCGACCCATCCCATCGGCCCATAAAAATGCTGCAGCACCACGATCGCCGCGACGATGAACAGCGCTGCCAGCACCGCCATCCAGCCGAGGATGCGGCGAAAGCGCGCCCAGGCGAAAGCCGCATAAGCGGGATCATCGAGGCCGGGTGGAGTCGTCATTGCTTCCCATAGGGCGCGAAACGTGAAATCCTCAAGCGCCTGAGAGACTCGGATGACGAGCGCAGTAGGAGAGAGCCGATGACGATCGCAGCAATCCTGGGCAATAAGGGCCGTGAAGTAATTTCGATCACCGCGCAGCAGACCGTGGGCGACGCAGTGGCGGTGCTGGCGACGCGCCGCGTCGGTGCGGTGCCGGTGATGGAGGGCAACCGCGTCGTCGGGATTTTTTCCGAACGCGACGTGATCCACGCGATCGACGCACATGGCGCAGAGGCAATGGCGCGCAGCGTCGGCGATACGATGACCGCGCCGCCCATCACCGTGACCCCGGGGGAGGCGGTAATCGGGGCATTGTCATTGATGACACGGCGACGGATTCGGCATTTGCCGGTGGTCGACGGCGACACGGTGATCGGCTTCGTGTCGATCGGCGATCTGGTCAAATATCGCATCGACCGGATTGAGGCCGACGCCGAGGCGATGCGCAGTTACATCCAGTCGGCTTAAGCGGTTGCCAGCGTGGCGGGTTGCTTGCGCACTGTCGCAATCACGTCGCGCAGCACGCCGCGTGCAAACAGCAGCAACCAGCCACAATAGACCATTGCCCCGACCAGCACGAGAATAGCCAGGCGTGCGCCGGGTAGCATTGCGGGCAGGGCCTTATCGACCAGCGTCACCACCAGTGCCATCGCCAGCGCGGCGAGCAACGCTGGCGCGATTGCGTCGGCAATGGCGCGCGGCGAGGTGCCGATGACGGGCAGTGATCGCCACAGACTGACGCCGAGATAGACCGGATAAGCGCAGATCCACGCCGTGGCGAGGCCGGTTGCACCCCAACGCACCCCGACCAGAAAGCCGATCGCCAGTACCAACGCACCAACCGCGCCGTTGCGCACGCCAATCCCCGGTCGGCCGCACGCGTCGCACGCCGGTTGTAGCAACACTTGCAGCGTCATGAACGGCATGGCCAACGCCAGCAAATGCACGACCGGCGCGGCTTCGCGCCACTTTTCACCAAGCACCGTCAGCACCAGCGGCTCGGCGGTGGCGGCAAGGCCGAAATAGAAAGGGAGCGCCGCAATCATGATGATCCGCACCGATCGCGCAAAGGCCGCAGCGACTAGCGCGCGATCATGCTGGATTCGCGCATAGGCCGAAAAGGCGACTTCATTGAGCGGCGGCACGAATTTGGAGACGAACACCTGCGTCAGGAACAGGCCTTCGGTATAGATGCCGAGCGTGTGCGGGGAGAAATGGCGCCCGGCAATGAACACATCGGCCTGGCTCTGTGCAAACCAGAACAGTTGGCCGATTGCCATCACCCCGCCATAGCGCGCCAGCCTGCCCGCACCGCGAAAATCGAAGCTCGGCCACACCAAAGATTTGGCGACGATCGTCATCCCCACCGCCCGCACGGTAAACAGGACCAACGGGGCGAGCACCAGCGTCCACACACCCAATCCCGCCATCGCGCCGCCCAGCGCCGCGCTCGCACTGGCGAGCGACGCGAGAATATTGACCCGCGCCTGCAGTTTGAATTCGAGCGTGCGCGACAACAGCGCATAAGGCAGCGCGATAAAGGGGGTCGTCAAATAGAGCAGCGCCTGGACCTGCAGCATATGGGCGACGATCGGCTGGCGGTAATAAGCCGCTGCAGCCGGCGCGAGCAGGAGAACCTGCGCAGCGGCAAGCGCTCCATTGAGGAGTAGCAACATTCCGAACAATTGCCGGATGTCGCGCGGGCTGATCTCGGCCTTCTGGATCAGTCCGCTCGCCAGGCCATAGCCGTTGAGCATGTTGAGGAAGACCAGCACCACCCCGGTCATCGCAAACAGGCCATAATCGTGCGGATCAAGGATACGAATCACGAGAAAGGTCGCGGCCCATTGCACAATTTGCGCGAGAATCTGGCTGCCCGAACGCCAGATTACGGCGCTACGCACCTGATTCGACAGCGATTCGGCTGGGGGATTCGCGGATTGGGTAGGGGCGTCCATCCGCAGGCGGGTAGCGCACAAGCCCTTAAAGACCCTTAAATCCGCAGATTTCTGCGGGTTTGGCCGGGCAGTGAAAGAAAATTGCAAAAAAGGGTTTGACCGAATCAAACGGTCTGCCTAGAGGGGTTTCACCGCAGCGGTGGCCCACACGGATCGCTTCTACGGTCACCAAATTTTCGGCGCTCGGCTTGGCCTTTGAAAGAAGGGTTGAGCAAGGCGTCGGTATTTTGCGCTCTTTGACATTGTTGGTTTAAGATGAAGGGACATGTGGGCGGCGGCTTCACGGTTTTTCGGGTTCTTTAGGCCCGTTGGATCGTTCAAAGCTAAGCTGTTCCTACATGTCCTTCACGTTTCCATACGTAAAGATATGTGCAGAGCAGCTCCTAGAGATGCTGGTTTGATCGTGGAATTCCACTGCGATGAAGCCGGTCATAAACTTGAGAGTTTGATCATGGCTCAGAATGAACGCTGGCGGCATGCCTAACACATGCAAGTCGAACGAAGGCTTCGGCCTTAGTGGCGCACGGGTGCGTAACGCGTGGGAATCTGCCCTCAGGTTCGGAATAACAGCGAGAAATTGCTGCTAATACCGGATGATGTCGTAAGATCAAAGATTTATCGCCTGAGGATGAGCCCGCGTAGGATTAGCTAGTTGGTGTGGTAAAGGCGCACCAAGGCGACGATCCTTAGCTGGTCTGAGAGGATGATCAGCCACACTGGGACTGAGACACGGCCCAGACTCCTACGGGAGGCAGCAGTGGGGAATATTGGACAATGGGCGAAAGCCTGATCCAGC